>NZ_JBXAPJ010000001.1:704636-1768337 GCF_058803865.1 Agrobacterium sp. GW821-FHT14E08 | reverse complement strand
GGGCGAGACCCAACCACGAGTCGATCTCCCCCCTTGAGGGGGAGATGCCCGGCAGGGCAGAGGGGGGTAAGCCCCACCCACCGACACAACCGCTCCGGACGCTATTCCTTCGGCAGCGAAAATCCCAGCGGCCGCCCGTTTTCATAAAACACCCGCACATCCTCCAGCGCCACACCCGTCCCCGTCTCATTCAGACTATGGCGCTCACAGGCGACATTCCATGTGCCGGGGCCACCGGAAATATGGAAGATATTATAGGCCGCGCGCGGTTTTTCACCGCCCGGTCCCTGGCTGGCGGAGGAAATGCCGACGACCGGGATGTGGTCTTCCCCATGGTGGGTGTTCAGCCAGTAGACCGTATTCAAATGGGTATGACCGTGCAGCACGAGTTCCGCGCCACCGACACCGAGAGCGGCGGCAAAGCGACGAACGCCGAACATGCGTTTATGGGCGGCAGTGGCGCCCCGGATCGGCGGATGATGGATCATCACAACGCGGAAAAGGCCCTGTTCACCGGCTTTTTTCAAAAGCTCCGCCGTGGCGCGGGCCTGCCGGTTGCCGAAGTAGCCGGTTGCCGAAAAGGGCGGCGTCGCAATCGAGGTGGAGCAGCCGATGAGTGCGACGGGACCGCGGACGCGCATATAGGGAAAAATCTTGCGGTCGTCGTCCCATTCCAGCGGGTCGCCATCGCCGCGCACGTAAGGATACCAGGCCTGCATGGCCTTGTCGTGCGCGCCGGAAACATAGGCGTCGTGATTGCCGGGAACGACGGAGGTTTTTTCGGGATCGCCCACTTCCTCCAGCCAGTCGGCGGCGGCGCGGATTTCAATGCCCGTCGCAAGATTGACGAGATCGCCGGTAATAGCCAGATGGTCCGGTGACTTTGTCTCCAGATCGTCGAGCAGTTTTTCCAGCGTATCGGTAAAGAGATGCTTGCGGCGGTTGCGGTGCCAGTTGACAAAACCGGTGATACGCTTGGATGCAAGTTCCCGGAAAGTGAGTTTTGGCAGTGGCCCCAAATGGACGTCTGAAATATGCGCAAGTTTGAACATGGCGGCAGAGATAACCTATGATATGCCGCGCGTCCAATAAAAGCCGGCAGGCGGGGAGAAACCAGGGTGAATGACGAAACAACCGGGCGGCAGGCCCGTCCGTTCCATATGCGCGTCCTCATTCGCCTGCTGCATTTCGTTTTTCTGTTCACGCGCGGCGCAACCCTTGGCGTGCGTGCGGCCTGTTTCGATGAAACGGGCAGGATTTTTCTGGTGCGGCACACTTATCTGCCGGGCTGGTATCTGCCGGGCGGCGGTGTGGAGCGCGGTGAAACCCTGCTGATGGCACTGCACAAGGAAATCCGCGAGGAGGGCAATCTACAAGCTGCCTCCAAACCGGAGCTGATCCATGTCTATCTCAATCTGGAAGGCAGCAATCGCGATCATGTGGCGCTCTACCGGCTTGACGTCTCCCAGACCAAACCGAAAAAGCCGGATCATGAAATTGCCGAAAGCGGCTTTTTCGACCTGTCGGAGCTGCCCGAAGGGGTGACGGCCGCAACCCGCCGCCGCCTTGCCGAGCTTGCCGGCGAAGCGGCGATCGCCGACCACTGGTAGTAACGGCTTTCCGTCAGGAGAACGCCTCGCGGCCATGGGCCATGGTCAGGTCCAGTTCCGGGCCGACGGGCACGATGCCGGTCGGGTTGATGGTGCGGTGGCTGCGGTAATAATGTTCCTTGATGTGGCGCATATCCACCGTATCAGGCACGCCGGGCGTCTGGTAGAGATCGCGCAGGTAACCCGTCAGGTGCGGATAGTCGTGGATGCGGCGAATGTTGCACTTGAAATGGCCGACATAGACGGGGTCGAACCGCACCAGCGTGGTGAACAGGCGCCAGTCCGCTTCCGTCTGTTCTGAACCGAACAGGAAACGCCGGTCCTTCAGGCGGTTCTCAAGCATATCCAGCGTTTCGAACACCTTCACGGCATTCTGTTGATAGGCGTCCTGCGTGGTGGCGAAACCGGCCTTGTAGACGCCGTTATTGACGGTGTCGTAGATGACGTCGTTCAGCGCATCGATCTCGGCGCGTAGCGCTTCGGGATAATAATCGGCCTGCGAGCCGGTGAGATCGTTGAAGGCGGAATTGAACATGCGGATGATTTCCGCTGATTCATTGGAGACGATGGTGCCGCGTTTTTTATCCCACAGGACTGGCACGGTGACACGCCCCGAATATTTGGGGTCTGCTTTGGTATAGACCTGCCAGAGCGTCGAGCAGCCGAAGAGGTGATCCTCGGTCGCGCCCGGCGTGCGCTCGCCCTCAGGTTTAAATTCCCAGCCGTTTTCCAGCATCAGCGGATCGACGACGGAGACGGAAATCAGGTCCTCCAGCTTTTTCAGCTTGCGGAAAATCAGGGTGCGGTGCGCCCAGGGGCAGGCGAAGGAGACATAGAGGTGGTAGCGGTGCTTCTCGGCCTCGAACCCGCCTTCTCCGGAAGGGCCGGGTGCGCCATCTGCTGTAACCCAGTTGCGGAATTGTGAGGCGCTGCG
This sequence comes from Agrobacterium sp. GW821-FHT14E08, assembly GCF_058803865.1. NCBI lineage: Bacteria > Pseudomonadati > Pseudomonadota > Alphaproteobacteria > Hyphomicrobiales > Rhizobiaceae > Agrobacterium > Agrobacterium sp. GW821-FHT14E08. The sequence continues at coordinate 1,765,793 of NZ_JBXAPJ010000001.1, read as the reverse complement.
CTTGAAGTGCCCCTTGGTTTCCTTGGTGTCATACCAGACGTCTTTCCATACGCCTTCCACCAGCATGCCCATGACGATCTCCTTGATTGTTTCCTTTTGAGCGATCCTAACCGTTCTGCACTGTCCCGCGAACCCGCAATGCGTTGAACAATGCGTTTCCGGTCATGTGGGAACTGAATGGGATAGCGCAGAGATTTGTTCTGGACGGGTGGGAATTTTCCTGATAACTGCAATTTTCACAATTCTGAGGAAATTGCTGACTATGATCGAACCACGGATGCTCCGACGACGCTGACGCTCCTGAACGCCCTTACCGGCGCAGCCGTCATCTATTGTCGCATCCGCATTCTGGAAGTTTCGGTCTCTTCATGTCCAAGCACGATCTTGTCTACCTCACCGAGGACGCGTCGCACGACGCCATCATCGACGTCATCAACGAAGAAGCATTCGGTCCCGGCCGGCATACCCGTGCCGCAGCGCGCATCCGTGAGCAGGGGCCGCATGACCGGTCGCTGTCCTTCGTCTGCGCCGATGATGGCGAAACCATTGCGTCTGTGCGCATGACGCCGGTTCTGGCGGGCGGGGTGAAGGGCCATATGCTCGGGCCCCTTGCGGTGCGGCCCTCGCACAAGAACAAGGGCATCGGCCGGGAACTCGTCCGGATCGCCATTGCCGCCGCCCGGCGGAAGGGCTCCGAAGCGGTGATCCTGATCGGCGATCCGCCCTATTACATGCCGCTCGGTTTCGAGAAGGTCGCTTATGCGGCGCTCGATTTTCCCGGCCCGGTCGACCCGAACCGGGTGCTGGTGGTGCCGATTGGCGACGACGTGCACCAGCGGCTGAAGGGCAAGATCGGCTGGCGCAAATGCGAGGCCGCGATGCCGGCCGCCACGGCGGAAGATGAGGGTTTTGAGGAGCCGCTCAGGGTTTACGGCTGAAGGTTTTTCTTCTCACCATGATACTATCCCTTCCGTCATTCCGGCCTTGAGCCGGAATCCAGCCGACGCGCGTCGGCGCGGCGAAAGAATCTCTTTTCAGCCCAAGGACTTGGGCTGGCTGGACCCGGATCTAGTCCGGGGTGACGGAAGGGATGTTGCGAATTACGGGAACCATCGAGACTGCCGTGCCAATCCTCGTGTGGCAAAATCTTCTTCCGGTAGTCTGTCTCGAAACAACGCGTCTCCCTCCATAGAATTCAATTCCGTTTCCTCCCCCTATACGATAGCAAGTCAAAGTCGATTTCTGCAAAGGGGCGGGGCATGACGGCGATTACCATGAATGATGCGCTGGAGCGCGCGGGCGCAGGCGCCTATCAGCGGCGGCTGATGGGCATATTCGGCCTCGTCTGGGCGGCGGATGCCATGCAGGTTCTGGCGGTTGGCTTCACCGCCGCCTCGATTGCCGCAACCTTCGGGCTGACGGTGCCGCAGGCGTTGCAGACCGGCACGGCGTTCTTTTTCGGCATGCTGCTGGGTGCTGCCGGTTTCGGGCGGCTGGCGGATCGCTACGGGCGTCGCCGTGTGCTGATCGTCACCGTGGCCTGCGATGCGCTGTTCGGCGTGCTTTCGGTATTCGCGCCCGATTTCACCATCCTGCTTGTTCTGCGCTTTCTTACCGGGGCCGCCGTGGGCGGCACGCTGCCGGTGGATTATGCGATGATGGCCGAGTTCCTGCCCGCCAAAAATCGCGGCCGCTGGCTGGTCTTTCTGGAGGGTTTCTGGGCTGTCGGAACGCTGATCGTGGCACTGGCTGCCTGGGGCGCCAGCCTTGCCGGTGTCGCCGATGCCTGGCGCTATATTTTCGCCGTGACGGCATTTCCGGCAGTTCTCGGCCTTGGCCTGCGCTTTCTGGTGCCGGAATCGCCGCTCTACCTGTTGCGCAGCGGGCGGTTGGAGGAAGCCAAGGCCGTCGTCAACCGCATGCTGGTGACGAATGGGCGTGCGCCGCTCGATGCCGGGACCGGGCTTTTCCAGCCTGACGTGGGCAAGGGGCAGGGGATATTTTCACCGGCGCTCCGGCAGCGCAGCATCATGATCCTCGCCATCTGGTTCCTCGTTTCCGTTTCCTATTACGGCGTCTTTACGTGGATGCCGGCGAAACTGGCCGGAGACGGGTTCGGCTTCGTGCGCGGTTATGGTTTTCTGGTGCTGGTGGCGCTGGCGCAAATCCCCGGTTATGCGCTTGCCGCCTATGGCGTCGAAAAATGGGGCCGCAAGCCGACGCTGATCGGTTTCTGCCTGCTCTCAGCGCTCGGTTGCCTGCTCTTCACGCTGGCTTCGGCGGGCGCAATGATCGCCGCCTCGCTTCTCATCATGAGCTTTGCGCTGCTCGGCACCTGGGGGGCGCTTTATGCTTACACGCCGGAGCTTTACCCGACGGAATCGCGGGCGACCGGCATGGGCGCCGCAGGCGCCATGGCAAGGCTCGGCGGCCTGCTTGCGCCGTCTCTGCTCGGTTATGCCATAGCGCAGGGTTTTGGCGTCGCAATCGGCATTTTCGCCGGTTTGCTGGTGCTTGCTGCCATTGCCGCGACGATGATCAATGCGGAAACGCGGCAGGTGGCGCTGACCTGACGCGCCCTTCCCGCGCAATGGCCTGACCCGTTGAGGATCAGGCCAGGCTGTTTCGCACCTTACAGCGCCGTGTAGTTGACCGGCAGCCAATCGTAATTGGTGCTGTCGGTGCGCACATGGCCAATGCCGGGAAAGGCGATATGCGCGCCGGCCACCAGATATTTGCCCTCTACTGCCTGTTTGAATGCCAGATCGCGCGCCACGACGGCGGCCTTCTGGTCGACGTCGAATTCGATGGCCACGTCAGGCTCATCGAACTGGAGGATATCGCCATGGGTGATATCGCCCCAGAAGACGATTTTCTGGCCGTCGCTTTCGACAACGACAGCGCTGTGGCCGGGCGTGTGGCCGGCGTAAAGGATAGAGCCGAGACCGGGAACCGGCGCAGCATTGTCGCCGAATGTCTCGAACTTGCCGGCATCAATATAGGGCTGGATGCTTTCCTTCGCTTCGGCATAACCCTTCTTCAGCGCTTCAGGCGCTGCCTTGGCCTTTGCCGCATCGAGCCAGAAAGCGGCTTCGCGCGCGTTGACGTGCAGGGTCGCATTGGCAAAGACGCGTTTGCCATTGGCTGACAGTCCGCCGGAATGGTCCGTGTGGATATGGGTGAGGACAATGTCGTCTATCTCGTCGGTCTTATAACCGGAGGCCTCGATATTGGCGACGAGCCTGCCGAGGGACGGGCCGAGATAAGCGCCGGTGCCGGCGTCGATCAGCACCAGCCTGTCGCCGGTGTTGACGAGAAAGGCGTTGACCGAGGTAGGCGTCTCTTCCGGCAGGAAGGCGCCCTGCAAGACCTTTGAGGCGTGTTCCGGCGTGGTGTTGGTGTAAATCTTGGCGAGCGGCAGCGCGATGACGCCGTCCGAAAGGGCGGTGACTTCCACCTTGCCGACCATCAGTCGATAAAAGCCGGGTGCCTGTGTGGCGGCGAGAGGCGCCTTGGCAAATGCGACGGTGGGAGCAACAAAAGGGGCGGCGAAGATGGCGCTGGCGGCGCCTTTGAGAAGTGAGCGACGGGACGGCATTGGGAGCTCCTGGGTTGAGGGAATGTCTTGAAACTTTCCGCACTCCAGCTAAGTGTAGGCAGGCCAGCAATCAAATCGATGTGACTTATGCAAACTATCGATCATTTCAATCTCCGTTCCTTCGACCTCAATCTTCTCATCGCTTTCGATGCGATGATGGAGGAGATGAACGTCACGCGCGCCGCGCGGCGGCTGAAAATCCAGCAGCCGGCCATGAGCCATAATCTCTCCACCCTGCGCACCCTGTTTCAGGATGAGCTTTTCATCCGCGTGGGGCAGGAGATGAAGCCGACGGCGCGGGCGCTTAATCTGGCCGGCCCGGTGCGGCAGGCGCTGAGGCAGGCGCAGGCGGCGGTTTTGACGGCGGATGTGTTCGATCCTGCCACCGAGCGCCGCACATTCCGGCTGGGCATGTCAAGCGAGGTGGAGCTGTTGCTTTTGCCGGATCTGACGGCGCGGCTGCGGGAGATCGCGCCCGGCATCCGCATTCTCGCCCGCAGCGGGCAGGAGCAGGAAATTACCGCGATGCTTGATACGGGTGTGATCGATATGGCTGTCGGATGCGCCTATTCGAAAGAGCAACGCCATCATTGCGAGCCGCTTTATTCTTCCAGCGTGCTCTGCTGTTTCAACCCGGCCTTGCTCGATCTGCCCAATCCCGTAGGGCTGGACGCCTATATGGAGGCTAAACATGCGGTCATATCGCAGACGGACAGCCTGCATGGCTGCATCAAGGATGCGCTGGAACTGAGCGGCTTGGAAATCGACGTCGTTGCGGCCGCGCCGGATTTCCTCTCGGTGCTGGCGACGGCGCGATCCTCGGCGGTGCTGGCGACCGTGTCCTCACGCATCGCGCTGCGTTATGCGCCAATGCTGGGGCTGGAAATAAGCCCGGTACCGGTGACGCTGAGTTTCCCGCCGGTCGCCATGGTCTGGACATTGCAGACTGACGCGGATGCCGGAGCCGTGTGGCTTCGCCAGCAAATCCGCGAGGCTATGGGCCGAACGGTCGACGGTGGGGTATCGGGGATCGCCGCCTAGAGCATGTCTCCCAAACTGTGCAGTGGTTTTGGGAGACATGCATAAAAACAAAGAGATAAAGCGCGTCGCATTTAATCTGCTTCCACAGTACACGACAGTTGAAATCATCGACGGCGCTGGGTGTTGTTATACCCCCCTCTGTCCTGCCGGACATCTCCCCCTCAAGGGGGGAGATTGTTCCGTGGCGATGTCGAGCACTTCTCGACGGTCGAGAATGAAGCGGCGAGAAAGCCTCTTGCCGATCTCCCCCCCTTGAGGGGGAGATGTCCGGCAGGACAGAGGGGGTAACGGCGTGCGCGATAGTCGACGATTTTCAACAGCCTGCTAGAAACGTTTCTCCAGCCATGTGATCGTCTGGCCCGTGGAAAGGGGGCCAAGCGAGCCTATCTTCGTGAAACCGTAGCGTTCGTAGGTTCTCAGGGCATCGGGGTTCATCGTGTCGATATAGGCGCCCATGCAGCCGCGCTTTCTGGCTTCCTCCTCCGCCATGGCAAGCAGCTTCGGGCCTGTGCCCTGACCGCGCATGGCCTCCGGCACGAAAAGAAGCTGCACGTAAAGCCAGCCGCGAGCGGTATAGCCCACCAGACCGCCGGTGACGGTATTGTCGTCGTCGCGAATGGTGATGTTGAGTTCGCGTTTGTCGCTTTCGCCGAAACGGGCGAGATTATAGGCCACCAGCGGATCGCGAATGGCCTTTTCGGCCTCTGCATCCGCGACGTCGCTCAAAACGAAACTCATGTCCATCTTCCTAGACCGCCGGGCGGCAGCCGTTTCCCGTTTTCCGTTCCGAGACGTGAAGCGCCTTAAGCTCTTCGCTGGAAACGCCCTTACCGGCCCTCACGCCACCACAGCGCGGAGAAGGCGAGCAGAAGGGCGGCAAGCCCGGCAAAACCGGCAAAGAGCGGCAGGGTGTTGACGCCTTTCAGCACCGTCTCGTCGGTCATGCGTATCAGCATGCGATCCTCATCGGCAACCCTGATATCTCCGCGCACGGGCAATATATCGGGCAGCGCGATACGGCCGGAATTATCGGCAACACGGTGCACGCTGCCTCTGGTGGCATCGGCCAGCGGTTTCAGCGTCTCGGTCGTCGAAATCATCGCCTTGAATTCCGGCGCATCCACCGCGCCGACATGGACGAGGGTGGTGAAATCGCCGTTTTTGATCTCGAACAGGCCGGTTTCGTCCATGCGGCGCTCGATCCTGTAAAGACCGGGCTCCGTGCTGGTGAAGGCCATGTTTTCGGTCTTGCCGGAAGGGAAACGCACGCTGGCCTGACCGGGATCGTCGCCGATGGTCTGGCGGGTGATCTGCAAGGTGCGGCCATTGGCGCGCGCCGTCAGCGCCTCTTCCTCAAGCTCGGGTTCCTTCATCAGCCAGTGGGCGATGCGGCGGTAAAGCGCCACATGCGGGCCGCCACCTTCGAAACCGCGCGCCCACAGCCAGCCCTGATCGGACAGCAGCATGGCGACCCGGCCTTCGCCCTGACGGTTCAGCACCAGAAGCGGGTCCTGCCCATCGCCCAGCATCACCGTCTGGCCCTGCGGCGGGTCGACGCTGATGGTGCGGAACCAGCGGCCCCATTGCGGCGGCTCAACGCCAGATCCATCCAGCCCACGAGTTACGGGGTGTTTCTTGCCCGCTTCCGAAAGGCGCGGATAAAAGGCGGCCTGATGCACCTGACCGGTCGGCTGCGCCGGCAGAACGGAGGCGAGCGGCGTCATGGCGATCGAATCCTGACCGGCATGTTCCGGCCCCGCGGCGATCAAGAGCGCGCCGCCCTTTTCGACATATTGGGCGATGTAATCGTAATAGAGGATTGGCAGCACGCCGCGATGCTGGTAACGGTCGAAGATGATGAGGTCGAAATCCTCGATCTTTTCGACAAACAATTCGCGGGTCGGGAAGGCGATCAGCGAGAGTTCGTTGATCGGCGTGCCATCCTGTTTTTCCGGCGGGCGCAGAATGGTGAAATGCACCAGATCGACCGAGGCGTCGGATTTCAGGAGGTTTCGCCAGGCGCGTTCACCGGCATGCGGCTCGCCGGAGACGAGCAGCACGCGCAGGTTCTGGCGGATGCCTTCGATCAGGTGAACGGCGCGGTTATTGGCAGCGGTCACTTCGCCCGGAAGTTCGGCGACGGAAAATTCCATGACATTGTTGCCGCCGCGCGGAACCTTGAAGTTGAAGGGGGTCGGCTGGCCGGGCGTGGCTTGAAGCGTGGCGATCTCCTGCCCGTTCATCTTCACCGTCACTTCCGCCGAACCGCCGCCGGCGGGGCGGCCGTCATCAAACACACGCAGCGTCAGCTGCTGTTCTTCGTTGACGATGCCGAAGCGCGGGGCGCGGACGATCTCGATGCGGCGGTCGAATTCATCGGCCTTGCCGGTGATCAGCCCATGCATGGGCGCGCGGAAGCCGAGCGCCTGTTCGGCATTGGGCAGGGCATTGGGGATATCGTGGATCTGGCCGTCGCTGAGGAAAATCGCGCCGCCGACGCGTGATGGCGAGACATCGGAAACGGCCGAGGAGAGCGCCGAGAAAAGCTGGGTCGAGGGGGAATCGCTCTCCCCATCATCGCGCACTTCCACGATGCGCGGCTCGATGCGCGGGAAGCGGGACAGCCGGTCTTTCAGCGTCTCCAGCGCCGTATCGGTCATTTGCGGCCGGTCCTGCACGTCCTGGCTCTGCGAGCGGTCAACGATGACGGGCACGATGGTGGAAAGTGGCTCGCGCTCCTCCTGCGTCAGAAGCGGATTGGCGATGGCAGCCAGCAAGGCGGCAAGCGCCAGCCCGCGCAGCCATGCGCCGCGCACGCCACGCCACAGGCCGATGAAGGAAAGCGCAAGAGCGGCGACGGCCAGAACGGCGATCACGATCCACGGCAGGAAGGGGGCGAAGGTCAATGTCATGTCACTGCCCCAACCGTTCGAGAAGTGCGGGAACGTGGACCTGATCGGCCTTGTAGTTGCCGGTCAGCATATACATCATGATGTTGACGCCGGAGCGGAAGGCATGTTCGCGCTGCATCTCATCCGGCGGCACCGTTGGCAGAACCGGCGCGCCCTGCGGATCGACGGCCCAGGCGCCGGCGAAATCATTGCCCGTTATCATGATCGGCGTCACGCCATCGCCGGAGGAGGAGAGGCCCGAGGTGGTCTTTGCCGCCCCCTGCCGTGATTCCACCCAGAGCGGGGAGCCGTTGTAACGGCCGGGGAAATTGGTGAGCAGGTAGAAGGAGCGCGTCAGAACGTGGTCTTCCGGCACAGGCTCCAGCGGTGGGATATCGATATTGGCGAGGATCGCCTGCAGGCGTTCGCCGTTAGGGCTGGTCGCACCGGTATCGAGCGAAGAGAACTGGTCGCGTGTATCGAACAGCACGGTGCCGCCGGCGCGCATATAGGCGTCGATGCGTGAGATGGCGGCGCTTGAGGGCATGGGTGCCGTCGCGGAAACCGGCCAGTAGATGATGGGATAGAAGGATAGCTCATCCTTGGAAATATCGAGGCCGACCGGCTGACCGGGCTCCAGTGTCGTGCGCCAGGTCAGGAATTCGCTCAACCCCTGCAAACCCTGCTCGGAAATACGGTCGACATCGTCTTCGCCGGTGCGGACATACGCGAGATGCGTCGTGTCCAGTCGCTCGAAAATCTGCTCGTCGCCGGGTTTGGGGTCGTCGGCGCGGGCGTCGGTTGACGACATGGCGGCAAAGGCGCCAAGCGCCAGAAGCACTGTGGCGGCGGTTGCGCTGCGGGCTTTCGGCAGGCGTGCGAAGGCGCCGTTCATGAAGAGCACGATCAGGCTGTCGGCAATCAACATCAGGAAGGCGGCGATGAACAGAGCAGGGCGCAGCGATTTCGCCGTTTCGCCGATCAGGGCTTCGCTGGTGGTGCTGACACCGGCGGCGGAGGTGTCGAGCGGGCGCAGCGTCGCGCCTGCCGGCAGGAGGTTGAGAGCCACGAAACCATCCTCTGTGCCATAGAGGCCGGGGGGATTGTCGAAACCGGTGCGGGGCGGCTGGCCGGCGCGCATTTCCAGCGGCCGGGCCGTGCCGATTTCGGCTGAAAGCGCGCCTTCGGCCGTCAACAGCCGGAAGGGCGGCAGGGCGGCAGCTGGCGCATTGGCGTTGGCGGAAGCGCCACCCGCCTTCGACAATTGCACGATACGGCGCAGCATATCGACGAAATGGCCAGAGATCGGCAGGTCGGACCAGCTTGCCTCGGCGCTGACATGGAAGAGCACGATGCGGCCCGCCTCGACAGTGCGGGTGGTGACGAGCGGCGTACCATCGGCAAGGCTTGCCCAGGTGCGTTCGGCCAGATCCGGTGTCGGTTCGGCCAGAACCTGACGCTTGACGAGCACGCCGTCGGCCTTCGGCATGCCGGCAAAGGCGCCGAAATTCGGGAAATCGGCAAGCGGCTGCGGTTCGGCCCAGGAGAGCGCGCCGCCAAGCGCGCGTTCGCCCTGTCTGAGTGTTACAGGCACCAGCGGGTCATCGGCCGGGGCTGCGGCAAGGCGCGGTCCGGCAAAACGGATCAGCGTGCCGCCACCGGCAAGCCACCGCTGCATCGGCTCATAGGTTTCCTGCGGCAGACGGCCGATATCGGCCATGACGATGACCGAAGGATTGGATTGCAGGATTTCCGGGATCGCCTGCGCCAGATCGGCCTGCCGCTGCGGAATGAGATCGGCAAATGGCTGGAGCGCGCGGCTGATGTAATAAAGCGGCTGCAGCAGCGGCTGGAAATCATTGCCGGTTTCGCCGGCGAGCAGCGCCACGCGGCGGCGGCGGAAACCGTCATCCAGAAGATGCACCGCACCCGCCGTCGACACGCCTTCGAGGGAGAGGCGGGCGAAATCGTTGCGCAGTTCGAAGGGTGCTTCCACCGTTGCCGTGGTTTCGGCCGCGCCGGGCGCGAAGTTCGCGATACCGTTGGCGAGGATGCGGCCCTGGCTGTCCTGTGCATTGACGGTCAGCCGGGTGGCTTCGGCGGTATCGAGGCGCGACAGTGTGATGCTCATGGCATCGGCATTGTTGGTGGCGCCGGTAATGGCGGCGATCGCCTTGCCGTCGCCCTTCACGATGCGGAATTCGGCGGGGGAGAGGCTGGCAAGCGTTCTCATCGCGCTTTCATCCTGCGCGGTTTGAACGCCATCGGCAATATAGGCAATCGTGCCGGGGGGCGCGCCGTTCAGCGCCTCGGTGATGGCTTCCGCCGTGCGGATACGATCTGGAACGAGCGGCTTCGGCTTTGCTGCGGCGAGCTTTTCCAGTGCAACGGCTGTCGTTCCCGGTACGGCGTCATGCTCCGCATCGGCGGTGAAGCTGATGGAGACGGGGCGGTCTGCCCGTTCCGCGTCGCCGATCAGGGCCTGAGCGGTCGCCACGCGTCTTTCCCAGTCAGGTGCGGAGGCCCAGCTATTGTCGACCACCAGCACCAGCGGGCCGCTGCCGGCAATGCTGTTGTTGCGCGGGTTCACCACCGGATCGGCCAGCGCGAAAATCACCGCGGCGGCAAGCGCCATGCGCAGCAGGGTCAGCCACCACGGACTTTTCGAGGGCGTTTCCTCGCGTTTCAGCACCGTCGCCAATATCTTCAGCGGCGGAAACACTTCCGCCTTGGGGCGCGGCGGGGTGAGCCGCAGCAGCCACCAGATGGCGGGCAGCGCCAAGAGGCCGAAGAGGATATAGGGGCTGGTGAAGACGAAAGGCAATGCGCTCATCTGTGCCCACCGCCTTGCCCACCGCCCTGTGCTGGCGCGCCGGAAAGATACATGTGCATGGCGACGAGCGCCTCGGAAGCGAGATGGTCTGTGCGGTGGAACACGAAGTTCCAGCCGAGACGGCGCAGCGACGAGGACAGCGCCTCACGCCTTGCGAGATAGGCGCGGGTGTAATCCTCGCGAATGGTTTCGGCACGGCCGGACACCAGTTTTTCTCCCGTTTCCGGGTCGGTGAACTCGGTGCGGCCGGAATAGGGGAAGGTCTCTTCGGCCGGATCGGCAATTTCCACCACATGGCCGCGCAGGCCGCGCCGCGCCAGAGGCGAAATCCGCTCCATCACGGCTTTGGCATCATCGAGAAAATCGCCGATGAGGACGATGTCGCTCGCGCCGCGGATCATGCCCGTTTCCGGCATGCCTGTGGTCAGCGGTGCATGCATGATGGCGGCGGCCAGCCGTTCGGCGGCGTTTCTGGCCGAAACCGGCTCCATGATGCCGGGGCAGCCGATGCGCTCGCCCGAGCGCGCCAGGATTTCCGCCAGCGCCAGCATCAGCACCAGCGCCCGGCTTTCCTTGGAGACCGAGCCGAGGGTGGATTTGAACATCATCGACGGCGACATGTCGGCCCAGAGCCAGATGGTGTGGGCGGCTTCCCATTCCCGGTCGCGCACATAGGTATGGTCGTCGCGGGCCGAGCGCCGCCAGTCGATGCGCGACAGGCTTTCGCCTTCGGCATAGGGACGGAACTGCCAGAAATTTTCGCCGATGCCGCGTTTGCGGCGGCCGTGCCAGCCGGCGGTGACGGTGTTGGCGATGCGCTTTGCCTCGACCATGCAGTCCGGCACCAGGGCTGCGCGCTGGCGTGCACGCGCCAGAACTTCGCTACCCGGCGTCTTGTCTACGATCTGGCCGATGGATGCCACATGCAGTCCTTTCGCGAACGTCGCTTCAGTTCTTCGCCTGCTCCACGAGGGCTGCGATGACATCGCGCACCGACATTCCTTCGGCGCGGGCCGCAAAGGTCAGCGCCATGCGGTGTTCCAGCACCGGTTCGGCCAGCGCATGGACATCGTCCAGCGATGGGGCGAGCCGGCCTTCGTAAAGCGCACGGGCGCGGGCCGTCAGCATCAGCGACTGGCCGGCGCGCGGACCCGGACCCCAGACAACGTGTTTGTCGGTCAATTTGTTGCCATGGCCGGGGCGGGCGGAACGGACGAGCGAGAGGATTGCATCCACCACCTTGTCGCTGACCGGCATCTGGCGGATGAGGACCTGGATTTCCATCAGGCGCCCGGCATCGATCACGCCGCGCGCTTCGCCCGAGGCGGTGCCTGTCGTGTCGAGCAGGATCTGGCGTTCGGCGGCAAGCTCGGGATAACCGACATCGACCTGAAGCAGGAAGCGGTCGAGCTGGGCTTCGGGCAGCGGATAGGTGCCTTCCTGCTCCAGCGGGTTCTGGGTGGCGAGAACGTGGAACGGCTTCGGCAGCTCATAGGTCTGGCCGGCCATGGTGATGTGGTATTCCTGCATGGCCTGCAAAAGGGCGGACTGCGTGCGCGGGCTGGCGCGGTTGATTTCGTCGGCCATCAGCAGCTGGCCGAAAATCGGACCCTTGATGAAGCGGAAGGAACGGCGGCCGTTTTCGTCCTGATCCATCACTTCGGAGCCGAGGATGTCCGAGGGCATCAGGTCCGGCGTGAACTGGATGCGGTTGGCGTCGAGACCGAGCACGGTGCCGAGCGTGGTGACGAGCTTGGTCTTGGCGAGGCCGGGAACGCCGACGAGAAGCGCGTGGCCGCCCGAAAGGATGGCGAGAAGCGTGTTCTGCACCACTTTTTCCTGGCCAAAAATGACCTTGGAGACTTCCGTGCGGATGGCCGCGATATCGGAAAGCGCCTTTTCAGCCGCGGCGACGATGGCCTTTTCATCGAGGGTTTCGCCGGTATTCATCACGCCCATGTCGCTCTCCTCATACCTTCGCCGCTGTCACAGTCGCATCCCGGTTTTGCTGGCAGTCGACCGGGACGGATTTTGCGCTGCATATAGCTTATTGCTCTCTTGGCCGCTGACAAGCGCCATTCGAATGACTATGTCGTGACTTAGTATTTCCTTATCGGCAAAGCGAGACTCGAATATGGCAGCGGAGACGATAAATTCGGCTGATGATGCGGCCGGGCTTGCGGCGATGATTTCCCGCGCCGCCGAACAGACCGGCGACGCCAAACGTGGGCCGGCCCCGGTGGAACGCTGGAATCCGCCCTTTTGCGGCGATCTCGACATGGAAATCCGCGCCGATGGCACCTGGTTCTACCTCGGCACCCCCATCGGCAGGGCGCCGCTGGTGCGGCTGTTTTCCACGGTTCTGCGAAAGGATGAGGACGGCAAGACCTATCTCGTAACTCCTGTGGAAAAAGTCGGCATCCGCGTCGTGGACGCGCCTTTCGTCGCCGTGGAAATGAAGCTGACGGCGGGTGAGGATGATAGCGAGCCGCTGCTGACCTTCCGCACCAATGTCGGCGATGTGGTGGAGGCGGGGCCGGAGCATCCGCTGCGGTTCGAGGTTTTCGGTGAGAACCGGGAATTGAAGCCCTATCTTCTGGTGCGCGGCAGGCTGGAAGCGCTCGTGTCGCGGGCGGTGATGTATGATCTCGTCGCACTTGGCGAGGTGATCGACGTGGAGGGCGTCGACATGTTCGCCGTGCGCTCGGGCGGGGTGACTTTTCCGGTGATGCCCGCCAAGGAACTGGAACGGCTTTCGCAATGACGACAACGGCATTCAAGACTTTTACCGCCGCCGATTTCCGCTGCCGGGTGCTGCAGGAAGGCGAGGGCGTGGCGGAACGGGAGCATGGCGACCATGTGCTCAATCCGGGCGTGGTGCTGTCTGGAAACGGCATCAGGCTGAAGGACGCCGCCGTGCTGGTGCCGGTCATCGACGACGGCAACGATGCGCGGGTGATCTTCACCCAGCGTACGGCCACCCTGCGCAAACATTCCGGCCAGATTTCATTTCCGGGCGGCGGCATCGATGCCGAGGACCGCACGCCGGAAGAGGCGGCGCTGCGCGAGACGGAAGAGGAAATCGGCCTTTCCAGGTCCTTCGTGGAAACGGTCGGGCGCCTGCCGGACTATATTTCCGGGACGGGTTTTCGCATCAAGCCGGTGCTGTCCATCGTTCGGCCCGGCTTCGACCTGACGCTCAATCCAACCGAAGTGGATGAGGTTTTCGAAGTGCCGCTGTCCTTTCTGATGGACCCGGCCAATCACGGGCGCGGCAGCCGCATCTTTCAGGGGAAGGAGCGGTTTTTCTATGAAATGCCCTATGGCGAACGTTACATTTGGGGCATTACGGCGGGCATCGTCAGGACGATTTACGAGAGGTTTTATTCATGAGCAGCCTTGCCGGGCGGGACTGGTTTCAAAAACCGGCGCTCAAGCGCATCTTTACGCTTCTGAATGCCGATGGCGGCGAGGTGCGGATCGTTGGCGGCGCGGTGCGCAATGCGCTGATGGACCTGCCGGTCGTCGATGTCGACATGGCGACGACGCTAACCCCTGATTTGGTTGTTGCGCGGGCCAAGGCTGCGGGCATCAAGGCGGTGCCGACCGGCATCGAACACGGCACGGTAACGCTGGTGATCGATGGCGAAGGTTTCGAGGTGACGACGTTGCGCCGCGATGTCGAAACCAATGGCCGCCACGCACAGGTGGCCTTCGGCACCGACTGGCAGGCCGATGCCGAGCGGCGAGACCTCACCATCAATGCTCTTTATGCCGATGAAAAGGGCGAGATCATCGACCTTATCGATGGTCTTCCCGATATCGAGACCGGCACGGTGCGCTTCATCGGCGATGCGGCGATGCGGATTTCGGAAGATTACCTGCGGATTCTCCGGTTTTTCCGCTTTTTCGCCCATTACGGCTCCGGCCGCCCGGATGCGGACGGCTTGCGGGCAAGCGCGCGGGCCAAGGACAAGCTGGGCACACTTTCGGCCGAGCGGGTCTGGAGCGAACTGAAAAAGCTGCTTGCCGCCCGCGATCCTTCCCGCGCCCTGCTCTGGATGCGGCAATCGGGCGTTCTGGCGGAAATTCTTCCCGAGACGGAAAAATGGGGCATCGACGCCATTCACGGGCTGGTGGCGACGGAGCAGGCTCTCGGCTGGGCGGTGGACCCGATGCTGCGGCTTGCCGCCATCGTGCCGCCGGACAGGGACAGGTTGGCTGCCCTTGCCGCGCGCCTCCGGCTGTCGAAAGCCGAAGCGGCTTATCTTGCCCATTGGGCTTCGGCTCCGGCGGCTGATCCGGAGTTGAAGGAGACGGCGCTCGACCGGCTGCTTTATCGTCAGGGCGTCGAGGGCGTGAAGACGCGGCTGAAACTGGCGCTTGCTTCGGCCCGTGCCGATCTTTCTGCCGGCGACACGGCCATGCAGAAAGTGGCGCGGCTTTCGACTTTGCTGGCGCGGGCGGAAAAATTCCACAAACCGGGCTTTCCGCTCAGCGGTGCGGATGTGATGGCAGCGGGCGTCGAGGCCGGCCCGAAGGTGGGCGAAGTGCTGAAAATCCTTGAGGAAAAGTGGATCGACGTCAATTTCTCGCTCGACCGGGCAGCATTGACCGCCCGGTTGAAGGATATGCTGGAAAATTGAGGTCAGCGACGGCGGCGTTGCGGCTCAGGCCGCATTTGCCTCGTCGCGAATGCGGGATTTGATGTTTTCGATCATGTTCTCGCGGATGACGGTTTCGCCGTGCGCCGATCGCATATGTTCCACGGTGCGACGCACAACTTCCGCGTCGTCATCTGCGCGCGTGTGCCAGGCACAGCCGGGCACGAGTGTTCCACATTCAAACAGTCTCATGGTCTTGCCTCCCTGTTTTAGAGCGCCATGCATCCGTTCGGACGCATAAAGGACGCTCTAACATTTTGAGTCTGCACATTCTCCCTGTCGAAAACCGGAATCTATTTTCGACAGGGAGAATGTGCGAGAGTGAGGGACAGCAATTCAATTGCCTGCTGTCCCTCCGACAAGAAACGAATGTTCACCGCTTATGTTCCAGAGCGGCGTCCTTCGACCTTATTCAGGCCCCTATTCGGGCATCGCCCAGCACTGGAAAACAGAGGATGTGCCGGCTGCCGGAATTTTTGTACGAGGCATTTCGTCGTTGTCCGCCCGCTTCACCGTTTTTCCGGCCAGCGTGCGTTTTACCTGTTCGACATAAAAGGAATGCGGCAGTTCGCGATCACCCGTGGCACGCATTTCCGCTGCCAGGCGATCGATCAAATCAGGGGTATCAATGGAATGCTGGGCTTCCTCGGGGGAAGCAGAGATAGGCATGCTGTTCGAAGTAATCATGACGATAGCTCCTCCAGTACGTCTGCGAGGAGGAGACTATCATTGCCTTGATTTTTCCATAAGTCCTAATTTGCGCTATTTGCGACCAAATGGCTGATGAGCGTCAAATTTACGTGAGGTTTTTTAAGGCCAGCGCACCACCGGCGGTAGAGAGGAGAGAATCGATTCGACATTGCCGCCGGTCTTGAGGCCGAAGATCGTGCCGCGATCATAAAGCAGGTTGAATTCCACATAGCGGCCGCGGCGGATGAGCTGCTCGTCACGGTCCTCTTCCGTCCAGTTCTGGTTGAAATTGGCGCGGACGATTTTCGGATAGACCAGATTGAAGGCGCGGCCGACATCCTGCACGAAGGCGAAATTGGCGTCCCAGCCGCCTTTCTCTTCTTCGGGATGCAACCAGTCAAAGAAGATGCCGCCGGTGCCGCGCGGCTCGTTGCGGTGTTTCAGGAAGAAATAGTCGTCGCACCATGTCTTGTAGCGCGGATAATCGGCGACCGGATGGCGGTTGCAGGTGATCTGGAAGGCGCGGTGGAAAAGCTGGGTGTCCGGGTCCTGTTCATCACGTCTGCGCCCCAGCACCGGCGTCAGATCCGCGCCGCCGCCGAACCAGTGGCTGGTGGTGACGACCATGCGGGTGTTCATGTGCACGGCCGGCACATTGGGATTGACGGGATGGGCGATCAGCGAGAGGCCGGAGGCCCAGAAACGCGGGTCTTCTTCCGCACCCGGTATCTGCTTGCGGAATTCCGGCGAGAATTCGCCATAGACGGTGGAGGTGTGGACGCCGACCTTTTCGAAGACGCGGCCTCCCATCATTGACATCCTGCCGCCGCCGCCTTCGCCATTGTCGCGCAGCCAGTCTTTCTGGACGAAACGGCCCGGCTCCTGGTCGGAAAGAGGGCCGGTCAGGTCGTTTTCGAGGGTCTCGAAGGAGGCGACGATGGTATCGCGAAGATGCTGGAACCAGGCTTGGGCAAGGGCCTTCTTGTCCTCGATGTCGTCGGGCAAGCCCTTCGGCAAGATTGGCCGTTCCATGCGTATTCTCCTTAGGTGAAGTCGATTCCCTGTCGCGTCTAGCAGGTGCAGGCCCCGCGCACAAATTCGACTCGCCAAGTTCACATGCGGGCACTATCTTTATCGATGTAGGTGCCAGAGGTGAATATCATGACGAAATTTACCGGACCGCCGCCCCTGGACGGGCTGAAGCGCAGGATCGCCAATCAC
The DNA here is from genome assembly GCF_058803865.1 of Agrobacterium sp. GW821-FHT14E08. Taxonomy (NCBI): domain Bacteria; kingdom Pseudomonadati; phylum Pseudomonadota; class Alphaproteobacteria; order Hyphomicrobiales; family Rhizobiaceae; genus Agrobacterium; species Agrobacterium sp. GW821-FHT14E08. The sequence goes on along the minus strand of NZ_JBXAPJ010000001.1, from coordinate 1,748,855 downwards.
CGCAAGGCGCGTGAAGGCTCGGGCGAGGACAAGACGCGCAATGGCATGTTCGTGCGGCAAACCTTCTGTCTCGGGCGCGAGGAAGCCCGCGCCAAGGCGCGCGAATGGTTCGACAGCTTTCCGAAAGCGGCCTACTGGACGGAAGTGGAAAGCTGGCGACAGCTGGAAGGCGACCGCATCGAATTCACCATGCGGCGGCTTCCTTCGGCCGATTGAAGTTTAGGGCGTTTTGCCTTTCCGAACGGAACCGGGACCGCTTTTCCTTGAAAATGCTTTCAGGCGCGGGGCTCGGCATAACGCAGGCGGCTTTCGATCAGCACGCCGCTTTCATCCAGAATGGGATGCGCCACCGTGACGATATGGGCGTTGATGCGCTTCAGATCCCGCAGCATGTCGAGATGCAGCGAGCTGGTCTGCATGCTTTCCGCAAGCCCGTCGCGCAGGCGCTCGAGATGGCGGTTGGAAGACTGTTTTTCGAGGCGGCGTATATCCACCTTGCTTTCCATCAGCCGGCGGGCAAGATCGAAATCGCCGGTCACCAGAATGCTCTGGGCGGCACGCAGGTTCTCGATGGTCATGTCGAACAGGGTCTTCAGCTCCTCATAACCGTCGTCGGAAAATTTGAAGCTGTTCAGCACCTTCTTGCGAATCTGCTCGCAAATGCCCTTTTCGATGATGTCGCCGATATGTTCGAGGTTGATGGCATAATCGATGATGGCGATTGAACGGCGCGCTTCCTCGTCGGTTAGCCCCTTGCGCCCCAGCTGCGACAGATAGACCTTCACCTCCTGCTGACGGCGATCGACCTTGTTTTCAAGCAGGGAAACTTCCTGAAGCGGTGCCAGATCATTGTGCTTGAAGGCGTTTTCGGCGCGGATCAGCATGCGCTCGATGCTGTCGCCGACGCTCAAGACCTCGCGGGTGGCGTTGGCGAGCGCCACGACCGGCATGTCCAGCGCCTGCTGGTCGAGGAAATTCGGGCCGTCTTCGGCTTTCGGATCGCCCGGCACCAACTTTGTCATCAGATCGGATATCAGGCCGGAGAAGGGCCAGGCCAGCGCCGCGAGGATGACATTGAAGATCAGGTGGGCGTCTACCGGCAGTTTGGCCGGCGAAATCGGCAATTGCTGCAGAAGCGTCGCGCCATAGGAGGCGAGCGGCAGGGCGATGAGGCAGCCGATGGTGCGCACGAGGAGGTTGCCGATGGTGATGCGCCGCGCCGAGGCGGGGCCGGACAGGGTGGCGATGACGGGCGGAATGGCCCCGCCGAGATTGGCGCCGAGAATGAGAACGATGATGAGGCCGGCCGACAGCGTGCCGGTGGCCGCCAGCGACAGGATCAGCACGACAACGGCGAGGCTGGAGGAGGAGACGAAGGCCAGCACGGCGGAGAAGATCAGCGCCACAGGCCATGCGCCATCCAGCAGGCCGATGAAGACGCCGAGAGCGGGCGAAGCGCGCATCGGTTCGGTCGCACCGCTCAGCAGATGCAGGGACAGAAGCATCAGGCCGATGCCGATCAAGGCGGTTCCGCCGCCCTGTCTGGCATTGGAACTGCCCTTTTTAAAAATAATGCCCGCAAGGATCAGAAGAGGCGACAGCCATTCCACGCCGGCGGCCACGATCCAGGCGGTGACGGCGGTGCCGACATTGGCGCCAAGCAGCACCACCTGCGCCATACGCGGTTTGATGAGGTCACGCTCGGCGAAGGAAGTGACGGTCAGTGCCGTCGCCGTCGAGCTTTGCAGCGCGACGGTGGCAAAGAAGCCGGAAAAGAACGAACGCGGGCCGTTCTGGGTGCCGGTCGCCAGCACGCTTCGGAGTTTCATGCCGAAGGCGCGGGTGACCCCGTCCTTCACCTGGGCAAGGCCGAAGAGCAGCAGCGCGACTGCGCCGAGAAGGTTGACGATGACAATGGTGGATTGCATGCTACGTCTCCTCACACCCGCCGGCGGACGGTTCCGGCGAGGGTGATTTTTGTTGTCCGGCTAATGAGTATAGGAGCCTGAACGCCTTCGGTACAGGCCGGGTTGCGACAGTTTTGAAGCAAAAACGGTCAATATTTGTATTTGCCCGAAAAAATGGCGTTAAAAAGGGCGCTCAGGCCCATGCGGTCTGACGCAAAGCCTCGCCGGTGATCATCGCCGCCGACATGGCGACGTTGATTGAACGCTGTCCCGCCACCATCGGTATGATGATTCGCTCCTGCGCCTTCTCATGCACGTGGTCGGGTACACCCGCACTTTCACGGCCGAAAAGCAGGATATCGTCCTCGCGATAGGCAATTTGCGTATAGGGCAGGGCGGCCTTGGTCGAGGCGAGAACGAGGCGGCGGCCCGTGGTTGCGCGCCATTCCTCAAAACGGTCCCAGCTGACATGGCGTGTCAGCGCCGCCGCCGCGATATAATCCATGCCCGCCCGTTTCAGGTTACGGTCGGAAATATCGAAGCCGGCCGGCTCGATGATGTCGACGCCAAGGCCAAGACAGGCGGCCAGCCGCAGGATCGTGCCGGTATTGCCGGGAATATCGGGCTGGTAAAGGGCGATCCTGATATTGGGCCCGATTTCAGGCTTGATGTCGGACATGGTCTTCCCGTCGCGGTTGGAGTGCTGGAGCGATTAGCACGGGCGGATGGCCTGTGACAGATGCAGCATGAAAAGTCGGTCTCGAAGAGCTCCGTATTCATTCGCATGACACACAGGCAGGCTACCCATTAACCAATGGGTCGTCAGGCCGTCCGAACGCCGGCATGGGTTGCGACGGCGCGCTTTCAGGCCGGATATTCTGTGCCGCAAAACAGGAAGATATCATGTCCGAACGGGTGAATTTCGTCCATTTGACCGATCTGCATGTGGGCAATCCGCAGGTGCAGGATGATGATCTTTATTCCGATACGTCGACGAGGCTCGCCGACACGCTGGCGCAGATCAAGGCGCTGGAGCCGGCGCCCGAATTCATCGTGGTCAGCGGCGATCTGACCAACAGGGGCGATGCCGGCAGCTACGAGGAGCTCAAGCGTCTGCTGGACGCGGCGGAACTTGATGTGCCTGTGCTCTTCGCGCTTGGCAATCATGACCGCCGTGATGGTTTTTATCCTGTCATGCTCGACCGTAACGAGGAGCTGGACGCACCCTACGACCATGCCGCGGTGATTGCCGGCCTCCATGTCATCGTGATGGATACCAGCGTTCCGGGCAAGGTCGGCGGCGCTTTCGAGCCGGGCCAGATCGAATGGCTGGAAGAGGAGCTCGAAAACCATCCCGACCTGCCGAAGCTTCTGGTGATGCACCATGCGCCGGCGCTCGATTTCGACCGTCCCGATGCGGAGTGGGAATCCCTGTCTTTCGACGATACCGAGGCCCTCGACGAGGTGCTGTTCGAGCATGATGTCATCGGTATTCTTGCGGGCCATATCCACTACGACCGCATGTCGCACTGGCAGGGTATTCCCGTCGTCGTCGGCATCGGCCAACATTTCGCCACCGATCCCCTGTGGCTGCATGCGGGCGTGCGCATGTTGTCGGGTGCATCCTTCGCCATCGGCACGGTGCGGGATACGGGCCTGACCGTCACTTTCGCGCCTCAGCCCAGCGACCGCCGGGAACTCAAACGTCATACGCAGGCGGATATGGCCGAGCTGGTTGCGGAATATGAAGGTGAGCAGTCACAGGATGATGCCGAGTAAGGCGATACATTCAAGGCCGGTGATGGGTGGAAACCTCTGCGGGTAAATCCACCCATTTTGCGATGTTCGCCACAATCGGGAGTTTTCTGGCGCATCCTGGTCTTTCCGACTGGTCAACGATTAATTTTTGCGCTACAAGGCCACATCTTCAACACCAGCTCAGGGAGGTTATCATGGATATTTACGTTCGCTTTCGCCTCCCGGCCCCAGTAGTGCCGCTGCTGGCCTAGGTGTTACTCCGCGGTTCGCCCGCGTTTCCCATTTCTCGATTCGTCATGTGGCTGTCACGGCCATATCCAAAGACTTTTCCGTTCCGTCGTGAGCCATATTTGTGTCCGCTCACCATGTCACGATGGAGCGATTGATTGCCGGAGCTTGGCCTATGTTTGGCTGGTTTGAAAAACGCCTCGATCCTTTTCCCTCTTCGACGCCGTCCGTGCCGCCGAAGACGCTTTTGCCGTTCCTGTGGCACTATGTGAAGCCGGCATGGCCCTGGCTGCTGCTGCTTGGCCTGATGTCCATGGGCATCGCCGTTGCGGAAGCCATGCTCTACAAATTCCTCGGCAATATCGTCGACTGGCTGTCCACGGCCAATCGCGAGACGTTTTTTGCCGATGAGGGCTGGCATCTGATTGTCATGGCCGGACTGGTGCTCTTCGTGCTGCCGCTGATGGGCGCGATCCACACCATGACGATGCACCAGACGCTTGCCGGCAATTTCGGCATGATTGCGCGCTGGAAGATGCACCGTTTCCTGCTGCGTCATTCCATGAACTTTTTCGCCAACGAATTTGCGGGCCGGGTTTCGACCAAGGTGATGCAGACGGCGCTGGCGATCCGCGAAGTGGCGCTGAAGGTCATCGACGTCTTCGTCTATGCGATCAGCTTCGTTGTCTCGATGCTGTTCATGGTCGCGGCTGCGGACTGGCGGCTGGTTATTCCGCTGCTGGTCTGGCTCGGTATCTATATGGGCATCCTTGCCTATTTCGTTCCGAAGCTCGGCCGGCTGGCGCAGGAGCAGGCGGATGCGCGTTCGATGATGACGGGCCGCATCGTCGACAGCTACACCAATATCTCGACGATCAAGCTGTTTTCCCATGCGGGCCGCGAGGAGAGATATGCGCGTGAGGGCATGAATGTGTTTCTCGGAACCGTTCATCGCCAGATGCGCAAGATTTCCGGCTTCAACATCTTGATCGACCTCAACAATGCCGTGGTGCTGTTTTCCACGGCCGCGCTCGGTCTTTATTTCTGGATGCAGGGTTCGGTCACCGCCGGTTCGGTGGCCATCGCCATCAGCCTTGCCATGCGCGTCAACGGCATGTCGCAGTGGATCATGTGGGAAGTCACCTCGCTGTTCGAAAATATCGGCACGGTCTATGACGGCATGTCGATGATGACGAAGCCGCACGATATCGTCGATGTCGCCAAGGCACCGCAGCTTGCGGCACCGCAGGGCGCCATCCGTTATGACAACGTCCGTTTCCACTATGGCAAGAACAAGGGCGTGATTGACGGGCTGACGCTTGATATCAAGCCGGGCGAGAAGGTCGGTCTGGTCGGGCGTTCGGGCGCGGGCAAGACGACGCTGATGAACCTGCTGCTGCGCTTCTACGATCTGGAAGCGGGCAGGATCACCATCGACGGGCAGGACATTTCCAAGGTGTCGCAGGACAGCCTGCGCGAGCTGATCGGCGTCGTGACGCAGGATACGTCGCTGCTGCACCGTTCGATCCGCGACAACATCGCCTATGGTCATCCCGAGGCCACGGACGAGCAGGTGATCGCGGCGGCGAAGCGGGCGAATGCCTGGGACTTCATCGAAACGCTTGTCGACATGCATGGCCGTCAGGGCCTCGATGCGCAGGTCGGCGAACGCGGCGTGAAGCTTTCCGGCGGCCAGCGCCAGCGCATCGCGATTGCCCGTGTGTTCCTCAAGAATGCGCCGATTCTGGTGCTGGACGAAGCGACCTCGGCGCTCGACAGTGAAGTCGAGGCGGCGATCCAGGAAAACCTGTTCTCGCTGATGGAAGGCAAGACCGTGATCGCGATCGCCCACCGCCTTTCGACGCTGACAGAGATGGACCGGCTCATCATCCTCGACAAGGGCCAGATCGTCGAGGCCGGCAGCCATGCGGAACTGGTGGCGATGGGCGGCATTTATGCCGATTTGTGGCGGCGCCAGTCCGGCGGCTTCATTGCCGACCATGAGGCCGATGTGGCTGCGGAATAAGGATAGTGTGAGGGCGGGGGTATTCCCCGCCCTTTTCGTTAAGGGGTTAAAGCCTCTTTCCGTCATGCCGGCCTTGAGCCGGCATCCAGCCATGGCGCGTCTGCGCCGTGAGAAGAATCTTTTGCGATCAAAGACTTGATCACGCTGGACCCCGGATCCAGTCCGGGGTGACGGTGTGAGGATGCTGCCGATGCGTAAAATATCGATAGGTTGATTTAAGGACGGGGAACATTTCCCGCCCTTTCTCATTCCCCCAACGTTACCGAAATATAATCTCTTCCCCAAGGCTCGGCGGCTGTTCCCCCAACGGGAATCCGCCTATATCCGGATTATGGTCATTACGCGCATCTTCGAGTTCTTCGAGAACTGGATCAAGCCCTTCGCCCGAAAGGACGATCTGCGGCCGCCTGAAAACACATTCGCCTTCATCTGGTTCTATATTTCTCAGGCCAAGGCACCGTTTTTCGCGATGCTGGTGCTGGGTGGGCTGACGGCGGCCATTGAGGCGGCGCTGTTCTGGTTCGTCGGGCGGCTGGTGGATATTCTTTCGACCGTGAAGCCGGATGAAGGCTGGGCCGGCCTGCTTGCCGCCCATGGCGGCGAACTGGTCGGCATGCTGGTTTTGATCGGCGTTGTGCGTTTCATTGTCACGATGATCACCGCGCTGGTGGACCAGCAGATCATTACACCCGGTTTTTACAATCTGGTGCGCTGGCAATCCTACATGCATGTTGCGCGGCAATCGCTGACCTTCTTTCAGAACGATTTTTCCGGTCGCATCGTCACCAAGGTCTGGTCGGGCGGGCAGGCGGCGGGTGATCTCGTCACCTCGCTGATGGAAAGCGTCTGGTTCGTCGGAATTTATTCCGTCTCGATGCTGTTTCTGATCGGTGGGCTGGACTGGCGGCTTGCGGTTGTCGTGCTTGTCTGGGTGCTGATCTTTTCGGCGCTGGCGCGTTATTTCGTGCCGCGCATTCGCTACCATTCGAAAGAGACGGCGGAAGCCGCCTCCATGCTCTCCGGCCGCATGGTGGACGCCTACAGCAATATCCAGACGCTCAGGCTGTTCGGGCGCGACGACGCCAATGACCGCTATATGCGGCAGGGATTCGATATTTTCCAGAACGCCACCATGACGTTTACGCGGTTCATCACCGGCGTGCGCGCCTCCATGGCGCTGCTGTCGGGCGTGATGATCACGTCAATGGCCGCGCTCTGCATCGACCTGTGGCTGTCCGGCAGGATCAGTTCCGGTGCGGTTGCCTTTACGCTGGCTCTGGTGCTGCGCCTCAACTTCCTGCTCGGGCGGTTGATGACGCAGTTCAACGGCATCATGCGCAATTTCGGCACGGTGCAGAATGCCGCGGAACTGATTTCGCAACCGATCGGTCTCGTCGACGCGCCCGATGCGACGGTGCTGGAAGTGAAGAAGCCGAGCATTCGCTTTGAGAATGTCAGCTTCCATTACGGGCGGGCGAATGGCGTCATCGATCATCTCAATCTCGATATCAAGGCTGGAGAAAAGGTCGGCATCGTCGGGCGCTCCGGCGCTGGAAAATCTACCCTCGTCAACCTGATCCTGCGGTTTTACGATGTCGAGAAAGGCCGCATCCTGATTGACGGGCAGGATATCGCCAGGGTGACGCAGGAATCGCTGCGCGCCCATATTGGCATGGTCACGCAGGATACGTCGCTGCTGCACCGTTCCATCCGCGACAACATCATGTTCGGCCGCACCGACGCCACCGAAGCGCAATTGCTGGAGGCGACGCGCCGGGCAAAGGCGGATGATTTCATCGCCAGGCTGGTGGACCAGCGTGGCCGCGTGGGCTTCGACGCGCATGTCGGCGAGCGCGGGGTGAAATTGTCCGGCGGCCAGCGGCAGCGCATCGCCATCGCCCGCGTGATGCTGAAGGACGCGCCGATTCTCGTGCTCGACGAGGCAACCTCGGCACTCGATTCGGAGGTGGAAGCCGCGATCCAGAGCAATCTGGACGAGTTGATGCATGGCAAGACGGTGCTGGCCATCGCCCACCGGCTATCGACGATTGCCGCTCTCGACCGGCTGATCGTGATGGATCAGGGCCGGATCGTCGAACAGGGCAACCACTCCGATCTGGTCTCGAAGGGCGGTCTATATTCGGAGCTTTGGGCACGGCAGTCGGGCGGTTTTCTTGCCGCCGATGAGGCCGCCCAATAAGCCCGGCGATTATTTTCCGATCATGAAATCGGCCACCAGCCCATAGTGATTGGAGCCAAGGCGGTTGGGCAGGCGTGTGGTTTTCATCAGCGTCGCCGGTTCGCGGGCGAAGATGTGGTCAATGGCGATGCCGAAGAGGCCCGCCCTGGTTGGCCATGTGGCAGGTTCCCAGACCGCTTTCTTCAGATCGTTGGCGGCAAGAAAATCACGCATGTCGGGGGCGATGCTTGCCGAATTGAAGTCTCCGGCCAGAATGAGCGGCCCAGTGACGCGAAACAGAATCTCGCTGACTTCGTCCAGCTCGTCGCGGTGATAATCGTCGAAATAGGGTTTGGTGATGTGGCCGGCGGCAAGCGTCAGTTCCGTGCCGTCAAGGTCGATGCTGGCAATGGCGAAGCGGTCGCGGCGCAGATCGCTGAGGCTGTGGAAACGGCCTTCCAGCAAAGGCCGCTTTGACAGGATCAACAGGTCGCAGGTCGGCGTGCCGGAAAAGCAGCCGAGCCTGTATGGGTAGGTTTGCTGCAGGCGCGGCAGAACCGATTGCAGCGCCGTCGCCTCGAACAGATAGACCGCATCGGCGCCCGATTCGAGGATTGTATCGGCAATCGCATCCGCATTGGCGGCATTGTCCATCAGCACGTTGAAGGACAATAGTCGAAAGGGCTTGGCCCCGGGTGCAGCGGTGGCGGAGGTGGAAAATTCCATGAGCATGGCCACGGCATGGATGGCGAGCGCAAGCGACCAGACGACCAGAACAGCGGAAATCGCGTCACGCGTGAGCCAGAATATCAGGCATGACAGCAGGATACAGGCAATGGCGATGTGAAGCTGAAAGCTTGTGACGAAGGCTAAAAGCCAGAAATCGGTCACATAACGCAGGCTGGCGATAAAAAGAACGGCAGCCACCACGGTGGAGACCATGCAAGCGAGCTTCGCCGTCATCCGAATCCCTGCTTTCCAAGCTCTCCCTTCGCGTCTCCTAACACGGCGCCGGGGTGCGCACAATGTTGCCCGCCTGCCAAGCCTTGTGAAAAAATGAGAAACAAATCGGGCCCCTCAGGCAGAATTACGGCAGCTTTGTGTGCTTTGCTCTTGCCAAGTCAGTCAATATTTTGCGATCAAACAGAATGACGCGGTTTCTCAAACGCCGCGAGAATGACCGAGACGATGGGACGGAGTTTGTCTTGGATCAAATCATAGCGGGAGGACTCATGCGATTTACGGCAAAAACAGCGCAGAGGATGGTGTAGCGGTGAGCGAGCACGTAACCAATCACGACGCCTCGGGTGAACCGACCCGTCGCGATTTTCTATATCTAGTAACCGGAATGGCGGGCGCCGTCGGTGCCGCCGCCGTCGCATGGCCCTTTATCGACCAGATGCGCCCAGACGCATCGACGCTGGCGCTCGCCTCCATCGAGGTGGATGTGGCGGCGGTCGAGCCGGGCATGTCACTCACCGTGAAGTGGCGCGGCAAGCCGATCTTCATCCGTAACCGCACGGAAAAGGAAATCGAGGAAGCCAAGGCCGTCGCTCTTGGTGATCTCAAGGATCCGGTGGCACGCAATGCCAATATTGCCGCAGACGCGCAGGCGACGGATATCGACCGTTCCGCCGGGCAGGGCAAGGAGAACTGGATCGTCATGGTCGGTTCCTGTACCCATCTCGGTTGTGTTCCGCTCGGCCAGGCCGGCGATTTCGGCGGGTGGTTCTGTCCCTGCCATGGCTCGCACTACGATACGGCGGGCCGCATACGTAAGGGTCCGGCGCCGCAGAACCTCGCCATCCCGACATTTGCATTCACATCCGATACCGTGATCAAGATCGGATAAGGGGACAGATATTCATGAGTGGCCATTCCAGTTATCAGCCGTCCACCGGCATCGAGAGGTGGATCGATTCGCGGCTTCCCTTGCCGCGCTTGATCTATGACAGCTTCGTTGCCTATCCTGTCCCGCGTAACCTGAACTACGCCTATACCTTCGGTGCGATGCTTTCGGTGATGCTGATCGTGCAGATCCTCACCGGCGTCGTGCTTGCCATGCATTATGCTGCGGAAACGACGGTTGCCTTCAATTCCGTCGAAAAGATCATGCGTGACGTCAATCATGGCTGGCTGCTGCGCTACATGCATGCCAACGGTGCGTCCTTCTTCTTCATCGCGGTTTACCTGCACATCGCCCGTGGCCTCTATTACGGCTCCTACAAGGCGCCGCGCGAAATCCTCTGGATTCTCGGCTGCGTGATCTATCTTTTGATGATGGCGACGGGTTTCATGGGCTACGTTCTGCCCTGGGGCCAGATGTCCTTCTGGGGCGCCACCGTCATCACCGGCTTCTTCACGGCTTTCCCGCTCGTGGGTGAATGGATCCAGCAGTTCCTGCTCGGCGGCTTTGCGGTGGACAATCCGACGCTCAACCGCTTCTTTGCGCTGCATTACCTGCTGCCCTTCATGATCGCGGGTGTCGTCATCCTGCACATCTGGGCGCTGCATGTGACCGGCCAGACCAACCCGACCGGTGTGGAAGTGAAGAGCAAGACCGACACGGTTCCCTTCACGCCCTATGCGACGCTGAAGGATGCGCTCGGCGTTTCGGTGTTCCTGATCGCTTATGCGTGGTTCATCTTCTACATGCCGAACTTCCTCGGCCACCCTGATAACTACATCATGGCGGACCCGCTGAAGACGCCGGCGCATATCGTGCCGGAATGGTATTACCTGCCGTTCTACGCGATGCTGCGCGCCGTTACCGTCAACATCGGGCCGATCGATTCCAAGCTCGGTGGCGTTCTCGTGATGTTCGGCGCGATCATCGTGCTGTTCTTCCTGCCCTGGCTCGATACGTCGAAGGTTCGCTCCGCCGTCTATCGTCCCTGGTACAAGATGTTCTTCTGGCTGTTCGTGGTCAACGCCATCGTGCTCGGCTGGCTGGGTTCGCGCCCTGCGGAAGGTAGCGGCCTGATCGGCCTGATATTCGGAGGCGATATCAAAGGTAACTACGTCGGCTTTTCCCAGCTCGGTACGTTCTATTATTTCGGGTTCTTCCTCGTCATCATGCCGATCCTCGGTCTGGTCGAAACGCCGCGGCGTATTCCGAATTCGATTACCGAGGCCGTTCTTGAAAAGAACGCCGCCAAGAAGGGTGCCGCGCCAGCGGCTGCCCAGATCTGAGCGCGAAGGAAGGATGACGACAATGAAGACGCTTCTCACGAGCATCGCGCTTATCGCCGCCATTGGCTGTTCCGCCGCCGCTTTTGCGGCGGAGGAGAGCCATGATCTCGCCACCAAGACGGAACACGCGATTGCCGGCGGTCACTTCCCGGTCATCAAGCCCGAGGAGCAGAGCTGGTCCTTTGCCGGACCTTTCGGCAAATACGACAAGGGCCAGCTGCAGCGTGGCCTCAAGGTCTACAAGGAAGTCTGCTCCGCCTGCCATTCGATGAGCCTTGTTTCTTTCCGCACGCTCGGGGATCTCGGTTATTCGGAAGAGCAGGTGAAGGCTTTCGCCGCTGAATATGAAGTGCAGGACGGGCCGAATGCCGAAGGCGAAATGTATAATCGCAAGGCCGTGCCTTCCGATCATTTCCCCTCGCCGTTCCCGAACCATGAGGCGGCAGCCGCCGCCAATGGCGGAGCCGCCCCGCCCGACATGTCGCTGCTTGCCAAGGCACGCGGTGTTGAACGCGGGTTCCCGCAATTCATCATCGACATGATCCCCATTATCGGCGGTTATCAGGAAGGCGGCCCGGATTACATCCATGCGCTGCTGACCGGATATCAGGATGCACCTGCCGGCGTTGAAGTGTCGGAAGGCACGCATTTCAACCCGTATTTCGTCAGCGCCGTGGCGCTGAAGATGGCGCCGCCGATCAGTGCCGATCAGGTCACCTATGATGACGGTGCGCCGCAGACCGTGGATCAATATTCCAAGGACGTGTCGGCATTCCTGATGTGGGCCGCAGAGCCGCATCTGGAACAGCGCAAGCGCACCGGCTTCATGGTCATGGTGTTCCTGTTCATCTTCACGGCGCTGATCTATCTCACCAAGAAATCGGTCTACGCCCGCAAGGAACATTGAGCCGGTTTTAAATGGCTGCAATCACTGGCCCCCATGGTCTTACCCTGGGGGCCTTTTCATGTGTTGAGGGATGTCATGACGGTGATCCGCATCCCGATATCTGCCAGTGGCATCGCGCGCTGACGGTCGTCGGTCCCTTTTTAGTTGGTCCGCAGCCGCCAAGTTGATAGGGTGCCCCGAACCTTCTGATCCATTTCCCATTGTAACTGGAAATACCATGACCGTTATCGCTTCGGAGCTTTCCGCTGCCATCCGCTCCATTCCCGACTATCCGAAGCCGGGCATCATCTTCCGGGACATCACGACGCTGCTCGGCAATCCGCGCGCTTTCCGCCGGGCGGTGGACGAGCTTGTGCAGCCCTATGCGGGCACGAAGATCGACAAGATCGCCGGCATGGAAGCACGCGGCTTCATTCTGGGCGGAGCGGTGGCGCATCAGCTTTCGGCCGGTTTCGTGCCGATCCGCAAGAAGGGCAAGCTGCCGCACACCACTGTGCGCGTCGCTTATAGCCTCGAATACGGCGTCGATGAAATGGAAATGCATGTGGATGCCGTGCAGCCCGGCGAGAAGGTCATTCTTGTCGATGACCTGATTGCGACCGGCGGCACCGCCGAAGGCGCGGTGAAGCTGTTGCGGCAGATGGGGGCGGAAATCGTCTCCGCCTGCTTCGTCATCGATCTGCCTGATCTCGGTGGGCGCAAGAAGCTGGAAGACCTCGGTGTCGAGGTGCGGACACTGGTGGAGTTCTCAGGCCATTGAGGCCGAAAGAACGGGTCAGGGCTGCTGCGGCAGCCCGCTCTTTTAACTGGTCTTTCGCAGGGCAATCCATGTCCAGCGAACACCCAGGGCGCGGTTTCCCGCCTGAATAGAGCCAACATCCACCTGTCTGATCAGGGTGAAGCCGAGGCGGGCGGCGTGGTCTATGGTTTCCGCCGGTGAAATGCTGAAGGCGCGGCGGCCTGCGGGTGCGGGGCCGTGACGCAGCGACATGATCAGCAATCCGCCCATCGCCGTCATTTCCGAGAGGCTTTGCATTGCCGTCTGCCTCGCCCCGTAATCGATGTGGTGCCAGACGCCGCACAGGGCAACCAGATCGAAGACGCCGTAGCGGCGAGCTTTCGCCAGTGCGGGCAAAGCGTCATCCAGCCACGTTATTCTGTCCGATGGATGTAATCGAATGCCGGGTTCACGAAGCTCTTCAACCGGCTCCACGGCCAGAACATCATGGCCCTGCGCGGCAAACCAGGCGGCGTCGCGCCCGGTGCCGGTGCCGATATCCGCGATCCGGCACGGTGTCGCTGGCAGGAGATCGATGACGGGTGCGTAAATCTCCCCGCAGTCCAGATTGTCGAATCTGGAAATCAGCTCCGGTGTCGCTGCCGCAGCATAACCTTCGAGAATATCATCCATATTGACCTGCCAACCGCGATTCCTGTTTCGAAGGTATCGCGGCGGAGTGATGTCGGCCAGCACCTATTCGAATTCCAGAACTCCGCTGCGGAAGGTCAGCACGGTCTCTCCCGACTGGTTCACACCCTCATTGAAAGTGGTGTTGAGCCAGATGCCGGCGCGGGTTTCCAGCGGGCGGGTCTCAAGCAGGGTGACGAAATAGGTTACATCGTCGCCGGCAAATACCGGTTTCTTCCATTTCAGTTCACGAAAGCCGGGGGAGGGGCCAAGTTTCGGCGGTTCAAGACCCTGTTGTTTCAGTCTTTTGACCTCTTTCGCCCAATGGGAAAGAAAACATTTCATCCAGCCCGCGCCGGTGTGCCAGCCGGAGGCGCATAGCGCGCCGAAAACGCTTTCCTTTGCTGCTTCGGCATCGAGATGAAAGGGCTGCGGATCAAAATCGCGGGCGAAACGGACGATGTCTTCGGCGGAAAAATGCAGCGTGTCGAGGGTGACGCGTTCGCCGATGGGAGAGAGTTCTGCCAGTCTCATGCTGCAACGCCTCCATCCGCGCGCATGCGGAACATCACGGTGTTTTCTCCGTGCGATACCAGAACGCCACGTTGATTATAGAGTTCGTGACGGAATCTCACGAGGCCGATACCGGGGCGGGAGCCAGAGGTGCGCTGTTCCAGCACGATGGATTTTCCCGAGAGCGTATCTCCCGCCAGGACCGGTTTCTTCCAGTCGACATAATCAATGCCGGGGCTGCCCTGCGAGGTGGAATCGGAGATGTAGCTGTCCGCCATCATCCGCATCAGCAGGCTGCAGGTGTGCCAGCCGGAAGCTGCCAGTCCGCCGAGAATGCTCTGCCGGCCCGCCTCTTCTGAAAGATGCATGGGCTGGGGGTCAAACTCACTGGCAAAAGCGATGATTTGTTCCGCGGAAATCGATTGCGGTCCAAGCGGAAATTCCCGCCCTGCGGAAAAATCTTCGTAGGCATATGTCGCGACCGGCGCCATGGTTTCCTCCCTTCGCACAGTCAATATCGCTGGCATCTAAAATGATTTTTCCCTTTACGTAAAGGTCAAATCTAGGATGCGACGCGGAGCAGGGATATGTTGTGGCGCGAGTGGGCGCGTCTTTCGCCTTCTCCCCGCCGGGGAGAAGGTCGCGGCAGCGGGATGAGGGGGCGAGCGTCGAGATATTCGGGGGAGGGTGCCCCCTCATCCGACCCTTCGGGCCACCTTCTCCCCGGCGGGGAGAAGAAACAAGCGGCCAGATCTGCGCCCACTTATCGCCTTCAAAGGAAGTGACCTGACCGCAAGCAGGCTCCGCTCCAGATCAGGTATTGAAGCGGAAATGGATGACGTCGCCGTCCTGAACGACATATTCCTTGCCTTCGTCGCGCCCCTTGCCGGCTTCCTTGGCGCCGACTTCGCCCTTGTAGGCGATGTAGTCGTCAAAGCTGATGGTGAAGGCGCGGATGAAGCCGCGTTCGAAATCGGTATGGATGACGCCGGCTGCGGCGGGGGCCTTGGTGCCGCGCACGATCGTCCAGGCGCGGGTTTCCTTCGGGCCGACGGTGAAATAGGTGATGAGGTCGAGCAGGTGATAGCCGGCGCGGATCAGCCGGTCGAGACCCGCTTCGGTAAGCCCCAGCGCCGAGAGGAATTCTTCGGCTTCATCGGCGGGAAGCTGCGCGACTTCGGCTTCGATTGCCGCCGAGATGATCACGCATTCGGCGCCCTGTTGCTTTGCCATCGCCGCAACGGCCTCAGTGTGCTCGTTACCGGACGATGCATCGGCTTCCGAGACGTTGCAGACATAAAGCACCGGGTGCGACGTCAGAAGGTTGAGGCCCTTGAGGATTTCGATCTCCTCGGCCGCCAGCGTCTTCAAAAGCAGGCGTGCCGGCTTTCCGTCGTTGAGCAGCGCGATGACGGCTTCCATGACAGGCAGCTGGGCGAGGGATTCCTTGTCCTTGCTGCTGGCGCGCTTGCGGGTCTGCTCGACGCGGCGTTCCAGGCTTTCGAGGTCGGCGAGCATCAGCTCCGTCTCGATCGTGTCGGCATCGCCGACCGGATTGATGCGGCCTTCCACATGGGTGATATCGTCGTCTTCGAAGCAGCGCAGGACATGCACGACGGCATCGACTTCGCGGATATTGGCCAGGAACTTGTTGCCGAGACCTTCACCCTTCGACGCGCCGCGCACCAGGCCTGCAATGTCCACGAAGGAAATGCGGGTTGGAATGATTTCCTTCGAGCCGGCGATGGCTGCAAGCTGCTGCATGCGCGGGTCCGGCACGGCCACTTCGCCGGTGTTGGGCTCGATGGTGCAGAAGGGATAGTTGGCGGCCTGCGCGGCGGCCGTTTTCGTCAGCGCGTTGAAGAGGGTGGACTTGCCGACATTTGGCAATCCAACGATACCGCATTTGAAGCCCATGGCTTGAAACCTGTCCGTTTGAAAGAATTCGTTGAGGAGCCTTTTGAGGAAAGGGCAGGGCAAGGTCAAGCCCGTGGGCCGATTTGGGCGGGCAAAGCGCTGCGAATGGTGCGGAATTTCGCGCGGGCGACATGCCGGGCTTGTCGATGCTGCGGTTGCGGCGCAATATGCGCCGGTCGAGCGACCGATCTTTCGTCATCAATGGGGATTTCCCCATGCGCAATATCTGAGTGACAATTACGGGCGACAATGATGAGTGACAGTCCTGTCGATCTCAAACCGAAACCGAAAGTCAAGCTGGAACGGCCGAAACTTTACAAGGTCATCCTGCTGAATGACGATTATACGCCGCGCGAATTCGTAACCGTGGTGCTGAAAGCCGTGTTCCGCATGAGCGAGGACACCGGCCGCCGCGTCATGATGACGGCGCATCGCTTCGGCAGCGCAGTCGTCGTCGTCTGCGAGCGCGACATTGCCGAGACAAAGGCCAAGGAGGCGACCGATCTTGGCAAGGAGGCGGGTTTTCCGCTGATGTTCACCACCGAACCGGAGGAGTGAGCGTCAATCCTGCCGGATCTGGAAACCGGTCTTGTTCTGGACAAAGCCGCAGCTTTCGTAAAAGGCGTGAACCTCGGGATGCTGTCGGCCGGTCAGCAGCATCACCTTGTAGCAATTTGCGGCAAAAGCGGCTTCGATGGCATGGCGCACCACCGCGCGGCCATATCCGCGGCCGCGATGGCTTTCCAGCGTCACCACGTTTTCGATGAGGGCATAGGGGCGGGCGGCGCGTGTCAGGTTCGGAACGACCAGAAGCGTGGCGGTCGCGACCGGTTCTCCGGCCTCGGTTGCCAGAAACACGGTGAGGCCGGGCTGGCCGAGCATTGCGGTGAAAGCGGCTCTTGCCTCTTGTGCCGTCAATTGCGGGTCAGACGGATTGAGCGCCCGATAAAGTTCAAGCAGGCCGGGCAGATCTGTGGAGCTTGCTTCTTGCAGGACGACGGTTGCTGAAGACATGCGAAACCTAGTCCTTCTTGCCGAACATCCGCTTCAGCATTTCGGCCATGGGTCCGGTTTCAGGCAGCTTTTTCGGCTGGGCGCTGTTGCGGGCCTGATGGATGTGGGACTGTGCGGCGGGTTTGGCCGCCTTTGCAGGTTTTTCCGTTTCCGGCTTGCTGCCGGTGGCCAGCGCCAGCTTGTTCATCAGCTGCGAATCCTCCGCCTTCACCAGCATGGCGGCATTGTCGGCAATGGCGTCCAAGAGTGGCTCCAGCCAGACACGGTCGGCCTTGGCGAAATCGCCGAGCACATGGCCATGCACGCGCTCCTTGTCGCCGGGATGGCCGATGCCGAGACGCAGGCGGCGATATTCCTTGCCGCAATGGGCATCGAGCGATTTCAGGCCGTTATGGCCGCCGTGGCCACCGCCGGTCTTGATGCGTGCGCGGCCGGCGGGGAGATCGAGTTCGTCATGGATGGCGATGATGTCCGCCGGCGTGAGCTTGAAGAAGCGCATCGCCTCGCCGACGGATTCGCCGGAAAGGTTCATATAGGTAAGCGGCTTCATCAGCAGAACTTTCTCGCCGCCGATCTCGCCTTCGGAAATCTCCGCCTTGAACTTTCTCGCCCAGGGCGAGAAGGAGGGCAGGCGCTGTAGCGCATCGACGGCCATGAAACCGATATTGTGGCGGTTTCCCGCATATTGCGAGCCGGGATTACCGAGTCCTGCGATGATCTTCATGGGGCATGTCCGCGTTTTGCCTGACGATGCTGTTGTCACCACCCCGAAATCCGCTGCCTGTCAATCTTTTTATGGATTTTCGCGTTGTTGGGCGATGTTCAGGGGCTGACGAGATTGTAGCGGTCGAATATGCGCTGCTGTGTTCCATCGGCGATCAGCCTGTCCAGCCGGGCCTGCAATTTCGCGATCACTGCGTCGGGAACGCTTTTATTGCATGCAAGACCCAGCTGTTGCCGCGTGAAGGTTATCACTTCCTTGAATGTATCTGCCGGCAGGCTTTTGAAGGTGCTTTCCGACATGGGCATCAGGTCGATTCTTCCAACTCTCAACTTATGAAGCGTGATCTGGAAGTCCGCGCCGACGTCGACCTGCGGGAAACCGAGCCTTTCTAGAAGGCTTTCGGTATAGTCGCCGCGCTGGGTGCCGACCCGGTATTTCTTGGCGTCCTCAAGGCTTGAAACATCGATATCCGCCTCGCGACGCGCCACAAGAATATTGCGGTCGCTGTGGATCGGCGAGACCCATTTGAAGAGCTTTTCACGTTCGGCGGTTCTTGCCGCAGCGAAGACACAATGCATGGGCTGCGTTGTTGCCATGGCGATTGCCCGTGCCCAGGGCATGACGGCGACTTCGTAATCCGTGCCGGTTTCCTCAAGCACGATCTTGAGCTGGTCGATATAGACGCCCCGCACGCTGCCGTCGCCGGCCTGCATATTGTAAGGCGGATAGACCTCGGTCGTCAGGAAAAGCTTGGCCGCACAGGCCGGATTGGCGAGAGCAAGAAAGATCAGACAGAAGCGGATCAATCTCATCGTTGCTCCCACCGGCTCAGGCTTGTCGCGCCGCGGGGTGGCTTGCGCCGGAAGCCGCGTCCAATGCATCCATCAGTCTTCCGATGGGTTGCGGACGTGCAAACAGGTAGCCCTGTCCGTAATCCGCGCCTATCGCCGTCAGAAGCTCCTTCTGCTCTTCCGTCTCAACGCCTTCGGCGATGACGGCGCAGTTCATCTTGTGGGAGATGGCGGCGATGCCCTCCACAAGCATGCGGTTGCGCTGTCTTATCTCCATCGTGTCGTCGCAGATCGAGCGGGTGAAAGACTGGTCAATCTTGACGATATCGACCGGAAAACGGCTGAGATAGCTGAGCGACGAGTAACCTGTTCCGAAATCGTCCAGTGCGATGCGGCAGCCCAGCTGATGAATGGCGTTGAGGATCGCCCGGATTTGCGGGTCGTCCTTCATGATCACAGCTTCGGTGATCTCGATGACCAGCCGTTTGGGGAGAATGCCGTGCCGATGCAGCACGCCGGCGATACGCGTCGGCAATCCCGGCTCGAACTGCAACGGTGAAAAATTCACCGCCACATATGTCTGCTCCATACCCGGCAGGCGCGACAGCCGTGCGAGATTGGCGATCGACTGATCGAGGATGACGTTGCCGATGCGGTGGATCGTGCCGTTTTCCTCCGCAAGGCTGATGATGGCGGCAGGGGAGAGCAGACCCTTTTCCGGGTGGTTGAGGCGCAAAAGCGCCTCGAAACCCGCCGTTCGGCCGCTTGCAAGGTCCTGAATCGGCTGGAAATAAGCCTCGAACCAGTCGTCGGAGAGCGCCTGCGCTATATCCCGTTCCAGTTCCGCATGCTCGCGCGCCCGGTCCATGATCGAGCTGTCGAAGACCTGCGAACCGTTCTTGCCGGTTCTTTTGCGGGTATACATGGCCATGTCGGCATTCTGCAAAAGCTCCGAGGCGCTGGAAGCGTGCAGAGGATAGACCGCCATGCCGATACTGGCGCTGAGACGGATGCTGTTGTTCTCGATCTCGAAGGGTGTGTCCAGCATGGTGCAGACGCGTTCGCAGAACTGCAGGGCGCGCTCTTCCACCTTGTCGCCGGCAAGCAGAATGGCAAATTCGTCGCCGCCCAGGCGGGAGGCGCTGTCGAGCGGCGTCAGCAGCGGCTCGAGCTTCATTGTGAATTCCCGCAGAACCGCGTCGCCCGCCGCATGGCCGAGATTGTCGTTGATGGCCTTGAACCGATCGAGGTCGATGAACAGGCAAGCCAGTTCGCTGCCGTTCCGGTCCGCATCGCGAATCTGCAGGTCGAGGATCGCCTCAAAACCCTGGCGATTGAAAAGGCCGGTCAGATGGTCGGAAATGGCCTGCTGGCGGTTGCGCTTTTCCGACTGGCGCAGCTCGGTCACATCAGTCATGACGCAGAGACATGTGCTCTGCTGTGTGGCATCGCCGGAATCGAGGGCTTTTTCGAGGATGAGCGCGTCCATGACGTCGCCATCCATGCAATGGAAGCGGACGGTGATGCCGGTATGCGCGGCGTCTGGTGACTGCTGGGCAGCCTTGCGTTTCTGGAACAGGGAGCGATCATCCGGGTGGATGAGATCGGCGAAATTCAGGCCGAGTATCTTCGCGCGGTCGTAACCCGTCGCCTGCACCCAATAGTCGCTGACGGCGGCGATGCGGTCGTGCCTGTCGAGCGAGAACAGCATGGCGGGCGTCCGGTTGTAGATTTCCGTCTTCCGCTCATGGGCGTTCTTGATCTCCAGCTCTTCCTTTTCGAGCTGGGTCTGCATCTCGTTGAAGCTCTTCGCCAGCCTGCCGATCTCGTCCTTCGACCGCCAGTCGACGTGGTGACGCGAGCCGAGGCGCCGGGTCGCCTCAATGGCGGCTGCAAGCCGCATCAGCGGGCGGATGACCATGAAGCGGTTACCGGCAATGGCCGCCAGCACAATGGTGAGAATGGCAAGGATGAAAATCGTGATGAACGACA
The DNA here is from genome assembly GCF_058803865.1 of Agrobacterium sp. GW821-FHT14E08. Lineage (NCBI taxonomy): Bacteria > Pseudomonadati > Pseudomonadota > Alphaproteobacteria > Hyphomicrobiales > Rhizobiaceae > Agrobacterium > Agrobacterium sp. GW821-FHT14E08. Next base: position 1,728,299 of record NZ_JBXAPJ010000001.1, on the reverse strand, counting down.
ATTCGGTGCGGCTGAGAGAGGTCAAAAGGCTGACATCGTCATAATAGATCGTCAGCTGCCCGACCTTGACGGAGCCCTTGGTGGTTTTGTAGGCGACGTCGCGCGTCGTCGACGAGGCGTCCTGAATGATGTCGCTGCCGGCTGTCTGAACGATGTCGAGCTGGCCGGAGGTGTCCTTGACCTCGACCATCTTGATCATGGGGTCGGAAACGAGGGTCCCGGTAATCTGGTTTATCGTGTCGTCGTCGAGATCCCACAGGGGGCGGGCAAGCGCCTGGGCATTTGTCGACAGCAGAATTTCAAGGTGATTGCGCTGGCTGCGAATAGCCTCGTGATAGGAGAGCGTCAGCAAAAGCGTGAATAGCGGAGCGACCACTGTAAGAAGTGCGCCGGAAACAATCGCGATGAAGCGGCTTTCGACGGAATGAGCCATGTTCTATTGCAGTTACCCTTGCCCCTGAATTGCTGCGCGCCATTTTCTACCCGTCCGGTGTTTTCATGACAGCGCAGGGGTATCGTTTCATGGAATTGTTAATCGACGCTGAAACAGGTCCGGCATCATGCACGGGGCAGAAGGGTTTCTGTCTTTAAAGTTCATAAAAACTAAAAAGCCCGTTCCGAAAACGGAACGGGCTTAAATGTCTGGAGCTGTCCGGCCTTGCGGCCGCCGATTATTATTCGGAAGCTTCTTCAGCCGTTTCTTCTGCAACGCCGCCAGCCGGAGCGACGATCGTTGCGATCGTGAAGTCACGGTCGGCGATCACAGGGGTGATGTTCTTCGGCAGCTTCACATTCGAAATGTGAACGTTGTCACCGATCTTCAGACCAGAGAGATCAACCGTGATGAATTCCGGAATGTCGTTGGCCGGGCAGTGGAATTCCACCGTGTGACGAACGATGTTCAGAACGCCGCCGATCTTGATGTCCGACTTTTCTTCGTTGACGAAGTGAACCGGAACTTCAACGTTGACGAGCGTGTTGCCCGAAACGCGCAGGAAGTCGACATGCATGGTGAAGTCGCGGACCGGATCAAGCTGGTAATCCTTCGGGAGAACCTTGATCTTCTTGCCGTCGACGTCGATGATCGCAACCGTCGTCATGAAACCGCCAGCGTGGATACGCTTGGTGACTTCGTTGGTCGACAGGGCGATCGAAATGGGGGCCTGCTTGTCACCATAGATGACAGCGGGAATCAAACCGTTGCGGCGAAGTTCACGAGAGGACCCCTTACCAACTCGTTCGCGCGCCTCGGCCTTGAGCTCATACGATTCTTTGCTCATGGCAATTCCTTTCGAGGTTATATGGAGAGTTCACGCCGAACGAAGCGGCCTGAACTGGAGAGGCTTTGAAGCCATCCCGCCCGCGTTGCCTCCAAGGGTGTCTACACGGGTGCGGGCGCTATAATACAAACGGCACATAAAGACAAGGGCCGCGTCTCTCGCCGGAATATCATGCCTTGATTTAATTAGATTATTCTAATTCAAGCATGTGGTGAAAAGTTTAATCTATGCTTATCCATGCATATAAACCCGCTGCAAACTTGGCAAATGATAAAGCATCCCGGAATTCCAATTGTGTAGATGACAATGCTCAAAGTTCTGCAATGCCTCGCCGTCGATCACGACTATCGATATACCGCCGCAGCGGTCTTCGTCTGCATGCTGGGAAGCTTCGTTACCATACGTCTTTTTTCAAGGGCGCGTCTGGCAACGGGCGTGCAGAAGATCAACTGGCTGTTTCTGGCGGGCGTGAACGGCGGTGCGGCGATATGGACAACCCATTTCGTGGCAATGCTGGGTTATGTCGCTGCCGGCGATGTCGGTTATGATCCCTATCTGACGGGACTGTCGCTGCTTATCGCCATTGTAACCACAACGGCGGGTTTCGGCATTTCAGCCTATGGCGGGCGCAGCGTGCTGGTGGAAGCGGGCGGGTTGATACTCGGCCTCGGCATTGCCGCCATGCACTATACCGGCATGGCTGCCTACAATGTTCAGGGCATGATTTTCTGGAACCAGGGCTATGTCATCGCCTCGCTGGTGCTGGGAGCGGTGCTGGGCGCCATTGCAATCAATCGCGTCGCGCGCCCGGTCAACTGGTTCTGCCAGTACAGCGCGGTAACCTTTCTCATCCTTGCCATCGCCTCGATGCACTATACCGGCATGGCCTCGATGTCCTTTGCGTTTGATCCGCGCATCGTCATTCCGGAAAATCTCCTGCCGCCGGCCGTCATGGGTGGCGGCGCCATCGCGGTGACGCTTCTGCTTCTGGCGCTCGGGCTTTCCACCTATGTCATCGATGCCCAGTCCACCCAGCAGGCGGTTGCCCGCTATCGCCATCTTTCGCTGCATGATCCGCTGACGGGCATTCCCAACCGGGCGGCGTTCATTGAGCATCTCAATCGCCGCACGCGCTATCTCTCCATGGGGGCGCATACGGCGCTCCTCTCCATCGATCTCGACCGTTTCAAGGAAATCAATGACGTGCATGGCCATGCCGCGGGCGATGCCGTGCTGCGCGCCATTGCCGACCGGGCGAGTTCTGTCCTGAAGGCCGGCGAGTTTCTGGCCCGTATGGGCGGTGACGAGTTCGTGGCTATGACCCATTCCTATTACACCCGTGCCGATGGCGCGGAATTTGCCCAGCGACTGATCGAACAGATCAGCAAGCCGGTCGAATGGAACGGGCAGACATTCTGCGTGGGCGCGAGCGTGGGCATATCGGTGCGCAATACCAGTGCCATCGATGCCGATACGCTGATGGCGCAGGCCGATGTCGCCATGTACCGCGCGAAAAGCGGGACTTCGGATACGATCTGCTTCTACGATAAGTCCATGGACGAGGCGGCCCGCGCGCGTAACGTCTTGGCGATTGCCATGCGCAGCGGCCTCGCCAGTAATGAGTTTGAGCTTTATTACCAGCAGCAGAACGATACGAGGAGCGGCAGTATCGTCGGTTTTGAGGCGCTTTTGCGCTGGAACCATCCGGAGCGCGGCATGGTCTCGCCTGCCGAATTTATTCCGATCGCCGAACAGACCGGCTTCATCGTCGATCTGGGCGAATGGGTTCTGCGTGAAGCCTGTGCGCAGGCGGCTCTCTGGAAGAAATCGCTTTCCATCGCTGTCAATGTCGCGCCGCAGCAGCTTGCGGATAATGATTTTCCCGAGAAGGTCGAGAGAATTCTCGCCGATACCGGGCTTGCGCCGGAAAGGCTGGAACTGGAAATCACGGAAGGCAGCATTATCGCCGACCATCGCCATGCGCTCGTCACCATCCGCAAGCTCAAGGCGCTTGGCGTCAAAATCGCCATGGATGACTACGGCACCGGCTATTCCTCCCTGTCGACCCTGCAAAGCTTCCCTTTCGACAAGATCAAGATCGACCGTGCCTTCATCGATGGCCTGTCGACCAACGTACAGTCGGAGGCGATTGTCCGCTCGACGCTCATTCTGGCGCACAGCCTCAATATTCCCGTGCTTGCGGAAGGGGTGGAGACCAAGGCCCATATCGAATTCCTGCGACGGGAAGGCTGCCTGCAGGTGCAGGGCTTCTTCTTCGGCAGACCCGGGCCGCTGACCTCCATCGCCAATCTTGTGGACGATACTTTCCTGACGGTGGAAGACGAGCCGAAAATCACCACAGGGCGGCGTTACTTCAAGGCTGTCTGATTGTCCGGCGCAGCCCGCGGTTGCGCCGAGGAATGCCGGTCGCGAAGTTTTTAGTTGAAACGGGAACGCTTCCAGCGCACCATCGCCGAAAAGCTTTGGGAGGAGCGAATGCCGACAGACATCGCCCATGCAGAACGCGTGTATGAAACAGCACGCCAGCGTTCCGCAGCCGCAAGTTCCCCGATCATCGCCTCATGGCGCCGCTGCATGGTCAAGCATCGTCTTGCGCCAGAGGAAAACCGCAAGCCGATCTTCCTCAGCGAGTTCGAATTTCGCCGCGCCCGCGAAAGCTCTGCCGGGCTGATCGCCGAAAGCAGCGACGAGCTCGACCGTATTTTCCACAGCGTCGGCAAGTCCGGCTGCTGCCTGCTTTTGACCGATGCGCAGGGTGTTGCGCTGGAACGGCGCGGTGCCGCCGGTGACGATCGCGATTTCCGTGCGCTCGGCCTTTGGTCCGGTGCGGTCTGGAGCGAGGCAAGCGTTGGCACCAACGGTATCGGTACGGCGCTTGTCGACGAGCGTTCGGTGGTGGTTTATCGCGATCAGCATTTTTTCACATCCAATACGGAACTCTGCTGCACCACGGCACCCATCCGCGACCACACGGGCAGGGTGACGGGTGCGCTCGATATCTCCACCTGCCGCGACGACATCAATGAGATGACCTTCTCCTTCGTCACCCAGGCGGTGAGGGATGCGGCGCAGCGCATCGAGGGCAATCTTTTCCGCCGCGCCTTTCCCGGCGCACGCATCGTTGTGGTGCCGACGAGCTTTGGCGCGGCTCTTTCGCTGCTTGCCGTGGATCAGGACGATCTTGTTCTGGGGGCGACACGTGCGGCGCGTCTGGCGCTGAAGCTCGATGACCATGCCATCGCGCAGGGGGTGCCGGCTTCGGATGTTTTGCAGGAACAGCGTCACGATGGCGGTTCCGATCTTGCGGAAGCGGAGCGTTCGGCGTTGCGCCGCGTTCTTTCCCGCACGAATGGCAATGTCACGCAGGCCGCATCCCTGCTCGGCATCAGCCGGGCGACGCTTCACCGCAAGATGAAGAAGCTTGCCGTGCACTGAGGGCAGAACCCTTGAAATAGAGGTTTCAGACCGAGTTCAGGCCTCATTTCACGCAGAAACCGGCCTCATTTGCCGCTAAACCGATCTGTCGTGCGGGTTTGTCGCAGATGTGAGACAATGTGCGATGCGGAACCACGACGCCCCACTACCGGCCGCCGCCATCTAGGCCCACCTTTCTCCCATGCGGTCCGTCGCGGATCGTTTTCATCAGGGAGGATGAAATCATGAATATTCAGGTTCAGCAGAAAGCCGGCGAAGCGCCCTTCAAGCTGAAATACGGCAATTACATCGGTGGTAAATGGGTGGAGCCGAAATCCGGCCGTTACATGGACAATCTGTCACCGGTGACGGGTCACAAGATCTGCGAGGTTCCGCGCTCGGATGCGGCCGACATCGAGTTCGCACTGGATGCGGCCCACAAGGCACGGGAAAAATGGGGCAAGACGAGCGTTACGGAACGCTCCAACATCCTGCTCAAGATCGCCCAGCGTATCGAGGACAATCTCGACCTCATCGCGCGGGCCGAAACCTGGGATAACGGCAAGCCGTTGCGTGAAACGACCAATGCGGATATTCCGCTGACGATCGACCATTTCCGTTATTTCGCGGGCTGCATCCGCGCACAGGAAGGCACGATCGGCGAAATCGACAACGACACGGTCGCCTATCATTTCCATGAACCGCTCGGCGTCGTCGGTCAGATCATACCGTGGAACTTCCCGATCCTGATGGCCGCCTGGAAACTCGCGCCCGCTCTTGCCGCCGGCAATTGCGTCGTGCTGAAGCCGGCGGAACAGACGCCTGCCTCCATTCTCGTCGTCATGGAGCTTATCGAAGACCTGCTGCCGCCCGGCGTTCTCAACATCGTCAATGGTACCGGTCTTGAAGCCGGCAAGCCGCTGGCGCAGAGCAATCGCATCGCCAAGATCGCCTTTACCGGCTCCACCTCGGTCGGCAAGGAAATCATGCGTTATGCGGCTGACAACGTCACCAACATCACGCTGGAACTGGGCGGCAAGTCGCCGAACATCTTCTTTGCCGATGTGATGAACGAAGACGACGCCTTCCTCGACAAGGCGCTTGAAGGTTTTGCCTTCTTCGCGCTCAACCAGGGTGAGGTCTGCACATGCCCCTCGCGTGCGCTGGTGCATGAATCGATCTATGACCGCTTCATGGAGAAGGCGATCAAGCGGGTTCAGGCCATCAGCCAGGACGATCCGCTCAATCCGTCGACCATGCTTGGCGCACAGGCCTCGCAGGAACAGTTCGACAAGATCATGAGCTATCTTGATATCGGCAAGAAGGAAGGCGCAAGGGTTCTGACCGGCGGCGACCGCAAGACGCTGACCGGCGACCTGAAGGACGGATATTACATCCAGCCGACGGTCTTCGAAGGCAACAACAAGATGCGGATTTTCCAGGAGGAAATCTTTGGCCCGGTTGTTTCCGTCACCACCTTCAAGACGGTGGAGGAAGCGCTCGAAATCGCCAATGACACGGTTTACGGTCTGGGTGCTGGGGTCTGGAGCCGCGATACCAATGTCGCCTATCGGGCGGGCAGGGGCATCGAAGCGGGCCGTGTGTGGACGAACTGCTACCACGTCTATCCGGCGGGTGCGGCTTTCGGCGGTTACAAGCAGTCGGGCATCGGTCGTGAGACCCACAAGATGATGCTCGATCACTACCAGCAGACCAAGAACCTGCTCGTATCCTACAGCCCGAACAAGGTCGGCTTCTTCTGAGTTCCTCCCCGGAAGCCGGCGACGGATCATCATGATCAAGCCGGCGTGTTCCCAGGGGTCTCGGCCCCTGGGAGCCCGGATCGGGTGTTCAGGCAAAATAAAAGGCCGGAGGTTCTGCCTCCGGCCTTTTTTGATGATGGGGAGCGGAAAACCTTTCCTCCGTCATCCTTGCTCTTTTGTGCCGATCAGGCCGCGTAGCGCTGGTCCCTTTGGCGGGCTTCGCCCACCGAGAACTGTCCCACCTGCTCGGTCAGACCATCCGCCTCGTTCGCCAGCGAGAAGGCCGCAGCCGTCGTTTCCTCCACCATCGCCGCATTCTGCTGGGTGACATGGTCGAGTTCGTTGACGGAGGCATTGATTTCGCTGAGGCGGCCGGACTGTTCGCGCGACGCCGTGGCGATTTCGCCGATCTGGTCGTTGACCGACTGGATGCGTTTCTGGATCTGCTCGAGGCTTTCGCCGGTCTTCAGCACCAGGGCCACGCCGCTTTCCACGTCACCTGCGGACGTGGCGATCAGCGTCGTGATGTCACGCGCGGCGGCCGCCGATTTCTGGGCGAGTTCCCGAACCTCCTGCGCCACGACCGCAAAGCCCTTGCCGGCCTCGCCGGCGCGGGCGGCTTCCACACCGGCATTCAGCGCCAGCAGATTGGTCTGGAAGGCGATCTGGTCGATGACGTCGATGATCTGGCGGATCTTGGCCGATGAGGTCTCGATGCGTTCCATGGCGACGATTGCTTCCTTCACGACAGCCGTGGATTTATGGGCGTCCTGCATCGTGCCCGCCGTTGCCTCGACGGCGACGTTGCAGCGTGACAGGGAGACATTGACGGCCTGCGTCATGTCTCCGAGTGCCGCTGCGGCTTCTTCAAGTGCCGCAGCCTGGCGTTCCGTGCGGCGCGACAGGTCTTCCGAGGCGCTTTTCAGTTCGCCGGAGCCGGAGCGGATGGCATTGGCGCTTTCGCCGATGCTGGAGATCGTCGCGTCCAGCCCGGCGATGGAGTTGTTGAAGTCGATGCGCAGATGGTCGAGCGACGGCACGAAGGATTTTTCGATGCGAAGATCGAGCCTGCCAGCCGCAAGATTGGCGAGACCGGTTGCAAGGGCATCGACGGCCTCTTCCAGTTCCCTGGCGCTTCTTGCCTTTTCCATTTCGCGCTGGGCGCGTTCCTCGTCCAGCTCCTCGCTCTTGCGATGGGACTCGGCTTCCATGTGCTGCTTGTCGAGAATACCCTGGCGGAAGGATTCCAAAGCGCGCGCCATGGTGCCAATCTCGTCGCCACGGGAGACCGCCTTGATTTCGATATCGTTTTCACCGCCGTTCAGGCGCTCCATCAGCCCGGCGAGGCCGGTCAGCGGCTTGGTCAGGCTGGCGGAAACGAAGATGCCCACGAGCGTCATGACGGCAAGGACCGCCAGCGTTGCCAGCGTCGCCCAGAAGGCCAGATCGTTGGCGGCGGCGAGAACCTTGCTTTCCTGCTGACCGATCGCCAGAAGATGCTTCTGTCCGAAGACGGAGACCGGGCGATAGGCGTAGAAGATGTTGCCCGCAGGCGTCTGCGCCATCACCGTTCCGGCTTCGCTGGTGTTCGAAAGGGCCACAAGGCTTTCGGAAACGGCGGCATCGGCGCCGGCTGAAAGAACGCCTGCCCGCAGCTTGCCTTCCGCGCTCAGAAGAACGGCGTCATCGATCGACTTGCCTGTTTCCTCGGGGGTGACCACCGCGCCGATCCGATCGGGTGAAATGCGCATGATGACAGCACCCTTGCGCTGCAGCTGGCCCCAGTTCGAGACCGCGAGCGGCATGCCGACCAAGGCAGAATCATTAGCGCCGCCAACGCCGAACCCGGTGGTGCTGACGACGCCATCCTTGCCCGCTTCGATACGGTCGAACAATTCCTTGATCGTGCTGTTTTGCGGTTCCGACACATTGGTCAGGAAGTTTTTGCCCTTGGTCACGGAATAGATAATGAGACCGGCCTTGTCGATCACATAGATGTCGCTGACCCGGGTGTTGCGCCAGACGCTGGCAATGGCCGCGTTGATTGTCGCGTGACGGATGGCGTAAAGCAGCCGCAATCCTTCGCCGCTGAAGGAGGCGCGCTCTTCCTCGGATACGTTTTCGCGGCGGAAGGCCTGGATGATCGCTTCCTTTTCCGTCGGCACAACGGTGGTCATGGTTTCCAGCGCCTGTGCGATCGCGGCATTCTGCGACAGCTCGGAAATGCTTTGTTCGACGCGCAGCGTATAGGCATCAAGCTGCTTGGACTGATTTCCTGCAACCGTTTCGAGCCTGATTTCGCTGGCGTCGATCAGGCCGGACTTGCCCATCTCATATGACAGCAGCCCTACCGAAAGGCATGAAACCAGCGTCGCGCCCGTGACGAGCGCTGCGAATTTGGCTTTTATAGACAATGATTTAGCTTTGACAGCAGTCGGATTTGCACCCGGCATCCTGTTTCCTCCCCCCAAAAAAACGTTGCCGCAGCGTCGCAACAATTGTTTACGGTCGCGTTAAGGAGCCGGAGAATTGTATGATTATTTCCCGCATACCGCGAGAAAATTGTCGACCCCGGAGGCGTGGTAACCCGTAATAAAACTGAAACAGAACGGGCGCATACCGTGCGAAGTTCAACGGCTGTTCATATTCATGCAAGCTTTTCGCGCTCCTTCTCCCGCCACTATCGACGATGTTTGCGGAACTCGCGCAGACGGATATGACGGAGCCACCTTGAGACCGACCCCGGATTTCGCCGTTGTCGTGCCCATGCACAATGAAGAAGCCAGTGTCGAAACACTCGTGGCGGAGATTGTGGCCGCCTGTCAGCCGGTCGGCCGGTTCGAGATCGTCGTGGTGGATGACGCGTCCTTCGACCGCACGGCGGATGTCGCACTTTCGCTTGGCGGGCGTTATCCCATGTTGCGGCTGGTCAGGCACGACCGTCAGGGCGGGCAATCGGCGGCAATCCATAGCGGTGTGCAGGCGGCGCGTGCACCGATCATCTGCATGCTTGACGGAGACGGGCAGAACCCGCCGGACAATCTGCCGGCACTTCTCGCACCCCTTCTTACCGCCAGTGCCCCGAGCCGGCTCGGGCTCGTGGCCGGCCAGCGCGTCGGCCGGCGCGACACACTTGGAAAGCGCCTTTCCTCCCGCTTCGCCAATGGCTTGAGGGCGCGGATATTGAAGGACGGCACGCGGGACACCGGCTGCGGCCTCAAGGCCTTCCGCCGCGACGCCTATCTCGCCTTGCCCTATTTCGACCATCACCACCGCTATTTCCCGGCGCTGTTCAACCGTGACGGCTGGCAGGTCGCCCATGTCGACGTCACGCATCGAGCGCGCCTGCATGGCAATTCCCACTACACCAATATCGGTCGCGCGCTTGTGGGCATCCACGATCTGATCGGCGTTGCCTGGCTGTTGCGGCGGCGCAAGCGGGCAAGCTGGGCTGAAACTTTCAAAACGGAGACATCGCCGTGAATACACCGGCCTTATGGTCCATGCTGCATGTGGACAGCTGGAAGGAATTTCTCTGGGTCTGCATCGGCTTCATGGGTCAGATGCTGTTCACCATGCGTTTTCTGGTTCAATGGATTTCGTCGGAACGGGCGAACCGTTCGGTCATACCGGTGGCCTTCTGGTATTTCTCCGTTCTCGGCGGTCTGGTGCTCCTGTCCTATGCCGTCTGGCGCCGCGACCCGGTTTTCGTCATGGGGCAGGCGTCCGGCCTCTTCATCTATGCCCGTAATCTCTGGTTGATCCATGCAGAACGCCGCCAGCATGCATGATGTGGCGGCGTTGCCCCATCTACAGGCAAGCGAGCAGCGCCGATGGATGACGCTTGCGCTTGCGGCAATCGTGCTTGTGACGGTGCTGCGCATCCTCGGTCTTGCCCTCAACCGGACTGACCTCTTCGTCGACGAGGCGCAATATTGGTTATGGGGCCGCGAGATGGCGCTTGGCGCCTATTCCAAGCCACCCCTGATCGGCTGGCTCATTCGCGCATTCAGCATTCTGGGCGGCGGCGAGGGCACATTCCAGGTGCGGCTTGCCGCACCCGTGGTCCATGGTGTGGTGGCAGCGGCCATTCTTGTACTCGGGCGCATGATCTATGATGTCAGGCTCGCGTCGCTGGCTGCGGTCATCTATCTGACATTGCCCGCCGTGACGCTCGGCAGCCTGCTGATCTCGACCGATACGCCGATGATGCTGTTCATCGTGCTGTCGATGATCTGCGTGAGCAAGCTGGCGTTGGCCCGAAGCGCGGGCAAACCGGCGGTGGGCTGGGGTCTTGCTCTCGGTCTCTGTTTCGGCCTCGGCCTGATGTCGAAATATGCAATGATCTATTTCCTGCCCTGTTTCATCGCCGCCGGCTGGCTTTGCGAGGCTTGGCGCATCCGGCTGCGTGACGCGGGCATCGCCGCCCTTGTTTGCGTCGCCGTCATCGCTCCCAATCTGTGGTGGAATGCGGCCCATGATTTCATGACGGCGCGCCACACGGCAGATAATGCGAACTGGCACGGCGTTCAGCTGAAAATCGGCCCGGCGCTTGAATTTTTCTTCTCGCAGGCGGGCGTTGTCGGGCCTTTCGTCTTCGTCGCCATGATCATCGCGACCTTCCGCGCGAAGAGTGCTGAAACCCGGGCGCTGGTTGCCCTTTCGGTGCCGATCGTGCTGTTGATAACGGCACAGGGGCTGATGTCGCGGGCGCTTGCCAATTGGGCGGTGGGGGCCTATGCGGCGGGCGTGCTTCTGGCGGTGCCCGTCCTGGCATCCCGGCGCTGGCTTACCATTTCCACCCTTGTGCTCGGCGGCATCGTTGCCATCGCTTTGCCGGTGATGACGATTGCCGGAACCGAATTGCGCCTGCCGAGCGGTGAGCTGGCGATGAAGCGGTATCTTGGCCGCTCCGAGCTGGTGTCTACAGGTTTTGCGCGGGCGCGTGAGGCGGGGGCGGACGCCATCGTTGCCTCTGATCGTTCCATTCTGGCCGAGCTTTTTTATCAGCTGCGGGACGAGAAGGGGATCATGCTGCGGGCGCTGCCGGAAACCGGTGTTCCTTCCAGCCACTATGCCCTTCTTTATCCGCTGAAATCCGGCGAGGCGAAAACTCCGGTATTTCTGGCGATTTCGGATGCCCTGCCGGCTTGCCTTGCCGGTGAGGCGCCGCTTTCCCGATGGGTTGCCGGGCCGGGTTTTCTGGAAGGCAGGGAAATCGGAATCTGGCGCCTGCTCCCGCAATGCATCCCGGGGAGCGCCAATGGACGATGATCTCTCGCATATGCGGATCACGATCTGGGTGATGTTCGCCACATTGGCGCTCGTTATCCTGTTCGCGACCTTCCCGTCGATCGATCTTGCGGTCTCGTCGCTGTTCTTTTCTCCCGAAGGGCGTCTGTGGGCAGGTCGCGAGCCACTTCCCGAATGGCTTCGCGACACATTGCGCGAGCTGACGGAACTCGCCGCTCTTCTGGCCTTCATCGTCTTTATCGGCAATATCCGGCTGGGCGCTTTGCAGCGTACGGGCTGGCGGGTCTGGGCCTTTCTGTGGGGGCCTGTGGTTCTCTGCGCCGGGCTGCTGGTGAACGGGGTGCTGAAAGCCAATATTGGCCGTGCCCGGCCATTCAGCGTCAGCGATTTTGGCGGGCAGCAACTTTTCACGCCGCCGTTCCAGTTCAGTACGCAGTGTTATTCGAACTGTTCGTTTTCCTCTGGGGAAACCGCACTCATCGCGAGTTTTTTCCTGCCGCTCTGTGTGCTGGTCTGGCATCGCCTGCATTGGCGCGGGCGGTTTGTCACGGGCAGCGCCGCCGCCGGCGCGACAATCCTCATGTCAGGTCTGCGCATTGCAGCCGGCGGGCATTTCCTCAGCGATGTGGTGATGTCGGTTCTGTTTTCGGCCCTGACAACGCTGTTTCTCTACCGGGTGCTGGCGATCTCCCGCCACCGCCAAGTGTTTACCGGCGATGCCGTGACAGCCGACGCAATCAGCCTGTGGCGCAATGGCAGCCATGCCGTCCGTGCCCGCTTCCGGCGCTGGTGGCCGAAAATCAAGGCTGCCGCCACACGCCTGCAAGGGCCTCCAGGTGCGGGGACGGCATCGTCCTGAGCGGCAATCAAGCGTAGTTGCTGCTGGTGCCCTGGACGCTTGCGCGGGTTTTCGGGGAGGAGGGTAAGCCTTGTCCTTCAGGGACACGCGTTGTTAGGTGGAACACCGCTATATCCAGCGTCGCCTTGATCAAACATTTCATGCGTTTGCTTGAAAGGCGTTTGTATTTAGCGGACGTTCAGGGTGTTGACGACCCTGTCTCCATACTCGACGTCATCCTCGGTCTTTGTGCCGAGGATCCGCCAGCGTCGCGCAAAATCAATAGGTTGGAGATGCTCGGGACAGGCCCGAGCATACAGGGACCGAGAGCGTATCAGTCGAACAGGCCGGAAACCGACTGTTCCTGCGCTGTGCGGTTGATCGCTTCGCCGAGCAGACCGGCTGTGCTGACCACGCGGATATTATGCGCTGACTGGACGGCGGTGGTCGGCTGGATGCTGTCGGTGATGACGAGTTCGCGCAGCTTCGAGGAGGCAACGCGGGCAACCGCGCCGCCGGAAAGCACGCCGTGGGTGATATAGGCGGTGACGCTGGTGGCGCCCTTCTTGAGAAGTGCTTCCGCCGCATTGCAGAGCGTGCCGCCGGAATCGACGATATCGTCGATGAGGATGCAGTCCTTGCCGGAAACATCGCCGATGACGTTCATGACTTCGGATTCGCCCGGACGGTCACGGCGCTTGTCAACGATGGCCAGCAGACAGTCGAGGCGCTTGGCCAGCGCACGGGCGCGGACAACGCCGCCGACGTCGGGCGAAACAACCATGACGTTGTTGGTGTCGTAGTGGTCCTTAACATCGCGGGCCAGGATGGGCGCTGCGAAGAGATTGTCGGTGGGGATATCGAAGAAACCCTGGATCTGGCCGGCATGGAGATCAAGGGTGAGAACGCGGTCGGCGCCGGCTTCGGTAATCAGATTGGCAACGAGTTTGGCGGAAATCGGAGTGCGGGGGCCGGCCTTGCGGTCCTGGCGGGCGTAACCGAAATAGGGAAGCACCGCTGTGATGCGCTTTGCCGAGGAGCGGCGCATGGCATCGATCATGATGAGCAGTTCCATCAGATGATCGTTTGCCGGAAACGATGTGGACTGGACGAGGAAAACGTCCTCGCCGCGCACATTTTCACTGATTTCTACGAAAATTTCCTGGTCAGCAAACCGCTTTACGGTGGCATTTCCCAAGGGAACGTTGAGATACTTGCAGATCGCTTCGGCAAGGTGCCGGTTCGAATTGCCTGCGAAAACCTTCATTGCGGCCGCCTGTTTCCATGCCATCGCCTTGCGCCACGGAAAAGTGTTTGCCGTAACCAAGCGTCGTTCAAGGGGAGGAACATCCGGCCGAAAAGCCTTTGCCGGATACGCCTTGTTGCCATGCGCGCCTTAATAGCGCTGTTGCTTCCGATTGCAAGAGGACTCCGCGCTTTCGCAATGATTTTCGTGAAATCTCTGTGACTTCTCCCGTCGTTTCACCTCATCCGCGTTGAGACTGCTTCCATGACGAATAGTCGTTCAGCGTTTTTGCGGCGATATCCTGCATGACCCTGTCGGTCACGGCGGCCCATGGATCGCTACCCCTGGCGGCTACCGTTTCCTGCCCCTGCAGGCGGTGAAGCCTAACGCCATTGGCGTCCAGCACATCCCAGACATAGATGACATTGACCTTGCCGCCATCGGCGAAGGCGGAGAAATATCCCTTCAGGATGTTCTCAGCCGAATTGTCGTTGGACGCGCGGATTGTCAGTCCCTTTGCCCGTGCCTCGGCCCCCAGCTGACGCGAAAGCGGCGTGACGGCCTGAACGGGGGCGCCGATGATCGGCAGGAAACGGATGGTGTTGCCGGAGGAAGCGGCGGGGGTCAGCGCTGCCGTCTGCTGCGCCGGCTGCGATTGGCTGGCAGGCAAGGATTGGGCGGGTGGCTGGCTTTGGCTGAGAGGCTCGCCATATTGGCTGCCGTTGGAAAGCGCCTGTGCCTGCGCCTGCAGGGAATTCTGCGGTGCATAAGCGGGCACGGAAGACGCCGTTGCCGGAGCGCCGGCGGGCGCGCGGTCGGCGGCGGCGGCCATCTGGTCGAGATCGCCCTGTGTCACCGGGCCCGATTGTGAGCCGTTGTGGCCGACATCCACCTGCGGCGTCAGCGCCTCTGTCGTGTTGCAGGCCGACAGGCCCAGCACCAGCGCCGGGACGACGAGGGCTGGGAAAAGGGGGCCTAACCCCTTCCGGCTCATGCGATGTTCCCTCTCATGTTCCGCTCCTTCTTGCCCAAGGTGGCGGCAATGTAGGGCCGGTTTTCCCGCTCTGTCAAACCCGGTGGCGATTTAAGCTGTGAGAAGATCGAGACTATGGCGTGAGAGCGGCTCGGGAGCGCCGTCCGTGGTCAGATAGGTCTGGCCGAGCGTCATCGCCGTGCCGGAATCGGAGTCCATCACGATCATGTGCACGAACAGCGTCATGTCGCTGGTTATCTCCTGCGGATTACCGGTGTGGAACATCTGGTGCTCCATCCAGGAAGGGGAGAAACGTGCGCCCAGCGAATAACCGCAGGAATTCAGCCGGTGGCGGGTCAAGCCGCGTTCGTCCATGACGCGGGCATGCACGTCGAAGACATCGCCAAAGGTCTTGCCCGGCTGCAATACTTCCTCGATGGCGGTGAGGTTTTGCAGGCAGGCGCTGTAAAGCTCCTTCTGGCGGAAATCCTGTTCGCCGATCACCACAGTGCGCATCATGGCGGCATGGTAATGGGCGCTAACGCCAGCCCATTCCAGTGTCAGCTGATCCTTGTCGTCGAGCCTGCGGCGGCCGGCCTTGTAACGGCACAAAAGCGCATCCGCGCCGGAGCCGATGATGAATTCATTGGCAGGATAGTCGCCGCCGCCGCCCAGAACCGCACCCTGCATCGCTGCAAGGATGGAGGCTTCGTCGGCACCCGGCTTGATGAGTTCCAGGGCTGCGTCCAGAGCCGCATCCGCTAATTGGCCGGCCCTTCTGGCATAGGCGATCTCGGCGGGACTTTTGACGAGCCGCAGGGTGCTGACCAGATAGGAGGCGTCGATCATCTGGCAGAAGCTGGCAAGCTGGTTGTCCAGCAGGCGGGCGACGCGCCCGGTCATGCCGTGGGTGTCGTATTCAACGCCGATCTTGGCGCCGAGCAGGTCGAGATCGCTCAGGAGGTTTTTAAGATCGAGCGTGGGGTCGGCATTGGGCCGGTCGACCCAGATGAGAATATTTTCGATGGTCGAGGTATTGCGGGCCTGACGCAGATCCGCCGAACGGGTCAGAAGCGTCATCGAGCCGTCCGACTTGACCACCAGTGTCTGGAAGAAACAATAGCCGAAAGTGTCGTAACCGGTCAGCCAGTACATGCTTTCCTGCGCGAAAAGCAGCATGGCGTCCAGCTTCTCTTCCGCCATCTTCGCAATCAGCCGTTCGCGGCGGGCATCGAATTCCGAGAGCTCGAAGTGCAGGGCCATTTAGTCCTCCAGAATTGCGATTGCGGAAATCTGCCGCCCGTAATCGGGCTCGGCTCTGTGGGTCGTGCGGCGGTAGGAATAGAAACGTTCTTCGTCGGGATAGGTGCAGAGGCCGAGATTTTCCGCCCGCACACCCGTTTTGACCAGACGGTCCACCGTAAACTGCTTGAGGTCGAACAGGGCGTGGCCGTCTTTTTCGGAGGCGGTGAAGTAGTCCGCATAGGCGGGATCGAAATCGGTGAAGCGGGCCTTATATTCCGGTCCGACCTCGTAATTCGCCTGGCTGATGGAAGGGCCAAGCGAGGCGGCGATGCGGTCGCGGTTGGCGCCCAGTTTTACCATGGTCTCGATGGTGTTTTCGAGCACGCCGAAGAGGGCGCCCTTCCAGCCGGCATGGGCGGCGCCCACGACACCGGCTTCCGCATCGGCAAAGAGGATCGGGCCGCAATCGGCGCTCAGCACGCCAAGTACGAAGCCCGGCGTCGACGTCACCATCGCATCGGCCTGCGGGCGGCTGCCGTCATAGCTTTCATCAACCACGAGGACATCAGGGGAATGGACCTGATGTACGGTGGCGAGGCGTTCCGGGGACAGGCCGAACCATTGCGTGACACGCCGGCGGTTTTCCTGCACCAGCTCCGGCTCGTCATTCGAGCCAAGGCCGGCATTCAGACCCTGATAAAGACCCTCGGAGACGCCGCCCTGCCGGGTGAAAAAACCGTGACGGACGCGGTTTTCACTGAAGGCGGCGAGCAGGGGGCTCTGGATCGGGAGCGGCAAGGTGTCGTTCTGCATGGTGCGGGAGTTCCTTGGAGAATATCGCCTTTGGCCAGTGGGATGGGTCAAGCGAGATGTTTCCTGTTGCCGCTTCGTTGCGCGGCGCGTGTGATGCAGTGTGCCTGCTTCGTGTGTCGCGGCGATGTTGGCCCAGAGGTGATTGCGCTGTCAATCCACCGCGCGAAACGGCAGGAGATGGAGCGCGGGACTTGAAACGGCGATGACCTTGAAAAGTTCCCCCATCTTGCCGGCGCCTTCGCCGGCGAGACGGTTTACGGCTTCGGCGATTTCAAGCGTCTGGTCGGGTGTCGCCTTTGCGGCAAGCGCAGCTGCCCGCTCCTTGAGGCCGAGACCATAAAGAAAGTCGCCCTGTCTCAAGGTGCCATTGACATGCACACCGGTTGCCTCGGCAGTTCTGACGAGGCTTTCGAAATCGACATGGCTGGTGAGATCCGCTTGCCCCGGATGGGCAAGTGGCGGATCAAAGGCATGGTCGCGCATCGCCTGCAATGTGTCACCAAATCCGGCGACCAGGTGGCCGTAATCGATGGCGAGCGCCGTGCCGCCATGGATCGACAGACGCTGGCAGATCGCCGTCATGACGGCTTCACGGGCGGGAGAGATTTCGAATATGGTGCCGACCGGCTGCCGTTCGGGCAGGGGCGGCAGCAGCGTCGGATCGATGCCGGCAAGGCCTGTCGAGAAGACGAGTTCGTCATTAACATCGAGGCTGACGACGCGTTCGCGAAAGCCCTGCGGCGTCCTGACGAATTGCCGGATCGGGATGGCATCGAAAAGCTCGTTTGCGACGACGAGCAGGAAGCCTTCCGGCACATCGTCGAAGCTTTCATACCATGTCAGCCGGTCGGCGTGGGCGGTAAGCGTTTCCTTCTGGATGGCGGAAAGGCGAGGGCTGGTCTCCACCAGGTGGACCCGCATCGTCTCGTAGAGCGGCGGCGCGATGCGGCGGATGACGCGCAGCATGTCCGACATCATCGTACCGCGGCCGGGGCCTATTTCCACCAGCCGGGTCTGCGCGGGCGCGCCATGGCGCTGCCAGGCATGGACCACGAAAACGCCGAGCATTTCGCCGAAAAGCTGGCTGACCTCCGGCGCGGTGATGAAATCGCCCGAGCGGCCGAAGGGCTCGCGGCTCTTGTAATAACCGTGTTCGGGATCAGCGAGGCAAAGCGAGAAGTAATCGGTGACGCTGAGCGGACCGTTGAGCCGGATAAGGGATTTGATGCGTTGCGCAAGCGGTGTCGTCATGGCAGGCCATACCGCTTAGGCGCTTATTTTCGCGCTGCGTGCGCGCAGGACTGCCCAGAGGCCCAGAAGGAACATCGGCGTGGAAAGCACCATGCCCATGGTCAGCCAGTTACCGGCGAGATAACCGATCTGGGCATCCGGCTCGCGGAAGAATTCCACGAAGATGCGCGACAGCGCGTAACCGCAGACGAAGATGCCGGTGACGATGCCGGGTGTCTTCAGCGCCCTGAAGGCGTAGATGGCGATTGCCAGAATGACGACAAGCACGAGGCCTTCGAGGCCGGCTTCATAAAGCTGGCTCGGGTGCCGCGCGAACGGGCCGCCGGTGGGAAACACGACCGCCCATGGAACGTCGGCGATACGGCCCCACAATTCGCCATTGATGAAATTGGCGATGCGCCCGAACAGCAGGCCGATGGGGGCGACGGCGGCGACGACGTCGAACATGCTCCAGACGGGGATGCCGTTCTTGCGGGCAAAGAGGATCATGGCGATGGTGGTGCCGATGAGGCCGCCATGGAACGACATGCCGCCGTTCCATATCTCCAGCGCCCTTATGGGATTGGCGGCGACCGCTCCGAGATCGTAAAACAGGATGTAGCCGATGCGTCCGCCAAGGACGATGCCGCCGGCCGCCCACAGGATGAAGTCGTCAAGATGCTGCGCCGAGATCGGCGAGGTGTCATTCGGCCAGAGGCGATCCGTACGGGCGAGGCGGCGGGCATAAAACCAGCCGAGCATGATGCCGGCGACATAGGCAATGCCATACCAATGGATCGCCAGAGGCCCGATGGAGAGCGCGATCGGATCGATATTGGGAAATGGCATGATGGCAAGTTGGGTGGGAGCGGCTATCAATCCGTATATTCCGTCATCGTTGCTGGGCGGACAACAGAATGATCCATTGCCTCAAGGGGCCGGGCGATGATGCTCACCGGTCTCCCTGACGCCAAGGAAAATGGCGATTGCCGAGGCGGCGGTCAAGGCTAATCTTCGTGAGCGGATTGCGATGCCGGGCGCCCCGGGGAAAGGCCGTCATTTTTCGATTTCGCTTGCAAGGCGGCTGTCGAGTGCCTACCTGAAAGGCATCAATAGCGGGGATAATGAATGCTCCCCGAACCGACGAAGGAACAGCGCCATGAGCACGACAGGCACCAATCGTTTTCTGGATGAATTCGCCAAGCTGATGACCGATGCGGCGGGCGCGGCGCAGGGTGTGCGCAAGGAAGCGGAGGCCGCTTTCCATGCGCAGGCGGACCGCTGGCTGAACAGCCTGGATGTGGTGCGGCGCGAGGAGTTCGACGCGGTGCGCGAAATGGCCATCAAGGCGCGTGACGAAAACGATGCGCTGCGCGCCCGAATCGAGGCCCTCGAAGCAAAGCTTTCGGCCGCAAAGGACTGATTTTAGCGCTTTTTCCTGATGGGTCCCGGATCGCCTGCGATTCCGGGACTTTTTGTTTGCGGGCCATGCAACTCGAAATAGTCCCCGGTTGTTCGAAACCGGCCTCCGCCCGCGAATTTTTTGAGGCCTGTGGACACTTCCAAAAAACGCAATCGCCAGAGTCGCTTATGTATCTCGCCTGAGGTGATGGGGGAGAAGATATCCACTGCTCAAAAAGCAAAAATAGGCCCCAAGGGGTGGCAGCAGGACTCGGCCATTATACACTGATTTTAAATGATGATTCGAAACGAACCTGGTAAGCTCCAGACAGGGTGAATGTGTAACTCTTTTGGTGTCGGGCAATCGTCTCAAGTGTTGAATCCGGTTTGTGTGTGCGTTTTGTGCCCGGCGTTCAAAACAGAACATTCAATACCGGCTGAGAAGGTGCCGCATGAGCCTGATGGAATTTGAAATTGAGCGTCAGTCCAATCCCGTGGACATGATCGAGATTGTCGCTGCCTCGAACGACTGGTCGTTCGAGCGTTCGGGCGAAGACGAGATCGCCATGACGGTGGCGGGTCACTGGGCCGACTATCACGTTTCCTTTTCGTGGATGGAGGAATTCGAGGCGCTGCATCTGGCCTGCGCCTTCGACATCAAGGTTCCCGATCAACGCGTCAACGAAGTCATTCGCCTGCTGTCGCAGGTCAACGGTCAGGTGCTGATGGGTCATTTCGATCTGTGGCGGCAGGAAGACGTGGTGATCTTCCGCCAGTCGCTGCTGCTGGCTGGCGGCGCCGAACCGAACAATCAGCAGGTTGAAGTGCTGCTTTCCAGCGCGCTGGAGGCCTGCGAACAATATTACCAGGCATTCCAGTTCGTCGTCTGGTCGGGGCTGGATGCGAAAAGTGCAATCGAAGCGGTCATGTTCGAGACCGTCGGAGAAGCGTGAAGATGGTGTACAAGGCTTCCGGTCCGCTCGTCCTCGTCGGCGCGGGCAATATGGGCGGCGCTTTGCTTTCGGGCTGGCTGAAAAAGGGCGTGCCGGGATCTCAGGTGATTGTCGTCGATCCACGCCCTTCCGATGCCATGCGGACGACGATTGCGGAAGCCGGTGCCGCCCACAGCGAAAGTGTCCCTGATGGCATCAAGGCGGGCATTCTGTTCGTCGCGGTGAAGCCGCAGATGATGGACGTCGTTTTGCCGTCTCTCAAGCCCCTGCTGGGGCCGGATACGGTCGTCGTTTCGATCGCCGCCGGCACCACAATCGGCACTTTCGTTGCGCATTTCGGTGCCGTTGCCGCCGTGCGGGCCATGCCCAACACGCCGGCCATGGTGGGACGTGGCGTAACAGGGGCCTATGCCAATGAGTTGGTGACGCCGGAGCTGAAGGCTGTGGTGGACGGATTGCTGAAGGTCAGCGGCCCGGTAGAATGGGTGGAGACCGAAGGTGATATAGACGCGGTGACCGCCGTTTCGGGAAGTGGTCCTGCCTATGTCTTTTATCTGGTGGAATGCATGGCGGAAGCGGGCCGCAAGGCCGGTCTGCCGGCCGATGTGGCCATGCGTCTCGCACGCGAAACCGTGGCCGGTGCAGGCGAATTGTTGCACCAGTCCTCCGATGAGGCCGCGCGTCTGCGCCAGAACGTGACATCCCCGGGCGGCACGACGGCGGCGGCGCTTTCGGTGCTGATGGCCGAAGACGGTATGCAGCCCTTGTTCGACAAGGCGGTCGCTGCGGCGAAAACACGCGCCGAAGAACTGGCGGGTTAAAGGGGCGGGGCATGAGCGGCGAAATTTCCTATGCCGATTTCGAGAGGGTCGATATTCGTGTCGGCACGATCATTGAGGCAGAGCCTTTTCCCGAAGCGCGCAAGCCGGCGTTCAAGGTGAAGATCGATTTCGGGCCTGAGATCGGCATCAAGAAATCTTCCGCGCAAATCACCGTGCATTATACGCTGGAAAGCCTTGTTGGCCGACAGGTTCTGGGCGTGGTGAATTTCCCGCCGCGCCAGATTGGCCCGTTCCGCTCTGAGGTTCTGACCCTGGGTTTTGCCGATGGCAATGGCGACATCGTGCTTGCCGCCGTGGAGCGGCCGGTGCCGAATGGCGAGAAAATGTGCTGATAGGGCACGGCGCGCAGCACAAAGATTATGAAGGCTGACGTTGCTTCCGTCATTCCAGCTCAAGGTGGAATGACGGGGTAGGCGAACCGCGTTACCCTCTTCGCTCGGATGGCCTAGGCCGGGATTTTGACGATTACCCGCAATCCGCCCATCGGGCTTTGATCCAGCGATACGTCTCCACCATGGCTGCGGGCGATATCTCGCACGATGGAGAGGCCAAGTCCCGTGCCCGAGGCGTTGAGATTGCGCGCCTCATCCAGCCGGAAAAATGGCTTGAAGACATCCTCGCGCGAGGCTTCCGGAATGCCCGGCCCGTCATCATCGAAGGTCATGATGATCGAGCGTGGCGCCTTGCGTATGTCGATATGGAGATTGGTGGCGTAACGGCGCGCATTTTCGGCCAGATTGGCGACGAGGCGGGAAAGAGCATTCGGACGCGCGATGATCCGTTCGATATTATAGAGCTCGTAGCTGAATGTCTTGCCGTGAAGCTCGAAATCATGGCCGATCTTTTCGAGAAGCGCCGGAAGCTCGAGTGTGCCGACATCTTCCTCGACGTCCGTGCGGGCGAAGGTGAGATAGGCCTCCAGCATCGACTGCATGTCCTCGACATCCTTGTCCAACCCTTCGAGGTCCGGATTGTCGCCCGCTAAGGCAAGTTGCAGCTTGAAGCGGGTGAGGATGGTGCGCAGGTCATGGCTGACGCCGTTCAGCATGGCGGTGCGCTGTTCCATCTGCCGTTCGATGCGTTCACGCATCAATATGAAGGCAAGGCCCGCCCGCCGGACCTCGTCTGCACCACGCGGAGAGTAAGCGCTGACCTTTTGTCCCCTGCCGAAATTCTCTGCCGCCTTGGCGAGCGATTCGATGGGTTTTATCTGCCCGCGCAGGAACAGAATGGAAATGGCGATCAGGACCAGCGACGCGCCGACCATCCAGACAAGGAAAATATGGGTGTTGGATGCGTAGGCCGCGCTGCGGCTGGTAAAGACCCGCAGGGTTTTGTCTTCCAGCTGGACGCGGATTTCAACCAGCGAGCCATTGCCATAAGTATCGATCCAGAACGGCCTGCCGATCTGCTGGGTCAATTGATCTGCGAGGATCCTGTCGAGAATGGAAAACAGCGGCTCGGGTTTTGGAGCGGGCAGGTCCGCCTTCGGTTCGATATAGACGCTGAGATCCAGTCTTTCGCGGGCGATGCGGATGACGCGCTGATAATCGTCCTCTTCCGGGTCGGTTTGCAGAAGCTCGATGATTGCGGCAATGTCGCGCGTCACGGCGGCGGAAAGGCGTTCCGTCACCAGCTGCCAGTGCCGCTCCATGAAGACGGCCGCGACCACGGCCTGAAGCAGGATCATCGGCAGGATGATGATGAGCAGCGAACGGGTATAAAGCCCGGTGGGCAACCAGTGGCGCAGCCACCTGCCGGATGTGCGCCAGGCTTTCGCTATGCCGCTTTTTCTGACCGTGCCGAGAAAATCGAGGCTCGCCATGCCGTCAGCCCGCCTTTCGCTGGTGCCGCGCCCTGTCGAAAAACGAAACCGATTGTCGACGGGACGATGCAAGGATTTAACGTGTCAGAGCGCCCTTTGTGTGTCTGAAAGGTGCACGGGCGCTCTATTGCTTGTCAGTCCACACTCAGCCGGTAGCCGATGCCGCGGACTGTCTGCAGATAGACCGGATTGGCAGGGTCGTCCTCGATCTTGCGGCGAAGACGGTTGATCTGCACGTCGATGGTTCTCTCGCCCACCTCGGATTCTGCCTCGACCAGTTCGTGCCGCGGAATGGTGTCGCCGGCGCGCAGCGCGAAAAGCAGCATGATTTCCTGCTCCCGGTCCGTGAGGCGGATCGTTTCTGGGCCGCGCCGCAATTCCTTTTTGGGAATGGAGAAGCTGTAGGGGCCGAACATGATCTGTTCGATCTTGGGCGTATCGGGCGACGTGTTGCGCCGCAGGATATTGTTGATACGCAGCACAAGCTCACGCGGATCGAAGGGTTTGGCCAGATAATCGTCCGCGCCCGCTTCCAGTCCCGCGATACGGGAATCCGCTTCCGAGCGGGCGGTCAGGAGGATGACCGGCACGGATTTGTTTTCGTTCAGAGAGCGGGTGAGCGACAATCCGTTTTCCCCCGGCATCATCACATCGAGGATGAGGAGGTCGAAACGGATGCCCAGCATCTTGCGCCGGGCTTCGGCTGCATCTGCGGCCACGGAGATGCGGTATCCCTTGTCGCCGAGAAAGCGCTGCAGGAGATCGCGGATGCGGGCGTCGTCATCAACAATCAGGAGATGGGCGGCGTCGTCATCAGCCGGCGGGCGTTTTGTCGTCGCTGTCGCCATGATCAATCGCCTTCCGGGGTTGTCGGGCTGCGCATCTGCGCCAGGAACTGGCGCACGCAGGCCCGGGCCTCGGGCCCCAAGCCTTCCAGCGCGCGGTCAATGCGGCGCGATTGCGGCTCGCTCAGCGCCAGCGCCAGTTCTCGGCCTGTCAGCGTCGGATAGAGCCTGCGCTGGCGGCGGTCTTCCGGGCCTGCCATCTGGCGGATATAGCCGTCGTCGATCAATTGCTTGAGCACGCGGGCGAGGCTTTGTTTGGTGATCTGCAAGGTGTCGAGCAAATCCGCGACCGTCATGCCGGGCTGTCTGCTGACGAAATAGACGACGCGGTGGTGCGCCCGGCCATATTCCAGTTTTGACAGAATGACGTCGGGATCGGAGACGAAATCGCGATAGGCGAAGAACAGCGCCTCGATCGTATCGAAGTCGATCTTGCCGTCGTCAACCTTCGGGAGTGCCGGTGTCTGCCTGGCGGCTGCGGTTTTGAGCGATTGCGGTGGCACTGCGGTTCCTTCATATTCTGCGGCTGACATGCGTCGATGCGCCAATATTCTGTAAACATAGCCGAAAATGCGTCCGCTCGGGAGAATGCCGCCGATCATTTTCTGTTGCGGTGGATAATATGCTGCGGGTGCGGGTGCAACTGGAATCCTGACCGACCTTTACCGCAAATAGAAAAGAGCGCGGAATGCCCGCGCTCTTCAATGGTTTGATGCCATCTATCCGGCCTGATGAATGCCGGCTGGCCTACTGGTAGACGTAGACAATCCGGTGTGTCGACGGTTCGACCAGAACCGGCACGTCGTTCACCCGGACATAACGGTACTGGTAGTCGGGTACTTCGACCAGCCGGGTGTCGGAGGGCAGGGTGGTGCCAACCACAACGTCACCATCAAAGGTGACGGTGTCCGCAGGGTGCTCGTCCATGTAGGTGATGACCGCTTCGGGCGGGGTAATGTCCACATCACCAACACGGCCGAGATTCGGATCGCCGGGATTGGGTTCGGCCTGCACGCTCGCGGTTTTCTCATATGTCACGACCGGCACTTCGATATCCGTGCGTCGCTGCTCGAGAATGACCGGAGAACCTTCATACATGACGTTCAGATAATCGGCATGTGCCCAACCACGCAAGCCGTTGACTTCGATACGGCACCAGCTGCTGCCTTCCATGCAGCCGTCCAGAACCGCGTTGCTGCCACGGGTGGCGAGGCCGAGTTCGGGATAGTCCTCACCCGGGCCTGAACGAACGGAAATGTCCGATGCGGTGGTGGCGACCATGGCGGCGTTTGCATAACCGGCCATCAGGGCGAAAGCGCCGCCAGCCATGAGCATTTTAAGCGTCTTGTCCATGTGTCTCACTCCTTTCAAGACTGGAGCTACAACGTCGCAGCCTTCCGGGCGTTCCACATTTTTCGCGGCGGGCTCCTGAAACTCGCCCGCGTTTATCCTTTATCCTGTTGAAATTAAATCTGATTTTTAGAGCCATTAAAACCGTTGGGAGGCGATTGGTTTCCGTCGCCATTGTGTCGAAACCGGTCGCGGGCTATAGGAGGCAGGATTTGTCAGACAGGGAGATACGGGAAATGGGAAAGTTACAGGCGGGCATTATCCCGGTCACGCCGTTCGAGCAGAACTGCACCATTCTCTTCGATCAGGACACAAAGGAAGGTGTCGTCGTTGATCCCGGCGGGGATGTGGACGTCATTCTCCAGGTGGTTTCCGAAAACGACATCACGCTCAAGGAAATCTGGCTGACGCATGGGCATCTTGATCATGCCGGTGGCGCTGAAGAATTGCGCGAAAAGCTCTCTTTACCGGTCATTGGCCCGCACGAGGACGACCGGCCGTTGCTCGAAAGGATCGAGACGCAGGCCGAAAAATACGGGATCACCGGTCTTCGCAACGTCCTGCCGGACCAATGGTTGAAGGAGGGTGACAAGGTCTCTTTCGGGGATCATGTCTTCGAGGTCTATCATTGCCCGGGCCACGCCCCTGGCCATGTCATCTATTATAATCGCGACCAGCAGTTCGTCCATGTCGGCGATGTGCTGTTTGCGGGGTCGGTCGGCCGTACGGATCTGCCCGGTGGAAACCATGAACAATTGATGGCGTCCATTCGAGACAAGCTTCTGCCGCTCGGAGATGATGTCGGTTTCATCTGCGGTCACGGTCCCGGCGGCCGGCTTGGAGAGGAGCGGCGGACCAATCCTTATCTCAAGGGTATCTGAGTTTCCCGTGTTGTGACGCCTGCCCGCGTCGGGCAGGCACAAAAAAACCCGGCATTCCTGCCGGGCTTCAACTAGAAAAGAAAGCCGTTTTAGGGTCAGCCAGCAATCTGCAGATTGACTGCCTTCGGGCCCTTGCCGCGACGATCCGGTTCCGTGTCGAAGCTCACTTTCTGATTTTCTGAAAGTCCGGACAGGCCAGAAGCCTGTACAGCAGAGATGTGAACAAAGATATCAGCGCCACCATTGTCTGGCTTGATGAAGCCGAAGCCTTTGTCTGTATTGAAGAATTTTACGGTGCCAGTTTCGGCCATGCATCAGGTCCTTTTCGCTCTGCCCGCGTTCAGCTACAGGCAGCATTACAGTTTTGCCCCGCGAGGGCGTTGGCAGGCAGTTCTTGACTATTGAGAAAAAGGACCTTCACAGCGGGAAGTAATGGCGTTCTCATCCAACGTTTTTCGTCCCACCGCCCGAGGTTTATAGCGTCCCCAGTGCGCAAATTTATAGGCCTTCCCATGCTCGCAAATTGCCCGAACCGCGGTAGAGTGATGCGTTTATCGAAAATTGGCAAGCAAAAGTTTTCACGGGCTTTTTGTCAGATAAAAAACCTGCGGTAGAATTACTGCGTGGAATCGCATATTTTTTCCGCATAATCGATTATTGATGAAATAATTGCCGTTCGCCTTTGGTTTTCCGGGCAAAATTTGAATATCGAACCCTGATTTTTCAGCGAATGAGAAAAATACGTTCTTTTGGCGTCAGGCCGCTCCAGCCATGGATTTTTGCCGCTTTCGCGTCAGTTCCGGCACCAGTTCGACGATCAATATGGCGACGAAAATGATCAGGCAGCCGATATAGCCGGCATTTGAAATGGTCTCCTTCAGGAAAACCGAGGCCAGCAAAGCGCCGAAAAGCGCCTCTGAGGACAGGAATATCGCAGCCTGCGGCGCCGTCGTGTAACGCTGGCCGATGACCTGCAGCACGAAGGCGAGGCCGGAGGAAACAAGGCCGACATAGAGAATTTCCGCCATCGACGCCTCTATCGAAGCCAGGCTGATGGGTTCGAAGAACACCCCGATCATGCAACTCAAAAGAGAGCAAACCGCAAACTGGGTGCAGGAGAGCGCAAGTGGACGCTCGCTTTCGGAAACGAAACGGCCGGCGAGCGTGATCTGGATCGCCCAGAAGAAGGCGCAGATGATGCTGAGAATATCGCCCCGCGTCAGCGTCTCGAACGCGCCGCCGGAGAGCAGGAATATGCCGCCCAGCATCATCAGGGCGCAGGGCCAGACGATCCAGTGGGGATGACGCCGGTAAAGGATGACGGCGATGACCGGAACGAAGATGACGTAAAGCCCGGTGAGGAAGCTGGAATTGGTGACGGTCGTGGTCAAAAGCCCGACCTGCTGGGTGGTGGCGCCGCCGAACAGGGCCAGTCCCACGAGAATGAAGCTGCCGATCTCCTTGCGGCGCGGCGGCGACTTTTTCGAACGGGTTTCCATCATCGCAAAGGGCAGTACGGCGATTGCGGCAATGGCGAAACGCAGGCCGACGAACCAGAACGGGCCGATCGAGGCCATGGCGGAGGATTGCGCGACAAAGCCGCCTCCCCAGATCGCTGCGGCGAGCAGAAGCAGCATATTGGCCTGAATACGCGTCATGATTGGCACCAGCACAGCAGGGGCCGGAAGATCATTCAGTCACGGCCTTGGAAATTCGGGGATTTTTTGAAATGTCGATCCGACGGTTTCGCTGGTGCTTTAGCAGCAAGCTGCCGATGCCGCAAGTCAGGGGAGATGGCCATAGCGAGTGCGGAAGCCGATGCCGCCCTTTATGGTGGCGGCCTATTTGAAGCGGCGGGCTTCGTCCTTCAGGCTTCGCCGGGTGAGTGTCAGGCCGCTTATTCCGAGGCCGATGAAGGCTGCGGCCGACAGAATGATAAGCAGGATGTGAGGACCGGCCTGCGATGTTGTCGCCACCTGCGGGATAGCGGATGTGTGCAGGGTATCGACCGCCTGAGCCGCTGCATTTGCCGAGGTTGCAATGCCGGCTGCCATGGTGACAATGACAAGAAACGCCGCGACCGCCATCCAGAGCGAGAACAGCGTTCTCTGCGCCCTCAACCTTTCAACGGAAGTCCGATCGTTGGTAAACATGGCGATTGCCTCTTGTCCCTGTTCCTGAAGGATAAAAGAGGCTTCGAAATGGACGGCTTGGAGACCGAATTCTGGCGTTCCAGAGTATTTATTGTGGCGATATTTGGGCGAGGCCGATTATGGGGCCATTGCCGCCGCCAATGGCGGCGTCAGAGGCCGCGTTTTCCGAAGGTCCGGGTCTGGCGCAGCGGATGCGCTTCAGGCGTTCGTTCGTCCCGGGAAAATGCCGGTGCGGCCGCGTTCCTGTCCGCTCTCGGCGAAGGGGAAAAATACTCGCTGCCAAGTTCGGGAAAGCGTGCGTCGAATGTTGTCGGCGCGAGCTCGGGTTTCGCCAGAACGTAACCCTGCATCAGCAGAACGCCCAGTTCCTCGCACAGTTCGACCTGCCAGCTGGTTTCCAGCCCTTCAAAGACTGGCTCTATTCCATCGTTGCGGAACTGGCTGACGATGACGCGCAGAAGGGCGGCGCCCGCCGAATTCTGCATAAAATCACGCACCCAGCCCGCCTCGAATTTCACATAGTCGGGCTTGATGAGTTTCACCCGGTCGATGTCGGAATCGCCGGCGCCATAGTCATCCAGCGCCACGCGAAAGCCGATATCATGCATGTGGTAGGCGAAATCGGCGACTATCTGCGTGTCAGACGCCTTTTTCTCGGAGATTTCGCAGACGATGCGGTCTGCGGTCATGCCGGCCTCGTGGGCGGCCAGCCGCATGCGTTCCACCTCCTGCCGCATCTTGGCAGGTGTCTGGAACAGGCCGGGATGGAAATTGACGAAGATGCGGGCGCGGGAACGATTGAGCCTGCCGGTATTGAGGATATGGATGGTGCGCAGGATGCTGTCGATATTTTCGATATCTTCAGGCGCCACCAGCGAGAAGAATTCACCCGGCGTCACCGGTTCGCCGTTGCGGTGGGGTCGCACCAGACCTTCGAAGGAATCGATGTCGAGCGCACCGCTCATCGTTCGGCGGAAAATGGGCTGCAGGGCCGATTTCAGGTTGAAGGGGCTATAGGCCGTGGACCATGTGCCATCGACCTCGCGGACAAGACTGGAAAAGATGCTTTTGGGCGCCATTTTTCAACCAGCTATAGAGACACGATCCCTAGGCTCGCTAATGTAGCGGATCAAGCGTTACTTCCGGGTTAAGCAAGCTTTAAATTCTTCGCTATGTCACATATGCCGCTTTTGGCCTTGAAAGAGCGTCTGTCTTTCGACATAGAAAATGCCGCAGAAGATGGGATTTTCTGCCTCTGCCGATGTCAACCACAACAGGACCGATTAAAAATGGCCTTCCTTGCCGACATTCTCTCCCGCGTAAAGCCATCCGCCACCATCGCTGTTACCCAGAAAGCCCGCGAGCTTAAAGCGAAGGGCCGTGATGTGATCAGCCTTGGCGCGGGCGAGCCGGATTTCGATACGCCCGAAAACATCAAGGAAGCGGCCATTGAGGCCATCAAGCGCGGCGAGACGAAATACACGCCCGTTTCCGGTATTCCGGAACTGCGCAAGGCGATTGCCGACAAGTTCAAGCGCGAAAACGGCCTGGACTACAAGCCGGAGCAGACGATTGTCGGCACGGGCGGCAAGCAGATCCTTTTCAACGCCTTCATGGCCACCCTCAACCCGGGTGACGAAGTCGTCATTCCCGCGCCTTACTGGGTCAGCTATCCGGAAATGGTGGCGATCTGCGGCGGTACGCCCGTATTCGTCGACACCACTCTGGAAGACAATTTCAAACTGAAGCCGGAAGCGCTGGAAAAGGCGATCACGCCGAAGACCAAGTGGTTCGTGTTCAACTCGCCGTCCAACCCCTCGGGTGCTGCCTATTCGCATGACGAGCTGAAGGCGCTGACGGACGTGCTGGTCAAGCATCCGCATGTCTGGGTGCTGACCGACGACATGTATGAGCACCTGACCTATGGCGATTTCAAATTCGTCACGCCGGTCGAAGTGGAGCCTTCGCTCTATGACCGCACGCTGACGATGAACGGCGTTTCCAAGGCCTATGCCATGACCGGCTGGCGTATCGGCTATGCCGCTGGCCCGCTGCCGCTGATCAAGGCCATGGACATGATCCAGGGCCAGCAGACCTCGGGCGCCAGCTCCATCGCGCAATGGGCGGCTGTCGAAGCGCTGAACGGCACGCAGGATTTCATTCCGACCAACAAGAAGATCTTCGAAGGTCGCCGTGACCTCGTCGTCTCCATGCTCAACCAGGCCAAGGGCATCAATTGCCCGGCACCGGAAGGCGCGTTCTACGTCTATCCGTCCTGCGCCGGCATGATCGGCAAGACTGCGCCGTCGGGCAAGGTCATCGAGTCGGATGTGGATTTCGTCTCCGAGCTTCTGGAAGCCGAAGGCGTTGCCGTCGTGCAGGGATCGGCCTTCGGCCTTGGCCCGAACTTCCGCATTTCCTACGCCACGTCGGAAGCGCTGCTGGAAGAGGCCTGCAAGCGCATCCAGCGCTTCTGCGCCGATTGCCGCTGATCGGTTGTTGCGATTTTGAAGGAAGCCCGGCAGCGATGCCGGGCTTTTTTTGTTTTTGATAGATGCCCGCACATTCGACGTCTTCCTCGGGCTTGACCCGAGGATCCACAACCCGGGGCGACGGATCCTCGGGTCAAGCCCGACGATGACGGAGGAGAGGTTTCGGTGATGCCTTGTCAGATCCTCGAAATCCAGGCGCGACGTTCGTTTTTAAAGCCCAAGAAACAGCAGCATGATGAAGGTGGCGAAGAGAATGAAATGGGTCATTCCCTCGATCGCGTTGGTTTCACCGTCATTGAGATTGATGGCGGCGGCGATGAGGGTGATGAAGACCATGACGGTCTGAACCGGCGTCATCGCCATGATGAAGGGCTGGCCGGTGTAAAGCGCGATGCCTTCCATGACCGGGACGGTGAGGATGACCGTCGACAGTGACGCGCCCATGGCGATATTGACGACGGCCTGCATGCGGTTGCGCAATGCGGATCGGAGGGCGGTCAGGATTTCAGGTGAGGCGGAGATCGTCGCTACCACGACCGCCATCAGTGCCGGTGGGGCACTCGTGCCTTCGAGGCTCTCACTCAGGAAGGCGGCCATGAATTCCGCCAGTACGCCGATCAGCACCACACCGGCGATGATGAGGCCGATGGAGAGGGAGACGCTGCCTTCCTCCTCCTCTTCTGCGTGGCTGTCGGAAGGGTGACCGGCCGGATGGGCCTTGCGGGGATAGGCGTAGCTGAAGAAATAGCTGTGCGGGCCGACCTGCATTTTCAGGAACAATGCATAAAGCGCGATCATGGCGACGATGGTGAAGGCGGAATAGACATGCCAGCTTTCATCGGGAATGAATTCGGGCACGATCATCGAGATCCCCATGGCGGTCAGGATCATGACGCCATAGGTCTTGCCTGAATCGTCATTATAGGGCTGTTCGCCGTGGCGCAGGCCGCCGAGCAGGGCGGCAAGGCCCAGAATGCCGTTGATGTCGATCATCACGGCGGAATAGATCGTGTCGCGCACCAGGGTTGGTGAGCTGGATTCGCTCATGATGATGGCAAGGATCAGCACCTCTACCGCCACCGCCGACAGTGTCAGGATCATGGTGCCATAGGGATCGCCGACCTTGGCGGCGAGAATTTCGGCGTGATGGGCAACCCGCATCGACACCAGAATGATCATGCCGATGAGTGCGATGGCGGCTATGAGAGACGCCGTTTTGCCAGCCTCGAATATTGTATGTTCGGCCATATAGGCGACGATTGCCGCCGGTATTGCCAGGAGCAGCATGCGCTCCTGCTTCAGAATAGAACCCGCCATCGATTTCCCTTCCCCGTGCCAGTCCCAGGCTGTGACGTATCGTCCTTCAGATCAAGCAGGATTTGCGCTTGAGTGCTTTTGGTAGGATAGTGGTGTTGCAGGACATGCTGCTCATGCCGTGGTGTTCCCGTCGGATGCAATGCTTGAAACGCGGTTGTGGTTGCCATGTCGCCTACTGAAACAGGAGGAACATGCATGACCAAAGTGGTCTATGAAATCGTCGAGCATGACGGAGGCTTTGCCTACCGCATGAATGGCGCTTATTCAGAAACCTTCCCTTCCTATGCCGATGCGGTCGAGGCTGCACGCATCGTTGCTGCCGAGCAGCAGGTGGAGGGTGATGACGAGGAAATCAGCTATCAGGACGAGCGCGGCCAATGGCACGAGGAATATAGCCAGGGCGGCGATCGGCCGGAAGCCGAGGTGGTCGACAAGACTTCATCTCCGGCCAGACCTTTTTGAAAAACAGACGTGAACAGTCCTAGCGCCGTTGCGGCGGAGCGTTCGGATCGGTTTCCTTGAGATGGAGCTTGAGGCCTTCGACAAGGGCGCTGAACACGGCACGGCATCGCGGTGAGGTCTTGAGGTTCTCGTGCATCGCGACCCAGGTGTGCAGCGGAATGTCGATTTTCGGAAGGACCTGGACGAGACGCGGATCCTTGCGCGCCAGACCGATCTGGCAGACGCCGATGCCCGCGCTGGCGCGGATCATGGCAAGCTGGGCGAGGTTGCTGTCGGCGCGGATTTCGAAGGAAATCTCTTCAATATCGGGTATTTCCGGATCGAGCGAACGCATCCGCTGAATAGCCGCCCGGATAAAGGGCGTCTTGCGGTCGAAACCGACCATGCGGTGGTGGTTGAGGTCTTCCATGCTTTCCGGAGCGCCGGCTTTTGCCAGATAGTCGCGCGTCGCATGAAATCCCAGGCGAAAATTGCCGATGTAGCGCATGACGATCGCATCCTGCTGCGGTTCGGTCATGCGAATGGCTATATCCGCCTCACGCCGTAAAAGGTCTTCCAGCGTATCGGAGAGCGAAAGCTCGATTTCAAGCCGCGGATGAACTTCCTGCATGGCTGCGATGATCGGTGGCAGCATTTCCACACCGATAATATCCGATGCGCTGATACGCACGGTGCCTTCGATCTTGCCGACCTCACCCGAGGCCGCACGCATGAGGGCTGCGGTCGTCGCGGCCAGATTTTCCGCATAGGGCCGAAGTGCTAGCGCTGCTTCCGTCGGCATCAGGCCGTGCGGCGAGCGGATGAAGAGCGGAAAGCCGACAGCCTCTTCCAGCGCGCCGATATGGCGTCCCGCCGTCGGCTGGGTGATGCCGAGTTCGCGGGCGGCGGCGGAAAGCGAACCGTCGCTTAGCACGCTGAGGAAGGTGCGGTAAAAATCCCAGCTGATGTCGCGGCTTCTGGTCATAATATTTTGTATAGCCGCTCCACTGATTTCGATAATTTCGTATACCGCGGAACGGGACGATACTCCAGCCCATAACAAGGAGTACGGCGATGATATATGAAAACCAGGTAAATGCGGCTGAGAATGCCAGGCCTTTGGCCCTGATCGTCGGGGCAAATGGCGGTGTCGGCAGCCAGATTTCGAAGATGCTGCTGCTGCGCGGCTGGCGGGTGAGGGCGATGACACGTCAGCCGGTGTCCGCCTCAGCGACAGATGGTGTCGAGCGCGTGACCGGCGATGCCATGAACCGGCAGGATGTGGTGGAGGCTGCAAAAGGCGCGCAGCTTGTCGTCCATGCGGTCAATCCTCCCGGATATCGCAACTGGGACAGGCAGGTGCTGCCAATGCTGGACAACAGCATTGCCGCTGCTGAAGCCTGTGGAGCGAGGATCGTGTTTCCCGGCAGCGTCTATAATTTCGGCCCGGACGCCTTTCCGCTTTTGACGGAAGACAGCCCGCAAAAGCCCTTTACCCGCAAGGGTACGCTGCGTGTGGAGATGGAACGACGGCTGAAAATGGCGTCAATGCGCGGCATTCCCGTTCTGATCGTCCGCGCGGGTGATTTTTTCGGCCCGGACGCGAAAAACAACTGGTTTTCGCAGATGCTGGTGCGGCCGGGCAAGCCGGTTCGCAGCGTCCAGAATCCCGCAGCGCCCCATGCCGGGCATCAATGGGCCTATCTGCCTGACGTAGCCGAGACGATCGGGCGGCTGCTTGACCGCGCCGAGGAGCTTTCGACCTTTGCGGTCTATCACATGGAGGGTTTCTGGGATTTCGACGGGATGCAATTGACCGGTGCGATCGAACGGGCCGTTGGCCATCCGGTCAAGCGGCGGCGGCTATCCTGGTTGGGCATAAAGCTGGCGGCGCCCTTCGTTCCCCTGTTCCGGGAGGTGCTGGAAATGCAATATCTCTGGCAGATGCCGATCCGGATGAGCAACCGCAAGCTCACGGATTTTCTCGGAACGGAACCGAAAACACCCATCGATATAGCGGTATCCACGACATTGGCGAGCCTCGGCTGCCTTGAAGAGGTACCGAAAGCGGCGGGCCTTCACCATCCGGCCGATGCCGGGGGCAGGGTGTGATGGCGACCGCGGTGAACGGGATGTCCGCTCGGCGTCGACTATTCGCGGTGATTTCGGCCATTGTGCCGGTGCTGATTTTTGCGCAGGTGCTGCTAGCCGGACTGTCGATCTATTATGATGGATCGCTGATTTCCCTGCACAAGGGGCTTGGCATGTTGATCGCCATTCCCATCGTGTCGCTGGTGGTCCTTGCCCTGCGCTACGACGAGGTCCGACCCAACCTTGCCCGTGCCGTCGCGCTGCTGGCTCTCTACTGCCTCCAGGTGGCCCTGATGAGCATCGGGCGGGAAACCGGAAATGGCCTGCTGCAGGCGCTGCATGTGGCCAATGCCTTCGTCATGGGGGCGTTTTCCGACTTTGCCGCGCGGCAGGCGCGCAGCCTGTCCTGAAACGGCAAACGCCGCACTGCTTTGAAGCAGTGCGGCGTTTTGTATTTGTCGATGATTATCAGCCAAGAGCAGGATAGTCGGTATAACCTTCAGCTCCGCCACCATAGAAGGTTGGCTGGTTCGGCTCGTTCAGCGGTGCGTCATCCTTCAGGCGGCGCACCAGATCCGGATTGGCGATGAAGGCTTTGCCGAAGGCCACGGCATCGACTTTGCCGCTTTCCACGGCCTCGATGGCGCTCTGGCGGTCGTAGCCATTGTTGGCGATCCAGAGGCCCTTGCCGCCGGCATTGCGATAGGCGGCCTTGAAGGCGACGTAATCGAAAGGCTTGTCGCCCTGCTTGAAGTCGCGCGGACCACCCGTTGCACCTTCAACAACATGGATGAAGGCGAGACCCCGCTTGCCAAGCTCTTCCGCCACATAGTTATAAAGCGGCTGCGGATCGGCCTCGAAAATGTCGTTGGCGGGGGTGACGGGAGAAAGGCGAATGCCGGTGCGACCGGCGCCAATCTCTTCCGCAACCGCGTCCACGACTTCCAGCAGGAAGCGGGCGCGGTTTTCGATGGAGCCACCATACTCATCGGTGCGCTGGTTGGTGCTGGATTTCAGGAACTGTTCGATCAGATAACCATTGGCGGCGTGGATTTCGACGCCGTCAAAACCGGCCTCAAGCGCTGCGCGCGCACCGGTGCGGTAGTCTTCAAGGATAAGGCCGATATCGTCGATGGTCAGTGCACGCGGCTCGGAGGTTTCCGCAAAGGCGCCGGTGCCGTCATCATTGATGATATAGGTCTTCGACTTGGCGGGGATGGCCGAAGGGGCGACAGGCTGGCCGCCATGCGGCTGGAGCGACGTGTGGGAAATGCGCCCTACGTGCCAGATCTGCGCAACAATCTTGCCGCCTGCCGAATGCACGCCGTCGGTGATCTTTTTCCAGCCTTCGACCGCTTCCTGCTTGTAGAGGCCGGGAACATCCGCATAACCCTGACCCTGCTGGGAAATCGGTGTGCCTTCCGTGACGATCAGCCCGGCTGTCGCGCGCTGTTCGTAATAGGTGGCGTTGAGGTTATTGGGAATTGCCCCCGGCGAACGGTTGCGGGTGAGGGGGGCCATGACGATACGGTTGGCGAGTGCGATATCGCCGGCCTGTGCCGGTTCGAAAAGACTGGTCATGCGACTTCACTTTCTGGTCGGTTGGCGAAATTGCGCGGGGGACGCGCTCTCTGTTTGTTTCGGGCATCGAACCCTGTGAAAACCGGATTACCGTCTTCGGTTCGATGCCCTGGTCTTGAAGCTTGGGAGGCTCAAAGATTGGCTTGCAGATAATTGCGGAAAGCGTCGATGGTTTCCTCGTTACGTTCGAAAAACACCCATTGCCCGACTTTCTTCGACCTTATCAGGCCAGCTGCCTGTAGAACCGCCAGATGGGACGACACGGTCGATTGCGACAGGCCGCTGATCTGGAACTGGTTGGCGCATACACCCATGCTGAGCGGATGATCCTGACAGAAGTGGTTTTCCGGGCACTTCAGCCATTCAAGGAACTTCAGCCTTGCAGGGTGGGAAAGGGCTTTGAGGATTTCCTCCGGGTTCATCTGTGCTTCTCTAATATCTGGTACGTTCGATATTTATATCGATAATTTCCGATATACAATTCACGTATCCGTGAATGCTATCGACCGTCGCCATATGGCTTCCAAAAAAGAAGGCCGCTGGATTTCTCCGCGGCCTGACAAGTTTGAAGGTCAAAACCTCCAGAGGGGAACAGCTGTCGCGTGCATAGGCAAGCGTGACAGCTGATTGAAATATGGGAGCGGCAATAATGCAAAACAAGGTTGCATCATGCGATATTTCGCGAAATTGGGGAAAATTCTTGCGGGTAAAAAAAGAGGGCCGCCGGATAGATCCAGGGCCCTTTAAGTGTGAAGGTCAAAAACCTCCAGAGGGGAACAGCTGATGCGGTGGAACTGGGAGGAAAAGCCACCGTGTGCATCAGCTGAGAGCGATATGGTGCTTTTTTGTGCACGAAACAACTCTTTTTTGTGCAGGTCAGGCATGCGTATCACGCAGGTCTGCATATTTCCGGTATATTTTCTGTGCAAAGCTGGCATGAAGCCTGCCCGGCGCATGGCTGCGCCAGACAGGCCAACTCCATGAAATAGTATGATGTTTTGTGGCGTTGGCCTATTTAAACGTCAGAAATTCCAGTTTCGGGCTTTTGCCACGATGAAGTCTCTGAAGGCTTTCAGCTTTGCGGCGTTTTTCATCTCGTCCGGATAGCAGAAATAGGTATCGAACGAGGGAATATCTGCGGCGAGCGACAGCTGAATCAATCCGGGATCGCGACCGACGATATAATCCGGCAAGCAGGCGATGCCGATTCCCAGCAGGCAGGCGCGCTTGATCGAGGTCTGGCTGTTGATCTGCAGATGCGGCGTGCGCGTATTGTCGGAAGAGCGTCCGGCATTTTCCAGCCAGTTAACGTCCAGCAGATAGTTGGGCGCCGGTTCACCGAAGGAGATGATGCGGTGATTGTCCAGATCCTCGATCGATTGCGGCTCGCCGTGGCGATTGATGTAGGACGGCGCGGCGTAAACGTGCATGTGCACCGTGAACAGCTTGCGCTGAATGAGGTCCGACTGCTGCGGCTGGCGCAGGCGGATGGCGCAATCGGCGTGACGCATGTTCACGTCCAGCTCCTCATTGTCGAGGATGAGCTGGATCGACATTTCCGGATAGAGCTGCAGGAATTCCTGCACCTTGTCCGTCAGCCAGCCCTGGCCGAGACCAACGGTCGTCGTCACGCGCAGCTTGCCGCTCGGCTTCTCCGTCGTTTCGGTGAGCTGCATCTTGACGGTTTCGAGCTTCAGCAGCACGTCATGGGCGGTGCGGTACAGCAACTCGCCCTGTTCCGTGAGGATGAGACCGCGAGCGTGGCGATGGAACAGCTTGACGCCGACGTCCTGCTCCAGCGCGCTGACCTGACGGCTGATGGCCGACTGGGACAAATGCAGCTTGTCGGCAGCGTGGGTGAAAGACCCCGCTTCGGCAGCCGCATGAAAAATGCGCAGTTTATCCCAGTCCAAGGGCATTGCCATGCCTATCCTGCCTTTCGGTTATTCCGCTGCGACCGCGAGCGGTTGTTGCGCGGTGAGATAACGTTCCGCTTCCAGCGCGGCCATGCAGCCCATGCCGGCGGCGGTGATCGCCTGACGGTAAATGTCGTCGGTGACGTCGCCGGCTGCGAAGATTCCTTCCACGTCGGTTGCCGTGGAATCGGGGGCGGTCCACATGTAGCCGTTGTCCTTCAGCTTCACCTTGCCCTTGAAGAGTTCAACCGCCGGCGCATGGCCGATGGCGACGAAGACGCCGTCGATGGGGAATTCGCTGATCGTGCCGGTCTTGGTGTCGCGCAGCTTCACGCCGGAAACGGAGGGCGGCATTGGCGGCTTTGCGGGCGCGCCGGTAATTTCAGCGATCTCCGTGTTCCAGAGAATCTTGACGTTTTCCTTGGCGAACAGCCGTTCCTGCAGGATTTTCTCCGAGCGGAAACTGTCGCGGCGGTGCACGACGGTGACCGATTTGGCGATATGGGCGAGGTACAGCGCTTCTTCCACGGCGGAGTTGCCGCCGCCGACCACGATCACATCCTTGTTGCGATAGAAGAAACCGTCGCAGGTGGCGCAGGCGGAAACACCGAAGCCCTGAAAATGCTGCTCGCTC
Organism: Agrobacterium sp. GW821-FHT14E08; assembly: GCF_058803865.1. Classification (NCBI taxonomy): domain Bacteria; kingdom Pseudomonadati; phylum Pseudomonadota; class Alphaproteobacteria; order Hyphomicrobiales; family Rhizobiaceae; genus Agrobacterium; species Agrobacterium sp. GW821-FHT14E08. The sequence continues at coordinate 1,689,501 of NZ_JBXAPJ010000001.1, read as the reverse complement.
TCGATGCCGAGCCACTTGGCCTTGGCGCCTGTGGCGATGATCAGCGTGTCGGCGGTCCAGACCTGACCGGAATCGGTCTTGGCCACGAAAGGCCGAGTCGTGGTGTCAACTTCGGTGACGAGGTCGCTGACGATTTCCGCGCCCACATGCGTTGCCTGCTTCAGCATCTGATCCATCAGCCAGGGGCCCTGGATCGGATCGGCGAAGCCCGGATAGTTTTCGACATCGGTGGTGATCATCAGCTGACCGCCCTGTTCCATGCCGGCAATCAGCACGGGTTTGAGCATTGCGCGGGCCGCGTAGATCGCCGCGGTATAACCGGCGGGACCAGAGCCTATGATCAATACCTTCGTGTGGCGGGCAGACATGGGAAACATTCCTTTCAATAGCGGGGTCTTTCGCAACGGTGCCTTTTTGCACCGAGCCTTCCAGCCGCATGACGGCGGACGGGCAACACCCCTTCATTGCCCGGTATTTAAGGTTGTCTAGTGCCTTTATTCAAGGGCAGCCTTGCGTTACCAACAAGGCAGTTGTGGATGTGCGCGCAATTTTGTGACCGGCCGGCGGCATATTCTTGCGAATCCCGCGCCGAATAGTACAAGGAACTTCTCCAGCTTAACGAGGAACGTCTCCGTGACCAGCGTCGAACTCGATGCCATCGATCTGAAAATCCTGCGCGAATTGCAGCGCGACGGGCGCATGACCAATGTGGAACTGGCCGAAAGGGTCGGTATTTCCGCTCCGCCCTGCCTCAGGCGCGTCCGCAAGCTGGAAGAGGCGGGCGTGATCGAGGGTTATCACGCCATGTTGAACGCGCCGAAGCTCGGTTTTGATCTCGTCGCCTTCTGCATGGTCGGTCTCAAGCGTCAGTCGGACAGCAATCTGAAGGCCTTTGCCGGGGCAACCGCCGGCTGGTCGCTGGTGCGACAGGCCTGGATGGTGTCAGGCGAAAGCGATTTTCTGCTGCATTGCGTTGCCAGAAACCTGACGGAGTTTCAGGATTTCGTCATCGAGGTTCTGACGGCGGACGAAAATGTCGATACGGTGCGTACCATGCTCACCATTCGGCAGGTCAAGCGCGTCGGTCTGGTGGAAATCTGATCGGCAGGCTTTATTCTTGCCTTGAGACGCATTACCCGCGCCGCAAAGCCTCATAGACTTCGCCGAGACTCGTGGCTTCTTTTTCAAGCGGAAATGTGCTGCGCACATGCGCGAGACCGGCACGGGCATGGCTCTCGGCCAGAGCCGGATCGGCAAGATAGGTCCTTATCGCATCCCTGAGCGATGCATAGTCACCCGCTTCAACGACTGCGCCGGTCTCGCACTTGACGATCATCTCCTCATAGGCGCCGGCAGTGCTGGCGACGACGGCCGTTTCCGACGCCATGGCCTCTAGTGGTGTCAAGCCGAAACCTTCGTTGCGCGACGGCGCGACATAGAGCGTCAGCCGCCGGTACCACGGCTTGATGTCGTCCACCTCACCCTGAAACACGATGCGGTCCGAAAGGCCGGCGGCCTTGACGCCGGCCTCAAGTGTTTCGGCAAAAGCCTTGTGTTCCGCCGTCACACGGCCGGAAACCACGGCTGTCCATTGCGGGTAGTCGTGCAGGAGTTCGATCATGGCGCGCACGAAGAGGTCAGTGCCCTTCTGGTGGCGCACCCGTCCGAAGCAGCCGATCAGATATTGGCCCGGCAGGCCGGTTGCCGCGATCGTGTCCTCGGGGCCTTCTCCCGGATGAAATAGCTCGGTATCGACGCCATGCATGACGACGTGGTGGGGCACTTCCAGAAACGAGCCGGAGCGGCCGCTTGTCGCGACCACCGCATCCATCTTTGAAATCAGAAAGCGGGTATAGGCGGAATGCCGCCTCTGCGCTGCCGAGGTGAACAGCAGCTTCACCTTCATACGCAGCACATCGCGCATGAAAATACCCGGCAACATTTCAAGATTGCGGCGGGCATGCCAGATACGCGGGCCGCCCTGCGGGCCGTTTTGCCAGAGCCGCCACAGATCGCGGAAGCGCACATGCGGCAGATGCGGCGGCAGGCCCGGCCCGATGACGGCCACCTTCTGCCCCAGCCGGTTCTGCACGGGAATGAGCTGAACGATAGTGGAGGTGACGCCGGAGAGCCTGCGTTTGAAGTTCGGCGCAAGCACCTGCACATCTTTCAGACTGACGTGGGACAAGATGGGCTTCCGTCTTTGCGGCTAATGCGGGGGGATTGAAGACGTCAAAAAAAGCAATGCGCCCGCCTGGGGCGCATTGCACGTGAGGGCATCAGCCCCACTGTACCGCGAGAATCTCGTAGCCCTTGGCGCCGCCGGGGGCGTTGACTTCGATGCTGTCGCCGACTTCCTTACCGATGAGAGCGCGGGCGATGGGCGAGGAAATGGAGATGCGGCCGGCCTTCACATCGGCTTCCTGGTCGCCGACGATCTGATAGGTCTTTTCCTCGTCGCTGTCCTCGTCCACCAGCTTGACGGTGGCGCCGAACTTGATCTTGGAGCCGGACATCTTGGAAAGGTCGATGACCTCCGCGCGTGCGGTCAGGTCTTCGAGTTCGGTGATGCGGCCTTCATTGTGGCTCTGCGCTTCCTTGGCAGCATGGTACTCGGCGTTTTCCGAAAGGTCGCCATGGGCGCGCGCTTCCGCAATCGCCTCGATGATACGGGGACGTTCCTCCTGCTGGCGCCAACGCAGCTCCTCCTGCAGCTTGACGAACCCACCCTGAGTCATCGGTACTTTTTCTACCATTTTTTTATCCTTCGCAGTCCTGTCGCTTTACTTGCAGACACAAAAAGAAACAGGTTCCGGAGAGGAACTCCGGAACCATGCCAAAATCATAACTGAGCCGACTATATCAGAAGACGACAGCGAAATGCCAGCAAATTTGAGGCAGGAATATTTCTTCATTTATTCAGCGCCTTAACCGACAAGATTGACATTTTTCAATAGAACATATAGTGAACATAATCATGAAGAAGTCAATCAGGCAACGGCTGGCCATTCTTTCCGATGCGGCCAAATACGATGCGTCCTGCGCCTCCAGCGGCACGACGAAACGCAACTCTGCCGCGTCCGGTGGGCTTGGTTCCACAGAGGGGTCTGGCATTTGCCATGCCTATGCGCCGGACGGGCGCTGCATTTCGTTGCTGAAAATCCTGCTCACCAATTTCTGCATTTATGATTGCGCCTATTGCATCAACCGTTCTTCCAGCAATGTCGAGCGGGCGCGCTTTACCGCCGAGGAGGTGGTGTGGCTGACGCTGGAGTTCTATCGACGCAATTATATCGAGGGGCTGTTTTTGTCCTCCGGCATCATCCGCTCTTCCGATCACACGATGGAAGAGATGGTGCGGGTGGCGCGGGAACTGCGCGTTACGCATGGGTTTCGCGGTTATATCCATCTGAAATCCATTCCCGAAGCATCGCCAAAGCTTATTGAGGAGGCGGGGCTTTACGCTGACAGGCTGTCTATCAATATCGAACTACCGACGGATAGCGGCGTCAATCGTTTCGCACCGGAAAAGCAGCCCGCCAATATTCGCCGCTCGATGGCCGATATCCGGTTGAAGATCGAGGAGGCGGGGGAGCCGACCGTCCGGACACGCAAGACCATACGTTTTGCTCCCGCCGGGCAGAGCACGCAAATGATCGTGGGGGCTGACGGAGCCGATGACAGCACCATTCTTTCCACCAGCGCCCGGCTTTATGGCAGTTACGGTTTGCGGCGCGTCTATTATTCGGCCTTCAGCCCCATTCCCGATTCGTCGAAGAGCCTGCCGCTCATCAAGCCGCCGTTGATGCGGGAGCACCGTCTTTACCAGGCGGACTGGCTTTATCGTTTTTACGGTTTCGATATTGGCGAGATAACCGCGATCGGCGGCGATGGCATGCTCGATCTCGATATCGACCCGAAGCTGGCCTGGGCGCTCAAAAATCGCGAGCGCTTTCCGGTGGATGTCAATGTGGCGGATCGGGAAATGCTGCTGCGCGTGCCCGGCTTCGGCACCAAGACCGTGGCCTCAGTCCTGTCGTCACGCCGCTTCCGGCGGTTGCGGCTGGAGGATATCGCCCGCTTTGGCGTTTCCCTCAAAAAGGTGAAGGCCTTTATCGTGGCGGAAGGCTGGACGCCTGGCAAGCTGACCGAGCGGCCGGATTTGCGGGCGATGTTTGCACCCCAGCCCGAACAATTGTCGCTGTTGTGATGTACAGCACGGTTCTGGAAGGGCGGGGCGACTTCGGCGAGTGGCGGGATGCCGCCCGTGCGGCGCTTGCCGCGGATATTCCGCCTGACATGATTGACTGGCAGCTGCGGAATGACGGCGCCGGGCTTTTCGATTTTGCCGGAGAGGCGTTGCCGGTTCCGGGTGCGCGTGGCGCGCAAGTGTCCGTTCCGGCCTCCTTCGTGGCTTTGGCGCAAGCCATTATCTGTCACAGCGATCCGGGCCGTTTCGCGCTGCTTTACCGGTTGCTGTGGCGGCTGAAGCGCGATCGGGCCCTGTTGCAGTTCAAGTCCGATCCGGATGTTTCAGAGGTTCGGCTGCTTGAGAAATCGGTGCGCCGGGATTGTCACAAGATGACGGCCTTCGTCCGTTTCAAGGAATTGCTCCTGCCACAGGGGCAGGGCGGGCGGCGGCGTTTCGTGGCATGGTTCGAGCCGGATCATTTCATCGTCGAGCGAACGGCCCCGTTTTTCCAGCGGCGGTTTACCGACATGGATTGGCTGATCGCGACGCCGAACGGCTCTGCACAATGGGATGGAGACGTGCTCAATACATCGCGGCAGGCGCTTCCGAAGCCGGAATTGACGGATGAGACGGACGAGCTGTGGCGAACCTATTATGCCAATATATTCAATCCGGCGCGGCTGAAGATAAAGGCGATGACGGCGGAGATGCCGAAGAAATACTGGAAAAATTTACCGGAAGCGGACCTTATTCCCGGTCTCGTTCTGGGTGCCGAGGCGCGGGTGCTGGAGATGGCGGCGAAGGCGGCAAGTCAGCCGCAGCCATTTCACCACCGCCTGCAGGCCGCCGCCTCGGCGCGGGAAATGCCGCAGCCGGTGCCGGACGGTACGCTGGCGTCGCTGGCGCGGGAGGCCAGCCAATGCACGCGCTGTGCCCTGCATTGCAAGGCGACCCAGACGGTTTTCGGCATGGGGCCGGAGGATGCGACAGTCATGATTGTCGGTGAACAGCCTGGTGATCATGAGGATCTTGCCGGAAAACCTTTCGTGGGTCCCGCGGGTCAGCTGTTAGACCGGGTTCTGGCCGAAGCCGGCATTGACCGCAAAAAGCTGTATGTCACCAACGCCGTCAAACACTTCAAATACGAAACCCGCGGCAAACGGCGCATTCACCAGCGACCGAACGCTGGTGAAGTGGAGCAATGCCGCTGGTGGCTCAACCGCGAAATTGCGCTGGTGCGACCGAAGCTGGTCGTTGCCATGGGTGCGACGGCGCTTTATGCGCTGACCGGCGGCAAGGAAAAGATATGGGAAATACGGGGTCGCCCGATACCGATGCAGGAAGGGCGGACGCTTTTTATCACGGTGCATCCCTCCTATCTCCTGCGGCTCCCCGATGCGCAGGAGAAAGAGCGGGAAATGCTGATGTTCAAAAAGGAGATCGAGTTCATAAGCCTATTCGAATAGAATTCTTCTTATATTCGCATATTATTATTTATGTTCAATTGATAATCGATTTATAGCTTACCTTTTATTATTTGTTATTCTTATTGAAATTTTATACTTAATATTATAATTGAAATTATTCTATTTATTCAATGCGTGGACCTATTATGCTAGGCGAACTTGATCTTGCGACCGTCATACTGATGCAGAAGTGTTCCTACATCGTTGGGTTGCTGAGTTTTATCTATCTGAAGCTCACAAATCGCGGTTTGCGTGGACCGGCTGCCCTGGCGGCCGGCTTTGCTTCCATGACGATCGGCTCCACGCTCGCCGGTTACGGCGAATGGGGCATCATGTCGCCGGTCCTGTGGCAGTTGGGCAGTATCGTCTTCGGTATTGTGGGTTATGCGCTGATCTGGCTCGGCCTGAAAATCCTGAGCGACGGACGCTCTGCCAGCAAGCGGACCATAGTGGCGGTCTGTCTCATCGCCCTGCTGGCGATTGTTCTCGCGCAGCAGGTGGCGGACAATAATGTTTATCGCGCGGCGTTGTTCAACGGCTGCGCAGCTCTGGCCTATCTTGCAGGGTCAGGCGGGCTTTTTGCCCGGTGGCGCAGGGAACCGCTTCTGTCCCGTTTGGCGCTCGGCGCGATTTCCGGCATTTCCGGCCTGATTTCGCTTTCGGTGGTGAAGAGCGTGCTTTTCCCCCAATATGCCACCATCGACCTGGTCAATGCGTTTTTCTTCATCATCACGCTGAACTTTGCCATTGCCCTGTTCGTAATGGTGCTGGTGGCCGAACGGTCCGAGCGGAAATTGCTGGTTCTCGCGCATACCGATCCACTGACAGGGGTGAAGAACCGGCGCTTCTTTTTCCAGACCATGCCGGCGGTGCCCGATCCTGCCGATGCGGCCATGCTGCTCGATATCGATCACTTCAAGTCGATCAACGACCGCTTCGGACATGCCGTTGGTGACAGCGTTCTTCAGGAAGTGGCGAAGCGCATCGGCGGCAGCATCCGTGGCGGCGATGTCCTGGCGCGTTATGGCGGCGAGGAATTCATCATCTTCCTGCCGGGCGCCGGCGTCCACAAGGCCTGCACGATCGGCGAACGCATTCGCGATGCGGTTTCCGTAACGGAGGTCGATTGCGGCGGTTTGCGTGTCGGCGTGACGATCAGTATCGGCGTTGCGACCACCGGCGAAATGGGCTGCGATCTCCAGACTTTGGCGGAAATGGCGGACCGCGCGCTCTATCGGGCCAAGACAGAAGGACGCAATTGCGTTCGCGAGGCGCTGGCCGCGTGAGGCCTGCCAGTCTTCGATGATCAAAGCAAAACGCCGCGGGCATGGTGACCCGCGGCGTTTTGTTATGTCCGCGCCGGAAACCCCTTGGGGCTTCCGCGCTTGTCCTTACTGGAAATAGTTCTGCAGCGGCTTCACTTCCAGATTGCCGGCCTTCAGCGCCTGGATGGCGAGGGCTGCGGCTTCCGCACCGGCCATCGTCGTGTAGTAGGGCACCTTCTGCATCAGCGTTGCGCGACGCAGCGACTTGCTGTCCGAAATCGCCTTGTTGCTGTCTGTGGTGTTGATGACGAGCTGGACCTGACGGTTGCGGATAGCGTCCTCAATATGCGGGCGGCCTTCCTGCACCTTGTTGATCTTTTCGGCATTCACGCCCTGCTCGGCAAGGAAACGCTGGGTGCCGCCGGTTGCCAGCACCTTGAAACCGCTCTCCACCAGAATGCGGATGGCCGGCAGAACACCTTCCTTGTCGTCGTCACGCACTGAGACGAAGACCGTGCCGGAGCGCGGCAGGTCGACGCCGGCGCCGAGCTGGCTCTTGGCGAAGGCGAGCGCAAAATCCGTGTCGAGGCCGATGACTTCGCCGGTCGAGCGCATTTCCGGTCCGAGCAGGATGTCGACGCCGGGGAAGCGGGCGAAGGGGAAGACCGCTTCCTTGACGGCGATGTGCTTCAGGTTGCGCGGATCAGGCTTCTGGCCATAGGCGGCAATCGCCGGCTCAAGCTTCTCGCCGGCCATGACGCGGGCGGCGATCTTGGCAATCGGCGCGCCGATGGTCTTCGCAACGAAAGGCACGGTGCGCGAGGCACGCGGGTTGACTTCGAGAACGTAGATCGTGCCGTCCTTGATGGCGTATTGCACGTTCATCAGGCCGCCGACATTGAGCGCCTTTGCAAGCGCAGTCGTCTGGCGTTCCAGTTCGTCGAGGGTTTCCTTGCTGAGCGAACGGGACGGTAGCGAGCAGGCCGAGTCGCCCGAATGGATACCGGCTTCTTCGATGTGTTCCATGATGCCGGAAACGAAGACGTTTTCGCCATCGCACAGCGCATCGACGTCCACCTCGACGGCGTTGGTCAGGTAGCTGTCGAACAGCAGCGGGTTCTTGCCGAGCAGGGTGTTGATCTGGCCGGTCTTGTCGTTCGGGTAACGCTGCTTGATGTCCTCGGGCACCAGGCCCGGAACCGTGTCGAGCAGATAGGTCTGGAGCTGGCCTTCCGAATGGATGATCTGCATGGCGCGGCCACCCAGAACGTAAGACGGGCGAACGACCAGCGGGAAGCCGATTTCGGAGGCGACGAGGCGAGCCTGCTCGACCGAATAGGCAATGCCGTTGTTCGGCTGGGCAAGATCAAGCTTCATCAGCAGCTTCTGGAAGCGGTCGCGGTCTTCGGCAAGGTCGATCATGTCAGGCGCAGTGCCGAGGATCGGGATACCGTTCTTTTCCAGTGCTTCGGCAAGCTTCAGCGGGGTCTGGCCGCCAAACTGCACGATGACGCCAACAAGCTCGCCCTTTTCCTGCTCGGCGCGCATGATCTCGATTACGTCTTCGGCGGTGAGCGGCTCGAAGTAGAGGCGGTCGGAGGTGTCGTAGTCGGTGGAGACGGTTTCCGGGTTGCAGTTGATCATGATCGCTTCGAAGCCGGCATCCTTCAGCGCGAAGGCGGCGTGGCAGCAGCAATAATCGAACTCGATGCCCTGGCCGATACGGTTCGGGCCACCGCCGAGGATGACGACCTTTTTGCGATCCGAAACCTGCGCTTCCGAGCGGGCAGCGCCGACGAAGGGAATTTCATAGGTCGAATACATGTAAGCGGTCGGCGAGGCGAATTCGGCCGCGCAGGTGTCGATGCGCTTGAAGACCGGGCGAACGTTCAGGCTGTTGCGCAGCTCGGCCACTTCCTTCGGGCGCTTGGATGTCAGGCTGGCGAGGCGGGCATCGGAGAAGCCCATGGCTTTCAGCATGCGCAGGTTTTCCGCATCCTGCGGCAGGCCGTGTTCGCGAATGCGGGCTTCCGTATCAACGATGGCCTTGAACTGGGCGATGAACCAGGGATCGATCTTCGAGTTCTCGTGAACTTCCTCTTCCGTCATGCCCATGCGCAGCGCCTGTGCGACCATGCGCAGACGGTCCGGCGTCGGCGTGCCGATGGCGGCGCGGATGGCGTTCTTGGAGCCTTCGCCTTCTTCAAAGCCGGGGATTTCGATTTCATCGAGACCCGTGAGGCCGGTTTCCATGCCGCGCAGCGCCTTCTGCAGCGATTCGGCGAAGGTGCGGCCGATGGCCATGACTTCACCGACCGACTTCATGGCGGTGGTGAGGATCGGCGAAGCGCCCGGGAACTTCTCAAAGGCAAAACGCGGGATCTTGGTGACGACGTAGTCGATCGAAGGCTCGAATGAAGCAGGTGTCGCACCGCCGGTGATATCGTTTTCCAGCTCATCCAGCGTATAACCGATGGCGAGCTTGGCGGCTATCTTAGCGATGGGGAAGCCTGTTGCCTTGGAGGCGAGAGCGGACGAGCGCGAGACGCGCGGGTTCATTTCGATGACGACGAGGCGGCCGTCCTTCGGGTTGACGGCGAACTGAACGTTCGAGCCGCCGGTCTCAACGCCGATCTCGCGCAGCACCGCGATGGAGGCGTTGCGCATGATCTGGTATTCCTTGTCGGTCAAGGTCAGCGCCGGTGCAACCGTGATCGAGTCGCCCGTGTGGACACCCATCGGGTCGATGTTTTCGATGGAGCAGATGATGATGCAATTGTCCGCCTTGTCGCGGACGACTTCCATCTCATATTCCTTCCAGCCGAGAACCGATTCTTCGACCAGCACTTCCGTGGTCGGCGAGGCGTCGAGGCCGCCCGACACGATGTCGAAGAATTCAGAGCGGTTATAGGCAATGCCGCCGCCGGTGCCGCCAAGCGTAAACGACGGGCGGATGATCGCCGGCAGCCCCACGTGATCGATGGCCTGGGCGGCGATTGCCATGGCATGGGCCATATAACGCTGCTTGCGGTCGGTTTCGCCGAGGTTCCACTGGTTTTCGAGATCGTCCAGCGCCTTGTCGAGATCGGGGCCGGAAAGCTTGCCCTTCAGCTCGGTGCGGGCGGCTTCGTGTTTCTTGCGGTCAGCGTCCTTGATCTCGGTGGCGTTGGCCAGCATGGATTTCGGCGTTTCGAGGCCGATGCGCGCCATGGCTTCGCGGAAGAGGGCGCGGTCTTCGGCCATGTCGATGGCTTCCGGCTTTGCGCCGATCATTTCGACGTTGTAGCGGTCGAGAACGCCCATGCGCTTGAGAGACAGCGCGGTGTTGAGCGCGGTCTGGCCGCCCATGGTCGGCAGCAGTGCGTCCGGACGTTCCTTGGCGATGATCTTGGCGACGACTTCAGGCGTGATCGGCTCGACATAGGTTGCGTCGGCAAGGCCCGGATCGGTCATGATGGTCGCCGGGTTGGAGTTGACCAGGATGACCCGGTACCCTTCTTCCTTCAGCGCCTTGCAGGCCTGTGTGCCGGAATAGTCGAATTCACATGCCTGACCGATGACGATCGGTCCCGCGCCGATGATGAGGATGGACTTGATATCTTGGCGCTTCGGCATGGCTCTCTCGTTCCGCTTTTTGGTTGCGCAAAACACCGGCCAGGGTGGAAGATCACCGGCCGGGGAGCGCAATTCAAATGTTTTCAGGCTAGAAGCGGCTTATAGGCAAATGTTTTTGAGAACGGAACCCCATAAATTCCGGAATCGACAGAAACTCTTAACGGGCAGGGGCAAGGGCGGCAAAACGGGCCTGTACCGCTGCGCTGTAAGAGCGGCTGACGGGAATTTCCGCACCGTCATGCATCACTACATAAAGACGTCCCGTCTTTCTCAGCAGCGAGACCACACCAGCATCGGCCACCCAGTGGGAACGGTGCACCTGCAAGCCCTGCGTATCGCCGATTTCCCGCAGTGCATCGGCAAAGCGTAACAGAACGAGCTGGCGTCCGCGCGTGGTGACGATTTCGGTATAATGATCCTGCACGGAAAGGCGTAACAATTCACCACGCTTTTGCGGCGACAGCCGCTCCAGCAGCGGTGCGGTGTTTTTTATGCCGCGGTCTTCATCCTCCTCCATGTCCTTTGCCGCTTCGACAGCCTGACGCGCAGTGAGGTAGCTCAGCAGACAAAAGATCGCGCAGAGCGGCAAGGCGGTGAGGCTGCCCCTCAGTATGGCGAGGAAGCCGATGTTCCTGTCGTAAAAGGCATGGTTCGTAAGGGCGAGCAACAATCCGATCGGTAGGGATGAGAGCAGCGAGCCGATCATCATTCGCGTCAGCATACTCTCGATACTCCCCGCGAGGACGGCATTGGCGATGATGGAAAAGGCTATGGCGATTGCCCAGGCGCCGGTTTGAACGATCGTCCAGTAAAGCAGCCGGTCAGCGAAGCTCATGGTTTCGCTGGTCCCGAAAGGTCCGGTCAGAATGAAGATCGCCAATATGGCAAGAAATGTCAGCCACAGCCTGCGGGATTGCAGGACGGCGTGCATTTCACGAAGCGTGGATTGCAGATAAGGGTGATCCACGAAGTTTTCCTGCGATTGACGCCAATCGGTTTTTCTTTCGCGCATGTTTTGCCGAAATTGCCGGTGATTTCAACCAGGCCAGAACAGTAAACCCATGTCACTCCAGCCTTTGTTAGATGCACCGCTCGCCGTGCAATTCCATGTCCTGACCGTTGTGCCCGCAGCGTTTCTCGGGGCCTTTGTTTTTCTTCGCCCCAAGGGCACCGCCGTTCACCGGCTGCTGGGCAAGATCTGGGTGGCGTTGATGATCGTAACGTCCGTTTCGACCTTCTTCGTTCATGAATTGCGGATGTTTTACGGTTTTAGCCCGATCCACCTGCTTTCCATTTTCACCATATATGGCTGCCTGCAATCGGTCTATTTCGCGCGCCGTGGTGATATCGCACGCCATATGCGCATCATGCAGAGCGTTTATCTCGGTGGTATCGTGATTGCCGGCGGCTTCACCTTCGTTCCCGGACGCATCATGCATGAGGTTGCGTTCGGCGACGGGAAAGCCGGTCTTGCGGCTCTTTCCGCCGTCGCACTCGTCTTCGCCTTCCTGTTTCTGACAGTGTTGAGGCAAAGACGCAGAACCGTATGAAAGACTCCATTTGCCGCCTCTGCTTTCTTCCGGAACAAGATGTATTATAGTGCCGTTATAAGGCAGCTTGTTGAGGCGATATACGCCGGGAGAAGAGCATGGAATGGAGAGGGCGTCGCCAGTCGGACAATATCGAGGACCGGCGCGGCATGTCAGCGGGATCGGGGCCTTCGGGTAACGATCCTTTTTCCCGGGGTGGAATGCGCGTGCCGATCGGGCGTCGCGGTGGCGGTATTGGCATCGGCGGTATTCTGGTCATTCTCCTGATCAGCTGGGTGCTCGGCATCAACCCGCTGACGCTGCTTTCCGGCGGCGATATTTCATTGGATGGCGGCACCTCGCAGCAATCTGGCACCCAGCAGTCCGGCACCCGTCCGCAGGGTCAGTCGTCCGATGAAACGACGGCTTTCGTGCGCACTGTTCTGGCCGAGACCGAAGATACCTGGAGCGGCATTTTCCAGTCCGCTGGCGAAACCTATCAGAAACCGACGCTGGTGCTGTTTTCGGGCCAGGTATCGTCGGCCTGCGGTTATGCTTCGGCCGCCAGCGGCCCGTTCTATTGCCCGGGAGACCGCAAGGTTTATCTCGACACCAGCTTCTTCAAGGAATTGGACCAGCGTTTCGGTGCAGCCGGCGATTTCGCGCAGGCCTATGTGATTGCGCATGAGGTGGGCCATCACATCCAGAACCTGACCGGCGTCCTGCCGGAGTTCAACCGCCGCCGCCAGTCGATGAGCCAGGTGGATGCGAACAAGATGTCCGTGCGTGTGGAGCTTCAGGCGGATTGTTATGCCGGCATCTGGGGCAAGTTCACCGAACAGAAGGGTATTCTGGAAACCGGTGACCTCGAGGAAGCGCTCAATGCCGCCCACCAGATCGGCGACGACACCCTGCAAAAGCAGACTCAAGGCTATGTGGTGCCGGATAGTTTCAACCATGGCACCTCGGCGCAGCGCATGGAATGGTTCAAGCGCGGTTTCCAGAGCGGCCGTGTCGAGGATTGCGACACCTTCTCGGCAAATATGTGAGCAGACGGAAGAGGGGGCTTTCAGCCCCCTTTTTTATTCAACGCAGCAAAAGCGCCACGGCATACATGCCGATCGCAAAGACCGTGTGGGCAGCGAGGTTGAGGACACGAACCTTGGTGGGATTGGGCGTCTTCGATGCTGCCCAGCCGATGCCAAGGCCCGGCTGCAGCAGGAACCAGCCTGCACCGACCGTGACGATGCCGACGATCCATGGCTGGATGAAGGATGGCTCGGAAAACCAAGAGGCCGGCACGATCAGGGCGAGAACCACGCCGTAGAGAATGCCGACGGCATAGTGTGAAATCCAGCCAAGTGCCAGTTCGTGTTCGTAGGGTGCGGCCGCGGCGATGCTGTCGTGAAATATCGTGCCCTTTGGCACATGCCAGAACCAGCGGCCGACCGGCGCCCAGTTCGGGGCGGACTGACCGAAAAACCGGTGCAGCACGATCGCCCATATATCCATAAACACGGTGCCGCCAATGCCCATGGCAATGCCGCGCCAAATCAGTTCCAGCATGGATCCCTCCGCAAATCATGATCGATCAAGCTCTATCGGATCGTGCCGGTGGCGGGAACAGGCTATTGGCGGGATGGGCAAGAAAAATGGCCGGATCGCTCCGGCCATCATATTGCGGAAAAGTGCGGAAACCTCTCTTCGTCATGCCGGACTTGATCCGGCATCCAGCCACGGCGCGTCTGCGCCGTGAGGAGAGTCTTTTGCGATCAAGGACTTGATCGTGGACCCCGGATCAAGTCCGGGGTGACGGAGTCTGTAGGTCTCGCCTGTGAGCTATTCTCACCTCAAGCAGCGCGCCCATATTCAGCCTGCCGCCGCGTTGCCGTGGCGAGCTGGAACTGCGCGAGCAGATCGTTCAGCGCCGCCGCTTCCGAGGCCAGCCCATGGCTTGCCGCCGTCTGTTCCTCGACCATGGCGGCATTCTGCTGCGTGCCCTGATCGATGGTGTTGATAGCGGTGTTGATTTCCTGAAGGCCGGTTGACTGTTCGCGCGACGACGTCACGATGGCGTCGATGTGGCGGTTGATCTCCTGCACTTCGCGGACGATGGTTTCCAGCGCCTTGCCGGCATTGCCGACGAGATCGACACCGGACTGCACCTGCGACGTCGAGGCGTTGATCAGCGTCTTGATCTCCTTGGCCGCATTGGCGGAGCGCTGGGCAAGCTCGCGCACTTCCTGGGCGACGACGGCAAAACCCTTGCCGGCCTCACCGGCGCGGGCGGCTTCCACACCGGCATTCAGCGCCAGAAGGTTGGTCTGGAAGGCGATCTCGTCGATCACGCCGATGATGTTGCTGATCTCGGAGGATGATTTTTCGATGCCTTCCATGGCGCGAACGGCGTCTTCGACGATGATGCCGGACTGTTCGGCATTGTTGCGTGCACGATCAACCAGACGACCGACTTCTTCGGCACGGCGGGCGGAATCCTTGACTGTCGTGGTGATTTCCTCAAGGGCCGCTGCCGTCTCCTCCACGGAGGCTGCCTGCTGCTCGGTGCGCCGCGCCAGATCGTCGGCGGACTGGCGGATTTCTCCCGCACCGGCATCAATCGCCCGCGCATTCTGGCCAACGGTGCTCAAGGCAACATTGAGCTTGGCGACGGAATTGTTGAAATCATCGCGCAGCCGGTCGATGCGGGTCACGAAAGGCGTGTCGATGCGGTAGTTGAGATCGCCGTTCGAAAGATGCGCCAGCCCCTTGGCGAGCGAATCGACCGCGAACTGGATGTCTGCCGCGTCTTTCGCCGCCAGCCTTTCGCGGTCGTTGCGTTCCTGTTCGGAAAGCGTGCGGTTCTGTTCGGCGTCACCTTCGAGGCGCAGACGCTCCGTGGCGTTCGATCTGAATACGGCGACCGCCGCGGCCATTGAGCCGATCTGGTCGGTGCGTTCCTGGCCGGGAATGGTGACGTTGAGATTGCCGGCCGCAAGGCCTTCCATTGCGGCGGTCATCTGCGTGACCGGGCGAACGATGAAACGGCTGAGCACGGTGGCTAGCAGGCCGATCATGATGGCGGCAGCGAGAATGGTGGCTATGGTTGCCGCCAGACGGAACTGGCCGATTGCGCTGTAGGCGACATCGGAATCGACCACGAAACCGAGATACCAGTCGACCGAAGGCAGGCCGGCGACCGGGATGAAGCTGGTGATCTTGCCCTTGCCGTCGATCTCCGTCTGCGAAATTGCCGAGGAAATCGCCGGTGTGTCGACCTTGAAGAGATCGGTAATCGGCTTGTCGACAAATTTCGGATCGGGGTGAATAAGGATCTTGCCCTCCTTGCTGACGAGGAATGCATATCCATCCGTGCCGGCATCGACCGATTTGATCATGTTGACCAGCGATTCCAGCGAGAAGTCGCTGCCGGTAACGCCGGCCAGTTTGCCGTCGATGGAAACGGGAATGGCGGCGGTGATGATGAGGCCGCCGGTCGAGGCATCGCTATAGGGTTCGGTCAGCACAGGCTTGCCGGCCTTGACGGCATCCAGATACCAGGGGCGCTTGCGCGGGTCATAACCTTCCGGCAGCGGCAATTTCGGGAAGGTCGTGAAGCTGCCGGTTTCGGCATTGCCGAAATAGGTGGACATGAATTGTGCCGTCAGAACATCGTTCTGCAGGAACTGTACCTTGGCGTCGTCATCGGAAAGCTTGGCAAGCGTTTTTGCCACCGTGTCGGTCAGCATGATGCGGCCGTTCAGCCAGTTGGCGATGCTCTGGGCGGCCTGTTTGCCGGAGGAATCAATGTTTTCCGCCACGGCTTCCGTCGTCACCCGATGCTGGAGGCTATCGATGTAGAAAGAAAAGCCTGCAAAGGCGGCGACGACAAGCGACGACGCCGCAAACAGAATGCGCGTCATGAGATTGGTTTTTTTTGGCAAGCTACACGTCCTTGGAACCAGATGCCCGTTCGGTTCATCTTGGAAAATGATGGGAAAGACATGCCTCAATGGCGGGAATATTCTGCATCATGCAGCTTATGATTTTAAAGAACTTCGCGATGTTCTAATGGGTAAAGTGAAATGGTAAAATTCGGCTAAATTTGTTTTATGTCATGCTGTTTCGGCCGATCTTGAACGGAAGTCGCACCCAGGACGGTCATTTGCGTAAATTTTGATCATTGATCCGCAAAGGTTGCGTGCAGGAGGGGAATATTTTATTCATCGACCTGCTGCCGTTGCGCAATTCGCGGGCAACGGCCAAAATTCAGGTGAATTACAATGTCTTCGTCGGTTGTTGCAGAAACCGTTCCCACCGGATCGGGGTCGTGGCTTTCGCATTTCAGGGCTACGCTTGCGCTGGGAATTCCGCTTATCGGTGCGCAGCTCGCGCAGCTTGGTATCCATACCACTGACATGGTCATCGTCGGCCAGCTGGGTGCCGAAAAGCTCGCGGCCATGGTGCTGGCCGGGCAGTTCTTCTTCGTCGTTTTCATTTTCGGCTCGGGATTTTCCGTGGCCGTGGTGCCGATGGTGGCGCAGGCCTACGGGCAGGGGGATGCGACGGCGGCCCGCCGCTCGCTGCGCATGGGCATGTGGGTGGCGATCGCCTATTGGGTGCTCGCTTTGCCGATATTCTTCAATGCCGAGCGCATCCTGATCTATCTCGGGCAGAACCCTGATGTCGCGGCGCTGACCGGCCACTATCTCGCCATCGCCAAATTCGGCCTTCTGCCGGCGCTGCTTTTCTATGTGCTGCGCGGACTTGTCAGTGCCATCGGCCGTGCGGGCATCATTCTTTATGTCACCATCATCATGTTGTTGATGAATGGCGTGCTCGCCTATGCGCTGGTATTCGGCCATTTCGGATTGCCGGCAATGGGCATGAATGGTGCTGCCGTCGTTGCCGTCATCGTCAATGCCTTCAGCTTTATCTTCATTGTCGCTTACGTGCAGACGCGTGAGGAAACGAAGAAATACGAGCTGTTCGTGCGCTTCTGGCGGCCGGACTGGCATGCGCTGTTCGAAGTGCTGCGCCTCGGCCTGCCGATCGGCATCACCATCCTTGCCGAAGTGACGCTGTTTGCCGCCGCTTCCATTCTGATGGGGCAGATCGGCACGGTGCAGCTGGCGGCGCACGGCATCGCCCTGCAGCTTGCGTCCATCGCCTTCATGATCCCGCTTGGTCTGGCGCAGGCCGCAACCGTTCGGGTGGGAATAGCGCGCGGCCAGGGCGATTTCAAAAACCTCGTTCGTGCTTCCATCATGGTCTACGCGATTGCGTGCGGCATTGCGGTTTGCGGCGGCATCCTGTTTGCGGCGGTTCCGGAATTCCTGGCGAAATGGTTCCTTGATGCGAAATTGCCGGAAGCGGCGGAAGTGCTTGCTTATGCCAGCAGCCTGGTGGTGATCGCCGGCATCTTCCAGTTGGTCGATGGCATTCAGGCGGTGACGGCAGGCTTGCTGCGGGGATTGAAGGATGCGCGCATTCCGGCGATGCTGGCGCTGATTTCCTATTGGCCGATCGGGCTGGCGCTTGCCTGGACCATGGCCTTTCCGCTCGGCTTTGGCGGGCGCGGCGTCTGGTTCGGTTTCGTGATCGGCCTTTCAACGGCGGCGGTTCTCTTGACCGTGCGTTTCGTCATTCTGGTGAAGCGTGAAATGCGAACGGCCCGCTGATAGCGGGCCGTGATGGTTCTTACATGTAATTATGGTCATCCCGGTCTCGATGGATCCTCGGGTCAAGCCCGAGGATGACGTGGAGTATGGGAACGGCATATCAGCGCTCGGCGAGCGCTGCCTCGCCTTGTCTCTCGCGCAGCAGGTTGACGAAGCGGCGGAAGAGGTAGTGGCTGTCCTGCGGGCCGGGCGATGCTTCCGGGTGGTGCTGGACGGAGAAGACCGGCTTGCCGATGATGCGCAGGCCGCAATTGGTGCCATCGAACAGCGAGATGTGGGTTTCTTCGACGCCTTCCGGCAGCGACTTGGTATCAACAGCGAAACCGTGGTTCATCGAGACGATTTCCACCTTGCCGGTGGTGAAGTCCTTGACCGGGTGGTTGGCGCCGTGATGGCCCTGGTGCATCTTTTCGGTCTTTGCGCCGACGGCGAGGCCGAGCATCTGGTGACCAAGGCAGATACCGAAGATCGGCAGCTCACTCTTGATGAGGTTCTGGATAACCGGCACGGCATATTCGCCTGTCGCGGCCGGGTCTCCCGGGCCGTTGGAGAGGAACACGCCATCCGGCTTCAGCGCCAGAATGTCTTCGGCCGAAGTCTGGGCCGGAACCACAGTTACCTTGCAATCGAGACCGGCGAAGAGGCGCAGGATGTTGCGCTTGACGCCGAAATCCACGCAGACGACGTGGTACTTCGCATCGGCTTCGCCGAGCGTGCCGTAGCCCTTGTTCCAGACCCACGGCGTTTCCGTCCAGGTGGAGGACTGACCGGAGGTTGCTTCGATGGCGAGATCGAGGCCGACGAGGCCGCTCCATGCTCTCGCTTCCGCCTTCAGCGCCTCGATGTCGAAGACGCCGTTCGGGTCATGGGCGATCACTGCGTTCGGCGCGCCGTTTTCGCGGATCCATGCCGTCAGCGCGCGCGTGTCGATGCCGCAAAGGCCGATGACGCCGCGGGCCTTCAGCCAGGCGTCCAGATGCTTGACGGCGCGGAAGTTCGACGGGTCGGTGATGTCGGCCTTGAAGATGACGCCGACGGCGCCGCGGCGGGCGGCGGGGGTCAGGTCTTCAATGTCTTCCTCGTTTGTGCCGACATTGCCGATATGCGGGAAGGTGAAGGTGACGATCTGGCCGAGATAGGAGGGATCGGTGAGGATTTCCTCGTAACCTGTCAGCGCCGTGTTGAAACAGACTTCGGCCTGTACCTTGCCGGTTGCGCCAATGCCTGTGCCCTCGATCACTGTGCCATCGGCAAGAACAAGCATTGCGGTCGGTTTGCGGGTAGTCCAGGGCGCTGTCTCGGTCATCTCGTTCCGTTTCTGCCGCTTCGCACCCCGCCTCTTGAAAGGCAGGGGGTAAGGGGCCATTTTTGTCGCAGGCTTCGTGACATAAAGGGGCGCGCGATAAACTCGCGTTCCGACCCTTCGTTAAAATCTCGTGCAGGTGCCGGAAAATAACGAAAGCTGCCCAAGCGGTCAACCGCAGGCTCAAGATTTACGCGGAATTAAACCTTCGTACATTCAAGGGCTTATGCATTTGATTTGCTTGAGCGGGTTTGCTCGTTTATGTCGTTGCGAAAAATAAGGTGGAAAGTTTCCGTATGAAGAAGCTGCGGAATGCGCTTTCCCAAGGAGAAAAAGAAATGCTGCGCGATGTATTCGCAAATACTTTGAAAGAGGCGCTGAAGGCTCGTGACGCCCGGCGTACATCGACCGTGCGCCTCATCCAGACGGCCATCAAGGATCGTGATATCGCCAATCGCGGCGTGGGCAAGGACCCTGTCAGCGATGAAGATATCATGCAGATTCTGACGAAGATGGTAAAGCAGCGGGAAGAATCCGCCGCCATCTATGACGGTGCCAGCCGCCCTGAGCTTGCCGCGCAGGAGCGTGAGGAAATCGTCATCATCAAGGAATTCATGCCGGAGGAAATCCCGGCCGAGAAGGTGCGCGAATTGTGCCAGGCCGTCATCGCCGAGACCGGCGCCTCCGGCCTGCGCGATATGGGCAAGTGCATGAATGCGCTGAAGGAGCGCTATCCCGGCCAGATCGACTTTGCGAAGGCTTCAGGCGTCGTCAAGGATTTGCTGAAGTAGGTTTCTTCCGGGTTGGAAAAAGTAAAGGCAGGGTAGCCATGGCTACCCTGCCTTTTTTCTGCCGACGAATGCGCATTCCGGCGGATCAAAATGCGGTCCTTCACAGGCTTTTTTCGGGGGACGTGCCTGTGGGCGTCGGCAGATTTATGCGGAGATCAAGTGCTGCCTTCAGGTATGTTTTTACATTGCCGCAGCGGGCGGCTCAAATTACAAAAACATAATTTTTGGTGATGGTGCACTGCCACAAATTTGCCGGAAGCAGGCGCAATGGCGATTTGCTGCCTTCAGCCCTGCCGCTTTTTCTGTTCATGCACATAATGGCGCAGGACCGCATTCATGCGTGTCTGATAGCCTTTGCCGGTGGACTTGAAGAAGTCCACCACATCCTGATCAACGCGGATGGAAATGGATTGTTTGGCTGTGGGAAAAACGACTTCAGCCTTCGACCAGTCGATATCGTCGAAGCCTGCCCAGTCCGGATCGTCGCGTGTGGCGCGTTCGATATCCTCGTCGGTCATGGCATCGACACGCGCCCAGTCGGTTCGATCTTCGCCCTTGGCGATCTTTTCCCGGATCTCATCCAGAGAATATCTGACGATACGTTCTTCGCTCATTTTTCCTCGTCGCCCGCGCTGATATGATCCGGCAGATATCTCCCCGCATCGTATAGATGATTGCGATCAGATCGTCTGTTTCCGGGCATATCGCCAGAATGCGACTCTCTCCGTTTTGATCGGAGCGACTTTCCAGATGCGGTTGCGAAAGCGCTCTTGCCGCCCTCGGAAAGTCGATACCGTGCTTCTGAATGTTACTCAGCCGCTTGTTTTCATCCCATTCAAAGGAAATGAAATCTCTCGTCACAATGTCCATGAGCCGCCTGAAACCGATTCCAGTTCAAAGGCACTCATGTACGGCTCGCGTATATTCGTCTGTATATACATTAATGTCAACGCCGCCTGTGAATAGTGGGTATTCTTTACCTATCCATTTTGTATTGCGGCCGTTCTGCGCTTATATGAAAGACTGGCCTCAAACGGGTAACCCATGCGCTTTTCCAATTCTTTTCTCGATGAGATACGCGACCGCGTGCACATCTCCGATGTGATTGGCCGACGTGTGTCCTGGGACAAGAAGAAGACGAATACGTCACGCGGTGATTATTGGGCCTGCTGCCCGTTCCACGGCGAGAAAAGTCCCAGTTTCCATTGTGAGGACCGCAAGGGGCGCTATCATTGCTTTGGCTGCGGTGTTTCCGGCGATCATTTCCGGTTTCTGACCGAACTCGAAGGACTGAGTTTTCCAGAGGCTGTGCAGCAGGTCGCCGACATGGCCGGCATCGCGATGCCGCAGCCCGATCCGCAGGCGGAAAAGCGTGAGCGTGAGCGCACCTCGCTTCAGGACGTCATGGAAATGGCGACGCTGTTCTTTCAGGACCAGCTGCAGACGGCGCTTGGCGCGCGGGCGCGGGCCTATCTGCGTGATCGTGGGTTGACCGGGCGCACCATCGAGACCTTCCGGCTCGGTTTTGCGCCTGATAGCCGCAATGCGCTCAAGGAGCACCTGGCAGGCAAGGGCGTGTCGCGGGAACAGATGGAAGCCTGCGGGCTGGTGGTGCATGAAAATGTGCCCGTCTCCTACGACCGCTTTCGCGACCGCATCATGTTCCCGATCCTGTCGTCACGCGAAAAGGTGATCGCCTTTGGCGGCCGCGCCATGGCGGCGGATGCGGTGGCGAAATATCTGAATTCCAACGAGACCGAGCTTTTTCACAAGGGCAATGTTCTCTACAATTTCGCCCGTGCCCGGCGTGCCTCGCAGGCGGCCGGCGGCGCTGTCATTGCCGTTGAAGGCTATATGGATGTCATCGCGCTCTATCAGGCGGGCGTTGAAAATGCCGTTGCGCCGCTCGGCACGGCGCTGACGGAAAGCCAGCTCGACCTCCTCTGGAAGATGTCGCCACAGCCGATCCTCTGCTTTGATGGCGATGGCGCCGGCATTCGCGCCGCCAACCGCGCGGCGGATCTGGCTCTGCCGCATATCAAGCCGGACCGTTCGGTGAGCTTCGCGCTTCTGCCTGACGGCAAGGACCCGGACGATCTCGTGCGGCTGGAGGGGCGCGCGCCGTTTGACCGGGTGCTTTCGGAAGCAAAGCCGCTCGCCGCGATGATCTGGAGCCGGGAGACCGCCGGCGTCACCTTTGATACGCCGGAAAAGCGCGCCCAGCTTGAAAGCCGCCTGCGACAGATCGTTGCCGTCATCGGTGACGAGGCGGTGCGGCGTTTTTACCAGCAGGATATGCGCGACAGGTTGAACGGCTTCTTCCAGCCGCGTTTTCAGCAGGGCGGTAACTTCCGTCGCGATGGCGGACAGGGAGCCGGGCGGGGCTTCCAGCGCAATGCGTCGGAGCGGGGTGGGGCGATGTCGGCGCCTCCAGGCAACAATTATGAGCGACTGGCGCGTTCCGGTCTTGTTAAAGGCTATTTGACCACCCCTTCGCTCAGGGAGAGTGTGCTTGCTATTACCATCGTCAATCATCCCGAATTGTTGCTCGAAGAATATGATGAGATCGCTGCCATTGACTACCAAAACCGCGATTTACAGCGGCTTTGGTCCTCAGTGCTGACTTATGCTGCAGAATGTGCGGCAGATATATCGCGGAAAGGCCTTTTAGAGCGTCTGTCTCAGCACGGTTTCGAGGCTCTCTTGAAGGCAATGGATCAGCAGGTGCGCAATGCTCGGCTCTGGACTGCCACGGAGCAGGCTGCCATGGAGGACGCTCGCGAAGGATATGTACAGGCCCTTTCGCTTCATAAAAGAACAAAATCATTGCTCCAGCAGAAGCGTGAACTCGAGCGTGAACTTGAAAGAGAGATTATAGAAGGAAAAGGGGACGGCACACTTCTGGTGCGGGCGCTGGCCGAAGTTCAGCTTGAAATCGGCCGCATGGAAAATCAGGAGGCGATTATCGACGGTTTCGGGGTCATGTCCGGGCGGGTGAAGGGGCCTGCCTTCGGCCATGGGTAGGGGCGGCCGGGAATAATTGAAAGGCGTGTGGGGTTGCCTTTTGCGGCAGGCGTCCTAAATAGGGGGTAGTCTGGTGATAACCCGCAAAATGCGGCCTTTTTTACGAATTTCCGTGGCTGTCTCGCCCCTAAAGGCTTGACGCGACGGGAAATAGCGGGAATCACCATTTCAGGAAAAGTAAGGTGGAATGAGCCTTGGCGGATAGAAATTGCATGAGCAAGCATTTCCGGGTGCACTGTCTTTGCATTCTGCCTGAGGCTGCCGTGGTTAATCGGCAATTAAAGATCACTCCGTTAGGTGTCTGACAGTGATTCGCGGCAATGCGCCGGATGCTCAAGGGGCGGACGGCGATGCGGCGGAACAGGTGTTAGCGTCAGGGAAAGCGACGAGATAGATGGCAACCAAAGTCAAAGAAAACGAAGAAGCAGAAAACGAACGCGACGGTGCGACGGACGGTCCGCTTCTCGATCTTTCGGATGACGCGGTCAAGAAAATGATCAAGGCCGCCAAGAAGCGCGGCTATGTGACGATGGACGAACTGAATTCTGTCCTGCCGTCCGAAGAGGTGACTTCCGAGCAGATCGAAGACACGATGGCGATGCTGTCCGATATGGGCATCAACGTGATCGAGGACGAGGATGCCGAAGAGGCGACCGCGAGCGACGACGACAGCGATTCCGACAGCGACGATTCCGAAGGCGGTGAACTGGCCCCTTCCGGCGGCACCGCACTTGCGACCGCAAAGAAGAAAGAGCCGACAGACCGTACCGATGACCCGGTGCGCATGTATCTGCGCGAAATGGGTTCCGTCGAGCTTCTGTCGCGCGAGGGCGAAATCGCCATCGCCAAGCGCATCGAGGCCGGCCGCGAAACGATGATTTCGGGCCTGTGCGAAAGCCCGCTGACATTCCAGGCGCTGATCATCTGGCGCGACGAACTCAACGAAGGCACGACGCTGCTGCGCGAGATCATCGATCTCGAAACCACCTATTCCGGCCCGGAAGCCAAGGCTGCCCCGCAGTTCCAGAGCCCGGAAAAGATCGAGGCGGACCGCAAGGCTGCCGAAGAGAAGGAAAAGACCCGCAAGCTGCGCGCTCCGACCGGCGACGAGGACGTGACTGACGTGGGCGGCGATGGCCTGCCGCCGGAAGAGGAAGAAGAGGACGACGACGAGTCCAATCTTTCGCTTGCCGCGATGGAAGCCGAACTGCGTCCGCAGGTCATGGAAACGCTCGACACCATCGCTGACACCTACAAGAAGCTGCGCAAGCTTCAGGACCAGCAGGTTGAGGCACGTCTTGCCTGCACCGGTACCCTGTCTTCCGGTCAGGAGCGTCGTTACAAGGAACTGAAGGATCAGCTGATCACGGCCGTCAAGTCGCTGTCGCTGAACCAGAACCGTATCGACAGCCTCGTCGAGCAGCTCTACGACATTTCCAAGCGTCTGATGCAGAACGAAGGCCGTTTGCTGCGCCTTGCCGAATCCTATGGCGTCAAGCGTGACAGCTTCCTTGAGCAGTATCACGGTGCGGAACTCGATCCGAACTGGATGAAGTCGATTGCCAATCTGGCCGCGCGCGGCTGGAAGGAATTCGCCCGCGAGGAAAGCAACACGATCCGCGAAATCCGTCAGGAAATCCAGAATCTCTCCACGGAAACCGGCATTTCCATCGCCGAATTCCGCCGCATCGTTTCGATGGTGCAGAAGGGCGAGCGCGAAGCGCGTATCGCCAAGAAGGAGATGGTCGAGGCCAACCTGCGTCTGGTGATCTCGATTGCGAAGAAATACACCAACCGTGGTCTTCAATTCCTCGATCTCATTCAGGAAGGCAATATTGGCCTGATGAAGGCGGTCGACAAGTTCGAATACCGCCGTGGTTACAAGTTCTCGACCTATGCGACCTGGTGGATCAGGCAGGCGATCACCCGTTCGATCGCCGACCAGGCCCGCACGATCCGTATTCCGGTGCATATGATCGAAACGATCAACAAGATCGTTCGCACCTCGCGCCAGATGCTGCACGAGATCGGCCGTGAGCCGACCCCGGAAGAGCTGGCCGAAAAGCTGGCCATGCCGCTTGAAAAGGTGCGCAAGGTTCTGAAGATCGCCAAGGAGCCGATCTCGCTCGAAACCCCCGTGGGTGACGAAGAGGATTCGCATCTCGGCGACTTCATCGAAGACAAGAATGCGCTTCTGCCGATCGACGCCGCCATTCAGGCGAACCTGCGCGAAACGACGACGCGCGTATTGGCCTCGCTGACGCCGCGTGAAGAACGTGTTCTGCGCATGCGCTTCGGCATCGGCATGAACACTGACCATACGCTGGAAGAAGTCGGCCAGCAGTTCTCGGTTACCCGTGAACGTATCCGTCAGATCGAGGCGAAGGCGCTGCGCAAGCTGAAGCATCCGAGCCGCTCCAGAAAGCTGCGCAGCTTCCTCGACAGCTAAGCTGTTTGTTTCCTTTAAAATTGAACCCGGTCAGTTTGCGCTGGCCGGGTTTTTTGTTTCCCACACTGGCGAACTCTGCGACAAGCCTTATGTGTGAAAACAGGTATTCCGCTTTTATTGGAAATCCTCCGGTTCGATTTGGTTCGATGAGATGCAACAGGTTTCGGCAGGCAGATGGCGTGGGAAAGGATGGGCTGTGCCCGTCTCCGTGCTGCTGCATCTTGCCGTTGTTGCGATCTTCCTCTTTGAACTGCCCGAACGGATAGCCGAACCGCAGGAGCCGGAAAGCATCAGCGTCGATCTGGTGCCGCCGCCGGAGGAGAAGAAGACGGAGGAGGGCAAGCCCCCTGCAGCGGAAGAGGCGAAAGAGGAAAAGCCGCAACCTCCACCGCCGCCGCCTCCGGCAGAGGAAACAAAGCCTTCACCACCTTTGCAGGCGACGCTACCCGCTATCGCCATGCGGCCTGAGGAGACACAGGCGGACCCTGAAGACAAGCCGGGCAAGGTGGAGGAGGCGGAGAAAACAGAGCCTTCTGAGCAACCCGAAAGCCAACCCGAAAAAACCGCGGAAGACAAACCCGCGCCTTCTGCCGCAAATAGCGACCTTCAGGCTTCCGCGGAGCAGGGGGAGATTGCGGTCTCGCCCGTAAAGGAAGAGAAAGAGCCGGATCAGGCGCCTGTGCCGCAGGTGAAGCCAGCTGAAGACAAACCTGCCGAAGTGGTGGACGAGAAACCCGCGAAACTTCCAGCCGCTAAAAATCTGTTGTCTTCAACGGTTCTTTCGCCTGCCCAGCGACGCCAGATGTTCGGTGATCTGCCACCGCGTCGTCGCATTGTTCAGCTTTGCAGTACTGAAGCTCTGGCCCAAATTCAGGGGGCGGGTTTTGCCGCCAGAGGCATGATTCCCTATTCGGATACGGGAGGCAGGATTTCGGGAAATTCGATCGATGCTTCCGGTGGCGCGTTCAACACGGGCAATGGCTGGCATGATGTCTCGTTCCAGTGTGAGGTCGATCTGGAAAACTATGCGGTGACGGCGTTCCGGTTTAAAATCGGCAACGCAATATCGCCCGAAGACGCGAAAAAGCGGGGTTTCACGAGATTTCAGTGAGGGTGGGTTTGGCTGAGCCTCATCATCCGCACACCGTCACCCCGGACTAGATCCGGGGTCCAACGCGATCAAGTCTTTGATCGCAAAAGACTCGTTTCTCACGGCGCAGACGCGCCGTAGCTGGATGCCGGATCAAGTCTGGCATGACGGGGAGAGGTAGCGCACCCTGCCTGCAAACCCAAGGGCTTGTCACACCCGCTCCGTATCGCCCACCAGCAACCCAATCCCCGCCATCAGCGCATCCTCATCATAAGGCTTCCTGATAACCGGCACATTGCCGAATTCATCCGGCACCATGCTGCCATCGGCATAACCGGTGGCGAAGAGGAAGGGGACGCCGCGACGGTGAAGCTCCCGGGCGACGGGGATGGAGGTGTCGGAACCGAGATTGATGTCGAGGATGGCCACATCCGGCAGGTAGCTTTTCAGCTTTTCAATGGCCATGGCCGATGAGGTTGCCGTTTCGATCATTTTGATGCCGTTGTCCTCCAGCATGTTCTCGACATCCATGGCGATCAGCATCTGGTCTTCGACAAGCAATATTTTCAAGGGTTCCTCCCGGTCGTAACGTCTGGTCTGCGGCGCGGTTTCGTCTTCGGTTTTCGCGTCGGAGGCCGTCATCATTGCTGAAACGTGGCGCGCGGGCAGGAGAATTTCCGTCTCCAGCCCGTCCGGCAGGTATCGCATCGTGCTGCGTCCACCCAAATCATAAGGAATGCTGCGGCTGATGAGCGCGGTGCCGAACCCCGCGCGCGACGGTGTCAGGAGTTTGGCGGGGAGAATTTCGCGCCACTGCATTTCGCAGTCGCCGTTCTCGTTGATTTCCCAGCGGACATGCAGTTCTCCTCCGGTCTGCGCCAGCGCCCCGTATTTGGCCGCATTCGTCGCCAGCTCATGCAGGACCAGAGCCATGACGGAGAATGCGCGCGAATCGAGTGTTACCTGCGGTCCGGTGAGCTTCACCATGGTTTCGGGCGAGCGATGCGGTGAGAGTTCGGCATCCAGAAGATCCCGCAGCGCGCCGCCGCCTTCGCCACGAATGATCTGGTCATGGGCAAAGGACAATGCCTGAATGCGGCCCTTCAGCGCGGTCACATATTCCTGCAGGGTCTTGCCCTCCTGCGATGGATTGCCGACCAGCGACTTGATGATGGCCAGAACATTCTTGACGCGGTGGTTGAGCTCCTCATTCAGCATGCGCTGGCGCACTTCCGCGCGCTCCCTTTCGCCGGCCATCAGCTCGCTGTGATGGAACGCCACTTCGACGAGCGCGATTCTCGCGGCTTCGGCTATTTCCCGATCGGCTTCCGACCACGGCTGCGCCTGCAGGCGAACGGTTTCCTTCCAGATCGCAAAACTTTTCCGCGGGGTGAGGCGGTCGCCCATAGGGCCTGTCTCATAGGATTTTTCCGGATTGCCGGCCCAGTTCAGGCTTTGCACGATCTCCTTGCGGAAAAACAGGAGATAATCGTTCGTGACCTGCGAAAGCGGAATGGCGAGCATTCCGGCTGCCGTGTCGGCATAGATTTCCGCTTCCGGTATGGCTTGCGACAGGGCATGGGTCGCCCAGACCTTGCCTTCGGACGCCGTGGCGACAAAGCGCGCCAGTCGGGGAATGGCGTCGTGCGGCGGGGTCGCGCCGTGACCATGCCAATTATTGCCGACCCAAAGCCCGACGCCATCACAGGGCATGAGATCGGAAAAATCCTGGAAACTGTCTATCAGCAGTTCCTCTATGTTGGCGTGATGGGCGGCAAGTCGCAGGAAACGGTCGAGAGCGGCATGGGCCTGGTTAACCGTATCGAGCCGTCGTTTCTGTTTCAGCACCTGCAAATGCATGGAGAAAAACTCTCCGAACATTTCGGCGGCGATCCTGACCGGCATCGTCAGAACGCGCGGTGAATAATGGTGGCAGGCGATGAGGCCCCAGAGCGCGCCATCGACAATCACCGAAATCGACATAGAGGCGCCAACGCCCATGTTGCGCAGATATTCGCAATGGATGGGCGAGACGCTGCGCAGATGTGCAAAGGACAGATCGAGCGGTTCACCGGAGGCATCGAGGGCCGGCAGCACCGGCACCCGTGCCCCGCTGGCGTCCGAGATGATGCGCAGCGTATTCTTGAGATAGAGCGCGCGTGCCTGCTGCGGAATGTCGCTGGCGGGAAAATATTGTCCGAGAAAGCTTTCCAGTTCCGGCTGCTTTGCCTCTGAGACGACCTTGCCGGAACCATCCTCCTCGAAGCGGTAGATCATCACCCGGTCGTAACCCAAAGTCGCCTTTATCAGCCGGGTCGTCCGTGAAATCAGGCTCTCGACACTGTCGGCCTCGCGAATGCGGTCCACCATCTTGCGTGCCGTGCCGAGCGGCTGCGTCTCGCTGCGGGATGGTTCGAATTCGATGATCGTGGTGGATTTGTAGCGGTGGAGAGAAATATCGAAGCTGCGGCCGTCACGCATTTCCATGTTGGGCAACATGGCGGGACGCGTGGTTCTGCCGGTTACGGTGAGCGCGTTGCGAAGATCGTGAACGAGGTCCTTGCCGAGAACCTCTTCGGCGGTCCTGCCGTTTATATTGCCTTCGAAGCCCAAAAGATCGAGACAGTTTTCCGAATGCCGCACGATCATGCGCAAGGCGTTATCACAAGCGATCAGACAGCCATGCGGCTGGATATAGCCTGGAATATGGATGGGTTCGCGGTCGCAATTCGTCAGGTCGACATGATAGTCACTGGGCGCCATGAAACAGTCTTTCGCACCCTGTGCCTGTCTTGCGATGCAAGTCTTTTCTCTGTGGGGGGATGGGCGAGCCTGAATAGTTCATTATGATAGTGTCAACCCTTCCCCGTTTCTTGCAACCGTGACGCCGGTATTCCGTTCTGCTCTATAGGTCGCAATCATCTGTTTGTCGTATTCCTAATCGTCATCGCACGCAATTTGACATGTTGTAACGGTCGCAGGGACGATTTTGTTCCAGCTTATCTGAAGGAAAAAATGTGCCGCAGAAGAAAATGACCATCGCCACGCAAGGGCAGGGCCTCTACGAATTCACAGCCGAAGCCAGTCGTTTCGTGAGAGACGCCGGTGTGGATGAAGGCCTGCTTACCGTCTTCGTGCGCCACACGTCGTGCTCCCTGCTTATTCAGGAAAATGCCGATCCGGATGTGAGGCGCGATCTCACGATGTTCTTTTCCCGCCTCGTGCCGCCATCGGATGATCCCTCCATGCGCTGGGTGATCCATACGCTCGAAGGTCCCGACGATATGCCCGCCCATATCAAATCGGCGCTGACGACGGTTTCCATCGGCGTGCCGATCAGCGAGGGCAGGCTCACACTCGGCACCTGGCAGGGCATTTATCTTTTCGAGCACCGTGACCAGCCGCATCGTCGTGAAATCGTGCTGCATATCTCCGCCTGATTTCCCGTTAACATCCATGAACCTATGCTGAATATGCGGTTCGGTCCGCGTTCAGGCGGGCGGGTCTAGGGTCTCGTCAATCGCCGGGGGACGTTCCCTGCCGGCGCAGAACAAACGGAGTGAGTTCATGTTCAGCACCTTTGCAAAAGCCGGCCTGGCTGCCCTCATCGCGCTTGGTGGCGTTTCCGTCACTGCTCCCGCCGCTTCCGCCGGCTCGGATGTTCAGTTCAGAGTTCAGGTTCAGGATGGATATGGCCATGACAGAGGTCGCGGTCCCGGCTGGGGTCGCCCGGATCGCCCGCGTTTCGGTTGCTCGCCGCGGTTTGCGGAAGAAAAAGCCAGCCGCATGGGCCTGCGCCGCGCGCGCGTCGTTGATGTATCGCCGCGCCGTGTTGTGGTTGCAGGTTTCGACCGTCACGGCCGCGACCGCATCGTTTTCGCCAATGAGCGCGGCTGCCCGGTAATCCGCCGCTAAAACGGCCGATATTGATCCGCCGAAATCCCCCGCCCTTCTGGCGGATCAAAAAAATGCCCCTCGCTCGTCCGGAAAGACAGGCGAGGGGCGTTTCTTTTTGTGCATTGCCCCCGGGCAACTTTACGCCACCTTGGCGGCAGATGGCGGGCGACGGGCAATGCCGCCGCCCGCTGCGACTTATTCGCCGAGCGCGAAGGTGACGCTGACGACCACGCTGTAGCTGTTTTCGCCCGAAGCGATCGGCACGCTGTCGGCTTCCTTCGCCATCGCGGCGCGCATCATGCCCTGCGGCACGGGCATCGGGCGCTGCATGTTCTCGCTGATCTGGATGACGCGGCCAAGCTTCACGCCTGCTGCTTCTGTCAGCGTTTTCGCCTTGGCCAGCGCGTCGGCCACGGCCTGCTTGCGGGCCTCGGTGACGGTCGCTTCCGGCTTGTCATTGGTGAAGCTGATATCGCCGCCCTGGTTGATGCCGAGCTTGACGGATGTATCGAGGATCGCGCCGAGCTTCTTCAGGTCGCGCACGCGCACGGTCAGGCCGTTGGAAACCTGATAGCCGGTGATCTCGGGCGCGACATAGACACCGTCCTTGGGCTCATAATGCTTGTAAAGCGGCTGCACGGAGAAATTGCTGGTCTGCAGGTCCCGATCTTCGATGGCCGCTTCTTTCAGCGCCTTCAGAACATCGGCAAGCGCCTTGGAATTTTCAGTCAGAGCCGCAGCCGCCGTTTCCGCCTGCTTGACGACGCTGAAGGACAGGATCGCCATATCCGGAGCGATGGCCGCCTGGCCTTCACCGGTAACGCTGATGGTGGCTTCGCGCGGGGTGGCGTCCTGCGCAAGCACCTGACCGGAGAGCGGTATCATCGCCGCTGCGGCCAAAGCTGTGAGTGCGAAAAGGCGGGCCTGTTTTGTCTTCATGGTGTTTCCTCGTTGATTGTGTCCCTTTAGAGGGTATTGCCTTAGATTGTGTAGCTAATACGGCAGCACCCACCCGCGATAGCATCAATGGCTTGTCGGGCTCAAAAAATTACGTTAGAGCGTGACCCACCGGATTCGAACCATTGCGAAGCCGGTGTTTCGGACCACCTTGTTCCGATAAGGGCCTGTAGCTCAATGGTTAGAGCCGGCGGCTCATAACCGCTTGGTTGGGAGTTCGAGTCTCTCCGGGCCCACCATTTTTCCTGATGTTTCGAATCGATCAGCGATATTCCGTACAACGAATCGATACCTCGTCGATCATCGCCTTCTTCGAGACATTTGCTCATCCAACAAAAAATCCGACCAGCCTTTCGACTGATCGGATCATCATGTGCGAATTTTCAGCGATGCGATCAGTTACAGACCCGCATGCTTTCGGTGTGCCAGCCGCCGTCATAGGAATTGGGAACGCGGCGGTCTTCGAACCAGCAGCGCGGGCGGGGCGGCGGTGGCGGTTCGTAGTAGCGGGGGCCGTTATTGCTGTTGGCGATGGCGCCGCCGATCAGGCCGCCGATGACGCCTGCGGCGAGGCCGCCGGCAATCGCTGCGCCATCATTGTGGCGGCGGTGTTCGCGGTAGGGCGGCGGGGGTGGGCCGCCACGGTCGTAACCACGGTCATAGCGAGGACGATAGGGATAGTCCTGCGCGGCGGCGGTGCCGTAGGAAGCGAAGACGCTGCCGGTGGCGACCAGGGCGGCAATGGTGGAAAGAATTATCTTTTTCATCGAGGGCTACTCCATAAGCCTGCCTTGGGAGATAGAGGCTCATTATGCCCGCATGATGGCACGGGTCTGCTGAACGGTTTGTGAATGTCCTGTTGTTGAGGGGTTCATGTTTTTCGCCTCGCTAAAAATCGACAGGCAAAACCGGTGCAGCCTTTTGGCAATAAAAAAGCCCGGCGAATGGCCGGGCTTTTGAAGGGGAGGCTGGTCGCGCAGGATCAGAATTTTACACCGAGGCCAACCTTGACGGTGTGCTGGTCAAGATCGGTATTGATGCCGAAAATGTCCTTGTCGCCATAGTCGTTAAAGCGATACTCCAGCCTGCCGAACACATTGTCGGTAAAGGCGTAGTCGATACCCGCACCTATGGTATAGCCGTTAAATGTGGTGCTGTCCTTGCCGGCGCCGGGCGTTTCGATGAAACCGCGTGTGGCGGTCCAGCCGGCGGTTCCATAAAGCAGGGCGCGGTCGAAGGCGTAACCGACGCGGCCGCGCACGGAGCCCTGCCAGTCAGTGCCGATCTGCACGCCCGCATAGTCATTGTCGTTCCAGTTATAATCGACATCGCCCTCGATGCCGAGGACGACATTATTGTCGAACTGGTAATTGTAACCGGCAAAGGCGCCAAGAATGCCGCCGTCGAAACTATCCGATGCGACCGGACCGCCCGCCGAAAAATCGCCATTCGCCCAGCCCGCGCCGCCTTGAATACCAAGATAGGGACCAGACCAGGTGAAGACCGGCAGGGTTTCCTGCGCGACCGGAGGCGCCGGCGTTTCGTAGACGGCATCCGCGGCCATTGCGGTGCTGGCCGAAAGGGCCAGGAGTGACGTTACGATCAGCGTTTTCATTGTTTTCTCCCTGAGCTGACTGACCTTCTTAGCATATATTAGGTTCATTTAATATGGGTCGCTGCCCGCCGGTTCCAAGAGGTGCTGCGCACTCCTGCATTGCCGGCTTCCGGGCCGCCGGTTGCGGTGTCTTTTACCGCCCCGTCATGCTGTTCTGATGCGGCGAACGTCCTTGATGGCTTTTGGTTCCCTTTGCCGCACGGTTGAGTGCCCGGTGCCGGGGTCTTCAGGTGTCACGCTTGGTTGTCTTGACAGAGGGGGGCACGACCATAGAGTTGTGCATGTCTGCCGCGATGCGGGTGCTTCGGCTTTGCGCTGGCACCACACTCAAAACGGCATTTGCGGGCAGACGCGCAAGGGAGGGCAGGAGCGCATGAGGGTTTGTTTTTACCGGGGAGAGACGATGTGATCGTCGGAGCCGTTCTCAGTGCCATTCTTCTTCTGACCCTCATCGCCTTTCCGCGGCATCTCAAACCCGTCGTCATCTGCCTGCTGCTGATCTGGGCGACCACAGCCGCCCTTGTCATCTATGACTGGTGGCGCGGTAGCCAGAGGCTCGACCATATTGTTGCGACAGCGAGCTTAGACGCGGCCTGCCCGGATACGGCGTTGCCCATTCGCGTCAGCTTCCGCAATGACAATAATGTCGCCGTGCAGCGCCTGACCTATACGCTTGAGGGCTTCGAGCCTGCCTTCCGCGCCTCCGTCGCTTTCGATCCCTATCAGGTGAGCGAAAGGCGGATCGAGGCTGGCGAAACATTCGCCGCATGCCGTGCATTCCGGCTGCGCAACAATGAGAGGGTAGAGCCGCAACGGCTGGAATGGCGTGTCACCGTCATTTCCGCCGAGTTCGACTGAGCAGGTCCACGCCGCTTGCGGCTATCACGGTATTTTGAGAATTTCCGCGCCGTTGCGCGACCGTCTGAAAAGCCCTGCTACGCAAGGGGTAGCCGCCATTGAGGTGTTTCCTGCGGGCCGCGCCCATATGGCAGTGGCGGATGCCCGACTTGTTTTCGCCCGTTTGCGATGCCATCTGCCAACCCGTCCGAAGACTATCGCGGGTTGACGTTTTGCGTATTGTTCTGAAGTTTTTGAAAATCACGGCCATCGGCCTTGTCGCGCTGCCGGTTCTGGCGGGCGCCCATATGGGCATCGGTCAGCTGACCGGAAATTTTCATGAGGTTATACCAGGTGAACTTTATCGTTCAGCCCAGCCGAGCGGTAAGGACATCACGGCCTACGCCAAGGCTTACGGCATCAAGACGATCATCAACCTGCGCGATGAAAAGCGCGAAGGCTGGTATGACGCCGAAAGCCAGGCGGCAAAAAACAACGGCATCCGGCTTGTCGATTATCCGCTGAGCTCAAGCGAAAAGGTCTCGGTGGAAGATTCGGAAACGCTGGCGGCGGTGCTGCGCAATGCGGAAAAACCGATCCTGATCCATTGTGAACATGGCGCCAACCGCACGGGGCTTGCCTCCGCGATCTATGTGGCGGCCGTGGCTGGCAAGAGCGAGGCGGCGGCGGAGTTTCAGCTTTCACCCTATTACGGGCATGTGCCGATCCCCGGTATCGGGCGGTATGAAATGTACCAGTCCTGGGATGATTATGAGGAAACCATCGGCTTTTGAGGATTGCTTTATACGCAGCGTCATCCTCGGCCCTGTGCCGAGGATCTAACCACGTTGTGTCCAGCGGATAGGTAGCAGATGCTCGGGACAAGCCCGAGCATGACGGCAGAGGGGCTATTGGCCGCAACGCGCCTCAATAATCCCCGCCGCTTTCCCTGATCACCTTCGTCAAGCTTCCCGTCGCCGGGAAAAGCGGGATGAGGCAGGCCTGTAGCGCGTGGTAGATATCGCCCTTGCCGGGGAACAGCGTGTGGGCGGGAACCAGATCTTCCGTCAACTCCTCATGCCAGCCGCCATTCTCATGGTCGATGAAGTTGTTGGCGATCGTGCTCCAGATGCGGCGATAGCTGTCTTCATAGAAGTTGTCCGCCGGCAGGTTCTCGTTGAGGAAGTGGGCAGCGCCCGCCGCCTCGGACATGGGCCACCACAGCTTTGACCGCTTGTCGGGATTGTCGTTCCAGTCGAGCGTATAAAAGAAGCCGCCCTTTTCCCGGTCCCAGCCGAGCGCCATGGATTGCACGAAGAGCGATTTTGCGGCCACCGGCATCCAGTCATGGCGGCGCTCCCCCAGCACCCATAATTGCAGGATGAGGCGCGCCCATTCCAGCCAGTGGCCGGGGGTGGAGCCGGAAGGGCGGAACATTTCGTTGCCGCGATACTCTTTATCGAGCGTCCAGTTCTCGTCGAAATGCTCCGGCACGCGGAAGTCCAGCTCGCCGGCGCGGCGGCGAATGACGAGGTCAGCGATGCGCTCCGCCTTGCTGAGGTAGCTATTGTCGCCTGTAACCTCATAGGCCGCCATCAGCGCTTCGGTCAGGTGCATGTTGGAGTTCTGGCCGCGATAATTCTCGATGGGCGACCAATCGCGATGGAATTCCTCGGCGATGGCGCCGTGTTTTTCTTCCCAGAAGCGGGTTTCCAGAACCTCGGTAATATCGGCCAGCATCCGGTCGGCCAGCGGGTGGCCGACGGTCTTGGCGGAAGAGGCGGCGAGAAGCACGAAGGCATGGCCATAACCCTGCTTGGTGGCGTCCACTGGGCCGGCATCGTTCACCTGCCAGAAATAACCGCCATGCTCGCCATCGCGGTGCCTGTTCCAGAGGTAGGTCATGCCGTGGTCGACGATATCGCCGCAGCCCGGGCGGCCAAGCAGGTGGCCGATGGAGAAGCAATGTACCATGCGGGCGGAAGCGTGAATGCCGCGCACGGGGTCGTTTGGCTGCAACGGCGCGCCTTTGGCATCGAGATCGAAGAAGCCGCCGGCAGGATTGAGGGCACGATACTGGAAGAAATCGAAAAGTCCCTCGGCCTGTTTTACCAGCCATTGGCGATGCCAGGGCAGGGTGTTCCAGTTGCGGCTGTTGTGATCGTCCTCGGGCATTCTCGTCCTCCATGCGGTTTGCTGCTTCGGCTTATATCCTTGCTGTATAAACCTGTCATCTGTCAGTGAAATTTCGTAGTCTGCCGCAACGACGCAAAGCCATGTCTGTCCCTTGAAGATATATTGACATAAACATATCTTTATGTGACTTGACGGCTTGCGATCTTGCAAATCGAAATGAGGAGTATGCCCGTGTTTGACGACCTGTTTGGCCCTGAAGGGGCAAAGCGCGACGGCGCGGAAATTTTCAAGGCGTTGCGCGATGCCGCCAGCGAACGCATCCTCATTCTCGATGGCGCCATGGGCACGCAGATCCAGGGGCTGGGTTTTGACGAAGACCATTTTCGTGGCGATCGTTTTATCGGCTGTGCCTGTCACCAGAAGGGCAATAACGACCTTCTGATCCTGACCCAGCCTGACGCTATCGAGGATATCCATTACCGCTACGCCATGGCGGGTGCGGATATTCTCGAAACCAACACGTTTTCGTCCACCCGCATCGCGCAGGCCGATTACGAGATGGAAAATGCTGTCTACGACCTCAACCGCGAGGGTGCCGCGATTGTCCGCCGCGCCGCCCAGCGTGCCGAGCGCGAAGATGGTCGCCGCCGTTTCGTGGCCGGCGCCATCGGCCCGACCAACCGCACGGCCTCCATTTCGCCTGACGTCAACAACCCCGGTTATCGCGCCGTCAGCTTCGACGATTTGCGCATCGCCTATGGCGAGCAGATCGACGGCCTGATCGACGGTGGTGCCGATATCATTCTGATCGAGACGATCTTCGATACGCTGAACGCCAAGGCGGCGATCTTCGCCTGCGAGGAGCGTTTCGAGGCCAAGGGCATCCGCCTGCCGGTGATGATCTCGGGCACGATTACCGACCTTTCCGGCCGCACGCTTTCCGGCCAGACGCCTTCGGCCTTCTGGAACTCGGTGCGCCACGCCAACCCCTTCACCATCGGCCTGAACTGCGCGCTGGGTGCCGACGCCATGCGTCCGCATCTTCAGGAACTGTCTGACGTGGCCGATACATTCGTCTGCGCCTATCCGAATGCCGGCCTGCCGAATGAATTCGGCCAATACGACGAAACGCCGGAGATGATGGCGCGTCAGGTTCAGGGCTTTGTCCGCGACGGTCTCGTCAATATCGTCGGCGGCTGCTGCGGCTCCACGCCGGAGCATATCCGGGCGATTGCTGAGGCTGTCAAAGGCTACAAGCCGCGCGAAATTCCCGAGCACAAGCCGTTCATGTCGCTTTCGGGCCTCGAGCCTTTCGTGCTGACCAAGGATATTCCCTTCGTCAATGTCGGCGAACGCACCAACGTCACCGGCTCGGCCCGTTTCCGTAAGCTCATCACCGCCGGTGATTATACGGCGGCGCTGGCTGTCGCCCGCGATCAGGTGGAAAACGGTGCGCAGATCATCGACATCAATATGGATGAGGGCCTGATCGATTCCGAAAAGGCGATGGTGGAGTTTCTGAACCTCATCGCCGCCGAGCCGGATATCGCCCGCGTGCCTGTGATGATCGACTCATCCAAGTTCGAGATCATCGAGGCCGGCCTGAAATGCGTTCAGGGCAAATCGATCGTCAATTCGATTTCACTGAAGGAAGGCGAGGAGAAGTTTCTCCAGCAGGCGCGGCTCGTCCATAATTACGGTGCGGCGGTCGTGGTCATGGCCTTCGACGAGGTCGGGCAGGCCGATACCTATGAGCGCAAGGTCGAGATCTGCTCGCGCGCCTACAAGCTCTTGACCGAAAAGGCGGGCCTGTCGCCGGAAGACATCATCTTCGATCCCAACGTCTTTGCCGTTGCGACCGGCATCGAGGAGCACAATAATTACGGCGTGGATTTCATTCAGGCCACCAGAACCATCCGCGAAACCATGCCGCTGACGCATATTTCCGGCGGCGTTTCCAACCTGTCCTTCTCCTTCCGCGGCAATGAGCCGGTGCGTGAGGCGATGCATGCCGTGTTCCTCTACCACGCCATTCAGGTCGGCATGGATATGGGCATCGTCAATGCCGGTCAGCTTGCGGTTTACGACAATATCGATCCGGAACTGCGTGAGGCCTGCGAGGACGTGGTGCTGAACCGCCGCGACGATGCGACCGAGCGTCTGCTTGAAGTGGCGGAGCGTTTCCGTGGCACGGGCGCCAAGGACACCAAGGTACAGGATCTTTCCTGGCGCGAACTGCCCGTCGAGAAGCGGCTGGAACATGCGCTGGTCAATGGCATCACCGACTATATCGAGGCCGATACGGAAGAGGCGCGCCAGAAGGCTGCCCGTCCGCTGCACGTCATCGAAGGGCCGCTGATGGCCGGCATGAATGTGGTCGGCGACCTCTTCGGTTCCGGCAAGATGTTCCTGCCGCAGGTGGTGAAATCCGCCCGTGTGATGAAACAGGCGGTTGCCGTGCTGCTTCCTTACATGGAAGAGGAAAAGCGCCTGAATGGCGGCTCCGAGCGCAGTGCCGCCGGCAAGGTGCTGATGGCCACCGTGAAGGGCGATGTGCACGATATCGGCAAGAACATCGTCGGCGTCGTTCTCGCCTGCAACAATTATGAGATCATCGATCTCGGCGTCATGGTGCCGACGACGAAAATCCTTGAAACGGCGATTGCCGAAAAGGTGGATGTGATCGGCCTTTCCGGCCTCATCACTCCCTCGCTGGATGAGATGGTGCATGTGGCTGCCGAAATGGAGCGGCAGGGTTTCGACATCCCGCTGCTGATCGGCGGCGCGACAACCAGCCGTGTGCATACGGCGGTGAAAATCCATCCGCGTTACGAGGCGGGGCAGGCAATCTATGTCACCGACGCCTCGCGCGCGGTGGGCGTCGTGTCGGCGCTTCTCTCGGCTGAACAGAAGCCCGCTTATATCGATGGTATTCGCAGCGAATATGCCAAGGTGGCGGAGGCGCACGCCCGTAACGAACGCGAAAAGCAGCGTCTGCCGCTGTCCCGCGCCCGTGAGAATGCGCACAAGATCGACTGGTCGGCCTATAGCGCCGTCAAGCCGCAGTTCTTCGGCACCAGGGTGTTCGAAACCTATGATCTGGAAGAGCTTTCCCGTTACATCGACTGGACGCCCTTCTTCCAGACCTGGGAATTGAAGGGTCGTTTCCCGGCCATTCTCGACGACGAAAAGCAGGGCGAGGCGGCGCGGCAGCTCTACAGCGATGCGCAGGCGATGCTGAAGAAGATCATCGAGGAAAACTGGTTCCGTCCGCGGGCGGTGATCGGCTTCTGGCCGGCCAACGCCGTGGGTGACGATATCCGGCTGTTCACGGATGAAAGCCGTAAGGAAGAGCTTGCGACCTTCTTCACGCTGCGCCAGCAGCTTTCCAAGCGCGACGGTCGCCCCAATGTGGCGCTGTCGGATTTCGTCGCACCTGTCGATAGCGGCGTTGCCGATTATGTCGGCGGTTTTGTGGTAACGGCGGGCATCGAGGAAGTGGCGATTGCCGAGCGCTTCGAGCGGGCGAATGACGATTATTCGTCCATTCTCGTCAAGGCGCTGGCCGACCGTTTCGCGGAAGCCTTTGCCGAGCGCATGCATGAGCGGGTGCGCAAGGAGTTCTGGGGTTATGCACCGGACGAGGCTTTTGCCGGCGAGGAGCTGATTGGTGAGGCCTATGCCGGTATTCGCCCTGCGCCCGGCTATCCGGCCCAGCCCGATCATACCGAAAAGAAGACGCTGTTCGCCCTGCTCGATGCCACCAATGCGGCGGGCGTTGAACTGACGGAAAGCTATGCCATGTGGCCGGGCTCCTCTGTCTCCGGCATCTATATCGGCCATCCCGAGAGCTATTATTTCGGTGTCGCCAAGGTGGAGCGCGATCAGGTTCTCGATTATGCGCGCCGTAAGGACATGCCGGTGGAAGAGGTGGAGCGTTGGCTCGGTCCTGTCCTCAACTACGTGCCGACGAACGGCGCTGAGGAAATCGACAGCGCTGCCTGATGTTCGGTGTGCTGCCATTCAATAAAAAAAGCGCGGGTCTTGCCCGCGCTTTTTGCATTTAGTCGGTGTTTAAGACCGTAACGCCGCCAGTTCCTCGATGCCGACATGGCTCTCCACCTCGCTGCCGCGCAGATAGAGGTAAAGGCCGATGCAGAAGGCGAGGACGGCGATGAAGACCAGATACCAGGCATGGGCCATGGGGTTGATGGCAAGTGCGGTCGTCACGCCAATCGGCGTCAGCCCGCCGAAGACGGCATAGGAGACGTTATAGGCGAAGGAGAGGCCGGAGAAGCGCACAGAGGCCGGGAAGGCGCGGACCATGACATAGGGCACCGCACCCGCCATGCCGACCGACAGGCCCATGACGCCGTAGAGCACGAACATGGTTTGAAGCGATGTGCCGGCATAGCTGTAGAAGGTGAAGGTGGCGATGCCGAAGAAGATGCTCGCCCCCATGAAGAAGATGCCGGAACCGATGCGGTCGATCAGCGCGCCGGCGATGATGACGCCAAAGATCAGGAACAGCGTGCCGAAGCTGGTGCCGGCCAGCGCCTGTGTCGGGGTATAACCGTAAAGCTTCTGCAGGAAGGTGGCCGTCATCAGCGTCGTGACGACGATGGCGGCCGAGAGAACCCAGGTCAGCAGGGCGGAAATGACCACGCCGCGCATATGGTGTTTCAGCACCAGCCCGAGCGGCAGCTTGTCCGTCAGCGATTTCGACTTCTTCATCTCCATGAAGATCGGCGTTTCTTCCAGCCAGCGGCGCAGATAAACGGCGATGAGGCCGAAAATGCCGCCGAGCAGGAAGGGAATGCGCCAGGCGTAACCGGCCACGTCCTCCGGTGTGAAGAGCGAGTTGATGGCGAAGGCGATCAGCGATCCCAGCATGATGCCGAAGGAAAGGCCCGATGTGAGGAAGCCGCAGGCAAGGCCAACGCGGCGGAAGGGGACATGTTCGGCAACGAAGGTCCAGGCGCCCGGCACTTCACCGCCAATGGCAGCCCCCTGCAGCATGCGCAGGATGATGAGCAGGATGGGGGCGGCCACGCCGATGGTGGCATAGGTCGGCATCAGCGCCATGCCCAGCGTGGAGAGCGCCATCAGCAGGATGGAGAAGGCAAAAACCCGCTTGCGGCCATAACGGTCGCCATAATGTGCCAGCACGATGCCGCCCAGCGGCCGCACCAGATAACCGGCGGCGAAGATGCCGAAAGTCTGGATCATCACCAGCCAGTCCGGCATTTCCGGCGGGAAGAACAGATGGCCGATGACGGTGGCGAAAAATACGAAGATGATGAAATCGTAAAATTCCAGCGCGCCGCCGAGGGCCGAAAGGCCAAGAGTTCTGTAATCCTGACCGTTGAGGGGCCGGGCTGCCGCCGGTGTGGTGGTGGGAGACATGAGGCTGCTTCTTTTCTAAATTACGTATTACTTATGGGCATGCGGCAAGCGCGGCGCGATTTCAAGCCTTACCGACGCTCAATCGCTCAGGTATTTCGAGGGACGATCAAGAAAGCGGCGCAGGAAACTGATGTTTTCCAGCTCGTCATAGAGGCGCTCGGTGATGCCGTCCGCGTCGAAATGATAGATGGTCGCCTCGGGAATGGCCAAAAGCACCGGCGAATGGGTGGCGATGATCAATTGCCCGCCGCTATCGGCGGCGTTGCGGATAAGGGCTGCCAGTTCGAGCTGCTTTTGCGGTGAGAGCGGGCTCTCCGGTTCGTCGAGAAAATAGAGGCCGGCGCCATGCAGCCGCTGTTGCATGATATCGAGAAATCCTTCGCCATGCGAACGTCGGTCGATGATATTGTTCCTGACGATCCTGCGAAACGTATCCGGGGTTTCTTCCGGAAAGTCTTCGCCCTTCTTGAGCGCCTTTTCCCGCTCCCAGCGAAAATCGTCCAGCGCGTTCTCGTTCTGTCGGCGAATATAACCAAGCACGTCTTCCGCGCGCATGAACATGCGGATTTTCGGATATTTCTTGCGGGCGAAATAGAAGGACTTCGCCACGGTCTCGGCATGCTGAAGATAGAGGTCGCCGGCAACCTGGCCGTGATTGCCGATGGCATAGGCCGTCATTCCCGCTGCTAGCCCCTCCAGCAGCGTCGATTTGCCAGAGCCGTTATTGCCGGCAAAAAAGGTGATCGGCGTCTTGAATTCGAGGCGTTCCAGATGGCGCAGCGCCGGAACGGAGAAGGGATATCCATCCCCTCCATCCGGTGTTTCCTTCATGGTTACGCTGTCGAGAAACAGCATGTCGCGGTCCTTGTATCTAATCCGTCATGTTCGCCGACGTTGCGCTCTGTCGCATCATCGCGGCGCTATGCTCAAAGCAATTGCGTGTGATTGCGGCTTAACGTGGGGCGCTGTTCGCGCCAATGGTTTGCAGCGTCGGCGGAGATACGTCATGCCGCATCGTTCGAAGTTCACTTTATTATAAATTAGCACAGTTAATTATTGTAATAAATCGATCAATATTAGATATACGCAATATATCTCTTAAATTTAAGATGTTATAGTAAGTATAAACTTCAAATTAATTCAGTAATGCCAGTTGTTATCATTCTCGTTGTTGTTGGAGAGAATGAATGAAGCATATTGCGCTTTTTTCGGTTGGGTTTTTATTTTCCGCGATATTCGTGAGCGAAGCTGAGGCGCGGAAGTCCCGGTTTTTTGCCATCCCCGGATTCGGCGGCGGCGAGACAATCGATCTCGTTTATGATCTGCCGGATAACACGCCTTTTCTTCGCGACGGGGAAGCATTCGACATTGGCTATCTCAACAGCGGGGATAGGAGCGGTTATGTGCTGTATCGTGGCGAGCGGTACAGCAGGCTCAGCGATGCGGATATCGCCAGGCTGAAGGCGACGCTTGGTTTTGATCCGACGACAAAAGACCGCATGGAGCGGGCGGCGAGGGGCAGCGACGCGCCCTGGAACCTCGTGATTATCATAGCGGTCGCAATTGCTGGTATCTTTGTAATTGTTCACAAGGGCATGCAGCTAGTGCGATGGATTTCGCGATTGGCGACGACCTC
This sequence comes from Agrobacterium sp. GW821-FHT14E08, assembly GCF_058803865.1. Lineage (NCBI taxonomy): Bacteria > Pseudomonadati > Pseudomonadota > Alphaproteobacteria > Hyphomicrobiales > Rhizobiaceae > Agrobacterium > Agrobacterium sp. GW821-FHT14E08. Next base: position 1,646,615 of record NZ_JBXAPJ010000001.1, on the reverse strand, counting down.
CGCAGTTGCGGGAAATAAGCGGCAGGAGGAGGAGGACACCCCCGACCCGCTGGAGGTCCGCAAGAAACAGCTGATAAACCGTCAATGGAGCGATAGCCAGACGGATCACGCGGCGCGTATCCCGGCAGCATCGCCGGCCCATGCGTCTGCCCGAGGAACCACTCCGGTCCGGACATTCGGACGCAGGAGCGCCTGAGCGGTGCGCAATCCCTAAACCTCAAAAGGTCTCCGGAGCCTGCACTATTCGAACCGGTCGATGATGCTGATGCCGCTTTCCCTGAAGCTGTCCATCGCGGGCAGGGCGGTGGCGGCATCGGAGAGGCTGATGTGGCGGCCGATCAGTTTTTCAGGCGCGAGCCTGCCGCTTTCGATCATCGCCAGCATGTCCTCGTAACGCCATGCCTGCATGCCGTGGCTGCCGTAAATCTCCAGTTCATGTGCGATCACACGGGCCATTGGAATGGCGGGCATGGCGTGATCGGCCAGCATCAGCCCAACCTGCACATGGCGGCCGCGCCGGCGCAGGTTGCTGATGGAGTTGCAGCAGGTCTGCGGGTGACCGAGCGCATCGATCGAGACGTGCGCGCCGCCGCCCGTCACTTCGCGTACTGCCTCGGCAACATCGGCAACCGAGCGGCTGTTGATGGTGGCGGTTGCTCCAAGCTGCCGCGCAAGTTCGAGCTTGTCTTCGGCAATATCGATGGCGACGACCTGCGCGCCGAGGCCAGCGCCGATCATGATGGCGGAGAGGCCGACGCCGCCGCAGCCATGGACCGCCAGCCATTCGCCGCCCTTCAGGCGTCCCTGATCGGTCACGGCCCGGAAGGAGGTGGCGAAACGGCAGCCGAGGCCGGCAGCGGTGGCGTAACTCATCGTATCAGGCAGATGCACGAGGTTCTGATCGGCATAGTCGATGGCGACATATTCGGCGAAGGAGCCCCAATGGGTGAAGCCGGGCTGGAACTGCGTTTTACAGACCTGCTGGTTGCCGGAGCGGCACTCATGGCAATGGCCGCAGCCGGAAACGAAGGGCACGGTAACGCGGTCGCCGGTCTTGAAGCGTGTGACGTTTTTGCCGACAGCGGCGATCACGCCTGCGAATTCGTGGCCGGGAACATGCGGCAGGCGGATATCCGGGTCGTGCCCCATCCAGCCGTGCCAGTCGCTGCGGCAGAGGCCGGTCGCCTTTACCTCGATGACCACGCCGCCATTGGTCGGTTCCGGATCTGGCAGGGACGCAACAACCGGGGTTTCGCCGAACAGTTCGTAAAAAAGCGCGCGCATCATGGCCTCACATGGTTGGTATGCAGGTTCGAAGTCATACCTGCTCTACCATGTCCCGCAAATGGGCGAAGCGGTTTTGCGTCTGGAAAAGCGCTTCAGTCCTTGATGACCATCAGGTCGCCGGCTGCGAATTTCAGCGTCACCTGCTCACCGACGGCGGGCGGTGCTGTGCCGGGATCATTGAACATGTCGAAAGACAGGGTCGAGCCGCCGAGATCGAGACGGGTGCGGATAACGGAGCCGAGAAACTGGCTGGAGGTGACGAGGCCGGAAATGGCGACGTCGCCTTTCGCATCGGCCCCGAGCGCGCCCGCTTCCGGACGCAGGGCAAGGGTGATTTTTTCGCCGTTCGCCGCATTGACCGGCTTGTGCAGGGTAATCTGCTGCTCTCCGACACGGATGGTGTTGGATGAGGAATCGACCACGGTGGCGTCGATCAGGTTCAGCGTGCCGACGAAGGAGGCGACGAAGCGGGTCGCGGGCTTGTTGTAGATATCGAAGGGGGAGCCGATCTGGTCGGCGCGACCGCCATTCATGACGACGATGCGGTCGGAAATCGACAGGGCCTCTTCCTGATCGTGGGTGACAAAAATGGTGGTGATGCCGAGTTTCTGCTGAATCTGGCGGATTTCCTCGCGCAGCGACACGCGGATCTTGGCGTCGAGCGCGGAGAGCGGCTCGTCCAGCAGAAGCACTTCCGGCTTCGGTGCGAGCGCGCGGGCAAGCGCCACGCGCTGCTGCTGGCCGCCCGACATCTGGTAGGGGTAACGGTCCGCCAGATGCTCCAGATGGATGAGCTGGAGCATTTCCTTCACGCGGGCGTCGATCTCGGCTTTGGGCTTGCCGGCGACTTTGAGGCCGAAGGCGACGTTTTCATAGACATTCATGTTGGGGAACAGCGCATAGGCCTGGAACACCATGCCGATATTGCGCTGGTTCGGTCTGAGCGCCGTCTGGTCCTTGCCATTGATGACGATCGATCCGCCGCTCGGGGTCTCGAAGCCGGCGATCATGCGCAGCACGGTGGTCTTGCCGCAGCCCGACGGCCCAAGGAAGGAGACGAACTCGCCCTTTTCGATGGCCATGTTGAAATCATGCACGACCTGCACGGAGCCGAAGGATTTCTTGATGTTGCTAAGTGTCAAAAAGCTCATGAAAATATTGTCCTCAGGCCTTGGGAGGCGCGCCCTTCTGGTAGCGTGAAACGAGTTGGATCAGACCCAGGCAACCCCAGGTGATGCCGAAGGAAATCACGGCAAGTGCGGCCGGTTCATAGGCGCGGTTTGCACCGAGCAGCTGCATGTAGGGGCCGAAGGCCGGGCGGTTCAAAAGGGCTGCCATGGTGAATTCACCGATGACGATGGCGAAGGTCAAAAACGCGCCAGACAGCACGGCGACCAGAACATTGGGCAGGATGATGCGCGACAGGATGGTGGTCCAGCCCGCGCCGAGGCTCTGCGCCGCTTCCGTCAGTGTTGCGACGTCGATGGTTCGGAGGCCGGTATCGACCGCGCGGTACATATACGGCAAGGCGAGCGTGGCGTAACCGAACATCAGAAGCAGGTTGGTGCCGAAGGTCGTGCCGGTCAGCGGCAGCCAGCTGGAGGTGTTGTAAAGCCTGATGTAACCGAAAACGATGACGATGGCCGGGATGACCAGCGGCAAAAGCGTGATGAACTCGATATAGGGGCGAAGATGCGGCAGTTTCAGGCGCACCCAATAGGCGGTGGGCACCACCAGCAAAACCCCGAAGACGATGGTGAATAGCGCCATCACCACCGAATAGCTGAATGTTTCCTGAAAACGCGGGTCGGTGAGCACCTTGCCATAGGCGTCGAAGGAATATTCTCCGCGCCGCATTTTCAGCGAGAAGTTGGTCATGCCGATCAGCGGCAGGGCGAAATAAAGAAGGCCGAAGACCAGCGCGCCCCAGGCGAAGAAACGCTTCATTTCAGCCACCTTTCGCTGCGGGCGCGCAGCCAGATATAGAGCGCATTGGCAATGCCGGTGACGACGATCATGCCGAAGGCAAGCGCGTAACCGAGATGCGGATTGCCGAGAACGTCACCACGGATCTGCGCGAAGAGCAGGATCGGCACGATGTTGAGCGAGGAGCCGGTAAGCGCGATTGCGGTGGCCACCGCGCCGAAGGCATTGGCAAACAGCAGCGACATGGTGCCGAGCAGCGACGGCAGCAGGATGGGGAAGGCCACCATGCGCCAATATTGCAGGCCGGTTGCGCCGAGAATTTCCGCCGCCTCGCGCCATTCGCGCTTCAGCCCGTCCAGCGCAGGCGTGATGATGAGGATCATCAGCGGTATCTGGAAGAACAGATAGGTGACGGTCAGGCCCCAGAAGGACAGGATGTTGAAGCCGAGCAGTCGGAGATCGATGCCGATCTGCGTCTTCAGAAATACGGTGAGCAGGCCGACCGGGCCGAGCGTCGCGATAAAGGCGAAGGCGAGCGGCACGCCGGCGAATTGCGAGGCGACGCCCGAAAAGGTCAAAAGCGGTCCGCGAATGCGCTGCGGCAATCCGCCCAGCACCACGGCGGCGGCGACGGCAAAGCCGATCAGGCAGCCGAGGGCCGCCGAGGCGAGGCTGATCTTGATCGAAATCCAGTAGGCCGCGAGAATGGAAGAGGTGAAAAGTCCGGCAATGTTTTCCAGCGTGAAGCTGCCATCGGTACGCTGAAATGCGCCGATGACGATCTTCATCGTCGGCATAATCAGAAACAGCAGAACAAAAACGGCAAAAGGTACGACGCCAATCCAGTGCAGCGGCAGTTTCCTGCCCGCGTCGGATGGTCCGCCGGTGTTGGTTGATGGCATCCTTGTCCCCAAACGCCGTTTTCAAACGGTCTGTATATAAAGGTCTACATCATAAAAGAAGCACCCCGGCTTTTGACCGGCCGGGGTGCGTTTTCAACAGTTTACTTGACGTTTGCGCCGACGACGCTGTCCCAGCCACCGGTAACGGCAGCCTTGTTGGCATCGACTTCCTCGAGCGTCGGGAAGATTGCCTTTTCATAGGCTGCTGCCGGCGGCAGGCTGTCGATCAGTTCCTGCGGAACCTTGCCGGCCTTGACCATGGCGTTGAAGCGGATCGGGTGGCAATAGCCCTTCAGCCAGCCAAGCTGACCGTCGTCGGAGTAGAGGTGTTCCATCCAGAGCTTGGCAGCGTTCGGATGCGGGGCGTAAGCGGAGATGCCCTGAACATAAACGCCGGCCAGAACGCCCTTCTCAGGAACGACAACTTCTGTCGGCGGGTTGTCGTTCAGCGTCTTCTTCCAGGACAGCGCGTTATAGTCCCAGGCAACGATGATCGGGGTCGCGCCCTGCGCCAGCGTGCCAGCCTTGCCGATGACCGGCAGGAAGTTGCCAGCCTTGTTGAGATCGGCAAAATATTTCAGGCCAGCTTCACCGGCTTCCTTGCCGGACTTCGCGCCAGTGGCAAGACCGGCGGCGAGAACGCCGAGGATAGCCTGGTTGGAAGCGCGCGGGTCACCGGCGAGCGCTACCTGACCGGAATATTCCGGCTTCAGCAGGTCGGCCCAGTCCTTCGGCGTGTTCTTGACGAGGTCCTTGTTCACGAACATCGACATGACGCCGTAATAGTCGCCGTACCAGTAACCGTCGGCATCCTTGACGTTGTCAGGAATTTCCGACCAGGTGGAGACCTTGTAAGGCTGCAGCAGGCCTTCGGCCTTCATCTGCGGACCGAAGGCGAGACCGACGTCGACGACGTCAGGAGCCTGCGGACCCTTGTTGTCCTTGTTTGCCTTCACTGCTTCCACTTCGTCGGCGGAGCCGGCGTCGGGGTTCAGTTCGTTGACGGTGATTTCCGGATACTTCGCCTTGAAGGAGGCGATCACGTCACCGTAACCGCACCAGTCGTGCGGCAGCGCGATGGTCGTCAGCATGCCTTCCTTCTTGGCGGCAGCGATCAGTTCGGCGCTCGGCTCAGCAGCAGCGATCGCGGTGGAGGCGATGACCAGTGCGGTGGTGGTAGCAAGCAGTCGGCGGCAGTGAGAGATCACTTTTTTCTCCTCTTCGTGTTCTCATATTGCGGACGCTGATACGGATTGTAGATGAAGCTAATGTGACGGTTGGATTGCAATTTATTTATCCGGATTCCGTCACTTTACGCCCATTTTCCGCCATCGTCAGGCTTTATGCCTGCAATTGCGGGAGAATCCCCTCATCATCCTATTGGTCAGATATGTTCCCCAGCTTGGTTTATTATCCTGTTTTATCGTGCTGGTAGCGATTACAGGTATCCAATCAGCGAGTGGCATCCGCGTCAAGCAAGATGCCGGCTATATAGTTTTCAACTTCGGTCCGGCCTGCGGAAGAGGCGTGTCTGCTCAAACAGACCCTCCAGCGCATTCATGCGCTCCTTCGTTTCATCCCATGTGCCGCTCTGCACCGCTTCGATCAGCGCTTCGACGACAAACAAGGTGACAACAGAGGAATCCCATGCCGACGGCGCCTCGATCTTCACACGGAAGGTGTGAAGCGCGTGACGCGCCACCGGCGATGTCCATTGATCGGTGAAGAGGATGATCTGCACGCCGTTTGCTTTCGCCACTTCGGCAAGCGTCGTCATGTCGTGTTCGTAACGGCGGATGTCGAAGATGACCAGCACGTCGCCGGCGCTCATATTCAGCATATATTGCGGCCAGGCGCTGGAATTCGACGACATGAGCGTCGTTTTCGGGCGGATCACCTGCATATGGGTGAAGAAATATTCGGCGAGCGCGCCGGTGATGCGCCCGCCGACGAAATAAATGCTGCGCTTGCGGTCAGAAAGCAGTGCCGCGGCATTGTCGAAGACGGCGGTGTCGAGATCACCAAGCGTATCGCGCAGATTGCCGGTGATGGCGTCGGCGAAGCGGTTGAGAATATGCAAGCCGGGTGCATTGGTGGCCCAGCGGTCGTGTTTGGCAATCGGGCCCGATATCGTCGCTTCCAGTTCCTGGTGCAGATGCGCCTGAAATTCCGGATAGCCCTTGTAACCGAGCTTCTGCACCATGCGCGCCACCGTCGGCGTCGAGACGCCGGCATTTTCCGCGATGGTGGTAATGCTACCGAGACCCGAGACGGGGTAGTTGCCAAGCAGGCTCTCCGCCAGCCGTTTTTCCGAACGGGTCAGCGCGTCGTAATGGGCATGGATGACATCCGACACGGTCGCCGTCGCGTTGCGCAAGTCTTTCCCCTTCCGGTCTTTCTGCCGGTGTATCGGCTAAAATAAACATCTGCGCCAGCTATAGAGTCAATGGCAAAATGAAGAGAAAATTTCAAAATTCCATTTGACACTCGCAATAATGTGAAGAATTCTTTTCGTCATTGGCGGGACGACGGGGTTCCGGGTGGGGTTCGTGCATGACGGTGCGTTCACGGTTTTTCACAGAAGCGGAAGGGCAGGCGGTTGGCGTCGAGAACGCCGCAGCGAAGGGCGACGTCCTTCTTGTCTGCGAGCACGCATCCGCCACCATTCCGGAAAAATTCGGCACGCTCGGTCTTTCGCAGGAGGTTCTTTCCAGCCATGCGGCTTGGGATCCGGGGGCTCTGGCCGTTGCGACGCTGCTGTCGCAAAGCCTTGATGCAACACTCGTGCATCAAAGGTTTTCGCGGCTCGTCTATGATTGCAACCGTCCGCCCGAATCACCTTCCGCCATGCCGGTGAAAAGCGAAATCTATGATATTCCCGGTAATTTCGATCTGAGCGAAGCGGAGCGTTTCGCCCGTACCTCCGCGCTTTACGTGCCGTTTCACGACCGTGTCAGCGAGATCATCGCCGAACGGCAGGCGGCCGGTCGCCGAGTGGTGGTGGTGACCATTCATAGTTTTACGCCGGTCTATCACGGTAAATTCCGCGAGGTTCAAATCGGTGTCCTGCACGATACCGACAGCCGGCTGGCCGATGCGATGCTTTCGGATGCTGAAGGCTCCGCGCTCACGGTCAGACGCAACGATCCCTATGGTCCGGAAGACGGGGTGACGCATACGCTGCGGTTGCACGCGCTGCCGGACGGACTTTTGAATGTCATGATCGAAATCCGCAACGATCTGGTCGCCAACGAACAGGACCAGTCGGCAATTGCCGGCTTTCTACACGAACTTATGGGGAAGGCGCTCTCATCAATCGATGAGTGAGGGAGCAAGGGTCGGCCGACGGTGAAAACACCGCGGCCGGCCGTCAAAACGAGACTGCTGCCATCGAATAAAAGCCGGCCATGAAGCCGAAAAGACATGCAGCGGCAAGGGAACAGCAAGTGCGTGCGGCACAGTGCGGGAAACCTCGCGAAGGTGCTGAAAACTGGGGCACAATCGGCCAATAATGGCTGACTGGCTTGTTTTTTTCTTATCAGGAGAGAAGGGCATGGACAGTTCATCATCAGGCGTCAGCTACAAGAAGGCTGACGCATCCTATTTCGAAAAACGCGGACTTTCCCGTTATGCGGGCGTGTGGTCGCTCTGGTCGCTCGGCGTCGGCGCGGTTATTTCCGGGCATTTTTCCGGATGGAATTTCGGCTTTTCCACTGGCGGCTGGGGCGGCATGCTGGTGGCGGGCATCATCATCGCCATCATGTATCTCGGGCTGACATTTTCGATCGCGGAAATGAGCCCGGCATTGCCGCATACCGGTGCGGCCTATTCCTTCGCCCGCACCGCCATGGGCCCCTGGGGCGGCTTCATTACCGGGCTTTGCGAGAATGTCGAATATGTGCTGACGCCGGCGGTCGTCGTCACCTTCATCACGGCCTATGTGAACTCCATTCTCGGGCTCGATCCGGCCTATTCACCTTTCGTGTGGATAGTCTTTTATGCAATTTTCCTTGCGCTCAACGTCTTCGGGCTTGAGCTTTCCTTCAAGGTCACGCTGGTCATCACGCTGATCTCGCTCACCGTTCTGGTGTTCTTCTGGATCAGCGCCATTCCAAACATCGATTTTTCGCGTTTTGCGCTCAATATCGGTGTCGGCCCTGACGGCAAGGCGGTGGAGCTGCCGGAAGGCGGCGGTTCCTTCTTCCCCTTCGGGTTCTCGGGCGTTCTCGCCACGCTGCCCTTTGCGGTCTGGCTGTTCCTTGCCATCGAGCAGCTGCCGCTCGCGGCGGAAGAATCGGTCGATCCGAAACGTGACATGCCGAAGGGCATCATCCTCGGCATGGTGACGCTGATGGTTTCGGCCTTCATGATCGTATTGCTCAACCCGTCCCTGCCGGGCGTCGGCGCCTTCCATCTCAGCTCCTCGCTCGAGCCGCTGCTTGATGGCTTCAAGGCGATCTATGGCGATGGCGGCGTGGTGGTGCTCGGTCTCGTTGCCTTGACCGGCCTGATCGCCAGCTTCCACACGATCCTTTATGCACAGGGCCGGCAGATCTATTCGCTGTCGCGTGCGGGTTATTTCCCGACCGTGCTGTCGATCACCCATTCCAAATACCGCACGCCATACGTTGCCAATATCACCGGCGCGATTGTCGGTCTCGCGGTCATGCTGGTCATCTGGTTCTCGCTGGGTGCGGAAGAGGGCGGCAGCATCATCGGCAGCGTGCTTTTGAACATGGCCGTGTTCGGCGCCATGTTCTCGTACATCATGCAGGCGATTTCCTTCATTCTGCTGCGGAAGAACCTGCCGCACATCGAGCGGCCGTTCCGCTCGCCCTTCGGCATTCCGGGCGCGGTGCTGACGGTCATCATCGCCATCGTCACGCTGCTTTACCAGATCCAGGATCCGAACTTCACCAAGGGCGTGCTCTGGGTTGCCGTCTGGTTTGCCGTGGCGATCGCCTATTTCGCCTTTGTCGGACGCCATCGCCTCATCCTGTCGCCGGAAGAGGAATTCGCGCTGGAGCACAAGCAGGCTGCGATTGCCGCAGCGGCTGCAAAGGCCTGATGCTCAAACGAAACGGGCGGCCGCATCCCGGCCGCCCGGTCGCCACAATAAGAGGGAACGGACAAAATGACGAGCTACACATTCGACGCGCTTAAAATGGATGTCGCCGAGGGGCGCATCGACACGGTTCTGGCCTGCCTTGTCGACATGCAGGGGCGTCTGATGGGCAAACGGTTCCAGGCGGAATTCTTCGTTGAAAGCGCCTTTGAGGAAACCCATAGCTGCAATTACGTGCTTGCCACCGACATGGAGATGGAGACCGTTCCCGGCTATAAATCCTCCAGTTGGGAAAAGGGCTATGGTGACTATGTGCTGAAGCCCGATCTTTCGACGCTGCGGCGCGTGCCGTGGCTGGAAGGCACCGCGCTGGTGTTGTGCGATGTGCTCGATCATCACACCCATGAAGAAGTGCCGCATTCGCCGCGCGCACTGTTGAAAAAACAGGTGGCGCGGCTGGAGGCCATGGGGCTGAAGGCCTATATGGCGACCGAACTGGAATTCTTCCTGTTCGACCAGACTTTCGATGCGGCACGCGCCAACGGTTACAAGGGGTTGAACCTCGCCAGCGGTTATAATGAGGATTACCATATCTTCCAGACGACCAAGGAAGAGGATGTCATGCGGGCGCTGCGCAAGGGCCTGCAGGGCGCCGGCATTCCAGTCGAGAATTCCAAGGGCGAAGCATCCGCAGGTCAGGCGGAAATCAACGTGCGTTATGCCGATGCGCTGACCATGGCCGACCGGCACGCCATCATCAAGAACGCCACCAAGGAGATCGCCTGGTCCAAGGGCAAAGCGGTGACGTTCCTCGCCAAGTGGAACTACAACGCCGCCGGCAGTTCCTCGCATATTCACCAGTCTCTCTGGAGCGCCGATGGCAAGACGCCTGCTTTTCTCGACAAGGACGCCAAACACGGCATGTCGGAGCTGATGCGGCATTATGTTGCCGGGCTTCTCGCCCATGCCAGCGAGATCACCTATTTCCTCGCGCCCTATATCAATTCCTACAAGCGGTTCATGGCTGGTACCTTTGCGCCCACCAAGGCGATCTGGAGCCTAGACAACCGCACGGCCGGATACCGCCTCTGTGGCGAAGGCACCAAGGGCATCCGCATCGAATGCCGCGTCGGCGGCTCCGATCTCAATCCCTATCTCGCCATGGCGGCTTTGCTTGCCGCAGGCATTGACGGCATCGAAAATAAACTCGAACTTGAGCCCGCTTTTGTTGGCGATGCCTATGGCGGCAAGGACGTGCGCGAGATACCCAAGACCCTGCGTGACGCCACTGCCTTTCTGGACGGATCGAAAATGCTGCGCAACGCCTTTGGCGACGATGTGATCGATCATTACGTCCATGCCGGACGGTGGGAACAGGAAGAATACGACCGCCGCGTGACCGACTGGGAAGTGGCGCGCGGTTTCGAACGAGCCTAATCATTACGGGAAAACATCATGACCATGATCCAGAATATCTCGCCCATCGACGGCTCGGTTTATGCCGAGCGGGAGGCGATGTCGCTGGAGGCGGCGCGGGCCGCCGTTTCGAAGGCACGCAAGGCGCAAAAGGACTGGGCGCGGCGTCCGCTGGAGGACCGCGTTCAGCTGGTTCTGAAGGGTGTCGCTCGCCTCAACGAAATGGTGGCGGAGGTGGTGCCGGAACTGGCGCATATGATGGGCCGTCCGGTGCGTTATGGCGGCGAATTCAAAGGCTTCAACGAGCGCTCCAATTATGTCGCCTCCATCGCCGCCGATGCGCTGGCGCCGCTCGTCATTGAGGAAAGCGGCAATTTCGAACGCCGCATCGAGCGCGAGGCGCATGGTGTGGTCTTCGTCATTGCGCCGTGGAACTATCCTTACATGACGGCGATCAACACCGTCGCGCCCGCCTTGATGGCGGGCAATACAGTCGTCATCAAACATGCGGCGCAGACGCTGCTGGTGGGCGAGCGCATGGTGCGGGCTTTTGTCGAGGCTGGCGTGCCTGACGATGTTTTCATCAATGTCTTCCTCGATCATGGCACGACTTCTGCGCTCCTTTCCGAGGGCCTGTTCAACTTCGTCAACTTCACTGGCTCTGTCGAAGGCGGTCGTGCCATAGAGCGCGCCGCGGCCGGCACCTTCACCGGCCTCGGGCTTGAACTCGGCGGCAAGGACCCAGGTTACGTGATGGAGGATGCCGATCTCGACGCCGCCGTCGATACGCTGATGGATGGCGGCACCTATAATTCCGGGCAATGCTGCTGTGGTATCGAGCGCATCTATGTCAATGAAAACCTCTATGACGAATTCGTCGAGAAGTCCGTGGCGTGGGTTTCGAACTACAAGCTCGGCAATCCGCTCGAGCAGGAAACCACGCTCGGGCCGATGGCCAACAAGCGGTTTGCCAAGGTGGTGCGGGCGCAGATTGCCGACGCCGTTGCCAAGGGCGCCAAGGCGCTGGTCGATCAGAAGCTTTTCCCGGCCGATGATGGCGAGAGTGCTTATGTCGCACCGCAGATCCTCGTCAATGTCGATCATTCCATGGAATTCATGACCGAAGAGACTTTCGGTCCCGCCATCGGCATCATGAAGGTCAAGAACGACGATGAAGCCATTGCGCTGATGAATGACAGCAAATACGGCCTCACCGCCTCGCTGTGGACGCAGGATGCCGCCCGGGCCGGGCGCATCGGCCGCGAAATCGAAACCGGAACCGTGTTCATGAACCGTGCGGATTATCTCGATCCGGCGCTTTGCTGGACCGGTGTGAAGGAAACCGGCCGTGGCGGTTCGCTTTCCGTCCTCGGTTTCCAGAACCTGACCCGCCCGAAATCCTACCATCTGAAGAAAGTCACGAAATGAATATCGTCGCCAACTGGAGCTATCCCACCGCCGTCAAGCTTGGCCGTGGCCGGATCAAGGAACTGGCGGAAGCCTGCAAGACGCTCGGCATCAGGAAGCCGCTGCTCGTGACGGATCGCGGCCTTGCCAATATGGCGATCACCGCGCATGCGCTCGATGTGCTGGAAGAGGCAGGCCTCGGCCGGGCGATCTTCGCCGATGTCGATCCCAATCCCAACGAAATCAACATGGAAGCCGGCGTGAAAGCCTATCGCGATGGCGGCCATGACGGCGTTGTCGCTTTCGGCGGCGGTTCGGGCCTCGATCTCGGCAAGACCATCGCCTTCATGGCCGGGCAGACGCGTCCGGTCTGGGATTTCGAGGATATCGGCGACTGGTGGACACGGGCGGATGCCTCGAAGATCGCGCCGATCGTCGCCGTGCCGACGACGGCCGGTACCGGCTCCGAAGTCGGTCGCGCCAGCGTCATCACCAATTCGCAGACCCATGTGAAGAAGATCATCTTCCATCCGAAGCTCTTGCCCGGCGTCGTCATCTGCGATCCGGAACTGACGGTCGGCATGCCTAAGGTCATCACGGCGGGCACGGGCATGGATGCCTTTGCCCATTGCCTCGAGGCCTATTCGTCGCCGTTCTTCCATCCGATGAGTGCCGGCGTGGCGCTGGAGGGCCTGCGGCTCGTCAAGGAATTCCTGCCGCGCGCCTATAAGGATGGCACGGATATCGAAGCGCGTACCAATATGATGGCAGCGGCAGCGATGGGGGCGGTTGCCTTCCAGAAGGGTCTCGGCGCCATTCACTCGCTGTCGCACCCGATCGGGGCGGTCTACAACACCCATCATGGCATGACCAATGCCGTCGTCATGCCGGCGGTGCTGCGTTTCAATCGCCCTGCCATCGAAGACAAGATTGCCCGCGCGGCCGCCTATCTCGGTATCTCCGGCGGTTTCGACGGTTTTTATGATTACGTGCTGGAGCTTCGCAAGGAACTCGGCGTGCCGGAAAACCTGACCGCCATGGGCATCAAGCCTGACCGTATCGACGAGCTTACGGCGGAAGCGATCAAGGATCCTAGCTGCGGCGGCAATCCGGTGCCGATGACGCTGGAAAATACCAGGAAGTTGTTCGAGGATTGCTTTTAAAGGGTGGGCAAAGTGACCGCGAGATTCTCACTTTTTTCGTCACTGATCGCGGTGGCGTTGTTGGGGTCGCCCGTCGTTGCGCAGGCTGCTTCTTTTAAGGAACTTTCAGGGCAGGGCTACAAAGTTGGAGCCCTCTCGAACAACAAGGCGGGAATTCGAGGCTGGAACCTGTCTAAAGGTTCTGACCGCTATTTTTGCGAGATGCGCGCAACCATGGCCTATTCCGGAAAGAATGGCATGGTATCCTTCACCAGTGCCGGGCGCATGATTTCGCTTGATCGCAGTACCGTTGAGAAAAGGCTAGGCGGTTCGCTGAATCTGCCCAAATATGAAGATCTTAAAGCCGGCCGGTTGCGGGCGGACGATGTGGGTTCCTGCCGCAAGCTGATGTAATCCACTGAACTGGAGAAGCCCGCGACGACCCGGTCGCGGGCTTTTCGTTGCGCGGCATAACCGTTCTTAGCCTTTTATTAACCCTGTTCGTTAAGATTATGGAAAGCACCATGAATTGCTTCGGTGCGTGAATGAGCATGAAACGGCTCTGACCAACAGGGGGTATCATGTCAGTCATCACTTTCGCCAACACCAAGGGCGGCGCGGGAAAAACCACGGCCGTGCTGCTTCTGGCAACCGAACTGGCCCGCAGCGGCCACCGTGTGACGGTTCTGGATGCCGATCCACAATTGTGGATTTCCCGCTGGCACGATCTGTCCGGCGAGATCGAAAATCTCTCGGTGATTTCGCACGTGACGATGGCTTCGCTTGAAGGCCATATTCGCGAGAATAAAACCAATACCGACTGTTTCATCATCGATCTGCCCGGGTCGAAAAGCCCGCTGCTGACCATGGCGCTCGGTATTTCCGATCAGGTGCTGATCCCGGTGCAGGGCTCTGCCATGGATGCGCGCGGCGCTGCCGAGGTTCTGGACCACATCGAATTCCTGAACCGCAAGATGGGCAAGGCTATCGCCCATTCGATCGTGCTGACACGGGTCAACGCCATGGTGGCGACGCGCTCGCTGCTGCTGGTTAAAATGCTGCTGGCGGAAAAGAATGTCTCGGTGCTCAATACGCCGATTGTCGAGAGAGCGGCCTATCGCGATATTTTCGACTATGGCGGCACGCTTCTCTGTCTTGATAAGGACAAGGTCAGCAATATCGACAAGGCGGTGGAGAACGCGAAGGCCTTCGCAGGCGAGGTGCTCGGCCTTTTGCCGAAGCGCCCGTTGAGGCTCGGTGCGCAGCCTGCACGCCTTCTTACGCGCAAGGCCGCCTGAACGGCACTCCCAATGCCTGGGCCATCTGCGGTGCGGGCATTATTTTCGCTTGATTTGGAAATGATCGTTTCCTATATTGCCGCCATGACCACTATTGCCCGACCCAAATCTCAGGAACAGCGCCATCGCGGCAGGCCGCGCGAGTTCGATATTGACCGCGCGCTTGATGGTGCGATCCGGGTTTTTTCCAGACGCGGTTACCATGCAACCTCCGTCGGTGATCTCACCGATGCGATGGAGCTGGCGCAGGGCAGTCTTTACAAGGCATTCAAGGACAAGAAAGCGGTTTTCATCGCCACGATGGAGCGTTATCGGGTGAAACAGACCGAACGCTTCGAAACTGCCGTCGCCGGTTACGACACCGGTTATGAGCGCCTGAAGGCGGGACTGATGTTCTATGCGGAGCGGTCACATGGCGGCTCGGGTTCCGAGGGTTGTCTTGTGGTCGGCGCCGCCGCCGATCTGGCTGCTCTGGACGATGACATCGCGGTCGTGGTTGATCGGGCGGTGAGGGCGAGGGAGCGGATCGTCGCCCGGCTTGTGGCTGAGGGGCAAAAGGACGGTTCTGTGCAGTCAAAAACCGATTCCGAAGATCTTGCCAGAGCGATGTTGTGCATGATGTACGGCATGCGCGTTGTGGGAAAGACCGGGCGGAGCCTGGAAGAAATGACGGCTGTGGTGAATATCGCCATGAAGCTCGCCGAATAATTTTGTGATTATTTAGGAAACATTCGTTTCCATATTGGAGAAAATGATGACGTCGCGTGTCGTTGATGGGGAGGATGTTTACGAAACATCCATTTCCCCGGCCCTTACTTTTTTGCTGGCAACCGCCTGCGGATTGATTGCGGCCAATCTTTATTATGGCCAGCCGCTTGCCGGCATCATCAGCGGGGAGCTCGGCCTTTCTGCCGGCGCGACTGGTCTGATCGTGACCCTGACGCAGATCGGTTACGGTGTCGGCCTGCTGTTCGTGGTGCCGCTTGGCGATCTCGTGGAAAATCGTAAGCTGGTTGTCAGTGCTGTCTCCATGGCTGTGCTCTCGCTTGTGGCGGCGGCATTCGCCCCGCATGCCGCGCCGTTTCTGATTGCCGCATTTCTGGTCGGCGTCAGTTCCGTGGCGGTGCAGGTCATTGTTCCCTATGCAGCCCACATGGCGCCGCACGCCATTCGCGGGCGGGTGGTCGGCAATGTCATGAGCGGGCTGATGGCCGGCATCATGCTGGCGAGGCCGGTTTCCAGCCTGCTCTCGGAAGTCGTTTCCTGGCGGGGTGTTTTCCTCACATCGGCCGGTGTCATGGCGATCCTTGCCATTGTGCTCTTCCGGCTTCTTCCACCGCGGATGCCGGAGGCAAGGCTGGGTTATGGTTCCCTGATGGCCTCCATGGGCAGGCTTGCCCTCCACACGCCGATCCTGCGGCGGCGGGCAATCTATCACGCCTTCCTGTTCGCCGCCTTCAGCCTGTTCTGGACCACGACGCCGCTTTATCTGAGCGGGCCGCATTTCAATCTCAGCCAGGGTGAAATCGCACTGTTTGCGTTAGCCGGGGCGGCAGGCACGGTCGCTGCACCGATTGCGGGGCGAATGGCGGATCGGGGCTGGACCTATGCGGCGACTTTCCTGGCATTGGTGGCGGTGGCGCTGTCATTCGCCGTCACGCATCTTGCGCCTGAAGGATCGCATCTTGCCCTTGCAATTCTGGTGATCGCGGCGATCGTTCTGGATTTCGGCGTTACCACCAATCTGGTGCTTGGCCAGCGCGCCATCTTCACATTGGGAGCGGAATTCCGCAGCCGCCTGAACGGCGTTTACATGGCGACGTTTTTCATGGGCGGCGCGATCGGCTCTGCCGTCGGCGGCTGGGCCTATGCGGTGGGTGAGTGGCAAGCTGCCTCGTGGATCGGTTTCGCCTTGCCGGTGGCCGCCCTTCTATATTTCCTCACGGAAAAGCGCGGCTGAAATTCCAACAAAGAAAAAGCCCGGCGGACAAACCGCCGGGCTTTTTCTTTTTCTTTCGGTCGATCCTATTCCGCGAATTCGACCACGACGCCGGGGCGGACCATTTTTGCCAGTTCGGTCGCATCCCAGTTGGTCAGGCGGATACAGCCGTGGCTGTTGGTCTTGCCGATCTTCGAGGGTTCCGGCGTGCCGTGAATGCCGTAAGTCGGCTTCGACAGCGCGATCCAGACCGTGCCGACCGGGCCGTTCGGACCCGGCGGGATTTGCAGGATCTTGTCGTTCTGGCCCTGCTTGAAGTTGATCTTCGGATTATAGGTGTAGCCGGGATTGAGCGCGATGCGCTCCACCGTGTGCGTGCCGCTCGGCGAGGGCGTATCCGTGGAACCAATGGTGGCCGGATAGGCGGCGATGAGGTTGCCGTCCTGACCGTAAGCGAAGACCTGCTTGATGCCCTTATGGGCGACGATGCGGGCCACCTGTCCCTTTTTTGTCTCGCCCGGATTGACGACCTTGATGATGGTGCCGGGCACGGAGAAATCGATCCCGGGGTTCAGTTCCTTCAGATAGTTTTCATCCATGTGGAAGCGTTCGGCGAGCGCTTCCGACGTCGAGGTGAAGGAGAGGGCAGGCAGCTGCGATTTTTCGGCGTAGTCGTCCGGGATGGAGGCGACATAGGGGCCGGCGGCATCGGCGG
Source organism: Agrobacterium sp. GW821-FHT14E08 (assembly GCF_058803865.1). Taxonomy (NCBI): domain Bacteria; kingdom Pseudomonadati; phylum Pseudomonadota; class Alphaproteobacteria; order Hyphomicrobiales; family Rhizobiaceae; genus Agrobacterium; species Agrobacterium sp. GW821-FHT14E08. The sequence goes on along the minus strand of NZ_JBXAPJ010000001.1, from coordinate 1,629,518 downwards.
CGGTGATTGTGTAGTCGACGATCGGCATGCCGCCGGAAGAGCGCAGGCGTTCCAGAATGTCATCGGAATTGTTCGGGTCGAGCTTTTCGCCGGTCATGTCCTGCCAGGCGGCAATGGCCTTGTTGACGTTGTCGCCCATCTTGCCGTCGATAACGCCCGGCGAAATGCCTTCACGGTCAAGGAAGGTCTGAAGCGCGACGATCTCCTGGCGGGAGCGGTTGACCGGCGTGGTAACAGGGGTGTGGCGCTCGATCAGATGTTCGGGCTGAGGAACGGCGGCCGTTGTGCTTTCGCCCGGCATCGGCTGGCCGAGCGGGCCGCTTTCCACTGCACCGGGTGCGGGAACGGAGCCGGTGTAGAAATTGTCGTCGGAACCATCGCCGCGATATTCGCGGTAATCGCGCACGCTGCCATTGTCCTGATAACCGTAGTCGCGTTGCGGCTCACGATATTGGCCGCCGGGAGCAGGCGGATAATAGGTGGTGTCGCGCTGGCGCACCTGCTGCTGCCGTTGCTGATAGCCGGAAGGCATTTCGGTGGCCAGGAGATTGCCGTACTGGTCGTAAAACACCGTGCGTCCCATCGCATCGCGGCTGATGACGATATCCCCGCGTTCGGGCATGAAGTCGAGCACGCGACCATCAGGGGTCACCAGCATTGTCTGCTGATCGCCATAACGCTGCTGCGCGCCAGCCTGTAGCGGGGCGAAAACCGCCACTACCGCGACTGTCAGACCCAGAGCTGCGTTAAGAAACTGTTTCACGATTCTGCTATCCCTTGCTTCGTTCACCGATAAACACACCGCAATCTTGACCCTATTGTGAAAAAGGTGAATTCGCGGTTAATGCAATCTTAATTTCCGTCACGACTAGTAGCGTTTCCGTGATTCATGCGTTTTTACTGCCACAGGGAGGTTTTCTTGCGTTCGTTTCAGGCTGGCAGATCGCCGCGCATTTTCCTCGACGAAACCTCCGTTTTCGATATCGGCTCCTGCGTCGTCGATGGTATCGACATCGCGCCCGGCCGCGCCATTCCCGACGATGGCGATGCACGCATCGACCACTCGCTGGAAGGCTTTCTGTTCACCTGCGGTCCCGATCATATCCGCCATCCCGAACCGATCAATGGCGACGGTGAGGGGCGTCGATATCCGCTGCATGGATCCTTTTCCTCGCATCCCGCGACGATCATCGCGTTCGATGTTCATGAGTCCAATGCATTGGCGCGCGTCGAGGTTCCCGTGAAGCTTGCCGATGGCGGCACGGCCCTTCTGGAACGGACATGGCGCATCGACGGGGAAAGCGGCGAAGTCAGCCTCGATGATAAGATCGTCAACACCTCGGCGCGGCCGATCCCGGTGTTTCTTATGTATCATATGAATATCGGCGCACGCCTCTTCGACGATGCCGTGCGGCTTGAAGGCGCGATGTTGGACGGTGGCGGCCACGGCTGGCGTTTCGGCGAGGAGCCGGGCAATGTTTTCTGCGTTTCAGCCGATGATGACGAGTGGGCGTCGCTCGCGCTCGGACCGATTGCGGCCATTGGCGGGAAGACGCTGACCGTGCGTTTTCGTACGGAAACGCTGCCCTATCTGCAGATGTGGCGCAACCAGCAGGCACCGGCCAATGTGCTCGGCATCGAGCCGGTTTCGCATCGCTGGGTGGGGCGCGGGGAGCTTGAGGCTTCCGGCGAGTTCAATATTCTCCAGCCGGGCGAAAGCCGTTCCTTCGGCCTGCGCTTTTCCATCCTCTGAACTGTAGCGAATGACGGCGCGCCATCATTGACGCACGGGGTTTGACCGCTTACATCGGATGCGGATTTCAAGGGTGACAGCCAGCGGCGCGGACGCCGGTTTCAGCGGAGGCATGACATGGATATCAGGCGCATAGACGACGAATATTCGGTAACGGGACAGATCAGCGTCGCCGATCTCGACGAGATCAAGGCGCTCGGCTTCAAGTCGATCGTCTGCCACCGCCCTGACGGCGAAGAAGACGGCCAGCCGCTTTTCGCCGATATTGCCGAGCGTGCCGAACAGCTTGGCCTTACCATTATGCATGTGCCGGTTGGCCGCTATGGCGTCGATGCTGATGCCGTTACCGGTATGGTGGATGCACTGGACGAATTGCAGCGCCCGATGCTCGGCTATTGCCGTTCCGGCGCGCGCTCGACGGCGATCTACGAAAAGACCCATCACCTGCGCGGCTGATTTTCCGCGCGTCATTCTATTTTAAATGCCAATCAACAGGAGTTTTCCATGACCATCAAGCGTATCGAGCCGGGCAAGCGCATGAGCGGCGCCGTCGTTCACGGCAACACCGTTTATCTGGCCGGCCAGGTTGGCGAAGGCAAGAGCGTTACGGAACAGAGCAAGTCTGCTCTCGCTGAAGTCGACCGCCTGCTGGCTGCTGCCGGTTCGGACAAGTCGAAGATCCTGCAGACGATCATCTACCTCTCCGACATGTCCACCTTCGGCGAAATGAATGCCGTCTGGGAAGGCTGGATCGACCCGGCAAACCCGCCGGCACGCGCCACCAGCGGTGCACCATTGGCAACGCCGGATTACAAGGTCGAGTTCATCGTGACCGCTGCTCTCTGAGCATCCGTCTGAGTTTTTAAGAAAGGGCCGGGTCGCGGAAAGCGGCCCGGCCTTTTTTGATGGGATGGGGCCAAAACCCTCCTCGTCATGCCGGGCTTGACCCGGCATCCAGCCACGGCGCGTCTGCGCCGTGAAGAGAGTCTTTCGCGATCAAGGACTTGATCGCGCTGGACCCCGGATCTAGTCCGGGGTGACGGCGCGGCGTGGCGACATGGCCACAAAATGCCAAGTAGAAGCAATTTTCATTTTTTTTGAATCGCTTGCGTCCGTCACCTCACCGGCTAAGCAAGCGCCTTCTCAAACTGCTTCAACGTCGTCACCCGCTCCGCAAACCACAGCCTGGCCAGATCGCTCGCCGAGGCGAGATCGATGCCCTCAGGGTCGATGGAGGTGATCGTCCAGCGGCCAGTCTTCGCGCCGGCGAGAACAGCAAGCCGGGCCGCTTCGCCCTTGATGGCGTTAAGGCGGATGGCTTGGCCTTCCGCCGCCGCCATCAGTTCGTCTGCGCCTGACAGATCGGTGCGCAGATCGGCCGGGGTGATGTTGCTGGCATTGCGGGCCGGGCCGCCATTGATCTGCACGCCTTCCGTCCGCAGCCGGTAAAGCCGCGTGTCGGGAAGGGAGAGATAAAGTTTCGCTTTGGGGTAGCGGGCAATGTAGCGTGCGATGGCGAGCGGCACGTCATCCGGGCCGATTTGTTCCGCCTTGCCCACCAGTGTCAGCCGCGGCAGCGTCAGCGCATCGCCCTTGCCGAAGGGGGCGAGCGTCAGCGAGATGCGCGCGTCCGCCTCCATGTTGCGGGCATGCAGTGTCAGCCCCGCCGCGAAGAAGAACGGCGTGCCATCCGGCTCGATGCCGATATTGGTTGCGGTCGTATAGGGATAACCACTGACGGGATCGAGCGTCGCAAGCGCCGCCGTTCGGGATGTGTGCAGCACATCGCGGGCCACGCGCACGGCCTCGAAAGGCGCACCCGCTGAAGGTTCGATTTTCGCGCCGCGCGCGGTGATGACGGGAGAAACTGCATCCGGCATGTCGTTTCCTAAGCTGTGAGTTTCAGTCAGGATTTACACCATGCCGGAGCCGTGTCCATGCGTAATATCAGCTTCCGGTCCTGATCTGCGTCAGGGTGCGCGTCGGCGTGATCGCTTCGGCATCCAGCTTCACCTCGATGATGGCCGGCTTGCCGCTTGCACGGGCCCGTTCGAAGGCGGCGGCGAAGTCTTGCGTTCTTTCCACCGTTTCGCCGTGGCCGCCATAAGCTTTGGCAAAGGCGTTGAAATCCGGATTGACGAGATCGGTGCCGCTGACACGGCCGGGATATTCGCGCTCCTGATGCATGCGGATCGTGCCGTAAGTGCCGTTATTGACCAGTACCGTGATGATCGGCAGGCCGTACCGCACGGCGGTGATGAATTCCTGCCCATGCATCATGAAACAGCCGTCGCCGGCAAAGCAGATCACCTCACGCTCCGGGAAAAGGTGCTTGGCCGCGACCGCCGCCGGCAGGCCGTAACCCATCGAGCCTGATGTCGGGGCCGATTGCGTGTTGAAGCGACGGAAACGGTGGAAGCGATGGACCCAGGTGGCATAGTTGCCGGCGCCATTGGTGAAGATCGCATCCTCGGGCACATTGGCCTCGATCCAGTCCATGATCGGACCCATCTGCACAGCGCCGGGGCCGGTCTTCGGCGGCGTAGACCAGCTGACATAGGCCGCATGCATCGCGGCGGTGCGATCCGCCCATGCATTTGCGGAAAGCGTAAGCGAGGAGAGGGCGGCAACAAAGTCATCCGGTGCGGCGCATATCGCCAGATCCGGTCGATAGACGCGGCCAAGCTCTTCGGCTTCCGGATAGATATGGACGAGTTTCTGCGACGGGTAGGGGATGTCGAGCAGCGTATAACCGGAAGACGGCATTTCGGAGAGGCGGCCACCGAGAAGCACCACGAGATCGGCCTCCTTGATCTCCTTGGCCAGCGCCGGGTTGATGCCAATGCCGACATCGCCCGCATAAGAGGGGCTCAGATGATCGAACAGCATCTGGCGGCGGAAGGAACAGCCGACGGGCAGCTTGTTGTTTTCGGCAAATGCCCTGAAGCTCGCCACGCTTTCCTCGGACCAGCGCGTGCCGCCGATGATGAAGACCGGGCGCTTCGCCTCATCAAGCATTTTTGCGAAGGCGGCCATCTGTGACGGACCGGGATGCGCCTCGACAGGAGTATAGGGCTTTGCCTTGGGCGCTTCGACCTCTTCCACCAGCATGTCTTCGGGCAGGGTCAGCACCACCGGGCCGGGGCGGCCGGAGGTGGCGACGGCGAAGGCGCGGGTGACGAATTCGGGGATGCGGCGCGCATCGTCGATCTCGCCCACCCATTTGGCGAATTCGGTGAAGGCGCGGCGATATTCCACTTCCTGAAACGCCTCGCGCTCACGCGCTTCGCGCTGCACCTGGCCGATGAAGAGGATCATCGGAATGGAATCCTGCCTTGCGATGTGCAACCCGGCCGAGGCGTTGGTTGCGCCCGGTCCGCGGGTCACCATGCAGATGCCGGGTTCGCCGGTCAGCCGACCCCAGGTGTCGGCCATCATGGCGGCGCCGCCTTCCTGGCGGCAAACCACGGTTTCGATGCCGCTTTCATAAAGCGCATCCAGCACGGCGAGATAGCTTTCGCCCGGAACGCAGGAAACGCGGGAGACGCCATTGGCCTTCAGCGCTTCGACGATCAATTGCCCGCCTGTTCTTTTCATTCCGGCTGCAGTCATGGCGTCGTGGTCCTTTCGATGTTTTCCAGTTCGGCCAGCACCTGCGCCTGATGTTCGCCGAGCTTGGGGCTCGGGCGTTCATAGCGCAGCGGCGTTTGCGACATGATAATGGGTGTGCGGACACCGGGGATGACGGTGCCGTCTTCCGCCTCCAGATCGACGCGAAGACCACGGGCTTTCACCTGCGGGTCGGCGAACATTTCCTCGATGGAATTGATCGGCCCGGCGGGGACGGCGTTCTTTTCGCAGGCGGTCAGAAGATCGCGCTTCTGCCATTTCAGCGTTTCGGTGGAAACGATCTGCCGGACTTCCGTTTTGTGGGCCACGCGAGCCTTGTTCGTCGCGTAACGTTCGTCATCGGCAATCGCGCCGATGCCGAGAATGGTGCAGAGGCGGCGGAACTGGCCGTCATTGCCGACCGCAAGGATCAGGAAACCATCGGCCGTCGGCACCACCTCATAGGGGGAAATATTCGGGTGGGCGTTGCCGAGCCGAACGGGCGGCTTGCCGGAAATCAGGTAATTCATGTTCTGGTTGGCGAGCACGGCCGATTGCACATCGAGAAGCGCCATGTCGATATGCTGGCCTTCGCCGGTGCGGATGGCGTGGATCAGCGCCGCCTGAATGGCTGACACGGAATAGATGCCGGTGAAAATATCGGCAACCGCCACGCCCGCCTTCATCGGCTGGCCATCCGCTTCGCCCGTGATAGACATGAAGCCGGACATGCCCTGCACGATATAATCATATCCGGCGAGATCGGCATAAGGCCCGGTCTGGCCGAAGCCGGTGATGGAGCAATAGATCAGTTTCGGATTGAGCACTCTCAGGCTCTCGTAGTCGAGGCCATATTTGGCAAGCCCGCCGTGCTTGAAGTTCTCGATGACGACATCGGCGGTGCGCACCAGCCGGCGCACCAGCTCGCAGCCCTCGGGCGTTTTCAGATCGGCGACGATGGAGCGTTTGCCGCGATTGGTGGCGTGGTAATAGGCGGCGGAGAGGTTTTCTCCATCATCGCTTTCGACGAAGGGCGGTCCCCATGCGCGGGTATCGTCGCCGCCCTCGGGGTTTTCGACCTTGATAACGTCAGCACCCATATCGGCCAGCATCTGCCCAGCCCAGGGACCGGCCAGAACACGCGCCAGCTCGATGACGCGAATGCCTGATAGCGGCGGTTTCCTGTTCGGCATGTCGGTCATCGGTCCCCCGGTATTTTGTGTCTGCCGGTTTATAGACCGCTGCTTGCCCCGCCGCATGTGATTTTATCTCATGGACTTATTCCGTTTCGGCAAAGGCCCCTCAATCGCCGACGATGCGGCCGCACCAGGCGGCAAAATCCGCCGCGACGGGTTGCCAGCCGATTTCGTTGAGCGTCTCGTGCCGCATGCCCTTGTAGATCGTGTGCTCGACATGGCTGAAACCCGCCTCGCGGAAACGCTCCGCCAGCCAGACGATCTCTTTGCCGTCATTGGTCGCCGCGTCCTGGTCGCCGCTGACGAGCAGAAGCGGCAAGGCTTTTGGCAGGCGCTCGATGAGTTTTGGTGCGCGATAGGAGAGTTCGAAGACATCCTGCCACAGGGAAACGCTCGCCTCGAACTGGCAGAGCGGGTCTTCCACATAGGCGTCCACCGCCGCCCTGTCGTGGCTCAGCCAGTCCGCATGGGTGCGTTTTTCCGGCATTTTCGCATTCCATACGCGGAAGGTTGCCTTCGGCAGAATGGCGCTCGGCACATCCGAGCCTTTCAGCATTTTTTCCAGCCGCAGCAGAACCTGCGCGACACGGCCCATGAAGCCGGGATTGAGATTGGAATTCCAGATGGAGAGGCCATCGAAGGCATCCGGGTGACTGACGGCGGTGTTAAGCGCCACGAGGCCGCCCATGGAATGGCCGAACAGGATTACCGGCAGGCCGGGATGTCTTTCGCCGACCATCCGCCGCATCGCCATGACATCGGCGACGACCTTGCCTGCTCCGTCTTTCCAGGCGAAACGACCGAGAGGCGCGTCGGCAGCCTTCGTGCGGCCATGGCCACGGTGATCGTGCGCATAGACTTCAAAGCCCTGCTTCGACATGACGTCGGCAAGACGGCGATAACGCCCGGCATGGTCCACAAGCCCATGGCAGATCATCAGCACGCCGCGCGCCGGGGTAAGAGCGGAGGGCTGGTGGCGAAAGGCGATGGAAGCGCCGGAGGGGGCCTCCAGCCTTTCAATCCGGCCGAAGGCGAAGTCGTCCGTCGTGTCGTTCGTTATCGCGCCTGCCATAATGTCCCTTGTCATAATCATGGGGTCATAATCGTGCCAGAGGTTGCCCCAAGGTCCTATTTACCCTACATAGCGGCAAATTTCCCGATACGTACTCTTAAAAATCCGATGTGGAGCATTCGCTACAATGGCACGTCAATTCATCTATCACATGGCCGGGCTGAACAAGGCCTATGGCGCGAAGAAGGTTCTGGAGAACGTTCATCTCTCCTTCTACCCCGACGCCAAGATCGGTATCCTCGGCCCGAACGGTGCCGGTAAGTCGACTGTTCTGAAAATCATGGCCGGTCTCGACAAGGAATATACCGGTGAGGCCTGGCTGGCCGAAGGCGCGACGCTCGGTTATCTCGAGCAGGAGCCGAAGCTCGACGAAAACAAGACCGTGATGGAAAACGTCATGGAAGGCGTGGCGAGCAAAACGGCCATCGTCGACCGCTACAACGAATTGATGATGAACTATTCCGACGAAACGGCGGATGAGGGCGCGAAGCTTCAGGACATCATTGACAGCCAGAATCTCTGGGACCTCGAAAACCAGGTCGAGATGGCCATGGACGCGCTGCGTTGCCCCCCCGGCGACTCGGCCGTAACCGGTCTCTCGGGTGGTGAACGCCGCCGTGTGGCGCTCTGCCGTCTGCTGCTGTCGCAGCCGGACCTACTGCTGCTCGACGAACCGACCAACCACCTTGACGCGGAAACCATCGCCTGGCTTGAAAAGCACCTGCGCGATTATCCCGGCGCCGTGATGATGATCACCCACGACCGCTACTTCCTCGACAACGTCACGGGCTGGATTCTCGAGCTCGACCGTGGCCGCGGCATTCCTTACGAAGGTAATTACTCCGCTTACCTGCAGGCGAAAGCCAAGCGCATGCAGCAGGAAGCCCGTGAAGACGCATCGCGCCAGAAGGCCATCAGCCGCGAAAGCGAATGGATCGCCTCCAGCCCGAAGGCACGCCAGACGAAATCCAAGGCACGTATCAAGGCCTATGACGAGCTGGTGGAAGCAGCGGAAAACCGCCGTCCCGGCGATGCGCAGATCGTCATTCCGGTTGCCGAGCGTCTCGGCCGCGTGGTCATCGAGGCCGAGAACCTCACCAAGTCCTATGGCGACCGCGTGCTTATCGAAAACCTTTCGTTCAAGCTGCCGCCCGGCGGCATTGTCGGCGTCATCGGTCCGAACGGTGCGGGTAAGTCCACGCTGTTCAAGATGATCACCGGTCAGGAAAAGCCCGATAGCGGTTCGGTCACGGTTGGCGAGACGGTTCAGCTCGGTTATGTCGACCAGAGCCGCGATACGCTGGCGGGTGACAAGACCGTCTGGGAGGAAATCTCCGGCGGTAACGACATCATCAAGCTTGGCAAGTTCGAAGTGAACTCACGCGCCTATTGCGGCGCCTTCAACTTCAAGGGTGGCGATCAGCAGCAGAAGGTCGGCAATCTCTCGGGTGGTCAGCGTAACCGCGTGCACCTCGCCAAGATGCTGAAGGCCGGCGGCAACGTTCTGCTGCTCGACGAACCGACCAACGACCTTGATACGGAAACGCTGGCAGCGCTCGAAGAAGCGCTGGAAGCCTTCGCCGGTTGCGCCGTTATCATCAGCCACGACCGCATGTTCCTCGACCGCCTGGCCACCCACATCCTCGCTTTCGAGGGTGACAGCCATGTGGAATGGTTCGAAGGCAACTTCGAAGACTACGAAAAGGACAAGGTCCGCCGCCTCGGCCCGGAAAGCATCAAGCCCGGCCGGGTGAGCTACAAGCGCCTGACGCGCTGATCCCTTTCCAGATCTCTCAGAAAGGCCCGCCGCAAAGCGGGCCTTTTTCCGTGTAATAAGTAGACATGATCGTGTCCAACGACACTTTACGCTTGCATCGAACGCCACATCGACATAAAGATATCTTTATATCTTGATTAGCTTGCGAGGCGCGGCAGAGTGGCGTTCGGTCTGGACAAATTGGTGGATCTTCTGAAGGCGGCGGGTGAGCCCACGCGCTTTCGCTTGCTGGCGCTTTTGGCGGCCGGCGATCTGACTGTCACCGATCTTACCGAAATTCTCGGCCAGTCGCAGCCGCGCATTTCCCGTCACCTCAAGCTTTTGACGGAAGAGGGGCTGATCGAGCGTTATCAGGAAGGTGCCTGGGCCTATTTCCGTTTGCGGCAGGATGGTGAGCCCGCCATTGTTGTCCGGCAGCTGCTTGGCGCCGCATCGCCCTCCGATGCCGTTCTCCAGCGCGACAGCGAGCGGCTTGCCACCGTCAAGCGGGTACGGGCGGAGCGGGCGCAGGATTATTTCAGCCGCAACGCCTCCGCCTGGGACGAGTTGCGCCGCCTGCATGTCAGCGACGAGGCCGTGGAAGGTGCGCTCCTGAAGCTGGTGGGCACGACGCCCATCGATTCGCTTCTCGATCTCGGCACCGGCACCGGGCGCATTCTGCAGCTTCTGAGCGGCATCTATCGCCGGGCGATCGGTGTTGATGCCAGCCGCGACATGCTTTCGGTGGCGCGTGCCAATCTCGACAAGGCGGGCGTGGTCAATGCATCCGTGCGCCATGGCGATATTCTCAATCTGCCGCTGGAAGGCCAGGATTTCGATCTGATCGTCATCCATCAGGTTCTGCATTTCCTCGATCAGCCGGAGATTGCGCTTTCCGAAGCCGCGCGCATGCTGCGTCCGGGCGGGCGGCTGATTGTTATCGATCTGGCACCGCATTCCTTTGAATATCTGCGTGACGAGCATGCGCATGTGCGGCTGGGCTTTTCGCATCCGCTGATGGAAGAGTGGCTGAAGAAGGCCGGGCTTTCTCTGGAGCGCGCTGTCGATCTTCATTCTGAAAAAGCGTCCGATGAAGCACTGGATGTTACGATTTGGGTTGCCCGTGACCAGCGGCTGCTGATGGCAGACGATGTGGTGCAAGAGGCCGTTTTACTTGCTGCCGGGAGGGCATGATATGTTGAGGTCGGAAACCGCGCGCCAAAATGGCGATATCCGGTTATCTTTCGAATTTTTTCCGCCCAAGAATCCCGAGATGGAAACCCACCTCTGGGAAACGGTCGCAGAGCTTAAAAAATGGAATCCGGATTTCGTGTCCGTCACCTATGGCGCCGGTGGTTCCACCAAGGCGCCGACGCTGGATGCGGTGCGGCGGATGATCGGTGACAGCCATCTGTCGACCGCTGCGCATCTGACCTGCGTGGATGCCAGCCGTGACGACGTGCATCAGGTCATTGAAGAGTTTCGCAATGCCGGCGTTCGCCATTTCGTGGCGCTGCGTGGCGACCCCTCCACCGGCATCGGCACGGCCTACAAGCCGCATCCGGAAGGTTACGAGAACGCTGCGGCTCTGGTGAAGGGCCTGCGCGAGATCGGCGATTTCGAGATTTCCGTATCGGCCTATCCGGAGAAGCATCCGGAAAGTGCAAGCGAGGCTGTTGATATCGACATGCTGAAGCGCAAGGCGGACAATGGCGCGACCCGGGCGCTGACACAGTTCTTCTTCGATAACGACGTGTTCGAACGCTATATGGAGCGGGTGACGGCTGCGGGCATCACCATTCCGGTTGTTCCGGGCATCATGCCGATCCAGAACCTCACCCAGCTCAAGCGTTTCGCCGGCCGCTGCGGTACGAGTGTTCCCGGCTTCCTGGATGAGCGTTTCGAAGGCTATGACGATGACATTGAAGGGCGCGCCCGTGTGGCCGCTGAGGTCGCTGCCGAGCAGATCGCCGATCTGCAGCGGCGCGGTGTCAACGAATTCCATCTCTACACCATGAACCGCGCGCCGTTGGTCGATGCGGTGCTTGAAAATCTCGGTCTGGAGCGTCTGCGCCGCAGCGCAGCCTGATTTCACCCAGCAGATTACAGACATGAAAAAAGCGCAGGTCCCGTGGGGCCTGCGCTTTTTAAATTCGTGTCATCTACGGTTCTTAATTGCGTTTGGTCTTCACGTCTCGTTAGATGAAAAGCATCATCGCTACGAACAAAAACGCCAAACCGACTGCCAAGGCATTGAGAGATTTTGTAAGTCCCATGGGTGCCTCCTGTTGTTGACAGGTTCGATAATATGACCGTTTTGTGGCAGTTGAAAAGCGGTTTCTGTGATGCGGTGCAGCACGGTTTGCGGCGGGGTAAAAAAGTAATCTCTGCAAGCTATTGAAAATAAATATTTATTTTCCCATCACGCAGTGCTTCATATCTTTAAAAAAAGTAAATGACCGGGGTGTTATCCCCAGTCATCCGGTCGAGATTAACGATTTCGCCCTGATTCCGGCCGATAGATTAAGGGCCGGTATGGGACGTTAAGACAGGTTAAAGCGCCTGCAGAAGGGCAGTCGACGGCCAGCCATCCGCGGGGATGCCGAGGCGCTGCTGTTCCTTCTGGATGGCGACACGGGTGCCGGAGCCGAGGATGCCATCCACCTTGCCGACATTGTGGCCGCGCGCTTCGAGCTTGGTCTGAAGCTCCTTCATGGTCGCGTCATCGAAGCCGGGCTCTGGATTACCCTTGTTGTAGACGGGGGAGCCCATCAGGCGGGTGGCAAAATAGGCGGCGGAGGTCGTGTAGATGAACGACTGGTTCCATTCCAGATAGATGTTGAAATTCGGATAGGTGATGAAGGTCGGTCCCTTGCGTCCCTGCGGCATGATGAGGGCTGCGGGCAGGGCGGCAAAATTCCTGTTGCCGTCGCGCGGGGTGACGCCCAGTGCGAACCAGTCGCCGGCGGTGAGCGGACCGCCGAGGCCGGATTTTTCCCAGGGCAGGTTTTCCGGTACGGAGACTTCCTGGATCCAGGGCTCACCCTTCTTGAAGCCGAGATGCTGGATGAACTTTGCGGCGGTCAGGATCGCATCCGGCCCGCTGCTCTTGACGTTGATGTGGCCGTCGCCATCGCCATCGACGCCGAAAGCGATGATGTCCTTGGGCAGCATCTGTACCTGACCGATTTCACCGGCCCATGCGCCGGTATTGGCGGCGGGATCGAGATCGCCGTGCTGGACCATTTCGATCAGCGCCAGCAGCTGCGGGCGGAAGAGTTCCGGGCGGCGGCAATCATGCGACAGGGTCACCAGCGCGTTGCGGGTGTTGAAATCACCCTGAACGGCGCCGAAATCGGTTTCCATGGCCCAGAAGGCGGCGATGACGCCGGCCGGTACGCCGAATTCGTTTTCGGCACGGGCAAAGGTCGATGACAGTTCCTGAAGCTTCTTGCGGCCGATATCGAGACGGGCCTGGCTGACGGTGCGCTGGGAGAATTCCAGGAAGGTCTGGCGGAAGACGCCCTGGGCGCGGTCACGCGAAAGCACCTTGGGATCGATCTGCGCGCCGGCAAGTGCCTTCTGAATGGCGTCGGCTGGAATGCCCTTGGCCGCGGCATCTGCTTTCACGCCCTCGAGAAATGCGCCGAGATCACCGCCGCAGGCCACCTGCTTGGGATCCTCAGGCGAGGCAACGGGTGGCGTGGCGAAAGCCGAGCTGGAAGACAGAAGGGAGAGAGCGGCGGCAAAAAGGATGCTGCGCGACCGGAACGTGGGCATGGGAATTTCCTCAATAGGTTGCTGGCCCGCTTTACCCATATGTTTGCGACAAAAAAACGGACCGAGCGATCTGACGTTGCAGAACAACGCCGATTTTTCGAATGTGTTGCTTCTTGGCCGTGTTTATTTAGCGGAAGCGATCCATTTGCGCCAATTTTTCTCCGTGCCGGCAAAAACATTGATGTCTGTGGGGCCGTTGACGCCCGGCACGACACCGGTGGCCGTATATTGCCAGAAGGCCCATTGCCGGTCTTCGTAGATTTTTGCCGGATGGGCCGCGACGGAGCGCACCCAGAAATGGTAATTTTTGAACTGGCCGACGAGATTGTCGCGGTGGAAGTCAACCGAGGTATAGATGATCGGGCGCTTGCCGTAATGGGCCTCAAGGCGGTCGAGGAAACGCTGCATCTCGGCGCGAACGACATTCGGTGCCGGGCGTGTCTTGCAGGTTGGAGAGGAGGGGTTCCACTCCACGTCGAGAACCGGAGGCAGCGTGACGGCTTCCTTCGGCACGTTGCTGATGAACCAGTCGGCCTGCGCGTCCGCCGTCGAGCAGAAATAATAGAAATGATAGGGCGCGTGCAGGATGTCTGCCGCTGCGGCGTTGCGCCAATGGTCACCGAATTTGGGATCGATACGGTCGGACCCTTCCGTCGCCTTGATGAAGACGAAGGAGACCCCGGATTTGCGCACGGTGCGCCAATCGACATCGCCATTCCATTTGGAGACGTCGATGCCGTGCACCTCATGGCGGTGCGGGTTGTTCATGCCGAAATCCTGCGGGTCTGTATCGGCGAATTTCGGCTTGGAAACGGACGCGGTTTCAAGCAGGTCGTAGCTCGTGGACGTGCAGCCGCCGATCAACAGCAAAGCCGACAGTAGTGCCGATAAACGCAGCCGCATTGGAACCCTGATGAAAGTGTTGTTGCCCATCCCGCAACCGCAAAATGGCGCGGCGCATCTCCCGATTTACTCATAACATGGTAAACAAACTGATATGGCAAGGGGCAATGGCCCTTTTCGGCTCCGCAAGCCGCTGGTTTTGAAGCGATTTGGGCTTCTCTGGCTGCAAAGACAGCAAGGCGCTCGACATTCGGAGCCGCCTTGGCAGCGCCACGCCTGCTCTAACGGAGGTGCGGAAATTTCCTAGGAGAATCAGGCGTCGGCGAGGATGCGGCTGATTTTCGGCTGTGTTTCTGCGACCGGGAGCGTGATGACGGCCCGCCAGGCATAACCCCGGGCGATCTCTTCGAATTCGAGATTGCCGTCAAAGCGGCCGGCCATATTGGCGAGGACGTAGCGAAGATTGGCGCGGGGCGTGACGTGAAAACGGGTGAGCCATGCCTGCAACAGCGAGCGGAACCACTTCGGCAATTGTTCCTGCTGGCCGAAATCGACGATGTGCAGGGAACCGCCGGGCTTGAGCGCGGTAAGCGCCTGTTCAATCGCCTTTTCCCAATCCGGTATCATCGACAGCGCATAGGGGATCATGACGCGGTCGAAACCATCGGGCTCGCCGAATTCGGCGGCGCGGAAGGCGGTGGCGTCGGCCACGCGCAGAACGGGGCGTGCCGCCTTGCCGGCAAAATTCTCGGATGCGGTCAGCAGCATTTCCGAGGAAATATCGAGGCCGAACAGTCTCGCCTGCGGAAACTTGCGGCTGGCCAGAAGCAGGTTACGGCCGGTGCCGCAGCCAACTTCGAGCAATGTGCCGCCTTTCGGCACGTCCAGGCTCGAAATGGTTCGGTCACGGCCCAGAAGATAATATTTGCGGGTAATGTCGTAGATATGCCGCTGGTGGCGGTACATGCGGTCCATCAGGCCCGCATGGGCTTCATCTGCAAGGCTCACATTCTCGCCGACGGTTTTCATGCCATGGCCCTCTGATAGATATGGAAACCGCCATAGATGGCCGAGCGGTCCATGACGTTCAGCTCCTGGGAGCGCTTTTCGAGATAGACCCACTGGTTGCGGATATCGGCAGAAAGCCGGCCTTCGATGACACTCTTTTCGGCGGCTGTGCGGAAGATGACGCGCGCACCGGGAGCGGCGGTGCGGCTGATCTGCGACCACAATTCGTTGAGCTGCACATCCGTCATCCAGTCCTGCGCGTCGAGGAGGATATAGCGATCAACGGCGCTTGCCGGCTTCCTGGAAAGAAGCTCGGTATAGGTGGCGTGATGGACAGCGACGCGGGCGGTGTTGTTGCGGATCGTCTCGTAATATTCCGGCTTGAGATAGGCGGGCAGGGCGCCTTCATGCGGCTCCGGATATCGGCGTGCGAAGGCCTGCCAGGCGAAATAATTGTCGCTGAGCGGGAAGTTGCAGGCGAGCTTTTCCAGCCGCTCCTTGAGCACGGAGGCAACTGTGCCATCGTTCGAAAGGCTTGCCAGTTCGTCATATTGCCGGGGCGGAATGCCGAGACCGAAAAGCGAGCTTTTGCGCTTTGTCAGCCAGCGTACCACCGGCTTGTCGAACAGGGGCGCAACCTTGCTGTCGAAAAACTGGCGCTGTTCGGCAATCGAGCGGCTTTGGGCCATTTCCGTGAGCTTGACGCCGTGCAGGCGCGCCATCAGGTGGCCGGCGCCGATAAAACGGCCCAGCAGGCCGGTACGGTAGATGTTCCTGTCGAAGACCGCGATGCGGCGACGGCCGGACAGCGTGCGCTTCGACCAGTAGGCCTTGGTGGTGTCGTCGAGATGCTCGGCGATGAAGCGGTCATAGCCACGGCTGTTGCTGCGCGTATTGGCGCGTCCGAACTGGCGCACGACGTCCTGATGCGCGGGCAGGTGGCGGAAGGCGGCCAGCTTCAGCTTGTTGAGAGCGATGTGATGCGGGTTCAGATCCACCACATCGATGCTTGCCGGGTTGCGGGAGAGATAGGCCAGCATGTTGCAGCCACCCGAACCGATGGTGACGATGCGGTGGCCTTCGCCAAGCTCCATCGCTTCCATGTCGATTTCCGGGTCTTCCCAGATCTGCGGATAAACGAGGCCGGAAAAGAGAACGCCGAAGAATCGTTCGGAGAGACCGCTTTTCGAGAGTGCCTTGTGCTGGAGCAGTGCGGACTTCAGTTTCGTGTTTTTGCTGAAGCCGGTCTTGGGTGCCGCACTCGTCATATGTTCCACCTCTCAGTCGATTGAGAGGCGTCTACAGCCGTGACGCTACAGTTTGATGACAGGGGCTGTGGGCTGGGGCAAGGAATCGAAAAGACGATGGGAGCCAATCCGTGCCGCCCCGAGCCGGACAGCAAAGAAGAGTGGCTTCGTCAGATGGAAGGCGAGTGACACCAATCACGCGGACATCATCCTCGGGCTTGTCCCGATGATCTGCAGCGGATTGATTTTTCGACGTGCTTGGATCCTCGGGACAAGCCCGAGGATGACGAAAGAAAAGTGCCCGGCGTGTTTTCAGAAAAGCCGCTTCGCCTCAGGGTTCCGAGCATAGTCGGAGGCAATCACTTGCGCAGAACGTGCAGCATGCCCTTGCGCTTGGCGTCGTAATAATAACCGCGTGCATAAAGCCGAACCGCATTGTCGCGGTTGCTGTCGGCCACCAGCCATGCGCCACGCAGATATTTGACGGCATATTTGAGGTTCGTTTCGGCATCGAACAGGCCGGAAGCGGGGCCATCAAAACCCATGGAGCGGGCTGTGGCATGCTTGATCTGCATCAGGCCGAAGTGTCCGCCATTATAGGCGCCGGGATTGTACATGCTTTCACGCTGGACCACGCGGTGCACCAGATCTTCCGGCACATTATACATCACCGCATATTTCGAAATCAGCCCGCTCAGCTTTTCGCGTCCGGCAGGTGCCGATTTGAGGGGCGCCGTTACCGTTTCATTCTGCCGGATGGCGGCAAGGGCGGCGTTGGTGGGGCCGGCGGCATAAGCGAGAACCGTGCTGTCAGGTTTCGGCAGCGGAATGACCTTGCGTTCAGCCGTCAGCTCGGTGCCGATTGACGGTGTGCCGGGTGGTGGCGGCGCGGGTGGGAAGCTGCCCTTGACGGCGACGACCTGGGGCAGATCGGCGGCGGCGTTGTGGGCCGGCGTTTGCGCTGCGGCTCCGGCTGTCTCGATGGCGGCGGCTGCCGGTGTCGTGGCATGCGGTGCGAGAGCTGCGGCCGTGGTCGGCGCGGATGTCGTCACGGTCGCCTGCGCCATCTCTGCCGGTTGCTGTTGCGGCTGCATCTGGGCGGCGATTGCCGCCGCTGCGGCGATTTCAGAAGCCGGCGGCAGGGCCACGCGGCCGCCCTTGACGGCGACGGCGGTGGGAAGCGTAGCGGCTTGTGGAGCGGTTGCGGTGTCTGCCGTCTGTGTTGCCGGTACGGCGGGCGTCACGCCTGCTGCCGTGTCGGCCGTTATCGGCTGAGTCGATGCCTGTGCAGGAGTGGCAGTGGGGTTTACTGCCGCGATTTTCGGGCCATCCGGCCCTTCCTTGGCGGTATATTCGACACTTGTGCATCCAGCCAATGCCAGTGCGAGGCCCACGGTGGAAGACAGAAGAACTGCGCTTCTTCCGCGGAATTTGCCCGAATTTCGCATGTTGCCGCCTTCGTTATGCCTGTCTCTCGATACCCCCGCGTCAAGCGAAGCAGGCAGTGTCCCGTCGAGCCTTCATTAACCTATTGTAAGGATAGCGGCAAGCCGGGACGTGGCACCCCGGTTTTCAGGCGGTTTTTCAGGCCGCGATTCGCCTGTATCCGGCGCTGACGGCGCGGCCGGAAATGAAGTGGGTGCGGTATTTCGGCCGGATTTTTTTATTGCCGGACATGCGGCGCACCAGTGCCAGCGTGGAGCCGAAAAACAGCGCCTGCACCGCCAGAACGACAATGGCCATCACCAGGATTACGGCCTGCGCGGTGGCGAATGTTTCGATGGCATTGCCGGACGTCGAAACAAACTGGGGCAAGAGCGCCAGAAACAGGGCGAAATAGCGCGGGCGCAACGCAGCAATGGCGTAAGAGTCACGGAAAATACCGCTCCATGATTTGCCAGGCAGGTTGTCGTTATCGGCATTGGCGGCCTGTGCGGCCGGCGTGGCAAAGGTCCATAACAGGAACAGCATCAGCCAGCCGATACCGGCCCATTGAACGATGTCGAGAAAGGATTGCGGTAAATAAGCCAGCCCGGCCACGGGAATGGCCGAAATCGTCATGGCCGTGACGATACCGAGCGCTCCGCCGCTGACGGAGGCGAGGATCGTTTTCCTGCCGCGGACGCAGGCATAGGAAGCGACAGAGAATACAAGGGGAGAGGGAAGTGCGAACACAACGGCACATGCTGCACAAAAAATCAGCCAGGCCTGTCCAGACATTCTCTTCCTCCTTGCCCTCCCTGTCACCGCATTAATTAGCCTATCGTAAAATTAGGCTGCTGTGAACGGTTGACCGACGTGTTCCATCACTTCGGTAAACCATTTTGCAGAAAGGTCGAAATGCTTTCCGCCCTTGATACGCGGAAACTCGATGGTCCGCAATTTGCCGTTCTGGTCTTCATCATGACCGGTGACGCCGGAGACCTTGTTGAGCGCGCTTTCGACGGCGAGATCGACCATGCCCTGGATGAGGCGCAGATCATCGCCATTGGCGGGGGCGGAGCGGGCGAAATAGCCTGACTTCTGCACCATGGAGCGTTCCGCGCCGATAAGGCTGGCGAATTGCTTCTGGAACCAGCCGCCGACATTGATGGTGTCGATCTTCACGTGACCGAAGGCATCGCGCTTGACCGCTTCGCCGGAGGCTTCGCGCTCGGCAACAATCGAATCAAGGCCCGCACCTTCGGAAACGAACAGCGTGACATAGCCGTGCCTGTCCATGATCTCCTTGAGGCGCTCGGCCTCCGCCTCGATGTCGAAGGCCATTTCCGGCAGGTAGATGCCGTCGATGTTCTTCATCTGCGTGTTCATCATCAGGCCTTCGACATAGTCATTGCCGCTGGTCTTCTGGATATAGGCGCGGGCGGTTGCCGCCGTCAGCCAGCCGCAATGGCGGCCCATGACTTCGTGGATGACAAAGGTTTTCGGGGCAGCGCTCTGTTCGTTGCTGACATTGTCAAAGAACGAAGCGCCGACTTCCGCAGCAGTCCAGGCGCCGAGGGACTGCCTGATCGGCACGACATCATTGTCCACCGTCTTTGGCAGGCCGACGACGGTGAGGTTGTAACCATTCGCGCCGAGGTAGGCGGCAAGGTCAGCGGCCGTCGTATTGGTGTCGTCGCCGCCGATGGTGTGAAGAATGGTGATGCCGTCAGCGGCCAGCCGTTCAGCGGCCACGCGCAGTGGATTTTCGCCTTCCTTGACCAAACCGCGCTTGGCGCAATCGGCGGCATTGGTCAGCTTGACACGGCTGTTGCCGATCGGCGAACCGCCATAACGGTGCAGCAGATGCGCCTTTTCGCGCATGTCTCTGGTGATCTCGATGCGATCGCCCAGAAGCACGCCCTGATAACCGGAGCGATAGGCCACGATGTCGATCTCAGGCGCAATGTCGCTGTAGCGCTCGATCAGGCCGCCAACGGCGGAAGAGAGACAGGGAGCAAGGCCACCCGCGGTCAGCATTGCGACTTTCTGTTTGGCCATCATGGCTCTCCTTTTGCATAAATCCAAAGACATGTCTGGCAAATGGATGCGACAGCAGCGTGTAGGTGTAAAGTGAATTTATCAAGAAAAACGCCGATTTCTCGCGGTTTTTCAGCGGCTTGAGGAAAGAGGCCGAATATAATCGTTTCAATCCGCATCGCAGGCGCCGTGTCCTGGCAGCCTGTGGAAAACCGAGGTCGCGTCGTTTGCCGCGCTCTTGTTCCTGAAGCAGAACTGTCGCAAAGATGAATAAAAGTTAATGCCGCGGCGTTGCCGGACATATTGCATTCACGGCGATATGCCGTCATGCTTGGCGTCATGATGTTCGATTTCGCCTGTCTGCAAATTTCATCCCTGTGGGAGCGACTGCTCGGCGCAATCGGCGACGCGGCAGGTGGCGCGCTCGGACGCGTGGTGGAAGCTATCCGCACCCTCTTCGAGGGAGATCCGGAGACCCGCCGCAAGGTTTCATTCTCGGTTGCAATCATTGCACTCTCCGCAAAGATGGCGAAGGCCGATGGTGTCGTCAACGATGCCGAGGTGCGCGCTTTCCGGCAGATTTTCGACTTTCCCGAAGAAGAGGCGAGAAACGTCGCGCGTCTTTATAATCTCGCGCGACAGGACGTTGCCGGTTATGAAGCCTATGCCGAGCGTCTTGCCGGTCTGTGCGGTTCCGGCCATGACAATTGCGAGATGCTGGAAAGCGTCATCGACGGTCTGTTCCACATCGCCAAGGCTGACGGGCTGATCCACGAGCGGGAGCTGGCTTTCCTAGGCCGTATCGCGGAAATCTTCCATATCACCGAAGATCACTTCGAAACGATCATGGCGCGGCACGTTCACATGGATGGGCGCGATCCCTACCGCGTGCTCGGCGTTTCGCCCTCGGACGACTTTCTGGATATTCGCAAGCGTTACCGTTCGCTGGTCGCCGAGCATCATCCGGACAAGCTCATCGCACGCGGCGTGCCGATGGAATTGCATGCCGCCGCGAATGAGCGTATGGCGGCTCTCAATGCCGCCTATGCGGCCATCGAGAAAGAACGCCGCGTCGCATGAGTGAATTTCTGCCGGACTTCAAGGGCGCAGCCGTTGCGCCTTCGCCCAACCATGGCGAAAGACAGGGCGTGGCAGGCCCGGATATCATTCTCCTGCATTATACCGGCATGACGACCGCCGATGGCGCTCTTTCGTGGCTCTGCAATCCCGAAAGCCAGGTCTCCAGCCATTATTTCGTCTTCGAGGACGGGCGCGTCATTCAGATGGTTCCTGAAGCCCGCCGTGCCTGGCATGCGGGCAAAAGTACCTGGGCGGGCGATGAAGACATCAATTCCCGCTCCATCGGCATCGAAATCGCCAATCAGGGCCATCCCGGCGGACTGCCGGAATTTCCGGAAAAACAGGTGGCCGCCGTCATCGAATTGTGTCGCGATTGCGGCCAGCGCTGGAATATCGCCCCTGAAAGGGTGCTTGCGCATTCGGATGTAGCGCCGATCCGCAAGGTCGATCCGGGTGAAAAGTTTCCGTGGGACATCCTGTCGCAGCACGGTGTCGGCCATTGGGTGGAACCCGCGCCGATCCGCGGCGGACGCTTTTTCCAGCGCGGCGATCATGGCCAGCCGGTGGAAGCGTTGCAATCGATGCTGTCCATATACGGATACGGCGTTGAAATAACAGGCGCTTATTGCGAGAAGACGGAGGGTGCCGTGGCCGCCTTCCAGCGGCATTTCCGCCCGGCGCTGGTGGATGGCATCGCGGATTTTTCCACCATCGACACGCTTCACCGGTTGATTGCCAGCCTGCCGAAATTTTCCGCCGCTTAAACGCGAATCCTGGAAAATAGTTCCCTGCTTTCGGGTCCTTCAAGTCGCTTTTTTTGTCGTGCCACAGTTAATCCGCATTGAGGAAGTCTAAGAGCAGCACTGGACGCGGTGCTGTTCTTCAGGGGAACTTACCGTCAATATCAATCAAGGAGACTGGACTCCGGAAGGTCGTGATCGACTTTCCGCACGCTGGACATTTGTATCGTTTCATTGTTCCGGTTATCCGATCTGGAGACTTTTTCAGCATATGAACAGAGTTTTTGTTGCTGTCGCAGCGGGCGTTGCTATGCTCGTTTCGCAGGCGGGGATTGCTTTTGCCAAAGACGAGGACGTCAAGACCAAGACCGTGACGCTGGAGACCTTCTTCCGCAAACCCGGTTATCCCATTCCGGAAAAGAACCTGCCTTCGTCGCTCAAGAATGATTATTCCGATCTGATCGTCAAATATGCCAAGCGTTACGGCGTTCCCACCAATCTGGCGCATGCGGTGGTTTCTGTGGAAAGCAAGTTCAATCCCAAGGCCCGCGGCAGCGCAGGCGAGGTCGGGCTGATGCAGATCAAGCCGGCAACGGCGCGCATGATGGGCTTTCGCGGTACGACCAAGGCTCTTTATGATCCCGAGACCAATATTCGCTGGGGCATGCAATATCTGGCGACCGCCCATCAGCTTGGCGGCGGCGAGGTTTGCAGCACGATCCTGCGTTACAATGCCGGCCATGGCGCCACGCGCATGAACCCGGTGTCCAAGCGTTATTGCGGCAAGGTGCAGGCGCTTCTGGCCAGCTGAGGTCTTTGCCTAAGCCCGCCGCAATCTTTCAGATTCGCGCGCCACGTGCTTCGGACTTGCGGAAATCGATTCCGGTTCATGCCCGCATGCTGTAGTCAGGAATAAATCTGATACGGAGCATGGCATGCCGGATTTCAAATATATCGTGGTCGGGGCTGGAATGATGGGTGCGGCGGCGGCGCGGCACCTTTCGGCGCAAACGGATGGCGTGGCGCTGATCGGACCCGCCGAGCCTACCGATCGCAGGACCCATACCGGTGTATTTTCAAGCCACTACGATGAAGCGCGGATTACGCGTGGTTTCGATGGCGATCCGGTCTGGGCAGAGCTCGCGCAACGCTCCATCCGGCGCTATGCGGAGATCGAGGCAAAAAGCGGCATTGGTTTTTTCACCGAAGCGGGCTGCTTGTTTACCGGAAATGGCAAGGGGCTTGCCGGAGACTATGTGTCGCGCGCGCTTTCCGCAGCGGGCCGTCTTGATCTCGGTGTGGAAACGATCGGCAGCGGCGGGCTTGCCGGTCGCTTCCCGATGTTTTCCCTGCCTGCCGATCACAACGGTTATTTCGAGGCGCGCAATGCCGGTCACGTCAATCCACGCGCCCTGGTGAAGGCCCAATGCACCATTGCCGGGGCACAGGGCGCGCGGCTGGTGCGCGAGACGGCGGCGCATATTCGCGATACGTCCAAGGGGGTGGAGGTTTCGACCCGGGAAGGGGCCGTGCACACCGCTGAAAAGGTCATCGTGGCAGCGGGCGGTTTCACCAACATGGCCGATCTTCTGCCGTCGCCAGTCGATATGGCGGCGACGGGCCGCACCATTGCCTTTTTCGAGCTTGATGACGCAAGGCAGGCCCTTTTCGGCGCCATGCCCTCGACCATCGTGCTGGCGGAGACTGAGGACGATATCGTCTATATTCTTCCGCCCGTGCGCTACCCCGACGGCAAGGTCTATCTGAAGATCGGCGGTGAAAGCGAAAAGGGCAGGCTCGAAACGCTGGCCGAGGCGGTCGACTGGTTCCATTCGGATGGCACGCCAGACGAGGTCGAGTTTCTGAAAAAACGGGCGCTGTCGTTGATGCCGGAACTTGCAGGTTGCCCGGTGACATCCGGTTCCTGTGTCGCCTCCATAACCCGCAGCGGTTATCCCTATATCGGCTATACACAATCCTCCAATATTGCGGTGCTGACCGGCGGCAATTTCGTTTCCGCCAAGTCGTCGGACGAGATCGGTCGGCTGGGTGCGGTGCTGCTTCTGGACGGCCAGCTGACCGAGAATGATTTTGCCGCCGAAATGTCGCCGGTTTTTATCTGACATCCTTCTGTGGAGCGGCTACAAGGTTGCGACTGAACAGAGCGGATGAAGAGGGCGGCATGTCGGGGCATTTCAAATATATCGTCGTCGGTCGCGGCATGATGGGTGCCGCCGCCGCCCGCCATCTGGCGGAAAAGGTGGATGGCGTCGCGCTGATCGGCCCCGGCGAGCCTGCCGATATCACGTCGCATCAGGGTGTTTTTGCCAGCCATTACGATGAAGCGCGTATTACCCGCACCATTGACGGCGATGCGGACTGGGCTTTGCTCGCCAATCGCTCGATTGCGCGTTACGCCGATATAACGGCAAGGAGCGGGGTGGAGTTTTACGCGCCTGTCGGCTGCCTGATCGTCGGGCCGGAACGGGGAGGCGACAATCCCTTTATCGACAATGTCCTCAAGGCAGCGGAACGGCTCGGCGTCTCCACGACACTGATGGATGATGAGAGCCTGAAAAGTGACTTTCCCTATTTTTCCTTCGAACCGGGCTGTGAGGGCGTGTTCGAAAGAGACAATGCGGGTTACGTCAATCCACGCGCCCTGGTGAAGGCGCAGAGCGTTCTGGCAGACAAGGCCGGTGTGACGCTTATCGACGATATCGTTGTTTCGACCCGGGAAGAGGATGGTCGCGCACGGGTAGAGACGGCCTCGGGTGCGGTTTACACTGCAGATCGCGTGCTGGTGGCGGCGGGCGGTTTTTCGATTACGAAGGATCTGCTGCCGCAGCCGGTTGCTCTCAATGTCTATGCACGCACGGTCGCCTTTTTCGAGGTCGATGAAGCGGATCTGGGGCAATATGCGGGTATGCCGTCGCTGATCTATGAGCCGAGCGACACGACGAAACATATCTATCTGCTTCCACCCGTGCGCTATCCCGATGGCAGGTTCTACCTGAAAATCGGCGGCGATCCCGACGACAAACCTGTCGGCAGCGACCCGGAAATTCGCGCCTGGTTCCGTTCCGGCGGACGCGAAAGCGTGCGCGACCATCTCTCCGACATCATCGGGACATTGCTGCCGTCCATCGACCGCGCGCGTCTTTCGATGGCTGCCTGCGTCGTGTCCAAGACGCCGGGCGGCTACCCCGCCATCGGCTTCACATCATCACCACGCATTGCGGTTCTGACCGGTGGCAATGGCACGGCGGCAAAGAGCTCCGACGAGATCGGGCGGCTGGGTGCCGCGCTGCTGCTTGATGGACAAATTGGCGACAAAGCCTATGCCACGGATTTCAAACCGGCATTTCTTTGATCTTTGTCTTCGCTTTTCGGTGGCTTTCACCTCGGAACATGGTTATTGAGCCCATGCCAGTTGGCCGGGCAGCCGCGCTTTACCAATGTCGAAAGACGGTAAGGTGAGGAAAGTCCGGGCTCCACGGAAATACGGTGCCGGATAACGTCCGGCGGGGGCGACCCCAGGGAAAGTGCCACAGAGAGCAAACCGCCATGCCTGGCATGGTAAGGGTGAAAGGGTGGGGTAAGAGCCCACCGCGCCGCTGGTGACAGTGGTGGCAAGGTAAACCCCACCGGGAGCAAGACCGAATAGGGATGACATGGGACGGGCGAAAGCCCGTTTACAGCCGGTTTCCGGGCCCGTCATCCGGGTGGGTTGCGAGAGGCGGCATGCAAATGCCGTCCCAGATGAATGGCTGCCACGTTCCGGGTCAAACCGGGGCCATACAGAACCCGGCTTACAGGCCAACTGGCGAATTTCCCTACCGATTTTTTCGGCGGGCATCAGCCCTCGATGATATGGGGAACGTAGCGGGAGAGATTTGCGGTGATGGGCGACGCGTCCTCGCGAATGCCAAGTCCGCAGGGTCGATCGGCGACGATCCAGCTTCCTAACACGGCGTATCCGAACTCGCTCTTGAACAAGGGCGCATATGCCTGAAAAACATATCCCTCTTCGCCGTAACTGCCCGGGGCCGATAAAATCTCGCGCCGGTTTCGGTAAAGGCTGACATTTTCGCCTTCACGCGAGAGAAGCGGTTTCACCACGTAATCCCGCAACTCATATATTTCAGGGTCGTCGGGAAAGAAACTCGGGAGCAGATTCGGGTGATTGGGATGCCGCTGCCAAAGCATGGGCAGCAGGCCCTTGTTCGATAGAACGGCTTTCCAGGCTGGCTCGATGAAAATGCCATTCTGCGCAGGCAGATGCGCGGCAAAGGATTCCCGTAACATGAATTCCCAGGGGTAAAGCTTGAAGCAGCGCTCGATGACGCGACTTTGGAGGTCAGCAAAACGCCCGCTCGCATCGATGCCGATGTCCCTGATATCGAGAAACTGGGCGCGGTGGCCAGCCTGAATGGCGCAGTCCATGAGATATATGGTCGTGCCGCAATCCTCGGGGTCGTCGCTAATCGCCGCGAAATGGAAAATCCTGTCCCGCGAGAATTGCCCAAAGGCCTCGATCAGGGCCTCCTGAACCGAGTTGAACTGGTCGGTTTGCGCCGGCAACGTTCCAAGGGCGACCTGATCCGTCAGCCAGTTATATTGGAAATATCCCGTTTCGAAGACGGAAGTAGGCGTGTCGGCGTTGTATTCGAGCAGCTTCGCCGGGCCATGTCCATCATAGGCAAGATCGAAGCGGCCATACAGGTGCCGGTCGCCCCGCTGCCAGGAATTTCGGATCATGTCGTGATAATCGCGCGGGATGGCAAGACGGGTTAGCGCCGCCTCACTGTTTACGATATCGGCGACGAGATCCATGCACATATCATGCAGGACTTGGCTCGGTTCTTCGATGTCGCGCTCGATTTCATCGAGCCCGAAGCAATAGGCTGCGTCGTCCACCCAGTAAGGCTCGCCATGCATTTCATGGAAGGAGAAACCCACGGCATTGGCTTTTTCGCGCCAATCCGGGCGTGGTGGGACTGTGATACGGCGCATGTCACCCTCCGGAAAAGGAGTGGCCGCCGAACCCGCCACGGCCCTTGACGTTCGTTTTGGCGTTGAGCTGCTTTACGTCACTCGTCAGCGCGCCGCCTGGACCGCCCACGAATGAGCCGCCGCTCTGTTCGCCGGCGCTCACATCCGGCGTGACGAGGTCACCGTTGCGTTTTCGATAGGCCGACATCGCGCCCGCGGAACCCGCCTTGCTGTTTTGCTGACGGCGGCGATAGTCGCTATAGTCTGCAAAGTGTTCGATGTTCCGAGGCATCACAAATCCGACCGGTGAGGGTGCGAAGGCGCTCGTGCCGGTCGCGTTATTGGAATTGAGATTTTGTCTCAGCTCAGAACAGTTTCCCGCGCCGTATTCCATTTCACATGCGACCATGTTGCGAAATCGCGGCGCGGTAGCAAGGTGATGCTGGCTGGCGTCTTCGGATGCCGCCTGGCAAACCTTGGGGTAGACCCCTGAGGCAAGGCACTTGTCAACGGAGGTGTAAAGGACCTCTTCTTCCGATGAAAATGCGAAAAAAAGGCCTATTGCGGCAATCGTACCGAGGGCAAGACGCGGATGTTCTGTCACGTCCAAGTACATGTCTGTTCCTCAATACGCCATGCAGGCGGCGTTCAAAGTCCCGATGACCACGGCGATGCCGCCGCTCCAGAGGCCGGCCGCGACATTGCCCTCGGTGATTTTAAGGTGCAGGTCGGTCATGGTGAGCTTGGCGATATAGAATGCGAAGACCTGAACCAGCAGGCCGATCACCGCCCAGATCACGTAGTCGGGGATGCTGACGGAGTTGGCCGCCGCCGAGGCCAGCGGCAGGCTGAAGCCGCTCAAAGCCCCTAAAAAAGCGACTACGGCGGCGATGTTGCCGGCCTTGATCAACTCCCTTTCGCGGTGGGGAGTAAGGCGGGTGTAGATAGTGGAAAAAGCTGCCAGGCAGACCAGGCCAATCAAAAAATAACTCAAGAAGGCAGGCAAGCCCGCCACATAATTCGGCATCATTATCTCGCAATGAAAAACACAACTTCAAAAATCAAAATCAATCGAAAGTTTAAAAAGTCAAGCCGCCGAAGCATTGTTGTTTGCTGACAATAGCGGTTCTGGCTGAGATGCAAGATGTGCATTGCTTCGGCCTCAAATCGAATCCGCTGCAACTGGTCTGTCGCGCAATCATAGAGATGGCCGTGAGCCAACCAGGCTGCCGTTGCCGCGGCGGCGTCAGGGCGCCTTATGCGATTTAAATGGAGTGTATCTGACCGAGATCGGCAAGCATCTGTTTCTCAAGCGGAAAATAGGCATATCGGCCCAAGCTTTAATTGTCTTTGCGGGCATATGAGCTCGCAAAGTAAACCATTCGTTAAACTTAACGGCTTATAATTTCCGATGCGAAGTCGGCATCGTGCCGGCTTCTCCCATTGACGCCCATAGTGTCCCATGGTATCCCAAATGCACACCACATTGGGTCGTGTTTTTGACCCGCAATCGCTGAAACGAGTGAGGAGCCTGCGAGGGGCTGCTACAGGGCATGTCGCCCTGGCGCTTGGCGATGTGTCGTGCGTACCGGTGTCGTCTGCGAAGTGGATGGTTTGCTTTGCGGAATGCGGTTTTGGCGAGTTGAGTAATGGACCGCTTTTTATCGAACGTGACGAACAGGATCGACGCCAAGGGGCGCGTTTCGGTTCCGTCTCCGTTTCGTTCGGTGCTGGCCAGGCGCGGCATTCAGGAGCTTTATTGCCTTCAGGATTTCGCCTTTCCGGCAATCAGCGTCGGCGGTCCGGATTTGCTGGAGCGCTACGAGCGGCAGATAGCGTCCATGGATGCCTTCTCGCCGGAGGCGAACGCAATGTCGCTGCTGGTTCATGGCGGCGGCGTTTTCATGAAGCTCGACCAGGAAGGTCGGTTGATGGTGACGGATTTCGTGCGGGAATTTACCGGCATATCCACCGACGTCACCTTCGTTGGACGGGCGGATCATTTTCAGCTTTGGCAACCGAATGCGTTTTTGGCGGCGCAGGCGGAAGCAAGAGCGGGGCGCGGTTTTTCGGCTGCTCGCCCCGCATAGGACGGGGACACGGGATGGCGGCGAATTCTGGCGGACGATCTTCTGATGCCGGTGGCGGACCTCAACGCCACATCCCGGTTCTTCTTCGCGAAGTGATCGCCGCGCTTGAGCCCGCATCCGGAAAGATCATTCTTGACGGCACCTTCGGGGCCGGCGGCTATACCCAGGCCATTCTTGACCAGGGCGCGAGCGTGATCGCGCTTGACCGCGATCCGACAGCGATTGCCGGCGGTCAGGCCATGGTGGCCGCCAATGGCGGCAGGCTTTCGCTTATTCAATCGCAATTTTCCGATCTGGCCAAACACGCGCCGCAAGGTGGCCTTGACGGTGTTGTTCTCGATATTGGCGTCTCCTCCATGCAGATCGACGAGGCCGAACGCGGTTTTTCCTTCCAGAAGAACGGCCCTCTCGACATGCGTATGTCGAGTTCGGGCGTTTCGGCGGCGGATGTCGTCAATCGCGCCAAGGTCGGCGATCTCATCCGCATCTTCGGCTTTCTCGGTGAGGAAAAACAGCCGGGCCGCATCGCCCGCGCCATCGAGAAGAAAAGGGCGGAAGAGCCTTTCCGCACCACGCGCGATCTGGCCGGTCTGATCGAGATCGTCACGCCGCGCAAGGCGAAGGACAAGATCCATCCCGCAACCCGCGTGTTTCAGGCCCTTCGCGTTTTCGTCAATGACGAACTGGGTGAGTTGGCGCAGGCGCTGTTCGCCGCCGAGCAGGCCTTGAAGCCCGGCGGCCGGCTTGTCGTCGTCACGTTCCATTCGCTCGAAGACCGTATCGTCAAGAAATTTTTCGCGGATCGGTCGGGTAAAGCCGCCGGTTCCCGGCACCTGCCGATGGTGGAAGACAGGCCCGCCATTTTCGACACTATCGGCAAGCCGATGATCGCTGCCAGTGACGAGGAGGCGGAGCTCAATCCGCGTGCCCGTTCAGCCAAGCTGCGCGCCGGTCTGCGGACCTCAGCGCCGGCGCGTGCTGCGGATTTTTCGATTTTCGAGCTTCCTGATCTCGCCAGCCTTGAAAAGATGGGAGGCTGATATGCTGCGTACATTCGATATCGTCTTGGTGGGGGTCATGGTCGCTGCGGCTGTCGTGACCTATTCGATCAAGCACAAGGCCGATCTGAAGCTGGAAGAGGTCCGCAAGCTCGAGGCCGAAATCAAGCTCGAGAAGGATACAATCGATCTTCTCAGGGCCGACTGGGCGCTGCTGACGCAGCCCAACCGCCTCCATCGTCTCGTCAATGCCTATCAGAATGAGCTCGGCCTTTCGCCGACGATGCCCACGCAACTGGCGCAGCCGCGCGAGCTTCCGATGCTGCGGTCGCAATTGCCGCAGCCGCCCGAGCCTGAAGGCATGAGCGTGGAGGACGTCATCGCTGCGGCCGTCAACGGTTCGAAGCCGGGCGCCACGCTTGGTGGAACATCCAAGCCGAAATCACCGCCGGCGGGCCAGATCGCCGCCAATGGTGCGCCTATACCGACACCCAGGGCGCGTGTTTCCCGTCCCCCGGCGGCTCCAGCCGTCTCCGCCGTCGCGGGCGATGAAGCCGACGATATGGATGACACGATAACAGGATCGGTGAACCGCTAATGTCTTTTCTCTCCCGTGTCATGGTTTTGAAGAGCAAGGCTCACTTTTCCGCCAGCACCACCGGCGTCTATACGGACCATGCCGCATTTGAGGGCGCCCGCAAGAAAAGGGCGGCCCAGGCGAAGAGCCGGGTCGGCCTCATCATCTTCGGTTTCGTCGCCTTTTATGGTGTCGTCGGCGGGCGTCTCGTACAATATGGCATGGCGGAACAGGAAACGGTCTCGAGCATCGCGCCCGCAGACCGGCTGATGGCGTCGCGCCCCGACCTTCTCGACCGTAACGGTGAGGTTCTGGCCACCGATATCCGCACCGTCTCGCTGTTTGCCGAACCGCATCGCATCGTCGATATCGATGAGGCCATCGAGAAGCTGCGCACCGTTCTGCCGGACCTCGACCAGCGCGGGACCTATCAGAAGCTTACGTCCAATTCGCGTTTCCAGTGGCTGCGTCGTCAGCTGACGCCGAAGCAGCAGAGCCAGATTCTGGCGCTCGGCATTCCCGG
The DNA here is from genome assembly GCF_058803865.1 of Agrobacterium sp. GW821-FHT14E08. NCBI lineage: Bacteria > Pseudomonadati > Pseudomonadota > Alphaproteobacteria > Hyphomicrobiales > Rhizobiaceae > Agrobacterium > Agrobacterium sp. GW821-FHT14E08. The sequence goes on along the minus strand of NZ_JBXAPJ010000001.1, from coordinate 1,598,789 downwards.
TGTCGGTTTCCGCCCGGAAAAGCGTCGCTTTTATCCCGGCGGGCCGACGGCCGCCCATATTGTCGGTCACGTCAACATCGACAATCGCGGCGTTGCCGGCATGGAGCGTTACGTCGACAATCAGGGGCTTGCCGACCTGACGGCGCTGGGCATGACCAGCGACCAGCCGCTGGAGCCGATAAAGCTGTCGATTGATCTGCGTGTACAGTCCATCGTGCGCGAAGTCGTGACTTCGGCGATCGCCAAGTTCCAGGCGATCGGCGCCGGCGCCGTGGTGATGGACGTGCATACCGGCGAAATTCTCGCCATGGCCTCGGTTCCGGATTACGATCCGAACAATCCGGCCGAGGGTGCGAAAGAGGGCTGGCTCAACCGCATGTCGAACGGCACGTTCGAAATGGGCTCCACCTTCAAGTCCTTCACCATTGCCATGGGATTGGATTCGGGCCGCGTGCGTCTGGGCGACAGTTTCGATGCCCGTTATCCGATCCGGATCGGCGGTTTCACCATCAAGGATTTCCACGGCAAGAACCGTGTTCTGTCGGTGCCGGAAATTTTCCAGTATTCGTCCAACATCGGTACGGCCAAGATCGCGGATACGGTAGGCACCGAAGGTCACAAGGAATTTCTGACGAAGCTCGGGCTTCTGACCCGCATGCAGACGGAACTGCCGGAAGTGGCAATGCCCTCGCAGCCGCGCGAATGGAAAAAGATCAACTCGATTACCATTTCCTTCGGTCACGGTGTTTCGACGACGCCGCTGCAGACGGCGGTTGCCGGTGCGGCGCTTGTCAATGGCGGCAAGCTGATCGAGCCGACCTTCCTGCCACGCACCCGCGAGCAGGCGGATCTGGTGGCCAAGCAGGTTTTGAAGCCCACCACCAGCAAGGATATGCGCTTCCTGTTCGAATGGAACGGGGTCAATGGATCGGGCCGTAATGCGCGTGTCGATGGTTTCAACGTCGGCGGCAAGACCGGCACGGCGGACAAGGTCGTCAACGGCCGTTATGTGCGGGACAAGAACTTCAACGCCTTCCTGTCGGCATTCCCGATCGACGATCCGCAATATGTGGTGTTGACCTTCATCGATGAACCGAAGACGGACAAGGGCAATGGCGCGGCACTCGCCGGCACCTCCGCCGCGCCGATGGTGCACGATATCATCACCCGCACGGCGGCGGTGCTGGGCGTGAAGCCGAAGTTCGGCAAGGATGGCTCGGCCTTGCTCGTGTCTTATTGATTGTTAGAGCTTATGATGTTCCGGCGATTCGCGCCGGGGGGACAAGACGGACACAGTCGATGAATTTGCGAGATATATCCGGAAACGCGTTTCCGGAATTGAATGAATTGCTCCTGTCTGAGATCGGGGCGATCGAAATCGGGGGGATAACCGCAGACAGCCGCAGGGCGCAGCCCGGCAGCCTGTTCGTGGCGGTTGCTGGCACCAAGGCGGATGGCGCGGCCTATGTGAAGGATGCGGTTGCCAAGGGTGCGGTCGCCGTCGTTTCCGGGCATCCCGTGGATGCCGACGTGCCGGTGCTTTCGGTGACGGACCCGCGCCTTTATCTCTCCCTTGCCGCTTCCCGTTTTTACGGAAAACAGCCCGAGACCATGGTTGCCGTCACCGGTACGGCGGGAAAGACCTCCGTTGCCTCCTTCGTACGGCAAATCTGGGCTTTCGCGGGCCATGCCGCAGCGCAGATCGGCACGACAGGTGTGATTGCACCCGGCCGCGAAGATTACGGCGCGCTCACCACGCCCGATCCGGTGACGCTGCATGCGCTTCTGGCCGAGCTTGCGGCCGAAGGCGTGACCCATGCAGCCATGGAGGCTTCGAGCCACGGCCTTGATCAGCGCCGCCTTGACGGCGTGAAGCTTGCTGCGGCCGGTTTCACCAATCTCGGCCGCGACCACATGGATTATCATCCGACCGTCGAGGACTACATGGCCGCGAAAATGCGGCTCTTCGACACGCTGATGGAAAAGGGCGCGCCCGCCATTATCTTTGCGGACGATCCGTGGTCGGAAAAAGCAATCCGCGCGGCGCGCGAAGCGGGTCTCGATGTTCGTACGGTCGGCCGCAAGGGCGATTATCTGGCCCTGAAGCGTGTTGAGCACTTCCGTCACAAGCAGATGATCGAAGTGCACCATGACGGCGAGATTTATGAAGTTGACATACCCTTGGCGGGTGATTTCCAGGTTGCGAACGCTCTCGTCGCCGCTGGTCTTGCCATGTCCACCGGCGTTCCCGCGGCAACCGCGCTGAAGGCGCTCGAGAAGCTGATCGGCGCTGCCGGTCGTCTGGAACTCGTGGGACAGACGAAAAACGGCGCACTTGCCTATGTGGATTATGCCCACAAGCCGGATGCGCTGGAAAACGTGCTCACCTCGGTCCGGCCCTTCACCTCGGGCCGCATCATCACCGTCTTCGGCTGCGGCGGTGACCGCGACAAGGGCAAGCGCCCGATCATGGGCGAGGTTGCGACGCGGCTTTCCGACATCGTCATCGTTACCGATGACAATCCGCGCTCGGAAGATGCCGCAACGATCCGTTCCGAGGTCATGGCGGCGGCGCCGGGTGCAGTGGAAATCGGCGACAGGTCGCAGGCGATCCACCATGCGGTGTCGCTGCTTTCCAACGGCGATACGCTGATCGTCGCGGGCAAGGGGCATGAAGAGGGGCAGATCGTCGGTTCCGTAACGCTGCCGTTTTCCGATCATGAACAGGTGCGCGCTGCGCTGGCAGGGCTGGAAGGATTGAAGATTTGAGCTGGTTATGGACAGTCGCCGACATGATCGCCATCACGGCAGGACGCCCCGTTGGCAACCTGCCGACCGGAATCACCGGCATTTCCATCGACAGCCGGACCGTCAAGGCGGGCGAAGCCTTTTTCGCCATCAAGGGTGATCGGGTCGACGGCCATGATTACACCAGTTTCGCCGTTGCGAATGGGGCCGGTCTCTTGGTCGTTGCCGAAGCCAAGCTGCCGGCTCTCGGCCGGCTCACCGTGCCCATGATCGTGGTCGAGGACGTGCTTGCCGCACTCGGCAAACTTGCCATTGCGGCGCGCGAGAGAACTTCGGCACGCATCATCGCGGTGACTGGCTCCGTCGGCAAGACGACCACCAAGGAAATGCTGCGGCAGGCTCTGGAGCCGTCCGGCCGGGTTCATGCGGCGGTCGCATCCTTTAACAATCACTGGGGTGTGCCGCTGACGCTGGCGCGTATGCCGGCGGATACCGAGTTCGGCGTTTTCGAAATCGGCATGAACCACTCCGGCGAAATTCGCCCGCTGGTCAAGATGGTGCGTCCGCATGTGGCGATCATCACGACCATCGCCCCCGCCCATCTCGGCAATTTCAAGAATATTGAAGAGATCGCCGCGGCCAAGGCGGAAATATTCGAAGGGCTTGAAGAGGGCGGCTCCGTCATCCTCAATCGCGACAATGCCCAGTTCGAGCAGCTTGAAGAGGCCGCACAGGAACAGGGTATAGAGCACATCCTGACCTTCGGGCAGCACGCCAAGGCCGATTTCCGGCTCGCCGACTTTGAAAGCACGCCTGCGGGTTCGACCATCTGGGCGATCCTGAACGGCGAGACCAGCGAATTGCATCTCAATGTTCCCGGACGTCATATCGCCGACAACGCCATGGCCGTGCTTGGTGCCGTCGCCGTGACCGGCGCCAATCTCGACCGGGCTTTTGAAGCGCTCGGAACGCTCGAGGCGGTGAAAGGGCGCGGTCAGCGCCACCGCCTGACGATTGAAAGTGGTTCGTTCCTGCTGATCGATGAAAGCTATAACGCCAACCCCGCTTCCATGCGCGCGGCGATTGCCGTGCTGGCGGAAACGGAAACGCAGGGCCACGGCCGGCGCGTTGCCGTTCTTGGCGACATGCTTGAGATGGGCGAATTTTCCGCGCAGCTGCATGAAGAGCTGGCCGGGCCGCTGCTTGCTGCCGGCATCGAGCATGTCTGGCTGGCGGGGGAGGCGATGGCGGCGCTGCGCGATGCGCTGCCGGACAGTGTCACCGTCATCTGGTTCCCGACGACGGCGGAACTCACCGATTTCGCCCTGCAATGGGTGCAACCGGGAGACGCGCTGATGGTAAAATCGTCACTTGGCCTCGGTTTCGGCAAGATTGTCGCCGCCCTGCTTGACAAGTATCCGGCATTCCCCGAGACGGAACGCCAAGTCTGAAATAGCCTTTTGAAAGGGCAATTATGCTGATCTGGCTCGTCGAACTGTCGGATAAAGTTCAAGTCTTCAACCTCTTCCGCTACATCACCTTCCGGGCGGGTGCGGCGATGTTCACCTCTGCGTTGATCGTCTTCCTGTTTGGACCGGCGATCATCAACTCGTTGCGCGTGCGCCAGGGCAAGGGCCAGCCGATCCGCGCCGACGGGCCGCAGACCCATTTCAAGAAGGCCGGCACGCCGACCATGGGCGGCCTCATGATCCTTGCGGGCATTCTCGGCGGCTCGCTGCTGTGGGGTGACCTGTCAAACGTCTACGTTGTTGCCGTGCTGATGGTGACACTCGGTTTCGGAGCCATCGGTTTCTACGACGATTACCTGAAGGTGACGAAGCAGAGCGACAAGGGCTTTTCCGGCAAGGCGCGTCTTGGCATCGAATTCCTGATCGCGGCGATTGCCGTGTTCTTCATGATGAAGATGGCGCTCGCTTCCGCCCCGCATGGCGGCACGCTCGGCAGCTCCATCGCCTTCCCGTTTTTCAAGGAATTCGTGATCAATCTCGGCTATTTCTTCGTGCTCTTCGGTGCTTTCGTCATCGTCGGCGCGGGCAATGCCGTGAACCTGACGGATGGTCTCGATGGTCTCGCCATCGTGCCTGTGATGATCGCGGCTGCTACCTTCGGCGTGATCGCTTATCTTGCCGGTAACGCGGTTTTCGCTAATTACCTGCAGATCAACTTCGTGCCCGGCACGGGTGAGCTTGCTGTCATTGTCGGCGCGGTCATCGGCGCGGGCCTCGGCTTCCTGTGGTTCAACGCGCCGCCTGCCGCCATCTTCATGGGCGATACGGGTTCGCTGGCGCTTGGCGGCCTCATCGGCTCCATCGCTGTCGCGACCAAGCACGAGATCGTCATGGTCATCGTCGGCGGTCTCTTCGTCATGGAAACGCTGTCGGTCATCATCCAGGTCTTCTGGTTCAAGCGCACCGGCAGGCGTGTGTTCCTTATGGCGCCGATCCACCACCATTTCGAGAAAAAGGGCTGGACGGAAAGCCAGGTGGTCATTCGTTTCTGGATCATCTCCGTTGGTCTCGCGCTGCTTGGCCTCGCCACCCTGAAGCTGAGGTGAGCGATGATCCCGGTCACGTCGTTCAGAGGTAAGAAGGTCGCGCTTTTCGGGCTTGGTGGTTCGGGTCTCGTCACCGCCCGCGCACTGGTCGCGGGTGGGGCGGAGGTTGTCGCCTTCGACGACAATCCCGACAGCGTCGCCAAGGCTGAAGCCGAAGGCATTACGACGGCGGACCTGCGGACGATAGACTGGCCCTCCTTTTCCTCCTTCGTGCTGGCGCCCGGCGTGCCCTTGACGCATCCGAAACCGCACTGGTCGGTGGATCTTGCGAAGGCAGCGGGTGTCGAGATCATCGGCGATATCGAGCTTTTCATCCGTGAGCGCCGCGCTCATGCGCCGGATTGCCCTTTCATCGCGATTACCGGCACCAACGGCAAGTCCACAACGACGGCGCTGATCGCGCATATTCTCAAGGCATCCGGCCGCGATACGCAACTCGGCGGCAATATCGGTACGGCGGTGCTGAGCCTCGATCCCCCGAAGGCGCAGCGTTTCTATGTTGTCGAGTGCTCGTCCTACCAGATCGATCTCGCGCCCACGATCAATCCGACCGCCGGAATTCTTCTTAACTTAACGCCCGATCATCTCGACCGGCATGGCACGATGCAGCACTATGCCGACGTCAAGGAGCGGCTGGTCGCTGGAAGTCAAACGGCCATCGTTGGTGTGGATGACAGCCATTCGACACTGATCGCCGACCGTATCGAACGCGCCGGGGTAAAGGTCGAGCGCATTTCCAAACGCAATATCGTTTCCGAAGGTCTTTATGCTGAGGGCAGCCGCATCCTGCGGGCGCATGGTGGCACTTCCGGTCTGCTGGTCGATCTCGACGGTATCCAGACCCTTCGCGGCAGCCACAATGCGCAGAATGCGGCGGCGGCAATCGCCGCCTGCCTTGCGGTCGGCGTTTCCGAAGACGAGATTCGGGCCGGTCTCAAATCCTTCCCGGGCCTCAAGCATCGCATGCAGCCTGTCGGACGCCGTGGCAACGTCACCTTCGTCAACGACAGCAAGGCTACCAATGCCGATGCCGCTGCACCGGCGCTTTCAAGCTTCGACCGCATCTACTGGATCGCCGGCGGCCTGCCAAAAGCGGGTGGCATCACCAGCCTCTCGCCGCTCTTTTCGCGCATCGCCAAGGCCTATCTGATCGGCGAGGCGGCAGCCGAATTTGCCGCGACGCTGGGCGAGGCAGTACCTTATGAAATATCCGGCACGCTGGACAAAGCCATCCAGCATGCGGCGGCGGATGCGGAAAAAGATGCGACGGCCGGCAATATCGTGATGTTATCCCCGGCTTGCGCAAGCTTCGATCAATATAAGAACTTTGAGATCAGAGGTGATTCGTTCGTCGCGCAGGTTGCGGCGCTCGATGGCATGACGATGCTGGTTGACTCTGGAAAAGGGGGCTGAAGGCCATGGTAAGCCGAGTTGATCGCGGTCCGGTCGCGGAATGGTTCTGGACCATCGACCGTTTCTTTCTGGCGGCGTTCATCGCATTGATGGGCATCGGGCTGATGCTGTCCTTTGCGGCGTCACCGGCGGTTGCCGAGCGTATCGGTCTCAACAGCTTCTTCTTCGTGGAACGTCAGGCGATGTTCATGGTGCCGTCGCTGGCGATCATGGTCGGCCTGTCCTTCCTGTCGCCGCGTCAGGTGCGGCGCGTGGCGGTCATCATGCTCATCGCTTCGCTGCTGATGATGATCTTCGCGCTATTCTTCGGCATCGAGGTCAAGGGTGCGAGACGCTGGATTTCCATCGGCACCTTTTCCATCCAGCCATCGGAATTCATGAAGCCGGCCTTCGTGATCGTCTGCGCCTGGCTTTTCGCCGAGCGGGCGCGTCATCCGGAAATTCCGGGCAACCTCTTTGCCATCATCACCTTCGGCATTGTGGCTGCATTGCTGATCGCCCAGCCCGACTTCGGCCAGACGATTCTGACCTCAGTTGTCTGGGGCGGCATGTTCTTCATGGCGGGCGTGCCGTGGTTCTGGATCATCATGCTTGGCGGTCTCGGCGTCGGCGGCATCATCTCCGCCTATCTGCTGCTGCCGCACGTTGCCGGCCGTATCGACCGTTTCTGGACGGGCGAAGGCGATACGTTCCAGGTGGATACGGCGCGTGAGGCGATCATTCGCGGCGACTGGTTCGGACGCGGACCGGGCGAGGGTATCGTCAAGCGTATCATTCCCGACAGCCATACCGACTTCATCTTCTCGGTGGCGGCGGAAGAATTCGGCATCGTTTTCTGCATGTTCCTGGTGGCGATCTTCGCCTTCATCGTGCTGCGCGGCCTTTCGCATGCCTTCAAGGAAAAGGACGATTTCTGCCGCTTCGCAGTGGCCGGCCTCGTTTTGCAGATCGGCATGCAGTCGATGATCAATATCGGCGTCAATCTGGAACTGATGCCCGCCAAGGGCATGACGCTGCCGCTGATTTCCTATGGCGGTTCATCGATGATGGCGATCTGCGTGACCGCCGGCTTCCTTCTGGCGCTGACACGCCACAGACCCGAAAAGCGGGCGCAGGAGCGGAGTTTCTTCCGCGTCGGTTCCGGCGTTCCCGCGGAGTAAAGTATCATGAGCAAGGGTATTGTTCTTCTTGCCGCCGGGGGAACCGGCGGCCATGTCTTTCCAGCCGAGGCCCTGGCGCATACGCTGAAAGAACGCGGTTATCAGGTGCATCTCGTCACCGACAGCCGCGCCGAGCGTTATGCCGGCAAGTTTCCGGCGGATGAAATTCATGTGGTGCCGTCTGCCACCATCGGTTCGAAGAACCCGATTTCCGTGGCGCGTTCGCTGTGGAAACTGTGGACGGGGCTGCGTTCAGCGCGCCGGCTGGTCACGAAGCTGAAGCCGGTCGCGGTCGTCGGCTTCGGTGGTTATCCCACCGTGCCGCCGCTTCTGGCATCGACCGGGCTTGGCGTGCCGTCGATCATTCACGAGCAGAATGCGGTTATGGGCCGCGCCAACAAGGCGCTGGCCGGCCGGGTGAAAGCAATCGCCGGCGGTTTCCTGCCGCCCGCCAACGGCCAATATTCCGACAAGACGGTGGCCACCGGCAACCCCGTTCGCCCGGCGGTGCTGGCTGCGTCGGAGATACCCTATACGCCCTCGCAGACGGATGAACCGTTTCAGCTCGTCGTTTTCGGCGGCAGCCAGGGCGCGCAATTCTTTTCCAGCGCCGTGCCGGCAGCGATCTGCCTGTTGAAGAACGAGCAGCGCAAGCGCATCGTCGTCACCCAGCAGGCTCGCCCCGAAGACAAGGACAGCGTGATCGCCTCCTATCAGAAGCTCGGCGTGAAAGCGGATGTTTCGCCCTTCTTCGGCGACATGGCCTCACGTATTGGCGAGGCCGATCTGGTCATCAGCCGTTCCGGCGCTTCGACAGTATCGGAACTGTCGGTCATCGGCCGTCCGTCGATCCTCGTGCCCTATCCGCATGCGCTGGATCACGATCAGGCCGCCAATGCGGCAGCGCTTTCAGCAGCGGGCGGCGCAAGCGTCATCAAGCAGGCGGAACTATCGCCGCAGAAGCTTTCCAGCCTTTTGTCGTCGGCGCTTTCCGAGCCTGACCGTTTGAGTGCGACGGCGGCGGCGGCAAAGGCGACCGGCAAACCGCATGCGGCGGATGTGCTGGCCGATCTGGTCGAGGCGATTGCTTCCGGCCAGTCCGTACAGGAATTCAAGAAGAAGAATGAAGGAGTTGGGGCATGAAGATGCCGAAAGCCATAGGCCTTGTCCATTTCATCGGCATAGGCGGGATCGGCATGAGCGGCATTGCCGAAGTGCTTCACAATCTCGGCCATCGCGTTCAGGGGTCGGATCAGGCCGATAGCGCCAATGTGCAGCGCCTGCGCGACAAGGGTATCGAGGTTTTTGTCGGCCATACGGCGGATAATATCGGTGATGCCGAGGTCGTGGTGGTTTCCACCGCCATCAAGAAAAGCAATCCGGAACTCATCGCCGCGCGGGAAAAACACCTGCCGATCGTTCGCCGTGCCGAAATGCTGGCCGAGCTGATGCGTTTCCGCAATGCCATCGCCATCGGCGGCACCCACGGCAAGACCACGACCACCTCCATGGTCGCGACGCTGCTGGAAGCCGGCAATCTCGACCCGACCGTCATCAATGGCGGCATCATCAATGCCTACGGCACCAACGCCCGCATGGGCGAGGGCGAGTGGATGGTGGTGGAGGCCGACGAATCCGACGGCACGTTCCTGAAGCTGCCGGCCGATGTGGCTGTCATCACCAATATCGATCCCGAGCATCTGGATCACTACGGCAATTTCGATGCCGTGCGCGCCGCGTTCCGCCAGTTTGTCGAGAATGTTCCTTTCTACGGTTTTGGCGTCATGTGCCTCGACCATCCGGAAGTGCAGGCACTGGTCGGCCGGATCGAGGACCGCAAGGTCATCACCTATGGCGAGAACCCGCAGGCCGACGTGCGTTTTTCGAATGTGCGCATTGACGGCACGCGGTCGATCTTCGACGTGGAAATCCGTCGCCGCCGCACCGGCAAGATATTCTCCTTCAAGGACCTCGTCCTGCCGATGCCCGGCCGCCACAATGTGTCGAATGCGACGGCCGCGATTGCGGTCGCCAATCGTCTCGGCATTTCGGAAGCCGACATCAAGAGGGGGCTTGCCTCCTTTGCCGGCGTCAAGCGCCGCTTCACGCTGACGGGCGAAGCCAACGGCGTACAGGTCTTCGATGATTACGGTCACCATCCGGTCGAGATCAAGGCCGTGCTGGCGGCGGCGCGCGAAGCCTGCAAGGGCCGCATCATCGCCGTGCACCAGCCGCACCGCTACAGCCGGCTTTCCAGCCTGTTTGACGATTTCGCGCATTGTTTTAACGATGCCGACACGATTATCCTTGCTCCGGTCTATGCTGCGGGCGAAGATCCGATCGAAGGCGCAAGCTCGGAAGCGCTGGTTTCGGCCATCAAGGCCGCCGGCCACCGCGACGCCCGTTTTCTCGAAAAACGGGAAGATCTTGCCTCAGTGGTTGCAGGCATTGCGAATCCGGGTGATTTCGTGGTTCTCTTGGGGGCTGGGAATATCACGCAATGGGCAGCAGCGCTGCCTTCGGAATTGAAGAGCATATCAGGAAAGTCTGAATGAGACAGGTCGATGGGGTTAAATTGCTGGGGAGGCTCGGCGACGGGGTAAATGAATTGCGGGGACGTCTGACACCGGATGCGCCCATGGACCGCGTGACGTGGTTCAGAGCCGGCGGTCTTGCGGAGGTGATGTTCCAGCCGCACGATGCCGACGATCTGATTACCTTCCTGAAAATTCTGCCGGAAGACGTGCCGTTGACCGTGGTCGGCGTCGGTTCGAACCTTCTCGTGCGCGATGGCGGCATTCCTGGCGTTGTCGTCCGTCTTTCGGCCAAGGGCTTCGGCCAGGTGGAGCTTGCCGGTGAAAACCGCATCAAGGCGGGCGCGATCTGCCCGGACAAGCATATTGCGGCCATGGCCATGGATAATGGTATCGGTGGTTTCCATTTCTTTTACGGTATTCCCGGCTCCATCGGCGGTGCGCTGCGCATGAATGCCGGCGCCAACGGCGGCGAGACGCGTGATCGTGTCGTGGAAGTCTATGCAGTCGACCGTCAGGGCAACCAGCATGTGCTTTCCAATGCCGATATGGGTTACAGCTATCGCCACTCCGGCGCGGATGCGGGCCTGATCTTCACGGGTGCGCTGTTTGAGGGCTATCCGGAAGACAAGGCGAAAATCCGGGCCGATATGGATGCCGTGCGTCATCACCGGGAAACCGTGCAGCCTATCCGCGAGCAGACGGGCGGTTCCACCTTCAAGAACCCCGAAGGTCATTCCGCCTGGGAGTTGATCGATGAGGCGGGTGGTCGCGGTCTGGTCATTGGCGGGGCGCAGATGTCGTCACTGCATTGCAACTTCATGATCAATACCGGCCATGCGACCGGTTATGACCTGGAATATCTGGGTGAGACCATCCGCAAGCGGGTGTTCGAGAAGTCGGGCATCCGGCTGGAATGGGAAATCAAGCGGCTGGGGCTTTTCATGCCGGGCCGTGAGGTGGAACCGTTTCTAGGGGCATAAACCCGACGAACGCCTTTACCGCAAGAAAATTCTGCCGTTGAATCGGCCGTTTCGTGTATCGTAACGGTCGATCAACGGTTTTTCCTATATTGTTTCCGGGAAATACGTGAGCGGACGATATAACGTCTCGCTCTTTCAGCAATAAATGTTTTTTTTTATTTGGAAATACCAACGACATTACGCGACTGGGCACTTTTGAACATGATGTTGGGTCTTTGGAAAAAAGCGATCGAAATGATAAGTTTTTCGGTCGCCACGCCGGAGGGCCGTCGCCGGCTTGAGCCGCTGGAATTCTCCATTCGTATCGCGTGCCTCGTGACGCTCGTCGTTATCCTGATGTGCACGGGTGGTCTGGTGCTTCTGGCGCAGTTCGGGCTGGTGACCGATCTCTTCAACGGGATCATGCTGAGCACGACGCTCGGCGGGGCCGTTGCGTTTACGGTGACGTTGCTGGTCTGCTGGCTAAATGCCAGGGAGGTGCAAATTCTCGTGCAATCCCACGAGCGCTTCCTGCATCTGAGCCATACGGATGCCCTGACTGGCCTGAGCAACCGGCTCGGCCTTTATGCTGCATGCGCCGAACTCGGCAGTGACTATTGCGTCGCCTTTCTCGATATCGATCATTTCAAGTTGGTGAATGACAGATACAGCCATCTCGTCGGCGATCTCGTCATCTCGAGCGTCGCCCGCAGGATAATGGAGCATTTCGATCCTTCTGCCCATGTCGCCCGTCTGGGTGGTGAGGAATTTGTCGTCGTGCAGGAAACTAGCCCACTTGCCTTTCTGCAGATGTGCGAGGAGGTTCGCGCGGTTATCGAGACCACGCCGGTGGAGCATCAGGATCAGCGGATCACGGTGACGATTTCGATTGGTGTAGCCTTTCGCTGCGACGCCGACATTTTCGACAAGGTCATGCACAATGCCGATCTGGCGCTCTATCGGGCAAAAGGGGGAGGGCGCAATCGCGTCTGTGTGACGGGTCATGTGGAGCGGCGCCAGGCCGTGGCGTAAGCGTCGAAGCAGGCAAACAAAAGCCCGCGAAACGAAGGTTTCGCGGGCTTTTTACGTCTTGCAATCCGTTCGGATCAGACTTCGTCCTTGCGGGACAGAAGAATGCAGGCCAGCGTGATGAGGGCGGATACGCAGAGATAATAACCGACATATCCCATGCCGTAATTCACCTGCAGCCATGTGGCGATGTAGGGCGCGAGTGATGCGCCAAAAATGCCGGCCATGTTGAAGGTGATGGACGAGCCGGTGTAACGCACGCGGGTCGGGAAGGGCGCGGCGAGCGCCGTTCCGATCAGGCCGTAGGTCATGCCCATCAGCATCATGGCCAGAGCCGCGAAAACGAAGATCGAACCTTCGCCGCCGGTCATCAGGCTTGGCAGCAGGAAGGAGAACAGGCCGATCAGCACCGTCGTCAGGATCAGGATTTCACGACGGCCGAATTTCTCGGCAAGCTTGCCGGCGATCGGAATGAAGATACCGAAGACGATGGAGCCGAGGATCTGCACTTCCAGCGCGTCGAGGAACGGGATTTTCAGGACCTTGACGTTGTAGGAGAGCAGATAAGCGGTGCCGATATAGAAAAGCACGAAGGTGGCCAGCGCCACGAAGGTGCCGAGCACGAGGCTGCGCTTGTGATTGCGGAAAAGTTCCGCGACCGGCACGGCCACACGCTCTTCCTTTTCGATCGCTTTCTGGAAATCGGGTGTTTCGGTGATCGACAGGCGCACCCACATGCCGACAGCGATCAGGATGATCGAAGCGACGAAGGGAATGCGCCAGCCCCAGCTCAAAAGTGATTCCTGCGACATGAAGTGCAGCAGGATCCAGAAGACGCCGGAGGAAAGGAACAGGCCGACGGGCGCGCCGAGCTGCGGGAACATGCCGTACCAGCTGCGCTTGCCGGGAGGGGCATTTTCCGTGGCGAGCAGAACGGCACCACCCCATTCGCCGCCAAGGCCGAAGCCCTGACCGAAACGGCAAAGTGCGAGGAACAGCGGCGCCAGAACGCCTGCCGTCTCATAGGTCGGCAGAAGGCCGATCACGACAGTCGATACGCCCATCGTCAGAAGGGCCGCGACAAGCGTGGTCTTGCGGCCGACACGGTCACCATAGTGACCGAAAACGACGGCGCCGAGAGGGCGGGCGAAAAAGGCGATGGAGAAAGTGGCGAAGGATGCCAGAAGCGCCGTCATCGGATCATTGTTCGGGAAGAACAATGCCGGGAACACGAGCACTGCGGCCGTGGCGTAAACGTAAAAATCGAAAAACTCGATGGTCGTGCCGACCAGGCTGGCAGTGAGAACTCGTGCAGGCGAATTTGTCTTTACAACGTTCGAATTGCCAGCTGTCGACGATACCTGAGATACCGCGTCAGTCATGGTTTGGGTTCCATTTCAGATGATTGGAATGTCATGCCTTGGGAGGCAAGGACTGCGTTAACGCAATTTTTGTTCCTATGGAATGCTAAAAAAGAAATAATGCAAATAATGTGATCTTTGAATGCGACGGACCTGGTGTCGGGCATTCGGCATGCGTTCGGCTGATTGAGAGACTGATTCAGGTCGCGGATTTAAAACGCTGAAACGCCAGATAATTTTCGCTGGGGAAAAGCGCCTCTCGTTAACGTTTCGCACTTGTCTTCTGCGGAGCAAAGGGGAGGCCGCGCGGCGATTTTATTTCCGATCATTGAAAAGCTGCATGTTGCAATCCGTGCAACTCTCTGATTCCAAGGAGGGAATCCGGATCGATGCTGATTCTTTAACGGAACTCGGCATGTTGGGCGCGGCGGTTAACGAAAGTAAACGATTCATTAACCTTAATGGCGTTTAACTGATCTCAAGGATCATGTGCCAGAATCACCGTTCGTCAAATTCGGCGGTTCGGGCGTGGTTCGTAACGGAGAGTTGGTGTCAGAGGTATCGATGAGCGGCAAGCACGTAGCTGTTCTTATGGGTGGGTTTTCGTCGGAGCGGCCGGTCAGCCTGTCGTCGGGGAACGCTTGCGCGCTCGCCCTGGAGGGTGAGGGGTACAGGGTTACCCGCGTCGATGTGGGCCGCGATGTCGCCGCCGTACTCGACGAATTGCGCCCCGACGTTGCCTTCAATGCGCTGCATGGCCCTTTCGGCGAAGATGGCACCATTCAGGGCATTCTCGAATATCTTGCCATTCCCTATACCCATTCCGGCGTGCTCGCTTCGGCGCTCGCCATGGACAAGGCGCAGGCCAAGAAAGTGGCCGCGGCTGCCGGTGTTCCGGTTGCCGTCGAGCGCGTCATGAACCGCTTCGATTTCACCAGCGAGCATCCGCTGTCGCCTCCCTATGTGGTGAAGCCGGTGCGCGAAGGTTCCAGCTTCGGTGTTGTCATCGTCAAGGAAGACCAGTCGCATCCGCCGCAAATCCTCACCTCGTCCGAATGGCGTTATGGCGATCAGGTGATGGTCGAGCGCTATATTCACGGCCGTGAGCTGACCTGCGGTGTGCTTGATGGTGAGGCGCTGGGTGTCACGGAGGTGGTGCCGCTCGGTCACAATTTCTATGATTATGACGCAAAATACGCTGCCGGTGGCTCAAAGCATGTCATTCCGGCGGAAATTTCACCGAAAATTTACCAAAAAATTCAAACACTGGCGGTTATGGCACATCAGGCGATCGGGTGCCGTGGCGTAAGCCGTTCAGACTTTCGTTACGACGACCGCTTCTCAGAAGATGGCGAAGTTATCTGGCTTGAAGTGAATACGCAGCCGGGCATGACGCCGACCTCCCTGGTGCCGGAAATGGCGGCCCATGCTGGCCGCTCCTTTGGTAACCTTGTCAGCTGGATGGTGGAGGACGCTTCGTGTTTGCGGTGATCGGCAAAAAGTCGACGGCAAAAAAGCGCGAGCAATATGCGGCGGCGGCCAATGCCGACGATCGCAGGGTGCTGCCGCGTCCGATGCGTCGCGTCGTGCGCTTCTGCGTCAGCCTTGCGACCGGGCGCATCCACATTCCTGCCCATACCGGCACGATTTCGGCCGTCGCCTTTTACGCGGTGACCGGGCTTTACGGCATGTCGCTCGGCGGCCACACGACTATCGTCACCCAGACCACGACATCGGCAGCCGGCTTCGCCGTCGAGGACGTCAAGGTTTCCGGCAATTTGCAGACCTCGGAAATCGAAGTCTTCCAGCTTCTCGGCCTCGATGGCAGCACCTCGCTGATCGCGCTCGATATCGATGCGGCGCGCCGCAAGCTGGTGCAGCTTCCCTGGGTGGAAGATGTCGATATCCGCAAGGTGTACCCCAAGACCGTGGAAGTCCGGCTGAAGGAGCGTGAGGCCTTCGGTATCTGGCAGCATGGCTCGGAACTGTCGCTGATTGAAAAAAGCGGCAGCGTGATTGCGCCGCTGCGCGACAATAAATTTGCGGCCCTGCCGCTCTTCGTCGGACGTGACGCTGAAACCGGGGCTGCCGGTTTCGTTGAGCAGCTGGCCGACTGGCCGGAAATCCGCAACCGTGTCCGCGCCTATGTGCGCATTGCCGGTCGTCGCTGGGATCTCCATCTCGACAATGGCATCGTCGTCAAGCTGCCGGAAGAAAACCTGCCGCAGGCGCTGCAATTGCTGGCGCGGCTCGACCTCGAGGAAAAGGTTCTGTCTCGTGATGTCGCCGCCGTCGATCTGCGGCTTGCGGACCGCACCACGATCCAGTTGACCGAAGGCGCGACGGCACGTCGCCAGACCGCCGTGGACGCACGCACGAAGGCACTCAAGAAAGCGGAGAAGAACACATGAGCTTTTTTGGTTCTTCCCATTTCGGCCTGCCGCGTCTGAAGCCGCTTTCCTCCAAGCGCAGCCATATCGTCTCGGTGCTGGACATCGGCTCGACCAAGGTCGTCTGCATGATCGGCCGTCTGACGCCACGCCAGGAAAGCGAAATTCTGCCGGGCCGCACCCACAAGGTTGAAATCATCGGCATTGGCCACCAGCGCTCGCGTGGCGTGAAATCCGGCGTGATCGCCGATCTCGACGCGCTGGAAGGCGTGATCCGTCTTTCGGTCGATGCGGCCGAGCGCATGGCGGGGCTTACCGTCGACAGCCTGATCGTCAATGTTTCGGCCGGACGGCTGGCGAGCGATATCTATACCGCGAGCATCGATCTCGGCGGCCAGGAAGTGGAAGCAAGCGACCTGCGCAAGGTTCTGGTGGCGGCAAGCCAGCAGTCCATGCGTCAGGACCGGGCGATCCTGCACTCGCTGCCGACGGGTTATTCGCTGGATGGTGAGCGCGGCATTCGTGATCCGCTCTCCATGTATGGCGACCTCCTTGGCGTCGACATGCATGTGGTGACGGTCGAGCGCACGGCGCTTAAGAACCTCGAGCTTTGCGTCAACCGCGCGCATCTTTCGGTCGAAGGCATGGTGGCGACGCCCTATGCCAGCGGTCTTGCGGCGCTGGTCGACGATGAAGTCGAACTTGGTTGCGCGGCCATCGACATGGGCGGCGGCACCACGACGATCTCGGTTTTCGCCGAAGGCCGGCTCATTCACACCGACGCGATCGGCCTTGGCGGCCATCACGTTACGACAGATCTTGCACGTGGCCTCTCGACACGAATCGAAGATGCGGAGAGACTGAAGGTGGTGCATGGTTCGGCTTTGCTGAATGGCGCGGATGAGCGCGACATGATTTCGATCCCGCCGATTGGCGAAGATGATCGCGATCAACCATCGCAAGTTTCAAGAGCACTTGTAACCCGCATCGTGCGGGCGCGTATCGAAGAGACGCTGGAATTGATCCGTGATCGTATCCAGAAGTCCGGCTTCAGCCCCATCGTCGGCAAGCGCGTTGTCCTGACCGGCGGCGCAAGCCAGCTGACGGGGCTGCCGGAAACGGCACGGCGCATTCTCGCCCGCAACGTTCGCATCGGCCGCCCCATGGGTGTGGCTGGTCTTCCGGTGGCGGCGAAGGGACCGGCATTTTCAACCGCCTGCGGACTGATGATCTATCCGCAGGTGGCGGACATCGAAATTCATGCGGCGCAAGGCGGAATGTTCTCGCCGTTTGGTACGGGTAGCGGCCGGATAGCCCGGGTGGGGCAATGGCTGAAAGAGAGTTTTTGAGTGGCCTCGTGGCGTAAGCCGGAGGTTTCAGAGTTGAGTTTTCAAGAATCGGCCAGCGGGGCGATGCGGCCAGAGAAAGAAGGAATGCTAAAATGACGATACAGCTGCAAAAGCCTGATATCACCGAGCTGAAGCCACGCATCACCGTTTTCGGCGTTGGCGGTGGCGGCGGCAACGCTGTTAACAACATGATCACGGCCGGCCTCCAGGGCGTCGACTTTGTTGTCGCCAACACGGATGCGCAGGCGCTGACCATGACGAAGGCAGATCGGGTCATCCAGCTCGGCGTCAACGTCACCGAGGGTCTCGGCGCCGGTTCCCAGCCGGAAGTCGGCCGCGCCGCCGCTGAAGAGTGCATCGATGAGATTATCGATCACCTGAACGGCACCCATATGTGCTTCGTCACCGCCGGTATGGGCGGCGGCACCGGCACGGGCGCTGCCCCGGTCGTTGCACAGGCTGCCCGCAACAAGGGTATCCTCACGGTCGGCGTCGTTACCAAGCCTTTCCACTTCGAAGGCGGCCGCCGCATGCGTCTTGCCGAACAGGGCATCGAGGAACTGCAGAAGTCCGTCGATACGCTGATCGTCATTCCGAACCAGAACCTCTTCCGCATTGCCAATGACAAGACGACCTTTGCCGACGCCTTCGCCATGGCCGACCAGGTTCTCTATTCCGGCGTTGCCTGCATTACCGATCTGATGGTGAAGGAAGGTCTCATCAACCTCGACTTCGCCGACGTTCGCTCGGTCATGCGTGAAATGGGCCGTGCAATGATGGGCACCGGCGAAGCTTCCGGTCCGGGCCGTGCGATGCAGGCTGCGGAAGCGGCAATCGCCAACCCGCTGCTCGACGAAACCTCGATGAAGGGCGCACAGGGCCTGCTGATCTCCATCACCGGTGGTCGCGACCTTACCCTGTTCGAAGTCGACGAGGCCGCAACCCGTATCCGCGAAGAAGTCGATCCGGATGCCAACATCATCCTTGGCGCAACCTTCGACGAAGCTCTGGAAGGTCTCATCCGCGTGTCCGTCGTGGCCACCGGCATCGACCGCGTTGCCGGTATCGGCGAACAGAATGTTGCCGATATGCGCGCCGCAGCTGCCGCCAAGCCGCTTATCCGTCCTTCCGCGGCCGTTGCTCCCGCTCCGGCCGCAGTTCAGCCTGCCCAGTCAGTATCGCAGGCACCCAAGACCGTAGACCAGATCGCCCAGACCATCCGTTCGGCGGAAGCCGAAATGGAACGCGAACTCGGTTTCGTCGCGCACCAGCAGCCTGCCCAGGATTTCCGTCCGCAGAGCAAGCTGTTTGCATCGTCCCCGGCTGAAGCACCGGCTCTCCGTCCGGCCCAGCCGGTTCAGCACGCCGCTCCGGCACCGGTCGCTCCGGCGCCCGTCTACCATGCTCCGGAACAGGTTGCTGCTCCGGCACCGCGCATCCAGCAGCAGCCGCAGGCTCCTGTCTACCAGGAACCCGCACCGGTTGCCCGCCAGCCCGAGCCGGTACGCATGCCGAAGGTCGAGGACTTCCCGCCGGTCGTGAAGGCCGAGATGGAACATCGCACCCACGCCGCTCCTGCTGCGCAGGAAGAGCGTGGTCCGATGGGTCTTCTGAAGCGCATCACCAACTCGCTTGGCCGTCGCGAAGAAGAAGAAGTTCCGTCCGACATGATGGATGCGCCGAGCATGGCTCCGCAGCGCCGCGCGCCGCTTTCGCCGGAAGCCAGCCTCTACGCACCGCGTCGTGGCCAGCTTGACGACCACGGCCGTGCAACGCCGTCTTCGGCCAGCCACCACGACGACGACCAGCTGGAAATCCCGGCCTTCCTGCGCCGCCAGTCCAACTAAAGGCGATTCCATCCGCCTCTTCAAACGCCCGGGTTTCACGACCCGGGCGTTTTGTTTATTTTGCGTGATTAACACTAAATTAAATTGTGTTTTCAATAGTTTACGCGTGTAACAATCCGAAACGAACAGTGATTTGTCGTGGCACCTACATGTGCGTATGTATGAGGCTGGGTAAAGGGAAATACGACTATGCCGGTTGCCAAAACCGGCTTGAAAACTTGAACGGCGCTGGCCCAGGCGGCGCGGTTTGCAAAACAAGGCATAAACGCATGACTATCGGACTGCTCGGATTTCAGACAACTATCGCAAATGCTGTTCAGCTTAAGGGCATTGGCGTGCATTCCGGCAATCCGGTTTCGATGACGTTCCAGCCTGCAGAAGCCGGAACGGGCATCGTGTTCCACCGCCTTCATGAGAATGGCAGTGTAACCGAGTTGAAGGCGGTTTCGGCCAATGTCGGTAATACCGATCTGTGCACCGTGCTCGGCCGTTCGCTATCCCAGTCAGTGGCGACGATCGAGCACGTCATGGCCGCCATCTACGCCATGGGTCTCGACAACCTCATCGTCGAGGTTGACGGTCCGGAAGCGCCGATCATGGATGGCAGCTCCGCGCCTTTCATTGAAGCGATCGAATCCGTTGGCATCAAGAACCTCGGTGCGAAGCGCCGCTATATTCGCGTTACCAAGCCGGTGCGCATCGATTCGGGTGCCTCCTGGGCGGAGTTCCGCCCTTATGACGGCACGCGCTTCGAGGTCGATATCGATTTCGACACGCCGCTGATCGGCAAGCAGTCCTGGAAGGGCGATCTGACGGCTGACAGCTTCAAGAACGAACTTTCCCGTGCCCGTACCTTCGGTTTCATGCGCGACGTGGAGCGCCTGTGGGCTGCCGGTTATGCGCTTGGCTCCTCGCTTGAGAATTCGGTCGTCATCTCCGACGACAACAGCGTCATCAACATGGAAGGCCTGCGCTACGCCAAGGACGAGTTCGTCCGCCACAAGACGCTGGATGCCGTGGGCGACCTGGCGCTTGCCGGCGCGCAGTTTATCGGTTGCTATCGCTCCTATCGTGGCGGCCACAAGGTCAATGCGAATGCGCTGAAGGCGCTGCTGAGCGACCGCACGGCTTACGAGATCGTCGAAGCTCCGGCGGCCCGCAACCAGATGGTGCGCGCCCGCGAATTCGTTGCGGTCAACATGCCTGAATTTGCACCCTGGTCGGCTTGAGTTTGTTCGCAGGCTATTGATTGACAGGAAAAGCCGCTCCTTTCGGGGCGGCTTTTTCGTCGTGAGGGGCGATATGTTTCTTCATATCGCCTGATATTCATGCGATTGCGCGGGCGGATGCCATAAAAATGCGTTAATGCGTCATCATTGCGTTGCCCTGCGGATGCTTTTATGGCTAGAAACGCCAGTGCAAAGCCGATGCTTATGTATTTGCGCGGGAAGTGGGAACTGTCGAATGAAGCATGTAGGGTCTGGTGCGATGAAGGGTACGATACGGGGGATCGCCGTTTCGTTGTTGTTGGTCGGTGCCAGTGCGGCATTGACTGCCTGCCAGTCCGATCCGGATATCGACATCACCAAGCTCGGCTTCGAGTCGGATCCGCCTGACGTTCTGTACAAGCAGGGGCTTGCCAACATGAACGCCGGCAACATGACGGAAGCCTCGCGCAAGTTCGAGGCGATCGACAAGCAGTATCCCTTCACCGAATGGGGCCAGAAGGCTCTGGTCATGCAGACCTTCATTGCCACGCGCACCAACAAGAACGATGTGGCCATTACCAACGGCAGCCGGTTCCTGCGCCAATATCCGCGCTCCAAGGATGCCGCTTACGTTCAGTACATGATCGGTCTTGCCTATTCCAAGCAGATTTCCGACGTGACGCAGGACCAGCGCGCCGCGCAGCGCACCGTCGAGGCGATGAACAAGGTCGTCAACGACTATCCCGATTCGGAATATGTCGCCGATGCGCAGGCCAAGATCCGTTTCGCCCGCGACCAGCTCGCCGGCCGTGAAATGCAGGTCGGTCGTTATTACCTTGAGCGCAAGGAATATCTCGCCGCCGTTTCGCGTTTCCGCATCGTCGTCGAGCAGTACCAGAACACCAACCAGATCGAGGAAGCGCTGGCGCGTCTGACGGAAGCCTATTATGCGATGGGACTGGCGGATGAGGCGCAGACTGCGGCGGCCGTTCTCGGCAACAACTATCCCGACAGT
Source organism: Agrobacterium sp. GW821-FHT14E08 (assembly GCF_058803865.1). Classification (NCBI taxonomy): domain Bacteria; kingdom Pseudomonadati; phylum Pseudomonadota; class Alphaproteobacteria; order Hyphomicrobiales; family Rhizobiaceae; genus Agrobacterium; species Agrobacterium sp. GW821-FHT14E08. The sequence continues at coordinate 1,577,198 of NZ_JBXAPJ010000001.1, read as the reverse complement.
CAGTGGTATGCGGATTCCTACAAGCTGCTGAAGGGTCAGGGGCTGGAACCGCGGGAAAACAAGGGGTCCTGGATTTCGCGCGCCGGCAAGAAGCTTATCGGCGCCTGAGACGGGGCATAGGCCATGCTGGTCCAGCTCTCGATTCGCGATATCGTCCTGATTGAAAGGCTCGACCTCGGTTTTGAGGCGGGCCTTTCCGTGTTGACGGGTGAGACGGGCGCGGGCAAATCCATCCTTCTCGATAGTCTGTCGCTCGCCCTCGGTGGTCGCGGCGATGGTGGTCTGGTGCGCCATGGGGAAGAAAAGGGGCAGGTGACCGCCACTTTCGAAGTCCCGAACAGTCACCCCACACGGCTTCTCCTGCGCGAGAACGGCCTTGATGACGATGGCGACCTGATTTTTCGCCGGGTGCAATCCTCTGACGGGCGCACCAAGGCCTATATCAACGATCAGGCCATCAGTGTGCAGATGATGCGCCAGCTCGGCCAATTGCTGGTCGAAATTCACGGCCAGCATGATGACCGCGCGCTTGTCGATACCGATGCCCACCGCACGCTGCTGGATGCCTTTGCCGGGCTGAGCGATGAAGCCCGCAGTGTCCAGGGCCTCTACCGTACCTGGAAGGATGCCGAGCGCGCCCTGAAGACCCACCGCGCCAAGGTTGAGGCTGCGGCGCGCGAGGCTGATTATCTGCGCTCTTCCGTCGAGGAACTGGAGACGCTCTCGCCACGTGACGGCGAAGAGGATGAGCTTGCCGAGCGACGGGCGGTGATGCAGAAATCCGAACGCATTGCCGGTGATATTGCCGAGGCCAGCGAATTCCTGAACGGCAATGCGTCGCCTGTGCCTGTCATCGCCTCGATGATGCGGCGTCTGGAGCGCAAGAGCCACGAGGCTCCCGGTTTGCTGGAAGACACCGTGCAATTGCTGGATGCCGCGCTGGACAGCCTTTCCAATGCGCAGATGGAAGTGGAGGCGGCGCTGCGCCGCACCGAGTTCGATCCGCGTGAGCTGGAGCGGGTGGAGGAGCGGCTGTTTGCGCTGCGTGCCGCCGGACGCAAATATAATGTTGCCGTGCCTGATCTGCCGGCCCTCGCCGAAAAAATGGTGGCCGATCTTGCCGATCTCGATGCCGGCGAGGAAAAGCTCGGCAAGCTCGAGGCCAATCTCGGTGTGGTGAAGGCCGATTTCGACCGTGCTGCGCAATCGCTTTCCGACAAACGCCGCCACGCGGCGGATGCACTTTCCAATGCGGTGATGGCAGAATTGCCGGCGCTCAAGCTGGAGCGGGCGCGGTTTACCGTCGAGGTGACCTCCGATCCCGAGCAGGCGACGGCCGAGGGCATCGATACGGTGGAATTCCACGTTCAGACCAATCCGGGCACACGGCCGGGACCGATCATGAAAGTGGCCTCGGGTGGCGAATTGTCCCGTTTCCTGCTGGCGCTGAAAGTGGCGCTGGCGGATCGCGGTTCTGCACCGACGCTGGTGTTCGACGAAATCGATACGGGCGTCGGCGGGGCTGTGGCGGATGCCATTGGCCAGCGGCTGCGCCGCCTGTCCAAGACCGTTCAGGTGCTGTCCGTCACCCATGCGCCGCAGGTGGCGGCGCGGGCGGCGACGCATCTTCTCATTTCCAAGGGCCCCTCGGGCGACGGCAGCGAACGCATCGCCACGCGTGTGGCGACGATGGAACCGAAACACCGCACCGAAGAAATCGCCCGCATGCTTGCCGGCGCGTCGGTGACCGATGAGGCGAGGGCTGCGGCGGCTCGCCTGCTTGCCGCCAAGGATTAACGGCTGACGGCCACCGCGACGCCGGAGCCGATCATGATCCCGCCTGCCGCCCGGTTCACCCTACGGATGATTTTCGGCTCCCGCAGCAGTTTTCTCGCCCGTACGGCGAGAAGAACGTGACCGCCAATAACAATCGCCTCCACCGCGATGATGACCGTTGCCAGGGCAGCAAGGTGATCGATCGTCAGCGAAGCGCCGACAATGTTCGGCAGCAGCGCGACGTAAAAGAGCGGCATTTTCGGATTGCCGAGGTTGAGCGCGGTTCCAGTCGCGAATAGCGAGATGAGGCTACGCCCGGCACTCACCGGCTGCAGATCGGGAACGATAGGTTCCGCCGTCCAGAGCCTGATGCCCATCCACACCAGATAGGCCGCGCCGCCATAGCGCAGTATCGTCATCAGGGTTCCCATTTCGGTGGCGAGGATGGACAGGCCAAAGGCTGCAAGCGTGAGGAAGATCAAAATTCCGGCCACGGTTCCCGCACCATAGGCGAGGCCGGAGGCGGCGCCATGGGTGATCGTGCGGGCAACGATCGTCATATTGTCCGGTCCGGGGCTGGCTGCGAACACAAAAAAGGCTGCCGCAAAGGCAATGAAGGTCATGACGTCCATTGGAAGGCTCCGGCATCTGTTTCATCCGGATGTTCAGAATAACGGATTCCTGCCTGTTGAAAAGCGAGGATGGTTTTGCGTTTGGCAATAATTCGCTAAAAGCATTGCAGATTCATCCGTGAGGCTTCTTCCATGTCGAAAGACCAGATTCCCGTCGAAAACCTGACCGAGCTTGAAGCCTCTTCCGAGCTTGCATTTCTGGCGGCCGAGCTTGCGCGCCACGATGCGCTTTACCATGGCAAGGATGCACCGGAGATTTCGGATGCGGAATATGACGCCCTGAAGCGGCGCAACGACGCCATCGAAGCCGCTTTCCCGGCGTTGGTGCGGGCCGACAGCCCGTCGAAAAAAGTTGGCTTCACACCACTTCCGACCTTTGCGCCCATCGTGCATGCCCGGCCGATGCTGTCGCTCGACAATACATTTTCGGAAGAGGACCTGCGCGACTTCGTCAGTTCCGTCTATCGTTTTCTCGGGCATCTGCCTGACGATTCCATTGCCTTTACCGCCGAGCCGAAGATCGATGGTCTTTCCATGTCCATCCGCTACGAGAACGGCAAGCTGAAGACGGCGGCGACGCGCGGCGACGGCACGACGGGCGAGAATGTCACCGCCAATATAAAGACCATCAAGGAAATTCCGAACGAGCTGCCCGCCGATGCGCCCGATGTGGTGGAGGTGCGGGGCGAGGTCTATATGGCGAAGAGCGATTTTCTGGCGCTCAACGCCCAGATGGAGGCGGACGGCAAGCAGACCTATGTGAACCCGCGCAACACGGCATCCGGTTCACTGCGCCAGCTCGACGCCAATGTGACGGCGAAACGCAAGCTGAGGTTTTTTGCCTATGCTTTGGGTGAGGTCTCGAATGGCGGCCAGCCGGCACGGATTGCGGATACGCAATATGGTATCGTGGAGAAATTCCGGGACTGGGGCTTTCCGGTCAACCCGCTGATGAAGCGATTCACCTCTGCCGAGCAATTGCTTGAACATTATAATGAAATCGGCGTCGCCCGACCCGATCTCGATTATGACATAGACGGCGTGGTTTATAAGGTCGACCGGCTCGATCTTCAGGAGCGGCTTGGTTTCCGCTCGCGCAGCCCGCGCTGGGCCACTGCGCACAAGTTTCCGGCTGAGCAGGCCTTCACCACGGTTGAGAATATCGAAATCCAGGTGGGACGCACAGGCGCTTTGACGCCGGTGGCGCGTCTGACGCCGATCACCGTTGGTGGTGTCGTCGTCACCAATGCGACGCTGCATAATGCCGATTATATCGAAGGCATCGGCAATAGCGGCGAGCGCATCCGCCCGGAAGATCACGATATTCGTATCGGCGACACCGTCATCGTGCAGCGCGCCGGTGACGTCATTCCGCAGGTGTTGGACGTGCTGCTGGAAAAGCGCCCGACTGATGCGGTGAAATATTCCTTCCCGGAAAAATGTCCGGTCTGCGGTAGCCATGCGGTGCGGGAGCGCAATGAAAAGACGGGCAAGCTCGATTCGGTCACACGCTGCACCGGCGGTTTCGTCTGCCGGGCACAGGCGGTCGAGCATCTCAAACATTTCGTCTCGCGCAATGCCTTCGACATCGAAGGGCTCGGCACCAAGCAGATCGATTTCTTCTTCGAAAGCGACGATCCCGCTTTGTCGATCAAGACTGCGCCGGACATTTTCACCCTGAAGGCACGGCAGGAGGCATCGCATCTTACCAAGCTCGAAAATATCGACGGTTTCGGCAAGGTCAGCGTCAAAAAGCTGTTCGACGCCATCGACGCCCGCCGCGAGATCGATCTGCACCGGCTGATCTTCGCGCTCGGCATCCGTCACGTCGGCGAGACGACGGCGAAGCTTCTGGCGCGGTCCTATGGCACCTACGACCATTTCGAAGAGGCCATGAAGGCGGCTGCGGATCCGGCAAGCGACGCCTGGGCGGAACTCAACAGCATTGACGGCATCGGCGAGGTGGTGGCCCGCGCCATCATCGAGTTTTACAAGGAGCCGCGCAATCTCGATGTCATCGATCGGCTGATACGGGAGCTGCAGCCGAAGGAGGCGGAGAAGCCTTCCACCGAAGGCAGCCCGGTGGCGGGCAAGACGGTAGTGTTTACCGGCTCGCTGGAAAAATTCACGCGGGACGAGGCGAAAGCCCGGGCCGAAAGCCTCGGCGCAAAAGTGGCCGGTTCCGTCTCGAAAAAGACGGATATTCTGGTGGCAGGGCCCGGGGCGGGTTCCAAGCTTGCCAAGGCGGCGGAGCTTGGCGTGCAGACCATGGACGAGGATGAGTGGCTGGCGCTGATCGGCGGTTGAGTCGCCGTCATCGCCGTTTTGTTTTGCACGGCTAGGGGTCTCATCCTGAAATGGGGAACGGGCCATGGATGATCGCATCGTCATCTCAACGCAGCAGGTATGCGGGCTGATCGCGAGCCAGTTTCCGCAATGGGCGGGGCTCGATGTCAGCCCGGTGGAACTGAGCGGTTGGGATAATCGCAGCTTCCGCCTTGGCGACGATATGCTCGTTCGCCTGCCGAGCGCCGGCCGTTATGTGGCGCAGGTGGAGAAGGAGCACCGGTGGCTGCCTAAACTGGCGCCTCTTCTGCCGCTTCCGATCCCGGTGCCATTGGCGCTCGGTGAACCGGGAGGGGATTATCCGTTCTGCTGGTCCATTTATGGCTGGCTTGAGGGCGAACCTCTTGCCCGGCATCTCGATCGTATCGATCTGTCGCAAATAGCCATGGATGCGGCAGCTTTTTTGAAGGCCCTGCACGACATCGATGCTTCGGATGGCCCGCTTGCGGGCGAACACAATTTCCATCGCGGTGGGTCGCTCGCCGTCTATGATGACGAGGCGAGGGCGGCGGCGGTGCATGTCGCTGATGAGGTGGATCAGGCGCTCGCCATGGAGATATGGCAGCTTGCCCTTTCCAGCCGCTGGCCGAGATCGGGTGTCTGGGTGCATGGCGATATTGCCGAAGGCAATCTGCTGGTCAAAGACGGTCGTCTTTCAGCGGTCATCGATTTCGGCAGTTCCGGCGTCGGCGATCCGTGTTCGGATCTCATTCTCGCATGGAATGTGCTGGATACGGAAAGCCGCGCCGTTTTTCGTCATGCGCTGAATCTGGATGATGCCACCTGGCAGCGCGGGCGCGGCTGGGCGCTCTGGAAGGCGCTGATCGTGCTTGCCGCGGCGCGGGGTCGTAACGGGAAAATGGCCGAATGGTCGCGCCGGACCATTCGGGAAGTGTTTGCGGATCATTGCCTGTCCGCCTGAACCGTCAGCGCAGGCGCGCCATCACGTATGAATCGGTATATTTGCCATCGCGATAGGCATAGTTGCGCATGGTGCCCTCATGCTCGAAGCCGAATTTTTCATAAAGCCGGATGGCCGCGAGATTGTCGGTGAAGACGTTTAGCTCGATGCGGCGAATGTCGTGCCAATTGTCCGCTGCATCGATGAGGGCGGCCAGAAGCCTCGATCCGATGCCTTTGCCGGCAAAATCGTCATGGATGCCGATGCCGAGGCTGGCGATGTGTTTCTGACGTCCGGTTCTGGCGTGCAGCCCGGCATTGCCCAGAATCCCGCCGCGCCATTCCGCCGCCACCACGATATCGGAAGGGGAGAGGCCTTCGAGATATTTCCGGGTGAGTGCGACGCTCTGAAATGGCTGTCGCAATGTTCCCCAACGCACACCGGGCATGTTGAGCACCCGTGTCAGGCCTTCGGCGTCATCGGGTGTGATGCCACGGATGAGCAGGTCATCGATCTTGAAATCCTGAAAGGGCGGTAATTCGCTTTGCGGCTGGGGCACTGGCTGTTCTCCTTTGGGGCCGGAGAGCAGGGGACCATTCGCCCTGCTCTTGCGGCAGGGCATGGTGGACAAGGATCGCTAGTCTATCGCGACAATGCTCCACCGCCCGCCGGCTTTGCCGGAGGTGGTATTGATGAGCATGATGTTGTGCGACTGTGCGATCATGGCTGGCAGATTGGCCGGGGTCGCGAAGCTTGTCAATGTAATCTTCCCGGCCTTATGCCGTTCGAAAGCGTCTGAACAACCTGCCATCGATCGCCGCAAGGCCGGCCGCGATCATCGCCATGCCCGCGAAATGCTTGACCTCCAGTTGCTCTCCAAGAAGGAGCGAGCCGAGCAGGATGGCGCTGACGGGAATGAGGAAGGTGACGAGTGCGAGGTTGGTGGCGCCGGCGGTGGCGAGGATGCGGAAGAAGATGAGATAGGCAAGCGCCGTCGATAGCAGGGCGATGCCGATGAGTGCGCCCCAGGTGCCGAGGCTGGGCATGGCCAGCGTCCATGGCTTGTCTATGAGGAGCGCGGCCGGGATCAGCATCAGCGTCGAAGACGATATCTGGCCAGTCGCCGTCATCAGCGGCGGTACGCCCATGGCCTTGAAACGCCGGCCAAATATGCCTGCGAAGGAATAGGAGATGGCGGCACCGAGAACGGCAATCTGGCCCCAGAGACCGGACGAGCCGGAAAAGGCCGCCGGGCCGATCATGGTTGCCACGCCGCCAAAACCGATGAGAACGCCGGCCAGCTTGTTGCCGGTCATCTTCTCGTCGGCGGTCAGAAAATGGGCGACGATGACTGTGAAGAGGGGCGTGGTGGCGTTGAGGATCGAGGCCAACCCGCTGGCAATATGGGTCTGGCCCCAGACGATCAGGCAGAAGGGGATGATGTTGTTGAGCAGGCCCATGCCGAAAAAGGCGCGCCACACCGTCCATTCACGCGGCAGGCGCAGGCCCATGATGCGGCAGACGATGAGAAGCGCGATTGCCGCCAGGCTGACACGCAGCGTGACAATGGTGACGGGCGGCAGTTCCTTGACGGCGATGCCGATGAAAAAGAACGATCCGCCCCACAGGAGCGAGAGCGCGACGAGCATCGCCCATTCGCCGGCATCCATCTGTTTCTGTATCGCCATCGTCATCTCCCAAAAGCATAAGTATCGACATGATCGCAGATGGGGTCGCCGCCATCCACCCGATATCGGTTGAGCTTAACTCAATCTGATAATCTGTGGCTTTGACTGCATTTCATATCGTGTTGTGTCTATTTACTCCCTGTTTTATGGTGTTTTCAAACGATAGTTTCTCGCGCGATAATTGAGATGAGCTAAACCATGGCAGCCGAACTTCCTTCTCTGAAAGGGCTGCAGGCCTTCGAGGCCGCAGCGCGGTATCGCAGCGTCACGCTTGCTTCCAATGAGTTGAATGTCACGCCCGGTGCCGTCAGCCTGCAAATCCGGGAACTGGAGGCGCGGCTTGGTGTGCAATTGTTTTTCCGCAAGCCGCGCAGCATCCAGTTGACGCGTGAGGGGGAGCGTTATTACGGTGCGCTTCGCACCGCCTTCCGGATGATGCGCGAGGCGACGGCGGAACTGACGGCGCGCTCCGAGATCACGGTTCTGACGCTGAGCTGCACGCCGACTTTCGCCGTTCAATGGCTGATGCCGCGATTGCCTGCCTTCCAGCAGCAACACCCGCATGTGGATGTCCGCATCAGCGTGACGAACCGGCTGGTGGATTTTTCGAGGGATGATGTCGATCTGGCGGTGCGGCATGGTTCTGGTCGTTATGAAGGGCTGGAGAGCATCCGCTTCATCGATGACAGCACCCTGCCGGTCTGCTCGCCGCAGCTTCTGGAAAAATATGGGCCGCTTCAGGAGGCGGGGGACCTGAAATCCATTCCGCTTCTGCACGATGAAAACCGCAATGAATGGCGGCGCTGGCTGGAGGCGGCGGGAGCATCGGACGTGGATGCCTCCGGCGGCACCGTCTTCATCGACAGCAATGGTGCGCTGGATGCGGCCAAGGCCGGGCACGGCATTGCGCTGACCCGGCGTTCGCTGGTTTCCCGCGAGCTTGCGGAAGGCGCATTGATTGCGCCCTTTGGCAAGGACATGGCCAGCACGCTCGCCTATTTCCTCGTTTATCCGCGGCGCATGCTTGATAATCCCGATCTGGTGATGCTTATCGACTGGATGCTTTCGGAAGCGGGCTCTGCCGAGGCCGGTTCTCTTTGACGTCAATCCGGTCTATGCCGGAATGAAACAACGGGAATCACTCTTGAAAACCATCGCCATCGATTTCGAGACCGCCAATGAGGAACGGGGCAGCGCCTGCTCCGTCGGGCTTGCATGGATAGAGGGCGGCGAGATCGTTCGCGTCGAGGAACGGCTGATCCGGCCGAAGGACATGCGGTTTTCGCCCTTCAACATCGCGGTGCATGGCATCCGCCCGGCCGATGTCGAAGATGCGCCGGAATTTCCCGAGGTGATGGAGGAGTTCATCGACGACTTCCACGGCGCCACCATGATCGCCCACAATGCCGCCTTCGATTTCAGCGTCATGCGGGCGTCTTTCGATAAATACCGGCAGTCCTATCCCGATCTTTCCTATCTGTGCAGCGTCAAGATCGCCCGGCATGTCTGGCCCAATCTGGCATCGCACAAGCTGAATGTCATCGCCCATCACCTGCAGCTGCGTTTCGTGCATCACAATGCCGCCGAAGACGCCGTCGTCTGCGCGGCCGCTTCGATTGCGGCGGCCAAGGCTTTGCGCGTCGCCCATATTCGCGAACTGCCGGAAAAGATCGGCATGGTCGCGGGGCGTCTCACCTCCACCGGTTACCAGCCATGCAGCATGAAAAAACGCGCCGTCTCCCGGGTTGCGTAACCGTTCCGCGCACTTATGTTTGAAGCAGCGTAACGGAGAAGATGCGATGACGATGAAAACTCTGTCGGGTTTGTTTGCGGGCTTTCTGGCGTTGCTTCCGGTGACAGCGGCGCATTCGCAGGTAGTCGGTGAGGTCGGCGTCGACTGGATCGGCAATGACATCGTCATCGAGGCGATCGCCGATCCGAAGATCAAGGGCGTGACCTGCCATGTGACCTATTTCGAGCGCGGCGTCATCGACCGCCTGAAGAACGGCAACTGGTTTGAAGACCCTTCCAACAACGCCATTTCCTGCAGCCAGACGGGACCGGTGGAGATCGGCGACATTGATCTGTCGAAGGGCGGAGAGGAAGTGTTCCGGCAGGGCATGTCACTGGTCTGGAAGAAGCTCGTCGTCAGCCGCGTCTATGACAAGGCCAATGACACGCTGATCTATCTGGTGCATGCGCGGGAGCTGACCGACGGCTCGGCCAAGATGGCGATTTCCACGGTGCCGCTTTATAATCAGCAGGTCACATGGCAAAAGGGCAAGCCGTAAGATTTTGTCCGACCCTGTCCGTCATGCCGGACTTGATCCGGCATCCAGCCACGGCGCGTCTGCGCCGTGAAAGAGTCTTTCGCGATCAAGGACTTAATCGCGCTGGACCCCGGATCAGGTCCGGGGTGACGGAGTACTTCTGAAACGGGACTGCCAGACTATGCAACCCGCGCCGCTTCAACGGCGCTGGCGCTGGGCGCTACAAATCCTATCAAGAGGCAAGAGCCGGCTTAATCAGGCGGCTTCGCGTGCCAGCTCGTCCGCAATGACGGTGTCGAGGTTGAGGAAGCAGACCATGCTCTTTTCCAGCGCCACGATGCCGCGGCAGAAGCTGCGCTGTTCTTCCGGAATGATATCGGGTGCGGGCTGCAGGTCTTCGGAGCGGATGGTCATCATGTCGGAGACCTGTTCCACCAGGAGGCCGACCAGCTTGCCGCCGATATCGGTGACGATGATGGCGGAGCGTTCGGACGGTTCGGTCATTTTCATGCCGAGGCGGCCGGCCATGTCGATGACGGGAATGACGGCGCCGCGCAGGTTGATGAGGCCGAGAACATAAGGCGGGGTGTGCGGCATCGGGGTAACCGGCGCCCAACCGCGGATTTCGCGGATCGCCATGATGTCGATGCAGAATTCCTGATCGCCGAGATGGAAGGAAACGATTTCGAGATATGCGCCGGATTGCTTGATGGCGTTGGACATGACGGCAGGTTTCCTCTGATGGCTCTCTAACAGGCCCGCGCAGGATTGAGCTTTATGCGGTGGCCGGAGGATGGACCGGGAGACATCATGTCGAGGCTTTAAAAACCGCTATGGTCATAATGCACAGCAAGATTTTAAACTTTCCCTAACAATTGCGCTGTTCCAACCGCAAAACCCAGTGTTTTGGCGGTTTTCGCGCTCGCGCAAACAGGTTATGATGGCGATATGAACGGGCTCGTCTCCAATCCGCTGAAGTTTATTCTGGCAAGTCTTGCAGCCATGGCTTCGCTTGCCATCGTGCTTCTTGCCTTCGATGGCTGGGTGCGGCACGGCACGGATATTTTCCTGTCCACGGTACAGAGCGGCATCGCTTGGTGCCTGTGACGTGTTTTCCGGCTGCGGATTTGTGACAAATCAGCGCGGTTCCCGCAAATACCGCCCAGTTGATTTGCCGTCCCCGTCGCCGTTCGCTATCTGTCGGCCAAAGCCCGCGCTATCAGGCCGGCCTTCGGGGTAGGATTGGACAATGAGAAATATTCGTATCGTATTGTGGGCCGTGGTGGTCGTTCTCGCTGGCGTCGTCAGCTGGCTGACGATCGAAATGACGAAGACGCGTGAGGAGATGGTGGAGACGGCCTATGGCGTGCCCTTCCAACTCACGGCGCAAAACGGCCAGCCGATCACCGAAAAGGCCTTTCAGGGCAAGCCGACAGCGCTTTTCTTCGGTTTCACCCATTGCCCGGAAGTCTGCCCGACAACCCTCTTCGAGCTGAACGGCTGGATGGAGAAGGTGGACCCGGCCGGCGACAAGCTGCAGGCCTATTTTGTCTCCGTCGATCCCGAGCGCGATACGCCTGAAATCATGCAGCAATATGTCTCCAACGTCTCGACGCGCATTACCGGCATCACCGGCCCGGCCGACAAGATCGCCGAAACGCTGAAGGGCTACCGCATCTATGCCAAGAAGGTGCCGGTGGACGAGAAGGATCCGAATGGCGACTACACCATGGATCACACGGCGTCCGTCATCCTGCTCGACGCCAATGGCCGTTTTTCCGGCACTATCGCTTATGGCGAAAACCCCGAAGTCGCCGAGCAGAAGCTCCAGAATCTTCTGAAGGGCTGATAGAGGCGGCATAATTGCGTCGGGCTTATTGGACTGGCCGAGGTTTTGTGGCAAAGGCAAGAACAATAACCTCATCCAGAGAAAGCAGCCCGCCGTGAGCGAAATCCGACTTTACGTCACCACGACCGAAATCAAGGCCGGTGAAATCCTCGATCTCATGTCGGACTATTTCGGCGAGGAGGATGTCGCGATTGCTACCACCGAGGTGGATGAGAAGCGCGACATCTGGGAAGCCTCCGTCTATCTGATGGCCGAGCAGGAAGAGGAGTTTCGCGAGCGTGTCGAAGCCCTGCTCGCTCCCGCCTTTCCCGGTCTGGTCATCGAGAAGGAGATCGTTCCTGATGTCGACTGGATCGCCAAGTCGCTTGAAGGGCTGAAGCCGGTCAGGGCAGGGCGTTTCATCGTGCATGGGGCGCATGATCGGGACAAGGTGCGGGCGAACGATCTGGCAATCGAGATCGAGGCGGGACAGGCTTTCGGCACCGGCCATCACGGCACGACGGCCGGCTGCCTTGAGATGATCGAGGAGGTTCTGCGGGCGCGGACCGTGCGCAATGCGCTTGATCTCGGCACCGGTAGCGGCGTTCTGGCTATTGCGGTGCGCAAGATGCGTCCCATTCCCGTGCTTGCGACGGATATCGACCCCATCGCCGTGAAGGTGGCGAAGGAGAATGTTAGGCTGAACGGCATCGTCTCCGGGATGGCGCTGGAGACCGCGCCGGGCTTCCACTCGGACGCCTTCCGCAAGCACGGCCCATTCGATCTCATCATCGCCAATATTCTGGCGCGGCCGCTCATCAAGATGGCGCCGCAGCTCGTCACGCATCTGGCGCCCGGCGGCACGGTCATCCTGTCGGGCATTCTGGCGTCGCAGCGCTGGAAGGTGCTTTCCGCCTATAATGGCGCCCGGCTTTCCCATGTCCGCACCATCTGGCGCAACGGCTGGGTCACGCTGCATCTGCGCAAAGACTGAACCAGCGGCAATATTCCTTTCAGGCAAAAGAAAAGGCGGCGCTTTCGCGCCGCCTGGAAACCCGCGAGCATGGGAGGAGCTTGCTCAAGCGGGTCGACGTATTCCTGTTGGGTGCGGTGGAGGGAGGATCGCCGCGCCCGACGTGATCAGAATACGTAGCTGGACTTCGCCTTGCGACGCAGATCGGCGCGGTTCATGCCGAGCGCTTCGAGCGACTTGTCGTCGAGGTTCAGAAGGGCTGCGTTGACATGGCGGCTGACCTGACGCTCGCGTGCTTCAACGACGCGATCGAAGGCGGTGCGGAGGAAAGATTTTGCCATTGCTTCAAATCCTTGTTTGCCAGGAGAGTGTCTCTCTCGCTGTGTTGATCTGAAGATAAGCGATGTGTTTTTGTTTAGTTAGAGGGGATATCTCAGGGTAGATATGCATTTATCGCATGTCACTTTGCCTTGAGTATTACTTATTTCGCAAAATGTGCACAATTTATCGCCGAAATAGGATCTGTCATATCTAGCTTGAAACCGGCTTTGTCCGCATGGCATTGTCGTTGCGCGCCAATGATTTGACGGCGTGACCGAACAGCTTTCCTCATGATAGTTCCAGAAAGACACCCATGTTCCAGACCTTCGAAAACAAATCCGCGCCGCAATTCGGCAAGGCTCGCGTCGAGGCGCTGCGCGCCAGTTTCGAGGCCCTCGGTATCGACGGTTTCCTGGTGCCGCGCGCCGATGAATATCAGGGGGAATATGTGCCTGAGTGCGCCGAGCGCCTGTCCTGGCTGACCGGCTTTACCGGCTCTGCGGGCATTGCGCTGGTAACGCGCACGGAGGCCGTGGTTTTTGTCGATGGCCGTTATACGACGCAGCTCAAGTCGCAGGTCGATCAATCGGTGTTCAGCGGCGGCGATCTGGTTGGCGCGCCGCCCTCCGTCTGGTTGTCCGAACATGCGATCGAGGGCTTCCGGCTGGGCATTGATCCATGGCTGCATACCGGCGCTGAGCTGAAGCGGCTGGAAAAGGCCGTTGCGGCCAAGGGCGGCTCCGTTGTCCTGCTTGAAAGCAACCCGCTCGACGCCTTGTGGCAGGATCGTCCTTCCGAACCGCTGGAACCGGTCGTCATCCAGCCGGAGGCCTTTACGGGCAAGCTGGCGAAAGAAAAGATCGCTTCGCTGGCCGAGACGGTGTCGGCCAAGGGGGCGGACGCCCTCCTGGTCACCGATCCGTCCTCCATCGCCTGGATTTTCAATATTCGCGGCAACGACGTGCCGCATACGCCGCATCCGCTTGCCCGCGCCATCATCTATGCGGATGGCAGGGCGGATATTTTTCTCGATAAACGCAAGACGGGGATCGAGGCCGAGGCCTATCTGGCGCAGCTGGCGACGCAATTGCCGCCGTCGAAGATTGCCGATCGCCTGCACGCCATTGCCAGCGCCAAGGGCCGGATCATGGTCGATGCCGACCTGACACCCGTGGCGCTGACAGGGGCGATCACGGCGGCGGGTGGCACCCTGATCGAGGAGGCCGATCCCGTCCGCCTGCCGCGTGCCTGCAAGAACGAGGCGGAGCTTGCCGGCTCGGCCGCAGCACATGTGCAGGATGGCGCGGCGATGGTTGAATATCTTTGCTGGCTGGACAGGCAGCAGCCGGGCAGCGTTACCGAAATCGCGGCGGTCAAGGCGCTGGAGGCGGCGCGCGCCAAGGTGGGGCAGGGGCTGCAAAACCCGTTAAAGGATGTGTCTTTCGACACGATTTCAGGGTCTGGCGCACATGCCGCCATCATCCACTACCGCGTCACCACGGATACGGACCGGACACTTGCCGATGGCGAGATGTTCCTCGTCGATTCCGGCGCGCAATATGTCAACGGCACCACGGATATCACCCGTACCGTGGCGAGTGGGAATGTTCCGGAAGAGCAGCGACGTTTCTTCACGCTGGTGCTGAAGGGCGTGATCGCCATCAGTGCTGCACGGTTTCCGAAGGGTACGCGTGGCTGCGATCTCGATCCGCTGGCGCGCATCGCACTGTGGAAGGCCGGGGCGGATTATGCCCATGGCACCGGCCATGGTGTCGGTTCCTATCTTTCGGTGCATGAGGGACCGCAGCGTATCGCAAGGCTTTCGACGCAGGAGCTGCTGCCCGGCATGATCCTGTCGAATGAGCCGGGATATTACCGACCCGGTGCCTTTGGCATTCGCATCGAAAACCTGATCTACGTGCGCGAGGCGGAAGCGGTTACGGGCGGCGATCAGCCGATGTTGTCCTTCGAGACCCTGACCTGGTGCCCCATCGACCGCAGGCTGATCGTGGCCGCACTTTTGACCGATGACGAGCTTGACTGGCTCAACGCCTATCACGCCGGCGTTCTGGAAAAGCTTTCGCCCTTGATCGCGGATGAGGATGTGAAGGCGTGGCTTGTCGCGGCCACGCTTCCCTTGACGCGGGTGGCTTAAAACAGCGGCCAGTGCCTTATCGCGATGACGATCGCCCAGCCGATGGCCAGCATCGTCAGGCCCGGAAAGCGCAGGCAGACCAGAAGCGCTGCCACCATGCCGATCTTCACCTCGTATCCGCCTTCGAAAAAGGCGGGTGCGACGAGTGTGGTCAAGACCGCGACGGGAACGGCGTTCAGTCCCGCTTCCATGCGCGGCGGGATGGATTTCATCCGCGTCATCAGAACATAACCACCGATGCGGGTGAGATAGGTGGCGACGGCGGCGAGCGCGATCAGGATCAGTGTATCGGCGTGCAGAAAATCGCTCATGGCTTTTCCACCTTGCTTTCAGGATTGGCCTCGCCGGCCGGTTTAGGCGGATAGAGGACTGCAACGAGAATGCCGGCAACCGCGCCGAGGCTGACATGCCAGGGCGAACCGACGATGTGATAGGCGACCGTTGCGCCAATCGCGCTTGCCAGCATCACCGGGTAGAAATTTTCCCGCTGGCGAAAACTCAGGACCATACCCATGAAATAGATCGGCAGCAGCACATCGAGACCGATGGCTTTCGGATCGCCGACCATGTTGCCGAGCGACGCGCCGACAATCGTCATGGCCAGCCACAGGACATAGACCGGTGTGGCAAAGCCCATATACCAGGCAAAACCGACCGTGCCGGTATTTTCATATTTCCTGACCGATTCGGCGAATTGCGGATCCACCAGCACGAAGAAGCCCGCTGCCTTTTGCAGGAAAGACCAGTTGGAGATCATTCTGGCGATGGCAGCCGAATAGAGGATATGGCGGAAATTGACGGCGAAAACCGAAAGGACGATCAGCCAGGGAGCGACCTTCTGGCCGAACAATTCGATGCCGACCAGCTGACTGGCGCCAGCATAAACGGTGCCGCTCATGATCGTGGCCTCGACGATGCTCAGCCCGTTATCGACTGCGACCGCGCCGAACAGCGCGCCGAAGGGGGCGGCGGAAAGGGCGATCGGAAAGCCGGCCTTCAATCCCTCGCGAAAATCTGTTTTGGACATTTTTGGGAACTCCTTGCCGCCGCTCTATCGCCGTCCCGTCTGGCTGGCAAACAAATTGCATGAATGGATCGATTGATTCCCTTGAAGCATCCGTTACGTTAGCTGCATCCCGGCGCATCGGCGCCCAAATCACGACATGGCGGATAATGAATGCTTGAGAAGCAGGAAAAGGCGGTCTTGGCCGCGCGTATCAAGGATTATCTCGCCCGGGAGACCGAAACCGAGATGGGGCTGCTGCAGGCAGAGATTTTCGTGGAGTTTCTGGCTGAGGAAGTCGGATATGTCTTTTACAATCAGGGGCTCAAGGATGCGCATGCCGCGATCCTGAGGCGTCTGGAAGACGCGGCAGGCGATATCGACGTGCTGGAGAAGCCGAGGCTGCGCTGAAGGTTACTCAGTCGCGCAATATGTCGCGGCTCCTGAGAATGGCCACGCCCTTTTCCCGCATGGCCGTGATCGACGCCTTTATGCCCTGCGGATCGATGCCGCGGCTTGCGTCCTCGATAAAACGAATTTTGACGCCCGGCAGCATGTCGAGCGCATCGAGCACCGAGAAACTGACGCAATAATCGGTGGCGAGGCCGCAGACATCGAGCTGCGTCACGCCCTGGCGGGTCAGATAATCGGCAAGGCCGGTTGTCGCCCCCTGGTCGTTGTCGCGAAAGGCGGAATAGCTGTCGACAGCGGGATTTTCGCCCTTCTGCTGGATGTAGTCGAAGGCGTCTGTCTTCAGATCGGGGTGGAATTCCGCATCTGGTGTGCCCTGCACGCAATGGTCCGGCCACATCATCTGCGGTTTGCCGGAGAGTTCGCCCATGTCGAACGGTTTCTTGCCGGGATGCTGCGAGGCGAAACTGCCGTGATTTTCCGGGTGCCAGTCCTGCGAGGCGACGATCAGGTCATAACCGCCATTGTCGATCAGGGCGTTGGCAACGGGTACGACCCTGTCACCCTCGGCAACGGCCAGATTGCCGCCCGGGCAAAAGCCGTTCTGGATATCGATGAGCAGCAGCGCCTTCATGATTTGCCTCCCATATTTGCGAGCAGGATGCCAAGCCGGCACTGGCGGATCAAGTGCCCATTCAACCTTTGTGCCGGCATGACGGCGTTACGGCAAAGCGGTATCCGTCGTTTTCCTGCCGCATTTGCAGCAAATTTCCGGCCAAGTCGGAATTTACCTGACGATGCGGCGATGAAAACTTTAAAGGCCAATGACGCCCCTCAGGGACTTTTTTCCGGGACGGGTCGATACAGATGCGCGCCTTACCCGTGCAAGTCATTGTTTTGCCTTCACCCGATAATGCGCAGACCTTAACGAATTATTTTTGCAGGGACTCGTAAACACTTTGGTTACCATAATTCGTCATGCTTCGAACCAGTCAGTTCCGAAACAGGCGTGGTGTCTGCCCGCTGTTCGGATGCCCCAAAATCCCTCCGGCGTTGCCCGGTTGTGCGTGAACGGTTCGAGTAACGAGTATCATGGCGTTTTCTGCTGCGGCCTATAATGGCGCCGGTCCTGCCCGGTCGTCCTGCCTCAAGAAGAGCAAATCCTTTTCGCTTGGCCGAATGTCGGCGCTGCTTGGCGGCGGTGCCTTTGCGGGTCTTTTCGCCTTTGCTGCCTTCGCCTCGCTTCACGGCATGGCGGCTGCTTCGCATGGCGTCGGCCAGTTTGAAAAGACGCTGGTGGCCAGGCTCGATTCCGCGGAGACGGCGATTGGCCAGACGGTCGCGCGGGATATTCATGTCCGCAAGTTTTCCCGCCTGAGCGACCACAGCCATGGCCAGCAGAAGGCAGTCCGCCTTGCCGGCATGATGCCCGAGATCGGCGCGAAGGAATTTGGCGAGCGTTTCGGTGCGGCTGCGAATGCGAAAGGGCAGGCGACGGTCAAGGAGCTTGCTGCGCTCCGGCCTTCGGCAATTGTCGATTCCGCGCTTGGGCGCACCACCGAGGTTGCCTATCAGAGTGCTGCTTCGCATCCGGCATTTGAAGTGGCGCTGGCGCGTCCGCAGATCGAGGAAGAGGCGAGCAGCCTGCTTCCGGACGACGTGCCGCTTCCGAGCTTCAGGCCTGAGGTGGCGGCTGCCGAGACAGTGGAGCCGTCGCCGCGTCCCGCCCTCTCCAAGGCCGACGTTGCTTCAGCGCCCGCATTCGACGCACCTGTTCCGCTGCGCGCGCCGCAGCCGCCGAAACAGGGCACCGGCGCCATGCTCGCCTTTGCAAAGCCTGATAATCCGATACGCGAGCCGAGCAAGATGGACGCGGTTCCGTGGCCGGATCGCGGCAATGGCACGGCGATCTACGATATTTCTTCCGGCCTGGTGCACATGCCGAATGGGGAGAAGCTCGAGGCCCATTCCGGTATCGGCAAGATGCGCGACAACCCGGATTATGTTCACGTCAGAATGCGCGGCTCGACACCGCCTTCCAGCTACAGGCTGACAATGCGCGAAGCCCGTTTCCATGGCGTCGAGGCCATTCGGCTGACACCGGAAAACGGCGTCAACCCCCATGGCCGCGATGGCCTTCTGGCCCACACCTACATGCTGGCGAAACGCGGTGAATCGAATGGCTGCGTCGTGTTCCGGGATTATCCCCGCTTCCTCGCAGCCTTCAAGCGCGGCGAAGTCAAGCGTATGGTGGTGGTGCCGAAGCTCAACGGCAATCGTCCGACACTTGCCAGCAGCGGTGGGAAAAGCGGTGGCAAGACCCTGCTCGGCATGTTCTCGCGCGGCAGCGATTCCTGATTTTACACTGTCTTCCCGGATGTGCTCTAGCGGCCACGCCGCTGCGTCAGCACCATGCCGCCGAGGATGAGCAGAATGCCGAGCGCGCTCGCCCAGATTTTCGGCGGATGATTGCTGAAAAGATCGAGTACGACGCCTGACACCATCTGGCCGCTGATGACCAGAAGGGCTGTATTGACCGCGCCGATGCGGGGGATGAGCCAGCTGCCCGAGGCGATGAAGACGACGCCGATAGGGCCGCCGATAAAGGCGAGCCAGGGCGCATCTGCCGCGCCCGGCGGGATGAGGCCGCCTACGATGAGGCCGATGACGGTCAGCACCGCGAAGCCGACGATATGGTTCCAGAAGGAAGCGATGAGCGGCGAGTTCGACAGGCTGAGGCGGCCGTTGATCTGCCGGCTGAGCGCAACGAAGACGCCGCCGGTGAAAGCCATGGCGATCCAGACGATCATGCCGTTCTCCCGACCAGAATGATGAGGGCGCTACCGCAGAGGATCAGCGCTACCGCCGCCATGTCACGCAAATCCGGCCGCCGTTTGGGCAGGCCGAAAAGGCCGAAGAGATCGGCCAGCAGGCTGAAGATCACCTGTCCGCCGAGACCCAGCGCAATGGTGCCGGAAAGCGCCAGCGGCGAATTGACGGCGGTGGAGGTGAGGACAACGATGGCGGCGCCGACGACACCCCCGCAATAGGCCCAGAGCGGTGCCCTCGGCTTTTCTGCCACGCTCGCATCTTTCTTCGGGCGCATGATCGCCAGATAGAGCAGCGCCGCCACCGTGCCGGTGCCATGCGCCGTCCATGACGAAAAGAGCGCGTTGCCGTAATGGGCAAGCTGACCGTTGAAATGCACCATCAGGGTCAGAAGGCAACCGCTGGCGAAAGCGGCGGCAAGATGCAGCGGGTTGAGGCGTGGATTCGTCGTGTCTGTCATGTCGGGCCGATATATGGTTACGCAGCAAAGCGTTACAGCATCGGCACCTGAATCGAAATCGATTTATAAGAGGTTCTTAAAATCAGTTGTTCCGCGCACTTAATTCATGATGCCCGACATCACATCTGCAAAGAAATCGGCTAACAGCGTCGATACACCCTGCGGATCTTCCCAATGCGGATTATGGCCATATCCCGTGAGTGTGACGGTTCGAGCCTGGGGAAAGGCCTCGACCAACCGCTGGCGATGCGATTTGTCGAATAGAGGGTCTTCAGAGCCGGCAAGGCAAAATACCGGTTTTTTTATTCTGGCGGCGCTTTGCTGCAGATTTGTTTCGGCAAAGCCTCTGAGGACGCCATGCCAGGTCGCGGCGGGCATGTTGGCCGCGGCCTGTTTCATTTTCGACAGAAAACCATGGTCGACTGGTCGGCTGCAGGAATACCATTGGTGCAGAAAGCCTGCCGTTGGCCTGATAGGATCTCGTAGTGCGAGAATGTCTTTGGTCAACTGGCTTTCGTCGCCGAAATCCGGTTCAACCGTTGCCGATATGAGGGCAAGGCCCCGGATGGTGTCACCCCGCCCGGCGGCGAGTTCGATGGCGGTCATCGCGCCCATCGAATGGCCGAGCAGGAACAACCGCGAAACACCCACAAGCGTTAGAAACTGTTCGATTGTTTCGGCGAAATCCTTCACATGAAAGCCTTGCCCGACGGAGGAAACTCCGTGTCCGGGCAGGTCGGGAACAATCAGCCTATATTCGCGAAAATAGGGCTCCAGCATGGAAAAGCTGCGGCTGGTATCCGAAAAGCCATGCAACATCAGCAACACCGGGCCGGGGCCGCCGCTATCTATGAACGCCATCCGGCGGCCACGGGGCAGTTCGACATATTGTTTGCGCTTCTCCCAGTCATCAAGGAAGTTTGAGGTCATAGGCCGAGTCCCGATTTGACGGTGGCAAGGCCATCCTTTCCGTCAAATGTCGATACGCCCTTCAACCAGACGTCCAGCCGTTGTGGCTCGTCTTTGATCGCCCGCATCGCCGCGTCCTCCGGCGTCATTGCGTCGTTCATGATGTAGCCCATGCCCCTGTTCTCGTAGTCCACGTCGAATGCGAGGTTTTCGAGCAGCTTCGCGACATTCGGGCATTCCTGCAGATAACCTTTGCGCACCTGCGTATCGACCGTGGCTGCGCCGAAATCCGGCCCATAAAATTTGTCGCCGCCGGTCAGATATTTGATGTCGAATTTGCTGTTCATCGGGTGCGGAGCCCAACCCTGGAATACGATGAAAGACTTGTTGCGGATAAAACGCGCGACCTGCGACAGCATGCCCTGTTCGCTGGATTCGACTACTTCCCAGTTTTGAAGGCCGAGTGCCGGGTCCTTGATGGCGTCCAGCATCAACTGGTTGGATCCGGGCTCGATGCCGTAAAGCTTGCTGTCAAATTTCTCTGCGAATTTCTGAAGATCGGAAAAGTCCTTGACGCCCGCTTCCCACACGTAGGTCGGAACCGCGAAAGTGTATTTGGCGCCCGCAAGGTTCGTGCGAACTTTTTCGACCGATCCATCTTCCTTGTAGGGCTTGTAATAGTTCACCATTGCCGGATCCCAATAGCCCACGAAGACGTCGAGATCCCTGGTCTTGAGGCTCGTGTAGATGACGTCAATGCCAAGAAGCTGGCTTTGCGGTTCGTATTGCAGCGCTTTTAAAAGCGACATGGCAATGCCGGTGGTGAAAGCGAGATCATTCCAGCCCGGTTCTGCCAGTCGCACCACCCTGCAATCAGCGGAATCAGCCGCAAACGCGGAAGTCTCCACCGTCATCAGGAGTGCTGCGGCTGAAAAAACGCCTGCCCATTTTTTCATTGTTCCACTTTCTTTGTCTGTTGGGTCATTAGATTGACCAGTTGGACAATAATTGATCTTTGCGGAAAATTTGTCAATGTACTCCTCCAAGGAGACAATGATGCGACTAACCAGAATAAGCGATATTCGCCGGGCGGAACTCAGACGGGCAGCGTTCGAGGTCCTCCAGCGGGAAGGCATGGCGGGCGCGACGCTTGAAAGGGTGGCGGCGCAGGCCGGGGCCTCGAAAGGCATCGTGCTTCACTATTTTGCCAACAAGCAGGAATTGTTCGAGCACGCCATGCGTGAGGCCAATGTGAAACTGAAGGAGGAGGTGGTGGCGCGCCTCAATAAAGCGAGCAACCCGCGCGAGCGTCTCGATGCCATTATCGAGGGAAATTTCGATGAAAGATTCTTTCAGCCATCCATATGTCACGCTTGGCTATCGCTTTGCGCCGAAGTGCCGCGAGAGCCACAGCTGGCTCGCATCCAGAAGGTGATCCATGCACGAATGCGATCGAACCTTCTCTCGGCTCTGGTGCATCTCTTGCCGAAGGAAGAGTGCGGGATCGTTGCACTCGCGATTACCACGCTTATCGACGGGCTGTGGTTGCGTTCGGGTCTGCAGTCCGGCGGTTTGACGCGTGCGGAAGCAATGGAACAGATGCGGGATTACCTGTCCCACAGGATACCGCTGAAGCAAGCCAAGGTTTGCTAGGGAACCAGTTCATGCACGCCGCATTATTCCATCATGAAGAAAACGACGCGCAAACCATTGAACCGGATGACGATTTTCGTCATTTCGATTTTCATTCTCGCAGCCGTGATTGCGGCGGTCTATCTGGTCGGCTTTACACCCGGAGAGGTGTGATCCAGCGAGTTCAGTTGCCGGCCGGAACAGTCTTGCCCTTGCCGCCGTGCAGCGCGACGCTCAACTTGGCGATGGCCAGGCGGATGCCGCGCAGCAGGAAACGGCTGGTTTCCAGATAGGCGCGATAGGGCAGCACGGTGAAATATCGCCAGCGCGGCAGGCGGTAAATGCGCAGGTTATTCTGGATCTGGCTTTCCCCGTCCGCATCCTGCGTGGCGCAGAGAGGGTAGATGAAGGCGCCCTTCAGGCCCGCGAGATATTCCAGATCGAACGCTATATCGTAAGCCAGCCGCATGGGAATGAGTTTCGATATCCATTTGCCGGCGCGGCGGTTGACGAGATAGGCTCCCGAACCTTTTTCCCGTGTCAATGCGATCGCGAGCGAGCGGCCGTTGGAAAGCGGGCGGAAGGCGAATTTACGGCCGTTGCTGACGGTCGTCAGCCGCAGCAGATCCCAGTCGCCGCCATTCAGCACAGCCTCGTCGATCGCGTTGATAAAATCATTGTCGAAGATAACATCGTCTTCGAGGATGAGGGCGATGTCGGCATCGCCGTCCATGAACCGGTTGGCGCAGGCGACATGGCTGAGATAACAGCCGATTTCCGGCGGCGAGGTGCGGCGGCCATGCATGAGCATATAGGAAATCTCGCTGAACTCCGGGATCGGGTAATTCAGCTCCCTGCCATTGACGCCGGGAACGCGTTCCGCTTTCAGCCCGATGGCGTCGAGGCGGGTGTTCATGTCCTCGAGGCGCTTGGTGGCGCTGTCCATGTTGATCAGAAAAACGGCGAGCTTGCGCTGGCTTTTCGGTAAAATATGCAAAGCAGTCCTCGCCCGGTTTTCACACCCTGTTGCAACTCCTTTATTGCAATGGCGCGACGCGGGCTACGGAAAAAGCTTGGTTCGGGCACTCATAGTTGTCGAATCAAACCTTTTCCACAAATCCATCCAGCACGCGCTTTTGTCCGGCGCGGTCAAAATCGATGGTCAGCTTGTTTCCCTCGATGGCGGAGATATTGCCATTGCCGAACTTGATGTGAAAAACGCGGTCGCCGACAAAGAATTTCGATGGTGTGTCGGCGACGGATTTCGCCACCAGTTCGCCATCGATCGTGCGGGTGCGTGGGCCGCTTTCGCCATAACCGATCCGCTCGACCGCATGGCCGGAGCGCGTGCCCCAATTGTCGCGGGTGGCGTCGGAGCGGTTCTGCTGCGCGCGTTTCCAGCCGGGGGTGGAATAATTATTGGCGAAGGGCTCTGCCTTGTCGAAACGGGACTGGCCGTAGCCGCCGCGTCCGCCATAACCACCGTAATTGCTGTCGGATGCCGCAACGTCCACATGGGCGGGCGGCAGTTCATCGAGGAAACGCGAGGGCAGGGTGGATTGCCATAGGCCATGGATACGCCGGTTCGATACGAACCAGATATGGCAGAGCTTCTTGGCGCGGGTGATGCCAACGTAAGCGAGACGACGTTCTTCCTCCAGACCGGAGCGCCCGCCTTCGTCCAGCGCCCGCTGGTGCGGGAACAGGCCTTCTTCCCAGCCGGGCAGGAAGACGGTGTCGAATTCCAGCCCCTTGGCGGAATGCAGCGTCATGATGGAGACGGCATCGAGATTTTCATTCTGTTCGGCATCCATGACAAGCGCCACATGCTCAAGGAAGCCGCGCATGCTCTCGAAGGCCTCCATGGAACGGATGAGTTCCTTGAGGTTTTCCAGCCGTCCGGGCGCTTCGGCCGTCTTGTCGGCCTGCCACATGGCGGTATAGCCGCTTTCGTCGAGAATCTGTTCGGCAAGCGTGGTGTGCTCGGTGTTTTCCAAGAGGCCCTGCCAGCGGCGGAAATTCTGAACTACATCGAACAGCGCCTTGCGCGCCTGTGGTTTTAGCTCGTCGGTCTCGATGATGTCGGCGGCTGCCGCGAGCATTGGAATATCGCGTGCGCGGGCGTAGTCGTGCAGGTTACGGATCGTCGTATCGCCAAGACCACGCTTCGGCGTATTGACGATGCGCTCGAAGGCGAGATCGTCGGCCGGCTGGCATACGAGCCGGAAATAGGCCATGGCGTCGCGGATTTCGAGGCGCTCATAAAAGCGCGGGCCGCCGATGACGCGGTAATTGAGGCCAAGCGTGACGAAGCGGTCTTCGAACTCGCGCATCTGGAAGGAGGCGCGAACGAGGATGGCCATGTCGTTCAGCTTGTGGTTCTTGCGCTGGAGCTGTTCGATCTCCTCACCGACAGCGCGGGCTTCCTCCTCGGAATCCCAGGCGGCATGCACCACGACCTTTTCATCATCCGGGCTGCTGCGTTCGGTGAAGAGCGTCTTGCCGAGACGGCCCTCATTATGGGCGATCAGATGGCCGGCCGCGCCGAGAATATGCTCGGTGGAGCGGTAGTTGCGCTCGAGCTTGATGACCTTGGCGCCGGGGAAGTCCTTGTCGAAGCGGAGGATATTGTCCACTTCCGCGCCGCGCCAGCCATAGATCGACTGGTCGTCGTCACCGACGCAGCAGACATTCTGCGGCTCGCCCTTGGCGCGCTGTGCGAGAAGCCGCAGCCACATATATTGCGCCGTGTTGGTGTCCTGATATTCATCCACCAGAATGTAACGGAATTTCTGGTGATACTCCTTCAGAATATCGGTGTGGCGACGGAAGATGCTGATCGGATGCATCAGAAGATCGCCGAAGTCACAGGCGTTCAGCGTTTTCAGGCGGTTCTGATAGGCGGTGTAAAGCTCGCGGCCCTTGCCATTGGCGAAGGCGCGGCTGTCACCCTCCGAAATATCCGGCGGCGTCAGGCCCTTGTTCTTCCATCCGTCGATCATGCCGGCGAACTGTTTTGCCGGCCAGCGCTTGTCATCCAGACCTTCGGCCTGAATGAGCTGTTTGATCAGCCGCACCACGTCATCGGTATCGAGAATGGTGAAGTCCGATTTCAGGCCGACGAGTTCGGCATGGCGGCGCAGGAGCTTGACGCCGATGGAGTGGAAGGTGCCGAGCCAGGGCATGCCCTCGACAGCGCCGCCGACCAGAACGCCGATACGTTCCTTCATCTCGCGGGCGGCCTTGTTGGTGAAGGTCACGGCAAGAATCTGGCTTGGATAGGCGCGGCCGGTGGCCAGAATATGGGCGATGCGTGTGGTCAAAACGCGGGTCTTGCCAGTGCCGGCGCCGGCGAGCACGAGAACGGGACCATCCAGCGTCTCTACTGCCTCGCGCTGTTCCGGGTTGAGACCGGAAAGATAGTCGGGCGCAGCACGCGTCTGATCGCGGGCCGCCATGGCGCGGGCGGCAATGCCAAGCCCGCCGCCGCTTTCCGCACCGGCATTGTTCGTCGCCTTGCGTGGCGCCACGGGTTCCTCATCGAAGAACGGCATATCGTCAAAACTGTTGCTCATGCGGCCCAATGTAGTGATTCGGGATATAAAGGCCAGAACCGTGTTCTGCTTTTATTCCGGTATCGTCAGTCAAAACGTCCATTCCAAGGCATTTTTTCGCTTTATGCCTGCCTGTCGGCGTCGAAAGCGGCGTCAACGGGCACTTGCAGCGCCACCGCAAGCTGGTTGGTCTTGGCGGCAAGCGCGATGACGCGCAGCAAATCGGCATGCTGCTCTGTCGTCATGCCTTTCGCTTTGGCGGCGGCCGTGTGCGAATGGGCGCAATAGGAGCAGCCATTGGTGACGGAAACGGCGATATAAAGCATTTCCTTCACCACGGGATCGAGCGCTGAAGGTGTCGCCATCACCGCCTTGACCTCACCCCATGCCTTTTCAAGCAGATCGGCATCGAAGGCGAGGTAGAGCCACATATTGTTGATGAAATCCGATTTGCGGGTGGCGCGGATATCATCGAACACCGCTTTCACGCGCGGGTCGGTTTCCGGGTTTTCGGTTTTCGTCACGGTGCTCATGGCTTCCTCTCATTGTGGTTCGCGGTGGCGCAGATTAGCCCAATGGCGGATATTTACGACAGGAATGCACGGATGGATTGCGGATTGGCTGCTTCTGGCGGCAATTGCGCCCAAATTACAATTACGTAAGGAACGGATTTGTGCGTTGCCTTGCCTTGGCCAAGCGGGAATACTGCACCTGTCCCGGAACGTGTCGTTTTCGGGAATATATCGTGCTGCGCGGATCAACCGGAGAAATATATGCGGGTCTGGAAACAGGTGGGTGTCAGTGTTGCCGTGGTGGGAGCGGGGCTCTGTCTCTGGGGCTTTTATTCGCCCGAAGCCCGCAATGTGCTGGCCAGCATCGGGATAGGCAAAACGCCTGCCGGCGCCATTGAGGTTGCCGCCGCTACGCCCGGTTCGGGTCAAAATGCCGGCGGTGGACGCCGCAATGACAATGCGACCCTGATCGTGACTGCTCCCGTCAAAAAGGGCACGGTGAACGACCGGCTGAATGCCATTGGCAATGGCGAAGCGATCCAGTCTGTTGTTGTCATGCCGCAGGCTTCCGGCACGCTTTCCGAAATCCGCACCTCTTCTGGCGCACGTGTCGTGAAAGGGCAGGTGCTTGCGCGGCTCGATGATGAAGAGCAGGTGATCGAGCGCGACAAGGCACAGGTGGTGCTGCGCAGCGCCGTTGAAAAATCCAATTCCTATAAGAACCTGAAATCCGTTTCCCGCCTTGACGTGATGGATGCGCAGATTGCCGAAGAAGCCGCCAAGCTTGCGCTGAGCACCGCCGAACTCAATCTCAAGCGCCGCGACATCGTTGCGCCGATAGAGGGTGTGGCGGGTATTGTCGCCGCCAATATCGGCGATAATGTCACCACGCAGTCCACCATTGTCAGCATCGACGACCGTTCGGAAATTCTCGTCAATTTCTGGGCTCCCGAGCGGTTTGCAACCGCAATCAAGGTCGGTATGCCGGTGGAGGCGACCTCCATTTCCCGGCCGGGTGAGACTTTCAAGGGCGAGATCGAGGCCGTCGACAACCGCGTCGATGAGGCAAGCCGCACGATCCGTATCCGGGCGAAATTCGGCAATGAGGAAGATGAGCTGAGGGCCGGCATGTCCTTTGGTGTCACCATGCGTTTTGCCGGGGAAACCTATGCCTCGGTCGATCCGCTGGCCGTGCAGTGGGATGCGGAAGGCTCCTATGTCTGGCGTGTGACCGACAATAAATCGAACAAGGTGCGGGTGCAGATCGTGCAGCGCAATCCCGATGCGGTTCTCGTCAAGGCGGAACTGGTGGATGGTGAGCCTGTCGTGATCGAGGGCCTTCAGCGTGTCAGGGAAGGCGGCGCTGTCCGCGTCGGCAACCAGCCGAAGCCCGAGGAGGTCGCCAGCCAATGACGACGCAGCCGCCCTCGGTTACGGATTCCAAGCTCGCCTTTACGGCACTGTTCGTGCGCCGGCCCATTCTGGCGGCGGTTATCAATACGCTGCTGGTCGTTGCCGGCCTTGCCGCGCTGGTGGGCGTTGAAGTGCGCGAACTGCCTGACGTCGACCGGCCGACGATCAGCGTCAGGACCACCTATGAGGGGGCGGCGCCTGAAACCATCGATCAGGAAGTGACGCAGACCATCGAAGGTGCGGTGGCGCGTGTCAGCGGCGTCAAGTCCATCTCGTCCAACTCGCAGTTCGGCACCAGCCGCGTGACGCTGGAATTCGGCGACAATGTCGATCTGGCGGTTGCCGCCAACGACGTGCGCGACGCCATCGGCCGCGTCACCAACCAGTTGCCCGATGATGCCGACGAACCGCAGATCATCAAGGCGGATTCCGACAGCCAGCCCATCATGCGCCTTGCCGTCACCTCCTCCACGCTCAGCATGGAAGATCTGACCAAGCTGGTGGATGACGAAATCATCGACCGTCTGGCCGCCGTCGACGGCGTGGCCGATGTGGAGCTTTACGGCGATCAGGAAAAGGTTTTCCGGGTCGATCTCAATCAGGCCGCATTGGCGAGCCGTGGTTTGACGGTGACCGATGTTTCCAATGCGCTTGCCAGCGCTGCCCTCGATGTGCCGGCAGGATCGCTGAAAAGCACGACGCAGGATATTGTCGTACGCGCCACGGCCAGCCTGACGAAGCCTGAGGATTTTTCCAACCTTCTCATCAAGGACAATATCCGCCTGCGGGACGTTGCGACCGTGATGCTGGGGGCGGACGACGAATCCACCTCGCTGCGTTCCAATGGCGTGCAGGGCGTCGGTCTCGGCGTCATCCGGCAGGCGCAATCGAACACGCTCAACATTTCCACCGGCGTGAAGGCCGCAGTCGATGCCATGTCGGCCAACTTGCCGGAAGGCACTCGCATCGTCATAACCAGCGATGACGCCGTCTTCATCGAAGGCGCGTTGCACGAGGTTGAACTGGCGCTTGGTCTTTCCGCGCTAATCGTGGTCGTTGTGCTTTATCTCTTCCTCCGCGACTGGCGCGCCACCCTTATTCCGGCGATTACCATGCCGGTTGCGCTGATCGGCACCATTGTCGCCATCTATATGGTCGGCTTCTCGGTCAATATTCTGACGCTGCTCGCCATTGTTCTGGCGACCGGTCTCGTTGTCGATGACGCCATCGTGGTGCTGGAAAATATCGTGCGCCGCCGGGCGGAAGGCATGGGGCCGCGCGCCGCCGCCGTTCTCGGCACGCAGGAAGTGTTTTTCGCGGTCATCGCGACGACGGCGACGCTTGCCGCCGTGTTCATTCCACTCTCTTTCCTGCCAGGCCAGCTTGGCGGTCTGTTCCGCGAATTCGGTTTCGTTCTGGCCTTCGCGGTGGGTTTGTCCTCCATCGTGGCGCTGACACTCTGCCCGATGCTCGCTTCGCGCATGCTGAAGGAGGGGCTGAAGGAACCTACGGGGCCGCTCGCATGGTTCGGCAATGTCTTTGCCTCCACCTACAAAACGACGCTTTCCGCCTGCCTCAACAATCCGCTGATTGTCATCGTCGTGGCGCTGATCTTTTCCGGCCTCTCATGGATCGCCTTCGGCATGATCCAGAACGAGCTGACGCCGCGCGAGGACCGCGCCTCGGTCATGATGCGGGTTACCGCACCGCAGGGCGTCAGCCTCGAATATACCCGCGACCAGCTGCAGCGGATCGAGGAAAACCTGCAGCCGCTGCGCGACAGTGGTGAGATCCGCAATATCTACTCCATCACCGGCATGAACGGGTCTTCTAATACCGGTTTCATGGTGCTGACGCTCGCGCCCTGGGCCGATCGTGAGCGCACGCAGAACCAGATCGCCGCAGATGTCACCTCCGCCGCCAACAGGGTGCCGGCGCTGCGCGGCAATGCAATGCAGCCGAACAGCCTCAGAATTCGCGGTGCCGGCAACGGCCTGCAGATGGCGATGGTCGGCAGCAATTATGCGGCGCTGACCGAGGCAACCCAGAAATTGCTGCTTTCCATGGAGGAAAGCGGCCTGTTCGACACGCCGCGTTTCGACAATGAGCCCAATCAGGCGCAGATTTCTGTCTCCATCGACCGCGAGCGTGCGTCGGATCTCGGTATCGATATCACCGGCCTGTCGCGCGCCATGCAGTCGCTGCTGGAAGGGCGCTCGATTGTCGACGTCTTCGTGGATGGCGATGCGATCCCGGTGCGGCTCCTGTCCTCCACCCGGCCGATCAACGATCCGACCGATCTGGAAAACGTCTTCCTGAAAACCGGCGACGGCAAGATCGTGCCGATGTCGGTCATCGCCACGCTGAAGGAAAATGCGGTTGCGCCGCAGCTCAACCGCGAGCAGCAGCTTCCCTCCGTCGGCTTTACCGCCAACCTCAAGGACGGTGTTTCGCTGGGTGAGGCGCTGCAAAAGGTGAATGAGCTCTCGCAATCCGTCATGCCGCCCGGCGCGCGCCTGCTGCCGCTCGGCGAGGCTGCGACGCTGGAGGAAAATTCGAGCGGCATGTTGCTGACCTTCGGTTTTGCCATCGCCATCATCTTCCTCGTGCTGGCTGCGCAGTTCGAAAGCGTGCTGAGTTCGGTCATCATCATGACGACGGTGCCGCTCGGCCTTGCCTGCGCCGTCATCGCACTGCTGGTCACCGGCTCGAGCCTCAACGTTTATAGCCAGATCGGGCTCGTCCTCCTCGTCGGGGTGATGGCGAAGAACGGCATCCTCATCGTCGAATTCGCCAATCATCTGCGCGATCAGGGAGCCAGCGTGCGGGAAGCCATTGAAAAGGCAACGAGCATTCGCCTGCGCCCTGTCATGATGACGATGATTGCGACCATTCTCGGCGGCGTGCCTCTGGTGCTGGCGCAAGGTGCCGGTGCGGAAGCGCGCATCGCGCTCGGTTGGGTCATCGTCGGTGGTCTCGGTTTTGCGACGCTGGTGACGCTTTACATCACGCCGGTCTCCTACCTGCTGATCGCCCGCTTCGCCAAACCGCAGGCGGACGAGGAAATCCGCCTTCACCGCGAGCTTGAACTTGCCGCCCGCCGCAAGGCGCTGGAAGAGGACAAGCCGCTGCTGGCAGCGGAATAAAAACGGTTGCCGCCAAACAGTGTTTGGCGCAATCGCGATGCTGGACAAAGCGTTAACCTTATCCCATACCACCTGACGGAATTTCGTAACGGATCGAATCCGTTACGGGCAGATGTTGCGGTGGAGACGGACGATGGCGCTGAAAGATGTGGTGGCGGGAAAGCGGAACGAAGAGGGCATCGCGTCGGCACTCGCGGTGTTGAAGCAGCAGCTCGGCGACAGGCTCCAGACCGGACAGGCGTTTCGCGAGCAGCACGGCCACACCACCACCTATCTGACCCTGCAGGCGCCTGACGGCGTCGTTTTTGCCGAAAGTGCGGACGATGTGAAGGCCGTGGTAAAGGTCTGCGCGCAACATAAGGTGCCAGTCATTCCTTTCGGAACGGGCTCTTCGCTGGAAGGGCAGGTGAATGCGCCGAACGGCGGAATCTGCATCGATTTCAGCCGGATGAATCGCATCATTGAGGTGAATGCCGAAGATCTTGACGTGACGGTGGAGCCGGGCGTGACGCGCGAGGACCTCAATGTCTATCTGCGCGATACCGGCCTGTTCTTCCCCATCGATCCCGGTGCCAATGCCTCCATCGGCGGCATGGCCTCGACGCGGGCCTCCGGTACCAATGCCGTGCGTTACGGCACGATGAAGGACAATGTGCTGGCCGTTACCGTCGTCGTTGCCAATGGCGAGGAAATCCGCACCGCCCGCCGTGCCCGCAAGTCGTCCGCCGGTTACGATCTGACGCGGCTTTTCGTCGGTGCAGAGGGGACGCTGGGTGTCATCACTTCCGTGACGCTGCGCTTGCAGGGCATTCCCGAAAAGATCGCCGGCGGGGTCTGCACTTTCGACAGCGTCAAGGCGGCCTGCGATGCCGTCATCATGACGATCCAGATGGGGGTTCCGGTTGCCCGTATCGAATTGCTGGACGAAGTGCAGGTGCGGGCCTGCAACGCCTATTCCGGCCTGAATTACGCGGAGAAACCGACACTCTTCGTGGAGTTCCACGGCACCGAGGAAACGGCGGCACTGCAATCGCAGCAGTTCGCCGAGATTGCCGCCGAATGCGGCGGCGTCGACTTTCGCTGGACGAGCGACGCGGCCGAGCGCAACAAGCTCTGGAAGGCGCGGCATGACGCCTACTGGGCTTCCCGCGCGCTTGCGCCCCATCTCGACGGGCTTTCCACCGATGTCTGCGTCCCGATTTCGCGGCTCGCGGATTGCGTGGTGGAAACGCAGCAGGATATCAAGGAAAACGGCTTTCTCGCGCCGATCGTCGGCCATGCGGGCGATGGAAACTTCCACGTCCTCATCCTCTTCGACGGCAAGGATGCGGAAAGCGTTGCAAAAACCGAAGCCTTCGTCGCCCGCCTCAACCGCCGCGCCATCGCCATGGACGGCACCTGCACCGGTGAACATGGCATTGGCCAGGGCAAGATGAGCTTTCTGGCCGAAGAGGCGGGAAATGCGCTGGATCTGATGCGTGCCATCAAAACGTCGCTCGATCCCGATAACATCTTCAATCCGGGCAAGTTGTTCCGTCTTGTCTGATCATTCTCATATTTGATTGGTACAAAAGGCTGCTTGCCGTTAAGGCAGAAAAGAATAGGTTTGCAGCGTTCGCGAAGGGAGATGCAGGTCAGTGCTCGGGCGTATTCTGGTTTTTCTGGGCGGACTGCTGGCCGTGGTGCTGTTTTCGGCGCTGCTTATTCCCTATTTCGTCGACTGGACGGACTTCCGCCGCGATTTCGAGGATCAGGCAAGCCGTATCCTCGGCAAGAAGGTGGTGGTGCATGGCCGGGTTGAAGCCCGTATCCTGCCTTTCCCTTCGGTGACATTGCATGATGTGCGCGCCGGAACGGATGCGGATGGATCACCGCTCATTCAGGTCGCCCGTTTTTCCATGGATGCCGAGCTTGCACCTTTCCTCTCCGGCGAAGCGCGCATCTTCGACATGCGCATCGAGGAGCCGAAAGCCAAGATAAGGCTGCTGAAGGATGGGACGCTGGACTGGATGCGCGGCAGCCGGGCCGAAATTCCCGCGCGCACCGTGGTTCTGGAAAGCGTACAGATCGAAGGCGGGCAGATCGAATTCATCGATGAGCAATCCGGCCGCAACCGTGTCGTGACCGGTCTTAATGCCGACATGTCCGCCAATTCGCTGGCCGGGCCGTGGAAGGCCGAGGGACGCGCTGCCGTTGATGGACATCCGGGCTCTTTCTCGCTCTCCAGCAGCGAGCCGGATTATGCCGCCGGCCGCATGGGGCTCCGGGTGCGGCTGGTGCCGGACGAACATCCGGTCGAGGTTGATCTCGATGGCGTGATTGCCGCAACAGCGGGAAAGCCGGCCTATAGCGGTTCTTTCTCCTTCAGTTTCCGTGAGGACGAAAAGCAGAAGCAGCAGGCCGGACAATCGCTGTTTTCCTCGCCGCGCACCCGCGGCAGTTTTGAACTCACCAATGAGAGCGTGCGTATCCCGAGCTACCGCATGGAGCTTGGCGGCAGCGAAAATCCCTATGTCGTGACCGGCGAAGCGACGCTCGATACCGGCGCCAAGCCGGAATTCCTGCTGACGGCCGATGGTCAGCAGATCGATGTCGCCCGCTTCGCGCCACCTGTCGTGCAGACGGGCAAGACCTCGCGCCAGCCCACCGCCTCGGTGCGCCAGCGCATCGAGGCCTTTGCGGCCATGGTTGCTCGTATTCCGGTGCCGCCGGTGCCGGGCAAGGCGAGCATCAGCCTTCCGGCGCTCGTTTCAGATGATACGACCATTCGCGATATCCGCCTGGATGTGCGCCCGGAGGGCAGCGGCTGGCAGGTTGTGAATGCGGTTGCGACGCTGCCCGGCAGGACGCAGCTGGAAGCCAAGGGGTCTTTGACGCTTCTCGGCGGCCCTGCCTTCAACGGCAATCTGCTGCTTGCCTCCAACCAGCCTTCAGGGCTGGCGAACTGGCTTTCCGGTTCCGTCGACCCCGCGATCCGCCAGCTCAATGCCGCCGGTTTTTCCGCCGATGTCTCGCTGACGACGCTTAACCAGCGTTTCGACAATCTGGAGCTCGCCATCGGCGACGCCTCGCTGAAGGGTGAGCTGGAGCGGCGCTCCGATGGCAAGACTTCCAATCTTTCCATCGATCTTGCCGGCAACGAGATCGACCTCGATGCCTTGAGAGCGCTCGGCAGCCTCGCGCTCGGCGATCAGGTGGGAAGCTCGGTTCTCGACCATCGCATCAACGCCAAGTTCAAGGCCGACCGGTTCAATATGGCGGGTGTAACCGCAAATCATGTGGAAACCGCCTTTACGATGGCGGGTGGCGTTCTTTCGCTTGAAAACATGACGGCCGGTGATATTGCCGGCGCGGAAGTGCGCGCCAAGGGACAGTTGCAGGGCTCGCTGCTGAAATATGCCGGCAAGGGCACGGTGAATTTGCATGCGACG
The DNA here is from genome assembly GCF_058803865.1 of Agrobacterium sp. GW821-FHT14E08. Taxonomy (NCBI): domain Bacteria; kingdom Pseudomonadati; phylum Pseudomonadota; class Alphaproteobacteria; order Hyphomicrobiales; family Rhizobiaceae; genus Agrobacterium; species Agrobacterium sp. GW821-FHT14E08. The sequence continues at coordinate 1,543,008 of NZ_JBXAPJ010000001.1, read as the reverse complement.
GACATGCAGCCTTTCTTCACCATGCTGCAGCAGAAATTGCCTGATCATCCGTTCCTCAGGCGTCTGGCGGCTAGTGCGCCCTGGTACGCCAATTCCGACCTTGCCATGGATGTTTCGGTCAATAGCGACAATGGCGGCGCCAATGTCGCGGTTTCCGGCACCGTCAATGGCAGCCGGCTTTCAGCTGTCGCCAAGATGCCGGATTTCCTGTCGATCACCGACGACACGGCGATGTCGCTGGAAGCGGTGTTGAAAAACCAGTCGACGGCGATCCTGTTCGGGCAGGCGGGGCTTGATCCGCTGCCGTTCGATGCGGATGGGGAAGGGCTTCTTTCCGTCAAGCTCAACGGCACGCTTGGTTCGCCCGCGCAGACCGATATCCGCTTTTCCACCGAGCGTACGCATTTTTCGATGAACGGCTCCTTTGCCGTTTCGGCCGCCAATTTCGGTGAAGGCAGTGCGGATGTGGCGCTCGAAAGCGCTGATATCGAGCCATATCTCATCATGAATGCGGTCGGCCTGCCGCAGCTTGGCGGCGGCATGGCGTTGAAGGCCAACGGCAAAGTGGCTGTGGATGGGCAAAAGATCGCCCTTTCCGGCATAGGCGGGCAGGCGGGCGGCAATCCCTTCTCGGGCAATCTGACGGTTGACCGTGTGGCTCCCTATCCCGTCACCGGCGCCCTTTCGGTCAGAACCGCCGATCTCGCCTGGCTGGGAGATGCGATCTATGGACCGGTGATCGATCCGGAAACCGGCGCGCTCAATGCCAAGCCTCTGGCCATGCCGGCTTTCCCGCAGCTAAAGGCGTCGCTGTCGCTGAAAGCGGAGAGTTTCGAGGCCGGCCCCTTCGGTACGGTCACGGGTCTTTCGGCAAAGGTCACGCATGATGAGGGCAGTCTCGCGCTCGACGATGTTGCCGGCACCTTCATGGGGGGCAAATTGACGGGGCGGCTCGCCATGTCGACGGGCGGGGGTGCAGGCATTTTCCGCACCAAGATCGCGGTTACTGATGCCAATCCGGAGCCGATATTGTGGGCGAACGCCAATGGGCCGGTCGCAACGGGGCGGGTCGCACTTGATCTTACGGCCGAATCGACTGGCAAAAGTCTTGCCGAAATCCTGAAGTCGGCGGGCGGTTCGGGGGAAATCCGTGCCAGCGGGCTCGCGCTGAAGGGGCTCAATCCCGGCGCCTTTCCGCCGATACTGCAATCGGCGGATGGCCTGCACCAGCCTATCGACGCACCCAAGGTGCGGCCGTTGGTGGACCAGAATCTGTGGCAGGGCGAGATAGCGCTCGGCGATGTGGCCTTGCCATTTTCGTTGAATGGCGGCGCGCTTCACTTCCAGAACCTGCGCGCCGGCATCGATCCGGTGCAGCTGACGGCTGATGCGACGGTGGATATTGCTGCTTCGACCGTGAATGGCGACCTTGATCTTCTCTTCAATCCCGGCACGGAGACGGTTGCCGGGGCCGAACCGTCAGTGCGCCTGAATTACACTGGACCGCTTGCCGCACCGGCTTTGACGACCGATGTTTCGGCGCTCAGCAATTATCTGTCGCTCAGGGCTTTCGAGAAGGAGCGCCGCCGGGTGGAGGCCATGCAGGCGAGCGTTCTTGAAAAGCAGCGCCTGCGCCGTGAAGTGGCGCTCTACCGTTTTGAGGCGGCAGAGCGTCAGGCGGAAAAGGAACGCGTGGAAGCGGAGGCCAAGGCAAAGGCGGAAGAGGAGGCGCGGCTGAAGGCTGCGGCCGAGGAGCGTCTTCGGCAGGAAAAGGAACAGCAGGATCGGTTGCAACAGCAACAGCAACAACCCGTTCCCGAGCCGCAGTCCGCACCGGTGTTAATTGTGCCGCCAACGGAGAACGCCATCAGGGAACTGGCGCCGGAAAGCGCGCCGGCTAATCCGTAAGTTTCTCGGGACGGGCAGCAATCGTTCTGCAGCTTGCAGAAGTATTGAACTTCTCTCCCAAACGCGCAGTTGAAACGCGCCGTCATCCTCGGGCTTGACCCGAGGATCCACAAGCGGACGCGAGCATGGATCCTCGGGTCAAGCCCGAGGATGACGGTGCGTTTAGGAGAGAAGTTGAGGCACACAACCCTGTCTCAGGGCGCATTTCGACGCGCTCTGGAGCCTGCCCTTTCAGCTACTTTACCGGACGAGCTCAGACAGCCCGTCAAATCCAGCTTTCGCGCTCGCCGAAGGGCGTGTCGGCGTCGAAATTTTTGGTACCGATCCTGCTGCTTTCGCCAGACAGGCTCGGCTTATCCGCGCTTTCGCCCGAGGAGGACGATTTGCCGGAGCTGTTTTCAAGGGTTTCGAGATCAGCCTGGAGCGATGCGATTGTGCTCTTCAGGTCTTCCTGGGCTTTCGCTTCGGTCGTCTGGGCGAGCTCCGACTGCTTTGCGGCAATCTGCGATTTCAGTTCGGAGACGGTTGAAGACGAGGTGGAGGACGAGAGAACGGAAGCAGCGATGTTCGTTCCCGAAACGGCAGAAACCATGGGTCGCCTCGTGGCGGAGGTGTGAAAGGGAAAGGTCTGAAACACAAATTGAAAGCAAGGCTACGCAATACGGGGATGCCTTGGAGCGCAGATTAATCAGCTAATGTTTAATGAATGCTTTCGCGGCGTTACGAGTTTTCAGCAGGAATATTAATAGTCGCCGTAAAGCAGAATCCGGGCCCGGGCTTTGATCTCACATGCTGCCAGAAGTGCTCAGCGTGTTTTGAGCCAGCTCAATACATAGACTCGCAAGGATGAGGACAGATTGCTGTCGGCGGGCCGGTTGTCGTCGATTTCGGCAAGCAGGGCGGCGAAACTGATCTTGCGCTTTTCGGCGATGATTTTCAGCTCGTCCCAGAAGGCATCCTCAAGCGAAATACTGGTCCGGTGGCCATGCAATGTCGTGGAATGTTTGCGGATCATCACATCGCTCTCCGGCTGGAAATCTGAATCATGTCTCGCCGGTAAGTCCCTGTTTTGTGATTCTCTTCTGATTTTCCCGGAGAGGAGCTCCGGTCAGCGGGATGATCAGTCCCTGTCGGTCCTGTCATCGTCCTTTTCGAGCCGTCCCTGATCCAGCGCCTTCTCGGCCTTCTCATTGAGGGCGGATGTGAGGTTTTTTTCCGCCTTGGTGCGGCCGAAAGACAGGCGGTTCTGTTCCGCCTGTTTTTCTTTTTCGCTACGGGCCTTCTGCTTTCGAAACTGACGCAGATTGACGATATCGGCGGCCATGCGGATATGTCTCCTTGAGTTTCGTGCGGTGGGGCAGGAGGCTGTTATTGCTTCTTGCGGAAAGCATCCAGCGAGACGACGGAGCCTTCCTTCTTTTCCTCACCGGCCTTGGGTGCCTCGGCGGTGGAAGCGGGCTTTGCTTCATTGGAAACGGGGTAGGCGGTGATTTCGGCGTCTTCCATCTCTTCCTCGTCGGCCAGCGGCACATCGAATTCAAGTTCGAAATTGACGGAAGGATCGTAGAAACCGCGAATGGCATTATAGGGAATGACCAGCTTTTCCGGCGTATCCGAGAAGGACAGGCCGATTTCGAAGCCGGTTTCGGTAACCTTCAGGTCCCAGAACTGATGCTGGATGACGATGGTCATCTGCTCGGCATATTTTGCCTTCAGGTGCTGGGAAATCCGCACCCCGGGCGCGCCGGTCAGGAAGGTGATGAAGAAATGATGGTCGCCGGGCAGGCGGCCGGTTGCGGCCACTTCACCCAAAACTTTACGAATAACGCCGCGAAGGGCATCCTGTGCGAGAATGTCGTAACGGATATGATCCTGCCCCATGCGGTCCTGTCTTTCCCTTATTCGAACGTCTTTTAATGCACGGCGCGTCATGCGCGCCAGGGACGCTGTAACACTTTGAATTTTTGCGTAATCCTTGAGCCAGGATCAATTTCGATCCTGACGGCTACGCGTTGCCCAAGTATACGCAATGTCCTGAACGGCAGCAACGGAAAAGCCGATGCCGATCACAAGTCAGCTATCATATAACCAATTCAGGCAAAATGGAGAAGGTGGAGGTTTCTGTTGCCAGGTACCTCCGAACCCCGCCTCACGGGGCTAACCGTGAGGACTTAGAGCGGAATTCCCGCACCGCCATTAGGCAGCGAGAGCGTATTCCTTAGCGTTGTTGTCGTTTGCAACTACACTTGTGACCCGATAACGGCGGTATCATGCCGAGCAAAAGTTCGATCTTTACGCCCTTGTCGATCCTATTTCGCCCCCATCAAAAGCCGGCCTCGATCTTGCAAAGCCCGCCGGTTTTTGGTGGAGGCGCCGGGTACCGCCCCCGGGTCCAATAGGTTTATTACACCGACCGTTTATCGCCATAGCCGGGTTGCCCCGGCAAGGCTCATATAGGCGTTTCCCGTCCCCGAGAAAAGGGGGGCGATGACAATTCCATGAAAAGGTTTCGTGTTTGGCCCCGGCAATTTAGACTATTCTTGACGACGGGAGATTGCTGACACATTCTCCATGCAACCGGTCACCAGAAGCAACACCGGGCCGGGGACACACGAAGGAGTGGACATGACCGACTATCTCGCAGATGTGAAGAAATACGATGCAGCAGCCGATGAAGCCATTGTCGGCAAGATCGTCAAGCATCTCGGCATTGCCTTGCGCAACCGGGATTCCTCGCTGGTGTCCGCTTCCGATCCGGAAGAGCTTGCGCGTGTGAAGGCGAGCTGGTGCGGCAAGAAGCTCGGTGTGACCGATGGCAGCGCCGATCAGGCGATCGATGCTGTCGCCAAGGCCATGGCCGCAGACCGCTCCAAGTCGCGCGTGACCTTCTATTACCTTGTCGCCAAGGAACTGGGCAAACTCCAGTCGCTTTGATTTAACGGGGATAAGCCCGCATTAGATGATTGGTTCTGCCGCCCTGTGCTATTATATTCGCTGGATATCAGGGAATCGGCGGCAGAACGCATGAAACAATATCTCGATCTTCTCCGGCATGTGATGGAAACCGGCTCCGACCGTGGAGACCGCACCGGCACGGGCACGCGCTCTGTCTTCGGTTACCAGATGCGTTTCGACCTTTCCGAAGGTTTTCCGGTTCTCACCACCAAGAAGCTGCATCTGCGCTCCATCATCCATGAACTGCTATGGTTCCTGAAGGGCGACACCAATATTGCCTATCTCAAGGAAAACGGCGTTTCCATCTGGGACGAGTGGGCCGACGAGAATGGCGATCTCGGCCCGGTCTATGGCGCGCAGTGGCGCTCATGGCCGGCACCCGATGGCCGCCATATCGATCAGATCGCGCTTCTGATCGAGGCACTCAAAACCAATCCCAATTCCCGCCGTCACATCGTTTCGGCCTGGAACCCGGCGCTGGTAGACGAGATGGCGTTGCCGCCCTGCCATTGCCTGTTCCAGTTCTATGTCTCGGACGGCAGGCTGTCCTGCCAGCTTTACCAGCGCTCGGCCGATATTTTCCTCGGCGTTCCCTTCAATATCGCATCTTATGCGCTTCTGACGCTGATGGTGGCGCAGGTCACCGGCCTGAAGCCGGGCGATTTCGTCCACACGCTCGGCGATGCGCATATCTATGCCAACCATTTCGAGCAAGCGAAGCTGCAGATGACGCGCACGCCGAAGGCCCTGCCGACGATGCGTCTCAATCCTGACGTCAAGGACCTTTTCGCCTTTAAGTTCGAAGACTTTACGCTTGAGAATTACGAGGCCGATTCAAGCATCAAGGCACCGATCGCGGTATAACGAGAAATACGCCTTGCCGGTGGCGCGCTGGGATAATATGCAGTGAACCTTCGTAAAGATGAGTTCCTGGTGTAGCGCCTTATGAAGAAAAATCCCCCGAGAGTCCGGATGCCATCTGTGGCATCCATTGTGGCAAGAAGTTATCCTGATCAGATTATCGGAATAGATAACACTTTGCCGTGGCACCTTCGGACCGACTTGCAGCTTTTTAAAAAGAGGACGCAAGGACATGTTGTCATCATGGGACGTAAAACATTTGAATCTATCGGTCGTCCTTTGCCCAATAGGACAAATATAATTCTCTCGAGAAACGAGCCTCCCTACCTAAGCGATTTCAAATCTCTGAAGTGGGCTCCAGATCCGGAAACAGCTTTTCTGATCGCAGATATGGATTCGATCATTTCTGGGAAAATGGAATTCTTTGTGATCGGTGGGGAGCAAATTTACCGCACCTTTCATAAGTACTTAAATAGGATTTTTGTCACCGATGTGTTCTGCGGAAATATAAATGGTGACGCTAAGTTCGAAGTCAATTTTAATGCGGCGCGCGGGGATAAGCGTTCTGAATGGATCATTAAGGGTGAAGATGAATACCCGCAGACCGATTTCGACGATTTTCCCTTTAGGGTGACCGAATATCGCCGAAGAAAGCCTGAGCACCGTTACAGGGTGAAAGAAGAGCTTATGGGACGGAAGCCCGATATCGAAAAATTTTGGGCGCAATATGAAATGAAAGTCAAAGCTCTAGAGGACGAGGAAGCCAATCAGTTGGATTTTTTTGAATCCTGACTGCACTCGTTCACATCCTTGTCATTGCTATCTCTGCGTCAAAGTGAACTATTTACCTTGATTGGGTATTTAGTTACCACCTCTGCGTTGAAACGGACGCTTCTCCTTCCTATAACGGGTCGATATTCCCGCCGCACGCGAGCATTCGCTTACGAACGGAACCGGGAGAGGCTTTTATAAAGAGGTATTGATGCCCTGGAGCAATCAGAATGGCGGCGGCGGCCCTTGGGGCGGCGGCGGTGGAGGAAACAACCAGGGCGGCGGTGGCGGCCCATGGGGGCAGGGGCCTAACCGGCCTCGCGGCGGTGGCGGCGGCAACAATGGCGGCCCGCCCGATCTGGAAGAGATCATCCGGCGCAGCCAGGACCGTTTCAAGAATGTCCTGCCCGGCGGCTTTAATGGCGGCGCCGTTGCGATTGTTGTTCTCGTCGTTCTGGTGTTCCTCGGAATCCAGTCCATCTATACCGTCCAGCCGGACGAGCGCGGCGTGGAGCTGCGTTTCGGACGTCCGAAGGACGAAATCTCGATGCCCGGCCTGCATTTCCATCTGTGGCCGATCGAGACGGTTGAAATCGTCAAGGTCACCGAACAGCAGCAGAATATCGGCTCGCGCGCCTCGTCTTCCTCGTCGAGCGGCGTGATGCTGACGGGTGACCAGAACATCGTCAACGTGCAGTTCTCGGTGCTCTATACCGTTTCAGATCCGAAATCCTACCTCTTCAACGTCGACAGCCCGGCCGAGACCCTGCAACAGGTTTCCGAAAGCGCGATGCGCGAAGTCGTCGGCCGCCGTCCGGCACAGGACATTTTCCGCGATAACCGTCAGGCGATCGCGGCGGATGTGCGCACCATCATCCAGTCCACCATGGACGGTTATGGCGCCGGTATCTCCATCAATGCCGTGGCCATCGAAGATGCGGCGCCGCCGCGCGAAGTGGCCGACGCCTTCGATGAAGTGCAGCGCGCCGAACAGGACGAGGATCGCTTCGTTCAGGAAGCCAATCAGTACGCCAACCAGAAGCTGGGTGCCGCGCGCGGTCAGGCAGCGCAGATCGTCGAAGAGGCGAATGCTTACAAATCGCGTGTCGTTAACGAGGCTCAGGGTGAAGCGCAGCGCTTCGTTTCCATCTATGACCAATATCGCACGGCACCGGATGTGACCCGTCAGCGCATGTTCCTGGAAACCATGGAACAGGTCCTGAAGGGCTCCAACAAGGTGATCATCGACGAAAAGCAGGGCGTGGTGCCTTATCTGCCTCTGAATGAGATCATGCGCGGCAATGCCGGCGCAGCACAGCAGGGAGGCAACTGATATGAGCAACCGTCTTACGGCCGTTCTCGTCGGTCTCGCCGTTCTGCTTTTCTTCGGCTATTCCTCGATCTTCGTCGTCAACGAGCGCCAGCAGGCCATCGTCGTGCGCTTCGGTCAGATCCAGGATGTGAAAACCGCGCCGGGCCTCTATTTCAAGCTGCCCTTCGCCTTCATGGATGCCGACCGGGTGCAATATGTCGAGAACCGGGCCCTGCGCTTCGATCACGACAATATCCGTGTTCAGGTTTCCGGCGGCAAGTTCTACGAGGTTGATGCCTTCGTCGTCTATCGCATCACGGATGCGCGCCGTTTCCGGCAGACGGTCTCGGGTGACCAGATGTCGGCGGAATCACGGCTTCGCACCCGTCTCGACGCGTCGCTGCGCCGGGTCTACGGTCTGCGCGGCTTTGAATCCGCACTCTCGGATGCGCGTGCATCGATGATGCAGGAAGTGCGCGACGATCTGCGTCCCGATGCGGAATCGCTTGGCATCAGCATTGTGGATGTCCGCATCCGCCGTACCGATCTGACGCAGGAAGTGTCCCAGCAGACCTTCGAGCGCATGAAGTCGGAACGTCTGGCCGAAGCCGAACTGATCCGCGCCCGCGGTAATGAAGAGGCGCAGCGCCGCCGCGCTATTGCCGACCGTCAGGTGGTGGAGTTCGAATCCGATGCACGTCGCCAGTCTGAAGTGCTGCGTGGTGAGGGCGATGCGGAACGGAACCGGGTCTTCGGTGAGGCTTTCCAGCGCGATCCGAGCTTCTTCGAGTTCTATCGTTCGATGGCTGCCTATGCCAATTCGCTGAGCGGAAACAGCACGACGCTGGTTCTGTCCCCGGATTCGACCTTCTTCCGTTATTTCAACGACATCAACGGCACGCCGTCTACGGCGCCTGCTGCGCCGGCACCGGCGAACTGATAGCGGATCAACCGATGTTGAAAGGGCCGGTTTTGACCGGCCCTTTCTTTTTGGCGAGACTGGTTTTGGCCAGCCCTTTCCTTTGACTCGGTTTTCGTGCCAATGCTGTGGGCAGGGCAAGGCGTCACCAGCCTGTTCACGAAAAGGTATTTTTACACTTCATCATTCCGCCTTATGCTTTGTCGATATATGCAAGGCGAGACTATTTGAAACGCGAGGACGCTTATGGCCGTGACCCTTCTTTCGCCTTTTCGCAGCAGCATCGCCGCAGTCGCGAGCATCGCGCTTGTGGCGGGTAGCCTTTCGGCACCGGTTGCGGCGTGGGCGCAGAGCCATGGGCCGGAATCGGTGGCCGATCTTGCCGAGCCGCTTCTGGATGCGGTGGTGAATATTTCGACGTCGCAGAACGTCAAGACCGAAGGCAAGGGCCCCGTTCCGCCGAAACTGCCCGAAGGGTCTCCCTTCCAGGAGTTCTTCAAGGATTATTTCGACAACCAGAAACCGGAAGGCGGCGACAAGGTCAGTTCGTTGGGATCCGGCTTTGTCATCGATCCGGCCGGTTATGTCGTCACCAACAATCACGTCATCGAGGGCGCGGATGCCATCGAGGTGATTTTCCCGAATGGCTCGAAGCTCAAGGCGATGCTGGTCGGCACCGATACGAAGACCGACCTGTCCGTCTTGAAGGTGGAGCCGAAAGCACCGCTGAAAGCCGTCAAGTTCGGTGATTCGCGCAGCATGCGCATCGGCGACTGGGTGATGGCCATCGGCAATCCCTTCGGCCTTGGCGGATCGCTGACCGTCGGTGTCATCTCCGCGCGCGGCCGTAATATCAATGCCGGTCCCTACGACAATTTCATCCAGACGGATGCAGCGATCAACAAGGGCAATTCCGGCGGTCCGCTCTTCAACATGAAGGGTGAGGTAATCGGCATCAATACGGCGATCATTTCGCCGAGCGGTGGATCGATCGGTATCGGTTTCGCGGTTCCGACGGAGCTTGCGCAGAATATCGTGCAGCAGCTCATTGAATTCGGCGAGACGCGTCGTGGCTGGCTCGGTGTTCGCGTCCAACCTGTCACGGATGACGTGGCCGCAAGCCTTGGCATGGAAAGCGCAAAGGGTGCGCTGATTTCCGGTGTCGCCAAGGGCGGTCCGGTGGAAAACGGCCCGATCGTGGCCGGCGATGTCGTCCTGAAGTTTGACGGCAAGGATATTCACGAGATGCGCGACCTCCTGCGGATCGTGGCGGAAAGCCCTGTTGGCAAGGAAGTCGACGTGGTTGTCCTGCGCGACGGCAAGGAAGAGACCCTCAAGGTGAAGCTCGGCCAATTGCTCGACACGCCGGACGAAAAGGCCTCGACGGATGATCCGCAGGCCGAAGACGGCGACGGCGGTGTGGTGACACCGGATGATGGCGGCAGCGACGATCAGGCGCAGGACCAGACGCCTGAGGTGCGCGAAGCACCACAGAGTGTTCTCGGCATGAACCTCGTTGTTCTGAGCAACGAGCTGCGGACGGAGAAGGGCATTGCCGAAAGCGTCGAAGGCGTGCTTGTCGCCAGCGTCGATCAGGGTTCTCCCGCCGAACAGAAGGGCATGAAACCGGGCGATATCATCGTTGAGGTCGGGCAGGATTTCATGGAGGTTCCCGGTGACGTCTTGGTGCGCATCAACGGTCTGAAATCGGAAGGCCGCAAGAATGCGCATATGATGGTTGCGGATGCTCAGGGTAATCTGCGCGTTGTGGCTCTGCCGCTGGAATAAAGCGCCTTTCGCCCGGTTCGTCAGGAATCGGGTGGTTGTGATGCCGGCTGCTCTTTAATTCTTGGTCTCCATCGAACGGAGGCCAAGGATATGAAATTACTCGAAAACAAGGTTGCGATCATCACCGGCGCGTCATCCGGCATCGGCCGGGCGACGGCAAGGCTGTTTGCCGAACAGGGCGCGGCCGTCATCATCAACGCGCGTGGCGCAGCGGCACTTGAGGATGTGGCTTCCACCATTCGCCAGGCCGGCGGTCGCGTTCACACCGTCTTAGGCGACGTCGCAGTTGCGGAAACCCATGCCCGCCTGACGGAGGCGGCCATGACCATCTTTGGCGGTCTCGATATCGCCGTCAACAATGCCGGTGCGGTTGGGGCGATGAAGCCGCTTGCGGAGATTTCGGTCGAGGAATGGGATCATGTGATCGCCGCCAATCTTACTTCCGCATTTCTCGGTGTGCGCAGCCAGATCCCTGCGATGTTGAAGCGGGGAGGCGGCTCGGTCGTCTTCATCTCCAGCTTCGTCGGCACCAGCGCCGGCATACCCGGCATGGCAGCCTATGGCACATCAAAGGCGGCGTTGATGGGGCTGGTGAAAGGCATTACTGCCGATTACGCCGTCAAGGGCATTCGCGCCAATGCGCTGCTTCCGGGCGGCGTTGATACGCCGATGGCGGGAGATGCAGCCCAGAAGGAGTGGGCCGCGGGGCTGCATGCGATGAAACGCATCGCGGAACCGGAGGAGCTGGCGCAGGCCGCCCTTTTCCTTTCCAGTCCGATGTCGAGCTTCGTTGCCGGATCGGCCCTGTTTGCCGATGGCGGCAATGCGGCAGTAAAATAATTGCCGAACTAGCGGGCGAGGGGCGTTACTGCGCCTGTCGTGCCCGCCATTCCTCCAGCGTCAGCGCATAGGTGACGTGAGGGCGCAGATGCGGATGGGTCTCTTCCGGCACGCGCGGATGGTCGAAGTCTCGTGAAGGGTCACGCTTCAGGCCAATGCGCTCCATCACGCGCGTCGAACGCTGGTTATCATGGACGGCAAAGGAGACGATTTCCGGCGTCTCCTTTTCATCGAAGGCCATGACGAGCAGCGATTGCGCGGCTTCGGTGACATAGCCATGGCCCCAGTATCGGGTGGCGAGCCGCCAGCCGATCTCCATTGTTCCGATCGGGAAGGGCGGATCGAGGTTCATCACGGGGGAGATACCACAAAAGCCCATGACTTCGCCGGTCTCGCGCAGTTCCATGGCATAAAAGCCGTAACCGCTGCCACGGATCATGCCATTAATGGTTTCCAGAACCGCGTCCGCTTCCGCATGGCTGCGACGGAAGGGGAAAAATTCCATCACCTTTTCGTCGGCATTGATTTCACGGAACAGATTACGGTCGCTCTCCTTCCACTCGCGCAGAATGAGCCTTTGTGTCTCACGGATGATCATGGAATGACAAAATCCGTCTTGCGGTAGCCCTGAATGTAAAGCAGCGCGGTGAGATCGCCATGGTCGATGCGCATCTGCGCCTCGGCGGCGACAGCCGGCTTGGCGTGAAGTGCGACGCCGGCGCCAGCCAGGTGCAGCATGCCGAGATCATTGGCGCCATCGCCGACCGCCATCGCCTCTTCGGGCGAGATGCCGAGCTTTGTGGCGATATCGTTCAGCGCATCCACCTTGGCCTGTTTGCCGAGGATGGGTTCGGCAACGGTGCCGTCAAGCTCGCCATTGGCTTCGCCGAGCAGATTGGCGCGGTTTTCGTCGAAACCGAGCATGGCGGCCACAGGGCCGGTGAAGACGGTGAAGCCGCCGGAAACGAGGGCGGTATAATATCCCTTCGCCTTCATGGTGGCGATCAGTTCCTTGCCGCCCGGGGTGAGGGTGATGCGCTTTTCGATGACATCATCGACCACCGAAACCGGCAGGCCCTTCAGCAGCGCGACACGTTCCCGAAGCGCCGGTTCGAAGGCGATCTCGCCATTCATGGCACGGGCGGTGATTGCGGATACCTTTTCCTTGAGGCCGACTTCGGCCGCCAGCTCATCAATGCACTCCTGGCCGATCATGGTCGAATCCATATCGGCGATCAGGAGCTTCTTGCGGCGCTTATCCTGTTCCTGGATGACGATGTCGATTTTCCGATCGACGATTGCCATTCGCAGAAGACGATCCGCCGCCTCCATGTCCGTTCCTTCGGGCAGTGCAATATCGCAGGCAATGCCATCGGCCAGCCAATAGAGGCCCGATGCGTTGACGGCCTTTGCGGCGGCTTCGCCGAGGGCCGGTGTCAGAACAGGATTTGACGGATTGGCGATAAGCGTGGCAACGAAAGCCATGATGAAAAACCTTGATGAGAATTTTGATGCGATCCTGATAACCGGCCCGACGGCAAGCGGCAAGTCCGCGCTTGCGCTTCGTTTGGCGCGGGAGCGGAACGGTGTCGTCATCAATGCCGACAGCATGCAGGTTTACGACACGCTGCGGGTGCTGACCGCCCGGCCATCCGAAGACGAGATGGAGGGCGTACCGCATCTGCTTTACGGCCATGTATTGGCAAGCAGCCTCTATTCGACAGGCGAATGGCTGCGTGAGATTTCGGCCCTGCTTCCCGATTTGCGCAAGCAAGGACGCTTTCCGGTCATCGTCGGTGGCACGGGGCTTTATTTTAAGGCGCTGACGGGCGGCCTGTCCGACATGCCCGCCATTCCGGACGATATACGCGAGAGGCTGCGGTCCCGTCTGATCGAAGAGGGGCCTGCGGTTCTCCACGCGGAATTGTCGCGGCTTGATCCAGCTATGGCTGAAGGGCTTCAGCCGGGGGACGGCCAGCGGATCGTCCGGGCGCTGGAGGTCATCGAGGCGACCGGAAAGTCGATCCGGGATTTCCAGAAGGCGAGTGGTCCGGTGATCATCGATCCCGACCGGGCGCAAAAAATCGTGGTTTTACCGGACAGGCCGGTGCTGCATGCGCGCATCAACCGGCGGTTTGAAACCATGATGGAGAGCGGCGCGGTGGAGGAGGTGAAAGCTCTTCTCGCTCTCAATCTTGCGCCCGATGCGACCGCGATGAAGGCGATCGGCGTTTCTCAGATTGCCGATATGCTGGCCGGCCGCATGAGCGAGGCGGAGGTGATCGAAAAATCTGCGGCTGCCACCCGCCAATATGCCAAGCGGCAGATGACCTGGTTCCGCAATCAGATGGGGGAAGACTGGGCGCGGCTTAAGCCATGAACGCCGGTGTCAGTCCTTGCGGTAGAGGCTGCCGAGCGGCTTCTTCAGCAGACTTTCCCTCAGCGACGGGCGAGTATCGCCGGGAGGCGGGCCATTCTGCGTCTGCATCTGGAAACCGGCCCTGCGCAGGTCGTTGACGGTGTCGGCCCCTGTCGGCGGATCTTGCGGTGCTGACGGCGCACGTCCAGGCAGCATGTCCGGACGATAAGGCTCGTAGCCTTCCGTTGCAGCCGTCCCCAATTCGCGTTTCCAGCGATCCATGTCGTCCGTTTCTTTGAGGCCGGCGATGGGCTCCGGCAGATCGGAAAAGGCTGCCTCGACACTTTGCTGAAAGCCGGTGATGACCGGTTTGGCCGTGGCGCGCATGCGGGTAACGATGCTGTTCAGGTCGACCGTATCGGGCGTTTCATGGGGCGTGTGGCTGACCGCGCCGCTTGCCTTCGGCAATTTGGCCGTGGGGACGCGGTCGAAGCGCATGCGCATTGGCACACCCACCGCTTCGCCAAAGGCGATGGCCTCGCCATTGCCGATGGACGACAAAAAGCTGGTGGTTGAGGTCGATGCATTCGGTACGGCGGACAAAATGATCTTCTGGTCGATCTCGTTCGACAGCCGCATGGCGAAAACGGTCGAGCACTGAGACAGGATGGTCTGGTCGAGTTCGCTCGGCCGCTGGCTGATGACGCCGAGGGAGATGCCGTATTTACGGCCTTCCTTGGCGATCTGGGCGATTGATTGACGGGTGGGGAAAAAGCCCCGCTCGGGGTCCGCCGGAACATAACGGTGCGCTTCTTCGCAAACCACCAGCATATGCAGTGAACCGCGCGCCAATACTGCGAGCTCGAAGGACATGCGGCAGAGGACGGAAACCACCGAGTTCACCACCTCGGAGGGGATGCCGGACAGCTGGAAAACCGAAATCGGCCTGCCTTCTCCGGGAATACGGAAGATATGCGCCACCGTTTCCAGAATATTATCGCTGATCGTATTGCTGGAGAACATGAAATTATAGCGCGTGTCGTTGATGGCCGAGAGGATGCGGCCCTTCAGGGAACGCAACACCGGTTTTTCCCCGCGCCCTTCCAGCCGTCCGATACGCTCGTCGACAAGGGCCAGGAGGTCGGCCATGCGGTAAGGAACCGGCGTATCCGGCGTGATCGCGCTCTTGTCCGTTGTCCGGCGCACGGCGGAGCCATCTGTGCCGCGAAATGCCTTTTTCGCTTCCGGAATGATCTCGCGCAGAACATCCATCTCTTCCGGCACTGGCTTGCGGCCGCGGAAAATCACTTCTGCGAATTCCTCGAGCCGCATCAGCCAGAAGGGAAGGTCGAGCGTATCGGTGTCGATAACAACCGAATGGTCGGGAAACGCGGCTGCAAATTCATTGTGCGGATCGAGAATGAGGATGCGCAGCTTGGGGTCCGTCTCGATCGCCTTGTTCAACAGCAGGGTAACCGCCGTGGTCTTTCCCACACCCGTTGATCCGACGACGGCGAAATGTTTGGCCAGCATTTGCGGGATGTTGATGGCCGCGCCGATCGTGTCGTCCTGTGTCAGCTTGCCGATGACGCAGCTGTCACGCTTGCCGCCGTCATAGATCTTGGCAAGGTCGCCCGTGCGGATGCGATGCGCCACCGCGCCCAGATAGGGGTAACGGGAAATGCCGGAGGAAAAGCGTTCGCTGCCGTCCTCGGTGCGATAGACTTCGCCCACAAGTTCCACGTCGATCAACAGCCTGTTCGGCCTGTCCGATGACCAAGAATCTTCGCCGGTGCGCATGGCATATACCAGCGCTGCGACCCGGCTCGTTCCCATTTCGATGGAAATCAGGCGGCCGACGGACCAGAGCTGGGCGACATCGGTTGAGCCGATCTCGGTTTCGGCGGCAATGGTCGCATGGGCGCCATCACAGGCGATGACACGGCCCAGCATGCGGTTAGCCGGCTGCTGGCCGGACCGCCGTTCGTTGTCGTCCATACGGGACGCCTTATGAAACTCGTCGTTACTCACGTCTTATCCCGGTACATGCGGATGATCGCGGTGGTTCGGGCAGCATCTGCGTTTTCAATATTAAACGATTATACTTAACAACCGGTGTATCAGCTGCGTTCGAAAATTTCGTGGAAGCGGCCTTTCCGGCAATAAAAGAAGGCGGCTCCGATTTTTTCCTGCAATATGCGTTGACGGCTGGCGCATTTCTGGCTAACACTCCGGCCCATGAAAAATCTTAACGTACTTATCGTGGTGGGACGGCGCATGGGCAGGATGGTGTAACCATCCGGCGAAAGCACCCATGCGCTGAACGAGGCTCCTTAAGGGGCCTTTTTTTATGTCTTCAAACAGGCCCTCGGGCTCCTCGATATCCAAAGCCAAAGCGGGATGGAAACAGGCAATGACGGATAAGGACAATACGGAAAACAGCAATCGCATGACAGGTGCGGAGATCGTTCTGCAGGCGCTGAAGGACAACGGCGTCGAGCACATCTTCGGTTATCCCGGCGGCGCCGTACTTCCGATCTACGACGAGATTTTCCAGCAGGAAGACATTCAGCACATTCTCGTGCGCCATGAGCAGGGCGCCGGCCATGCGGCCGAAGGTTATGCCCGCTCCACCGGCAAGGTCGGCGTCATGCTCGTCACGTCCGGTCCCGGCGCCACCAATGCGGTGACGCCGCTGCAGGATGCGCTGATGGATTCCATTCCGCTCGTCTGCCTGTCCGGCCAGGTTCCGACATCGCTGATCGGCTCGGATGCATTTCAGGAATGCGATACTGTCGGCATCACGCGCCCCTGCACCAAGCACAACTGGCTGGTAAAGGACGTCAACGAGCTGGCAGGCATCATCCATGAGGCCTTCCGCATCGCGCAGACAGGCCGTCCCGGTCCCGTCGTTGTCGATATTCCGAAGGACATCCAGTTCGCCACCGGCACCTACACGCCGCCTTCCGCCGCCATTCAGCAGAAGAGCTACAAGCCGAAGGTCCAGGGCGATCTCAATGCCATTCATGCGGCCATCGAACTGATGTCGAAGGCAAAGAAGCCGATCTTCTATACCGGCGGCGGCGTCATCAATTCCGGCCCGGAAGCGACCCGGCTGCTGCGTGAGCTGGTTGAGCTGACGGGTTTCCCGATCACCTCGACACTGATGGGTCTCGGTGCCTATCCGGCTTCCGGCAAGAACTGGCTCGGCATGCTGGGCATGCATGGCTCCTACGAGGCCAATATGACGATGCATGATTGCGACGTCATGGTCTGCATTGGTGCGCGTTTCGATGACCGAATTACCGGTCGCATCAACGCGTTTTCGCCGAATTCAAAGAAAATCCACATCGATATCGATCCGTCCTCTATCAACAAGACGGTTCGCGTTGACGTGCCTGTCATTGGCGATGTCGGCCATGTTCTGGAAGATATGGTCCGCCTGTGGCGCGCCTTGCCGAAGAAGCCGGAAAAATCGCAGACAGCCGACTGGTGGGCCCAGATCGAGCGCTGGCGCGCCCGCAATTCCTTCGCCTACAAGAACTCCAACGACGTCATCATGCCGCAATATGCCTTGCAGCGGCTCTATGAGGCGTCGAAGGGACGCGACACCTACATCACCACCGAAGTCGGCCAGCACCAGATGTGGGCGGCGCAGTTCTTCGGCTTCGAAGAGCCGAACCACTGGATGACGTCGGGCGGTCTCGGCACCATGGGTTATGGCCTGCCGGCGGCCATCGGCGTTCAGGTTGCGCATCCGGAAGCACTGGTCATCGACATTGCCGGTGACGCCTCGATCCAGATGTGCATTCAGGAAATGTCCTGCGCCATCCAGTATGGTTTGCCGGTGAAGATTTTCATCCTCAACAACCAGTATATGGGCATGGTGCGGCAGTGGCAGCAATTGCTGCACGGCAACCGCCTGTCCAACTCCTACACCGAAGCCATGCCTGACTTCGTCAAGCTGGCGGAAGCCTATGGCGCAGTCGGCATGTATTGCGACGATCCGAAGGAGCTGGACGACAAGATTGCAGAAATGATCGCGGTCAACCGGCCGGTCATCTTCGATTGCCGTGTTGCCAATCTTGCCAATTGCTTCCCGATGATCCCGTCTGGTAAGGCTCACAACGAGATGCTGTTGCCGGATGAGGCGACGGATGAAGCTGTTGCCAACGCTATCGACGCCAAGGGCCGTCAGCTAGTCTGAGCCGGGAGAGGAAAAGGACATGAACGCACACCTACAACCCACCGGCTCCGCCTATTTCATCCAGAAAGAAACGGCTGCCGTCGAAAATCACACGCTGTCGGTTCTCGTCAGCAATGAGCCGGGCGTGCTTGCCCGGGTCATCGGCCTGTTTTCCGGCCGTGGCTACAACATCGAAAGCCTGACGGTTTCGGAAACCGAGCATGAGGCGCATCTGTCGCGCATCACCATCGTCACGCGCGGCACGCCGATCGTGCTCGAGCAGATCAAGGCGCAGCTGGAGCGCATCGTTCCGGTGCACCGCGTTCTCGATCTCACCGTTCGCGCCCGCGAACTCGGGCAGGAACGGCCGATCGAGCGCGAAGTGGCGCTCATCAAGGTGGCTGGCACAGGTGAAGTTCGCGCCGAAGCGCTGCGCCTTGCCGATGCGTTTCAGGCCAAGGTGGTGGATGCAACGGTTGAGCATTTCATCTTCGAGATCACCGGCAAGTCGTCGAAGATCGACCAGTTCGTCGCCATCATCAAGCCGCTCGGCCTGATCGAAATCTGCCGCACGGGTATTGCCGCGATGAACCGTGGCTCGCAGGGGATGTAATCTCCGCTAGCAAAGTAAGTGCCGTTGAATATCAAGCCCGCGCAACGTCGCGGGCTTGTCTTTTTCCATCTACAGTCCGGTGCGTTTTCCGAAGGGAACGACGCGCGCGTTTCCAGTCCGGCCGGGGTTCTGCGGTGGTTCATCCGCAGGTCGTGTCACGACGAGACGGCCGCCAATACCTTCGGCCAGCGCCTCGCTTTCGCGCATTTTGCGAAGCCGGGCCCGAGCGTCCGGCGTTGCCGTGCCGATCAGCTGTTCAACGCCGTTGACGCCACCGGGAACCGTCAGCCAGCGTTTGGCATCCTGTGTCGTATAGTCATGTTCACGGGAGTAGCGAAGGGTTAGTTGGTAGTGATCCGGCAAGCCCTGTTCGGCATTCGCTTCAACATGGCGAACCCGGAAAGAAACGGAATCGTCCTCTACCCCGAAGGTGTCATTATCGGGGATAATATATCCGTTTTCATGGGTAGCAATTTTGATGAAACTCAGGGCGCCCGCATATAGCTCCGTCCAGGGAACCGGCGCGGCTTCTACGTGGATTTCCCGCCCGATATAATCTGCGGCCCCCAGCGTGTGGATGCCTATGCATTGTTCCGTCGTGCCCCGCGGCGGCGTTTCACTGTAAATGCGGGGATGAACCGTTAGCGGGCCGATCGGCTCTTCCGCAAATGTCGTGAAATTCTCCGCGGGAAACACCATGTTGCTCTGCGTCCAGTGGACCAGGCCTGCCGGCGTGTTTGCGCAGATCGTTTCGCAGGCGATCGACAGGACCCTGATCCGCTCGATAAATTCGCCAAGCGAATGGCCAGGCTGGTGCATGCCGATCTGGTTGAACAGGTCCGCAATACCTTTTTCCTGCATCACTCCGCCAAACACACCGTGCTGGACATAGACCAGTACATGGGATTTGTGACGCTGGATTCGCTCTGCGGCATCGGGCACAAGCATTATCGAGATCGGGGAGCCAAGAGTGGGGGCGAAAACGCCGTGATCCGCCGGCCCCGTCATGAATTCGATAGCGATCTGAAGATCATTCGGCCCGAACATCTGAACATAAGCCGGAGATATTGCCGGGCACGTCAGGCCGATGCCGAGCCGGTTGAACACGGTCCGGAACTGTTTGACCAGGTCCGGCAATGGTGAGGAGGTGGTGTTGCCTTCCAAAAGGATGGCTGCCTGCATCTGGTTTGTATATTTCCCGATCATAATATTAGTGATCCCGATGAATATGCCAGTATATTCACAAATCCGGGTTGATCTATCGTAAATAGAACCAAAGTTATTTAATAAATGTCAAATTTTATTTGCCTACTATTATGATTATTAGCATATTTTTATGTTTATATACGCCAGCGCCCATATTTCTCTCTTTGCGCCTCAACGTTTGCATTTCAAAGAGCGTCCGGTTGGCATGAAGGTGCTCCAAATCCGATTCCGGTCCGAAAGCATGATGCGTTGTCGCGCGGCCCGCGCTCTGTCGCAGTCATTCCAGCGCGTTTCCATTCGGTGGATTTATATTCAACCATATGGTTGACTTTCCGTGCTGATGGCCTATATTCAACAACATGGTTGAATTATCTGTTCCACATCTCGATACTGTCTTTCATGCGCTTGGCGATGCGACGCGGCGCACGATGCTGCGCGATCTTTCCCGTGGGGAGCGAACGGTAAGCCAATTGGCCGAGCCGTTCGACATATCGCTTGCGGCGGCCTCGAAACACATCAAGGCGCTGGAAAATGCCGGGCTAATCCGCCGTGAGGTGAGGGGGCGTACACATGTCTGCCGCCTTGCGCCGGAGCCGTTGGCAGACGCGCATGAATGGCTGGATTTCTACCGGCAGTTCTGGAACAGCCGCCTCGATATTCTTGAGCAGATGCTCAGGGAGGACGATCAGGGAAAATCCCCTGCAGATGGAGGAAATGACAATGGCTGATATTGCAATGCCTGATACCTATGGCCGTCTCGTCGAGCCGGCTACCCTGAAGATAGAACGGCTCCTGCCGGGGCCGATCGACCGGGTATGGGCCTATCTGACACAAAGCGAGCTTCGCCGCCGCTGGCTCGCATCGGGGGAAATGCGGCTTGCGCCTGATGCGCCTTTCGAACTGGTCTGGCGCAACGACGAGCTTTCCGATCCGCCTGGCCACCGTCCGGAAGGGTTTTCCGAAGAGAACAGGATGGCCTCGCGCATCATCACCGTCATTCCGCCGCATCGCCTCGTCTTCAGCTGGGGCGAGGGCGGAGAGGTGTCGATCGAGCTTCAGGCTCTGGGCAAGGATGTGCTTCTGACACTGGTCCATCGCAGGCTGGTGGACCGGACGACCAAGCTCAATGTCAGCGCTGGCTGGCACGCGCATCTCGATATTCTCGCCGCCCGTCTTCAGGAAAAGGAGCCCAAACCCTTCTGGGATAGCTGGCTGGGGCTGAAAGAGGAATATGAGCAGCGCATACCGTAATAAATTACGGTTTGTCCCAAGGCATGGCGGCGCGGTTGGCCGCGCCGTCTCTTGCGGTTACAGCGAGTATCCAATGGGCGCGATTGCCCCGGTGGCCAAAGTACCCCCCAAGAAGCTCACATTTCGATTCAAAGGCTTGATTGCCTGATTCCGAAAAACCTCTCAATGCCCTGTTAGATCACAGCATTTCCAGCGGTATCCTGCGCGTCGGCGGCGGGAAGTCGGCGTCGAGCGCGGCCCAGTCCTCGTCGGTTATTTCAAGGTCCGTGGCGCCACGGTTTTCCTCGACTCGGGAGACGCTGGCGGATTTCGGGATGGCGATGACGCCGTCTCTTTCCAGCAGAAAGGCCAGTGCCAGCTGTGCCGGGGTCGCCTGATAGGCCTTGGCGATGCGGATGAGTTCGTGGTTCTTCAGGATGCGGCCCTGCTCGATGGGCGAATAGGCCATCAGCGGGACACCGCGCTCCTGGCACCAGGGCAGCAGCGAAAACTCTGGGCCGCGCCGCGACAGGTTGTAAAGTACCTGATTGGCGGCGCAGTTTTTGCCATCCGGCACGGCGAAAAGTTCTTCCATGTCGTCGGTATCGAAATTGGAGACGCCCCAGTCGCCGATCTTGCCGTCGCTCTTCAGCCTTTCGAAAGCCGCCACGGTTTCGTTCAGCGGGTGCTCGCCGCGCCAGTGCAGCAGATAGAGGTCGATATGATCGGTGCCGAGCCTTGCAAGGCTGCGCTCGCAGGCCTCCACCGTGCCTTTGGCGCTGGCGTTCCACGGATAGACCTTGCTGACCAGAAACACGTTGTCACGGCGGCCGGCAATTGCCGTGCCGACAACCTCTTCGGATCGGCCATCGGCATACATTTCGGCCGTATCGACCAGCGTCATGCCGAGATCGATCGCCTTGCGAATGCTCTCAACCTCCCTGGCCGCGGATGATCGGCTATCGCCCATGTTCCAGGTGCCAAGGCCAAGGGCTGGAACTTCTTTTCCGGATGGCAGGGTGACGGAAGGAATGTCGTCATACATCGGTTTGCTCCAGCGCTTGTTGATGGGACAATAGTCCTTTGTTCCGACTTCTCAAACCCGGCATGGGAATGATCGATCCATCAAAAAATTTGACTGCGCCGATCGGGTGATCGGGCTGGTTTGATGGTGGGCCAGTGGATAGGGTCTTTTCACAGGAGAAATCATGAATCCCGAAACCTTCATCGCGCTGGTGCTGTTTGCCTTCACCACCTCCATCACGCCCGGCCCGAACAATATGATGCTTTTTGCCTCCGGCGTGAATTTCGGTTTCCGCCGCACCATTCCCCATATGCTGGGCATCGGAGCCGGCTTCCTGTCGCTGCTGATCGGCGTCGGATTTGGGCTCGGTGCGCTGCTGCATTCCGTGCCTATGCTTTATACCGGGCTGAAATTTGCGGGCGGGCTTTATCTTGTCTGGATCGCCTGGAAGATCGGCACATCCCGCAGCCTGAACGAGGGGACGGCGGCCTCGGTGCCGATGAGCTTTATTGCCGCTGCCGCCTTTCAGTGGGTCAATCCCAAGGCGTGGGTAATGGCCGTGACCGCCATGGCGACCTATACGGATGAGGGACAATATTTTGTCACCGTTCTGATCGTCGGTGTGGTTTTCGCCGCCGTCAATCTGCCCAGTGTTTCAAGCTGGGCGGGCTTCGGCTCGGCGCTGCGCGACTGGCTGTCCGTTCCCGTGCGGCTCAAATGGTTCAACATCACCATGGCCGTGCTTCTCGTCATCAGCCTCTGGCCGATGCTGAAATAGGTTTAAGCGGGAAACTGACGGTAACATTCCTCTGCGATCGCCTGTACCTCGTCGCGTGTCAGTTCGGCTGACACGGCGTAACCGAGTTCGTTGTCGATCCAGTAGAAGGTCTCGATGCCATCGGCGCTGGCCATGCGGAAGCTGGTGGTGCGGTTTTCCTCATTGTGGCCGATCAGAACCGTCACCCGGCGGCCGGTCTTGTCCTGATACATCAGCATCGCGCCGGGCTTGCCGCTGACGGGAATGAGACGCCCGCCAACCAGGTCGTATCCGAGTTTGGAAAGATCGGGGATGGCGAAGGGATAACCGAGCCGCTTGCCGAGCCATGTCGCAAGATGCTGCTGCTCTCCGGCTCCGACCTCGACGGGATGGCGCACCTCGCTCGCATAGATGAGATAGGCGGATTTTGCCTGCGCGGGAATATCCGTCGGCAGCGCTGCCAGCACCACGTCCTGCGGTGTGGAGAAGGACTGCGGCAAAAGCCTGCCGGCCACGGCACCTGCGGTGAAGATCAGCAAGGCGGCTGCCGTTCGCACGAGAAGTGGTTTCAGCCGCCATGCGGGCCTGGTTTTCTTGGCAGCAAGCATCGACATGTCGTGCGGATGCGAAGCGGCATAGGCGGCAAATGTCTGTCGCAGGGTTTCGGCCTGTTTTTTCCAGTCCTCCACGCGGCTCTGCTCTTCCGGCCTCTCGGTCAGCCAGGCCTCGACAGCCGCGCGGTCATCGTCGGACAAAAGTCCGTCGACATAGGCGTGCAGATCGTCTTCGGTTATGGCCTCTAGCCTTTTCATCGTGGTCTCCGCAGGGGAATGATATTATCCGCCGCCAGATGCTGGCGAAGGGTTTCGCGGGCGCGGGACAGTCTGGACATGACGGTTCCGACCGGGATCGACAATGTCTCGGCCGCCTCCTGATAGCTGTAACCTTCCACCGTCACCAGCATCAGCACGGCGCGCATTTCGGGTGAAAGAAGCGCCAGAGCGCCGTGCAGTCGGTCATTCTCCAGCGTATCGCCGAGGGTGTCGGCAATGGCGATGCTCTCATGGCCGTCGAGGCTCTCGGACGGGTGACGTTTCTCGGCGCGGTGGCGGTTGCGATAAAGATTCGTCATTATCGTGTAAGCCCATGATTTCAGGGCCGTTCCGCGCCATTGCCGCCTGTTCGTCAGCGCCTTTTCCACGCAATCCTGCAGAAGGTCTTCGCCATCTGCGTCGGAACGGGAAAGGCTGCGGGAATAACGCCGCAGCATGGGTATAAGCGCCAGCATCTCCGTTTCGAAGCTGCCGGCTGCGGGGGAGAGGCTCCCCCGCTTTTCGTCATTCATGCCATCAGGGTTTTGCGGCATCCCATACACCGTTCATACCGTCGCCGGTGGCGTCGCCTTTTTTCGTGTCCTTGACCCAGTAATAGAGCGGCATACCGTCCTTTGCCCATTGCATCTTGCCGTCCTTGCGCGTCACGATCGAATAGGCCCCCTCGGCCTTGTCGCCCGTCGCTGCGAAAAACGGCGGCCAGTTCACCGCGCATTTGTCATAGCAATTGGATACGCCCTTCTTGTCGTTCTTGAAAGTGTAGAGCGTCATGCCTTTGTCGCCGGCAAGAACATTGCCTTTTTCGGTCTTGACCGTTTCGACCGCAGGGGCCGCATAGGCCGCTCCGGCAAAAGCCAGAACGAGGGCGGGAACGATAAAGCGGATCTTCATGGACATATCCTCCTTGGTTCGGGCGGCCTCTGCCGCCAGCACATCAAGAGACACCGCAGGATGCCGGTTTATTCCCCATTGCATCGCGATTTTTGCGATTTTTAAATTTATCCATTGAGCTAAGTGTTTTGTCGTGATAGTTAGCCTTATGGAAAACTATTCAGAAGCGCTCAACGATATCTTCCAGTCTCTCGCCGATCCGACCCGGAGGGCCGTTCTTTTGCGGCTGGGGGGTGGCGATGCGAGCATCGGCACGCTTGCGGAACCCTTCGCCATGGCCTTGCCGTCGTTCATGAAACACATCCGCCAGCTGGAAGAGGCCGGGCTGATCGTGACGCGCAAGCAGGGGCGGGTGCGGTTCTGCTCACTGGAAAAACAGCGGTTTTCGATGCTCGAGGACTGGCTGTCGCAACAGCGCGCCATCTGGGAAGGCCGCACCGACAGGCTCGAACAATTCGTCATGGCGCAACAGGACAGGCTGTCCAGCAAAGGGGAGAATGACCAATGACCGAGAGTTTCAATCCCGATCTCGACCTGAAGATTTCACGCATTATCAGGGCGCCGCGCCAGCTCGTCTGGAACGCTTGGGTCGACAAGACCAGCCTTGAACAATGGTGGGTGCCGCATCCCGGCCAATGCCGCGTCGAGAAAATGGAGCTTTACCCCGGCGGTGCGTTCGAGACGCGCTACAGTGAGGACGGCAAGGCATTCGGCGATCATATAAGCGGATGTTTTCTCGCGGTGGATCAGGAGGAGCGTCTGGTCTTCACCGATGCGCTGATCGAAGGCTTTCGTCCATCCGACCGTCCGTTTCTTACCGCCGTCATGACATTTCGCGACCACCCTGACGGCATGGAATATGTGGCCTATGCCATGCACCGAAATCCTGAAGATCGCGACAGGCATGCCGAGATGGGTTTCTTCGACGGCTGGAACACGGTTGCGGAGCAACTGGCGCAGCTTGTCGAAAGGCAGTCGGTGAATTGAGGCCTTTATTGCGGCATGATTCATCTTTCGTTCTTTTTCTGTTGCGCATGGTGCTCGAATCCTGCGATGAGGGCGCATGTTATTTTCACCGCAACAGGACGAAGCGCTGAAGGCTGTTTCCCGCTGGCTGAAGGAAGGCCGGACGCCGGTTTTCCGGCTGTTCGGTTATGCTGGAACCGGCAAGACGACGCTTGCCAAACATTTCGCGGAAAATGTCGATGGCGAGGTGCTGTTTGCGGCCTTCACCGGCAAGGCGGCGCAGGTGCTGCGCTCGCGCGGCGCCACCAACGCCCGCACCATCCATTCGCTGATCTATCGCCCGCGTGGTGAAGAAACGGTGGAAGATGAGGAAACCGGCAAGACATCCATCGCGCCGATGTTCTCCATCAACCGCCAGAGCCCGCTTGCCAAGGCGGCACTCATCATCATCGACGAATGTTCCATGGTGGACGAGCAGCTCGGCAAGGATCTGATGAGTTTCGGCACGCCGATCCTCGTGCTTGGCGATCCCGGCCAGTTACCACCGGTTTCGGGTGGTGGCTTCTTCACCGAGCAGGAGCCCGATTATCTGCTGTCGGAAATCCATCGTCAGGCCAAGGACAATCCCATCATCCATCTTGCGATGGATGTGCGGGAGGGCCGCGAGATCATGCGTGGCGATTACGGTGCAGCACAGGTGATCTCCAAATCCGAGGTGACGCAGTCGCTGGTGCTCGATGCCGATCAGGTTCTTGTCGGCACCAATCGCACCCGCCGCCGTTATAACCAGCGGCTTCGCGAGCTTAAGGGCTTTACGGCCGATTATCCGCAATCCGGTGACAAGCTGGTTTGCCTGAGGAACGATCCGGCCAAGGGCCTGCTGAACGGTTCGCTCTGGCAGGTCATGAGTTCTTCGCGCGAAACGGTGAAGCCCGGCATCAACCTGATGATCCGGCCCGAAGACGACGATATGGATCGTGGTGCTGCCAAGATCAAATTGCTGAAGGCCGCGTTCGAGGATGTGGAGACGGAAATTCCGTGGTCCACGCGCAAGCGTTATGACGAGTTCGATTTCGGTTATGCGCTGACAGTGCACAAGGCGCAGGGTTCGCAATGGAACAATGTGGTTCTCTTCGATGAGAGCTATGCCTTCCGGGACTCGCGCGAAAGGTGGCTTTACACCGCCATTACCCGTGCAGCAGAGACACTGACAATCGTTCGCTGATCGTGACTAAGCGCGGATGACGCCGAGCAGGACCGCCTTGGCGACCGCCTGAAAGCGGTTGCTGGCATTGAACTTGCCGATGATTTTCGCTTCCAGCACATTGAGGTCGCTGCCGGAAAGACCAAGGGCACGGGCGAGCCGCACCGGCGCATAACCCTCCGCCATCAGCTCCAGGCATTTCCGCTCGGCGTCGGTCAGCGCGATGTCCCTGGTTGGCGCCCGTTCCCCGGCATCCAGTCCGTCCGCATCGCTGTCGGTGACGAGCAGTTCCTCGATCTGCTGCGCCTGACGTTGAAGGGTGGAAAGCTCGGCCGTCAATTCCCTCTTTCGCTGCCTCAGCGCGGCATGGAAGACGTCATCAGCCTCTTCCTGCGAGAGCGAGCGGACCAGTTTTTCCATGATCTCGGTAATGGCGGCGACGGAAATGCCCACTTCGCGACAGACATTGATGACCGCCATGCGCTTGACGTTGCGGTGGGTATAGACCCGCATCTGGCCGATGCGTTTCGACGTCAGGAGCGCTTTCTCCTCATAAAAATGCAGGGTCCGGTGCGTGACTCCGAAGATATTGGCCATATCGGCGATGGGGACTGGTTCCGCGGGCAGGGAGGAGGGCAGACTTATATCCGGAAGGAAACCGCTGTTTCTTGAATTGGGTTTGTCCTCGTCGCCGTGTTCAAACGGCATACGGCCATCCTGCATCGTCTCCCCCTTTGCGCTCTTTGACAGTGTGCCCGTTTTTTAAGTGGCGCCGATCGCGTGTTCCCCTGCGACGACCCCTCTGATCAAGACATCATGCCAAACGCTACATAAGAACCGTAACGTGTATTGTGTGTTTTCGTTCCCGTATTCCAAAAAATTTTATCGGCCTCCTTGCGGTTGGCGTCAACCTGCGTGAAACAGGATGTCAATTCCGAACCGGAGCCCGATGTCATGCCCGCGAAACTTTCCGTCAATCTGAACGCAATTGCCATGCTGCGCAACCGTCGCGATCTTCCATGGCCGGATGTCGCGCATTTCGGGCATTTGGCACTCGCTGCGGGTGCAAGCGGGCTCACTGTACACCCTCGTCCCGACCAGCGCCATATCCGCTTTTCGGACCTGCCCGTCCTGCGCGCGCTGATCGATGACAGCTTCCCCAGCGCGGAATTCAACATTGAGGGGTATCCGACCGAGGACTTTCTCGTTCTTTGCGAAAAGACTCAGCCGGAACAGGTGACATTGGTGCCGGACGATCCGTCGCAGGCGACCTCCGACCACGGTTGGGATTTCCGCAAGCACGGCGTTTTCCTGAAAGACGTTGTGGGACGCCTGAAGGCTGGCGGCATGCGCGTCTCGCTTTTTGCCGATGGCGATGGGGAGCGCGAGCCGGTGGAACTGGCGGCGGAAACGGGTGCGGCGCGTATCGAACTTTACACCGGCCCCTATGGCGGCTGTTTTGACGATCCGCAAAAGGGCGAGGCGCTTCTCGAAAAGCTCGGGCAGACGGCGGATCATGCCAGAGCGCTCGGGCTTGCCGTCAATGCCGGCCATGACCTCACCGTCGCAAACCTGCCCAAGCTGATGAAACGTATCCCTTATCTGGCCGAGGTTTCCATCGGTCACGGGCTGACGGCGGATGCGCTGGAATATGGCATGGCTGAAACAGTCCGGCGTTTTTGTCAGGCCTGCGGTCAGGCTATTTCATAACCAAAGTCAATTTTTTTGCCTATAGTTTGCCGGCGCATGCTCCGTGCGCGAGCTTATTAAGGCAGAGACATATGCAAGAACATCATGTTGTCGTCGTGGGTGGAGGCTTCGGCGGTTTGCAACTGGTACATGGGCTGGAGGGGGCCCCTGTCCGCATTACATTGATAGATCGTCGCAATCACCACCTGTTCCAGCCATTGCTTTATCAGGTTGCGACGACGGCTCTCGCGACATCCGAAATCGCCTGGCCGATCCGCCATCTCTATCGCGACCGCAAGGAGGTGACGACCCTGCTTGCGGAGGTGAACGGCATAGACCGGGCGGCGCGGACCGTGCATCTGAATTCGGGTCAGGTCATCGGCTTCGATACGCTGGTGCTGGCCACCGGCGCCCGCCACGCCTATTTCGGCCGCGACGAGTGGGAGCGTTCCGCCCCCGGTCTCAAGACACTCGAAGATGCGACGACAATCCGCCGCCGCCTGCTTCTGGCTTTCGAACGGGCTGAACTTGCCACCAGCGAAGAGGAACGGCAGGCGCTGCTGACCTTCGTCATTATCGGCGCAGGCCCGACGGGCGTGGAAATGGCGGGCATGATCGCGGAACTGGCGCATAAGGCGCTGCCGGCGGAATTCCGCAATGTGGATACCAGAAAAACCCGGGTGCTGCTCGTCGAGGCCGGGCCTCGCGTTCTGCCGGTCTTCACGGAAGACCTTTCTGCCTATGCGAAGGAAGCGCTCGAAAAACTTGGTGTCGAGGTTCTGCTCGGTACGCCGGTGACGGCGTGCAGCGATGAGGGCGTGACGGTGGGCGAGACCTATTATCCCTGCCGCACCGTGGTCTGGGCCGCCGGCGTGCAGGCGTCGCCAGCCGCGAAATGGCTTAACGCCGCCGCCGACCGGGCAGGGCGGGCCATCGTCGGACCTCATCTCAATCTGGAAGACGATCCGAATATCTTCGTCATCGGCGATACGGCCGCCGTCAATCAGGAGAACGGCAAGCCGGTGCCGGGCATCGCACCCGCGGCAAAGCAGCAGGGCGCCTATGTCGCGAAGGTCATCAAGGCGCGGCTGGCTGGCCAGCCGTCACCATCGCCCTTCCGTTACAGCCATCAGGGCAATCTGGCGACCATCGGCAAACGCGCGGCGGTGATCGATTTCGGCAGGTTCAAGCTCAAGGGCGTGCTGGCGTGGTGGATATGGGGGCTTGCCCATATCTACTTTTTGATTGGAACGCGATCGCGGCTTGCCGTGGCGTGGAGCTGGCTGTGGATTTACCTGAGCGGCCAGCACAGCGCGCGACTGATCACCCAGAAAGAGACGTTGAAGGACGAGGCCTGAGGTAAGGCAAAGGGCGGGAAGCATCTGCTTCCCGCCTTTATGTTATGACAGCTGCACCAAACTACTCCTCCGTCATGCCGGACTTGATCCGGTATCCAGCCGACGCGGCTCTCGCGCGGCGAGAAGAGTTTTTTCAGCCCAAGGACTTGGGCTAGCTGGACCCCGGATCTAGTCCGGGGTGACGGCGTGCGGATGTGGCGTGTGTACCCAATCCAGGGATCAAGTGTCGAGCGACGCCATGTCGATGACGAAGCGGTAACGTACGTCGCTCTTCAGTACCCGCTCATAGGCTTCGTTGACGTCCTGGATGTTGATCGTCTCGATTTCCGAGACGATGTTGTGCTCGCCGCAGAAATCCAGCATGTCCTGGGTTTCCTTGATCGAGCCGATCATCGAGCCGGACAGGTTCTTCGCGCCGATGATGAGCGAGAAGGCGTGCACCGGGATTGCATGTTCCGGCGCACCGACGACAACCATGCTGCCCTTGGGCTTCAGGAGGCCGAGATAGGCGTTCCAGTCGATGGCGACGCCGGCCGTGCAGATGATGAGGTCGAAGGTGCCGGCCAGCTTCTCGAAGGTCGAGGCGTCGCTGGTGGCGTAATAGTCCTTCGCGCCGAGCTTCAGGCCGTCTTCCTTTTTCGACAGGGTCTGGGAAAGAACGGTGATATCCGCGCCCATGGCCGCGCCGAGCTTGACGCCCATATGGCCGAGGCCACCCATGCCGACAATCGCGACCTTCTGGCCGGGACCGGCATTCCAGCGGCGCAGCGGCGAATAGAGCGTGATGCCGGCGCACAGCAGCGGTGCGGAAGCATCGAGCGGCAGGTTGTCCGGGATCGACAGGACGTAACCTTCCTTGACGACGATCGAGTCGGAGTAACCGCCATGGGTCGCGGTCTTCGTGAAGGGGTCGACGTCATTATAGGTCTGGACGAGGCCGGGCATGTAGTGCTCGTTGTCGAGATCGCGGGTGGCGCAGCCGATGCAGGAATCGACGAAGCAGCCGACGCCGACATGGTCGCCGACCTTGAACTTCGTGACCTTGGAACCGACGGCTTTCACGACACCGGCGATTTCATGGCCGGGAACGATCGGGTAGACGGCGTTCTTCCATTCGTTGCGGACGGTGTGGATGTCCGAGTGGCAGATGCCGGCATATTTGATGTCGATGACGACGTCGTCATCATTCGGCTCGCGGCGTTCGAAGGTGAACGGGGTAAGCGGCTTCGACGCATCGGTCGCAGCGTAACCTCTAGCAATAGCCATCTGAATATCCTTTCGGGAGTTGGGGACGACGGAATATGCGATGGAAGCGGGACGCGGCGTTAGAGCGATCCTCCGAGCTTTTTGCACGATCCTGCAAAAATATGGTGGGGCACTCTTTGCGCGGGCCGCGCGGCTTTCTAGATAAAAGGCATCAGCCGCATCTCTGCTTTCAGTTAAGGGATTTCCCCCATGTCCTTGCCGTTCAATGTCTATCAGGAGATCGCCTCCATTGCCGCGCGGCATACCGCCGAGGACGGCGAGGTGCAGACGGCAATCGACTCTCTCGGCATCAGCCGCCGCACGACGCCCAGCGCCCCATGCCACGGCAGCTATCGCCCCTGTCTCGCCATGGTGATCCAGGGCTCGAAAAGCGTTCAGCTGGGAACCGATACCATCAATTACGGCGCCGGCGATTATCTCCTGACCTCGCTTGATCTGCCGGTAGCGTGGCGGGTGGTGGAGGCGAGCAGGGAGGTTCCGCATTTCTGCATTGCACTTGCTATCGACAGCGAAAAACTGCTCGATCTCATGCGGCGCGTGCCCATCGATCCGCCTGCGGAGCCGGCGAATGCGCAGCGCGGCATCGTCGTCAATACTGCCACGCCGGAACTTCTCGACGCGGCCATTCGCCTGTTGCGCCTGCTCGACCGTCCTGCGGACATTGCGGCCATGGCGCCGCTGATCGAGCAGGAAATCCTCTACCGTATTCTGACCGGACCGGCCGGCGGGCAGCTTATGAACATCATCGCGGCCGGCAGCCATGGCAACCGCATCGCCCGCGCCATTGCCTGGCTGCGCGAGAATTTCGCACGCCAGCTGCGTATCGAGGATCTGGCCGATCATATCGGCATGAGCGTCTCGTCCTTCCATCATCACTTCAAGACGATCACGGCCATGACGCCGGTTCAGTACCAGAAGCAGCTGCGGCTGCACGAAGCGCGGCGGCTGATGCTGCTGGAGCGGCTGGATGCAGGCACCGCCGGCCACCGCGTCGGTTACCAGAGCCCGTCGCAGTTCAGTCGTGAATATAGCCGTTTCTACGGGTTATCGCCGTCGCGGGATATCGATGCATCGCGGGAGATCAGTGCGGCTGGGTAGTTGGGAAGGTTGTGCGTCGGTTAGTGGATCGATGGCGGGTGTGGCTTACCCCCCTCTGCCCTGCCGGGCATCTCCCCCTCAAGGGGGGAGATCGACTCGCGGTGGAGTCTCGCCCATCTCAGCGTTTGCGAATGGAGCGATGTTAGGGCCTCCTGCCGATCTCCCCCCTTGAGGGGGAGATGCCCGGCAGGGCAGAGAGGGGTAAAGCCCCACCCACCATCAATCCGCCACCAACACAAAACCTCCTGATAAAGCTCCCCAAGCCGGCATTCACGCTGCACCGCACCGCGTCAATTCTCGTCCTCCCCCGAAGAATCCGCTTGACCCCAACGCTGCCTCCGCTTAAATGGCGCTCGAACCGTACCGTACGGTACATTAATCGAGCCCTGGAGTGGAAAGACTTGGCTTCCGACCCGATCACAGCGCAGGAATTTTCGCCGCGCCAGAACGCCGTTCTGGATCAGGCGTTGCGTCTATTGGTTGAGGGCGGCGAGAAAGCGCTCACCACATCGGGGCTGGCGCGCGCCGCCAACTGTTCCAAGGAAAGCCTCTATAAGTGGTTCGGCGACCGGGACGGCCTGCTGGCGGCGATGATCACCTTTCAGCAGAGCAAAGTCCGCACCTTCGAGAAGGCGGGCGACCGCGTTTCAGCACCGCAGCTTGCTGACCACCTCGAGGTTTTTGCGCATGATCTGCTGGATGTGCTGGCGGGTGACGTGTCACTGGCGCTTAACCGTCTGGCGATAGGGCAGGCGAGCCGCGATGGTTCGAAGCTCGGCGATCTGCTGCTGGAACGCGGCCGTCGCCAGATCGACCGGCGGGCGCGTGGGCTGATCGAGGCGGGTCGCCGCTCCGGCTATCTGCGTTTCGATGATGCCGAGGAGGCATATCGCAGTTTTTACGGCCTCATCGTTTCGGATCTGCATGTGCGCATGCTTTTGGGCGAGGCGCCGGACAAGGATTTTTCCACCCGGGCGAAGAAGGCGGTCGTCGCCTTTCTGACCCTCTACGGCACGGAAAAGGTACATTCGGAACTCAGCGGCAAACCCGCCTGACATTCCGGTTCAGACAACTGAGAGACAAGCATTAGGGAAGGACCATAAAATGCGCGTTTATTATGATCGTGATGCCGATCTCAATCTCATCAAGTCCAAGAATGTCGTCGTTGTCGGCTACGGTTCCCAGGGCCGCGCCCATGCGCTGAACCTCAAGGATTCCGGCGCCAAGAACGTCGTCATCGCCCTGAAGGCCGGTTCGCCGACCGTCAAGAAGGCCGAAGCCGACGGCTTCAAGGTCATGACCGTTGCCGAAGCCGCCAAGTGGGGCGACCTTCTGATGATGGCGACGCCGGACGAACTCCAGGCCGACATCTACAAGGCCGACATTGCCGGCAACATCCGTGATGGCGCTGCTATCGCTTTCGCACACGGCCTCAACGTTCACTTCGGCCTCATCGAGCCGAAGGCATCGCTCGACGTCGTCATGATCGCACCGAAGGGCCCCGGCCACACGGTTCGCGGCGAATACCAGAAGGGTGGCGGCGTTCCCTGCCTCGTTGCCGTTCACCAGAACGCTTCCGGCAACGCGCTTGAACTCGCTCTCTCCTACGCCTGCGGGGTTGGCGGCGGCCGTTCGGGCATCATCGAAACCAACTTCAAGGAAGAGTGCGAAACCGACCTCTTCGGCGAACAGGTCGTTCTGTGCGGCGGTCTCGTCGAACTCATCCGCGCCGGTTTCGAAACGCTGGTCGAAGCCGGTTACGCACCGGAAATGGCCTATTTCGAGTGCCTGCACGAAGTGAAGCTGATCGTCGACCTGATCTATGAAGGCGGCATCGCCAACATGAACTACTCGATCTCCAACACGGCCGAGTGGGGCGAATACGTCACCGGTCCGCGCATCATCACCGCCGACACCAAGGCTGAAATGAAGCGCGTTCTGCACGACATCCAGACCGGCAAGTTCACCTCCGAGTGGATGCAGGAATGGAAGGCCGGCGGCGCTCGCTTCAAGGGTATCCGTCGCAATAACGACTCCCACCAGATCGAAGAAGTCGGCGCCAAGCTGCGCGGCATGATGCCCTGGATCGGCAAGAACAAGCTGGTCGACAAGGCCGTCAACTAAGCTTCATTGCTTGTAGAAGATTGCAAGGCCGGGGCGAAAGCTCCGGCCTTTTTTGCATTGTGCCTGGTGCTCGATCACACGATGGCGTCTTCTTCTTCTTCTTCTTCTTCTTCTTCGATAACCACCGAAACCGGGAAGTGATCGGAAAAGCCACCGAGATTGACGTTTTTGACCGCATCGCCTTTCGACAGGCCGAAGCGGATCGGCCCCTCGTTCTTGCTATGGCTGACCATGGCGGCAATGGCTTCGATTTTTGCCGTTTCCTCACGCGCCTTGAAGCCGCTGCTACCGGTCAGAAGCGATCGGGAAACGAGGATCTGATCGAAGATATTGGCATCGCCGTTGAAATAGAGCGTGCCGTAGATCGTTCTTGCCGTGCCGACGGAATCGACCACCGGCTGGCGCAGGTAATTCCAGGTGAGATTGTAGAACATGGCCGATTGCGAGTTCTCGACATCGTCGCGCTCGCGGGTGGAATTGGCGTGGTAGCGCAGCGAGGCATCGGAAGGATCGTCGTTGAAGTCGCCGAAGGCGACGACGGCAATGTCGTTGCCTTTCTCTTCCCTGATACGCTGGTGCCAGTAGCCCAGCGTTTCGCCGGCCGTCATGCGAAAACCGGCGCTTTCCACCGCGCCGCCCGAGCGCGACGGCCAGTGATTGGAGAGCGCGATAAGCTGGCGGCCGCCCTTGGTGATGAAGGTGCATTGGGTAATGTCGCGCGTGCCGGTGCGGCGCATCACGAAATGGCTGAAAATCTCGTTCTCGTTGATCAGCAGCTTTTTGCTGTCATAGATGAAGGCGGTATCGATGCCGCGCTGATCCTTGCTGGAATCGGCATGCACGACCCGGTAGGAGCGCGCGGGCATGAGGTCGTTCAGATGTTCCGCCAGCGTCTCCAGAACGAAACGGTTCTCGACTTCGCAGACACCGAGCAGATCCGGTCCCGCGCCGCCGATCTGGCTTATGATCAGACCGAGCTGTTTGACCTTGGTTTTGAACAGGTCCTCGGTCCAGCCTTTCAGATCGTTCTTCAGCCGCTCGGCAATCCACGGCTCTCGCGCCGGATAACCCTCCGGCGCAAACAGGTTTTCGACATTCCAGAACGCCAGGACATATTGGGTCATGATCCGCACACCTCCGGTTGGTTTTTCAAGCCTAGTGGAAGTTTTTGCCATAACAACTTGAAATTGTCATGAAGGTGGGCGGCCGGCGCAATTTTCCCGTTTTTGGCCTTACTTCGCCGGTGGAATGACACCCTTCGTCAGAAGGAAGCAGCCATAAAATCGGGTTTCGCCCGTGCTGATGACGCAATAGGCTTTTTTTGCCTGCTCGTAGAAGGCGAAGCGCTCAATGCCGTACATGGGCGCGGATTTTCCCTCCGCGGCGTCGATTTCCTTTTGCACTTCCACCTGTACTGGCTCCAGCTGATCCGGCGCGCCCATCACTTCCATGCGGCCGACGGAAGGCTGCAGCGGCGTGTCGAGCGGCAGGACGGAGAGGATCGCCTTCATGGCGCGGGCTGCGGAGACGTTGTCGATATGCAGCACCTTGCCGACGGTGGTGTGGCGGGCAACCGAATCGGAGGGGAAGTTGGTGTCGGAGATTACCAGCGTATCGCCGTGACCCATGGCGCGCAGCGCGTGCAGGACATCGGCATTCAGCGCCGGGTCGATATTTTTCAGCATGTCGTCAAACTCCCATGATGCTTTGGCCGCGTTGCGGCGCGCGCGCAATCCAGCTGGAAAACCATGCCGCGTCAATCGCAAAGGTGTGATTGTGAAGCTTTGCGCAAGGGTGTATTTGGCTTTGTCCGCAAAATCGGGCCTTAAGGCAGGTCGGTTGCGGGCAAGGTGCAGGGAGGCAGAAATAATTCGAAAAACTGATAAGTCAGTATTGCTGACGTATCGACATTTCTGTAAAGATGCACGCATAAAAACGACACAAGAGGAAACGTACCCATGCTCAATTGGGAACAAATTTTCGCCACGCGCTCTTCGCGCATGAAAGCGTCCGAAATCCGTGAGTTGCTGAAGCTGCTCGAGCAGCCCGATATCATCTCCTTTGCCGGTGGTATTCCGGACCCGGCTCTTTTCCCCGCAGAGGAATTCCAGCAGGCTTATGCGGAAATTTTTTCGGGTTCGCAGGTAAACTCGGCGCTGCAATATTCGGTGAGCGAAGGTTACAAGCCGCTGCGCGAATGGCTGGCAGGCGAAATGGCCGAAATCGGCATCGACTGCACCGCCGATAACGTCTTCATCGTTTCCGGTTCGCAGCAGGGTCTCGATTATCTCGGCAAGCTGTTCCTGTCGCCGAAGGATACGGCGCTGGTCACCTGGCCGACCTATCTCGGCGCGCTTTCTGCCTTCAACGCCTATGAGCCGAATTACGACCAGCTGAACCCCGGCGGCAACCGCACGCCCGAGACCTACCGTGAGAATGCCGCCAAGCTCGGCGGTGCGGTGAAGTTCGCTTATCTCTCGGCCGATTTCTCCAATCCGACCGGCGAAACTGTCGATCTCGCCGGCCGTGAAAAGGTTCTGGCGCTGGCCGATGAACTCGATATCGCCGTCATCGAAGACGCCGCCTATCAGTCGCTGCGTTACGATGGCGAGGCTGTTCCGCCGATCATGGCGCTCGACATCGCCCGCTCGGGCGGCATCGAGAACACCCGTACCATCTATTGCGGCAGCTTTTCGAAGACGCTCGCACCTGGCCTTCGCGTCGGTTACATCGTCGCTTCTGCCCCTGTCATCCGCAAGCTGGTGCTGATGAAGCAGGCCGCTGACCTGCATTCCTCCACCATCAACCAGATCGCCATCGAACGTGTCGCCTCGCGCGGTTTCGACAAGCAAGTCGCCAAGATCAAGGCCGCTTACAGCGCCCGCCGCGACGCGATGCTGGCCGCGCTCGACAGATACATGCCGAAGAGTACGCGCTGGACGAAGCCGGAAGGTGGCATGTTCATCTGGGTGACGCTGCCTGAGGGGATGGACGGCGCAGCTCTGCTGGCGAAATCCATCGCCACGGAAAAGGTCGCCTTCGTTCCCGGCCGTGCCTTCTTTGCGGATGGCTCCGGCACGAATACGCTGCGCATCAGCTTCTCCTGCGCCAACGAGGCGATGATCGAGGAGGGCATGAAGCGGCTTGGCCGGTTGATCGCAACGGCGCAGGCGGAAACGGGCGAGGCGCTGCCGGCGATTTGAGGGCGGCGGTTCTCGGCAGCGGTGGAGGGTGCGGCTTACCCCCCTCTGTCCTGCCGGACATCTCCCCCTCAAGGGGGGAGATCGACTCGCGGTTAAGGTATCGCCTATCTCAACAGTTGAAAATGAAGGGGTGTCAGCGCCTTTTGCCGATCTCCCCCCTTGAGGGGGAGATGCCCGGCAGGGCAGAGGGGGGTAAGCCGCGATTGATAAGGGGCATTGTTACTCCTCACCACGATGGCGCCAACAGATCCCACTCCCAAAAATCCTGCCTGTCACATACATGTTATGCAATCATGTTTTAGCGGTCCCACCAAACAACAGGGACTGGACCCATGAAAACGCTGCTCTCCGCTTTCACCGCCATCGTATCGCTCGGCTTCATCGCCACCGCTGCCAATGCCGCCGATCTGGTGCTCTATACCAGCCAGCCGAACGAGGACGCGCAGGCGACCGTTGATGGTTTCAAGGCCGCCAATCCCGGTCTTGAAGTCGAATGGGTGCGTGACGGAACGCCGAAGATCATGGCCAAGCTGATGGCCGAGATCAGCGCCGGCAATCCGGTTGCCGACGTGCTGTTGATTGCCGACACCGTGATGCTCGAGCGCATGAAGCAGGCTGGCCAGTTGCTGGCCC
The DNA here is from genome assembly GCF_058803865.1 of Agrobacterium sp. GW821-FHT14E08. Lineage (NCBI taxonomy): Bacteria > Pseudomonadati > Pseudomonadota > Alphaproteobacteria > Hyphomicrobiales > Rhizobiaceae > Agrobacterium > Agrobacterium sp. GW821-FHT14E08. The sequence goes on along the minus strand of NZ_JBXAPJ010000001.1, from coordinate 1,505,014 downwards.
ACAAGTCTGCCGAAGCCAAGAACATCGATGCTTCGCTTTATGATGCGGACGGCTTCTATTACTCCACCAAGCTCATCACGACGGGCATCATGTACAACACCGCTGCCGCGATGAAGCCGACGAGCTGGAAGGATCTGGCCAAGGCTGAAGCCAAGGGTCTCGTGACCATGCCGAGCCCGCTGACCTCGGGTGCGGCGCTGATCCATGCGCAGACGCTTGCTGCTGCCGATGGTCTCGGCTGGGACTATTACAAGCAGCTGAAGGCCAATGACGCCATTGCCGGCGGCGGCAACGGCGCGGTTCTGAAGTCCGTTGCATCGGGCGAAAAGGCCTATGGCGTGGTCGTCGATTACATGCCGATCCGCGAAAAGGCCAAGGGCGCGCCGGTCGAGTTCGTTTTCCCGGAAGAGGGTGTTTCGGCCGTCACCGAGCCGGTCGCGATCATCAAGGGCACCAAGCACGAGGAAGCCGCCAAGAAGTTCGTTGACTACGTGCTTTCGGAAAAAGGCCAGCAGGGCTTCGTCAAGCTCGGCTACATCCCTGTTCGTGCCGATGCCGGCATGCCGGAAGGCTTCCCGGCCCGCGACAAGATCAAGGTTCTGCCGCTCAGCGCTGCTGATGCGCTGAAGAACTCCGAACAGGACCTGAAGACCTTCTCCGATATTTTCGGCTCCAAGGGCTGATAAAGCGGAATGACCCGTTCCAATGCCTATGGAAGCAGCCAGCCGCGCTGGCTGTTTCCTTTTGTGGTCAGCGTTGTTTTTGCGCTCAGCGCCCTGCCGCTAGGGCGGCTCGCCTATACCGGTATCATATCGTCACTTAATGGTGACATATGGCGACTTCTCGCCGATCCCGCCCTTTGGGATGCGGCGTTGAACACGCTCTCCACCTCGTTTTTCGGCATGCTGATTTCGCTTTTGATCGGCGGCGCTTTCGCACTTGCGCTGACGCTCTGCGACATCCGCGGCAAGTCGATCCTGAGTTTCCTGTTCATGCTGCCGATGATGATCCCGCCGCAGGTGACGGCGCTGTCGTGGATCGGCATGACCGGTCCTTCGAGCACGCTGTTGAAGGCCTTCGGCCTTGCGCCGCCGATGGGATCGCCGCAGCCGCTTTATTCGATTGCGGGCATCGCGCTTCTGCTCGGCGTGCAACATGCACCGCTCGTCTATCTGTCGCTGCGCGCCGGTCTGCTGGCCTTGCCGCAGGATGGCATCGAGGCCGCCAAGCTCTCCGGCGCTTCACCGCGCCGCGTGCTGTTCGATATCATCCTGCCGCTGTCGACGCCGGGATTGATCGCCGGGGCGGCGATCTCCTTCGTCTCCAGTGTCGGCAATTTCGGCATTCCGGCGATCCTCGGCATTCCCGCCTCGATCTTCACCCTGCCGACGCTCATCTACAGTCGTTTTGCCAGTTTCGGCACCAGCACATTCGGCGATATCGCCATTCTCTCCACCATGATCGCCATCATCTCCGTGGCCGGGCTTGCGCTTCAGGAACGGGCGATGAAGGGCAGGGACTATCGCATCATCGGTCTTTCCGGCAAGGCGGCGACCTTCCGGCTTGGGCTGTGGCGGGTACCGGCGGAGCTTGCCCTGTGGCTCGTGCTGTTCTTCATGCTTGTGGCGCCGCTGACGGCGCTGGTGGCAAGCTCGCTCGCGCCCGCCTATGGCGTGCCGCTCAACCTCAAGACCGCGACGCTGCATGCCTATGAAGAATTGCTTTACCGCCAGAGCGTGACGCGTACCGCCTTCCGCAATTCGCTATTTTTGGCGACGGCCACCTCGCTTTCCCTGCTGGCGGTGACGGTGCTCACGGCCTATTTTCTAGTGCGCGGCAAGAGCCGTTTCATGTTCCTGCTCTCGGCGTTGGTCGATATTCCCTATGCGCTGCCGGGGGTGGTGATTTCCGTCTCCTTCGTGCTGCTTTTCGCCGCTCCCATCCCGCTTGTCGGCATCACGCTTTACGGCACGATCTGGATCATTCTGCTCGCCTATTTCTCCTCCTTCTTCGCTGTCAGCCTCAAACCCATGGTCAGCGCCTTCCTGCAATTCGATCCGTCACTGGAAGAGGCAGCAAGGCTCTCCGGCGCCGGTTTCTGGCGACGGTTGAAGGATATCATCCTGCCGCTGGTCGGGCCTGCGGCGGGGGCATCGGTCATCCTCGTTTTCCTGATCGCCTGCAATGAGCTGACGGTCTCGGCGCTGCTGTGGTCGGCCGGCACCCAGACGCTCGGCGTGCTCATCTACAATCTCGATGACAGCGGCAGCTTCGATCTTGCCTCGGCACTTTCGGTGCTTGTCGTCATCATGGTGATTTTCCTCATGGCTCTGCTGGAAATTCTGGGGCGCTATCTGCCGAAAGGAGTGGTCCCTTGGCGAAACTGATCCTCAACCGCCTGTCGAAGAGTTTCGGTGCCGGTTCGAAACCAGCCGTGGACGATGTGTCGCTGACGGTACGTGACGGCGGTTTTCTCGCTTTGCTCGGGCCTTCCGGCTGCGGCAAGACGACGGTGCTGCGCATGATCGCCGGTTTTGAACAGCCGACCGACGGTTCCATCCTGCTCGGTGAGCGGGTGCTGGCCGATGCCGGCAGCATGGTGCCGCCGGAGCGGCGCAACATGGCGATGGTGTTCCAGTCCTATGCGCTGTGGCCTCATATGTCGGTTGCCGACAATGCCGGTTATCCCTTGAAGGTGCGCGGTATTTCGGGCGAGAAATATCGCGAGAAGGTGCGCCAGGCGCTTGCCGCCGTCCGCCTCGAGAGCTTCGCCGATCGCCGTCCCGCCGAATTGTCCGGTGGCCAGCGGCAGCGCGTGGCGCTCGCCCGCTGCCTTGTTACCGAGCCTGACGTGGTGCTACTCGATGAGCCGCTCGCCAATCTCGATCGGCATCTGCGGCAGGAGATGGAGGAGACGTTTCGCGAGTTCCACATCCGCTCCGGCGCGACGATGATTTATGTCACCCACGATCAGGCGGAAGCCATGGCGCTGGCAACCGATGTCGCCGTGATGTCGCAGGGCAAGCTGTTGCAGGTCGCGCAACCAGCGGAGCTTTATGCGCGGCCCGAGGGCAGGCTGGTCGGCTCGCTGGTGGGGCAGGGGGCGATCGTGACATTGCCGGTGCCGGAAGGGACTTCGCGCGACTTTGGTTGGGCAGAACTTCGGGCGGCGATGGAGAGCGGAACCGGATCGCCGCAGGCGGATATTCTCGTTCGGCCGCAGGATGTGGTGCGGGATGCGGAGGGCATCGCCTGCACCGTCACCTCGGTTCTTTATGAGGGCGAGCGTTATGCCCTGCGTCTCGACCTGCCGGATGGGCAGGTGCTGAGGGCCTATTCGCGCGAAGCGGTTGCAGTCGGGGACCGTCTGCCAGTGGCCATTCGCGCGGCGTGGCGGCTTTAGAGGTGGTGTCACGGGCGACCTGTCGATGCAATAATACGGCAGATCTCGCTTCTCCTATTTTATTGGGTTCCCCGTCATTCCGGCCCTGAGCCGGAATCCAGCCGACGCGCGTCTGCGCGGCGAGAGAGTCCTTTCAGCCCAAGGACTTGGGCTGGCTGGATACCGGCTCAGGGCCGGTATGACGGAGAGAAATTCAGCAATGGGAAAGAGGTAGGCAGCGCCGCACTCGTGCGAGAACACTCCACTGGCGAAACGGGTCTGGAATCGCTAATCTTGGTATTCAAAACAGGGATCATTCATGTCGCTTCGGCTTGCCACCTTCAATATCGAAAATCTCCTCACCCGTTTCGATTTCACCGGCTTTCGCAACCAGACGCGGCGCGACAGGGCGATCCAGCTTTTCGATATCAGGGACGAGGCTACCTATCAGGCGCTGGAAAGCGCGCGGATGGTGTCTTCCACCGACGATACGCGCCAGCTTTCGGCGCTGGCCATCGCCGATGCGGATGCCGATATCCTCTGCCTTCAGGAAGTGGACAACATGGCCGCGCTGCAGGCCTTCGAATATGGCTATCTCTATCGCATGGTCGGCAATGGCTACCTGCAGAAATATCTGGTCGAGGGCAATGACAGCCGCGGCATCGATGTCGCAGTTGTCATGCGCGAGGAGACGCGGGACGGCGACAGGATCGAGGTGGTCGATATCAAGAGCCATGCGGCGCTGACCTATCGCAATCTCGATCTCTTCAATCCTGCACTTGCCGCCACAAACCAGATCGACGACAAGATCTTCAAACGGGATTGTCTGGAAATCGATCTGAGGATCGGCGGCAAGCCGCTGACGCTTTACGTCACGCATTTCAAATCCATGACCAATGCCCGCGATCCGGTCGATGCCCGGCTCGCCACCATGCCGATCCGTGAGGCGGAGGCCATGGCGGTTCGTCGCATCATTGAAAACCGCTGGGGCGCCGGCAATACCCGCAACAAGAATTTCGCTATCTGCGGCGACATGAACGATTATCAGGAGCGCGTCGTGATTTCCGGCGACAGGCGCAATGGCTACAGCTTCAACCCCGTCGAAGAGGCGAGGAGCGCGCTCGATATCTTCACGGCTGACGGGTTTGTGACCAATCCGATGTCGCGCCGCGACGTGATGGATCGCTGGACGCTTTATCATTCCCGCGGGCCGCAGGAACAACACCTGTGCCAGCTCGATTATATCTGGCTTTCCCCGCATCTTGCGCAGATCAACGCCACAAGGGTTCCCGAAATCATCCGCGCCGGCCAGCCTTATCGCACCGTGTTTCCGCCGGGGCAGGAGGTGGAGCGTTATCCGCGCACCGGCTGGGACCGCCCCAAGGCCTCGGACCATTGCCCGGTGGTGATGACACTGGATTTGATCTAGCCTGAGGCTCGGCCGGCTAGCCGTTGGCGACCTTCGGAAAGTATGTTGCCCAGACCCTGTTTCGGCCGGCGCGCTTGGCTTCGTAAAGCCGGTCGTCGGCAATGGCGATCAGCTCGTCCCAGCTGTTGATCGTGCGCGCTTCCTGCCAGACAACGCCGAAACTTGCCGTGAGCGACAATCCGCTTTGTTCATCGACAATCTGGGCTTCGATCAGCCGGCGAAGCCGGTCGGCGGTGGCTGTCGCCGTGGCATGGCTGACATCCTGCAGGACGACAACGAATTCCTCGCCACCATACCTTGCCAGAATATCGTGCTTGCGCAAAGCACCCCTTAGTAACCCCGCAGTCTTTTGCAGCGCGAGGTCGCCCATGGCATGGCCATATCTGTCGTTGATGGATTTGAAATGATCGATGTCAACAATCATGACGCCAAGAGCCTGAAACTGGTCTTCGCCGGTCAGCATCGCGCGAACGGCTTTTTCCAATGCGCGGCGGTTGAATACGCCGGTCAGGGCGTCGGTTTCGGAAAGCGTGCGCAACTGTTCGGCCAGCGCCCGCTGCTGGTTCTCCATTTCCCCCTTCTGGCGTAGCTGCTCGCGCAGGAAATCGAGTTCCTGGAACATCTTCTTCACTTCGGGTGCAACTTTATCCTGATAGCTCGCTTCGGAGAGATCGCCATCGGCAATCGCGGCAATCTGCGCCCGGACAGATTGCATGGGCTGGAACAGCGCTGTCCTGTAGACCGATGCGAGCCGTAGCAGGACCAAAACCGCGATGCAGGCGATGAACAGCGAAACCCCGCCATAGATCAGCGCCTCCTGCTTCTTCTTTTCGATCCTTGCCCGGGTTTCAGCGAGAATAAGGTCACGCAGCGTATCCGATGACCGCATGCCGAGAATGTAATTTTCCGAGAAACCACGAACGCTTGGACGGGCGGATGGCATGACGATCGCGATCGTGTTCTGCGCGTAGCGAAGGGCCTGGCCGAAGTAGTATGTTTCAAAATCGCGAAATGCCTTGTCGAGGCGCGGTGTCGACAGATAAGCGGCGGTATAGTTCCACAGCGATGATTTCAGCAGCATGAGGCTCTGCATCTCGGTGTCGAATTTTGCGCGATAGCTTAATTTGTCCTGTGAGTTTGCCTGCAGGCTCATGACCACGTAAGAGCCAAGGCGGCCGATCCTGTCCCGCATGACGCCGGCCGTGCCGGTCATTGCGATGTCGATCGCTACATCAGGCGTCTTCATGATGATGGCGCGCGCTGCCCTGCCGCGAAGCAGGTTGACGCTATCCGCCGCCTTGAACATCAATTGAATGGCATTGGACATGGCGCTGTAGCTGCGTGCATCGGGCGCAAGTGCGGCCACCTGATCCACCGCCTCTCGCGATTGCGCCAATTTTCGGCGGGTTTCGGCGAGCGCTTTCGCCAGTTCGGGCTGAGCCCTCATCTCCACGGCGAAGGCAGCTTCGAGCTGAGACAGCCTGTCGTCCGTCGCTTTGCGTGCAGCAGCAAGCCCTTGCACCAGCTTTGCATCCGCAGAAGATGCTCCCATCAGATTGTTGGCAGGGCCGCGTTCGGCCGATACCAGCCAGGCGGAATGGAGAGCGGTTTCGAAGCGGCTCAGCTGCTCGGCATTGTTGCGATAACGCAGATAGTTGGAAACGCTCGGCAGCGCGGCAAGTGTGGCCAGCAGGATGGAACTCACGGCGATGATGATCGTGCCTGTCAGCTGTATTTTCTGTATGCTTGCGCGCATCGGATGCGTTATTCCCGCTGGGATGGTTATGGGTTATCGCTATTTTAGGCGCAGCACGTAAATACTTCGCTTATTTTTCAGGCCTTTCGCTGCGATTGCGGCCATGCCAGCCGTCCCGCGGGCTTGGTGTGGAAAACATGTCCACCGATGGCATGCGGACAATTTTCGCTTTACACGAAGTCAGAATCTGATAGTTGGCAAGGCACTGGATTGCCCTTGTAGCTCAGTTGGTAGAGCACCTGATTTGTAATCAGGGGGTCGCGGGTTCGAACCCTGCCGGGGGCACCAGTATTTTCAACGGCTTGGCCTTCCCCCATCAGTATTCTGTCGCCGCCTGCCTCAATGGCTAGGGCTTGATGTGGTAAAGTTTGTGCACGATCGACCAGTTGCCGTCGCGTTCCAGCAAAGACAGATATTCGTAGAAATCCATGCCGTCGAAACGCGTCTCCAGTTTCACCGAGGCGCTGTCGCCTTCCTTGTCGATGCCGAGGATTTCGAAGGTGGGGTCGTGGTCTGGCAGGCCGCGGTCGCTTTTTCGCATCTGGTCGACGAAATCCTCGAGCGACAGCCATTCGGTCTCGCCCTCGAAAGTCCCGACGATATTGGCGCGCGGATCGAAAACATCACGCATCAGGCCTTCATCCGCATAGGCCATGGCATGCACATAGTCCGTGACGGTCTGGGTAATGGTTTGCGGCATCGGATCATTCCTCCCTTCAGATCCAAAAGTTAAGCTTACACCCGTTGGCGACGTTCCACCATAACCCCCTGAAAACACGCCGGTTACGCCCCGTGCCATGCATGTCGCGATGGGTTGCGATATGCATGGCACGCGATGCGGATCATGTTTCGTCGTCGCTTTCCACAATTTTGTCCCGCCCGTGATTATAGTCGCCTTGGGTCCGACAAATTTCGGTATCAAGGGCTTTTCCGCCGGTCGTGACGGCGCATGCCGCAAGGCTTTTGTGTGGCTGTTGCGGGTTTAAGCGCCGGGTCGGGGTGCCGTGAGGGTGGATTTGGCTTATGATCCGCCCGTGCGCCGTACGGGGATGGTGTAAGGCGCGCGGGTAACAGTTTGCGTTTGAAGGTGTTTTTGTGATCGATCCTTATGTTTTGCTTGGCGTGGAACGCGATGCCGACGAGGCGGCGATCAAGTCGGCCTATCGGAAGGTTGCCAAGGCCGCCCATCCCGACAGCGGCGGCGATGGTGAGCAGTTCGCCCGCCTGCAGACGGCCTACGAGCTTTTGAAGGATCCGGTGCGGCGAAAGGTGTTCGACGATACCGGTTACGATCCGCAGCTGGCCGATGCCAAGGATCTCAAGGGCCTGCTGATGCTCGAAACGCTGGTCAATGAATTCATTCTGGACGAGCGCGAGCCCGGCAGCTTCGACCCCGTGGCCGCCATGCGTCGCAAGCTGACCGACGATATTCTGAAAAGCCGCTTCCATATTCTCGAGCTGGAACGCCACCGCACCCGGGTCCGCAAACATATGGACCGGCTGGGCAGGAAGCCGGAGACCGATGTGCTCAGTTCCATGCTGCGCGCCCGCAGCCAGTCCATCGCCGAAGCCATCCGCAATGCGGAAGCACAGATCGAGGCGATCGAGCAGGCCTACACGATGCTGGAAGGCTATTCCTACGAGCTGGAGAGCATAACGCTCGCCGAACCATTGCTGAAAGGCGAGGCGGCGGAGTAGCTTTCGCGCTTCAATCGCTTCGCTGCTCTGTCAGGGACCGTTGACCAGCGCGAGAATGAGCTGGTGCACCCGGCCACCCGGGGAAAGCTCGTCCCGGTCGAAATCGCGTCCACGCAGGCGCTGTTCGTTGGAAAGCTCGCCCAGCCGCTGCTGCAGGACAACGCGAACCTTCTGGCAGTTCGGATCGTTTTCCGCCCTGAGGCCAGTGCTGAAGGCCTCGATCTTCCTCACCATGTCGAGAATGTGTTCGCCATGCACACGTTCATGGGTTTCCACGCCGGAAATGAAGGTTTTCCAGCTGGCGGCGACAGCTTGCGGTAACTTGGCCGGCGCTTTCGGCCAGGTATAGATGATGGTGAGATTGGGCCGGGCCGTCGCCAGCACACAGGCGCCATCCGGCTGCGGGCGATAATCCCGACGCCATGTCAGCTTGAAGGTGGTGTGGGCAATGGCCTGCACGCCTGCGGTCGGGCCGCGCTCGCCGATGGACTGGTAAAGTGCTCCGCCGGTATCGCCGCTGATCGCATAGGTTTTTATTTGCTCGGCGGGTTTCCAGTCGGCCGCCTGTGCTGACAACGGAACGGCGCTCAGCAATATTGTGGCCGTGAGGATGGCGAAGGAAGAGAGATTTTTGGCGGGCACGCATCGATCCTTGGTGTCTTTCGCGCCGAAGATAGGCGAGAGGCGGGCGGCAAGGCAAGCGCCGTGCGCGCAGGATTGACGGTTGCGCCGCTGAACCCACTCAAGAAAAACCCCCGCGATGACGGATCGCGGGGGTCAAGCTTGCGACTGCAGGGGAATCAGTCGTCAAGCTTGTCGTAGTCGAGCTTGGGCGCGTTTTGCAGCGCTTCCTTGGTGGTGTCGACATAGGCTTTCCAGGTGCCGTTGTCGTTATGAACCGCGACGGAAGCCGGGTCGAGCACCACATAGCTCTTGTCGATGCCGAGGAAACCGCCGACGCTGGCGACCAGACCGATCACAGACTTGCCGTCGCCGATGACGACGTCTTCGATTTCACCGATATTTTCGTTCTGGGCGTTATAGATATCCAGACCGTCGAGCTGGGAGGCGGTGAGGTCGGTTTTCTGGACATTGACGAACTTCAGCGGGCCGGTGGCCTTGGTGCCCATAGTGATGCCGGGACCGGACAAGGTTGCGTCAGCGCCGACAGCAGGAGCCGTGGTGGCCGTCTGGGCAAAAGCCACGGAAGAGGAGAGCGCTGCTGCGGCAGCGAGAGCGATGACCTTGATTTTCATGATGTTTCTTCCCTTTGTATGCTGAACCTTGCGTTCGGTGAAGAAACGGCGAAGCGCGAATTTGGTTCCGCATGGGATGAAATGAAAATTTGGTCTATGCTGGCGCCGGGAGCGCAGGTGCGGCGAAATCTGGAGGAAGTCATGGTCAAAAACACGGTGGAAAAAGATGCGGAGGAGACCGCGCCGTCGGTTCTCATCGACCGGAAGATAGCGGAGCTCGGGGACTGGCGGGGCGAGACGCTTGCACATATCCGCGCACTGATTTTGAAGGCCGATCCGGATGTGACGGAAGAGGTGAAGTGGCGCGGCGTGCCGGTCTGGGAGCATGCGGGCATCATCTCCACCGGCGAGATCTACAAGAACGCCGTGAAGATGACATTCGCGAAGGGCGCCTCGCTGGCGGATCCTGCCGGCCTGTTCAATTCGAGCCTTGAGGGCAATACACGGCGGGCGATCGACTTTCACGAGGGTGATGAGATTGACGAGGAGGCGCTGATTGCGCTGATCCGGGCAGCGGTGGCATTGAACCTGGCGGGGAAAGCCGGGAAGAAACGGGCCGGAAGCCGTGCTGGATAGCGCCAGCGGGCGGGTCAATCCTTCGCGACGTCGGTTGTCTTGTCCCACTCGCCATCGATGAACTTCAGTGCATCAATGATCGAGACCTTCCAGACGGACCAGACATGATCGCCATCGGTGATCCGCAATTCGGATTTACGCTTGTCGGCCTGAAGCGTTTCGTGCAGGGCGATGGCGCCGCGCCATAGGAAGAAGCCGTCATCGTCGCCGACCGTCAGATAGGTGGCAGGCAAATCCTGGCTTTCGGCGACGTGTTGCGCGACGAGCGTGAAGACGTTCTTTTCATTAAACAGTCTTGCGTCGAAAGGGGTGCCGAAGGCGCCGGAGAAATGATCGCCGGTGGATGGCAGCACGATGCCGCTGGTGACGGTCGCGCGGTCGACCCGGTGGAAAAAAGCGCTGTCCTGAATGAGCTTTAATTCGGCAGGCGTCTTGTCGAGATCGGAGGCGGGAACATTCTGCCAGATGGCGCCCGACAGGCTGGCCACGGCGCCATAGAGGTCTTCATGGCCATAGGCGAGATGCAGGGCGCCGGAACCGCCCATGGAGAGGCCGGCGATGGCGCGGCCTTCGCGATCTTTCCGCACAGGCAGCGTTTTCTCGATCTGGTGGCGCAGATCGCCGGTCAGGGTCGTCTCGTAGTCGCCGGGGCCGCCGACAGCGGCGGAATCCACGTACCAGCTGTTCTTGACGCCCGGCATGACGACCACCAGCGGGCGAATGGTGCCGGCGGCGATCAGCGTGTCCAGCGTCTTTTCGATATTGCCGAGATCCCGCCAGCTGTTCTGGTCACCATCATGGCCGTGCAGGAGATAAAGCACCGGCCAGCCGTTTTCGGGCGGCGTGCCATCCGGTCGATAAATGTTGACGGGCAAGGGCGCGTTGAGGGCGGCACTGTGGAACGTGGCGTCCTCGATCTCTCCGGCAAAGGCGGTGCTGCAGGAAAGGAAGATGCATAGGGTCGCCAGATTTTTTCGATCCATGCCATGTCTCCCTGCTGGTCATTTTATAAAGGCCATGGACGGTCGCAGCGATGGTGAGCTGCGACGGCAGCCCAGCCTTCACCGCCCCGGCCGGCCCGTCTTGCCCTTGGTCCGGCTCTTGCGCTTCTGTTCGCCGGCATCCTCATAGGAACCCGCGCCGATCTTGCCACGCACCAGCGGCCGCGGATCATCCGTGGTCCGTTCGGGCTGGCCTTCGAGAAGCGGTGAGAACCGTTTGCCGGGTTCGGTTTCGGGCTTGTCGGGCACAGCGCCGCGCACGGGTTTTTCGGTCCTGCCCACCGTCATCTCGTCCAGTGTGTTCCTGCGGAACAGCGGTTTTCCCCCGTCAGAGCCGGGGCCCATTTCATCCAGCGAGGGTTTGGCGAAGAGGGACTTGCCGCTTTCGTTCGTTGCGGCAACCGCCTCTGTCCTGCCGGACGTCTCACCCTCAGAAGGGGAGATCGACAAGTGGCTGCGTCTGTTGTTTTTTCCGCCGCCTTCAACGGCGCGGGCCTCCTCCTTGGCCATGGGATCGTCCATGGTCGCCAGTTCGGCGGCCTTGAGGCGCTTGATTTCGTCGCGCAGGCGCGCGGCCTTTTCGAAGTCGAGATCGGCGGCGGCGTCGCGCATGGATTTTTCCAGCGCGTTGAGGTGGGACTGGAGATTGTTGCCGACCAGATGGCCACCATCGGCGAAGCCCTTGCCGGAAGTGCCAGAAATATCGGCCCTTACGTGATCTCGCTCATAAACAGAATCAAGAATATCCGAGATTTTTGCCTTGACCGATTCCGGCGTGATGCCGTGTTCGGCATTATAGGCCATCTGCTTTTCGCGGCGGCGGGAGGTTTCCTCCATCGCCCGTTTCATCGAGCCGGTGATATTGTCGGCATAAAGGATGACCTTGCCGTCGACGTTACGGGCGGCGCGGCCGATGGTCTGGATCAGCGAGGTTTCCGAGCGCAGGAAGCCTTCCTTGTCGGCATCGAGGATGGCGACGAAACCGCATTCGGGGATATCGAGGCCTTCGCGCAGCAGGTTGATGCCGACGAGAACGTCGAAAGCGCCGAGGCGCAGGTCGCGGATGATCTCGATGCGTTCCAGCGTGTCGATATCCGAGTGCATGTAACGGACGCGGACGCCCTGTTCATGCAGATATTCGGTCAGATCCTCGGCCATGCGTTTGGTCAGCACGGTGCAGAGCGTGCGGTAACCCTTGGCGGCGGTCTCGCGGATTTCACCGAGAACGTCGTCCACCTGGCTGCGGGCGGAACGTACTTCCACCGGCGGATCGATGAGGCCGGTGGGGCGGATGACCTGTTCGGCGAAGACGCCGCCCGATTGCTCCATTTCCCATGAGCCGGGTGTGGCCGAAACCGCGACGGTGAGCGGGCGCATCGCATCCCATTCCTCGAAGCGCAGCGGCCGGTTGTCCATGCAGGAGGGCAGGCGGAAGCCATATTCGGCCAGCGTTGCCTTGCGCCTGAAGTCGCCGCGATACATGCCGCCGATCTGGCTGACGGAGACGTGGCTTTCGTCGATGAAGAGCAGGGCGTTGTCGGGGATATATTCGAACAGGGTCGGCGGCGGCTCGCCGGGGTTACGGCCGGTGAGGTAACGCGAATAGTTCTCGATGCCGGCGCAGGAGCCGGTCGCTTCCAGCATCTCGATATCGTAGCGGGTGCGCTGTTCCAGTCGCTGGGCTTCCAGCAGTCGTCCTGCTTTCTCAAGTTCGGCGAGGCGGACCTTCAACTCTTCCTTGATCGACTTGATCGCGCCGTTCAGCGTCGGGCGCGGGGTGACATAGTGCGAATTGGCGTAAATCTTGACCGATTGCAGGTCGCCGGTCTTCTGGCCCGTCAGCGGGTCGAATTCGGTGATGGAATCGATCTCGTCGCCGAACATCGAGATGCGCCAGGCGGCATCTTCAAGGTGGGCGGGGAAGATTTCGATGGTATCACCGCGCACCCGGAACGAACCGCGCTGGAAATCCATGTCGCGGCGTTTGTATTGCTGGGCCACGAGGTCGGCGAGAAGCTGGCGCTGGTCCAGCCGGTCGCCCACCTGCATCTGGAAGGTCATGGCCGTATAGGTTTCCACCGAGCCGATACCGTAGATGCACGACACCGAGGCGACGATGATGCAGTCGTCGCGCTCCAGCAGCGAGCGGGTGGCGGAGTGGCGCATCCGGTCGATCTGTTCGTTGATCGAGGATTCCTTCTCGATGAAGGTGTCGGAGCGCGGCACATAGGCTTCCGGCTGGTAATAATCGTAGTAGGAGACGAAATATTCCACCGCATTGTCGGGGAAGAAGTTCTTGAACTCCGAATAGAGCTGCGCGGCCAGCGTCTTGTTGGGGGCGAGGATGACGGCCGGGCGCTGTGTGGCCTCGATCACCTTGGCCATGGTGAAGGTCTTGCCCGAGCCGGTGACACCGAGCAGGACCTGGCTGCGCTCGCCGGAATTGATGCCTTCCAAGAGGTCACTGATGGCCGTCGGCTGGTCGCCGGCCGGCTTGTAGTCCGAGGCCATGCGGATGGCGACCCCACCTTCCGATTTCGGCGGCCGGGCCGGGCGGTGCGGTGTCCAGAGCTTGCCGTCCTTGAACAGCGGATTGCCGCTCTCGATCAGTTTCGACAGCGCATCCACCGTGGCGGTGACGGCGCCAGGCGCGAGATTGGCGGCTTCCTCCAGCGACACGTCCATGCCCGCAACCGGATTGAGACCGGCAGCGGCGCGGGTTTTCGGATCGCTCGATGCGCCGATGGAAACACCGCGCGCGGTCTTGGAGGTCGTGGTGTTCTTTGCGGTTTTGGTGGCTGCCTTTTCCGCTTCCTTGCGGGCCTCGATCTCGATCTTCTTGCGGTGCTTACCCGCTTTCGAGGCGATTTCGCGCTGGGTTTCCACCGAGCCCGCCTCTGCCTCCGCCTCAAGCTGCTTCACCCAGTCGGCGACGCTGCCGCTGAGCGGCGCGCCTTCAAACGACGATTGCGGGGCTTCCTCGAAGCCGGAGTTCGAGGGCGAGGGATTTTTCGGTGATCTGGCCATGGGCGAAATATGGAGGGAGTCACGCGCAAAGGGAAGAGGATGCCGTGAAAAAATGAGTACAAAAAGGAAACGAAGCCTGCGGAACAAAATCAGGGCGGATGCGTTGCGTAGCGGCTGAATGCAGCTTTACCGAAACCTGTCGAAAATCGATTCCGGTTTTCGCGCCGATGCGCTAGAGCAAATCCATACGGGCAGAATGATGGTTGCGTTTTCAAACTGCCTTTCATGACCTCCCTCCCTATTTTCAGGAACCATCATGCCGTTCTCGATCAGCCCCGCCCACATCTGGCCTGTCCTGATGCTCATCGCCTCCAATGTTTTCATGACTTTCGCCTGGTATGGGCATCTCAAGCACAAGGGCAGCGCGCTCTTCCTGGCGATTGTCGCCAGCTGGGGTATCGCCTTCTTCGAATATATGCTCGCCGTTCCCGCCAACCGCATCGGCTCGGAGGTCTATTCGACCGCACAGCTCAAGACCATTCAGGAGGTCATCACGCTTGCGGTCTTCGCGCTGTTCTCGATCTTCTGGCTGAAAGAAAGCATCACGATCAACCATGTGATCGGTTTCGCACTGATCGCCTTCGGCGCTTCTTTCATCTTCCGGTCTTGAATGGGCAACTGCCACCCGTCTGCCAGCCGCAACAACCGAGGTTATGTGTCGATGAAAATACGATCTGCAAAACTTGATGACGCGGCTGGAATGGCGGCGGTTCAGAACGAGATATTCGCCGCCGGTCTCCGAAAAGCGCCAACGGATATTGATACGGTGCTGGCAAATTACATTCAGCACACGGACCGCATCGAATGTTCGATCGCCGAGGATGAAAACGGTCGCATTCTCGGGTTTCAGTCGCTGCGTTACGCGCAGGCCGACAACCCTTATGACGTTGCGGAAGGCTGGGGCATCATCGGCACTCATGTCAGCCCGCATGCGGCGCGAAGAGGCGTTGGATCCGCTCTCTTCGCGGCGACGCGAAAGGCGGCGGAGGTTCGCGGCCTGAAAAATATCGACGCCAGCATCGGTGCGGACAATCTGCTCGGGCAGAATTATTATGACGCGATGGGTTTCACCACCTATCGCCAGCCGGAAGGGCTGGTCTGCAAGGTTTACCGGCTCGCCTAGTCATCGTTTGCGAGCCGGCGTCCCACCGCTCGGCGCTCAGCTGCGATTGTCGTTTTCGGAATATTGCTGACGCGCCCTGCAGATGCGGACGTGGTTTTCATCGGCCCATTGCACCAGCAACTGCATCGGCACCAGGAATGAACGGCCGAGATTGGTGAGTTCATATTCCACGCGCGGCGGCACTTCGGCATAAAGCGTGCGGCGGATGAAGCCGTCTTCTTCCAGCCGCTTCAGGGTGCGCGACAACATCTGCTTGGAAATATCGTCGATCCTGCGGTTCAGCTCGTTGAAGCGCAGCACGCCGCCCTGCAGGGCTTCCAGAACCAAAAGGCTCCATTGATCGCCGATACGGTCCAGCACGTCGCGGATGGGGCAGGGCTGATCGAAAGGAAAAACTTCTTTCGTCTGCGTATCCGCCATGTTCTTACCCCTTGCCCTTTTTACCCTTGCAGGTCATCGCCATGTGACCAGATCAGCCGCCGCTGACTTCTTGCGACTACGGCTGCGATACCATAGCTCTTGTTCGCGGTCTATAATCTAGACCGGTAACGATAGTGACAAGAGGAAAGAAGCCATGGCTAAAATCGCGCTCATCGGCGCTTCCGGCAATGCCGGGTCCCGTATTCTGAAGGAACTTTCCGACCGGGGACATCAGGTGACGGCAATCGCCCGCAATCCCGAAAAGATCGCCAGCCTGCCGAATGTGGTGGCAAAGAAGGGCGATGTTTTCGATCAGGCAGGGCTTTCGGAACTGCTGAAGGGTCACGATGCCGTGATCAGCTCGGTGCATTTCACCGCCAGCGATCCAGCAACGCTGATCGAGGCCGTGCGCGCTTCCGGCGTTCAGCGCTATCTCGTGGTCGGCGGGGCTGGCAGTCTCGAAATCGCACCGGGCCAGCGCGTGGTCGACCTGCCGGATTTCCCGGCCGCCTACAAGGCCGAGGCCACCAAGGGCGCGGAGTTTCTGGATATTCTGAAGCAGGAAAAACAGCTCGACTGGACCTTCCTGTCGCCGTCAGCCGAATTCGTGCCGGGTGAGAGAACCGGCAAATTCCGTCTCGGCAAGGATAGCCTCCTCAGCAATGACGAAGGCAGCCGTATTTCCTTCGAAGACTATGCCATCGCGCTCGTCGATGAAATCGAGAAGCCGCAGCATTCCCGCCAGCGTTTCACCATCGGTTATTGAGAGGTATCACCCATGAATTTCGTAACACGCCGTCTTGCCATCGCCGCTTTCGCTCTCGTGCCCGCCTTGATGGCTGCGCCCGTTCTGGCGCAAACCGCAACGCGGGATTTCGCGCAGGAAGAAGCCAATCGCAAACTGGTGATCGAGTTCTACGATACGGTCTTCAACAAGCATGAGGTAGACAAGGGCGCCGCCGTCCTCGTCGACAGCTACAAGCAGCACAACCCGATGGTGCCGGACGGCAAGGCGCCGTTCGTCAATTATTTTACTGGCTTCTTCAAGGAGAATCCGCAGTCGAAAGCGCGGATCGTGCGTAGCGCCACGGATGGCGATCTGGTCTATCTGCACATTCATTCGACGGAAAATGAAAGTGATCGCGGCAGGGCCATCGTCGATATTTTCCGGGTCACCGATGGCAAGATCACCGAGCACTGGGACGTGATCCAGGAGGTTCCGGAAAAGGCGGCGAACAACAATACGATGTTCTGAGGCGGCTTCCGCTCTCTGGCCAAAAGCATGGAACCGGCCGGGATTGCTCCCGGCCGGTTTGTCTTTTCAGAGCGCGCGTCGCCTCTGGCGGGCCTGAACGGCCATATCCAGCGCCAGCATTGCCAGCAGGCTCGCGCCCACCAGCGGGAACACGATGCCGCCGATGGCGAGCAGAGCGATTAGGCCACGCAGGACGCGTTTTTCCTGGGGCAAAGGCGGCACGCCGAGTGAACCTTTCGGGCGACGCTTCCACCACATGATGCCGGCGGATACGGCAAGCAGGATGATGCCGATACAGGCCATCACGAGTACGATCTGATTGGCGAGGCCATATTGCTGGCCCAGATGCACATTGATGCCCCATTCCAGCGCCTTGCCGAGCGGGCCGTAATCGGCATAACTCATGTCGATCAGGGGTTCGCCGCTATATTGATCGAGATGGACGACGCGCTGTTGCGCCAGATCGTCCGGATAAATCGAGCCGCTATAGACCCCTGTCGGTTTTCCCGGAAGCGCCACCGCATAACCGGGGGCAAGGCCAAGTCCGTCGAAACGGGCGATTGCCTCATCTATTCCGATCGGCCGGCTTTCGGCAGCGGCCGTCGATTCCGGAATTTTTGCCTGTTCCAGCGACCAGCTCGTTTTTGCCACGTGATCGAGATGGTCGCCCGACATGGGAACATCGGTGCGCACCCCCGCCGGATATCCAAAATTGCTGCCATTTGCCCATTCATTCACCTTCGCACCCCACACGCCCGACCAGGGCATGCCGGTAACGGCAAGGAAGACGATGAGAAAGCCGACAAAAATGCCGGTGACGGCATGGGTATCGCGCCAGAACACCCGTTTTTTCGGTGTGCCGCGCACCGTGACGACGCCACCCGTCTGCTTGCGTGGCCACCAGAGATAGATGCCGGTAGCGACGAGGAGGATGGACCAGCCGGCGGCGATCTCGATCAGATAACGGGTGTAGGTGCCGAAATATTTCAGGCTGTGCAGGTAACGGATCGTCCACATGACGGTGCCGCGATCCGGCAGTGAGCCAGTTACCTGCGCCGTATAGGGGTTGACGTAGACGGCGCGTTTACCATCCGCCGTATTGACGGTGATTTCCGTTGAGGCGCCCGGATCGGCAGGTGTCGTATATTTGACTGCCGTGCCTGGAACGGCTGCGAGGGCTGCCGCCACGATCTCGGAAGGCAGTGCTTTGGGGGCGTCCTGCACCACCTCTATGCGCTTCAGATCCGAATGAATGAGATTGTCGATTTCGTCGCGAAACAGATAGAGCGCGCCGGTTACGGCGAGCGATATCATGAAAGGCAGGACGAAGAGGCCGGCATAGAAGTGCCAGCGCCATACGGCGCGGTAAAGATTGACGGACGAGGAATGCGCAGGCGCGCGCTCGCCCTCGAAAGAGGTCGTAACGGACATGAATGTCTCCGCAAGAAGATTGATTTTCCGGCGAGCCGGGAAGGTCTCAGTTTTGCGGAGCGGAAGGCGGCGCGCGCGGGCGCGATTCCAGATTGGGTGGTGATGGCGGCAAGGCCGCGTCGAAGTTCACAAAAGCGACTTCGTCCGTCGGCGTGATTCTGTCCGCCCGTTCGACAGGCGTGACCGGAAGCGTGGCGATCGTGGCCGATGCCAGACGGCAGAGCGTGCCGCAGCAGTCCGCGGCAATCTTGCCGGCGGGGTCCTGCTTGCCGCCGCCCTCAGGCATATGGCTGGAACAGATGATCTCATCCGCGGCAAGCGCGGCCATCGCCATATTGCCGCTGGTCAGGCCATTGGCGAGACCCTGCAAAAGGAAAAGCAGAACCGCCAGCGTGGCGATGGCGCCAGCCGAACTCCTGTCCTGCATGATCCTGCGAATGAATCCCATGGAATCGAAATGTCATATTTGCGGCGAATTGTCACCGCGACACAATGACGAGAGTGGCGAAGTCTTTCTTCAGGCCAGCAGGTCGTAGGTGCGGAAAATCCAGGCGATCTGATAGATCAGCGCGAAAACCACAAGAAACCGGTGAAAGCGGCGATTATCGATGAAGACCGCCAGCGTGAACAGAATGACGTAAATGGCTGTACGGATGAGATATTCCGCGCCGAGGGAGGAGAGGTAGTCCTGTCCCTTCAGCAGCGTGTCGCCGACATCCGTAATAAAAAGCGCTGCCAGAAAAGCGAAGAACCAGCTTTTGCGCGAAAAGAAATAATCCTCATATCCCTTATATTCCTTCATCTCCGTCGGAAACAGCAGCACGCAGAGGAAATAGAACAGCGAGCAGAACAGGATGAGGAAGAGGAAAGCGCCGAAGCCCAGCACGTGGCCGGTGGCGGAAAGCCGATGTTCCCACCACCAGAAATGCACCAGCATCAGGAATAGAAACGCCACCCAGCCGATATGCAGGGGATAGATGCGCTCCTTCTTGGGATGCTGGACGAAACCGGCGAGACCGGTCAGCAGGCGGGCGAGGCTGAGGCCGACCACCATGCCCATGACGGCACGGATGTGCGAATAGGCTTCCGCAGCGTTGACGGCGGCCTCCATGGTGCCTTACTCCGCCGCAGGAATGGGCGTCGGTTGCCCGTGTTCGTCCATCGCCACCATGATGAAGGTGCCGGCGGTGACCTTTTCAAGCTTGTCGTAACGCGACCGCTGGGCCCAGGCTTCCACGGTCAACGTGATGGAGGTGCGGCCGACACGGGCGATATCGGTATAGATGGAGAGCGTGTCGCCAATCTTCACCGGCAGTTCGAAGGCCATTTCCTTGACCGCCGCCGTAACGACGCGACAGCGCGAACGCTCCGCCGCGCGGATGCCGCTCGCCAAGTCCATCTGGGACATGACCCAGCCACCGAAAATATCACCGGCCGGATTGGCGTCTGCCGGCATGGCGAGCGTTCTGAGCGTCAGCTCGCCGGTCGGTTTGATGGGCAGGTCGGTCATGTCTCAATTTGCTCCTTGCGAATGTCAGAGGCGCAGCATGCGTTGCGCTTTGCGATTTCGCAAGGAAGGGAAAGCCTCAGGACGAGGCTTTGCCCAGAAATTGCTGCGTTGCGTAAAGGGCGATGGCCGCCGCGTTCGATACGTTGAGCGATTTGATCTCGCCAGGCATATCGAGACGGGCGAGCGCAGAGACGGTTTCGCGTGTCTTCTGGCGCAGTCCCTTGCCTTCGGCGCCCAGGACCAGCGCGATCTTTTTGCCGCTGAAGGTCTGTTCGATGGGGGCGGGGCCCTCCGAATCCAGTCCCACGGAGAAGAAGCCGAGCTTGTGCAATTCGCCCAGCGCATCGGCCAGATTGGTGACCTGGATATAGGGGATGAGTTCCAGCGCGCCGGAGGCGGATTTCGCCAGCACACCTGACTCGGTCGGGCTGTGGCGCATGGTGGTGATGACGGCGCCGGCATTAAAGGCGACTGCCGAGCGCATGATGGCGCCGACATTATGCGGATCGGTCACCTGATCAAGCACGAGGATGAGCGGGCTGTCCTGCAAGGCGTTGAGCTTCTTGACCGGCAGCGGCTTGGTTTCCAGCATCACGCCCTGATGAATCGCCTCGGGGCCGAGTACCTTGTCGATATCCTGCGGCGAAACCATCTCGACCGGGAAGGGCTGGGCATCCGCTTCGCCGATATCCAGACGCGCAAGGGCGTTCTGGGTGACGGACAGCTTGATCAGCTGCCGCTCGGGATTGGCAAGCGCCGCACGCACGGTATGCAGGCCGTAAAGATGGACCTGATCGGGTGCCAGCTGCGGTGGCTTCCAGTCATCCGCACCGCGGTTCCTGCGCTTCGGCTGCTGCGGGGTTGGAATTTCGCCCCGCTCGCGTTTGGCATCGCGCACGGCACGGCGCAAGGTGGCGTAATGCGTGTCGCGGGTGGATTTGTTGTTGGGATCGTCTTTGCTCATGGCGCCTTATATCTCCGGGAAGAGGCGTATACCAGCCCCCGCGATAATCCACAGGGCGGTAAAGATGTTTGAATTTTTTCCCGAAAATTCGTGAAAGGGCGTGTTGACAGAAACGAACGAGGCCGTCATATACGCGCCACAGACGACGCAACGGCGCTTCGCCGCAGCGAAATCTGAAAGAGCTTGGTCGCTCGATCCTAGCAGAAAGCTGGAGGGATGCCCGAGTGGTTAAAGGGGACGGACTGTAAATCCGTTGGCTACGCCTACGTTGGTTCAAATCCAACTCCCTCCACCATTCTGCACGGATCGAAATCACCACCGCGGGTATAGCTCAATGGTAGAGCAGCAGCCTTCCAAGCTGAATACGCGGGTTCGATTCCCGCTACCCGCTCCATATTTTTCAACAACTTACATCAATGCCGTGTCAGAACGTGTCAGGTTCTGTTTTTCTCTCTGGCTTCGGCTATCTTCCTGCTCGTTTCCAAACCATCGCCACGGCTGTAGCGCCTAGTCGTCTTTGTCGTCGTGTGCGTTGCCAAATCTCTTGCAGCTTCCAGCGATCCCGTCGCTTCGACTGTTTCTGAAACAGCACCAGCGCGAGAGTCCATCGACCACACGTTTGATGGAACGCCGGCAGCATTTCTCACCTTCTTAAATTTCTCGGTGTATCGATTATTCCAGTAGGGCTTTCCGTAGTCTTCATCTATCACGAGGCGGCCGGCGTGTGCTCTGCGATGCTTATCGCCGCCGGTACATTCGTCTATTGCACGCTCAGTAACCGCCAAGACCGCATTGAAGGCACCTTTAGCCTGTTTTCCGATAAGACTGTTTCGCGCCAAGAGATGGATTGGCGGTAAGCACGAGGCGCGGAAGATCGGCAAAGAATGGAAAGCTCCATCGCCGCCATCCGGAATGACATAGTGCCCCGATCTGAGCAGGAGCGCATGTGGGAGATCATTTCGCATCGGCTTGACCGTTTGGAACGCCCCCAACCTTGACAGTATCCTTGTGCGGGTAGTGCGCCCAGAAAGCGCCAAGTCGATGGTTCGCCCTTCGATCTGCAGTACCTGGCGGCGTGCTTTTAGTTGCCCGGCTGGACGTGTTTCCCCGTCCTGTAAATGACCTGCCCGTTGACGACGGCTCGCTCGTACCCTCTGCCACCGCCTTGATCGATCCATTCTCTGCTGTTTCCGGAAGGATCTCTTTGCGGCCCCCTCTCCGGTCGAACATAATCATGGCGGTCACGGTCACGACGCACATAGTCGCGACGATTGTAATTGCGCCGGTCGTAGTCGCGGTAGTATCGTTCACGCTCATTGGAACGATACTGAACGCTCGACGCGTAGTAACCGCCCGATTGATATCCGCTGTCATCCACGCATCCAGAGAGGATACCGACGGACAACATACCAATTGCTAAGCTTAATAGTCTCATGATTTCGACTCCCGATGAGTGACTTAACGTCGACAAAGCGTCGCAGTTCCATGGACAATGACGTTTGCGATCTTAACCAGGGGTGAATGCTCAATTGTGGCTTGCGACGGTCGAGGACATTTCCAGTGCGCACGACGATTATAGGACGAGTTGCCTCGGTAGCGATGGTGGCAATATTTGGTAACGGGGATTCGCCCTAACGGCCAATGCTTCGGCCTCGCGCTTCTGTCGAGCGACGCGAGTTATCATCTGGGCGGCTCCTTGTACGGACAATGCACCCAGCAATGCCAGGATGACTTGTCGGCCTTCGATCAAGAATACCCGAAGCCGCCCCATTCCTTACACCCCGGATGCTCGCACCAATGGTTCTCGTGGATGCCGTCACCGGCCTTATTGGTCTGATCGCTCATTGTCCGGATCCCATTTATTGTTGATCTTCACACGGCATTTCGCCCGTATCGGGGAAGGCATCAGCGCGAAGAAGTATTCTTCCGCTCGTTGAACGGCAAGCCGGGCGGTCTTCTCCATTCCCTGGTCAAGGCGCCCGTCGCTCAGACGATTAAATGGAACGGCATCGCATCCAGACCACACCCACATGCCCTTACTCTGGCCGGCCATTTCTCTTCTGATCGCGGCGGCCTGTATACCCTCTATCTTGGCGGTATACATTTGCACGATGCCGCCGGTAGTTGGGCAAACCAGATCGGGCCACATCAATTTCGATTCAAGCTTAGGCTGGTATTTCTCATCTTCGCGCACGGGCTTTCCCTCCTGTGACAGAGTTTCGTTTTCCCTTGATGTTGTGATGCGCGCCGCCCTGCGCTGAACCTGATTATGGGATAGGTGGGGAGGGAGTCAACACCGTGAACAAAACGTGTCCTCTATTCATGTTCGGAGAGGAACGTAAAAAATACATAGTGACACGGCACCATTGACATCATTGAACAATATGGAAGCCTTCCGAGCTGAATACGCGGGTTCGATTCCCGCTACCCGCTCCACTTTTTCCCGAACGATCATTCACGTCCAGCATACGCTTATTTTGCCGCGTTTTTTCGCGCGCGCTCCGTGTAATCGCATGCGGTGACATCAAGCAGTGTTGGCCGTAAAAATCACTGTATTCTCCAGCGTTGATGGAAACCGCGCCAGTGCGCGGCATTGGAGACACCCGGACGGAATGTCCGGCGGTGTTCTTATGGTTTCTTTATTTCTTAGACGGCGCAGGCCAATCGAAATCCTATGATGATTGGCACTAGGGTGGAGCATGTTCAGATGAAGCAGCTCCGATGCACCAAGATTGTCCAGATACAGCAAGCCTTCAAAATCGTATCCTGAATGGTTCGAAAGTCCGTGAAGAGCACGTCTGGTCTTTCATGAAGGGTGCGCTGCCTGAACTCTGTTCTCCTGACAATTCCACCGGGAGGCGGTTTCGGGTTTTGCTACAGGCCAACGCAATTTTCGATGCGCTGCTGCTCGCGATATCTGCTCAAAGCCCGCCCGTAAGTCTTGAGACATTGCGGCGTACCGATCGAGGCTGGTTTTGTTCCACCTCCGTCATGCTGGGAGGATCGCGGAGAAAGTCGACCGCCCTCCATGAGGATCTGGAAAGCGCTCTGTTCCTGGCGCTGCTCACGCTCTCGAAGAGGCTGCGAAACCCAAGCACATCGCAAAAAAGGAAGGATCATTGACATGACAGCGAAAAGGCTTTTGCCCGGCGGCGTGATGACGCCTCTCGTTACCCCATTCCTTAAAGGACAGGTAGACTACGCAGCCTTCGATCACATCGTGGAATGGCAGATAGAAGAAGGTGTTGAAGGGCTGGTGGTCAATTCCCTGATCGGGGAAGGAACAACGTTGTCAGCCGTGGAGCGCCGGAGCCTGATAAGCCGTGCCGTGCACATTTCCAGAGGACGCATTCCGATCATCGCGGCAACGGGCACCTGCAGTACGGAGACGACATGCCAGAGAACGTCGGAAGCGGAACAACTCGGCGCGGATGCCGCTCTGATTGTGCAGCCATATTACAACCGTCCCGGCCAGAAGGGGATCATACAGCATTTTGAAAGGGTCACGACGGCAACGACGATACCGATTGTCATCCACAACGACCCATATCATGCGGGTGTCGAAATCAAGTCGGAGACACTTCGTCTTCTGCTGCGAATACCCGCCGTCATTGGTGTTGTAGACGACGCCTGGGATTCGTCATCTGCGACCATCGGCAAGGATCGAAGCGTCGAAAACATTGCCCACTTCATAGAAGATGAGAGCGGGCCCTTCGAAAGCATTGCACGTTGCGATGGTTCCATTTCGGCGGTGGCAAACATATGCCCGTCAGCCGTGGTCTTCATGCACCGCGCGATAAGACGCGGCGATCTGGAGCCGGCACGTCAGGTGCATCGGCAGTTGCAATTGCTATTAAAAGCATTTGCGCATGAGAGCCAGGCCGCTGTCCTCAAGTCCGCATTGTCGTGCTTGCGAGGCATCAACGATGGGGTGCGGCTACCGCTGACCGGCGTTGATGGGGAGACGGCAGAAAACATTCTGCTGGCGCTTAAGTCGATGCGGAGAATCACGACCAGCGCCAATCAAAGCAACCTGATCTACGAAGCAAAGGTCGCCCGGGCCGATGGATGGGTGGCTGACAACTCCAACGACCAGCGCTCCGCCTTCTCCCGTCAATAACTGCTTTCTAGTCACAACCCTCAATCGCTTTTGGAGTTTTGGAAATGAACCAGCCCTTGGGTCTTTATTATCGATTACAGGCGGAACTTCGCAGGAGAGTGATGTCAGACAAAACCAATCCGCGGGTGCCGCCAATCAGACGCAGAGCGTCCACCGATGTCTCCATGTTTTTCCGCCTGCTGGCGGTTGTCGGCGGGCTGCTGCTGGCCGTGTCGCTGATCATGCAGTCGGTTCAGTAAGAAGCTGCAACCTTCTGCAAACCGGCATTGAAAAAACCTTTTCCCGACAGGACTCGATCATGCAACGAAAAATGAAAGTCTCTCAACCGAAACGGCGCACCATCTTTCGATTCACCGTGGGTCAAAACAGGACAGGCTGCTGGCTCGTCTCCGACAAGCTCGGTCTCATAGGGGGGCTTTTTATCGACAAAGAAGCCGCGCTGCGTTTTGCGAAGATGGAGGGCAATGCCAGTGCTGACGAGATTCAGTCTTTGACCGGAGAGGCGCGCCTCGAGGTTGGAGACGTCTTCAGCCGCGAAAAAACAACGCACTAATCGAGACCGTATCAAGTCGGATGGCGGTTAGAATCTGAGGTTACGATATGTCACCAAAAATACCGATCTCGATGCAGCAACGATCGATAGCACGCTTTCTGTGGGAGTTTATTGTCTTGGGCGTAGTCGTGTCTGGATCGATTTTTCTCGTCGTTGCGCCCGCAATTTACGCTGTTGTGCGTTAAGTGAAGGCTGAGCATGAGCACTGATCTATTTGCCTACAGCATAGAGACGCTTGAGGTTGATTGGGAGACGTTGACGCCGTGTAACGATTACAGGGCCAAATTGGCGACTGTCTTCTGCAAAGAGAAGGAACGCTCCCTTCGGCGTTCCCGCCTTGCCGATCTCCAGGAATTTGAGGATTTTTATTGGGAAGCGCTCGATGCTGGACGCCGCGCCGGGTCAGAGGGACGTTTTCTCGTCGAACCTCATATCGGATTCCTCCCGGAGACGCGTTGCATGTCCGCTTATCTGGTTTGGAAAGATGATGTCCACGGCATCACATACTTTGTCTCGCCAGTGGAGATGCCATGGCTGCATCGCGGCAGCCGACATGGGGAATGATGCGAGCCGCCGCTGAACTTCCTTTTTGCGGCGATTGGAGCCTGTGCATCTTTTCTTGTTTGCGCATGAAGTGGCAAACTCATGAATGGGCTTTCAATCGTCTCACAGGTGGCGTGCGGTGCCCACGGCGATGACGGGACCGGTCGCCTGACCGGTTGGCGAGCCGCCGAAAGGCTCGACGCTGATGGCGAAGGTCGTGCCTTCGCCGATATTGCCACGCATATCTGCGGGAATGATGAGATCGCCGTTTGCGCCGGGCTGGAATACGCCGAGCGAGCGCGTCTTGCCGCCATCCATCACGAGCCACAGTTCCAGCGACTTTTCATCGATCTTGCCGGTTGCGACGGGAACGATGCGCATGCGGCCGGATTCCGCATCGTAGGAGGCGAGGAGATTGACCTGGCTGTCCGTTGTCGCGAGTTCGGCGACGAGAGGGGTGGTCCCCTGCCATCTGTCCGGAAAGGCGGCGTAAACAACCGCGGCGACGGCGGTTGCGCTTGTGGCGACCGATATCCACCGCCAGAAGGATGCCGAACTCCACAGGCTGCCATTGGCATGGATATCCCTGCGGCCGAACAGCCGTTCCTCTATGCGGGCAAGAACAGTTGCGCCCGGCATCTGTTCTTCATAATCGGCGTTGAAGTCGGAAAACTCCATCTCCCAGCGCTGGACGAGTTGCGCGAAGGCATTGTCGTCCTGCAGGCGGCGTTCAACCTCGCGCCGCTTCTCGATCGGCAGCACGCCAAGCACATATTCGCCGGCGAGAACCTCGTCGCGCGAATACATGCCATCGCTCTGTTCGCCCGTCGTCATCGCTGCATGCACTCTCTGAGTTTGAGAAGGCTGCGTCTCAGCCAGGTTCTGACCGTGTTGAGCGGTACCCGCAATTCCTCGGCGAGTTCGAGATAGCTCAAGCCCTCGACATAGGCGCGGCGTATCGCCTGTGCATGAACCGTTTCGAGTTCACGCATGCATTCATCGATCCTGCGGCCCTCATCCGCCAGCACGATCTGCTGTTCCGGGTTACGGATGCTGTCGTCGGCAATGTCATAAGCCTCGTCAATGTCGTCGGTTGACGGTTTGCGCGCCCTGATCGTATCGATCGCATGGTTGCGGGCGATGGCGGCAAGCCATGTGGCCGGTTTGCCGGCGCTTGCGGCAAATGTGCGGGCGCGCTGCCAGACCTTGATATAGATTTCCTGCAATGCCTCTTCGGCTTCGGTCCTGTCACGCAGGATCTTCAGGCAGATTGCAAAAAGCTTCGGGCTCGTGGCCTGATAAAGCGAGACGAATGCCGAACGATCGCCCATGCCGACGCGGTTGATAAGGCTTGCGATCTCTGTGCCTTGCATTCGAACGTCCCTTGCTGCGCTTCCTTTATAGGGTTGTCTTTTGCGGGAAGGCAAGACAAGCGCAAAATGAAGTTCGCGTCGTCCATCCCATATGATGGCCGGGCGGAAAAAATCGGCAAGGGTCGCCGCTGTCATAATACACCTGCCGGATTTTCCAGCGGACCGACCAGCCTCACGGTGACGAGGTAACCGATGATGGCGGCCGCTGCGGAAACGAAGGTTCCCCACAGGAGGTCTGCGATAGTCAATGTCGTGGACCAGTTTTTCAATGTCGCCTGATTGGTGAGATCATATGTGGCATAGGCCATGAAACCGACGGCTGCACCATACAGCAGCGCCGTCGTCCATTGGCCCGAAATCAGGGCAGGCCGAACCGCGAGAAAGGTCAATCCAGCCGCGTATATGAGATAAAAGATGACAGCCGGCGCAAGCCGGAAGTTTTCAGCCAGAAGATCGCCGATGGCCGGGCGATAGAGGCGCGAGGCCATGGTGCTCAGCCAGATGAAATCGATCACCAGAAAGGCGATAAGCGTGAAGAAATAGGCTGCGAGATAGGTCTTCATCGTCTTTCCTTTCTATTCGATCCGGGTCCAGCTGATGCCCTTGCACAGGAGGCCTGCGACGATGCAGCCCTTGGTGGTCATACTGTTGCCGTCAACCGTCACCGTTATCCTGTAGGATTTGTCGCGTTGCGGATCGAAGGCCGTGCCCGAATAGACGCCGTTTTCATCGGGCTTTATATCCATGACCAGCCGATCGCCGGTCTTTTCCTTAGGGGTGCCCGGCTTGATCCAGGTGTTGGTGGCGCAGATATTGTCGCCGCAGGGCGCGATCAGCACTTTGGCGTTGCCGTCGCCGCGCGCCCAGTTGCCGTCGATATCGGCGGCTTCGGCAGCGAAGACCGCCAGCGTCGGACACAGGGCGAATGCGATTATCAATGTCTTGATTTTCATCGTCTTTCTCCGCAGTTATCGCCCCGCCTTCATTGGTGTTCAATCGTATAGAAGCCGACATTGATGGTTCCCTCGGTAAAGCCGGCTTCGCAGTAGCAGAGGTAATAGTCCCAGAGCCTTCTGAAGCGGTCGTCGAAACCGAGGAGCGAAATCGTCTGCCATCGCGCATGGAAGCGCTGCCGCCATTCCGCCAGCGTGCGGGCATAGGACTGGCCGAAAAGCTCGGTGTCGGTGAGGCTCAGGCCGGCTTTGCCGATCGCTTTTTCAAGTGCTTCGTCAGAGGGTAGAAAGCCGCCCGGAAAGACGTATTTCTGGATGAAGTCCGCCTTGCGCCGATAATCGTGGAAGCGGGCAGGTTCGATGGAGATGATTTGCAGCACGGCGCGACCGCCGGGTTTGAGGCAGCGTTTCAGCGTCTCGAAATAGCTCGGCCAATAGGCCTCTCCGACCGCCTCGAACATTTCAACGGAGACGATGCGATCGAACTTGCCGTCGACATCACGATAGTCTTCCAGTTTCAGATCGATGCTTGCCTCCTTGTCCGCTTTTTCGGCTGCCGCTTTTGCCCAGTTCAATTGCGACGGCGAAAGGGTGATGCCGGTCACGTCGGCATTGGCCTTGGTAGCGAGGTGGATGGCGAGTGCGCCCCAGCCGCAGCCGATCTCCAATATGCTTTCACCGCCGTTCAATTGCAGTTTGTCCGCGATGCGGTCGAGTTTTTTTAGCTGGGCCGCTTCAAGCGTCGGTGTCGTGTCGTCGAAAATCGCCGACGAGTAGAGCATCGAAGGATCGAGCCATTGCCGGTAGAACTCGTTGCCGAGATCGTAATGCGCCTCGATGTTGCGGCGGCTGCCGCGCCGGGTATTGGCGTTGAGCCTGTGGCCAAGCCGGTTGAGAAGGCGCATCGGCGGGCTGCCGCGCATCGAAGCCGTGAAGGCCTCGCGGTTCTGGGCCGCGAAACGGATCAGCGTGGTTAGATCCGGCGTTGTCCAGTCGCCCTCGATGAAACCCTCGGCGAAACCGATATCGCCGTTGAGGATCAGCCGCCGCAGCGCCCGCCAGCGATGGAGGATGAGGGTCGCCTCGCTGCCGTCTTTCTCGCCGCATTTTTCAACGATGCCGCCGCCGGGAAGAATGACGCGCAATCTTCCCCTTGAGACCTTGTTCAGCAGCCTGCTCATGAGCCAGCCGCCGGGTCCGGTGCTGCGGTTGGAAAGCGTGTTTTCCGTCGATATTTCCGTGAGATTGTCAAACGGGGTCATTTATCTTGGCCTCGATGTGTGACGATGAAGGATGGACGAAAGAGACGGGTGAAGAGGGCGGCAGCGGCCGCTTCCGGAACCGCACGCCCTTCAGCCAGATTTTGAGCGCTTCCCAGTGAATGCCGCCGATCACCTTGAGCGTGAGGAAGGGGATGGCGAAGAATGCTTTCAGAAGGGCGGCGTCCGTCAACTCGACGCGCCGCGCCAGATGCCGGGCGGTCAGAACCTGTCCTTCGCCGTCGAAGGTATCGATGACGATCTTCAGCCTGTCGCCGGGCGGTATGACCCGGAAAACGTAACGGAGGTCCATGTCCATGAAGGGCGAGACATAAAAGGCCTTGTCGCAGCGCTGGACGATTTCCGCTGCCCCGTCCGTCTCGACCGGGATCAGATAGGAGTGTCTTTCCCCGAAAGTGTTGTCGACTTCCCAGAAAATGGCCCTGAGCGAGGCATCCTTACCGTAACAGAAGAACACGCTCAGCGGGTTGAAGGCCCAGCCCAGCAGACGCGGCATGGTGAGCAGGCGTATCGGCCCGCCATCCACCGGCACGTCTGCCGCCAGCATCGCCTTTTCGATCTGCTGTCGCAGTCCGGCTCCGCTTTTGTCGCCGCGGTCTCTGCGATGGAAAGAAAACAGGTTGAACCGGTCGACGGAAAAAAGCCGCAGCTTGCCGTCGAGCGCATCCAGCTCGTCGAGGTCGAGAAGCAGGGAATAAATCCGGTAGGCCAGCCTGTGCGCTTTCGGCTTGAAGCGCGCATGGGTCACATGTCCGGGAAAGAGGGCGGAGGCGAGGGGAGGAGTCATGCTATCGCCTCTATGAGTTCGGTGTCGGTCGCAATCGCCGTCATATCCAGACGAATAATCCGGCCGCTGTCTTCGGCGACCTGCCATGGCCGCTTCAGGCCACCAAGGTCTTCCGCGACCGCAAGGCCTGCCTGAAGGCCGTCCTCATGAAAACCCGAGCCGAAATAGGCGCCGCAGAACCATGTGTTTCGCAGTCCCTGCAAGGCCCAGAGTTCCTGCCGCATCTGCTCGGTGCCGGCGTCGAAAACCGGGTGATGGTAGGTTTCCTCGGCGATGATCTTTTCCTGCTCCGGCTCCCGCACCGGATTGAGCGTGACGAAGGTGTCGGGGGTGTCACCCAGAGGCTGAAGCCTGTTCATCCAGTAGGTGATGCTCGGCTGGCCGGTGCCAGTTCGGGTATCTGCCACATAATTCCAGCTCGACCATGCAGCACGCCTGCGCGGCATGAAACTGCTGTCGCTGTGAAGCACAGCCCTGTTTTTCGTATAGGCGAATGCGCCGAGAATCCGCTTTTCGGCGCGTGTCGCGTCGCTCAACATCGCCAGTGCCTGATCGGCATGCGTGGCGATCACCACATCATCAAAACGCTCGAATTTGCCGCTCTCCCCGGCGATCTCGATGTAATCCGGGATACGGCTGATCGTTTTCACCGGTGTCGACAGACGAATGCGGTCGGCGAAGGGTGCCGTGATGCGTTTCACATATTCCTGGGCACCGCCGACGACGGTGCGCCAGACGGGACGGTTGCGCAGCAGGAGCAGACCATGGTTGCTGCAGAATTTTATGAAATGTGCGGCCGGATAACGGCCCACCTCCATTGCCGGCGTGGACCAGATGGCCGCCGCCATGGGGTAGAGATGATCATCTCGAAACGCCGGCCCATAGTGATTGCGCGACAGGTAATCATCGAGCGAGATATCGCCCATGACGGGCAGATCGCGCGGGGCGTTGCGATAAAAGCGCAATAGATCTGACAGCATCGCCCAGAAGCGTGGCCTGATGGCGTTTCTCTTTTGCGCGAGCAGGCCAAAGCCGGTGCCGCCGGAATATTCGAAACCGCCCTCATCCAGCGAAACGGCAAAGGACATGTTGGATGCCGCAGTCGGCACATCCAGTGTTTTGAAAAGCGTTGTGAGATTGGGGTAGGTCACTTCATTATAAACGATGAAACCGGTGTCGACGGAAACCGGTCCCTTTTCGGTCGTGAAGGTCACCGTGTTGCTGTGGCCGCCGACGCGGTCTGCGGCCTCGAAAACCGTAACGTCATGCCGTTGCGACAAGAGCCAGGCGGCCGATAGACCGGAAATGCCTGTTCCGATCACGGCGATGTTTCGCCGGCTGTCTTTTCGCTTCGCTTCGGTGTCGAACATGTTTCCTCGCTATCGCATTCACAATTCAGCCTTGCGGACTGCGACAGATACGAGGGAGCGGATCGATAAGTTTCACACGCGCGAAGATTTTTCGGAATTTTTTCCGTGGCCTGAAACTCTTTTGCCATCTCGACCGTAGTTGCCATCACGAAACGCGGTCTCAAGTTGTTCGAATATGGCGAGCGGAATGGTGATGATGTCTGTCGTGGTGGCCCTTGCGGTTCTGATGTCGCTGCTTATGGCGGCGGCCTGGGGATTGCAGCGTTTGACGGGATCGAGCGGCTGGATCGATACTGTCTGGTCGGCGAGCGTCGGGCTTGGTGGTGTCGTCGCTGTCGTATTTGCCGATGGAGACGATTGGCGCCGCGGCGCCGTGGTTCTTCTTGTCATTATCTGGTCGCTGCGGCTTGCCGGCCATATCGGTCTGCGCACAAGGGGTGCCGGAGAGGACCCGCGTTATGCCAAGCTCATCGAGCAGTGGGGCGACAAGGCCTCGATCCGGCTTTTCCGCTTTCTCCAGATCCAGGCCGTTGCCGCCTTCGTACTGGTTCTTGCCGTCTATCTTGCAGCCAACAATCCTCAGGCCTTTCCACGCTTCACCGATGTGATTGCCCTGCTCGTCGCGGCCGGTGCCCTTGCCGGCGAAGCCGTCGCCGACAGGCAGCTTTCACGGTTCAGAAAATCGCCGGAGGCCAAAAGCGGCGTCTGTGAGACGGGTCTGTGGCGTTACTCCCGTCATCCCAACTATTTCTTCGAATGGCTTGTCTGGTGCGGCTTTCCATTGCTGGCCATCGACGCGCAGCCCTGGTCGTGGGTGTCGCTGGCTGCGCCGGCCATGATGTACTGGCTGCTCGTTCATGTCTCCGGCATTCCGCCGCTTGAGGAGCACATGCTGAAATCGCGCGGGGATAAATTCCGCACCCTGCAAAACCGCGTCAATGCCTTTTTCCCGGGACCCCGCAAAAACGAGGATATGCCATGAACATGCTCGCATTCGCCATCAATGCCGCCGAGCGCGCGCCGCTGAGCGACAGCATCACCCTTGCCGGTATCGACCTGCTCTGCGCACGCACCAAGCGTAGGCTTGCCAGCCTGCCGGTGGATGCCGAGCCTGCATTCGCGGCAGACATGATGAAATTTCCCGTTGCCACCCACACGGCGGATGCGAACAGGCAGCATTACGAAGTGCCGGCGGAATTCTTCGCGATGGTTCTTGGCGCGCAGAGAAAATATTCCTGCTGCTTTTATCCTGATGCTCAGACAACACTCGACGAGGCCGAAACCTTTGCTTTGGCGCAGACGGTGTCACATGCCGGATTGCAGGACGGCATGGATATTCTCGAACTCGGATGCGGCTGGGGCTCGCTCTCGCTTTATATGGCTGGCCGTTTTCCCAAGGCGCGGATTACGTCCGTTTCGAACTCCGCGTCGCAGCGCCAATATATAATCGAGCGCGCGAAAGAGCGCGGACTTTCCAACCTGTCAGTCATAACGGCGGATATGAATGATTTTTCGACTGACGGCCATTTCGACCGCGTCGTATCGGTTGAAATGTTCGAGCATATGTCGAACTGGCGGACCTTGTTCGAGCGCGTCCGCTCCTGGCTGAAGCCGGAAGGCAAGTTCTTCCTTCACGTTTTCAATCACCGCGACCGATCCTATCGGTTCGACCATGCCAATCCGGCAGACTGGATCGCGCAGCATTTTTTCACCGGTGGGATCATGCCCGCTTTCGATCTTCCGCATCGTTTTGGCGGGCTTTTCAGCGTGGAGCAGGATTGGCGCTGGTCAGGGTCTCACTATCGCCGGACAGCTCTCGACTGGCTCGCGAATTTCGATCGGGAGATAGATCGCGTCCGGCCGATTCTTCAGAGCGTCTATGGAGCAGATGCAAGATTATGGGAACGCCGCTGGCGACTGTTCTTTCTCGCGACGGCAGGTCTCTTTGGACATGACGATGGTGAGGTCTGGGGCGTGGGCCACTATCTCATGACGCTTGCCTAGCTTGCCAGTCGCGTTTGGTGCAATCGAGTCCGTGGCCAGCTCCAACCGAAAAATCCGAGATTATATCAGTAGGGTGAACGGCACTGCACCCGCGTGCCTGCTGACGCCATATAGGTGTTGTCAGTTGGATGGTAGGAGGTGTAACGCGCGGCACACCATTTGATGTGGCTGACTTCTCCTTCCGACAGGGCATAGCCATTCGGCGCGCCTTCCTCCCCCTTACCCGCGGCAAAGGCCGATGCGGGGTAGGCGGGCTGCGTCTTTTCCTGAAGGTCTCCGGCCGGCTGTATGATGCTCAGTGCCTCAGCGGGAATGACAGAAGCGGCAGATAATGCGACGCCAAGAGCGAGCGCGGACATAGTCTTCGGCATCCTCAACATCGATAAATCCTCGTTAGTCGTTCGAGATGCTAACGAAAATTTAGGGAATTCGTTCCCGCTGGCTATTGACGCCACACGAACACGTGATTCTTTGAGGGGCTGACCTGAGGTTGAAGCTATGTCGGCACCACGCCTCCATGCCCGAGAAGATCGAATGCTCTGCGAGCGATTTCGCCTCGCGTTAATTCGATGTCTGGTCCCTACCGCACTGCTCGTTGACAACAGGAAAATCCGGTCGGATAGTCGCCCGGCAATCATGCAAACGGGAGTCTTCAATGATTAACAGGGTTGTCATTCTCTCATCCTTTGCGCTGCTGGCATCGGCGGCGTTTGTCTCCCCCGCAGCCGCACTCACCATGAAGGAGTGCAGCGTGAAATATCAGGCGGCGAAAGCGGACGGATCCGCCAAGGACGTCAAGTGGAACGACTATCGCGCCAAGTTCTGCGGCAGCGAAGCGGCCGCCGAAGATGCCGCCGACGATAAGCAGGTCGCGGCCACCACTGACAAAGAACCCGAAAAAGCGACGATCAAGGCCCCGAAGGGCGTCGCTTTTCCGAGTGCTGTCGATAAGAAATATTCAAGCGAGACCCCCGGAAAGGCCCGCCTGAAAACCTGCGTCGATTCCTATCATAAGAACAAGAATGACGGCACGCTCGGTGATCTGAAGTGGATCCAGAAGGGCGGCGGTTACTGGAGCCTGTGCAATACCGCACTGAAGAGCTGATCCGGTCTGGCGACGGCTGATCGTCGTCAACTCGCCAGGGCGCGACGATTTTTGCAAACCCTGCCGGCAAAGGCGGGGTTTGCCGCAGGCAACCCCGTTTTCGGGCGGGTAAAATCTGCGAATGGTCTGCGATTCAGCATCTTGATAGAAAGAGTTGATCCTGCGGTGTGACCCGCATCCAGCAATTCAACGGTTGAGGCTGTCGCGCGATAGCCGGCCGGTAATGTGGGCGGATGACCAGACGATTTCGAAACTATCTCGCCGTGCTTGCCATATCATTGTTGATGTGGACGCTTATCCTTGGCGTCGTTTATTGGCTCTTTCGATAGGAATTGCCGTAGCGTCTCGACCGAAATCAACAATTAGCTGTTTCAGCGGCTGACATGCCCGTAAATTTTACGCGTGCGGCGTTGGGCGGCCCCATTTTGGCTTTTCTGACATGTCCCTATGGTCAGGTCGAATCAGGAAAGGGCCATCATGAAAAAACCTCTCGCCTCCATGTGTTTCGCTGCCTTGTCTTTGGCAGCTGCTTCCAGCGCTTTGGCCGAAGACATGGTGATTCCGCTGCCGAACGATACGACGGTCGAAAAGGTCGAAACCGTTTATCAATGCGCCACCGACACGGTGGACGCGACCTATTTCAATGCCGGTGATATCAGCCTCGTAAGGCTGGGGCTGAAGGATGGCGTCATCGTTGCCGCAAACGTCATTTCAGGTTCGGGCGCCAAATATCAGGGTGGCACCCATGTCTGGTGGTCGAAGGGTAACGAGGCCGATCTCTACGATTTGATGGCGGATCCGGACATGAAACAGCCGGTTCATTGCGTGGAAGTGAAGAAAACCTGATCGCTGACGCCTGCGCTGAAAGGAGCGGCGGCAGGGCGGTTTTGAAAACCTTGCCATGCCGCCGGTCAGCGTTGAATTGGGCGTGCGGCGCGTTCAGCCAAGAACGAGCGACGCAAGAAGCGCCAGCAGGATGAGAGAGCTTGCGACAACGCCAAGCTTCACCCTTCGAAGACGGCGAGTACGACCGCCGGTCCAGTCATAAGCCATTGGCAGCTTTACCTTTCTTGTTATTATTATGACTTATTACTAGCTCCCTAGGCTTGCCCGTGGCTGACCTCAATTGCCAGAATACATGGGCAAAAAATCGCGATTTCCCTGTCTTCTCCGAATGTTGCAGCGCTTGCGGTCGCTGATTCCCCGCCGCTGGAAAAAAGGTGCCGATGGCACAAAAAAGGCCCGGAAAACCGTGTTTCCGGGCCTTTCGGTTGTGCGTCGCTTTGGTCGGCTTCAGCCGAAATAAGGCTTGATGTAGGGCAGGACCTCAATCACGCCGTGGTAAAGCATGTTGAGCGCCACATAGATGATGACCATCAGGCCGAGATAGGAAATCCAGCGGTAGCGGTGCAGCAGCTTGGCAACGAAGTTGGCGGCCAGACCCATAAGGGCGATCGACACAACAAGGCCGATGATCAGCACGGTGACATGTTCCTGCGCGGCGCCGGCGACGGCGAGAACATTGTCCAGCGACATGGAAACGTCGGCGATGACGATCTGCGTTGCCGCCTGGAAAAAGGTCTTGTGACCCTTGGTCAGGTCGGCCTCGTCATCCGTCACCTCGTCTTCGATGGAGCCGGCGGCTTCGCGCAGTTCGGACCACATCTTCCAGCAAACCCAGGCGAGCAGCAGGCCCCCGAAGAGTTGCAGGCCGACAATGGACAGAAGCTGTACGGTGACGGCGGCGAAGCCGATCCGCAGCACCGTGGCGGCGATGATGCCGACGAGGATTGCCTTGCGGCGAAGATGTGCGGGCAGGCCGGCCGCGGCAAGGCCGATGACAATGGCATTGTCGCCCGCCAGAACCAGATCGATCGCGATGACCTGTAAGAATGCCGTAAAACCGGCGGCTGTGAAGATTTCCATGGGATGGTCCTGAAACGGATATGAAGGTCGCGCGGGAAAGCGACGGATCGAGATATGGCATGGGATGGCGCGCCCGGCGCCGCATTGCGATCACCCGTCTCCCCCGGCGATGGACTGTCCTTAAGCCATCATGGCGGTGCAGGTAAAGAAGTTGTGATGGAAATATCTTAATTAGTGATCGGCAATGGTGGGAATGCGCTCCCCTCGGCTTGCATCCACGTCATCCTCCCAAGGGTTTGAATGTCGCAAACAACACACCATATACGGGCCTCGGGGCACGCTTGAAGCGCGCGCGCAGGCGCTTTCACAATTAAGTCTTGCGCATTCGCTTACAAAGCCTTAAACGGCGACACCAAACCGGTACGCCGGGGAAACTACTTCACGTTCACAGGAAGCAATTCACATGGCAAAGAGCAAGTTTGAGCGCAATAAGCCGCACGTCAACATTGGCACGATCGGTCACGTTGACCATGGCAAGACGTCGCTGACCGCCGCGATCACGAAGTTCTTCGGCGAGTTCAAGGCGTATGACCAGATCGACGCCGCGCCTGAAGAAAAGGCACGTGGTATCACGATTTCGACGGCCCACGTTGAGTATGAGACGCCGAACCGTCACTACGCGCACGTTGACTGCCCCGGCCACGCCGACTACGTGAAGAACATGATCACCGGTGCTGCCCAGATGGACGGCGCGATTCTGGTTTGCTCGGCCGCTGACGGCCCGATGCCGCAGACCCGCGAGCACATCCTGCTTGCCCGTCAGGTTGGCGTTCCGGCAATCGTCGTGTTCCTCAACAAGGTCGACCAGGTTGACGACGCCGAGCTTCTCGAGCTCGTCGAGCTGGAAGTTCGCGAACTTCTGTCGTCCTACGACTTCCCGGGCGACGATATTCCGATCATCAAGGGTTCGGCACTTGCCGCTCTTGAAGACAGCGACAAGAAGATCGGTGAAGACGCGATCCGCGAGCTGATGGCCGCTGTTGACGCCTACATCCCGACACCTGAGCGTCCGATCGACCAGCCGTTCCTCATGCCGATCGAAGACGTGTTCTCGGTCTCTGGCCGTGGTACGGTTGTGACGGGTCGCGTTGAGCGCGGTATCGTCAAGGTTGGTGAAGAAGTCGAAATCGTCGGCATTCGTCCGACCTCGAAGACGACGGTTACCGGCGTTGAAATGTTCCGCAAGCTGCTCGACCAGGGCCAGGCCGGCGACAACATCGGTGCGCTGGTTCGCGGCGTTACCCGTGACGGCGTTGAGCGTGGTCAGATCCTGTGCAAGCCGGGTTCGGTCAAGCCGCACAAGAAGTTCATGGCAGAAGCCTACATCCTGACGAAGGAAGAAGGCGGCCGTCATACGCCGTTCTTCACGAACTACCGTCCGCAGTTCTACTTCCGCACGACGGACGTGACCGGCATCGTTTCGCTGCCGGAAGGCACGGAAATGGTTATGCCTGGCGACAACGTCACGGTTGAAGTCGAGCTGATCGTTCCGATCGCGATGGAAGAAAAGCTGCGCTTCGCTATCCGCGAAGGCGGCCGTACCGTCGGCGCCGGCATCGTGGCTTCGATCGTCGAGTAATTTCAAACCCGCAAGGGATTGAGGAAAACCCCGCTGGAAACGGCGGGGTTTTTTGTTGCCTGAAAGGGCTCAGCAATCGATGCGGGCGATCTCGCCATCCTTGAGATGGAAGAATGCGTCCTGCGGCACATCAAGGCGCAATGCTTCCTCCTTTGGAAGTTTCGCATAGACGCCGCGTAACAGGCGGCTGGTGATGCCATGGCAGATGATGATCGCATCGCGAGCCTGTCTCTGCTGTATGGTCTCCAGGCTGCGGGCCACCCGGCTTGTCATTTTTTCGAATGTCTCACCGCCCGGCGCGTGGAAGAACCATTCATGTCGATCCAGCCCGTTACGCATGCCGGGATATTCATAATCTATCTCGTAATCCGTCATGCCGTCCCATGCGCCCATGCCAACCTCCATCAAGCCGGGATCGAGAGTGATGCCGTCGATGATTTTCATCTCGCCGGCTATGATCTCGCAGGTCTGCCTTGCCCGTCCGAGCGGGCTGGAAAAAATATGCACTTCATCGGTTCTTGTCATGGCGGCGAGCCGGTGCCCCACGCGGGCCGCCTGCTGGCGTCCCAGTTCCGTTAAAGGCGAATCGACCTGGCCCTGCCAGCGCTGGACGGCGTTAAATTCGGTTTGGCCATGACGGACCAGATAAATACTCATGAGATTTCCTGTCGAGAGCGTCAAAGAGATCAAGGGAATAGGCATTGTGCCTTGTGGGGTAGGGGGCGTGTCGGTGTATTTTGCCAGACAATGTGAAAAAACAAAAAACACACTTGCCATTCTTTTCCCTGCACCTTAAAGGAGCGCATACCGAATTGGCCAAGCGATTTTCGCGGTCGGTTCTGGTTTGAAGGGGTATAGCTCAGCTGGTAGAGCGGCGGTCTCCAAAACCGCAGGTCGGGGGTTCGAGCCCCTCTGCCCCTGCCACTTTCCATTCGCAAGCGCGGATCCTCGCTGCATGGCAGATGGGTGCCGGATTTCCGGCGAATTTCGCCGAATGTCGATTTCCTCTTGTTAAAAAGGGAATCGGCGTTTATGTAAGGTCAAAACAGACACGCGGTGCGTGGGGCTGATCAGTATCGGCTTTACGCGCCGTAATTGCGTGGGCAGTCAATGGCATCCAAAACCAATCCGTTTACGTTTCTGCAGCAGGTTCGCGCCGAAGCGTCAAAGATCACTTGGCCGTCGCGCCGCGAGACCATGATTTCGACGGCAATGGTGCTGGTGATGGTCATTTTTGCGGCTCTGTTCTTTTTTGCTGCTGACCAGCTCATCGGCTGGCTGCTCAGCCTCGTGCTGAACGTCGGTCGGTAACGAATTGAACGGAGAATAAAAATGGCAGCGCGCTGGTATATCGTTCACGCCTATTCGAATTTCGAAAAGAAGGTCGCCGAGTCGATCGAAGAGAAGGCCCGTCAGAAGGGTCTTGATCATCTTTTTGAGAAAATCCTCGTGCCGACCGAAAAGGTTGTCGAGGTGCGTCGCGGCCGCAAGGTCGACAGCGAGCGCAAGTTCTTTCCAGGTTACGTGCTGGTGCGCGCCAACCTGACGGATGAGGCCTATCACCTCATCAAGAACACGCCGAAGGTGACTGGTTTCCTCGGTTCGGACAGCAAGCCTGTTCCGATTCCCGACTATGAAGCCGAGCGTATCCTCGGTCAGGTTCAGGAAGGTGTCGAGCGTCCGAAGTCTTCGGTTTCGTTCGAGATCGGCGAGCAGGTTCGCGTCTCCGACGGTCCGTTCGCGTCGTTCAACGGCGTGGTTCAGGATGTCGACGAAGAGCGTTCGCGCCTGAAGGTGGAAGTGTCGATTTTCGGCCGCGCTACGCCGGTCGAGCTGGAATACAATCAGGTCGAAAAGGTCTGATTGGCGGGGTAAAGCCCCAAGCGCGTGGAAGGCTAACTGGCTCTTTAAGCCGGGGCAGGGCGCCGCACCACGCAACCGCAGCCGCCGGAGCAATCCGGCTTAAGAGAAGCCGGGCGACCGGTTTGAATTGAAAGGCAGAGAGATATGGCTAAGAAAGTTGCAGGCCAGCTCAAGTTGCAGGTAAAGGCCGGGGCGGCCAATCCGTCCCCGCCGATCGGTCCGGCACTTGGTCAGCGTGGCATTAACATCATGGAATTCTGCAAGGCGTTCAATGCCGCCACGCAGGAAATGGAAAAGGGTATGCCGATCCCGGTCGTCATCACCTATTACCAGGACAAGTCCTTCACCTTCGTCATGAAGCAGCCGCCGATGACCTATTGGCTGAAGAAGGAAGCAAAGATCACCTCCGGTTCCAAGACGCCTGGCAAGGGCGCCAAGGTCGGTTCCATCACCAAGGCTCAGGTCAAGACGATCGCTGAAGCCAAGATGAAGGATCTGAACGCAGCCGACATCGAAGGCGCAATGGCAATGGTTGAGGGCTCTGCCCGCGCCATGGGCCTGGAAGTGGTAGGTTGATCATGGCCAAGGTAGCAAAGCGCATTCAGAAGATCCGCGAAGGCGTGGATCCCAACAAGCTTTACGTTCTCACCGACGCCATTTCTATGGTCAAGGAACGTGCTGTCGCCAAGTTCGATGAAACCGTTGAAGTTTCGATGAACCTCGGCGTTGACCCGCGCCATGCGGACCAGATGGTTCGTGGCGTTGTCAACCTGCCGAACGGCACCGGCCGTGACGTTCGCGTCGCCGTTTTCGCCCGTGGCGCCAAGGCTGATGAAGCCACGGCTGCTGGCGCTGACGTTGTTGGTGCAGAAGAACTGGTTGAAATCGTTCAGGGCGGCAAGATCGACTTCGATCGTTGCATCGCGACCCCGGACATGATGCCGCTCGTCGGTCGTCTCGGCAAGGTACTCGGCCCGCGTGGCATGATGCCGAACCCGAAGGTCGGAACCGTGACCATGGACGTTGCCGGTGCTGTCAAGGCATCCAAGGGCGGCGCTGTCGAATTCCGCGTCGAAAAGGCCGGTATCGTACACGCTGGCGTTGGTAAGGCTTCGTTTGACGCCAAGGCTCTTGAAGAAAACATCAAGGCTTTCGCCGATGCCGTCATCAAGGCAAAGCCGACCGGTGCCAAGGGCAACTACGTCAAGCGCGTCGCGATTTCCTCGACCATGGGTCCGGGCGTCAAGATCGACCCTTCGTCGGTTACGGCTTAATCAATTCTCGCGCTTCCCAAGGGAAGTGTGAATACAAGAATTTCCGGCTCCCAGGAGCCGGAGATTTCCGGGGAAACCCGGAACTCCTGTCCGAGATTGCGGGTGGCCATGTCTTTCGGGACCTGGCCTTAATCATTCAACCTGCATGAGACGGGTGAGGCTGGATTTGAGGCATCCTGGATGCCTGACTGTCCGGTTCGAACCTGGTGTGCCTGTGCCTGAAGCCGTTTGCGGCGACAGAGCGGGGGACAGGATCCTCGAGCGTCGCTCGGGATCTTTGTAAAAAGGTCCCTTGGGGCAAAGGCAAACCCGACGGGTTCACATGTTGTGTTCCCGTCTACTGGAGACAGACAGTGGAAAGAGCGGAAAAACGCGAATTCGTCACGGAGCTGAACGAAGTCTTCAAGGCTTCCGGTTCGGTTGTCGTGGCCCACTATGCTGGTGTCACCGTTGCGCAGATGAACGACTTCCGTTCGAAGATGCGCGCTGCCGGAGGCACCGTCAAGGTCGCGAAGAACCGCCTGGCCAAGATCGCTCTTCAGGGCACGGAGTCGGAAGGGATGACAGATCTCTTCAAGGGCCAGACGCTGATTGCATACAGCGTCGACCCGATGATCGCTCCGAAAGTCGTCATGGATTTCGCCAAGACCAACGACAAGGTCGTTGTTCTCGGTGGCGCCATGGGTGCAACCACGCTCAACGCCGAAGCAGTCAAGTCGCTTGCGACCCTGCCTTCGCTGGACGAGCTGCGCGCAAAGCTGCTGGGCCTTCTCAATGCCCCGGCAACTCGCGTTGCTACGGTTGTCGCCGCACCTGCAAGCCAGCTGGCTCGGGTGTTCTCGGCTTACGCCAAGAAGGACGAAGCCGCTTAAGGCGGTTTTTCGCTGTAAATATTCAAACTGGTTCGAACTGAACAAAAGGAACTATCAAAATGGCTGATCTCGCAAAGATCGTTGAAGACCTCTCCACCCTGACCGTTCTGGAAGCTGCAGAACTGTCGAAGCTTCTTGAAGAAAAGTGGGGCGTTTCCGCTGCTGCTCCGGTAGCTGTTGCTGCTGCTGGCGGTGCTGGCGTTGCTGCTGCTGTTGAAGAAGAAAAGACTGAATTCGACGTGATCCTGGTTGACGCTGGCGCCAACAAGATCAACGTCATCAAGGAAGTTCGCGCTATCACGGGCCTCGGCCTGAAGGAAGCTAAGGACCTCGTTGAAGGCGCTCCGAAGCCGGTCAAGGAAGCCGTTT
Source organism: Agrobacterium sp. GW821-FHT14E08 (assembly GCF_058803865.1). Lineage (NCBI taxonomy): Bacteria > Pseudomonadati > Pseudomonadota > Alphaproteobacteria > Hyphomicrobiales > Rhizobiaceae > Agrobacterium > Agrobacterium sp. GW821-FHT14E08. Next base: position 1,462,215 of record NZ_JBXAPJ010000001.1, on the reverse strand, counting down.
CCAAGGCTGAAGCTGCCGATCTCAAGAAGAAGCTTGAGGACGCAGGCGCCAAGGTTGACGTTAAGTAATCTTGCGATTGCTGGCGGGAAGGGGCTTCAAGCCCCTTTCCGTCGTTATCGTTTTTAAAACTTATTACCCAAAAGCCGCTTGAAAACGGCTTTTGGGTAATGGGTTCTTCAAGAGAATGGTTCCGAACCGGCTCATCTAGGCAATCCGGCCTGATCGATCCGGGATGTGGAACGAGATTGATGATACCCATTGCTTGACGGGGTCGACTGGCCATCGGTTCCCGTCCGTTGCAGGCCCGGATGCAATTTTAAAGGAGCGACGATGGCTCAGACCCTTTCGTTTAACGGTCGTAGGCGCGTACGCAAGTTTTTCGGCAAAATTCCAGAAGTAGCGGAAATGCCGAACCTCATCGAGGTTCAGAAGGCTTCGTATGACCAGTTTCTCATGGTTGACGAGCCCAAGGGTGGCCGTCCCGACGAGGGATTGAATGCCGTATTCAAATCCGTATTCCCGATCACCGATTTCTCGGGCGCATCCATGCTCGAATTCGTATCCTACGAATTCGAAGCGCCGAAGTTCGACGTCGAGGAATGCCGTCAGCGCGATCTGACCTATGCAGCGCCGCTGAAAGTGACGCTGCGCCTCATCGTGTTCGATATCGACGAGGATACAGGCGCGAAGTCCATCAAGGACATCAAGGAACAGTCCGTCTACATGGGCGACATGCCGCTCATGACCAATAACGGCACGTTCATCGTCAACGGCACCGAGCGCGTCATCGTTTCGCAGATGCACCGTTCGCCGGGCGTGTTCTTCGATCACGACAAGGGCAAGAGCCATTCTTCCGGCAAGCTGCTTTTCGCCGCACGCGTGATCCCGTATCGCGGTTCCTGGCTCGACATCGAGTTCGACGCCAAGGACATCGTCTATGCGCGTATCGACCGCCGCCGCAAGCTGCCCGTGACCTCGCTCCTGATGGCGCTTGGCATGGATGGCGAAGAAATCCTGTCGACCTTCTATACCAAGGCTACCTACGAGCGCTCCGGCGACGGCTGGCGCATTCCGTTCCAGCCTGAAGCGCTGAAGAATGCCAAGGTCATCACCGACATGATCGACGCCGATACCGGCGAAGTCGTTGTCGAAGGTGGCAAGAAGCTGACCCCGCGCCTTATCCGCCAGCTCGTCGACAAGGGCCTCAAGGCACTTAAGGCGACTGACGAAGACCTCTACGGCAACTTCCTTGCCGAAGACATCGTCAACTACTCGACGGGTGAGATTTATCTCGAAGCCGGCGACGAAATCGACGAGAAGACGCTCGGTCTCATTCTTCAGTCCGGCTTTGACGAGATTCCGGTTCTCAACATCGACCACGTCAATGTTGGCGCCTATATCCGCAACACGCTCTCGGCCGACAAGAACCAGAACCGCCAGGAAGCGCTGTTCGACATCTACCGCGTCATGCGTCCGGGTGAACCGCCGACCATGGATTCGGCGGAAGCGATGTTTAATTCGCTGTTCTTCGATGCTGAACGTTACGATCTCTCGGCTGTTGGCCGCGTGAAGATGAACATGCGTCTCGACCTCGACGCGGAAGACACCGTGCGCACGCTGCGCAAGGAAGATATCCTCGCTGTCGTCAAGATGCTGGTCGAGCTGCGTGACGGCAAGGGCGAAATCGACGACATCGACAACCTCGGCAACCGCCGTGTTCGTTCTGTCGGCGAGCTGATGGAAAACCAGTACCGCCTCGGCCTTCTGCGCATGGAACGTGCGATCAAGGAACGTATGTCCTCGATCGAAATCGACACCGTGATGCCGCAGGACCTGATCAACGCGAAGCCGGCAGCTGCCGCCGTTCGCGAATTCTTCGGTTCCTCGCAGCTGTCGCAGTTCATGGACCAGGTGAACCCGCTTTCGGAAATCACCCACAAGCGCCGTCTTTCGGCTCTTGGACCGGGTGGTCTGACCCGTGAGCGCGCCGGCTTCGAAGTCCGCGACGTTCACCCGACCCATTATGGCCGTATTTGCCCGATCGAAACGCCGGAAGGCCCGAACATCGGTCTGATCAACTCGCTTGCCACCTTTGCCCGTGTTAACAAGTACGGCTTCATCGAAAGCCCCTACCGCAAGATCATCGACGGCAAGGTAACGACGGACGTGATCTACCTCTCCGCCATGGAAGAGGCCAAGTACTACGTCGCACAGGCCAATGCCGAACTCGATGGCGAAGGCGCCTTCGTTGAAGAGTTCGTTGTTTGCCGTCACTCGGGCGAAGTTATGCTCGCACCGCGCGACAACATCAACCTGATGGACGTTTCGCCGAAGCAGCTCGTTTCGGTCGCGGCGGCTCTCATTCCGTTCCTGGAAAACGACGACGCCAACCGCGCTCTCATGGGCTCGAACATGCAGCGTCAGGCCGTTCCGCTTCTGCGGGCGGAGGCGCCGTTCGTCGGCACCGGTATGGAGCCGATCGTCGCTCGCGACTCCGGCGCTGCCATCGCGGCTCGCCGCGGCGGTGTTGTCGACCAGGTGGATGCGACCCGTATCGTTATCCGCGCCACGGAAGACCTCGATGCCGGCAAGTCGGGCGTCGATATCTACCGTCTGCAGAAGTTCCAGCGTTCGAACCAGAACACCTGCGTCAACCAGCGTCCGCTGGTCGCCGTCGGCGATCTGATCTCCAAGGGTGACATCATCGCGGACGGTCCGTCGACCGACCTCGGCGATCTGGCACTTGGCCGCAACGCGCTCGTCGCGTTCATGCCCTGGAACGGCTACAACTACGAAGATTCGATCCTGATGTCGGAGCGTATCGTTTCCGACGACGTGTTCACCTCCATCCACATCGAAGAATTCGAAGTGATGGCGCGTGACACGAAGCTTGGTCCGGAAGAAATCACGCGCGACATTCCGAACGTTTCGGAAGAAGCGCTGAAGAACCTCGACGAAGCCGGTATCGTTTACATCGGTGCGGAAGTTCAGCCGGGCGACATCCTCGTCGGCAAGATCACGCCGAAGGGCGAAAGCCCGATGACGCCGGAAGAAAAGCTTCTGCGCGCCATCTTCGGTGAAAAGGCTTCCGACGTTCGCGACACGTCCATGCGCATGCCTCCCGGCACGTTTGGTACGGTCGTTGAAGTCCGTGTCTTCAACCGTCACGGTGTGGAGAAGGACGAGCGCGCGATGGCCATCGAGCGCGAAGAGATCGAGCGTCTGGCAAAGGACCGCGACGACGAACAGGCAATTCTTGACCGTAACGTCTACGGTCGCCTGATCGACATGCTGCGTGGTCACGTTTCCATCGCCGGTCCGAAGGGCTTCAAGAAGGGCGTCGAGCTTTCCAACGCCGTCGTCTCCGAATATCCCCGCTCGCAGTGGTGGATGTTTGCAGTCGAAGACGAGAAGGCTCAGTCCGAACTGGAAGCACTTCGCGGCCAGTACGACGAATCCAAGTCGCGCCTTGAACAGCGCTTCATGGACAAGGTCGAAAAGGTCCAGCGCGGCGATGAAATGCCTCCGGGCGTCATGAAGATGGTCAAGGTCTTCGTCGCTGTGAAGCGCAAGATCCAGCCGGGCGACAAGATGGCCGGCCGTCACGGTAACAAGGGCGTCGTCTCTCGTATCGTTCCGGTCGAGGACATGCCGTTCCTCGAAGACGGCACGCATGTCGACATCTGCTTGAACCCGCTCGGCGTGCCTTCGCGCATGAACGTCGGCCAGATCCTCGAGACCCACCTCGCATGGGCATGCGCAGGCATGGGCAAGAAGATCGGCGAGATGCTCGAAGAGTATCGCAAGACGATGGACATCAGCGAGCTTCGCACCGAGCTCACCGAAATCTATGCGAGTGAATCGCATGATGAGGTGCAGCGCTTCGATGACGAATCGCTGGTCAAGCTTGCCGAAGAAGCCAAGCGCGGTGTTTCCATCGCGACCCCGGTCTTCGACGGTGCACATGAGCCTGACGTTGCCGCGATGCTGAAGAAGGCAGGTCTGCATGAATCCGGTCAGTCCGTTCTTTATGACGGTCGTACCGGTGAGCCGTTCGACCGCAAGGTCACCGTCGGCTACATGTACATGATCAAGCTGAACCACCTTGTCGACGACAAGATCCACGCTCGCTCGATCGGTCCTTACTCGCTCGTTACCCAGCAGCCGCTGGGCGGCAAGGCGCAGTTCGGCGGACAGCGCTTCGGGGAAATGGAAGTCTGGGCTCTGGAAGCATACGGCGCGGCTTACACGCTGCAGGAAATGCTCACCGTCAAGTCGGATGACGTGGCGGGCCGTACCAAGGTCTACGAGGCGATCGTCCGTGGCGACGACACGTTCGAGGCCGGCATTCCGGAGAGCTTCAACGTTCTCGTCAAGGAAATGCGGTCGCTCGGTCTTTCTGTCGAACTGGAAAACTCAAAGATCGAGAACCAGCCCGAAGACCAGCTGCCCGACGCGGCGGAATAAAAATGAGAGAGGCGGGCGCCTTTTGGGCGCCTGCCGGCTCCCGCATCGGCCAGGCCGGTGTGGGACACTTTCGCCGCATTGTGCGGTTAAATCCGTATTTAAAGCTCTGGACGGTGACCCGGGAAGAAGCCGGTCCAGATGCAAACAGGGGCAGCAGCTAGCCTCTCAAGGAGACAAGGCATGAACCAAGAGGTCATGAATCTTTTCAATCCTCAGGTGCCTGCGCAGCATTTCGATTCCATCCGGATTTCGATCGCTTCGCCGGAAAAAATCCTGTCGTGGTCCTACGGCGAGATCAAGAAGCCGGAAACCATCAACTACCGTACGTTCAAGCCGGAACGCGACGGTCTCTTCTGCGCGCGCATCTTCGGACCGATCAAGGACTATGAGTGCCTGTGCGGCAAGTACAAGCGCATGAAGTACAAGGGCATCATCTGCGAAAAGTGCGGCGTCGAAGTGACGCTGTCGCGCGTTCGCCGTGAGCGCATGGGCCATATCGAGCTCGCAGCGCCGGTTGCCCATATCTGGTTCCTGAAGTCGCTTCCCTCGCGTATCTCGACCCTGCTCGACATGACGCTGAAGGATGTCGAGCGCGTTCTCTATTTCGAGAACTACATCGTCACGGAACCCGGCCTCACTTCTCTGAAGCAGAACCAGCTTCTGTCCGAAGAAGAGTACATGATCGCCGTCGACGAGTTCGGCGAAGACCAGTTCACCGCCATGATCGGCGCTGAAGCCATCTACGAGATGCTGGCTTCGATGAACCTCGAAAAGATCGCTGGCGACCTGCGTGCCGAACTTGCTGAGACCACGTCTGATCTCAAGCAGAAGAAGCTGATGAAGCGCCTGAAGATCGTCGAGAACTTCATGGAATCCGGCAACCGTCCGGAATGGATGATCATGAAGGTCGTTCCGGTCATTCCTCCGGACCTGCGTCCGCTGGTTCCGCTGGATGGCGGTCGTTTCGCGACGTCCGACCTTAACGATCTCTATCGTCGCGTCATCAACCGTAACAACCGTCTGAAGCGCCTGATCGAGCTTCGTGCGCCTGGCATCATCATCCGCAACGAAAAGCGTATGTTGCAGGAATCCGTCGATGCGCTGTTCGACAACGGCCGTCGCGGCCGCGTCATCACCGGCGCCAACAAGCGTCCGCTGAAGTCGCTCTCCGATATGCTCAAGGGCAAGCAGGGCCGCTTCCGCCAGAACCTGCTCGGCAAGCGCGTCGATTATTCCGGCCGTTCGGTCATCGTGACCGGCCCGGAACTGAAGCTGCACCAGTGCGGCCTGCCGAAGAAGATGGCGCTTGAGCTGTTCAAGCCGTTCATCTATGCCCGCCTCGACGCCAAGGGTTACTCCTCGACCGTCAAGCAGGCCAAGAAGCTGGTCGAGAAGGAAAAGCCGGAAGTCTGGGATATCCTCGACGAGGTCATCCGCGAACATCCGGTTCTCCTCAACCGTGCGCCGACGCTGCACCGTCTGGGCATCCAGGCATTCGAACCCATGCTGGTCGAAGGCAAGGCCATCCAGCTGCATCCGCTCGTCTGCACCGCCTTCAACGCCGACTTCGACGGCGACCAGATGGCCGTTCACGTGCCGCTGTCGCTCGAAGCCCAGCTTGAAGCCCGCGTGCTGATGATGTCTACCAACAACATCCTGCATCCGGCAAACGGCCACCCGATCATCGTTCCTTCGCAGGACATGGTTCTCGGCCTGTATTATCTGTCGATCATGAACCAGAACGAACCGGGCGAAGGCATGGCTTTCTCGGATATCGGCGAACTGCATCACGCGCTTGAAAACAAGGTCGTGACGCTGCATGCCAAGATCCGCGGCCGCTTCAAGACCGTGGATGCCGATGGCAAGCCGGTTTCGAAGATCCATGAAACGACCCCAGGCCGTATGCTGATTGGCGAACTTCTGCCGAAGAACGTCAACGTGCCTTTCGACGTCTGCAACCAGGAAATGACCAAGAAGAACATCTCCAAGATGATCGACACGGTCTACCGTCATTGCGGCCAGAAAGACACGGTCATCTTCTGCGACCGCATCATGCAGCTCGGCTTTGCCCATGCCTGCCGCGCCGGCATTTCGTTCGGCAAGGACGACATGGTCATTCCGGACAGCAAGGTGAAGATCGTCGGTGACACCGAAGCCTTGGTGAAGGAATACGAACAGCAGTACAATGACGGTCTCATCACCCAGGGCGAAAAGTACAACAAGGTTGTCGACGCCTGGGGCAAGGCTACCGAAAAGGTCGCCGAAGAGATGATGGCACGCATCAAGGCTGTCGAGTTCGATCCGGAAACGGGCCGCCAGAAGCCGATGAACTCCATCTACATGATGTCCCACTCGGGAGCCCGTGGTTCTCCGAACCAGATGCGTCAGCTGGGCGGCATGCGCGGCCTAATGGCGAAGCCGTCGGGTGAAATCATCGAGACTCCGATCATCTCGAACTTCAAGGAAGGCCTGACCGTTAACGAGTACTTCAACTCGACCCACGGTGCCCGTAAGGGTCTTGCAGACACCGCCCTGAAGACGGCGAACTCGGGTTACCTTACCCGCCGTCTCGTCGACGTCGCACAGGATTGCATCGTCAACTCCGTGGATTGCGGCACTGACAAGGGCCTCACCATGACCGCCATCGTCGATGCCGGTCAGGTCGTTGCCTCGCTGGGCGCACGTATCCTCGGCCGTACGGCTCTTGATGATATCGATCATCCGGTTTCCGGCGAGAACATCGTCAAGGCCGGCACGCTTATCGATGAGGCCGATGTGGCCGCCATTGAAAAGGCTGGCATCCAGTCCGTCCGCATCCGTTCGGCTCTGACCTGTGAAGTGCAGATCGGTGTCTGCGGCGTCTGCTACGGTCGTGACCTTGCACGCGGTACGCCTGTCAACATGGGCGAAGCCGTTGGCGTCATCGCCGCACAGTCGATCGGTGAACCGGGCACGCAGCTCACCATGCGTACGTTCCACCTTGGTGGTACGGCGAACGTGGTCGACCAGTCGTTCCTCGAAGCGTCGTATGAAGGCACGATCCAGATCAAGAACCGCAACATCCTGCGGAACTCCGAAGGCGTTCTCATCGCCATGGGCCGTAACATGTCCGTTACGATCCTTGACGAGCGCGGCGCGGAACGTTCCTCGCAGCGTGTCGCTTACGGTTCGAAGATCTTCGTGGATGATGGCGACAAGGTTAAGCGTGGCCAGCGTCTTGCAGAGTGGGACCCCTACACCCGTCCGATGATGACGGAAGTGGAAGGTACCGTTCACTTCGAAGACCTCGTCGATGGTCTTTCCGTTCTGGAAGCGACCGACGAATCCACCGGCATCACCAAGCGTCAGGTCATTGACTGGCGTTCGACGCCGCGCGGTTCGGACTTGAAGCCCGCAATCGTCATCAAGGACGCTTCCGGTGCTGTGGCGAAGCTTGCTCGTGGTGGCGAAGCCCGCTTCCAGCTCTCCGTCGACGCCATTCTGTCGGTCGAGCCGGGTTCGAAGGTCTCCCAGGGTGACGTGCTTGCACGTTCGCCGCTGGAAAGCGCCAAGACGAAGGACATCACCGGTGGTCTGCCGCGCGTTGCCGAATTGTTCGAAGCCCGTCGTCCGAAGGATCACGCCATCATCGCTGAGATCGATGGTACGATCCGCCTCGGCCGCGACTACAAGAACAAGCGTCGCGTGATGATCGAGCCTGCGGAAGACGGCGTCGAGCCGGTCGAATACCTGATCCCGAAGGGCAAGCCCTTCCATCTTCAGGAAGGCGACTACATCGAGAAGGGCGAATACATTCTCGACGGCAACCCGGCACCGCATGACATTCTGGCGATCAAGGGCGTGGAGGCTCTGGCTTCCTACCTCGTGAACGAAATCCAGGAAGTCTACCGTCTGCAGGGCGTTGTGATCAACGACAAGCACATCGAAGTGATCGTTCGCCAGATGCTGCAGAAGGTTGAAATCACCGATGCCGGCGACAGCCAGTACATCGTTGGTGACAACGTCGATCGCATCGAGCTTGACGACAACAACGACCGCCTGATCGAAGAAGGCAAGAAGCCTGCCTATGGCGAGCCGGTTCTGCTCGGCATCACCAAGGCTTCGCTGCAGACGCCGTCCTTCATCTCGGCCGCATCGTTCCAAGAAACCACCAAGGTTCTCACGGAAGCTGCGATTGCCGGCAAGACGGACACGCTGCAGGGCCTCAAGGAAAACGTCATCGTCGGCCGCCTCATCCCGGCCGGTACTGGCGGCACCATGACGCAGATCCGCCGCATCGCCACCTCGCGCGACGACCTCATCCTCGAGGAACGCCGCAAGGGTACGGGTGCAGGTTCTGCGAACCAGATGCTGCAGGACATGACCGATCAGGTTCCGGCTGCGGAATAAGGTCGGGGCAGGGGCTTTACGAAGCCCCGCCGAAGTTCAGTAACGAAAACGCCCGGAGTGATCCGGGCGTTTTTTGTTTCGCGCAGGGGCGAGGGGGCAATCCGATCTTGAAATTATCCGCGCAGGAGTGTTTTCAATCCTGTTCGCCGATGGTGTAGCGTGTCAAAACCGAAAGCCGGCGAACGAGATCGGTCTGGCCGGTGCTGCCGGTCTTGGCATAGATTGACTTGGCGTTACTGCGGACGGTCTCATGGGATATATTCAATTGCTTCGCCACTGAGGGAAGCGAAAGCCCCTTCATGATCTCCAGTGCGACGCGGGCCTCGCCCCTGGTGAGATCGTAAAGGCCCTTCAGGAGCGGCGTGGCGTCGGCAACCGTATCCGTGGGTTGCGATATCAACACGATGGCGGAGCCGTTCGGCGACAGGTCAAGCGCGTCCTTGCGCAATGGTATGACGTGAAGGATGCAGGCCCTGTCTTCTGCCGGCAGAGGGAAGGAGCCGACATTGTGCCCGGCGAGCGCCTTGTAGAGTAGCCGGTTCACTCTTTCGTCAGAGATCACAATCCTGTCGCGTGCCCGGGTGGAAATGAATTTCTGGATTTTCTGGAACAGGGTGTTGGCGGAAAGAACACGCCCGCTTGCCTGAAGCACGGCCGCCGGCGCGCCTATGGCGTTGAGGCCAAGCGTGATGGCATCGGCCTTCTGGCGCTGCAGCCCTGTTGCGAGCGTGAGGCTGCGGGCGATATGCGGCCTTAGCTGGCCGAGGGCGGCCATGGTCTCCGGCCCGATGACGCCGCTTTCGAGCCTGCGCTCGAAAAGTACGGTCATCTCCGGGTGGTCGGGTGGTGCGACCTGCGTCGACACCCCATATCCCAGTCCGCGCGGCATGAGAAAGTCACGCACGATCGGCAAACCCGCCCATTCGTCATGGGTGAAAACATCGAAATCATGCACGAAGGAAAATTGCCCCTCGCGGATTGCGCGGGTGAGGCGGTCATTGCGGTGATTCCAGCCGCCCTCCATGAAGGCCTGCATCAGTTCCTGGAAATTCGGCGTGAAGAGCCAGGCCTCTTCCTCGCCCTTGCCCCAGGTGAGCGCCCCGCCCCAGAAATCCAGCCGGTGGCCGATTGCGGCTATGACCTTTGCCCAACGGTTGGGGAAGAGTGCCGCCTCATAGATGTCATCAAGGATGTCTGCCGACGATATATTATTCAACCCGCCACCGAAATATTATGCCGGGACCACTTTAAGCTGATGTTTTCGTGTTGTTCAATAGATGGCGTGATTAATACTATTGTATTTAAAGTATATGTTCTATGAGTGACTTAATATATTTACAAGTCTTCCATAGGGATCGCGCAGAAACAGGCGGCGGACGCCCCAGGGCTCGGAGACGGGGCCGTATTCGATCGGCAGTTCCGCCTTCAGGATTTTGGCGTGAACCTCGTCGAAATTGTCGATCTCGATGGAGAGATCCGGAACGGCTGTACCGGAGCCTCCTTCGCTGGCGAAGCTGATCTGCACCATGGCTTCCAGCGGACTTGCATAGGTGACGATCCAGCCGTGGTCCATGGCGACGGTCATGCCGAGAATATCGCGGTAAAAGACACCCGCTTTTGTCAGGTCGGGTGTCGATATATTGGCGACGATGCGTCTGACCGTCATCTGGCCGGCTCTCAGGCGAAGCGGATGATGGCGACTTCGCCTTCCAATGCGCCCTGATAGGCGGAAGCGTGTGGCTCCTCATCCGGCACTTCGGTCAGCATGCCGATCTGGTCGAGATCAGCTTCGATGAAACCTTCCTCGGAAAGCGCGTTCAGCGTTTCACGGACGGCGGTGTCATCATCCGGCGCGCGCAGGATGACGTGGATGTCGATGCCCTCGGAATTGTCATTCTCGTAAGCCTTGCCGATGACGATGAAGACCATCGGCTCGTCGCGTCCATTGTCGTTGTCGGGGAGGGTGCTCATGACGCGGTTCCTTGATGTGTCGTTGTGAGTACGCGGGTCGGCCGGAATCGGTCTTGCGCGCGGCGGGTGAAGTCTTTGGTCCGCCTGAGGGAATCAATAGACGGATTTTATGAAAAGCCAAAGGCCGGAGGTCAAAATCGCTGTTGGCGACGATGACTTATGTTAGAAGCGGGGAGAAATGGCCCGTGCGCGGGCTTTGTGGCCGCGGGTGCCCCCGCAAAATGTGGATTCACCCTTGACGAAAGCTGGCTAAAACAGTAGTACGCCCGCCATCGGAGCCTCTGTGGGTGCTGGCCGTTCGGTAACCTTTTTCCCGAACATCATCTCAAACGGGTCTCCATTGCACGTAGAAGACACGAATGTTGCACGCAAGACGCCTCATCCGGTGTCCTCTGCTCTTGGTGGTCCATCCGTGAAAACGGATCGGGCCACGTTTTGCGCATGAGGATATATGCGTGCATCGTCGCCGGCAACGGCATAGCCGCCACCCGTCAGGGTGGCTAAAGTAGTTTTTGCAAGGGATGGTTATATGCCTACCGTAAACCAGCTGATCCGCAAGCCTCGCCAGGCACAGGTAAAGCGCAACAAGGTTCCTGCTCTTCAGGAAAACCCGCAGAAGCGTGGCGTTTGCACCCGCGTTTACACGACGACCCCGAAGAAGCCGAACTCGGCTCTGCGTAAGGTTGCCAAGATCCGCCTCACCAACGGCTTCGAAGTCATCGGCTACATTCCAGGCGAAGGTCACAACCTTCAGGAACACTCCGTGGTCATGATCCGCGGCGGCCGCGTAAAGGACTTGCCGGGCGTGCGTTACCACATCATCCGCGGTGTTCTCGATACCCAGGGCGTCAAGAACCGCAAGCAGCGCCGCTCCAAGTACGGTGCGAAGCGTCCGAAGTAATTCGGGTTTAAACAAATTCCGGCGCTGCGCGAGGTTCTCCGCGTGGTTTAGCGTCAATAACATTGAGAGACAAAGAATATGTCCCGTCGCCATAGTGCAGAAAAGCGTGAGATCAATCCGGACCCGAAGTTCGGCGATCTGGTCGTCACCAAGTTCATGAACGCCATCATGCTTCACGGCAAGAAGTCGGTCGCAGAAAGCATCGTTTACGGCGCATTCGACGTCGTTCAGGGCAAGACGAAGCAGGAGCCGCTCGGCGTGTTCCACTCCGCCCTCGACAACGTTGCTCCGCACGTTGAAGTGCGTTCGCGCCGCGTTGGTGGTGCCACGTATCAGGTTCCCGTCGACGTTCGCCCCGAGCGCCGTCAGGCCCTCGCTATCCGCTGGCTGATCACGGCTGCCCGCAAGCGCAACGAAACGACCATGGTCGATCGCCTTTCCGGCGAACTCATGGACGCTGCGAACAACCGCGGTTCTGCTGTCAAGAAGCGCGAAGACACGCACAAGATGGCTGACGCCAACCGCGCATTCTCGCATTACCGCTGGTAATCTTAACCGGTCGCATATCGAAAGGCAGTCCATTATGGCTCGCGAATATAAAATCGAAGACTACCGCAATTTCGGTATCATGGCGCATATCGACGCCGGCAAGACGACGACCACCGAGCGTATCCTTTATTACACCGGTAAGTCGCACAAGATCGGCGAAGTTCACGATGGCGCTGCCACGATGGACTGGATGGAGCAGGAGCAGGAGCGTGGTATCACCATCACCTCCGCAGCCACCACGACCTTCTGGAAGGGTCGCGATGGCAAGATGCGCCGCTTCAACATCATCGACACCCCCGGCCACGTCGACTTCACCATTGAAGTCGAGCGTTCGCTGCGCGTTCTCGACGGCGCCATCGCGCTGCTCGATGCCAACGCCGGTGTTGAGCCGCAGACGGAAACCGTCTGGCGCCAGGCCGAGAAGTATCATGTTCCGCGCATGATCTTCTGCAACAAGATGGACAAGACCGGTGCTGACTTCTACCGCTCGGTAGAAATGATCAAGACCCGCCTCGGCGCCATCGCCGTTGTCATGCAGCTGCCGATCGGCGCTGAGACCGAGTTCAAGGGCGTTATCGACCTGATCGAGATGAACGCACTCATCTGGCGCGACGAATCGCTCGGCGCTCAGTGGGACGTCGTCGAAATCCCTGATGACATGAAGGCCAAGGCTGACGAATATCGCGAAAAGCTGATCGAGACCGTTGTCGAGATCGACGAAGAAGCGATGGAAGACTACCTGAACGGCATCATGCCCGACAACGACAAGATCCGCGCGCTCGTTCGCCGCGGCACCATCGACGTGAAGTTCCACCCGATGTTCTGCGGTACCGCGTTCAAGAACAAGGGCGTTCAGCCGCTTCTCGACGCCGTCGTCGACTACCTGCCTTCTCCGCTGGACATTCCGGCGATCAAGGGCATCGACTTCAAGACCGAAGCCGAAATCGAACGTCATGCCGACGACAGCGAGCCGCTTTCCATGCTCGCGTTCAAGATCATGAACGACCCCTTCGTCGGTTCGCTGACCTTCGCACGTATCTACTCGGGCAAGCTCGAAAAGGGTACGTCTGTCATCAACACGGTCAAGGACAAGCGCGAGCGCGTCGGCCGTATGCTGCAGATGCACTCCAACAGCCGTGAAGACATCGAAGAAGCCTTCGCAGGCGACATCGTTGCTCTGGCTGGCCTCAAGGAAACCACCACTGGCGATACGCTCTGCGATCCGCTGAAGCCGGTTATCCTCGAGCGCATGGAATTCCCCGAGCCGGTCATCCAGATCGCGATCGAGCCGAAGACCAAGGGCGACCAGGAAAAGATGGGCCTCGCGCTCAACCGTCTGGCTGCTGAAGATCCTTCGTTCCGCGTCAAGACGGATGAAGAATCCGGTCAGACGATCATCGCGGGCATGGGCGAACTTCACCTCGACATTCTCGTTGACCGTATGCGTCGCGAGTTCAAGGTTGAAGCAACCGTCGGCGCTCCGCAGGTTGCCTATCGCGAAACCATCACGCGTCAGCACGAAGAAGACTACACGCACAAGAAGCAGTCTGGTGGTACCGGTCAGTTCGCTCGCGTGAAGATCATCTTCGAACCGAACCCCGAAGGCGAAGACTTCAAGTTCGAATCCAAGATCGTCGGCGGTGCTGTTCCGAAGGAATACATTCCGGGCGTTCAGAAGGGTATCGAAAGCGTCCTGTCTTCTGGTCCGCTCGCTGGCTTCCCGATGCTCGGCGTCAAGGCGACCCTGATCGACGGTGCATTCCACGACGTCGACTCGTCGGTTCTCGCCTTCGAAATCGCATCGCGTGCCTGCTTCCGTGAAGCAGCGAAGAAGGCTGGTGCACAGCTTCTCGAGCCGATGATGAAGGTCGAAGTCGTTACGCCGGAAGATTACGTCGGTGACGTTATCGGTGACCTCAATTCCCGCCGTGGTCAGATCCAGGGTCAGGAAAGCCGTGGTATCGCCGTTGTCATCAACGCGCATGTTCCGCTCGCGAACATGTTCAAGTACGTCGACAACCTGCGCTCCATGTCGCAGGGCCGCGCTCAGTACTCGATGACGTTCGATCACTATTCGCCGGTTCCGTCGAACGTGGCGCAGGAAATCCAGGCTAAGTACTCCGGTCAGAAGTGATCGGGGTACGCCCCACCGAATTTTGAAGATTATTCCCGTCAAGGGACAAGAATGGAGAGCCACTAATGGCAAAGAGCAAGTTTGAGCGCAATAAGCCGCACGTCAACATTGGCACGATCGGTCACGTTGACCATGGCAAGACGTCGCTGACCGCCGCGATCACGAAGTTCTTCGGCGAGTTCAAGGCGTATGACCAGATCGACGCCGCGCCTGAAGAAAAGGCACGTGGTATCACGATTTCGACGGCCCACGTTGAGTATGAGACGCCGAACCGTCACTACGCGCACGTTGACTGCCCCGGCCACGCCGACTACGTGAAGAACATGATCACCGGTGCTGCCCAGATGGACGGCGCGATTCTGGTTTGCTCGGCCGCTGACGGCCCGATGCCGCAGACCCGCGAGCACATCCTGCTTGCCCGTCAGGTTGGCGTTCCGGCAATCGTCGTGTTCCTCAACAAGGTCGACCAGGTTGACGACGCCGAGCTTCTCGAGCTCGTCGAGCTGGAAGTTCGCGAACTTCTGTCGTCCTACGACTTCCCGGGCGACGATATTCCGATCATCAAGGGTTCGGCACTTGCCGCTCTTGAAGACAGCGACAAGAAGATCGGTGAAGACGCGATCCGCGAGCTGATGGCCGCTGTTGACGCCTACATCCCGACACCTGAGCGTCCGATCGACCAGCCGTTCCTGATGCCGATCGAAGACGTGTTCTCGATCTCTGGCCGTGGTACGGTTGTGACGGGTCGCGTTGAGCGCGGTATCGTCAAGGTTGGTGAAGAAGTCGAAATCGTCGGCATTCGTCCGACCTCGAAGACGACGGTTACCGGCGTTGAAATGTTCCGCAAGCTGCTCGACCAGGGCCAGGCCGGCGACAACATCGGTGCGCTGGTTCGCGGCGTTACCCGTGACGGCGTTGAGCGTGGTCAGATCCTGTGCAAGCCGGGTTCGGTCAAGCCGCACAAGAAGTTCATGGCAGAAGCCTACATCCTGACGAAGGAAGAAGGCGGCCGTCATACGCCGTTCTTCACGAACTACCGTCCGCAGTTCTACTTCCGCACGACGGACGTGACCGGCATCGTTTCGCTGCCGGAAGGCACGGAAATGGTTATGCCTGGCGACAACGTCACGGTTGAAGTCGAGCTGATCGTTCCGATCGCGATGGAAGAAAAGCTGCGCTTCGCTATCCGCGAAGGCGGCCGTACCGTCGGCGCCGGCATCGTGGCTTCGATCGTCGAGTAATTTCGACTTTTAAAATTCAGGCCGGCGGCGGTGTCACAAACACCGCCGCCGGACTTTTGATAAAAAGCCTGGCGGCGTTGCATTTTTAGTGCTTGAAAAATTCGGTGAAAGCGCGTAAACGCGCACTCACACTCACCGCTGGATTCGCAAGCGATTGCGAAACGCGGTGTTTTAGCAATACAGACAACTGAAATGATTGGGATGCGATAGCGCATTTCTCTCGATTTTTGAAAATCTGCGGCGCCACGATCAATAGAAGTTCATGTGTTTCCGCGTGCGGAAACGAATAACAAAGAACAAGGACAAGACGAATGAACGGCCAGAATATCCGTATCCGCCTCAAGGCGTTCGATCACCGGATCCTCGATGCCTCTACCCGTGAAATCGTGTCGACCGCAAAGCGCACCGGCGCCAGCGTTCGCGGCCCGGTTCCGCTCCCCACCCGCATCGAAAAGTTTACCGTCAACCGCTCTCCTCACGTTGATAAGAAGAGCCGTGAACAGTTCGAAATGCGGACGCACAAGCGTCTTCTCGATATCGTTGACCCCACCCCGCAGACTGTCGATGCTCTGATGAAGCTCGACCTCGCTGCTGGCGTTGACGTGGAAATCAAGCTCTAAGACCCGGCCCGATCCATCCAAGGTGAGGGCTGAAATAACAAGGAAGGTACGTGGAGCAATCCAACGACTTCCAAACCGGAGACCGGAAACATCGTGAGATGTCGAAGGGCACTCCTTAACAAAGGCCAGAGAGGGTTTTCCCTTCAAGGCTCGCAAGAGGATGAACCAATGCGTTCAGGTGTGATTGCACAGAAAGTGGGTATGACACGCGTCTATAACGACGCAGGTGAACATATCCCTGTAACAGTATTGCGACTGGATAACGTACAAGTCGTTGCCCAGCGCACGGAAGACAAGAATGGCTATACCGCAGTTCAGCTCGGTGCCGGCCAGTCCAAGGTCAAGAACACGACGAAGGCACTTCGCGGTCATTTTGCCGCTGCCAATGTCGAACCGAAAGCCAAGCTCGTCGAGTTCCGGGTTTCCCCCGAGAACCTGATCGACATCGGTGCAACACTGACCGCAAATCATTTTCAGTCCGGCCAGCTGGTCGACGTCACTGGAACCACGATCGGTAAGGGCTTTGCCGGTGCTATGAAGCGTCACAACTTCGGTGGTGGTCGCGCTTCGCACGGTAACTCCGTATCGCACCGTGCACACGGTTCGACCGGTAACAACCAGGATCCGGGCCGCGTCTGGAAGGGCAAGCGCATGGCTGGTCATATGGGCCAGACGCGCGTTACGACCCAGAACCTCGAAGTCGTTTCGACCGATGAAGACCGTGGCCTCATCCTCGTGAAGGGTGCAGTTCCCGGCTCGAAGGGTTCCTGGATCATCGTCCGCGACGCCGTCAAGTCGGCTGCGAAGTAAGGGAGCCTTATCATGGAATTGAACGTCAAGACCCTCGAGGGAAAAGACGCCGGCAAGGTTTCTCTGTCGGATGAGATCTTCGGCCTCGACCCCCGCCAGGACATCCTGGCCCGCATGGTTCGCTGGCAGCTTGCAAAGAAGCAGCAGGGAACCCACAAGTCCAAGAACCGGTCGGAAGTTTCCCGCACCGGCGCGAAGATGTACAAGCAGAAGGGTACGGGCCGCGCTCGTCACCATTCGGCTCGCGCACCGCAGTTCCGCGGCGGCGGCAAGGCCCACGGCCCGGTCGTTCGCAGCCACGCCCACGACCTTCCCAAGAAGGTTCGCGCGCTCGCTCTGCGTCACGCTTTGTCTGCAAAGCTGAAGGCTGAAGAACTGATCATCGTTGATCAGCTCGTTGCGTCCGAAGCAAAGACCAAGGCTCTGCTGGGCAGCTTCGCTTCGCTTGGCCTGACCAACGCTCTCGTTATCGGTGGCGCTGAACTTGATGGCAACTTCAAGCTCGCAGCCCAGAACATCCCGAATGTGGACGTTCTGCCGGTACAGGGCATCAATGTTTACGACATCCTGCGCCGTGGCAAGCTGGTGCTTTCCAAGGCTGCTGTAGAGGCTCTGGAGGAGCGGTTCAAATGACGGATCTTCGCCACTACGATGTGATCGTATCTCCTTCGATCACGGAAAAGTCGACGCTGGTATCCGAACAGAACCAGGTCGTATTCAACGTCGCCAAGAGCGCTTCCAAGCCTGAAATCAAGGCTGCCGTGGAAGCTCTCTTCGGTGTCAAAGTCACGGCTGTGAACACGCTTATCCGCAAGGGTAAGACCCGTCGTTTCCGTGGGTTCGCCGGTAAGCTTAAGGACGTCAAGAAAGCCGTCGTTACGCTCGCCGAAGGTCAATCCATCGACGTGTCCACCGGACTCTAAAGGTTAGGCCCAAGCGGGCAAAGACCCAAAAGGGAACAAGAATATGGCATTGAAAAGTTTCAATCCGACCACGCCGAGCCAGCGCCAGCTGGTTATCGTGGACCGCGCGTCGCTCTACAAGGGCAAGCCGGTAAAGGCTCTCACCCAGGGCCTCAGCTCCAAGGGTGGCCGCAACAACCAGGGCCGGATCACCGTCCGGTTCCAGGGTGGCGGTCACAAGCGGACCTATCGTCTGGTGGATTTCAAGCGTCGCAAGTTCGACGTTGAAGGCACCGTTGAGCGTCTGGAATACGACCCCAACCGCACCGCGTTCATCGCGCTGGTTACGTATACCGACGGCGAACAGGCTTACATTCTCGCGCCACAGCGTCTCGCTGCCGGTGACAAGGTGATCGCCTCCGACAAGGCAGTGGACGTGAAGCCCGGCAACACCATGCCGCTTCAGTACATTCCGGTCGGTTCGATCATCCACAACGTCGAGATGAAGCCGGGCAAGGGCGGTCAGATCGCTCGCTCCGCCGGTACGTATGTCCAGCTCGTCGGCCGCGATGCCGGTATGGCCATCCTGCGTCTCAACTCGGGCGAACAGCGTCTGGTGCATGGCTCGTGCCTCGCATCGATCGGCGCTGTTTCGAACTCGGATCACGGCAACATCAACGACGGCAAGGCTGGTCGTTCGCGTTGGCGTGGCAAGCGTCCGCACGTTCGCGGCGTCGTCATGAACCCGGTCGACCACCCGCACGGTGGTGGTGAAGGTCGCACGTCGGGTGGTCGCCACCCGGTTACTCCGTGGGGTAAGCCCACGAAGGGCAAGCGCACCCGTTCGAACAAGTCGACCGACAAGTTCATCATGCGCTCGCGCCATCAGCGTAAGAAGTAAGAGAGGTAGTCACTAATGGCTCGTTCAGTATGGAAAGGTCCGTTTGTTGACGGCTATCTTCTCACCAAGGCTGAGAAGGTGCGCGAGAGCGGACGTAACGAAGTAATCAAGATCTGGAGCCGTCGCTCCACGATCCTGCCGCAGTTCGTTGGTCTGACCTTCGGCGTTTATAACGGCAGCAAGCATGTGCCCGTCTCCGTCAACGAAGACATGGTCGGACACAAGTTCGGTGAATTCTCTCCGACCCGTACCTATTACGGTCACGGCGCGGACAAGAAGGCAAAGAGGAAGTAATCATGGCGAAGGCTAAGACCGAACGCCGGCTGAAGGACAATGAGGCTCAGGCCATTGCCCGTACGCTCCGCGTCAGCCCCCAGAAACTGAACCTGGTTGCCGCTCTTATCCGTGGCAAGAAGGTTGATCGCGCTCTCGCCGAGCTCGAATTCTCCCGCAAGCGCATCGCAGGCACCGTCAAGAAGACGCTCGAATCTGCGATTGCCAATGCGGAAAACAACCATGACCTCGACGTCGACGCTCTCGTCGTCGCCGAGGCCTATGTTGGCAAGTCCATCACCATGAAGCGTTTCCACGCCCGTGGCCGTGGTCGTGCATCCCGCATTGAAAAGCCGTTCTCTCACCTCACGATCGTTGTTCGTGAAGTTGAGGAAAAAGGGGAGGCCGCATAATGGGTCAGAAAATCAATCCGATCGGCTTCCGCCTCGGCATCAACCGTACCTGGGATAGCCGCTGGTACGCTGACACTGCCGAATACGGCAAGCTTCTGCATGAAGACCTGAAGATCCGGGCTTACCTGATCAAGGAACTCAAGCAGGCCGGTATCGCCAAGGTGGTCATCGAGCGTCCGCACAAGAAGTGCCGCGTCACGATCCACTCGGCTCGTCCGGGTCTGATCATCGGCAAGAAGGGCGCGGACATCGAGAAGCTTCGCAAGAAGCTTTCCGAGATGACCGACTCCGAAACGCACCTCAACATCGTTGAAGTGCGCAAGCCGGAAATCGACGCGACGCTGGTTGCCCAGTCGATCGCTCAGCAGCTCGAGCGCCGCGTGGCTTTCCGCCGTGCGATGAAGCGTGCTGTTCAGTCCGCAATGCGTCTTGGCGCCGAAGGCATCAAGATCACCTGCGGCGGCCGTCTCGGCGGTGCTGAAATCGCTCGTACCGAATGGTACCGCGAAGGCCGCGTTCCGCTGCACACGCTGCGTGCGGACATCGATTACGGCACGGCAGAAGCTGAAACCGCATTCGGCATCTGCGGCATCAAGGTCTGGATCTTCAAGGGCGAAATCCTTGAGCACGATCCGATGGCTTCTGAGCGTCGCGGTCTCGAAGGCGACGCACAGGGCCCTGCAAGCCGTGAGCGTGGCGATCGTCCCGATCGTCGTCGCGAAAACGCTTGATTGACGCTGGCGAAAGATAAGCTCGGAGAAGTAAGAAAATGTTGCAGCCAAAGCGTACTAAGTACCGTAAGCAGTTCAAGGGACGCATCAAGGGCGTTGCCAAGGGCGGCTTTGACCTGGCATTCGGTGAATTCGGCTTGAAGTCGCAGGAACCGAACCGCGTGAACGCACGCGAGATCGAAGCGGCCCGCCGCGCGATCACGCGTTACATGAAGCGCGCAGGTCGTGTGTGGATCCGCGTATTCCCTGACGTTCCGGTTACGGCAAAGCCGACCGAAGTTCGTATGGGTAAGGGCAAGGGTTCGGTCGATTACTGGGCATGCAAGGTCAAGCCCGGTCGTATGATGTTCGAGATCGACGGTGTGTCCGAGGAGATCGCCCGTGAGGCGCTTCGTCTCGGCGCTGCCAAGCTCTCGGTCAAGACGCGCTTCGTACAGCGCATCGCAGAGTAAGGAGCAAGGCACATGAAAGCCGATGAAGTTCGCGGCCTCAGCGCCGACCAGCTCAAGGACAAGCTCGCCGATCTGAAGAAGGAGCAGTTCAACCTGCGCTTCCAGAAGGCAACTGGTCAGCTGGAGAAGTCCTCGCGCATCAACGAAGTCCGCAAGGACATCGCCCGCGTTAAAACCATTGCCCGCCAGAAGGCGGCAGAAGCCAAGGCCTAAGGAAAAATAATATGCCGAAACGCATTCTGCAGGGCGTCGTAGTGTCCGACAAGAACGAGAAGACTGTCGTTGTCCGCGTTGAGCGTCGATTCGCTCACCCGCTGCTTCAGAAGACCGTTCGCCGTTCGAAGAAGTACAAGGCGCACGACGAAAACAATCAGTATAAGGTCGGCGATGTCGTTTCCATCGAGGAATGCGCACCGATCTCCAAGGACAAGCGCTGGACGGTTGTATCCGCCCAGGCTTAATTTCATCAGAATCGCGCCAGGTCTCTTGTACTTGGCGCGAAATCCTGTATGAAGCACCGCAAGGACGCTCGTGAATCGAGCGTCTTTTGCTTTGATGCGCACGGAAGGTCCCTTGGGAAACCACCCTGTCACGACATTTCCGCGCAAAAAAAGAGATATTCATAAGCTGGGGCAGGGGGCTCGCTCGGGAGAGTTTGCCCAACCGTTCCGGTAACAACAAGAAGGCGACCTGACATGATTCAGATGCAAACAAACCTCGACGTGGCGGATAATTCCGGCGCACGTCGTGTCATGTGCATCAAGGTGCTGGGCGGCTCGAAGCGCAAATATGCTTCTGTTGGCGACATCATTGTCGTTTCCATCAAGGAAGCTATTCCGCGCGGCCGCGTCAAGAAGGGCGACGTGATGAAGGCGGTTGTCGTTCGCACCGCCAAGGACATCCGCCGCGCTGACGGCAGCGTCATCCGTTTCGATAACAACGCAGCCGTTCTTATCGACAACAAGAAAGAGCCCATCGGCACCCGTATCTTCGGACCGGTTCCGCGCGAACTTCGCGCCAAGAACCACATGAAGATCATCTCGCTGGCTCCGGAAGTACTGTAAGGAGCAATGGCGATGCAGAAAATTCGTAAAGGCGACAAGGTTGTCGTATTGACCGGTAAGGACAAGGGCCGTACCGGCGAAGTAATCCAGGTGATGCCGAAGGAAGACCGTGCCGTTGTGCGTGGCGTAAACATGGTGAAGCGTCACCAGCGCCAGACCCAGGCCCAGGAAGCCGGCATCATCAACAAGGAAGCATCCTTGCACATCTCCAACATCGCCATCGTCGACAAGGATGGCAAGCCGACCCGCGTTGGCTTCTCGGTTGTGGATGGCAAGAAGGTCCGCGTGGCCAAGCGTTCGGGAGAAGTGATCGATGGCTGATAAGTACGAGCCGCGTCTCAAGACGGAATACGTTTCCCGTATCCGTGGCGCCATGCAGGAGAAGTTCTCCTACGCCAACGTGATGATGATCCCGAAGCTTGAAAAGATCGTGATCAACATGGGTGTTGGCGAAGCGACTGCCGATTCCAAGAAGCCCACCATTGCTGCCGGCGATCTGGCTGCAATTGCTGGCCAGAAGCCGGTCGTTACCCGCGCTCGCAACTCGATCGCAGGTTTCAAGGTACGCGAAGGCATGCCGATCGGTGCGAAGGTTACCCTTCGTGGCGCCCGCATGTACGAATTCCTTGATCGTCTGGTCAACATCGCGCTGCCGCGCGTTCGCGACTTCCGGGGTCTGAACCCCAAGAGCTTTGACGGCCGTGGCAACTTCGCCATGGGCATCAAGGAACACATTGTGTTCCCTGAGATCAACTACGATAAGGTTGATCAGATGTGGGGCATGGACATCATCGTTTGCACGACGGCGACGTCGGACGACGAAGCTCGGGCTCTGCTTACAGAGTTCAACTTCCCGTTCCGTCACTAACCGTAACGACGAGCGTAGAAAAGGAACTCCGATATGGCGAAAACAAGCGCAGTTGAAAAGAACAAGCGCCGCCGCAAGTCGGTCGCCCAGCAGGCCACCAAGCGCGCTGCACTGAAGGCGATCGTGATGAACCAGTCCCTTCCGATCGAAGACCGGTTCAAGGCCACTCTGAAGCTCGCTTCGCTGCCGCGTGACGGCTCGAAGACGCGTATCCGCAACCGCTGCGAAGTAACGGGCCGTCCGCGCGCGTTCTATCGCAAGCTCAAGATGTCGCGTATCGCGCTTCGTGAGCTGGGCAATTCCGGCAAGGTGCCGGGCATTGTCAAGTCGAGCTGGTAAGGAGACGGGCACATGACCATGACTGATCCTTTGGGTGATATGCTCACCCGCATCCGCAATGGTGCTGCTCGCCGCAAGTCGTCGGTAAGCACGCCCGCTTCCAGCCTGCGCGCACGCGTTCTCGACGTGCTGCAGTCTGAGGGCTACATTCGCGGTTATTCCAAGGTCGATTTCGAAAACGGCAAGTCCGAATTCACCATCGAGCTGAAGTACTACGAAGGCGCATCCGTGATCCGTGAGATCGGCCGCGTTTCCAAGCCGGGCCGCCGGGTTTATGTCTCGGTAAAGTCCATTCCGCAGGTCGCGAACGGCCTCGGCATCACCATCCTTTCGACTCCGAAGGGCGTGATGGCCGATCACCAGGCTCGCGAACAGAACGTTGGTGGCGAGGTTCTTTGCTCGGTCTTCTAAGGCCGGGTAGAGATCTCCATAACGAACAGACAGGATTGAATAATGTCTCGTATCGGTAAAAAGCCCGTTCCGGTTCCCGCAGGTGTGACGGCCAATGTCGACGGCCAAAAGGTCACTGCGAAGGGCCCGAAGGGTGAACTGTTTTTCGTCGCAAACGATGAAATCCAGCTGAAGCTCGAAGATAACGGCGTTTCCGTAACGCCCGCTAACGGCACCAAGGAAGCTCGCTCGAAGTGGGGCATGTCCCGCACGATGATCGAGAACATCTTCAAGGGTGTTAAGGACGGCTATGAGCGCAAGCTCGAAATCAACGGCGTTGGTTACCGTGCCGCCATGCAGGGCAAGAACCTGCAGCTGGCCCTCGGCTTCTCCCACGATGTTGTTTATGAGCCTCCGGTCGGCATCACCATTGCCGTTCCGAAGCCGACGGAAATCATCGTTTCCGGCATCAACAAGCAGCAGGTTGGCCAGGTTGCCGCGGAAATCCGCGAATACCGTGGTCCCGAGCCCTACAAGGGCAAGGGCGTGAAGTACGCTGAAGAGCGTATCGTCCGCAAAGAAGGCAAGAAGAAGTAAGGATCACGCGAAATGGCTAGCAGGAAAGAAGCACTTGCACGTCGCGCGAGCCGTGTGCGCCGCCAGATCAAGGCGGTTGCCAATGGCCGCCCGCGCCTGTCGGTTCATCGCTCGTCGAAGAACATCTACGCCCAGATCATCGATGATGTTGCTGGCAAGACGCTTGCGTCTGCCTCCACGCTCGAAGCCGATCTGCGCGGCTCGCTCAAGACCGGCGCCGACGTTGCAGCAGCAGCTGTCGTAGGCAAGCTCGTCGCCGAGCGCGCCGTCAAGGCTGGCGTCAAGGATGTCGTATTCGACCGTGGCGCGTTCATCTATCATGGCCGCATCAAGGCCGTGGCTGAAGCTGCCCGCGAAGGCGGTCTGAACTTCTGATTTTTTTCCGCCCGGACAACGATCCGGGCGGAATTTCACCGGGCCATGCGGGTCTCCTCAAAGAGGCCGGTGGTCTTTTCGTTTGCCGTTCCACCCGTAAAAGAAAAAGGACAAGGACAATGGCACAGGATAAAAGAGGTTCTCGCGAAGATCGCCAGAACCGCGAAGAACGCGATAGCGAATTCGTCGACAAGCTGGTCGCGATCAACCGCGTTGCAAAGGTTGTTAAGGGTGGCCGTCGCTTCGGCTTCGCCGCTCTCGTCGTCGTTGGCGACCAGAAGGGCCGCGTTGGCTTCGGTCACGGCAAGGCTCGCGAAGTTCCGGAAGCCATCCGTAAGGCTACCGAGAGCGCCAAGCGCGATCTGATCTTCGTTCCGCTGCGCGATGGCCGCACGCTGCATCACGACGTCAATGGCCGTCACGGCGCAGGCAAGGTTCTGCTGCGTTCGGCCAAGGCCGGTACCGGTATCATCGCCGGTGGTCCGATGCGCGCCGTTTTCGAAACCCTGGGTGTTCACGACGTTGTTGCAAAGTCGACCGGTTCTTCGAACCCGTACAACATGGTTCGCGCAACGTTCGACGCTCTGAAGCATCAGGTTCATCCGAAGGACATCGCTGCACAGCGCGGTCTCAAGTATGCAACGCTTCAGGCTCGCCGCGCCGCCTCCGGCAACGCTTCTGAAGAATAAGGAGCTGGATCATGGCCAAGAAGACTACTGAAGCCAAGAAGACTGTTACGGTCGAACAGATCGGCAGCCCTATTCGCCGCCCGGCAATCCAGCGTCAGACGCTGGTCGGTCTGGGTCTCAACAAGATGCATCGTCAGCGCACCCTGGAAGATACTCCTGCGGTTCGCGGCATGATCCGTGCGGTCCAGCATCTCGTTCGCGTCGTTGACGAGAAGTGAGACGGAGTAACCTATCATGAAACTCAATGAAATCAGAGACAACGAAGGCGCCTCCAAGGACCGTATCCGCGTAGGTCGCGGTATCGGTTCCGGCAAGGGCAAGACCGGTGGTCGCGGTGTGAAGGGTCAGAAGGCTCGTTCGGGCGTCGCCATCAACGGTTTTGAAGGCGGTCAGATGCCAATCTACCGTCGTCTGCCGAAGCGCGGTTTCAACAACATCTTCGCTTCCGAATATGTTGTCGTATCGCTCGGCCGCATTCAGACCGCCATCGACGCCAAGAAGCTCGACGCTTCCGCAACGATCGATGCTGCCGCTCTCAAGGCTGCCGGCGTTATCCGTCGCGCCAAGGACGGCGTTCGCATTCTCGCGGACGGCGAACTGAAGGCCAAGGTCGCTTTCGAAGTTGCCGGTGCTTCCAAGCCCGCAATCGAAAAGATCGAAAAGGCTGGCGGCTCGATCAAGCTTCTCGCAGTTGCAGCAGAAGCCTCCGAGTAATATATAGACTTCAGACGCCCGGAGCATCGTCGCTCCGGGCGTTTGCGCTCCCTGGCCACTGGTGCTTTCGATCTAAATCGATTTATACAGGCATCAAGGCAAACTCTTCGCGGTTCGGCTTTCAAGCGGTCCGCATGCGGCATAAAGTGCTGCAGGGAGAGCCTCACAGTTCTTGAACTTCCATAGGGGAGGGGATAGGACATAAAAAAACAGGGTGAGGCATGATGGCGGCGCAAAGCCGTGTTCGTCCGAAGCCCGGTTTTTGAACCGGTATCTTTTAGACCTTTCCGCATTGGCCGGTTTCCTGGCCGGCAAGGGTCGTTCGGAGAAATTTATGGCTTCAGCAGCGGAACAACTGGCTTCGAACCTGAATTTTTCGACCTTCGCTAAGGCGGAGGATCTGAAAAAGCGTCTCTGGTTTACTCTTGCCGCACTTCTCGTCTACCGTCTCGGCACCCATATTCCGCTTCCGGGTCTGAACCCTGAAGCCTATGCGCAGGCCTTCCGTGGCCAGGCCAACGGTATTCTCGGTCTTTTCAACATGTTTGCGGGTGGCGCCGTCGAGCGCATGGCGATCTTCGCCCTCGGCATCATGCCTTACATCTCCGCTTCGATCATCGTGCAGCTCATGACCTCGGTCGTGCCCTCGCTCGAAGCGTTGAAGAAGGAAGGCGAAGCCGGCCGTAAGATCATCAACCAGTACACCCGCTACGGCACGGTGCTGCTCGGCACGCTGCAGGCCTATGGTATCGCGGTCGGCCTTGAAAGCGGTGCTGGCCTTGTGGTCGATCCGGGCTGGTTCTTCCGCGTCTCCACCGTCATCACGCTGCTTGGCGGCACGATGTTCCTGATGTGGCTCGGCGAACAGATCACCTCGCGCGGTATCGGCAACGGTATTTCGCTCATTATCTTTGCGGGCATTGCCGCAGGCCTGCCCAAGGCGCTTGCCGGCACGCTGGAACTCGGCCGTACCGGCGCGCTGTCCACCACGCTCATCCTCATGGTCGTCGTTGTGGCCATCGGCGTCATCGCGCTTATTGTTTTCGTGGAGCGCGCCCAGCGTCGCCTGCTGATACAATATCCGAAGCGACAGGTCGGCAACCGCATGTTCCAGGGCGATACGTCGCATCTGCCGCTGAAGCTCAACACGGCTGGCGTCATTCCCGCGATCTTCGCATCCTCGCTGCTGCTTCTGCCCGCGACGGCTGCCGGTTTCGCCGGAAACACCAACCTGCCGTCCTGGGCGACGTCCATCATCGCGTCGTTGCAGCACGGGCAGCCGCTGTTCATGGCGCTGTATGGCCTGCTGATCGCGTTCTTCGCGTTTTTCTACACGGCTATCGTCTTCAATCCGAAGGACACGGCCGATAACCTCAAGAAGCACGGCGGCTTCATTCCGGGGATTCGTCCGGGTGAGCGCACCGCGGAGTACATTGATTACGTCCTGACCCGTATCACGGTGGTTGGCGCGATTTATCTGGTCTTCGTGTGTATCCTTCCTGAGACACTTATCGCACGTACGGGCATTCCTTTAGCCCTTGGTGGTACTTCGCTTTTGATCGTTGTCAGTGTAACTCTTGATACAGTTGCGCAGATCCAGGGCCACCTGATCGCGCAGCAGTATGAAGGTCTGATCAAGAAGTCGAAGTTGCGTGGAGGAAAGAGGGGACGATGAGACTGATATTTTTGGGTCCGCCGGGTGCGGGCAAGGGAACCCAGGCCAAGCGCCTGACTGACAAGTACGGGATCCCGCAGCTTTCCACCGGTGACATGCTTCGCGCTGCGGTCAGCGCGGGCACCGAAATCGGCAAACGCGCCAAGGCCGTCATGGATGCCGGCGGGCTTGTTTCCGACGATATCGTCAATCAGATCGTTTCCGAACGCATCGAAGCGCCTGACTGTGCCAAGGGCTTTATTCTCGACGGCTATCCGCGCACCGTTCCGCAGGCCAAGGCGCTTGCCGACAACATGCGCAAGAAGAATCTTGCCCTTGATGCCGTTATTGAACTGAAGGTGGACGAAGAGGCGCTGATTCGCCGAATCGAAAACCGCGTGGCTGAAACCGTCGCCGCCGGCGGCACGGTTCGCTCCGACGACAATCCGGAAGCCTTCCGCAAGCGGCTGACGGAATATCGCGAAAAGACCGCACCGCTGTCGAACTATTACAGCGAACAGGGCGAGCTTGTGACGCTCGACGGCATGGCTGACGTCGATGCCGTTACTGAAGCCATCGAACGCGTTCTGGAGAAGGCCTCGGCCTGATGGCCGGTGCGGGTGGTTAAAGCCTTATTGGTTTTGTCCGATATCCCGCTCTTCTGGTTGAGCAGATCCTTTGGATCGCAAAAGAATCTTGGCGGAGCCGGTTGCTTTTTTGCGCTGATTCCGTTAAACACCGCGCCAACTCGCGACATCCCAAGCGACTGGCGCGGATTTCCCTTAGGGAAGGGAGATCCGGGTTCGGTCGTTTTGACTTGTCACGGACATCAATTTTGAACTGGCGGTCGTGTCGGCCGCTCGAATGGAATCACCACTTGCCGGATGGCAACTGGAACCAAGGAGAAGAGACGTGGCACGTATCGCTGGCGTCAACATCCCGACCGCGAAGCGCGTTGTTATTGCGCTGACCTACATTCACGGGATCGGTCCGAAATTCGCGCAGGAAATCATGGAGAAGGTCGGTCTTCCGGCTGACAAGCGCGTTCATCAGCTGACGGATGCTGAAGTTCTTCAGATCCGCGAAGCTATCGACCGCGATTATCAGGTTGAGGGCGATCTTCGCCGCGAGACCTCGATGAACATCAAGCGTCTGATGGACCTCGGCTGCTACCGCGGCCTGCGTCACCGTCGTGGCCTTCCGGTCCGCGGTCAGCGCACGCACACCAACGCCCGCACCCGCAAGGGTCCGGCGAAGGCTATCGCTGGTAAGAAGAAGTAATTTTCCGGTTCTCCGGAAAAGGGAGGCTGGTGCAGTCCGCGCCAGCCTTTCTGAGTTTGGCGTGAAGCTCCAGTGGAGCTGATCGCCGGTGTAGCCGCTGGTGTTACGGCGGTGAAGAGATCAATGAAAGGTATAAAATGGCCAAGGAAGCCGCACGTATTCGCCGTCGCGAACGTAAAAACATCACGTCGGGCGTTGCGCACGTCAACTCGACCTTCAACAACACGATGATCACCATCACCGACGCACAGGGCAATGCCATTGCCTGGTCGTCTGCTGGTGCCAAGGGCTTCAAGGGTTCGCGTAAGTCGACCCCGTTTGCTGCCCAGATCGCTGCTGAAGATTGCGCGAAGAAGGCTCAGGAACACGGCATGAAGTCGCTTGAAGTTGAAGTTTGCGGTCCGGGTTCCGGCCGTGAATCGGCACTTCGCGCTCTCCAGGCTGCCGGTTTCATGATCACTTCCATTCGCGACGTGACGCCGATCCCGCACAATGGTTGCCGTCCGCGCAAGAAGCGCCGCGTCTGACGCGACCGTGGTTCGGAAATTCCGCCTTGTCCTTCGGTCAGGCGGAATTTTCGCGTATCTGGCGTGTGCGCGTCGATTTCAATCGACGGACTTGCGCTCAAGAACCCACTGATGAACCACTGAATTAGGTTCCTCTCGGTGTTTTCATGCTCGGTCCGTCACGATTGGATGGTGGCGGCGAACGGAAGGTTTAAAGATGATTCAGAAGAACTGGCAGGAACTTATCAAGCCGAACAAGGTCGAGTTCACCTCGTCCAGCCGCACCAAGGCAACGCTCGTTGCCGAGCCGCTGGAGCGTGGTTTCGGTCTTACCCTCGGCAACGCGCTGCGTCGCGTTCTGTTGTCTTCTCTGCGTGGCGCCGCTGTAACGGCCGTGCAGATCGACGGTGTCCTGCACGAATTCTCCTCCATCCCCGGCGTTCGGGAAGATGTGACGGATATCGTGCTCAACATCAAGGAAATCGCCATCAAGATGGATGGTGACGATTCCAAGCGCATGGTCGTGCGCAAGCAGGGCCCTGGTGCCGTAACCGCTGGTGACATCCAGACGGTTGGCGACATCGAGATCCTGAACCCCGACCACGTGATCTGCACGCTCGACGATGGCGCTGAAATCCGCATGGAATTCACCGTCAACAACGGCAAGGGTTACGTACCGGCTGAGCGCAACCGCGCGGAAGATGCCCCGATCGGCCTCATTCCGGTGGACAGCCTCTATTCTCCGGTCAAGAAAGTGTCCTACAAGGTGGAAAACACCCGTGAAGGCCAGGTTCTCGACTATGACAAGCTGATCATGACGATCGAGACCAACGGTTCGGTTTCCGGCGAAGACGCCGTTGCCTTCGCCGCTCGCATTCTTCAGGACCAGCTCGGCGTCTTCGTCAACTTCGACGAGCCGCAGAAGGAAGCAGAAGAAGAATCGGTTACCGAACTTGCGTTCAACCCGGCGCTTCTCAAGAAGGTGGACGAGCTCGAGCTGTCCGTTCGTTCGGCAAACTGCCTGAAGAACGACAACATCGTTTATATCGGCGACCTGATCCAGAAGACCGAAGCCGAAATGCTTCGCACGCCGAACTTCGGTCGCAAGTCGCTGAACGAAATCAAGGAAGTTCTCGCTTCCATGGGTCTGCACCTCGGTATGGAAGTACCGGCATGGCCGCCAGAGAACATCGAAGATCTCGCCAAGCGTTACGAAGACCAGTACTAACAATCAAAAAGGCAGACCCTTTAAAGACTGCCTTTCCCCGTCAAACAGCAGATAAGTCATCTGCATGTGCCAGGAAACGGCAGGCCTTAGAGAAGGAACCTGCGAAGAAGGAGAATAGCAATGCGCCACGGTAATTCAGGCCGCAAGCTCAATAGAACCGCCAGCCACCGCAAGGCAATGTTTGCCAACATGGCTGCTTCGCTCATCACCCATGAGCAGATCGTAACCACGCTTCCGAAGGCGAAGGAAATTCGCCCGATCGTTGAGCGCCTCGTCACCCTCGGCAAGCGCGGCGACCTGCACGCTCGCCGTCAGGCGATCTCGCAGATCAAGGATCAGGACGCTGTTCGCAAGCTGTTCGACGCGATCGCTTCGCGTTACGCAACCCGCAATGGCGGCTACCTGCGTATCATGAAGGCCGGCTACCGCCAGGGCGACAACGCGGCTCTCGCCGTCGTTGAATTCGTCGAGCGCGACGTTGACGCCAAGGGCGCAGCCGACAAGGCTCGCGTTGCCGCTGAAGCTGCTGCTGCCGAAGCTGCATAAGGTTTGACGCCGTTCAGGCGTCGTGAGTTTAAAAAGCCGGGCGAGAGATCGCCCGGCTTTTTGCGTCCTTAAATGGCGTTTCGATTTTGAAGGAAGTTTTGCGTTTCGGACGACGTATGTTCGAGCAACACTCGACTTTAACTTCGAAATGGCCGGTTGTAGTAAACGTCGGTCCCGTCATCCTTCTCAATCAAGTCGGCAGTACGTTGAAGCAGCCAACGAATACCGTCGTCATCGCTGCCGAACTCGGCATTCGATTTGTTCCAGAGTTTTCCAATCAAACTGTTTGGGATATCTGGGCGCAGTATGGATCGCAAAAATGCGAGGAGTTCATTGCGTTCCGTTTTTGTCAGATGCATGAGACCAAAAAGCAGTACCGCGTCGAGACTTTCAAACAACTCGAAGTCCTGGATCATATAGTTTGTGAACTTCAAGAAAACGGTGGGCGGGGTGACGTTCTTCCTCATTGGCTCATCGTTTCTGGGGTAAGCTGTATTGATAAAAAGCCGTTCGGGCGGTCGCGATCATCTGTTTTTAGCGACGTGGAAAAAATGGCTGCTTCGCTCATTGCTCATGCGCAAATCCGCGGGCGTTTTGTGAGAGAGCCCATCTTACTCCGGAATATGAATGCGGGCCTTGATGTGCTTGAGATGTGCGACGATTGTGAAAGTCATGATGACCAGCAGCGACCATGAACTCCACTTTCCGATGTGGACGACGGACCAGGCGCCGAGTTGATCGGGGTATTTCCAGATGCCGAAGAAGGTGGAGATGTTTTCCGCCAGCCAGACGAAAAAGCCGATCAGGATGAAGGCGAGAAGTAGCGGCATCTTTCGATCCCGATCATAGGGGCGGAAGATCACCGTTGCGCGGGAGTAGAGGCCGATGGCGCAGGCGGCGATGTACCAGCGGTAATCGCCGATGAAGTGATGGGTGAAGAAGTTGGCGTAGATGGCGATACCGATCAGGGTCGCCATCCAGTAGGTGGGATAGTGGCGAATGCGCACATCCAGCAGCCGCCACGCCTGAATGATGTAACTGCCGACGGCGGCATACATGAAACCGGAAAACAGCGGCACGCCGAGGACTTTGCTATAGGCGAAATCCGGATAGGACCATGACTGGATGGCGCTCGATGTCTTGAACACTTCCAGTGCGAAGCCGACGATATGGAACAGCAGGATGGCCTTGGCCTCGTCAAGCGTTTCGAGCCTGCTCCAGATCATGAAGAACTGGATGGCGAGCGCAATGATCAGCAGCACGTCATAGCGGGGAATGCCGAGCACGCCGCCATGCGGTACCACGAAGATGGAGACGAAGAACAAGCCCGCAAACATGCAGGCCCGGGCTTCCTTGATGCCGAAATACAGAAACT
The DNA here is from genome assembly GCF_058803865.1 of Agrobacterium sp. GW821-FHT14E08. Lineage (NCBI taxonomy): Bacteria > Pseudomonadati > Pseudomonadota > Alphaproteobacteria > Hyphomicrobiales > Rhizobiaceae > Agrobacterium > Agrobacterium sp. GW821-FHT14E08. Next base: position 1,429,835 of record NZ_JBXAPJ010000001.1, on the reverse strand, counting down.
CGACGATAAAACGCCTGATGCCCTTGAGTTCGCCCCAGGGATAGGTATCGCAGAGCAGATTGTCCAGGACGGAGAGGCGGCTTGCGGCCGGGCTTGTTGATGTGCTCATTTCCGTCCCCGATCTCACTTCGTCACCTTTCATACGAAAACCCGAAGGAAGCCGTATGGGCCTGCCGCGCGTATCCCCATCTTATTTCACCCGCATTCGGCTTCTGGCGGCGGCGATGGTGGTGATCGTCTGCGGCCTTTGCCTGCGGAGCTTCGGTTACGACGTGGGACTGCCGTTCGTGGCGGTGAAATATGGCGGATCCGTGCTCTGGGGAGCGATGATCTATCTGCTGCTGGCAGCCTTCTTCCCATCCCGCTGGCATGGTTATGAGGTTCATATCGCCGTTCTTGCCGTCGTTCTTGTGGAACTTATCCGGCTTGTTCATTTCCCGGCGCTGGATGCGTTTCGTGCTACGACGGCGGGCGCTTTGCTGCTCGGCCGTGTTTTTTCGCTGTGGAATATAGGCTGTTATATCGCAGGGATCGGGGCCGCCGCCATTATGACCGGACGGGTCTCGCGCGTTTGGCTCTCTTCATCGACATGATCGAGGGCCTTACTAGCCGATAACCGAGCAGGATCACCATGGTGCTGATATAAAACACCGGCTCCAGCGTGATCGACTTCCGCGCCAGCACGAAATGCAGCACGCCGACGATGAGGACGAGATAGGCGAGTTTATGCAGCGTGTTCCAGCGGCTGCCCAGCGTGCGGATCGACCAGCGGTTGGAGGTGAGCGCCAGCGGAATGAGCATGAGAAGCCCGGCCATGCCGAGCATGATATAGGGGCGTTTCAGAATATCGCCGGCGATGGAGCCGAGGATCAGGCCGCGATCCAGCACCAGATAGACGGTGAAATGCGCCAGCACGTAATAAAAGGCGATCAGCCCCAGCGCCCGGCGATAGGCGATGAGGTTGATGTTGAAGAGATCGCGCAGCGGCGTCACCAGAAGCCCGAGGCACAGGAAGCGCAGCGCCCAGATGCCGAGCAGGTGCTCGAAATCCTTGACTGGATTAAAGCCGAGGCCGCCGGTTGCGGCGAGATAGAAATACCAGAGGCCCGGACAGAGGCCGATGACATAAAGCGACCAGATGGCCGCCGGCTGGTAACGCTTCGGCAGCGACGGAAGGGGCAGGGCGAAGGCCATTGTCAGTAATTCGCTTTCAGATCCATGCCGGTATAAAGGCTCGCGACCTCGTCATAACCGTTGAACATCAGGGTAGGGCGGTTCTGGGTGCCGAAAAAGCCGCCTTCGCCGATACGCTGCTCCGTTGCCTGGCTCCAGCGCGGATGGTCGACATTCGGGTTGACGTTGGAATAGAATCCATATTCGCGGGCATTGGAATTTTTCCAGGTCGTTTCCGGCTGTTTTTCGACGAGCGAAATGCGGACGATGGATTTGATGCCCTTGAAGCCGTATTTCCACGGCACGACGAGGCGGATCGGCGCGCCGTTCTGGTTCGGCAGCGTCTCGCCGTAGAGGCCGAGGGCGAGAATGGTGAGCGGATGGCGCGCTTCATCGAGGCGAAGCCCCTCGACATAGGGCCAGGAGAGAGGCTGGAACAGACCGCTTTGACCCGGCATTTCGTCTGGCCGCACCACGGTTTCGAAAGCGACATATTTCGCGCTGCCAAGCGGCTCCACCTTGTCGAGAAGGGCGGCGAGCGGGAAGCCGATCCACGGAATGACCATTGACCAGCCCTCGACGCAGCGCATCCGGTAAGTGCGCTCTTCGAGAGGATATTTCATCAACTCTTCAATGCCGAATTCCTGTGGTTTGGAGACGAGGCCATCCACCTTTACCGTCCAGGGGGTGGGCTTGAACTTGCCGGAATTTTCCTTCGGGTCGGATTTTCCGACACCGAATTCGTAGAAATTATTGTAGCTGGTGACGGCATCAAGCGGAGTGAGCTTCTCATCCAGCTTGTAGGCGCCGGGGTTCGCCGCAAGCGGTGCGGCGATCGCCTCAGGGCCAGCCAGTCCGATTGCCGCGAGCCCGGCCGCTGTTCCAAGGAAACCGCGTCTGGAGAGATAGATGTTCTTTGGCGTGATTTCTGTTGCCGCGATGACGGGCGGACGATAGGCGGGCATTGCAACCTCCACAAAAGCCGGGTGTATCGGCAATAAATCGACTATGATAGCCAATACGACCGCTGCACAGATATGTTTCAGCGCCGTGCGGAAAAACAACGGCCGCACGGTAAAAATCGCGCATTTGTGATGAGATGTCGCCCGAACGGCCATGTGGAGAAAGAGCGTACCGTACCGAACCGTACTGTTTTGCCCGAAGGTGACAGTGACAGGGCTTGCGGTTTGCGCTAGAAAAACCGCAAAATAGGGCAGGAGCTGTTTTGACCGCGCTGCGGCAATGCGCTCGTCGCCAAGAGATCGAGGAAAACACCATGCCAGCCTATCGCTCCAGAACGACAACCCACGGCCGCAACATGGCGGGCGCGCGCGGCCTTTGGCGCGCCACCGGCATGAAGGACAGCGATTTCGGCAAGCCGATCATCGCGGTGGTCAATTCCTTCACGCAATTCGTGCCGGGCCATGTGCATCTGAAGGATCTCGGCCAGCTCGTTGCCCGCGAAATCGAGGCGGCCGGCGGTGTTGCCAAGGAATTCAACACCATTGCGGTCGATGACGGTATCGCCATGGGCCACGATGGCATGCTCTATTCGCTGCCGTCGCGCGAGATCATCGCGGATTCGGTGGAATATATGGTCAATGCCCATTGCGCCGATGCGATGGTGTGCATTTCCAACTGCGACAAGATCACGCCCGGCATGCTGAATGCGGCGATGCGCCTGAACATTCCCGCCGTCTTCGTCTCCGGTGGTCCGATGGAAGCGGGCAAGGTCGTCCTGCACGGCAAGACCGTGGCGCTCGATCTGGTTGATGCCATGGTGGCTGCCGCCGATGACAAGATTTCCGATGAGGACGTCAAGATCATCGAGCGTTCCGCCTGCCCGACCTGCGGTTCCTGTTCCGGCATGTTCACCGCCAATTCCATGAACTGTCTGACCGAGGCGCTGGGCCTGTCCTTGCCCGGTAACGGCTCGACGCTCGCCACCCATTCGGACCGTAAGCGGCTTTTCGTCGAGGCCGGCCATCTGATTGTTGATCTGGCGCGCCGTTATTACGAGCAGGAGGATGAAACCGTCCTGCCGCGCACCATTGCCAACAAGGCGGCATTCGAAAACGCCATGTCGCTGGATATCGCCATGGGTGGTTCCACCAACACGGTTCTGCATATTCTGGCGGCGGCGCATGAGGGCGGCGTCGATTTCGGCATGGAAGACATCGACCGTCTTTCCCGCAAGGTTCCCTGCCTTTCCAAGGTCGCGCCTGCCAAGCAGGACGTGCATATGGAAGACGTTCACCGCGCCGGCGGCATCATGCGTATTCTGGGTGAACTGGAGCGCGGTGGGCTCATCAATCGTGATACCTATACCGTTCATGAGGCGACGCTGGGCGATGCCATCGACCGGTGGGACATTACCCGTACCAACAGCGAGACGGTGCGGCAGTTCTTCAAGGCGGCGCCGGGCGGCGTGCCGACGCAGGTGGCCTTCAGCCAGTCCTCACGTTGGGACGATCTGGACACGGATAGCGACAATGGCGTCATTCGTTCGGTTGAGAAGCCTTTCTCCAAGGATGGCGGTCTGGCCGTGCTTTACGGCAATATCGCGCTTGATGGCTGCATCGTGAAGACAGCGGGCGTCGACGAATCCATCCTGAAATTCACCGGCCCGGCAGTCGTTTACGAAAGCCAGGACGCGGCCGTGAAGGGCATTCTCGGCAACGAGGTCAAGGCGGGCGACGTTGTCGTCATCCGCTACGAAGGGCCGAAGGGCGGGCCGGGCATGCAGGAAATGCTCTATCCGACCAGCTACCTGAAATCCAAGGGCCTCGGCAAAGCCTGCGCGCTGATCACCGACGGTCGTTTCTCCGGCGGCACTTCGGGCCTCTCCATCGGTCACGCCTCGCCGGAAGCGGCACAGGGCGGCGCCATCGGCCTTGTGCGTCAGGGCGATCTCATCGAGATCGACATTCCGAACCGTACGATCAACCTGAAGGTCACCGATGCGGAGCTGGCTTCGCGCCGCGCGGAGCAGGAAGAGCTTGGCTGGAAGCCGGAAGCGCCACGCAAGCGCAACGTCACCACGGCGCTGAAGGCCTATGCGGCCTTTGCCTCAAGCGCCGACAAGGGCGCGGTGCGGATTTTGCCGGAGTAATTCCTGGATTTCCGGGATGATAAAGCCGCCGTTGACGAACGGCGGCTTTTTTGTGCCGTTCATTCTTTTTCGAGCCGATAAGGTCGAAGCGGCACGATTTTTCCCCGTTGCCTGCAAAAGGCATTTGCACGGCCGGTTGCAACAAAGCCCAGCTTGTCCATCAGCCGGTGCGACGCCCTGTTGTCAAACAGGGGATTGGCATGCAGGGTTTTGATGCCCATGTGCTGAAAGGCATAATCGATGACGAGGCGTCCGGCCTCTTCTCCATAGCCCTTTCCCCAGACACGGCGATCAAGCCAAAGGCCGAATTCGCCCGAAAGGCCGATGAGACCGACCAGCCTGCCATCATCCACAGCCCATACCGCTAACCGACGCTCAGCAATGCGCCTGATCAGACGCCGTGCGTCATCGGTTTCGAAAGGGTAGGCCGTGCGCAGCAGATTGCGCAAAATGAGCGGATCGTTCGTCAACCGGGCGAGTGGCGACGAGTCCGTCATTTTAAATGGCCGCAGGACAAGGCGTGATGATTTCAGTTGTGACATCGTTTCCCGTCTTTTGCATTTGCGGCAGGGCAATAGTCCTCAAGATCACAAACTGATTCAAGCGCTTCGCATCTCGATTCCGGATTTCATGCCAACACCCTGTTTTCATGGAGATTCCGCGAGGCCATCAAATTGGGGTGTAGAAATTCGGTGATTTAAGTAAGGTCACATTGGAGTGATTGGCGGCGTTTCCTCTTTTCATCGCCGTATGGCTTCCTAGTTCAGTGACATGAAAAGACGAACCGCACTTGCCCTTATCGCGTCCCTGCCTATAGCCCCGCTTGCCCGCGCGCAAAGCAATGGCAATGGCATTCGTTTTGATCCGTTGCTGCGGGAGGCGGATGCGCTTTCCAGCCTCAAGGCCGTCATCGTCAGCATCGATGGCGGGGAGGCGGCGAGCCGCGCCTATCATGGTGCCAGCCTGAACGGTTCAACCAACATCAAGTCGGCATCGAAATCGGTTATTTCGGCGTTGGTCGGCATGGCGATCGACCGCAAGATACTGTCTGGCGTCGATCAGCCAATAGCAACTGTTCTACGCAGCGATTTTCCGCAGAACCCAGATCCACGGCTGGAACGGGTGACCATCGGCAACCTTCTGTCCATGCAGTCCGGCCTGGAGCGCATGTCGGGCCCGAACTATGGCCGCTGGGTCGCCAGCCGCAACTGGGTGAGAATGGCGCTGGGTTCCGGTTTTGCCGGAGAACCGGGCGGCGGCATGCTTTATTCGACCGGCTCCACCCATCTGCTTTCGGCGATCCTGACAAAAGCTTCCGGCCGTTCGACGCTGTCGCTCGCGCGCGACTGGTTCCGGCCGCTGGAAGGTTTCTCCATCGGGGGCTGGGAGCGGGACCCGCAGGGCATCTATCTCGGTGGCAACCAGATGGCCATGACGGCGCGGTCGCTCCTGGCCTTTGGCGAGCTTTACCGGCTGGGCGGGGTGACGCCCGGTGGCGAGCGGCTGATTTCGCAGGGCTGGATCGACCAATCCTGGCAGCAGCGTACCAATTCCGTCTTTAACGGCGATGGTTATGGCTATTGCTGGTTCATCAAGGAGATGGCAGGAGAGACGGTCTATTATGCATGGGGTTATGGCGGGCAGATGCTCTATATCATACCCGCCAGACGGCTATCGGTCGTGATGACCTCTCGCGAGGACGCGCCTTCCGCCCGAACCGGTTATCGTGACCAGTTGCATGGCCTTATGGAGACCATCATCCGGGCGGTATAACCTCATGCGCAAAGCGCCGAGTTAGGCGGCCAGACGGCGTTTTAGCTGAAGGCCATTGCGGAAGCTTTTTGCGAGAAGGGTGATATTGAGCGCTCCGGCGCAAAGCTCCAGCGCCTGAACGGCGTAGAAGACCCCGCCGTAATCGTTTGAGAGGGCGAAATGCCGAAGCACAAGCGCGCAAGGGACGAGGATCAGCAACCCGTTCAGTGCGATGAGCGGCATACGTTTCTTCTTGGCTGCGACCAGCGGATGTTTCCATTTGGCGCCCATGCGAAAGCCGCTGAAACCCGTGACCGCAAGCGCGGGTGCAAGCACCAGGAACCCCCAGGGAATGGCGAGCTTGACGGTACGGATCGCTTCGCTGGAACCGGAGATTTCGGTGACCGCGGTGGATAACCAAAAGGCGAGTATGATCGCCAACGCCAGCGTGCCGGCGACGGGATGAAGGGTTCTCATCGATATAGTCCTTTAGAAGATCGGTTCAGCCTTGCGGCGGATCGGCGTCCAGCCCGGCGAAAAGCCGGTTCAGGCAGTCTATGGCGTTACTCAGTTGCTCCGCCTGCATATCCGTGGCTAAACGGCCGGCGAGTTCATTCCATTGCTGCATGGTGGCGGCATAGGCATTCTCGCCCTTTTCGGTAAGGCGAATGAGCTTGGCCCGCTTGTGGTGCGGATTGTTTTCGAAGCAGACAATGTCCTGTCGCTCCATCTCATCGATGAGGCGTTGCACACCCTGCCGGGTCTGGCCCATGTTCCGTGCGATCTGCGCCACGGTCAAAGGCTGGCCGGCAAGCACCACCGCTCCCAGAACCTGCCAGCGTGCACTGGAAAGGCCGAAGGATGCAGACAGGGCGTCGCCCGCGGCGATCAGCGCGCCATTGGTTCGAAAGATGGCCACCGCCAGGGCGGAAAGAATGTGTGCGTTGTCCGCTTTCATGACAACATGTTGCCATTTTGACAATATGTTGTCAATATCGGATTTGCGTTACAGCGGCCGGTTGATGCTCTGGAAGGCTTCGCCCAGACGTTTCATGCGTTCTTCATAGGCGCCGGTAAGGCAGGCAATGTCGGCTGCGCATTCCTGGCGTTTCTTCAGCCATTTGCTCTGCTCGTCGCGCAGCGTGTCACGGGCGCCCATGGCCATCAACTGAGTTAGGATGTCGAAGGTGGTGGCCATCTTCACATCCTGGTCGTTGAGGGCACGGTTGTCGCAGATTGCTTTTTCATCTGCCGCGAGATCGGGCTTGGTGCAATCGAAGCTTGCGGCGTTGGCTGACGGAACGAAGGAGGGGGCGAGGAGGATGCCGCAGGCAAGGAGGGTCGGTTTCAGATGCATGGATCGTCTCTTTTTGAGGACAGTCTGGTGCCGGTGAAACCGAAAAGAGGTGTTGTTGGTTCCAATGGCGTCAACCGATCCATACCTGGAAAAGACTGGCCATCATCTTGCCGCTCTTTGCTTTACAGGCTTTGGCGTTATAACTCCATCATACTGATGACGATGAGGAATCACATGCGAAGCGTGTTGAAGTATCTGTCCACCGGCCTTCTCGCCGCGCTCATTCTCCTGCCAGTCGGCGTGCGGGCGCAGGACAAGGCCGTACCGTCGAGCCAGACGGAAATGCAGCTTTCCTTTGCGCCGCTGGTCAAGCGTACCGCGGGCGCCGTGGTGAACGTCTATGCGGAGCGTGTCGTGCAGCGGCGTCTGTCGCCCTTTGCCGGCGATCCTTTCTTCGAGCAGTTCTTCGGTCAGCAGATGCCGAACCGCACGGAAAAACAGTCATCGCTCGGATCGGGGGTGATCGTGACCGCCGGCGGCCTTGTGGTGACCAACAATCACGTCATCGACGGTGCTGATGACATCAAGGTGGCGCTGGCGGATGGGCGCGAATTCTCCTCCAAGGTTCTGCTGAAGGATGATCGGGTCGATCTCGCCATTCTGCAGATCGATGCCAAGGAGCAGTTTCCGGTGCTGTCGCTCGGCAACTCTGACGCCATCGAGGTCGGTGATCTCGTTCTTGCCATCGGCAACCCCTTCGGTGTCGGCCAGACGGTGACGAGCGGCATCGTTTCGGGACTGGCGCGCAATCAGGTAACGCAGGGCGATTTCGGCTTCTTCATCCAGACGGATGCCTCCATCAACCCCGGCAATTCCGGCGGTGCGCTGACGAACATGGCGGGTGAGCTGATCGGCATCAATACCGCCATCTTTTCCAAGGGCGGTGGTTCGAACGGCATCGGTTTTGCCATTCCCGCCAATCTGGTCCGGGTTTTCGTGGCTGCCGCCGAGCGTGGGGATGCGAGTTTCCAGCGACCTTACATTGGTGCAACCTTCGATCCTGTAACCTCCGATGTCGCAGAAGCGCTCGGCCTGCATCGCGCCCGTGGGGCGCTCGTGGTCAGCGTCGTCAAGGACGGCCCGGCGGAAAAAGCAGGCATCGAACCGGGTCAGGTCGTCACCGCCGTCAACGGCTTTGAGGTGGAACATCCGGATGCGCTGGGTTATCGCCTGACGACCGCTGGCATCGGCAAATCCGCCGAATTGACTGTGATGGACAAGGGCAAAGAAAAGAAGGTGACCATCGCGCTCGATACCGCGCCGGAAACCGCCCCGCGCGATGAGCGGCTGATCGAGGGCCGCAATCCCTTCGCCGGCGCGACGGTCGCCAATCTTTCGCCGAAGCTTGCCGATGAATTGCGCATGCCTTCGCAGGTGACTGGCGTTGTCATCACCGACGTGAAGCGCGGCTCGCCGGCCTATCGCGTCGGCTTCCAGCCGAAGGACGTCATCCTGTCGCTGAACGGCGCGGATATCGCCTCCACGGCTGCGGTCGAGAAGGCGCTGGACGATAATCCCGGCTTCTGGCGGGTGGAAATCCTGCGCGACGGGCAGCGCATCCGGCAGTTCCTGCGATGAGTGACGACCTCTTCGCCCCGCAAGTGCCTGTCGAGGTCGCCAACCGGCGGCCTCTTGCCGATCGTCTGCGTCCGAAAACGCTGGCGGAGGTGAGCGGGCAGCCGCATCTGACGGGCGAGGAGGGCGTTCTGCGCCGCATGATCGACAGCGGTTCGCTGGGGTCGATGATCTTCTGGGGGCCGCCCGGAACCGGCAAGACGACGGTTGCCCGCCTGCTTTCCGGCGAGGCTGGTCTGGCTTTCGAGCAGATATCGGCGATCTTCTCCGGTGTCGCCGATCTCAAGAAGGTTTTCGAAGCGGCTCGCACGCGGCGGATGAATGGGCGGCAGACGCTGCTTTTCGTCGACGAGATTCATCGCTTCAACCGCGCCCAACAGGACAGCTTTCTGCCGGTCATGGAGGATGGCACCATCATTCTGGTGGGCGCCACCACCGAGAACCCGTCCTTTGAACTCAATGCCGCTCTTTTGTCGCGCGCGCGTGTCCTGACCTTCGGGTCGCACGACGAGGACAGCCTCAGCGAACTTCTGAAGCGCGCCGAGGAGGCGGAGGGCAAGCCCCTGCCGCTGACGGAGGAGGCGCGTGCGAGCCTGATCCGCATGGCCGATGGCGACGGCCGCGCCGTGCTGACACTTGCCGAAGAGGTCTGGCGTGCCGCGCGCAAGGATGAGACTTTCGATACCGAAGGGCTGACGCGCATCGTGCAGCGCCGTGCCCCGGTTTACGACAAGAGCCAGGACGGCCACTACAATCTCATTTCAGCGCTGCATAAATCGGTGCGTGGTTCGGACCCCGATGCGGCACTTTATTACCTCGCCCGCATGTTCGATGCCGGCGAAGACCCGCTTTATCTGGGGCGGCGGCTGGTGCGTATGGCGGTTGAGGATATCGGCCTTGCCGATCCGCAGGCGCTTGCCGTCTGCAATGCCGCCAAGGACGCTTATGACTATCTCGGCTCACCGGAAGGCGAGCTGGCGCTGGCGCAGGCCTGCGTGTATCTGGCCACCGCGCCGAAATCGAACGCCGTTTACACCGCCTTCAAATCGGCGATGCGGGCGGCCAAGGAAAACGGTTCGCTGGTGCCGCCGAAACATATATTGAACGCGCCGACCAAGCTGATGAAGGGTGAGGGCTACGGCGACGGCTACCGTTACGACCATGACGAGCCGGACGCTTTTTCAGGTCAGGACTATTTTCCGGAGAAAATGGGCCGAACGACGTTTTACGACCCGCCGGACAGGGGTTTCGAGCGGGAAATCCGCAAACGTCTCGACTGGTGGGCGAAGCTGCGCCGAGAGCGCGGATCACGTTAGTGCTTTTGTGCAGTTTCGTACGGAGGCCGCCACGCATTTTGCAGAACTGCTTGATGCGCCGTTCTTCATAAAGAGAATCAGGTGCTTGGCAAAGTGAGTCGCAAAGCTGCGCCATCCATTTGTTTTTAAATGGAAATCATGAAGCTTTGCGGTGTTGCGCGGTCTGCGCCGGCGCTGGCAGCATCTTGACCGAGGATTCCGCCAGGCCGCTATGCCCTTCTGCATCGATTACCAGGTGCCAGTGCATTGTCTCGGGAATGCTGATGCGGATCGGCGATTTTTTCGCGACGCCACCGAGATATTTGAAGTCGAGCAATTCGGTAAAACGCTGGAAATTCGCGCTCGTCATCAGCCGCACATTGTTGACGGCCGACAGGGATATTTCAATGGTCGTCCCAGCCCGCAATTCCTTCAGGTCGTAATGCGTAAAGCGGAAATTCGGCCGTGCCATCGCGCGCCTCCCAATACCGTATATTTTGGCAGACGAGGATAGGCCGCCAGGGTTAACGAGCCCTTTAAAGTCGCAGGGCTGTTGTCGGATTTCGGGTTGCCGTGCCGATCTTGACCGCCTTCTAAGAGTATTGGCGGTGCTCAGGAAGCGGTTATGGAATAATACTAACGTATAATATGCGTATTTAATGATAATAAATTTTTCAACCTTAACATCGGCTGGTCGAAGTGCCGTCAGCGGCGTTGGGGGGAATATGAAAAACGTTACGATATCTATGCGCCTTTATGCGCTCGTTGCATTGTTTCTGGCAATATTGATCGCGGCGCTGACGTTCAGCCTCTTCGAAACCTTCCGTGAAATGGAGCGCGAGCGCAAAGCCGGTCTCGCCTCCATGAACGAAACGGCCGTTGCCATTCTCGAACAATATTATCGCCTAGAACAGAGCGGCGCCCTGACCCGGGAGGCAGCGCAGCAGCAGGCCAAGACCACGATCGCGGCGATGCGTTATGGCAATGGCAGCGGCTACTTCTGGATCAACGACATGCATCCCAAAATGGTGATGCATCCGATCAAGCCCGAGATGAATGGTACCGATCTCACCGCCAACAAGGATCCGAACGGCAAGGCGCTGTTCGTCGAATTCGTGAATACGGTGAAGGCGGGCGGTCAGGGTTTTGTTGATTATTACTGGCCGAAGCCCGGCGCGCCGGATCCCGTCGAGAAGTTCTCCCATGTCGCCGGTTTCGCGCCCTGGGGATGGATCGTCGGTACCGGGGTTTATGTCGATGATCTCGAGGCGGTTTTCTGGAACGATGCCTATTTCAACATCGGGCTGTGTGTTTTGTCGGCCTTGCTTGTGATTGGGGTGGCCGCCGCCGTCGTGCGCAGCGTGACGCGGCCGATCGATCTCATCCGCCAGAGCATGAAGCGTATCGCTGACGGGGACGGTGCGGCTGAAATCCAGTTCGCAGACCGTCGCAACGAAATCGGTGCGATTGCGAAAACATTGCTGGTGCTGCGAGACAGCGTCAATGAACGCAGCGCCCTGCAGGCCCGCGAGGCGGATCAGCAGCGGGCGCTGGAAGAGGCTCGGCACGGCAATGAGATGGTCCTGCGTTCCGCATCCGAACGTCAGGCCCATGCCATGAATGCGCTCGGCAACTCGCTGGAAGCGCTCGCCAATGGTGATCTGACCGTCGAGCTTGCCGATATCGGCGCCGAATATGAAAAACTGCGCACGGACTTCAACCGGGCGGTCGGCGCGCTGCATGGCGCCATCGAGGCCATCGCCAGAACTGGCGATGTCGTGAATGACAGCGCTGCCGATATCAGCGGGGCGACTGGCAATCTCTCGCGCCGGACAGAACAGCAGGCGGCGGCGCTGGAGGAGACGGCGGCGGCTCTCGACGAGATCACGGCCACGGTACGCACCGCTTCCGAGCGGGCCAATGAGGCGCGGCAGATGGTGCAGGACACGAAAAGCAGCGCCGGGCGCTCCGGCGAGATCGTGCGCAACGCCGTCGATGCCATGGGCCGTATCGAGGACTCGTCCAAACGTATCGGGCAGATCATTTCCGTCATCGACGAAATCGCTTTCCAGACCAATCTTCTGGCGCTGAATGCCGGCGTGGAGGCCGCGCGCGCTGGCGAAGCGGGGCGCGGTTTCGCCGTGGTGGCGCAGGAGGTGCGCGAACTTGCGCAACGCTCCGCCAATGCCGCCAAGGAGATCAAGACCCTTATCAACCGTTCTGCGGAAGAGGTGGGCGGCGGTGTCGCGCTCGTGCGCTCCACAGGCGATGCGCTGGACGAGATCGTGGAACTGGTCAATCGCGTCGAGGGCCACGTCAACTCCATCGCCACGGCGGCGCGGGAACAGGCGACGGGCCTGCAGGAGATCAATACCTCCGTCAATCACATGGATCAGATGACGCAGCAGAATGCCGCCATGGTGGAAGAAACGACGGCAGCCAGCCAGACGCTTGCCGAGGAGAGCCACCAGCTGCGCTCACTGTTGTCACGCTTCGAACTCGGAAACGCGGCAGGGCGCGCGGTCTCGCTGGCGGCGTGATTTTCGTCATACGGGGCTGATCGGGGCATTTCCTACCGTCATTCCGGCCTTGAGCCGGAATCCAGCCCACGCGTCTGCGTGGCGAAACGACTCTTTTCAGCCCAAGGACTTGGGCTGGCTGGATGCCGGCTCAAGGCCGGCATGACGGAGGATGAGAGCGTCGCTTAAATAAGCTAGGCCGTGCAGATGAATGCCGAGGCCGATAGGGCGCAGCCTGACTGCGCCCTTTCTTTTTTGAATGCCATAGTCGACCATTCGTTATTTCCGGCAACCAATAAGGTTTCGTTTACCTCATTTCTTTAAAATTTATCCTGTATTGCCGCGAATAGCGGCCGCTGAAGGTACAGGTTCTCGTATGGCGTATGTTTCCCTTCCGCGTCGTCTTGTGACGTTGCTGATGATTTCCACGGTTATGGTGTCGTGTTCGGCGGAGGGCCTCGTGCCGCCGGCCGAGGTTGATGGCACCACGCGTGTCAGCGCCATCCGGTCATCGCGGCAGCAGGGCTACAGCGCACCATCAGGCGCGGTCTATCAGGCCGAGCGGGTCGGGCAGTCCACCGATTATCCAGCGGCCGTGTCGCAGCCGATGCCGGAGCCTTACGCTTCGCAGGACCCCCTGCTGCAATCGCCGCAGGGCGGGCAGGGTTACTCAACGCTTGATACCCAGCATCAGGCGCGCATGGCGGCAAGCGGCCACAGCGTGCCAACCCAGACCATGCAAAATCAGGCGATGCCCAACCAGCAGGTCGCCTCCAGCCAGATCGCCGAAGGCGAGGGTGGGGTGAACATGGATTCCATGCTGGGCGTGGAGCCGGTGCGCGGGCTCGCGGAAGAGCAGGATGCCGATATTGCCGAGGGCGTTTCGGAGCAGCCGGTGGTGGATGGTATCGGCACCGACAACCCGGTCGCCGTCGCTCCGCCGCGCCGGCAGCAGAGCGCCGGGCAATCACGGCTGATACCGCCGCCGCCCGTTGGCGCGTCTTCCCGCCGCCAGCCGGTGGAGGAGGTGGCCATGTTGATGCCAAACGACCCCATGGCGCGGGGTGGGCCGCAAAGCGACCGCTCCATGCCACCCGGCGTCATGCCGTCCTCTGAAGTCGCCTGCCGCTCCGAACTACGCCGCCTCGGCGTCGCTTTCCGCGACGTCGCCCGCATTGCCGACGGTCCGACCTGCGGTATCGACTATCCGATTGAACTCAGTGGTCTGGCAAGCGGCGTCGCGATCCGCCCGGCGGTGAAGCTCAATTGCCAGGTCACGCTTGCCTTCGCCAAATGGGTGAAGTTCGAACTCGTGCCATCCTCGCGCTTCCGTTATCTCTCGGGCGTCGGCCGCATCACGCCGATGGGTGGTTATTCCTGCCGCAAGATGAATTCGCGCTCCAGCAATCCCTGGTCCGAACATGCGCGCGGCAACGCCATCGACATCGGCACCATCACGCTGAAGAACGGCAAGGAGATCGATGTTCGCAGCAAGAGCTTCTTCGCCTTCCGCGAGAAAGCGCTGCTGAAGGCGGTGCGGTCCGATAGCTGCAAATATTTCTCGACCGTTCTCGGGCCGGGCAGCGATCCCAATCACTGGAACCACTTTCACTTCGACCTGCGCACCCGCAAGTCAGGTTACAGGCATTGCGATTAGCGGGTTTCAAAGGGTGTTCAGCTTCATTTCCCAGTATTCCGGCGCTGAGCCGGAATCCGGTCGACGCAGCTCTCGCGTGGCGGGAAGAGTCTTTTCAGCCCAAGGACTTGGGCTGGCTGGATTCCGGCTCAAGGCCGGAATGACGGAGGTGGGGGAGGCGGCTGTATGAGAAGCTCCGCTTGCCTACTCTCGGTCTTCGCAAAAAAAGACCGGCCCGAAGGCCGGTGAAGAAGACTGCCTTATCGGGGGGATATCGGCGTCTTTGCAAGGGCATGCAATGGGACAAGGTCCCAAGAAGCGGTCCATCCGGCGCGGGATAGGCGGCAAAAGACATCGCGCCGTACTGACCTGCGGCCAACATGGCTTGCCGCCCGTCTCTGATACGCTATGAGGGTCACATGTTTGTGACAACAGACCCTTGGAGCCCGCCTTCATGCCCCCTGTTTCAGAGATAATGGTCTTTGCCGCGGCGCTTGCAGCGGCGGGCGTGATCGCCGGTCTTCTGGCGGGGCTGTTCGGCATCGGCGGCGGCGCGGTGCTGGTGCCCGTCTTCTACCAGGTCTTCGGGCTGCTGGATGTGCCGGAGGCGGTGCGCATGCATCTGTCGCTCGGCACGTCGCTTGCCATCATCGTGCCGACCTCCATCCGTTCGTTTTTGACGCATCGCCAGAAGGGCGCCGTCGATATTGATCTGCTGAAGGGCTGGATCGTCGCGGTGCCGCTCGGCACCATCCTCGCATCTGTCGTGGCCGCCCATGCCTCCAGCGTCGCGCTCCGGCTGATCTTCGCCTTCATCGCGCTCGCGCTCGCTTTCCGGATGATCTTCAACCGGGCGAGCTGGCATCTTGGTTCCGACCTGCCGAATAATCCGGGTCGTTTTCTGGTGGGCACGGGCATCGGGCTTTTTTCCGGCCTGATGGGCGTTGGCGGCGGGGTGATGAACAATACCTTCATGACGCTCTACGGACGCACCATCCATCAGGCGGTTGCCACGTCTTCCGGTGTCGGTGTGCTGATTTCGCTGCCGGGTCTGTTGGGTTACATCTGGGCCGGCTGGGGCGATGCGGGTCTGCCGCCATTTTCCACCGGCTTCATCAACTGGATCGCCGTGGTGCTCTTGATCCCCATCACGCTTGTCGTTGCGCCCTATGGCGCGCGGCTGGCGCATGCGCTCAGCAAGAAGCAGCTGGAACGGGCCTTCGGGGTGTTTCTGGTCTTCGTTGCAGCGCAGTTTTTCTATAGTGTCTACGGCTGATTTTCCTTCCCCGTGGAACGCAGTGTTCAGGCTCTCGGGCTGGCATTTGCGCGTTTCACGGCCTATATGGCGTGCATCTTACTCGGTTTTTCGAAAGATTCGCGATGAATGCCATTGTTTCGATACGGAATCTGACCAAATCCTACGCAAATGGCTTTCAGGCGTTGAAGGGTGTCAGCCTCGATATCAAAGAGGGCGAAATCCTTGCCCTTCTCGGGCCGAATGGTGCCGGAAAGACCACGCTGATCTCCATCATCTGCGGTCTCGTCAATCCGGGCGAGGGGTCGGTGTTTGTCGGCGGGCATGACGTGGTGAAGGATTTTCGCCAGACCCGCGCCCTGATCGGCCTCGTGCCGCAGGAGCTGACGACCGACCAGTTTGAGACCGTTTGGAACACCGTCAGCTTCTCGCGCGGCCTGCATGGGCAGAAGAAGAACCCTGAGCTGATCGAGAGCGTTCTGAAGTCCCTGTCGCTCTGGAGCAAGAAGGACAACATGCTGCGGGAGCTTTCCGGTGGCATGAAGCGGCGCGTGCTGATCGCCAAGGCGCTGGCGCATGAGCCCAAGGTTCTGTTCCTCGACGAACCGACAGCCGGCGTCGATGTGGCTTTACGCCGCGACATGTGGAATGTCGTTTCCGATCTGCGCGCCAAGGGCGTCACCATCATCCTGACCACGCATTATATCGAGGAGGCGGAAGAGATCGCCGACCGTGTGGGCGTGATCAATGGCGGCGAATTGCTGCTGGTTGAAGAAAAGACGGCGCTGATGAAGAAGCTCGGACGCAAGCAGCTTTTCCTCGAACTTGCCCAACCGGTGGAGAAATTGCCCAATAGTCTTGCGCCTTTCGGCCTGACGCTTTCGGACGACCGCTGCACAGTCACCTATGAAATCGAGGATAATGGCGAGCAGGGACGTATCGCCGATCTTCTCGGCGCTCTTTCCGCCGCCAACATCCATTTCAAGGATATTTCAACGCGGCAGAGTTCGCTTGAGGATATCTTCGTTTCGCTGGTGGGAGGCCAGAAATGAATTTCGAAGCCATCAAGGCCATCTACCTGTTCGAAATGGCGCGCACCCGCCGCACCCTGTTGCAGAGCGTGGTATCGCCGGTCATTTCCACGTCGCTTTATTTCATCGTGTTTGGAACCGCGATCGGGTCGCGGATTCAGGAGGTTGGAGGGGTTTCCTACGGCGCGTTCATAACGCCCGGCCTCATCATGCTGACGCTTTTGACGCAATGTATCGCCAACGGCTCCTTCGGCATCTATTTCCCGAAATTCACCGGCACGGTCTACGAAATCCTCTCGGCGCCCGTGTCGATGACGGAAATTGTCGCCGGTTATGTCGGGGCGGCGGCGACCAAGGGCCTGATGATCGGCACGATCATCCTGATAACGGCATCCTTTTTCGTGGATATCACCATTGCCCATCCGTTCATGATGATCCTGTTCTTTGTGCTGACAGCGGTAAGTTTCAGCCTGTTCGGTTTCATCATCGGCATCTGGGCGACGAATTTCGAACAGCTGAACCTCATCCCCATGCTGGTGGTGCCGCCTTTGACCTTCCTCGGTGGCAGCTTTTATTCCATCGACATGCTGCCGCCCTTCTGGCAGACGGTCAGTCATTTCAATCCGGTGCTGTATCTCATCAGCGGTTTCCGCTGGAGCTTCTACGAGATCGCCGACGTCAATCCCGTCATCAGCCTTGCGATGATCACGCTGTTCCTCGCAATCTGCCTTGGGGTCGTCAGCTGGATGTTCAAGACCGGTTACCGGCTGCGGAACTGAGGTTTCAGCGCTTCAGTTACCCATTTCACGCCCGGCTCGCGCCGGGCGTTTTCGTATTTACAAGCAGGCGCAGATCAGGCGACCTGCTTCTGTGCCACGTCCTCGACAACCTCGCCCTTGAGGTAAGCAACGAGGTCCTTGATCGTCACGACGAGCAGGCCGTGGCGTTCGGCGAAGACTTCGAGCTGGGGCAAGCGGGCCATGGTGCCGTCGTCATTGGCGATTTCGCAGATGGTGCCGGACGGAAATTTCCCGGCGAGGCGGCAGAGGTCCACGGCGGCTTCCGTGTGGCCGGTGCGGCCGAGAACGCCCTGTGGATTGGCGCGTAGCGGGAAGATGTGGCCGGGACGGGCGAAGTCTTCCGGGCGCGAACCCTCCGACACCAGCGCACGCACCGTCGTTGCCCGGTCCGCCGCCGAAATGCCGGTGGTCGTGCCGGGAATATAGTCCACCGAAACGGTGAAGGCGGTCTTGAGGGATTCGGTGTTGCGCGACACCATCAGCGGAATGTCGAGCGCATCCAGACGCTCGCCCGGCATGGCGACGCAGATCAATCCGCGCGCATGGTTCATCATGAAAGCGATCTGCTGGGGTGTGATGCTGTCGGAGGCGGCGATGATATCGCCTTCGTTTTCGCGGTCTTCATCGTCAACCACAATCACCATCTCGCCACGGGATATGGCCTCGATGGCGTCTTCAATTTTAGCAATGGTCATTTTCTTTCTGGCCTTTCAAGGGTTATGCCGTGTTGCGGCATTTTCGCGCTTCGAGAAGCGCCAAATATCCCTTGGGCGAACAATGCAATGCGAAGCCCGCAGCGCGCGGGTGTCCTATGCCTTGTCCTCTTCCATCCGGACTATACCGTCGGCTCCGGCCTCTCACCGGATCTGCTGACCTTCCGGCTTTGGAGACCGAAAGCGCTCGCGGGCTCCGGGAAAATCCCGATACCGCCGGTGGGGAATTGCGCCCCGCCCTGAGAACATTGCCAACATAAATTATCAATCGAGAGGGAATCAAGGGGTAAGGCTGCGCTATGTGGCGACACGGGCGAAAAGAATATCCCGATTTTCTTCCATCAAGGGAATTTCCGTTCAGGGCGTGTGGCTATGTCGGCGCAACGCGAATATTCGTCGAACGACCGCGTTTTACCGATCCCTCAATCTCAGCTCATCGGTCTGCATTTGCAGTGATCCAAGCGTCGACAGGAAGCTCATGCCGAGCAGGCTTTGGCCCAATTGCCCATCCTGCGCCACAAGGGCCGGGATGTTGCGCCGCATGATGGGGCCGATGCCGATTTCCGACAGGGTGACGGGAGCCGCCGCCGTGCGGCCGTTCGCCGTCATGACCGGCACGGTGTAACGCAGGCTCGCCGTATCGATGCCGATTTCGGCCGCATCCGCATTTGCAAGCACCACGGAGCTTGCGCCGGTATCGACGAGCATGTGGATGGTCTTGCCGTCGACGCTCACATTCGCCTCGAAATGGCCGCTCATCGATTTGTGCAGGACGATCTCCTGTTCGCCGCCGGATGTGGTTACAACAACGGCGCGGCCCGGCATCAGGCCGCCCAGCAGCCGGTCGCCGAAGGATTGCAGGTCGTAGCGATAAAGATAGACCGAGACGAGGCCGAGGATGATGACGAGCCACACGGCAAGCTGCCGCATGACGGTGCCGAAGCTGCCACGTCTTCCCGCCAGAATGCCGACGGACAGGAGCCCGGCAATCGGCAGGAAATAGATCATCTGTCCGAATTTGTCGTTGTCGATGCCGAAGGTGCGGCCGCTGTCGTGATTGACGAGAAGCAGGCCGAGACCGACGGCCAGCAGGAGGAGAACGATGGTCAGCCTGTTCATGCGGTGCGCGTCTCCTTGGCGGCGTCCTTGCCTGCTTTTGCCAGTCTTTCCGGAAGCGTCTGCATGATCTTCCGGCGTTTCTCGTCGCTATAGCTCGCCCAGCCGCCGATCTCCTCCAGCGTGCGGCCGCAGCCGATACAGAGGCTGTTGGTCGCATCAAGGGAGCAGATGTGAATGCAGGGTGTTTCCATGGTGATCTATATCAGGCCGTCATGCTGCGAGGGCAAGGGCGATGAGAATCACGATCTCCGTGATCTGCTGGCAGGCGCCGATGGTATCACCGGTGTGGCCATCGATCTTGCTGACACAGAGCCTGCCGAAAAGCGCCGCCGCCAGGCAGGCTGCGGCGACCACGATCACGATCGACACAAAGGGCAGGGCGTGCAGCGTGAAGAGCACGAACAGCAGGAGGCCGGTCGCCAGCGCGATGTTGCGCTCGCTTGTCCCGGGCTGCCCGGCGGCAGCGGCGATGCCGGAGGATTTTGCAGCGGGCAGCGCCTGCCAGTGCCACACCATCAGGGCACGGCTCATCACCAGCGCGGCAATCAGGCAACCGGCGGCGGTTTTGGCGGGCAGGGTCTCGATCAATGATGCGAGTGCCGTTGCGCGCAGCGCAAAGGACAGGATCATGGCGATCGTGCCATAGCTGCCGATGCGGCTGTCCTTCATGATGTCAAGCGTTCGCGCCTTTTCCTTGCCGCTGCCGAAGCCGTCGGCCATGTCGGCCAGCCCGTCCTCGTGCAGCGCGCCGGTGATGAGCGCGATAAGGGCGATGGCGAGCCAGCCCGTGAGCTGAGGCGAGGCGTCAAAGGTGGCGAGAAGGATGAGGAGGAAAGCGGCGGGCAGGGCGATCAACAGGCCGGCGGCGGGAAAAGCGCGGGCGGTGCGGCGCATGGAGATATCGTCCGCATTATTAAAGAAGCGCGAGGGGACCGGCAGGCGGCTGAGAAAGGCAAGGGAATGCATGACATCTGTTATAAAATCTCCGGCCTTCATGCTCTCTCCGCTGCAGTCCTTGCATTTCCGGTTGTTCCGCGGCGCATCCGCGATTATGAGAGGCGCAACAAAGACCGATTTGCCGGAAAACACAAGTTTCCGGACGCATGAGCCGATGCGAAAGCCAACCCGGCTACGAAAGAGACTGATATCATGAGCATGAGCGGATTGCCCTTCGATGATTTCCGCGCGCTGCTGCGCGAGCTTCCCGGCCCGGACACGCATGCGCTTGTGGCGGCCAAGGAGCGCAATGCGCAATTGACCAAGCCTGCGGGCTCGCTCGGCCGTCTGGAAGAAATCGCCATGTGGCTTGCCGCATGGTCCGGTCGTTCGCCTGCCGTCACCCGCCCGCTGGTGGCCATTTTTGCTGGCAATCATGGCGTTACGCGTCACGGGGTCACGCCCTATCCGACTTCGGTAACGCAGCAGATGGTGGAGAATTTCGCGGCAGGCGGTGCGGCGATCAACCAGATCTGCGTCTCCAACGATCTCGGTCTCAAGATATTCGACCTGGCGCTTGACTACCCGACCGGCGATATCACCTGCGAGCCGGCCCTTTCGGAGCGCGATTGCGCCGCGACCATGGCGTTTGGCATGGAGGCGATTGCCGGCGGTACCGATCTTCTCTGCGTCGGCGAAATGGGCATCGGCAACACCACCATCGCGGCGGCGATCAATCTGGCGCTTTACGGTGGTACGGCGGAAGAGTGGACCGGTCCTGGCACCGGCTCGGAAGGCGATGTCATGGCACGCAAGATCGCAGCGGTGAAGGCTGCCGTGGAGTTCCACAGGGATCATCTGTCTGACCCGCTGGAAATCATGCGCCGCCTTGGCGGACGCGAGATCGCGGCGATTGCAGGGGCCATCCTTGCCGCCCGCGTGCAGCGTATTCCCGTGCTGATCGACGGCTATGTGGCGACGGCCGCCGCCGCGCTCCTGAAGGCGGCCAATTCTTCGGCGCTCGACCATTGCCTGATCGGCCATGTGTCCGGCGAGCCCGGCCATCTGGCCGCCGTTGAAAAGCTTGGCAAGACGCCGCTTCTGGCGCTTGGCATGCGGCTTGGCGAAGGCACGGGCGCCGCTCTGGCCGCCGGCATCGTCAAGGCTGCCGCCGCCTGCCATTCCGGCATGGCGACCTTTGAAGCGGCGGGTGTGGACACCCGCATCAGCCATTGAGGTCACAGATGGACGCGACGCCGCAGGAAAAGCAATCTGAGCCCGCCTTCCGCAAGGAAAAGGGCTGGCGGCATCTTTTTGCCGCCGCGCGCTACTCCGTGCAGGGGCTGGGGCGGCTGTGGCAGGAAGCGGCTTTTCGGCATGAGGTTCTCGCCTTCGGCGTCGGGCTTGCCCTGCTTCTGGTCGTCGGCGCGCCCTTTGCGCATCTTCTTGTCTTCACGGTGCTGATGCTGCTTCTGTTTGCGGTCGAGGCGCTGAATACCGCGATTGAAGAGCTGGTGGATCGCATCTCACCGGAAATCTCCTCGGTCGGACGGCATGCCAAGGATCTCGGCTCCTTCGCCGTCTTCTGCCTTTTGACGGCAAACGGATTTTTCGTGCTTTATTCGCTGGTGACGACGCTGTTCTTTTGAGGCGTCTCAGGCGAAGGATCGCCGGCGCGGCTGGACCGCGTGGGTCTCTTCCACTGCCGGCAGGCTTTGCAGCACGCGTTTTGCCGGCAGGATGGCGATGCCTTCGGTGCCTTCGCGTAATTTTGACTTCAATATGAACTGGCCGTCATGCTTGGCGAGGATGGCCTGAACGATGGGCAGGCCGAGCCCGGTTCCCTGTTCAGCGCTCTTGATCGCAATCGATCCCTGGCCAAAGGCCGACAGGACGATGGGGATTTCGTCCTCGGGAATGCCGGGGCCGTTATCCCTGATCGATACATATTGCCCGCCACCCGCCGTCCAGCCGGCTTTGACGAAAATCTCACCACCCTGGGGTGTGAATTTAACGGCGTTGGACAGAAGGTTCAGGATCACCTGGCGGATCGATTTTTCATCGGCCCAGACCTGCGGCAGGCTGCTTTCGAACTGCTGCGAGATTCTGATGTTCTTGGCGCGGGCGCGAAGCTGGATCATGCCGATGCAATCCTCGGCGATTTCCAGCATCGAGATGGATTCCTCGTTGAGGTCGTAACGCCCGGCCTCGATGCGCGACAGGTCGAGGATTTCGTTGATCAAATCCAGAAGATGCTGGCCCGAGCGGTGAATGTCGCCGGAATATTCCTTGTAGAGTGGATTGTTGAGGGGGCCGAGCACCTCCGAGGCCATGACTTCGGAGAAGCCGAGAATGGCGTTGAGCGGCGTCCTGAGCTCGTGCGACATGGAGGCGAGAAAGCGCGATTTTGCCAGATTTGCCTCTTCCGCACGCCGCCGGGCCTCGTCCGAGACAGAGTTGGCGACTTCGAGTTCGGCGATCAGGTCGTCCTTTTCGGTCTGCGACGAAAGCAGCTTGACGCTGGTCTGATATAGCCGGCTGGTGATGCGGTGACAGAAAAGGATCGCCATGCCGAACATCAGGGCAAGGCCGACATCGAAGGGATCGCGCGATATGGCCGATGTGACGCAGAGAGCGGCCAACACCGGCAAGAAGGTCATGAATGTCGCCCGCCGTAGCATGAAATTGGCCATGGCTGTCAGCGAAAGAGCGATCAGCAGCGTCGCGCCCTTAAAGAAGAGGACGAGTGTTGGATCGTTGCGTGCCGGTTCGGCGAGCGCGAACATGGCCCAGGCGCAGCCGATAAGGATTTGCATGCCGAGGAAGAGATTACGCCAATGCTGGAGATTTTCCGCCGTGATCCCCTGTTTTGCCGCCCTTTTGGCCACCAGCAGGGATATGGCGTGAACACTCAGCGCGATGAGCGACCAGACGATCAGACCTATGTCACGGGTGATGTACAAACCGATGATGGAGGCGAGCACGATGAAAAGCGGCATGATCATCGCGCCCTGAAGGGCTTCGGCGATGTGCATGGTCAGCATTTCACGTTCATAGGCGTCACTTCCGCCAGCGCCCTGCTGCAGGCGTTCGCGTGTCGTCTTCACCGTGTCGAAAACAGCCTTGTTGCGGTGTTTTTTCGACCGGTCGACGATGATCTTGTCCGTGGACGTGCTGACGCTTTTACTCATTGTTACAACGTGGGGTGACATGAACCCTTGCAGGCTACGCGCAAAATCTTAAGAAGATGCTGCCGTGAAAGGATTTGTTTGCCATTTCTGACAAGGGTTTGTTGTTACATGGGACGAAACGGAGGCAGGCGCCGGGGTTTTTCAGCGTTCCGCGACGGCGGGCTTTTTCTTGCCACGGTTTTTATTGGCATTCTGATTGCCGCCAAGCTCGATCAGATCAACAGCGAAACCCATAGCGGCCGTTTCTTCGTGATCGATGGCGATACGCTCGCAAAGGGCGGAGAAAGGTTCCGGCTGCTTGGCATCGATGCGCCGGAGCTCTCGCAAACATGTGAGCGCGGCGGCGAAAGCTGGCCGTGCGGCGAGGAGGCGCGCCGTATTCTGCAAGGGCTGAGCGCGGGTGCGGATTTTTCCTGTTCCGGCAGTTCTAAGGATCGTTATGGGCGGCTTCTGGTTTATTGCTCCGCTGGCGGCAAGGATGTGTCTGCGGCAATGGTGGCGGCGGGCTTCGCGGTTGCTTCCGGCTATTTTCAGTTCTCCGGCGAGCAGGCGGCCGCACGCCGCGAGGCGCGTGGTATCTGGGCGGGTGAATTCGAAAAACCGTCGCAATGGCGGCGGGAACACCGGGCGGCGGATATCGAGACGCCCGCTGCCGGCTTTCTGACCATCATCCGTCATCTTCTGGGGTGGAAAAATGGCTGAGACAGGTCGGTCTGCACCCATGGGCGACGACGGGCTTAACGGGCTGCGCGACGGGGTCGCCCGCTGCCGCATCTGTCGCGACACGCCGCTAAAAGGGGCGGCCGATCGCTTGCCGCACGAACCCCGGCCGGTGGTGGTGATATCGAGGAAAGCGCGGATCCTGATAGCCGGGCAGGCGCCGGGGTTGCGCGTGCATGAAACGGGTCTGCCCTTCAACGATGCTTCCGGCGACAGGCTTCGCCAATGGCTTGATGTGGACCGGGAGACTTTCTACGACCCGGATCGTTTTGCCATCGTGCCGATGGGGTTCTGTTTTCCCGGTTACGACGACAGGGGCAGCGATCTGCCGCCACGGCGAGAATGTGCGCCGCAATGGCGTGAGCGGGTAATGGCGGCAATGCCGCAGGTGGAGCTGATCCTTGCCATCGGTCAATATGCGCAGGCCTTCCACCTTGGTGACAGACGGCGAAAAACCATGACCGAGACGGTGCGCGACTGGCGCAGCTATTTTTACTCAAATTCAGGCCCGGCCATCTTCGCGCTGCCGCATCCGAGCTGGCGCAATACCGGCTGGCTGAAAAAGAACCCGTGGTTCACACAGGAGCTGTTGCCGGTTCTTCGCCAACATGTGGAAATGCGGCTTTAGTGAAACAATTTTCTGTTTTTCTCTAAAAATTAGTGTATTGAAAGGAAATTAATTCAGGAGGGTAGACGCATTGGATCGCCTAGACCGTAAGATTTTGCGCATTCTGCAAGAGGATTCCACGCTGGCCGTTGCCGATCTGGCGAAAAAGGTCGGCCTTTCCACGACGCCCTGTTGGCGGCGCATCCAGAAGATGGAGGAGGACGGTGTCATTCGTCGGCGCGTGGCGCTGCTCGATCCGGTCAAGGTCAATACCAAGGTCACCGTTTTTGTCTCCATCCGCACGGCCTCCCATTCCATCGAATGGCTGAAGCGTTTTTCGGAGGTGGTTTCCGAGTTTCCCGAAGTTGTCGAGTTCTACCGCATGAGCGGCGATGTCGATTATCTGCTGCGCGTCGTCGTGCCCGATATTGCGGCCTATGACGCCTTCTACAAGCGGATGATCGCCAAGATCGAAATTCGCGACGTATCCTCCGCCTTCGCGATGGAGCAGATCAAATATACGACCGAGCTGCCGCTCGACTATATGCTTCTCGACAATCCGAAGTCGGGCGAGGAGTGATCCCAGGCTGATCAGGCTTGATCAATGCCCTTTCCGGCGGCCGGGAAGGGCATTTTTCGTTCTGCGATTTGGCTTGCCCGGACGCCTGAGCGCGTTATCTGACCGCCGCCCAAACGGGGGCATGGCCTAGGGCGCTTCCATGCGGTGCGACAATCTTATTTCGCCTGTACCGGCAAATTCGCACATTCAATTCTCTCCGCGCCGTCTCCGCGCAAAGCGGGATTTTGATAAAATCGCTCGAATATCTACGCTTTTACTGTCGAAGGATGGAATAGCGAGGGATATCCATATGCTTACACGACGCGGAACATTGGGACTGATTGCAGGTGCGACCGGGGCGGCCTTTCTGCCGCATATCCGGCGGGCGAGTGCCGCCACCACCACATTGCGGATCGGCTGGCAGAAAAATGGCGTGATCGCGCTGGCGAAAAGCCAGGGCGCGCTGGAAGCGCTGCTGAAGGATCGCGGCATCGAGGTCAAATGGTCGGAATTCTCCTCCGGTCCGCCGCTTCTCGAAGCGCTGGGCGCAGGTGCGCTGGATATTGGCCCGACGGGCGATGTGCCACCGCTCTTTGCGCAGGCGGCCGGTGGCAATCTTCGCTATGTGGGCACCTACAAGGCGGCGGCCGGCGGATCGGCAATCCTTGTGCAGAAGGATTCGCCGCTGAAGACGCTGGAGGACCTCAAGGGGAAGAAGGTCGCCTTCAAGCGTGGCTCCAGCGCCCATAATGTCATTGTGAAAGCATTGCGGAAGGCGGGGTTGACGCTGAATGACATTACGCCCGTCGATCTTGCCCCGCCGGATGCGGCGGCCGCCTTCCGCAGCGGCAGCATCGATGCCTGGTCGATCTGGGACCCTTATTTCGCCGTGGCGGAAAAGGAACCGACAACACGGGTTCTTGCGACCGCCGACGGTATTGTCGACCCGTGGAGCTACTTTTTGGCCAATGGCGACTTCGTCGAAAGCAATCCCGATCTCGTGCCGCTGATCCTCAAGGAGCTGGCGAATGTGGGTACGAAGGCGCAGGCCAATATCGACGAGACGGCAAAATCGCTGGCGGCCATCACAGGCGTTCCCTTTGATGTCACCAAGGTCTCGCTGACGCGTCCCGGGGCCAATCTCGGGCGGGTTTCGCTGGTTCCGGATGAGGCCATTGCCTATCAGCAGGCGCTTGCGGATGAGTTCTATGATCTGAAGATCGTGCCGAAGAAGCTCAAGGTGGCGGATATCGTCTGGCGACCGAAGGCGAGCTGAGCGGGCCGGAAAAGGTGAGTCTCTTCAACCCGCTGGCGGGTGTTGCTGAGAGGTTGATTCAGGCAGGAGCCATGTGGGTTACATGAAGGGCGAGCGTCTGCCGCATATTTCTTCTCCCCGAGGGGGAGAAGGCCGCGGCAGCGGGATGAGGGGGCGAGGGTTCGGTCTATCGCCGGCGTTGCCCCCTCATCCGACCCTTCGGGCCACCTTCTCCCCGGCGGGGAGAAGGAAACTGCCGAGACGTCGGGGGCATAAGCCTCTTTATGCCGTATCAGCCCTTGAGCTTCGCGATCACCAGATGGCCGGGCGTCGGATTGCCGTCCTGCATGCGCACATTGATGTCGGTCACTTCGAGAATTTCAAAGCCGGTCGCGGCCAGTCTTTCGCGCACATAGGTTTCCGCATGGGCGAAGCGCTGGTGCGGGCCGACGATATAGGGGCGTCCGGCCATGGTCGCTTCAGGCAAGGTTTCCGACGAGAAGATCAGCAGGCCGCCGGGATTGAGGTTTTCGGCGGCTCCGAAAAACAGCGGCTCCAGCGCGCCGAGATAAGGCAGCACATCGGTGGCGGTGATGATGTCGAAGGCCTCGTCGTCATTGTCTTCGAGAAAATCCTCGGCTTCGGCGACATAAAGCGTCTCGTAGAGGTCCTTTTCATGGGCGATCTCGACCATGTTTTCGGAAATATCGATGCCGGTGATATCGTCGGCCATGTCGCGCAGTGCTTCGCCGGTGAGGCCGGTGCCGCAGCCGAGATCGAGCAGGCGCTTGAAGGGACCGAGGTTCAACGCCTGCAGCCGCTGGCGCACCATCATCGGTACGGCATAACCGAGCTGTTCGACGAGAATATCCTCGAAAGCTTCCGCGTGCTGGTCGAACAGGGTCTCGACATAGGCGTCGGGCGCTTTCGGCGGCGTTTCACCGCGGCCCATGGCGGCGATGCGAACGGCCGCGCCGCCGTGATCGTCGGGGTCGATGGCCAGAACTTCCTCATAGGCCTTTACCGCCGCGTCCACATCGCCGGCTTTTTCAAGCGCAAGCGCGCGGTTATAGGCTTCGGCAAGCGCCTCTTCGTCAATTTTCTGGTTCTTCGTCATCGTGCGGTATCCATAACGTCTCTGGTTGACGTTTGCTGTAAGCCGCAACGGGGACGGGCGCAATGTTTATGTGGCGCGACAGCTCAGTGAAGGATGAACTCTCCTTTCAGCGCCCGCCATTCCTGCGCCGAGATCACCTGCCGATGCACGTAGCGGACGGAGTGTAATGGTCCGTCGAGCTTTTCCTGCCAGAATTTGAGGAAACCGTGCATTTCGGGGAAGTCCGGGGCGAGATCGTAGTCCTGCCAGACATAGGTCTGGAGAACCAGCGGATGGTCCGGCATGCGGTAAAAAATCTGGGCGGTGGTGAGGCCGTAGCCCCTCAGCATCATTTCCATGTCCTTGTTCATGACGGCGGTTCCGATTTTCATGATTGCCGATAACAGCATTGCCGCTGTATCGAATATGGGAACACGACATGGTTAATCCAAGCTTGCCAGAAGCATGGATTGTCACAAAATAGTTATATTTTTCAAAATGTTGGCAGCCTCTATTGATGAGTGCTGCCAACTTGGCCCCTAGCGTTTCAGATGGCGCGTCAGGCGGGCTTCCAGCCATGCCCAGACATGCCGGAGCGTCTCGACGATCGTCAGGTAGAAGATCGCGGCCCAGAGATAGGCCTGATAATCGAAGGTGCGGGAAAAGGCGTAGCGGGTCTGTCCCATCAGGTCGAAGACCGTGACGATGGAGACCACCGCAGAGCCCTTGATCATCAGGATGATCTCATTGCCATAGGGGCGCAGCGCCACGATCAGCGCCTGCGGCAGGATGATCTTACGGAAGGTGATGAATTTCGAAATACCCAGGGAGGCGGCGCCCTCATGCTGGCCGCGCGGGACGCTGCGGATCGCGCCGCGCAGGATTTCGGCCTGATAGGCGGCAGTGTTGAGGGTGAGCGACAGGAGGCCGCAATACCAGGCCTCACGGAAGAACCACCAGAGACCGACCGCCTCCAGTTGCGGGCGAAAACTGCCAAGGCCGTAATAGATCAGGAAGAGCTGCGCCAGAAGCGGCGTGCTGCGGAAGACATAGACATAGGCATAGGCCAGTGCGCCGATGACGCGGTTTTCCGACATGCGGGCAAAGGCGATCGGCACCGAGAGAATGGCGCCAAGGATGATCGAACTGCCGACCAGAGTGATGGTGGTGATGAGACCGTCAATATAACGCGGCCCGTAACGTTCGAATTTCGCCCAGTCCCAACCTTCGATCATCGCGAAGATCAGCCCGGCGGCGAGCAGCAGCCAGAGTGTGATGACGCCGATACCGACGATGCGCGAAATATTGAGCGGCTTGTCGATGGCGGGCGGCGCGGCGCGCGGGGGAATGAGTTCCTGGACGTGGCTCATCGGCTTGCCTCCGACTTGCGCGACCAGCGATCAATGAAACCGATGCCGACGGAGGAAAGAAGTGCAAGGATGAGATAGAGCAGGCAGGCGATGCCGTAAAAGAAGAAGGCTTCCTTGCTGACACGGGCTGCGATGCCGGTCTGGCGGACGATATCCGCAAGGCCGATGATCGAGACATAGGACGTATCTTTCAGCAGGATGACCCAGAGGTTGGTCATGCCGGGCAGGGCGATCCTGACCAGCTGCGGAATGATGACGAGTAGCATGGTGCGGCTGCGTGAAAGCCCCAGCGCCGCGCCTGCCTCATATTGTCCCTTGGGTATGGCCTTGAAGGCGGAGAGCAGCACTTCGGAGGCGTAGGACGAAAACACCACCGAAAGTGCGACCATGCCTGCCACGAAGGCATTGATCTCAACGGGACCGGTGATGCCGACATAACCGGCGAGCGATTGCAGCAGCATCTGGATGCCGTAATAGACGATGAAGAGCGTCAGCAGTTCCGGCAGGCCGCGGAAGATGGTGGTGTAAATGCCGGCGGCCAGCCGCAGCGATTTCTCTTCCGATTGCGCGGCAAGCGCGATGAGGAAACCGATCAGCAGCCCGACGGGCAGCGTGGCGAGCGCCAGCGAGATGGTGACCTTGACGCCGAAGGCGATTTCGTCGCCCCAACCCGCATCGCCGCAGGCGACGAGTGTGCCGTTTCCGAAAAGCGAGAAGAGACCGACCGGCCCGCAGAAGGGGTCGAGAAGTGTCGAGACATAGGTCCAGAACGCACCTATGGCGGAAAATGCTC
This sequence comes from Agrobacterium sp. GW821-FHT14E08, assembly GCF_058803865.1. Taxonomy (NCBI): domain Bacteria; kingdom Pseudomonadati; phylum Pseudomonadota; class Alphaproteobacteria; order Hyphomicrobiales; family Rhizobiaceae; genus Agrobacterium; species Agrobacterium sp. GW821-FHT14E08. The sequence goes on along the minus strand of NZ_JBXAPJ010000001.1, from coordinate 1,399,971 downwards.
CGCTCATGCCAGTTTTCCCCCGCGGTCTTAAGCCGCCGTGATTGTTATGGTTACGTTTTCAAACAAAAATGGCGGAAGGGCAAGCCTTCCGCCACGAGATTTCAACAAGCACTGTGCCTGTTACTGGCCGTAAACGTCGAAATCGAAGTATTTTTTGTTGATTTCCTGATATTTGCCGTTGGCGCGGATACCGGCGATGGCGGCGGTAAACTTGTCGGCAAGCGCCGTGTCACCCTTGCGAACGGCAACGCCCGCACCATTGCCGTTGATCTCGACATCGACCGGAAGCGGCGTCAGGATCTTGCAGCACTTGCCCGCATCCGTCTTCAGCCATTCCGACAGGACAACGATATCGTCGATAACGGCATCGATACGGCCATTGGCGATATCGAGCTTATATTCATCGGCGGTCGGGTACATCTTCACGTCGGAACCCGGGAAATGCTTTTCGGCATAGTTGGAGTGGGTGGTGGAGCCCTGTGCGCCGAGCGACTTGCCCTTGAGATCATCGACGGACTTGATCGGCGAATCCTTCGGCACGGCGATGGCCGGCGGCGTGTTGTAATATTTCTTGGAGAAGTCGACCTTCTCGAGACGCTCGGGCGTGATCGACATGGATGCGATGATGGCATCGAATTTCTTGGCCTGCAGGGCCGGAATGATGCCGTCCCAGTCATTGGTGACGAAGGTGCATTCGGCCTTCATTTCGACGCACAGCGCCTTGGCGATGTCGATGTCGAAGCCGGTCAGCGTGCCGTCGGCTTCAAGATTGTTGAAGGGCGGGTAGGCGCCTTCGGTGCCGATGACAATCTTGTCCTGCGCGAGGGCGGCGCCGGAAAACAGCGAGATGGCGGCAATCGATACGGCTGCGAGCAGACGGGTGGAAATAGGCATTTCGATCCTCTCTTTTGGTCGTTCATCCGCAGTCTGTTGTTGTTGTCAGTGCGGACGCCTTGAGCGCTGGGCGCGGCAGAACGGATTATACCGGCTGCGGCCTTCAGCGCGGCTCAGATTATTCATCCGGTTGGTCAAAAAATGCAACCGCAATATTAGTGATCGCGATTCCGTCGCCAAGCTATCACGAAAACGCCTTGATCTGTTCATTTCCGGTACAGAAGGGTTTGGTCATCATGGGAACCGAAGCGTGTGCAAGGCGTTGACCAGCGCCTGCACGCGCGGCCGGATTTTACGATGTCGCGGTATAAGCGACGCATAACGATTGGCAGATGAGGAAGCACCGATGCTGAAGAAGAACACATTGCTGACGGGGGTGGTTTTCCCCCTCATGTCGCTGGCGATTGCGGTGGAACCGGCCGCGGCCGGTTTTGCCGGCGCCGCGCGGGCGCAGACGCAGATGCCCCAGTCTCACGCTCTCCAGTCGCAGACCCCGCTGATTCTGGCGCAGGCGCAACCGGAAGGGCAGCCTGCAGAAGAGCAGAATCCGGAAGAGCTTCTGCGCAAGCAGCGCAAGCAGGCTGAGGAGGCGCAGCCCCAGGCCGAGCCGCAGAAGCAGGAGCAGGCGCCGGAACCGCCGCGTGAGCGCCCGCCGGAGCCGAAGGCCGAAGCCGAACCGCGTGCCGAGCCCCAGCGTGAAGCGCAGCCGGAACCCCAGCGCGAGCCGCAGCAGCGCGAAGCCCGCCCGGAACCTGCCCCAGCCGAACAGCCACAGGAACGCCCGCGCCGGGCGCAGGAGCCGCAGGGTGAGGGCGAACAGCGTCCCGCCCGCCAGAAGGAGGCAGCTCCCGAGGCCGCACCGGCCGAGCAGCAGCCGAAGGAGCGCCCGCGCAAACCAGAGCGGGCCGAACAGCCCGCGGGCGAGGGCGAGCAGCGCCCTGAACGTCCGCGCAAAGAACGGGCGAAGGAGCCGGCGGCCGAACAGCCTGCAGCAAGCCCCGAAAATGCCGAGCAGCCGGCCAAGCCCCGCGAACCGGCGCCCGGCAAAAAGCCGCAGGTAGAGGAAAAGGCCCCGGAACAGAAAGCCGAGCCGGCTGAAAAACCCGTTCCGGAGAAAAAACCGGCAGCCCCGGAACCTGCCGCGAAGGAAGCACCGGTTCCGACCGAAGCGCCTACGCCCGCACGTCCGCCGGCGCCGGAGGCGCAGCCCAACCCCGCACCGGGCCAGCAGCCCTCCGAAAAGCCGCCGGTAGAAGGCCAGGGCAAGACCGAGCCTGCGGCTCCGCTGCCAGGCACGCCGACGCCACCGCCGCCAAGCGGTGCGACGACCGGGCAGGCGCCTGCTGGCGAACCCGTTCCCAATCAGGTCGCCATCCCGCAGACCGAAGCGCCTGCGATGACGAAGGAGGAGCTGGACAAGGCCAAGGCGATCGCCAAGGATCCGTCCAAGACTGCTGACACCGTTATCCTGCCTGTCGACAAGGGCGCCGCCGTTCTCGACAGCGACAAGGAAGTGGAACGTTCCGGCAACCGCCAGACCCGCGAGGAGCGCCGTCGTGAACGCGAACAGGCCGGTGATGTGAAGGTTCCAACCTCCGACGCCGAGGCGCAGCGCACCGGTGCGGCCGAAGGCAAGGCCCCGCCGCCGCCCGTCAAGATGGAGGCCATCACCTCCCAGCAGGGCGAACGTGTCGATCGTCGCCCGCAATATGAACGGCCGGAAGGCGTGCGCGAATGGCAGCCGCGTGAAGGCCGTCCGCGTGACCGGGACCGCGATGCACCGATCATCCTGCAATTCGGTGATCGCGTTGTGGTGCGCGGCGACGACAACCAGCGCTTCATCCGTGATGGCGGCGAGCCCTATTACGAGCGTCTGCCCGGCGGCCGTGTCCGCGAAACGGTCGAGCGCCGGGATGGCACGCAGGTTGTGACGATCCGCAACCGTTATGGCGACGTGATCCAGCGCTCGCGAATCGACGATCGTGGCCGGGAATATGTGCTGTTCTATGCGCCCGATCTGATGGACGATCCCGACCGCGATTATGTCTATCGCGATCCGGGTCTCGACCTGCCGCCGATGCGCCTGCGCATTCCCGTTCGCGACTACATCATCGACACGTCGAGCGATCCCGACCGCGATTATTATCGCTTCCTGGAGCAGCCCCCGGTCGAGCCTGTGGAACGTGTCTACTCGCTGGATGAAGTGCGTTATTCGGCCCGTATCCGCGACAAGGTGCGCCGTATCGACCTCGATACGATCACCTTCGCAACCGGCAGCGCCGAAATTCCGATGGCGCAGGCCCGTTCGCTGCGCAAGGTGGCGGATGCGATCAACAAGGCGCTGGACAAGAACCCCGGTGAAACCTTCCTCATCGAAGGCCATACCGACGCCGTCGGTTCAGATGAAAGCAACCTCGTTCTTTCCGACGAACGCGCCGCTTCCGTCGCCAATGTCCTGACCGATGTTTACGGCATTCCGCCGGAAAACCTCGCGACCCAAGGTTATGGCGAGCGTTACCTGAAGGTTCAGACGCTCGGCCCGGAACAGCAGAACCGCCGCGTCACCATCCGCCGCGTGACGCCGCTGGTGAAGCCGGTCGCCCAGAACTGATTGGTTCAGGTGAAAAACAAAAGCCCGGAAAGCGCGAGCTTTCCGGGCTTTTTTTGTTGGTGGCGAGGCATTCTGTTTCCACTCCGTCATCCTCGCCCTTGAGGCGAGGATCCATTCCTGCAAGCGCATCGTGGCTCCTCGGGTCAAGCCCGAGGATGACTGAGAAGACTATCTTTTCAGTTCAGCGCCACCGCGATTTCCGCCGCCAGCTGCGCATTGTTGCGCACCAGCGCAATATTGGTCTCAAGGCTGCGGCCATCCGTCAGGCGGAAAATATCACCGAGCAGATAGGGCGTGACTTCCTTGCCGCTGATGTCGTCACGTTCGGCATGGGAAATGGCGCGGTTGATGTAGATTTCCATCTCCTCGCGCGGAATTTCGTCCTCTTCCGGCACGGGATTGGCCACCAGCATGCCGCCATCGATGCCCAGTTGTTCGCGGGTCACCTGGAAATTGGCGATTGCCGCCGGGCTATTGAGCGAAAGCGGGCTCGGCAGGCCGGAGGAGCGCGACCAGAAAGCCGGGAATTCTTCCGAGCCGAAGGTGACAACAGGCACGCCATTGGTTTCGAGAACCTCGAGCGTCTTCGGAATATCGAGGATCGCCTTGGCGCCGGCGCAGACGACGATCACGCCGGTTTTCGCAAGCTCGGTCAGATCGGCGGAGATGTCGAAGGTCTCTTCCGCGCCCTTGTGCACGCCGCCAATGCCGCCGGTGGCGAAAACGCGGATACCGGCGCGGGCGGCGGCGATCATGGTGGCGGCCACCGTGGTGGCGCCGGTGCGGCGCTCGGCAATCGCGAAGGCGATGTCGGCGCGCGAGACCTTCATGGCGTCGGTGGTCTTTGCCAGCGCTTCCAGCTGGTTCTTCTCAAGGCCGATATGCAGGGTGCCGTGAATGACGGCGATGGTTGCCGGAACAGCCCCCTGATCGCGGATGATCTGCTCGACGCTTTCGGCCATCTCGATATTGCCGGGATAGGGCATGCCATGGGTGATGATGGTCGATTCGAGCGCCACGATCGGCGCACCGCGCTGCTTGGCGGCGGCGACTTCTTGCGAATAAACGATGGGCAGGAGCGGGGAGATGGGGCGGGTCATTCTGTCTGTTCCAGGTTCTTAAAACGGGTTCATGCCAGCATTTCGGCTTCGGGGACAAGCCCCAACATGGCCTCGACACTGTCTTTTGATAGGTCTTGGGCGGTGGCGAAGGGCGATTGCACGGTGATAGCCGCCGCCGCGGCTCCCAGCCGCAATGCTTCTGCGATCGTTTTGCCCCCGGCGATCGCCGCGAGATAACCGGAGGCCATGGCGTCGCCGGCGCCGGTTACGTCCTTGACCTCGCGGATCAGTGGTGGGTGGAGGATCGCCGTTTCCGTCCCTTTGAAGGCGACGACCTCACTGGCGCCACGGGTGACGATGCCGCCGGCAAGCCCGGCCTTGCGCAGGATTTCCGGCCAGTCGCGGACATTGGCGGCCGTTTGCCCCGTCAGGGCGCGGGCCTCGGCCTCATTCATGAAAAGCATATCGATATCGGCGAGCGCGCCTTTCAGCTTCACCGCCTTGGCGGGCGAAATGGCGATGGCCGCAAGCGGCTTTTCGCAGGCGCGGGCAACGAGGCCGAGCGCCGTCAGCGTATCCTCCGGCAGATTGGCGTCGCAGAGCAGAAAGTCGCTCGCGGTGATCGCCTCGCGCACGGCACGCACCTTCAGGCGGCGCGGGGTGAAGAGCTTGTAGAGGTCCATATCGGCAAGCGCGATGACCAGATTGCCGTCACGCTCCAGAATGGCGGTGTAGCTCGGCGTGCGGCGGTCTAGGAAGGTGAAGGGCGTGTCTTCCACGCCCGCCTGCCGTGCAGCCTCCGCCACGGCTTCGCCGGTGACGTCGCCACCGCGCGGGGCAATGATGCGGACCTGAAAACCCAGCCGGGAGAGATTGCGGGCCGCATTGAAACCGCCGCCGCCGGCCTCTTCCATCCACGAGCCGGGATTGCTGGCGCCGGACGTCGTTTCCGCCTCGATCATGCCGCGCCTGTCTATATGCGCGCCGCCCAGAACGAGTATTTTCTTCACGCTTGCGTTTCCCTCTCTGGCGGATGGAAAGACCGGACGATTCGGCCTAAAATGGTGTCTTCCTGACCTCGCATCCGGTTTGCGGCGATGGGCCGCGCACGGAAAAACGAAAGCAGAACAAACGACTTATCCCTATTTGTTTTCAATGTGCTGGCTCAGCCTTGCGGAATGAGAACAAATAGAGTACATACCATTTCCATACTGCTTCATTGCCTGTGCGGCTTCAATAACCTAAAGGTGGTTCGGATGGCACAAAATTCTTTGCGTCTCGTAGAGGATAAATCGGTGGATAAAAGCAAGGCACTGGAAGCGGCGCTCTCCCAGATCGAACGGTCGTTCGGCAAGGGATCGATCATGAAGCTCGGTTCCAATGAAAACGTGGTTGAGGTGGAGACCGTTTCGACGGGTTCGCTCAGCCTGGATATTGCGCTCGGTATCGGCGGCCTGCCGAAGGGGCGTATCGTTGAGATTTACGGTCCGGAAAGCTCCGGTAAAACCACGCTGGCATTGCAGACGATTGCGGAAGCCCAGAAGAAGGGCGGTATCTGCGCCTTCGTGGATGCCGAGCATGCGCTCGACCCGGTCTATGCCCGCAAGCTCGGTGTGGATTTGCAGGGCCTTTTGATCTCGCAGCCGGATACGGGCGAGCAGGCTCTGGAAATCACCGATACGCTGGTGCGCTCCGGCGCCGTTGACGTGCTGGTCGTGGACTCGGTTGCGGCGCTGACCCCGCGGGCCGAAATCGAAGGCGAGATGGGCGACAGCCTGCCGGGTCTTCAAGCGCGTTTGATGAGCCAGGCGCTGCGTAAGCTGACAGCCTCGATCTCCAAGTCCAAGTGCATGGTGATCTTCATCAACCAGATCCGCATGAAGATCGGCGTCATGTTCGGTTCGCCGGAAACGACGACGGGCGGCAATGCGCTGAAATTCTACGCTTCGGTTCGTCTCGATATCCGCCGCATCGGCGCCGTCAAGGAACGCGAAGAGGTTGTCGGCAACCAGACCCGCGTGAAGGTCGTCAAGAACAAGATGGCGCCGCCCTTCAAGCAGGTGGAATTCGACATCATGTATGGCGAGGGTGTTTCCAAGACCGGCGAGCTTGTCGATCTCGGCGTCAAGGCCGGCATCGTCGAAAAATCCGGTGCCTGGTTCTCCTATAACAGCCAGCGTCTGGGGCAGGGGCGTGAAAACGCCAAGACCTTCCTGCGTGACAATCCGGAAACGGCAAATGAGATCGAACTGGCGCTGCGCCAGAATGCCGGTCTGATCGCCGACCGCTTCCTGCAGAATGGCGGCCCGGACGCCGGCGAAGGCGACGACGGCAGCGACGAAGGCTGATGCCTTTCCGTGAAGTCTCGGGCATCGCCGCCCGCAGACTTCCATGAACTTGTATAGATCAAAAAGGGTCGTGCGATTTTTCTTCGCGTGGCCCTTTTTATTTGCCTATATGTCTTGCTTCGCCTCCATGGCTGGACAGGGCAGGGTGCGAACGATAAAAGCCAGTGATTTTGCAATAAAGCCATCGTTTCCGATGGCAATGATGGACTCCAGCTGTGAGCGGTGTGTGGGCATGAGCGGTGTGAATGAAATTCGGTCGACCTTTCTCGACTACTTCAAGAAGAACGGACACGAGGTCGTGCCCTCCAGCCCGCTGGTGCCGCGCAACGATCCGACACTGATGTTCACCAATGCGGGCATGGTGCAGTTCAAGAACGTCTTCACCGGTCTCGAAAGCCGTCCCTATTCCACGGCCGCCTCGGCGCAGAAATGCGTGCGCGCCGGCGGCAAGCATAATGATCTGGACAATGTCGGTTATACGGCACGCCACCATACCTTCTTCGAAATGCTCGGCAATTTCTCCTTCGGCGATTATTTCAAGGAAGAGGCGATCACGCATGCCTGGAACCTGATCACCAAGGAATTCGGCATCGACCGCAACCGTCTGCTGGTCACCGTCTATCACACCGACGATGAGGCCTTTAACCTCTGGAAGAAGATTGCCGGTTTCTCCGACGACCGCATCATCCGCATTCCGACCAGCGACAATTTCTGGGCGATGGGCGATACCGGTCCCTGTGGTCCCTGTTCGGAAATCTTCTACGACCATGGCGATCATATCTGGGGCGGCCCGCCCGGCTCGCCGGAAGAGGATGGCGACCGGTTCATCGAAATCTGGAACCTCGTCTTCATGCAATATGAGCAGCTGACGAAGGAAGAGCGTATCGACCTGCCGCGCCCGTCGATCGATACCGGCATGGGTCTTGAGCGTATTTCCGCGCTGTTGCAGGGCAAACACGACAATTACGACACCGATCTGTTCCGCGCGCTGATTTCCGCCTCCGTCGAGGCGACCGGCGTTCCGGCCGAAGGCGAAAAGCGCGCCAGCCACCGGGTCATCGCTGATCATCTGCGCTCGTCCGCCTTCCTGATCGCCGATGGTGTTCTGCCGTCGAACGAAGGTCGCGGTTACGTTCTGCGCCGCATCATGCGCCGCGCCATGCGTCATGCCGAGCTTCTCGGCGCGCGCGAGCCGCTGATCTACAAGCTTTTGCCGGCGCTGGTGCAGCAGATGGGCCGCGCCTATCCGGAACTCGTCCGCGCCGAGGCGCTGATCTCCGAGACGCTGAAACTTGAGGAAACCCGCTTCCGCAAGACGCTGGAACGGGGCCTTTCGCTGCTTTCCGACGCGACCTCGACCCTGCACAAGGGCGACATGCTGGACGGCGAGACCGCCTTCAAGCTTTATGACACCTATGGCTTCCCGCTCGATCTGACGCAGGACGCGCTGCGCGCCCGCGAAATCGGTGTCGATATTTCCGGTTTCACCGATGCCATGGAGCGCCAGAAGGCGGAAGCTCGCTCGCACTGGGCCGGCTCCGGCGACAAGGCGACCGAAACCGTCTGGTTCGAGCTGAAGGAAAAATTCGGCGCGAGTGAGTTCCTGGGATATGACACGGAAACCGCCGAAGGCGTCATCCAGGCGATCGTCAAGGATGGCAAGTCGGTTGACAGCGCCGCCGATGGCGAGACGGTGCAGATCGTCGTCAACCAGACGCCGTTTTATGGCGAGTCGGGTGGCCAGATGGGTGATACCGGCGTGATCTCGTCCGACAATGGCACCTTTGCCGTTTCCGATACGCAGAAGAAGGGCGAAGGTCTCTTTGTTCATACGGGCGCCGTTTCCAAGGGTGGCTTCAAGCTTGGAGAGGCCGTGCAGCTGACGGTGGATCATGAGCGTCGTTCGCGTCTGCGCGCCAACCACTCCGCCACGCACCTGCTGCATGAGGCATTGCGCGAAGTGCTCGGCACCCATGTGGCCCAGAAGGGTTCGCTGGTTGCGCCCGAGCGCCTGCGCTTCGACGTTTCGCATCCAAAGCCGATGTCGGCCGAGGAGCTGAAGGTCGTTGAGGAAATGGCAAACGAGATCGTGCTGCAGAATTCGCCGGTTGTCACACGCCTGATGAGCGTTGACGACGCCATTGCCGAGGGCGCGATGGCGCTGTTCGGTGAAAAATACGGCGATGAGGTTCGCGTCGTGTCCATGGGCACCGGCGTGCAGGGGGCGAAGGCCAACCGTCCCTATTCCGTTGAGCTTTGCGGCGGCACCCATGTTGCGGCCACCGGCCAGATCGGCCTTATTCGCATTCTCGGCGAAAGCGCCGTCGGTGCGGGCGTGCGCCGTCTTGAAGCCGTCACGGGGCAGGGTGCGCTTGCCTATCTTGCCGAGCAGGATGAGCGGGTGAAGGCGCTGGCCTCGTCGCTTAAGGTGCAGCCGGGCGATGTGCTGTCGCGTGTCGAGGGCCTTCTAGACGAACGCAAGAAGCTGGAGCGCGAGCTTGCGGATGCCCGCAGGAAACTTGCCATGGGTGGCGGTTCTTCGGATGCCGGTGCAAATGATGTCCAGCAGGTTGCGGGCGTCAATTTCCTCGCAAAATCCCTGTCCGGCATCGACGCCAAGGACCTCAAGGGTCTTGCCGATGAAGCCAAGGCCAATCTCGGTTCCGGCGTCGTGTTGCTGATCGCCGTTTCCGATGATGGCAAGGCAAGTGCTGTCGCTGCCGTGACCGAAGATCTGACCGCCCGTTTCAGCGCCGTCGACATTGTCCGCACCGCTTCCGCAGCCCTTGGCGGCAAGGGCGGTGGTGGACGTCCCGATATGGCGCAGGCCGGCGGCCCTGATGGCGCCAAGGCGCAGGAGGCCATCGAAGCGGTGGCCGCAGCGCTGGCGGCATGATCTGGAAGAATTGAAGAGGCGGGGTTTTACCCCGCCTTTTTGTTTCGGTCCTCAAGGGCTGGGAGCAGAGGGCGCGGAATGTTGAGCGCCGGGGACATGGCGGAGGGAATGCAATGCGTTTTGTAAATCCCATTCCTTTCGTGCGCGATATTAGCCGCTCCAAAGAGTTTTATCGTGACAGGATCGGCCTGGCGGTATTGCAGGATTTCGGGAACTTCGTTCTCTTTGAAAGCGGCTTTGCGATCCATGAGGGGCGGTCGCTTGAGGAGACGGTCTGGCGGACATCGCAGGCTACGGAGGAACCCTATGGCAGACGAAACATGCTGCTTTATTTCGAACATGCGGATGTCGATGCGGCTTTTCGAAATATCGCACCGCATGTGGAGCTTATCCATCCTCTCGAGCGGCAGGCCTGGGGACAGAGGGTGTTTCGCTTTTACGATCCGGATGGGCATGCGATAGAAGTCGGAGAGCCGCTTAGCCAATCCGGGGCGTGATCCGTTGCCAGGACCGGTCCGACAAGCGAGGTCCGGACCGGTTATGGTTCAGTCGTTGCAACAGGGGCGGGTGGTTTATCCCGTTGCCTGTAAATCCTTCGCGGCTTCTTCATCCAGCTGGGCTGCCCGCTTGAAGGCCGGGCGATCGGTCAGATGCGACATGTAGTCGATAAAGGCCGGGCGTTTCTCGATCGTGCCGAAGTGCAGGCCCCAGCCGACATGGGCACCGACATAGACATCCGCCGCCGTGAAGAGGTCGCCGGCGATGAAACGGTTTTCGCTGACGGCGCGTTCCAGCGTGTTCATTACGTCCGCATAGCTGCCGCAGCCGGCCATGCGCAGCTTTTCCTTTGGCACTTCGAAACCCATTGCCTTCATGCTGGCCGCCATTTCCAGCGGGCCAGCGGTGAAGAACATCCAGCGATAATAGAGCCCGCGTGCCTTCGGCGTCGGTGCGAGGTTGGCGCCGGGAAAGGCATCGGCAAGATAAGCGCAGATTGCCGCCGCCTCGGTGACGATGGTATCGCCGTGTTTGATGGCGGGAACCTTGGCCATCGGATTTATCAGCCGATAGGCGGGCGACTTCATCGAGGTTTCGAAGCCCAGTATTTCCGTTTTATACGGAACGCCGACTTCCTCGAGCATCCAGCGCGCGATGCGACCGCGCGACATGGGATTGGTGTAGAAGATCAACTCACTCATGGCTTTGCCTCCCCAAGCAAAATCGCCCAAGCATCATGAGAAACCGATGCGGATTTCTTGCTGTCACTGTGCGTTTTTATAGTCCGCAGCATCATTCGCGCGTCTTTTAAGTTTGCGCTGACGCTGCGATGAAATTTGACTGTGCCGGGCAAGTTATATGTTAGTAAATGCTGTTCCAGCTTTGTCTTATTGTTATGCTGGCCGCGGCACGGTGCGGAATCGAAGTTTGCGCCTAGTGCAACGTCTAATCAAGATACTGTGAACAAAAAAAGAAACCCGGCGTTGCGTCCGGGTTTCCGGGTTCTTGTTTCCTGGACATTTCATGCCACCCATCAGGCTGTGTGGGCTTTCATGAGGTGTTGGATGTGCAGCGAGTGTGAGGCGGGTCAAGCGGCCGGGCGTCTTTCGCCATGTCTTGTCACGGCGAGCAGCGCGAGAAAAAAGGCGATGGTGGTAAGCACGGTGCGGACGAGGTTTGAAAGCGCCCAGCGGTCACGCAGTTCCTGCCAGTCATTCGGTGCGTCAGTCGAAACCGTCTTGAAAAACTCGTTGATGGGCACATTGACCATACGGGTCTGGATCACGACAACCGCGTAGATGATCAGGGCCGACACCCACAGCAGCCGGCTGTTGCGATCGACAAGGGCTGCGCCGAGAAGAGCGGCGAGCGGAACAAAGAAGGCCGCAAAGAAAACGCTGTTGCGGACGCTGATATTGATGCCGTTGAACGCCTGTATGAAAATATCCGCTTCCAGTTCATGGAAGGCCATCATGACGGGATTGCTGAAGGCGAAGAAAAAACCGGCCATGATGCCAAGACTGAGCGGCGCGAACAGGCGCAGGGCAAGGCATACCGGTTTCCTTGCCATTTCCAGTGCGGGAAAGTGCTTTGTTTTTATGTCATGCAGAAATGAGCTGGACATGAAAATCTCCATATAATATCCGTACGCTATCGTACGGATATTCCGTACGTATCTGTACGGTTTTTGTCAAGGGAATGCCGATGCGCAGCGAGAGCAAGGAATTACGCCGGCGTGAGATTGTCGAGCACGCCTTCGCCATGCTTGCGCGGGACGGCTATGCCGCGTTTTCCATGCAGGCGCTGGCAAAGGTGAGCAGGTCTTCCAAGGAGACGCTTTACGGCTGGTTCGGGGGCAAGGCCGGTCTTTACGAAGCCATGGTCGCCGAAAATGCCGCAAAGCTGGTATTGCCATCGGTGGAAGTGGTGGATGGCGTTGGTGAGCTCTCGCGTTTCGGGGCCGATCTCCTGACGGTGCTTTTGGGAGAGCGGGCGGTGCTGCTCAACAGGGTGGCGGCGGCGGAGGCGGGCAGCGAAACCGCGCTCGGGGCACTCCTCTCGGACAAAGGCCGTAGCCATGTCATGCCCAAGCTTGCCGCCTATTTTGCAGCTTTGGCGCAGCAGGGCGCCATAGATGCCAAGGCTTCGGAAGAGCCTTCGGAAATCTGGCTGTCGCTTCTGGTTGGGGATCTGCAGATCAGGCGCGCCACGGGTGCGATCGGCCTTCCGACGGAAGATGACATAAGGGCGCGATCGGCGCGCGCCGCGATACTAATATTCCGGCTCTACGGCGTGAATGAAAAAACCCGGCGCTGAGGCCGGGTTCTAAAGCTGTTGAGCAAAGAGGCTTAAGCTGCCATCGCCGTCTTGAGGTTCTCGTCGATCTTGTCGAGGAAGGCGGTGGTGGAGAGCCAGGGCTGGTCCGGTCCGATGAGGAGCGCCAGATCCTTGGTCATGAAGCCGCTTTCGACAGTGTCGACGCAGACGGTTTCAAGCGTTTCCGCGAACTTTGCGAGTTCGGCATTGTCGTCCAGCTTGGCGCGGTGGGCGAGGCCACGGGTCCAGGCGAAGATCGATGCGATCGAGTTGGTCGAGGTTTCCTGACCCTTCTGGTGCTGGCGGTAGTGGCGCGTCACCGTGCCGTGTGCCGCTTCGGCTTCGACCGTGCGGCCATCCGGCGACAGGAGAACGGAGGTCATCAGGCCGAGCGAACCGAAGCCCTGGGCAACCGTGTCGGACTGCACGTCACCATCGTAGTTCTTGCAGGCCCAGACGTAACCGCCGGACCACTTCAGCGCGGAGGCGACCATGTCGTCGATCAGGCGGTGCTCATAGATGATGCCGACTTCGTCGAACTTCGCCTTGAATTCGGTCTGGTAGACTTCTTCGAAGATGTCCTTGAAGCGACCGTCATAGGCCTTGAGGATGGTGTTCTTGGTGGACAGGTAAACCGGCCACTTGCGCATCAGGCCGTACATCATGGATGCGCGGGCGAATTCGCGGATGGATTCGTCAAGATTGTACATGGCAAGTGCCACGCCGGCGCTCGGAGCGTCGAAGACGTCCTTTTCGATGACCTGGCCGTCTTCACCGACGAACTTGATGGTCAGCTTGCCCTTGCCGGGGAACTTGAAATCGGTTGCCTTGTACTGGTCGCCGAAAGCGTGGCGGCCGACGACGATCGGCTTGGTCCAGCCGGGAACGAGGCGCGGAACGTTCTTGCAGATGATCGGCTCGCGGAAGATGACGCCGCCCAGAATGTTGCGGATCGTGCCGTTCGGGCTCTTCCACATCTGCTTCAGGCCGAATTCCTCAACGCGCTGCTCATCCGGCGTAATCGTCGCGCACTTGATGCCGACGCCGTGCTTCTTGATGGCGTGTGCCGCATCAATGGTGACCTGGTCGTTAGTGGCGTCGCGGTTTTCAACCGAGAGGTCATAATATTCGATGTCGAGATCGAGGTATGGCAGGATCAGCTTGTCCTTGATGAGCTGCCAGATGATACGGGTCATTTCGTCGCCGTCGAGATCGACGACCGGATTGGCTACCTTGATCTTTGCCATGAATTCCTCACCTTCGAAGCTGTGGCGTCTGTTGACACCAATAGTCGGAAAAATATCCGGTGCGGCTATAGCATCGCACGCGCCTGAGGCAAAGCCATGGGGGGCGCTTTTTTGGCGCAGCGCAATAACGCTTTGCGCATTGCCAAACCATAATGCCTGAATACAGTCAGGCGAATCGCTTCGCCCGCCTTTTGGCTAATCCCGGGATCACATCATGCGGAATTTTCTGCTTCTGACTGCCGCCGTCCTCTTTTCCCACAGCGCCCTTGCGGCAGGCCCTGCCGATCCCGTCCAGAAGGTGATGGATATCACCGTGAAGAACTGGTCCGGCGATGCCGAGAACTGGAAATACATCTTCGACGAGGACATGCTGGTGAGCCTGTTCAGCAAGGATTTCGTCGCGCAATATCGCGAAGCCTCCAAGAAGCCTGCCTATGAGGCCGAGAGTGGCGAGAAGGGCGACCCCTTCGGTTACGATGTTGTGACAAACTCGCAGGATGGTTGCCCGCTGGAGGATGTGTCGGTGACGCCGGGCGCGGTCAAGGACGGTGTGACCGACGTGACTGCAAAGTTCAAGCTCTGGGCCTGCATGGACGAGGCCGAGATGAAGGCGACGGTTGACGAAGTGCATTTCGACGTCGTCGAGGAAGATGGCCGGCCGGTCATCAGCGATATTCATCGCGTTGGCGATGAGGGCAGGGATTCGCTGCGCGAAGAGATGGCGACGATCATCAAGGGGGAGTAACAGCGGCGATAGGGAGACGCGGCATCTGAAAAGCCCTCATGCGTCATGCTCGGGCTCGTCCCGAGCATCTGCAACAGGTTGATTTTGCGAGACGTGCGTGGATCCTCGGGACAGGCCCGAGGATGACGTCGAATGTGAGGTAGCAGCCTGCGTTCCACTTGAAAGGCCGCCATTCGCCCGCTCCGCCTTTGATTTTAGCGCCGATATGTGCCAGTGAGGCGCGCTTTACAGTATCGGCGTGAAGGTCGATGCGACGCTTTTTAAAACGGAAAACGACAATGGCAGGCACAAACAGCGAGCTTGAACTTGTGGCGGAAGGCCCGGCGATCATTCTGGTCGAACCGCAGCTCGGCGAAAATATCGGCATGGTGGCGCGGGCGATGGCCAATTTCGGGCTCGCCGAATTGCGCCTGGTCAATCCGCGCGATGGCTGGCCGAGCGAGAAGGCGCGGGCGGCTGCTTCAAAGGCAGATCATGTCATTGACGGGACGAAGGTGTTCGAGACGCTGGAAGAGGCGATCAAGGACCTGAACTTCGTCTATGCGACGACCGCGCGTGAGCGTTACGGGTTCAAGCCGGTCCGCGCTCCGGTCACCGCCGCCGAGACGTTGCGTGCAAAGTTCAAGACGGGGGAAAGAACCGGCATCCTGTTCGGGCGCGAGCGCTGGGGTCTTACCAATGAGGAAGTGGCGCTGGCCGACGAGATCGTGACATTTCCGGTCAATCCCGCCTTCGCCTCGCTCAACATCGCGCAGGCCGTGCTTTTGATGTCCTATGAATGGATGAAATCCGGCATGGACGATCTGGGCGAAACGCTTTTCCAGTCTGTCGAGCAGCGGCCTTCGACCAAGGAACAGGTCTTTGGCCTGTTCGAGCATATCGAGGAGGCGCTCGATGCGCGTGGTTATTTCCATCCGCCCGAAAAAAAGCCGAAAATGGTCGACAACCTGCGCGCAGTGCTGTCGAGACGCGGTTTTTCCGAGCAGGAAATCAGTGTTGTCCGTGGCGTGATCAATTCGCTCGACCGTTTTCCCCGGCAGTGGCCAAAGCAGGCAGGCCGGGCGGGAACGGCAGAGGGAACATTGCCGAAAGGAATCGGGGAGAATGCTGAAGACGAGTGAGGCCGCAGCCGATGTGCTGAAACCGGTGCTGGTGTTTGATTCCGGCATTGGCGGGCTGACCGTGCTGCGCGAGGCGCGGGTGCTGATGCCCGAGCGCGGCTTCATCTATGTGGCCGATGATGCGGGTTTCCCCTATGGCGGCTGGGAAGAGGAGGCGTTGAAGGCGCGCATCCTTTCGCTCTTCGAAAAGCTGCTTGAAGACTATAGTCCCGAAGTCTGCGTCATCGCCTGCAACACCGCCTTCACGCTGGCCGGGGCCGACCTTCGCGCCCGCTTTCCGCAGATGACCTTCGTTGGCACTGTGCCCGCCATCAAGCCCGCCGCCGAGCGCACCCGTTCCGGCCTTGTTTCCGTGCTGGCGACGCCGGGCACCGTCAAGCGTGCCTATACGCGTGATCTGATCCAGTCCTTCGCCACCCAGTGCCATGTCCGCCTTGTTGGCTCGGAAAATCTGGCGCGCATGGCCGAAAGCTGGATCAGGGGTGAGCCTGTATCCGACGAAGCCGTGCTTGCCGAAATCGAACCCTGCTTCATCGACAGCGATGGCAAGCGCACCGACATCGTCGTTCTTGCCTGCACCCATTATCCGTTTATGGCCAATGTGTTTCGCAGGCTGGCCCCCTGGCCGGTGGACTGGCTCGACCCCGCCGAGGCGATTGCCCGGCGCGCGCGCCATCTGGTGCCGCTGCCACAGGATGCGGAACATCCCGATGGTTTTGACTTTGCCGTCTTTACCTCAGGCAAGCCCGACTTTGCCACGCGGCGATTGATGCAGGGTTTTGGTCTCAGTGTTGCGTCGGTCTGAGCGCCTGTTGTATTTTTGCATCTAATTTGTCCGTCTTTTGCAATTCGAGATTGCGACCACTTGTCGCGCCGTATTTCTTGTGTAAGATGCTCATCGTCTGTAACCGCTATAAATGGAGGCGTGGAATGACTGATCATATGAATATACGCCTTAACGGCATGTCAGGCCTTTCCGGCATGATGTCCTGCGGTTACGTGACCCGAGGCATCTCCCTCCGATAAGGCTTAAAGCCTGATTTCCTTGCCGTTTGGCATTTTCACTTCGTTCGACATGTGATCGTGCGTCCGCGTGGCTCCTGCTGCTGCGTCCGCGCTTCCGGCATGTCGTTTTCCATCGATAAAGGACCTGGCCGCTTTGCCGCGCCGGGATGGATTTCCCATGCAGAAAAATCAACCATTGGTAGCATATGCGCTGCCGGATGCGGTCGATCGCTTGTTCGTCACATTCGGCGTCTGGAAAACCCTGAAGGCGGTTCTCGTTGCCGCACTGGTGCCGCGTGCGCCGCCGACTGATCCTGCCGATCTGCCGGAGCGCCTTCTGGTCGATATCGGCCTTGACCCCTCGCGCGTAAAGCGACGGCGCGATTGGGAGGTTCCTCATTGGGCGCCCCGGTTTTGATGTGACGGCCTCTCCCGCGCAGACATGCGGGAGGGGCCGTATCGAACTTTGCCCGCCGGCGGCGGAGAAGATACTACAGGGACGTTTTTCGGGTTGTTACAAGCGCGCTGCACGGTTTGTAAAATCCGGCTTGAAGCGAAACATTTTCCGTGGCTTGCTCAAGACTCGGGATAGAGGAGACCCATCATGCCATTGGAAAACTGGCTGGCCTTCGTGGCCGCATCCGCCATCATGCTCGCCATTCCGGGACCGACGATCCTGCTGGTGATTTCCTACGCGCTCGGCCATGGCCGCAAGGCGAGCACCGCGACGGTGACGGGCGTGGCGCTTGGTGATTTTACCGCCATGACGGCTTCGATGCTCGGTCTCGGCGCGCTGCTTGCCACATCGGCGGCGCTTTTCACCGGGCTGAAATGGATTGGTGCGGCTTATCTCGTCTATCTCGGTATCAAGCTGTGGCGTTCACCGGTCAGCGGCGAGGGCGCGGAAGGGACGGGCGTGACCGGTCGCGAAAGGCCGCTCAAGATTTTCCTGCATGCCTATATCGTCACCGCGCTGAACCCGAAGAGCATCGTGTTCTTCGTGGCCTTCCTGCCGCAATTTCTGGTGCCGACATTGCCCTTCTGGCCGCAGGTGCTGATTTTCGAGGTGACATTCCTGGTGCTTGCCACTGTCAATGCGGCGCTTTATGGACTTCTGGCAAGTGCCGCCCGCAATACGATCCGCAAGCCGAAGGTCCAGCGGATCGTCAACCGCACGGGCGGCGGTCTCCTGATCGGCGCCGGTCTCATAGCCTTTGGCTGGAAGAGGGCGGTTTCGGCGTAAAGCGCCTCGATCACCTGAAATTCGGACACAACAAAATGGCATTGCCGCATATAATTCTCGCCCTGATCACCGTGTTTTTGTGGGGCTTCAACTTCGTCGTCATCAAGGTTGGCGTCGCCGATATGCCGCCATTGTTTCTGACGGGGGTGCGTTATCTCTTTGCGGCCGTGCCCCTGGTATTCTTCCTGCCGAAACCCAACGTGCCGTGGCGGCATATGATCGTTTACGGCATGGCGATGGGTTTCGTGCAGTTCGGCCTGCTTTACCCGGCCATCAAACTCGGCCTGCCGGCGGGGCTTGCTTCGCTCGTCATGCAGTCGCAGGCTTTTTTCACGCTGGCGCTTGCCGTGGTGTTTCTTGGCGAGCGGCCGTTGCCCTCGCAGATCGTCGGCGCGATCATTGCTTTCGGCGGGCTGGCGGTCATTGGCGTGGAGCGCATGACGGCGGCAGCGCTGATACCGCTCCTGATGGGGGTCGGCTCGGCCATTGCCTGGGCCTGCGGCAACATCGTCAACCGCCGCATCGGCCAGGTGAACGCGGTGTCCTTTGTTGCATGGACGAGCCTTGTGCCGGTTCTGCCGTTGATCCTGCTTTCGCTGGTGGTGGAGGGACCTGATGCGATTGCGGAAGGGCTGTTTAATGCGACGCCGACGATGGCTCTCGTGGTGATCTACATGGCCTATGGTGCGACGATTGTCGGTGCGGGCATCTGGAGTTACCTGCTTCTTCGTTATCCGGCCGGAACGGTTGCGCCGTTTTCGCTGCTGGTGCCGATTGTCGGTTTCATCAGCGCCTATCTCGCTTTTGCGGAGCATATTACCGTCTTCGAAGTGGTCGGTGCTGCATTGGTCATTATCGGGCTGATGCTGAATGTGTTCGGCAGGCGGCTTTCATTTTTGCGGGTCTCATCCGGAGCCGCATAGATGCGGCGTAATTGCCTGTGCATTACCGGCATGGGGCAGACGCAACCGGCGATTTTTTGGTAAAGAGCATGTTCGGCCGTCGCCACGGGAATCGGCCGGATGGCATGCAGGACAAGGAACGAAACATTGCAGGTCGGCATCGACATGGGAACTCTATCGGGCGGGCAGCAGGCCAAGCTCGATATCGAGGAATTGCTTGCTACACGTTTGCTGGTGCAGGGCAATTCCGGTTCCGGCAAGTCGCATCTTCTGCGCCGGCTGCTGGAGCAATCGGCGCAATGGGTGCAGCAGGTCATCATCGATCCTGAGGGTGATTTCGTCACGCTTTCCGACAAGTTCGGTCATGTGGTGGTGGATGGCGAGCGCACCGAAGCGGAACTTGCAGGTATCGCCAACCGCATTCGCCAGCACCGCGTTTCCTGCGTGCTGACGCTGGAAGGCCTCGATATCGAGCAGCAGATGCGGGCCGCCGCCGCCTTCCTCAACGGCATGTTCGATGCGGATCGTGAATTCTGGTATCCGGTACTTGTTGTGGTGGATGAGGCGCAGATGTTTGCGCCCTCCGTCGGCGGAGAGGTGACAGAGGATGCCCGCAAGGCGTCGCTCGGTGCCATGACCAATCTGATGTGCCGTGGGCGTAAACGCGGGCTTGCCGGCGTCATCGCCACGCAGCGTCTGGCCAAGCTTGCCAAGAACGTGGCGGCGGAAGCCTCGAACTTCCTGATGGGCCGCACCTTTCTCGATATCGACATGGCGCGCGCGGCCGATCTGCTCGGCATGGACCGGCGGCAGGCGGAAATGTTCCGCGATCTGCAGCGCGGCAATTTCGTGGCGCTCGGCCCGGCGCTGTCGCGCCGCCCGTTGCCGATTGTCATCGGGGCGGTGGAAACCTCCGCGCGCTCGTCGTCACCGAAGCTGATGCCACTGCCGGATGCCCCGCAGGATGTGGAAGACCTGATCTTCACACCGGATCCGGAAGAGTTTACGCGCGCCGCCGTGCGCCGCACGCCGCCCGCGCCGCGTCCGACCACAGATATTCTGGCAGAGCTCTCCCGTTCCACGCCCGCCGCCGTCGGTCCTTCACCGGAGCAATCGCCGCGTGCAGGTCAGCCGGAACTGACGCCGGAAGAGCGAGAGGAAAAGATCGGTGCGGTTCTCGTTGAAATTCTCGACGATCCGCAATCGGCCTACCGCACCGATGCGGTGCTTTATCAGGATTTTCTGGTGCGCGCCCGTATGCGTCGCATTCCCGGCACGCCGATGACACTGGCGGAATTCCGCCGGCAGGTGGCGATTGCCCGCTCCGGTGTGGATGCGGCGATGGCGGCGAGCGAAGGCTGGGAGAAGGCGCTGGAACTGTCGACGTCGGTTTCCGATGACCTGCAGGGTGTCTTCCTGCTGCTGGTCAAGGCAGCGCTGGGTGAAGAACCCTGCCCATCGGATGCCCGCATTGCCCGGGCCTACGGCACCCATTCCGCGCGCCGCGCGCGGCGATTGCTCGGTTATTTCGAGGAGAAGGAGCTTGTGGTGGTGCATGCCGATTTCTCCGGCAAGCGCATCGTGGCGTTTCCCGATCTCGATGCAAAAACCGCACCCGGCGATGCGGATGCGGCTGAGGATGATGCGAGACTGGCGGCGGAGTGAGGTTGGCAGGCTGCTTGTTTGACATACCTTCCGTCATGCCGGACTTGATCCGGCATCCAGCCACGGCGCGTCTGCGCCGTGAGACGAGTCTGTTGCGATCAAGGACTTGATCGCGCTGGACCCCGGATCAAATCCGGGGTGACGGCGTGTGAGGAGGCGTTACCGCCTCCTCATCTTGCTCATCCTTACTCGATGGCCTTTGCTTCCTTGCGCGTTGCGATCAGCGAACCGATGATGCCGGTTGCGAGGATGGCGACGGTGACGCCGAGCGAGACGGCGGGCGGGATCTTGGCGATGCCCAGCATATCGGCGACGAAAATCTTCGAACCGACGAAGACCAGAACCGCAGCCAGCGCATATTTCAGATAAGCGAAGCGGTGGATCAGGGCGGCGAGCGCAAAATAGAGGGCGCGCAGGCCAAGGATCGCGAAGATATTCGAGGTGTAGACGATAAACGGATCGGTGGTGATCGCGAAGATTGCCGGGATCGAATCGACCGCGAAGATCAGGTCGGCGATTTCGACCATGATGAGCGCCAGGAAGAGCGGCGTCACGAAGGTCTTGAGCTTGCCGGTGGCTGCATCCGTTTCCTTGACGAAGAATTTTTCGCCATGCAGCTTCTCCGTCACCGGCAGGCGGCTGCGCAGGAATTTTAGGATGCGGTTGTTGCCGATGTCCGACTCGTCATGGTCGGACGAGAACAGCATCTTGAGGCCCGTGAAGACGAGGAAGGCCGCGAAGAGATAAAGCACCCAGTGGAAGTTTTCGACGATGGCCGCACCGCCGGCGATCATGATGCCGCGCAGGATGATGACGCCGAGGATACCCCAGAGCAGCACGCGATGCTGATATTGGCGGGGAATGGCGAAATAGGAGAAGATCATGGCGATGATGAAGATATTGTCCATCGCCAGGCTTTTTTCGACCACGAAGCCGGTGACATATTCCATCGCCGACTGCTGGCCGGACTGGTACCAGATCCAGCCGCCAAAGGCCAAACCGATGGCGATATAAAAGCCCGACATCAGCAGGCTTTCACGAATGCCGATTTCCTTGGAATTCTTGTGCAGCACGCCGAGATCGAGCGCCAGGAGGCCAAGGACGAGAGAAATGAAGACCGCCCACATCCATGTGGGGGTACCGAGAAAATCGTTGAGGAGGAACTCCATCAGTCAACCTTTAGCCGGACGAGGTTGGCTTTGCGGATGGGGAACGTGTGTCAAGAATATACGTGGGCCCCAACCTAAAGAAACTCGACATCACGTGTTGTCCGGTAACACGTCAGAGGGGCCCGAGTTCTGATCACGGTGAACAGATAGGGGAGGCTTCAGGCTTTTCAAGGGCCGGCTCTAGAAAAAAAACGGCAGGCGTTGTTTGACAATTTTGTAAAACGTGTTTAGAAGCCGCCCCAACGCCGGGCAGTGATGTCCGGTGTGTTTTGTTGACTGCCTTGCAGTGTAATAGCTGACGTTCGGCGGTCAATATCACCGACATGTCCCGTGGTTTCTCCATTTGCATGTGAGAAGCCTGTCAGAGGCCCTGAAACGGGCTTCAGAGGAGGGCGTGTTTCCTTGAACCGGTTTGGCAACAGACCGGCATAACCTTTTGAGAAGGAAATACGATGAGCAAGCGCGAATCGGCTAAGTATAAAATTGACCGCCGCATGGGCGAAAATATCTGGGGCCGTCCGAAGTCCCCGGTTAACCGCCGCGAATACGGCCCGGGCCAGCACGGCCAGCGCCGCAAGGGCAAGATGAGCGACTTCGGCACGCAGCTGCGCGCCAAGCAGAAGCTTAAGGGCTACTACGGCGAACTGCGCGAAAAGCAGTTCCGCGCCACCTTCGACGAAGCAAACCGTCGCAAGGGTGACACCTCCGAGAACCTGATCGGCCTGCTCGAGTCGCGTCTGGACGCCATCGTCTACCGCGCCAAGTTCGTTCCGACCGTTTTCGCTTCGCGCCAGTTCATCAACCATGGCCACGTCACGGTTAACGGCGTTCGCGTCAACATCGGTTCCTACCGCTGCAAGCCGGGCGACGTTATCGAAGTTCGCCAGAAGTCCAAGCAGCTCGTAACCGTTCTGGAAGCCGTTCAGCTCGCTGAGCGTGACGTTCCGGACTACATCGAAGTTGACCACAACAAGATGGTTGCGACCTACGCCCGCGTTCCGGCTCTCTCCGACGTTCCGTACCCGGTCGTCATGGAACCGCATCTGGTCGTCGAATTCTACTCGCGTTAATCGACGCGTTTCAGTATTCAGGAAGCCGCCCTTCGGGGCGGCTTTTTTGTTTGCGGGGAAGGCTTTGCATGCAGGACATTCAGGCGATCGTCGATTCCATTTACGACAGCATGGCGCCGAGGCTCGGCGAGGGGAAGGTTGCGGATTACATTCCCGAACTTGCCAAGGTCGATCCCAACCAGTTCGGCATCGCCATCACCACCGTCGATGGAACCACCTATACGGCCGGCAATGCGCTGACGCCGTTTTCGATTCAGAGCATCTCCAAGGTCTTCATGCTGACGCTGGCGCTCGGCAAGGCGGGGGAAACGGTGTGGAACCGGGTGGGGCGCGAGCCATCAGGCTCTTCCTTCAACTCCATCGTCCAGCTGGAGCATGAGCACGGTATTCCGCGCAATCCCTTCGTCAATGCCGGCGCCATTGTGGTCACCGATATCGTTCTTTCCGGCCATCAGCCGCGTGAGGCAATCGGTGAACTCCTGCGTTTCGTGCGCTACCTCGCCGATGACGACACGATCAGCATTGATGACACGGTGGCGAAATCCGAGCAGGCGACGGGGTTCCGAAATTTCGCGCTCGCCAATTTCATGCGGTCCTTCGGCAATCTGCACCATCCCGTGGAATATACGCTCGGCGTTTATTTCCATCAGTGCGCGCTTTCCATGACCTGCGCTCAGCTTTCCCGCGCTGGGCTGTTCCTCGCCAATCGCGGACGTAACCCGCTGACGGGGCATACGGTCGTGTCGGACCGTCGGGCGCGGCGTATCAATGCGCTGATGCTGACCTGTGGCCATTATGACGGATCGGGTGATTTCGCCTATCATGTCGGTCTGCCGGGCAAGAGCGGTGTGGGCGGCGGCATCATGGCGGTGGCGCCGGGGAACGCGTCCATCGCCGTCTGGTCACCGGGCCTCAACAAGGTCGGCAATTCGGCGCTTGGGTCACATGCGCTGGAAATGCTGGCGACGAAAACCGGCTGGTCGGTATTCGGGGCTTGATATTGCCGGCGGATGGGGGCATTGCCTGCATGTAGAACGGCAGTCGTGCCGGAGCGAGCTGATGATGAACATTCTCACCAAGATCGATGATTTTGTAGATCAGGCCGGGGCCGACCAGATTGGGGCGGATCAGGAAGCGTCCGAAGAAAACGGCAGCTCGCATCCCCTGTTCGACAATGCACCGCGTTCGGTGTCGTTCAACAAGCTGCGCAAACGGCTGCTGCGCAATGTGCGCCAGGCCTTTACCGATTTCGGCATGCTGAATGGCCAGAAGCGCTGGCTTGTCGGCCTTTCCGGCGGCAAGGACAGCTATGGGCTGCTGGCGCTGCTGCTCGATCTCAAATGGCGTGGCCTTTTGCCGGTGGAACTTGTTGCCTGCAATCTCGATCAGGGCCAGCCGAATTTTCCCAAGCACGTGTTGCCGGAGTATCTGGCGAAGATCGGTGTCCCCCATCGCATCGAATATCGCGACACCTATTCCGTGGTGAAGGAAAAGGTGCCTTCGGGCGGCACTTACTGTTCGCTCTGTTCGCGGCTCAGGCGCGGCAATCTCTACCGCATCGCGCGGGAAGAGGGCTGCGACGCGCTGCTGCTTGGCCATCATCGCGAGGATATTCTTGAGACCTTCTTCATGAATTTCTTCCATGGCGGCCGGCTGGCCGGAATGCCGGCGAAGCTTTTGAATGATGAGGGTGACCTGATGGTCATGCGCCCGCTTGCCTATTGCGCCGAGGAAGATATGGCGAAATTCGCGGCGGCGATGGAATTTCCGATCATTCCCTGTGATCTCTGCGGCTCGCAGGACGGGCTTCAGCGCAATGCGATGAAGGAGATGCTGGCCGACATAGAAAGGCGTATGCCCGGCCGCAAGGATGTGATGCTGAGGGCGCTTGCCCATGTCAATCCGTCGCATCTGCTCGATCCGAAGCTTTTTGATTTTTCCGCGCTCGCTGTCACCGGCGCGTCACCTGAAGAGCGTACGGAGGCCCGCCCTCCCTTATGAAGAAGTGCCCCGCGCGATGACCCTTTCCGACAAAGATATCGACTTCCTCGTTTCCACCGTTGCTGCTGCCGGTGTGGATGAAATTCTGCCCCGCTTCCGAAACCTGAGCGCCGGCGCAATCTCCGAAAAGACCTCTGCCGTCGATCTCGTTACCGAGGCCGATGTTCTGGCGGAAAAGGCGATCACCGCCGCGCTGCTTGAGCGATTTCCAAAGGCCCATATCGTCGGCGAAGAGGCCTATGACGCGGATCAGTCCGTCATTCCCGCGCTTGCCGATGCGCCGCTTGCCTTCGTGATCGATCCCATTGACGGCACTTTCAATTATGCTGCCGGCTTTCCCGCTTTCGGCACGCTGCTCGCGGTCACCGTTAACGGTGAGACGGTGGCGGGCATTATCCACGATCCTGTCATGGGCGATACCATCGTCGCTCTCAAGGGCGAGGGGGCCTATCTCAACCGCAAGAACGGTTCGCAGGCGAAGCTCAAGGTCGCGGATCCCGCGCCACTATCCGAAATGGTCGGCATCTTTTCCTGGGGCCATAGCCACGAGGATCGCCGTCCGGTGATTGCCGCCAATATGGCGAAGATCAAGATGGCGCTCTCGCTGAATTGTTCGGCACATGAATATTGGCTCGCCTCGGCCGGCAAGCTGCATTTCATCGGCCATGAAAAGCTGATGCCGTGGGATCATCTCGCCGGTGTTCTTATCCATCAGGAAGCGGGCGGCTATACGGCCCGTTTCGACAACACGCCCTACCGGCCGGGACAGACGACGGGTGGCATCCTGTCGGCCCCCGACAAGGAGAGCTGGAAGATGCTGCGCCGGGAAATCGTGGCTTTATAAGTTTTACGCCTAGACAGAAGGATCTCGCCCATGGCTATCGAACTCGACATCGCCTCTCTTGCCAACGCGCTTCAGGAGGCGGCGGCAGTGGAAATCCTGCCGCGGTTCCGCAATCTGGGCGAAGGCGATGTGCGGATCAAGAGCGAGGCGATCGATCTCGTCACCGAGGCTGACGAGGCCGCCGAGCGGCTGATCCGCGCCCGCGTGCAGGAAATCATGCCGCAGGCGCTGTTCATCGGCGAAGAGGCGGTGGCGGCGGATGCCTCGCTGCTTGGCAAGCTTGCCGACGCCGATCTTGCCGTGGTGGTCGATCCGATCGACGGCACCTATAATTTCGCTTCCGGCCTGCCGCTCTTCGGCGTGATGATGAGTGTCATCTCCAAGGGTGAGACTGTCGCGGGCCTCATCTTCGACCCGATGGGCAATGATTGGGCGATTGCCGAAAAGGGCTCCGGTGCGTGGCTTTGCAGCGCCGATGGCGCGCAGACGCAGATGTCCGTGGTACCGGCGCCTGAATTGTCGCAGATGGTTGGCATCGCCAATACCGGCTATTTCGATGTGGAGACCCGCCGCAAGATTCTGACGAACCTCGCCGATGTGCGGCTCTTCACCAGCTATCGCTGCGCGGCGCATGAATACCGCCTGTTCTGCGGCGGCCACATGCATTTCCTGATGTATAACAAGCTGATGCCCTGGGACCATCTGGCCGGCACGCTGCTTTCGCAGGAAGCGGGCGCTTATGCGGCCCGTCTCGACGGCTCGCCCTATCTGCCGCGTCATGTGGATGGCGGACTGCTGCTTGCGCCGGACCAGGAGACCTGGGAATTGCTGCGCGAGAAGATTTTCACGGTTTGAGTTGCGCGACCACGTTGCGGTTCGATGAAGTTTACCGGTCTCACATCCGTCATCCTCGGGCTTGACCCGAGGATCCACAGGTGGTTGAGGCGATGGATCCTCGGGTCAAGCCCGAGGATGACGCCGAGAGCGGAGAACGGATGACGTTGAAAGCGAAGCGCAATTGGCAGACAAATAAAAAAGGGCGCGGAACAAAATTCCGCGCCCTTTTATTTTTCTAACCGCCCTTACCGTGTCGGCTTGTTGTGCGCCTGAAACAGCATACCCTTTTCGCCGATCAGCACGAAGATCAGGCCGATAATGGAGACGACGAAAAAGCCTGCCACCATTGGCAGCGCCGTGCCATCGAAGGCCTGACCGATGGCGGCACCGATGAGCGAGCCGCCGACCGTACCCATGAAGCCGATGACGGAGGAGGCGGTGCCGGCGACATGGCCGAGCGGCTCCATGGCGAGCGAATTGAAGTTCGACCCGATCCAGCCGAACTGGAACATGGCGAGCGCGAAGAACACGATGAAGATCGCGAAAGGCATCGGTTCCGGTCCCAGCACCTGCACCACCAGCCAGACGAAGGTGATGGCGATGAAACCGAGCAGCGATCCGTGCGACAGCTTGCGCATGCCGAACCTGCCGACCAGCCTTGCATTGATGAAGGACGAGAAGGCCATGAACAGGGCGACGCCCGCAAAGGCGGCGGCAAACCATGCGCCGAGGCCATAGATGCCCTTATAGACCTGTTCAGCCGAGTTGATGAAGCCGAACAGTGCCCCGAAGATGAAGGTGCTGGAGAGCGTGTAGCAGAGCGCGATACGGTTGGTGAGAACGATCTTGAAGCCGCCAAGCACCGAACGGGCGGTGAAAGGGCGGACATCGTCCGGATGCAGCGTTTCCGGCAGGCGGAAATACATCCAGGCCGTCACCACGGCGGCAATTGCCGCCATGAAGGCGAAGATCAGGTGCCAGTTACCGAAAAACAGCACGATCTGGCCGGTGCCGGGCGCGATGACCGGAACGACCATGAAGACCATCATGATCAGCGACATGACTTCCGCCATCTGGCGGCCGCCATAGATGTCGCGCACGATCGAGATGGTGATGACGCGTGTCGCCGCCGAGCCGATGCCCTGAATGAAACGCAGCAGCAGCAGGCCGGAGAAGGACGGTACAAAGACAACGGCGAGGGCTGAAACGATGTAGATCGCAAGCCCGACAAGCATTGGCTTGCGGCGTCCGAAACGGTCCGAGATCGGCCCATATAGAAGCTGGGCGACGCCAAAGCCCAGGAGATAGGTGGAGATCACATATTGGCGGTGGTTTTCATTGACCACGCCCAGCGATGCACCGATTTCCTGAAGGCCGGGCAGCATGATGTCGATGGCGAGCGCGTTCAGCGCCATCAGCATTGCGGCCAGCGCAATGAATTCCGTGCGCCCCATCGAGCCTGCGCGCGAAGCGGTGGATTGTGAAAGTTCTGTCACAGGATTGCCCCAAAAAGAACGGCAAAGGCGTTGCATGAAGCAACGCCTGGCATAAATTTCTGACAATCAGGGTGGGCCGGATGAACCGGCCGAAATCAGGCCGCGCCGCGGACGCTGATACCCTGTTCTTGGAAGTGGTTTTGAAGTTCGCCGGACTGGAACATCTCTCTTACGATGTCACAGCCGCCGACGAATTCGCCCTTGACGTAGAGCTGCGGGATGGTCGGCCAGTTGGAATAGTCCTTGATGCCCTGGCGGATATCTGCATCGGCAAGCACGTTGATGCCCTTGTAGTCGACGCCGAGATAATCGAGGATCTGTACCACCTGGCCGGAAAAACCGCACTGCGGAAATTGCGGGGTGCCCTTCATGAAAAGAACGATATCGTTGCCCTTCACTTCGCTGTCGATCATGTCGTGAATGCCGCTCATAGGCCTATTCCTTTCACATGCGGTTCAAGGCCGCTGCTTTCTGTTTGTTCCTAAATAACATGTCGCGGCGCGATTTCCACCCGGAAAGCGCAAAAAACTGCGGGTGTGGCATCATTGAGAGGGATCGAAATTTCGCGTTCACATCGCAGCGGCTCAGGTGCCGGGATAGATCAGAAGTATCTTGCCGATTGTCTTTCGCGGTCTGGAGACGAGCGGGACTAATATGCCTGTCTCGTCAGCGAAAAGATCGAGTTCTTTCTGGTTCTGGAGTGTCATGGCTGAGCGGCCGGTCGCTAGCGAACAATCTCGTTCGCAATCTACCTGTATCTCACTCACCAGTCTGTCGTTTTGGTGGTCGATTTTGAGATCGACAATTAATTTAGGCTCTTCCTGTCTAAGCAGACGGCAAGTTTGGCCAATTTCGCAAAGCGCGGTGCCTGCTATCGGATCAGTATCATGAAGCAGCACGGCGAAGCCGATCTTGATCTCTTTGTCACTTGTGTCGCCGGTGAAGCCTATACGTGGTGCGGAAAGGAACAGGAGGGCGCAGGCGAAAAACAGGCAAAGTCGCTCGTGGCGGATCATTAATATCTCTGCCGGCTGCGGGCAGCGGCGGTGCGTCTTTTGCTCACCTGCTTCTTGGCTGGCTTGGGTTTGACGGCGGCGTTGAGTGCGGCTTCGAGGACGGATCCGACGATGCCGCCGGCGAGCGAGCCGGTACTTTTCGTCCGGCGCGCCCGGCGCGTTTTGCGGATGCCGGTCTTGGTGAGGATTTCAGACAGCGCGCCCTTGACGACGCCGTTGAGCACTTGATCGACGATGCCAGACAAATTTCCCTCGCCAATAAATAAATCACATTTCCGTCGCGATTTTTACTATACGTGCATCGCCCACTGTATCAAGCGATCCTTTCGGGTGTCTCTAGCCTGAAGGTTTATGCATGCCGACCGTCAAGTCACGACTTGTTCTTTATTTCCCCGGTTTCGATCCGCTCGATGCGGCGGCCCATCATCTGCGTTACCAGCGGGCAGCGGCACTGGCCGGCAAGACATGGGATGTAGATTATAAGGTGGGAGCGCTGGAGACTTCGCCGGCGGGTGAGACATTCACGGTGGAGGCCTCGGCGGGCGACTGGCGGACGCGTTCGGAGATTTTTGTCTATGACCATAACGACGTTATCTCGCAGTTGCGGGATGCGCCCGTCTGGCGGCAGACATGGCTCGGGTTCAAGGCCGGGGCGGGCATTGTCAGTGAGGGTGGTGCTGCGCGCTATTTCCGCCATGCCTGGCGTTTTGGCCTGTTCTTCATCTTCCCGTTTTTGCTGATGCTTGTCGGCGGTGCACTTGCTGTCGGCATTGCGCTTTCACCATGGCTTTTTGGTTTGCCGCTCTGGCTTCTCGCGATCAGCCTTCCCGCCGCCGCCCTGTTTTTCGTAAAGGTGTTCCTGGTATTTGCGGAGCGGTTTCACACCCTGCATCTTTATGCGGACTGGCGCTTCGCGCTCGCGGTTGGCCGCGATGAGCCGATTGCCCGTGACTGGATCGAGGAGAGGGCAGCACTTGTTCTGACGGCGCTGGAGCAGCCCGCGGATGAGGTTCTGGTGGTTTCCCACAGCATGGGCGCCAGCCTTGCGCTCGCCGTGATCGGCCGTGTGCTGGAGCTGAAGCCGGATGCGCTGGATGGCCGGAAACTGTCCTTCGCGACCTTGGGCGGGGCGGCGCTGCAATGTGCGTTCCTGACGAGTGCGGACAGGCTTCGCCAAAGCGTCGGCTCGATCGCTTGTCACCCAGAGGTGACATGGTTCGATATTCAGTGCCTGACAGATCCTATCCACCTCTACCGGTGCAATACCGTGGGCTTAACCGGCCATAAAGACGCGCCGCAGCCGAAGATCGTGCCGATCCGCTTCAAGCATTCGCTTTCGTCGGAGCGCTATAAAAAGAACAAGCGCAACTTCCTGCGCATGCACCGGCAATATGTTCTGGGGCCGGATCGCAAATCCGGTTACGATTTTACCCTGCTGACGGCGGGGCCTTTGCCCGCCGCCTCCTTCGCCGATCTGGATTCGCAGACGCCGCCAGTCCTGTAAGCGGCATTGATCCACTCGGCCGGACATGAAAAGGCCCGCGTGAGAGTATCACGCGGGCCTTTGATTATTCCGCAGGTTTCACGCTGTCGCCCAGGCGGGACAGAGACGTGCCGTTGCCGGAACCGTTTTCACGGACGCCATCATTCGGGAGCCGAGGTCTGCAGGGCAAGGGCATGCAGAACGCCGCCCATATTGCCCTTCAGCGCGTCATAGACCATCTGGTGCTGCTGCACGCGGGTCTTGCCCTTGAACGCTTCCGCAACGACTTCCGCCGCGTAATGATCGCCATCACCGGCCAGATCGCGGATCGTGACCTTTGCCCCGGGAATTCCCGCCTTAATCATGTCTTCAATGTCGCCGGGTTTCATGGGCATGGTGTTTCTCCTTAATTCATTCTGCGGCGAGCAAAGTTTCGCCGTCCATGAATTTAGGGAACCACGATTCATAGGCCAAGTGCAATTCTTTAATCTCGACAGCCCGCGCCGTGCCCAGCTTTACGGTGGAACCGCCGGTAACGCCGATGACCGGGCAGGAAACGCCCGCCGCCTTCGCCGCTGTCTGCACCTCATCGAGATCGGCCTTTTTGACCGTCAGAACGTAACGGCCCTGATCTTCGCCGTAGAAGGTGAGTACCGGGTTGTGACCTTCGACCGCGTCGATGGTTGCGCCGATGCCCGACGAAATCGCCATTTCGGCAACTGCAAGTGCGAGACCGCCAGAGGAGCAATCGTGAACGGCGGTGGCAAGACCGTCGGTGATGAGGCTGCGAACGAAATCGCCGTTCTTCTTTTCGGCGGCGAGATCGACATGCGGCGCCGGGCCATCGATGCGGCCATGAATGTCACGCATGTAAACCGACTGGGCGATATGCGTGCCGAGGCCGGCGGGTGCACCGACAAGCAGCACCACTTCGTCAGCGGCGGCAAAGCGGATGCGCGCCATGCGGCCCCAGTCCTTCAGCAGGCCAACGCCGCCGATGGTGGGGGTGGGCAGGATCGCCTGGCCATTGGTCTCGTTATAGAGCGAGACGTTGCCGGAAACGATCGGGAATTCCAGCACACGGCAGGCTTCGCCGATGCCCTTGATGGCATGGACCAGCTGGCTCATGATCTCGGGCTTTTCCGGGTTGCCGAAATTGAGGTTGTCGGTGGCTGCCAGCGGCAGAGCGCCGGTGGCGGTGATGTTGCGCCAGCATTCGGCCACGGCCTGCTTGCCGCCTTCGAAGGGATCGGCCTCGACATAACGCGGTGTGACGTCGGAGGAGAAGGCGAGCGCCTTCTTGTCATGGCCTTCGACGCGAACCACGCCGGCATCGCCGCCGGGAAGCTGCAGCGAATTGCCTTGGATCAGCGTGTCATATTGTTCGTAAACCCAGCGGCGCGAGGAATTGTTGGCCGAACCGACCAGCGATACCAGCGCATCGGCGATATCGGCGGCGGGGACGTCGTTTTCTGCCAGCGGCGCGGGCGCCTTGGCGGGCGTCCATGGGCGGTCATATTCGGGAGCCTCGTCGCCGAGTTCCTTGATCGGCAGGTTGGCGACTTCCTCGCCATTGTGCAGCACGCGGAAGCGCAGGTCGTCAGTGGTCTTGCCGACGATGGCGAAATCCAGGCCCCACTTGACGAAGATCGCCTTGGCGACCTCTTCCTTGGAGGGCTCGAGAACCATGAGCATGCGCTCCTGGCTTTCCGACAGCATCATTTCGTAAGCCGTCATGCGCTCTTCGCGCACCGGTACGGCGTTCAAGTCAAGCTCGATGCCGAGATCGCCCTTGGCGCCCATTTCGACAGCCGAGCAGGTGAGGCCGGCGGCGCCCATGTCCTGAATGGCGATGACCGCACCGGTCTTCATCAGCTCAAGGCAGGCTTCCAGCAGGCATTTTTCGGTGAAGGGGTCGCCGACCTGAACGGTCGGGCGCTTTTCCTCGATGGATTCGTCGAATTCGGCGGATGCCATGGTCGCGCCGCCGACGCCGTCGCGGCCGGTCTTCGCACCGAGATAAACGACCGGCAGGCCGACGCCCTTGGCTTCCGAGAGGAAGATCGCGTTGGACTTGGCAAGCCCGGCGGCAAAGGCGTTGACGAGGATGTTGCCGTTATAACGCGGATCGAATTCGACTTCGCCGCCGACAGTCGGCACGCCGAAGGAATTGCCGTAACCGCCGACACCGGCGACGACGCCAGCTACGAGATGGCGGGTCTTCGGGTGGTCAGGCGCGCCGAAGCGCAGGGCGTTCATGGCCGCAATTGGGCGTGCGCCCATGGTGAAGACGTCACGCAGGATGCCGCCGACGCCGGTTGCCGCACCCTGATAGGGCTCGATATAGGACGGGTGGTTGTGGCTCTCCATCTTGAAGACGACGCAGTCGCCATCGTCGATATCGACCACGCCGGCGTTTTCGCCGGGGCCCTGAATGACGCGCGGTCCTGTTGTCGGCAGGGTCTTCAGCCACTTCTTGGAAGACTTGTAGGAGCAGTGCTCGTTCCACATGGCCGAGAAAATGCCAAGCTCGGTAAAGCTGGGCTCCCGTCCGATCAGGTCGAGGATACGCTGGTATTCGTCGGGCTTCAGCCCGTGGGATGCAACGAGTTCCGGGGTGATCTTGATGGAATTTGAGATAGACATAGGTCTCACGCGGTTCGAGCCGAGGAAAGTTTCCGGTTCTTTAGCGCAAGAGGCTTGATCGTGCGACAGGAAAATGCGCCGTTTTGCCGGCAAAGCGCTGCTTTGTTGGCTTATTCAGAACTTGTAGCCGACCATTAGTCCCACACGCGTCAGCCCGTCATTGGGGCCGTCGCACAGATTGGCATGTGAGGCGTGTTCGATCTGGGTCGAGATATTCCAGTTGCTGTTGAAGCGATATCCGATGGCGGCATATTCATGAAAAAGCACGCGGCAGCCGAATTCCGCGCCGGTTTCGCCCGGACCGTTTCTCAGCCTGCCGTCATGCCACAGGCCGCCGAAGCCGAGATCGACGAAAATCTTCGGATTGAGGTCGAAGGTCCAGTTGACGCCGCCGTAAATGGTATGCGCTTCGCCCTCGGTGCCGATTTCCGCACCCAGATGCAGTCGTGGGCGAGCGAGCTTTTCGCCAAGGGTGACGGCCGAGGCGCTGGCGAAAGGGTCGAAATAGGCGGTAAAGGCTGGGAAAACGCCATCTTCACCGCCGTCATCGCGATTGGCGAGCGAGGTTGTGACCCCGAAACGCAATTCATCGAAAACGGTTCCATCTGCGGCGATGGCCGGCGTCATATCAGTCAACACATATGCTGCGAAAACCATCACAAGAGCGAAGAATGCCCTGGCGGAAGTGGAACCGAATGCTGCCATCGAATCATTCCCCACTGCGAAGTAGGGAAAGGATGGCAGATTCGCCGGTTTGGTAAATGATGAGTTACTGAATTAGAGGTCGTGTTGCAGTAAAGACTCGTTCCCGCTCACGCCTCGCTTTCATAACCGGCCGAACCATTGTCGAGCAGATGCCGCAAGGTGCCGAAGGCATGGGTCAGATCCTCGCGTTTGGGAGGCCCGGAAAAGCTGATGCGGACACGGTGGAAAACCTTCTCCGTGCGCCCGGCCTTGAACTCGTCCTCGTCGTCGATCAGCACGCCCTCCTTCATGGCGGCATTGCGGAACGTGCCGGAAAGCCAGGGTTCGGGCAGCCGCAGCCATAAGAAGGCGATATCCGGCAGGGAATTGAATTCCAGCCCGGCAAAAACGCGTCTGGCGATCGCCTCACGCTGGTTGATCTCGGCAATGCAATCCTTGCGGATGTCATCGGCGTCGCCGCTATTGACGAGCCGTGCATTCAGTTCGGCCAGCATGAAGGGCAGGCCGCCGGTTATCATCGAATGCGAAATGCGTATCCGCGATGAGAATTGTGCCGGGCAGGCGACCCAGCCGCCGCGGACGCCGGCTGAAACGGATTTGGACAGGCCGCCGACAACGAAGGTTATATCGGGCGCGAATTCGGCGATCAGCGGGATCGCCTCGCGGGTCATCGCACCATAGAGATTGTCCTCGACGATCCATACGCCATATCTGCGGGCGATATCGGCGATTGCCCGCCGCCGCTCCTCGGGCAGGGTGGCGCAGGTCGGGTTCTGGCCGGCCGACATCAGGAAGATCATCTTGGGGTGCTGCTGGGCGCAGATGCGCTCGAAATCATCAGGGACAATGCCCTTCTCATCCGATTCCACCAGCGTTACCCGCCGTCCGGCGAGCGCGGCGCTGCGGCTGATGTGGGAATAGGTGAGGGGCTCGAAAACGATCCGGTCGCCCGGCGCCGTCATCGCCGTCACCACGCTCATCACCGCCGCATGGGCGCCGAGCGTCGAAACAATGTTTTCCGGTTTCGGCGACCAGCCGTTCTGGGAAAGCCAGCGAACGCCCGCCATACACCAGCTGTCTGGAAGCGCGCGGGTATAGTTGGCGACTTCGAAGGGATGGTCCCGGGTGACGGCCTCGATATGCCGGGTGATCAACGTGCTCTGGCCGACATCGGGTGCAGCAGTGGTGTTCAGCCGAAACTCCGCGCTGGTTTCGATCGGGTGGCGTGTGCCGCCGAATGCAGACGCTGCCGGTTCGATACGTGACGACGGGGCAGGGGTCTTGCTCTCGTTGACATAGGTACCACGCCCGACTTCGCCGCTGACGAGACCACGTTCGTGGATGAGCGCATAGGCCCGGCTGATTGTGCCGATTGTCACGCCGAGATCATAAGCGAGATTGCGTTGCGGCGGCAATTTCGAGCCCGCCTTCAGAATGCCGTCCGAAATCGCGCCTTCGATACTGTCTGCAAGGCGCAGGTAAATGGGCCCATTGCCCTCGGTAATGTCGGGAAGCCAATTTGTCATGGTGACAATTTATGCATTGTATCTATGTGCAAGTCAATTGTATTTATTGGATGCATTAACTGAGGCTGAACGCACGGAGACAATAGGTGCAATATGCGCAAGATGGATCAATACCTTTCGACAACG
This sequence comes from Agrobacterium sp. GW821-FHT14E08, assembly GCF_058803865.1. Lineage (NCBI taxonomy): Bacteria > Pseudomonadati > Pseudomonadota > Alphaproteobacteria > Hyphomicrobiales > Rhizobiaceae > Agrobacterium > Agrobacterium sp. GW821-FHT14E08. The sequence continues at coordinate 1,364,500 of NZ_JBXAPJ010000001.1, read as the reverse complement.
GATACAATTTATCCTGACGGTTACGAACGGGAACGCGTGTTCCGCGATGCCGGCGACATGGTCGCACCGGCGCCGTATCCGGCTGAGATCGCTCGCACGCTTATTGGTCGCCTGATTACGGGCTTGTTCAATTGGCACGATAAACGACAGGGACGGCTCGCTTTGCGGGAACTGTCGGACGATCTTCTGCAGGATATTGGCGTGACACGCGACGAGGCCTTGAAAGAGGCCGCAAAGTCGCAGCTTTTCTCGTGGCCAACGCGGCCGCTTTGATTTTCTGCCGGAGAGCGGCGCCATCTTTCCCCGGTGCCTGATAGCCATTCGGCAGGCCCGCCACGCCAGTCCCAACCGGCGCGGCGGGTCTTTTTGTATTGAATCTTCCACTCTCCGTCGTCCTCGGGCTTGACCCGGGGACCCGTTTTCATTCGGCCGTGGATCCTCGGGTCAAGCCCGAGGATGACGGCGCGCGCGGGACGGCCTTGTCGTCAAATCTTTAACAGAACACATCAGGGTCGCTAAATCAGCAGCCCTTGCCGCCATTCGCCCAGCGTTTGACGTCGGTCGCAATGCGGCCGGCAACGGCATCGTTCATTACCGGACCGAAAGCGTCGAGCTTTGCCGGGTTGCCCTCGGCCTGAACCACCAGCATGGGGCGGGATTCCGGGCTGTTGCGCGGCACGAGCAGGATGCGCGGACGGCCGGAGAAGGAATTCAGTTCCGGCGCCAGGCGATAGGCCTTGAAGGCCGGATCGCCCGATTTGAACCAGCAGGCATTCGCGCCCAGCGCGACCCGTTCCATGGTCGGCAATGCCGCTCGCGACACGGATGATACCGGCTGGGGCTTCGGCTGGCACGCGGCAAGCGCTGCTGCGGCGAAAAGCAATCCAGCGGCCTTCGGGGCATGGGATCGGAACAGGCGGTTCATCGCGTCATCCAAATTAAAGGCCAAACTGGAGCCGGGAGTGGCATCGAGAAGAGGGCAGGCACATGCCCGCCCGCTTGTCAGGCGGCGATGACGCCGAGCGCCGAGGCGAAGAGGCCGCGGCCGTCATTGCCGCCATGGGCGGCTTCGATCAGGTTTTCGGGATGCGGCATCATGCCGAGAACGTTGCCCTTGGCGTTGATGACGCCGGCAATGTCGTTCAGCGAACCATTGGGATTGGTGCCGTCAGCATAACGGAACACGACCTGGCCATTGCCTTCGACGGCCTTCAACTCATCCGCTTCGAGGAAATAGTTGCCGTCGTGATGGGCGACGGGGCAACGCAGGACCTGGCCCTTGTCATAGGCGCGGGTGAATTCGGTGTCGTTGTTGACGACTTCGAGCTTCACTTCACGGCAGACGAATTTCAGCGAGGCGTTGCGCATCAGCGCGCCCGGCAGCATGCCGGCTTCGACCAATATCTGGAAGCCGTTGCAGACGCCGAGAACCTTGACGCCCTTTTCGGCCTTTTCGCGGATGGCCTGCATGACCGGCATGCGCGCGGCAATGGCGCCGCAACGCAGATAGTCACCGTAGGAGAAGCCGCCCGGAATGACGATCAGGTCAACATCCGGAAGTGTCGTTTCCGTCTGCCAGATGGTGACGGGCGCCGTTCCGGAGATTTTCGTGAGCGCCGCGATCATGTCGCGGTCGCGGTTCAGGCCGGGAAGTTGGACGACAGCGGATTTCATGGTCGGCAGCTCCTGCGGCTTTTAGAGAATGGCGATAGAGTAGTTTTCGATAACCGTATTGGCCAGAAGCTTTTCGCACATCGCCTTCAGGTCGGTCTCGGCCTTGGCCCTGTCGGCGCCTTCCAGCTCCAGGTCGAAGACCTTGCCCTGACGGACATGGCCGACGCCGCCGAAACCGAGGCTGCCGAGCGCGCCTTCGATTGCCTTGCCCTGCGGATCGAGAACGCCGTTCTTCAGCGTAACAGTCACCCGTGCCTTGATCACCTGATCTTCTCCTGATTTTACCCTTGCGGTGTCGATATTACTTCACGAGGCCGATATTACTTCACGAGGACAGGGCCGGTGCCGCGGATCGGTTCGTTTTCATTGATGATGCCGAGACGGCGCGCAACTTCGGAATAGGCTTCGAGAAGCCCGCCCATGTCGCGGCGGAACAGGTCCTTGTCCATCTTCTTCTGGGTCTCGATGTCCCAGAGACGGCAGCTGTCGGGCGAAATCTCGTCGGCGAGGATGATGCGCATCATGTCGCCTTCGAAAAGGCGGCCGCATTCGATCTTGAAATCGACGAGCTGGATGCCGACGCCGAGGAAGAGGCCGGACAGGAAGTCGTTGACGCGGATGGCGAGCGCCATGATGTCGTCAAGCTCGGCGGGGTTGGCCCAGCCGAAGGCCGTGATGTGCTCCTCGGAGACCATCGGGTCTTCCAGCTCATCTGACTTGTAATAGAATTCGATGATGGAGCGCGGCAGCACCACGCCTTCCTCGATGCCGAGACGCTTGGAGAGAGAGCCGGCGGCGACATTGCGCACGACGATCTCCAGCGGGATCATCTCCACTTCCTTGATCAGCTGCTCGCGCATGTTGAGGCGGCGGATGAAGTGGGTGGGAATGCCGATCTTGTTCAGATGCGTGAAGACATATTCGCAGATACGGTTGTTCAGCACACCCTTGCCGTCGATGACTTCGTGCTTCTTCTTGTTGAAGGCGGTCGCATCGTCCTTGAAGAACTGGATAAGCGTGCCTGGCTCCGGACCTTCGTAGAGGATCTTGGCCTTGCCTTCGTAAATACGGCGGCGACGGTTCATAATGGCAGGTCTCTTGGTTGACGCCGATTCTGGTGGCGTTACGTTTCTGTCTTTGAGCGGTCCCATAAAGGAAAAGAGTGCATTCTACAATGCAGCGCGCATATCTTCCCTTCAATTCTTATGTCGGGCCGACAATGTCCCATGGCTGAAAATCGGCCGGCGCAAGCGGCAAGGGGCGGGACGGGTCTCGCCCTTCGTACCTCTCAGGGCTCGTTTGCCTTCAGGCGGCTCAGGAACTGGGCGAACACCATGCCGCCTTCGGGCCATGGTCCATGGCCGGACTCGGCGTTGATATGGCCGGACATGCCGGCATCGATCAGCAGCGAACCCCAGGCGGCGGCAATATCGTCGGCATGTTCATAAGAGCCGAAGGGATCGTTGCGGCTGGCGATGGTGATGGCCGGAAATGGCAGCGGATCACGCGGATAGGGGCCGAAGGTCATCAGATGTTTTGGCCGGATATCCGGATTGGCGACGTCCGGCGGTGCGACGAGAAGCGCGCCTGCAACTTTCCTGCCGATTTCCGGAATGGCGTGGATGACGGTCGGCACACCCAGTGAATGGGCGACGAGAACGACGGGCTTGGTCGAGGCGTTGACCTCTTCCACCAGCCGCGCCACCCAATCGTGCCTCACCGGTTTTGTCCACTCGGCCTGCTCGACACGGCGCGCGGTGGAAAGCTTGCGCTCCCAGCGGGTCTGCCAGTGGTCTGGGCCGGAATTGGTGTAACCCGGTACGATGAGGATATCTGCTTCTGAAACTTTCATGCGCCCATATCTGTGTCGTGATGCCGCCGCGATCAAGGCCGCGACGGCATTAACTTCAGGGTGTTTGCTCAGGCGTTGCCGAAGACGCGCTTGAAGATCGTGTCGACATGCTTGGTGTGGTAGCCGAGATCGAACTTCTCGCGGATGGCATCTTCGGGAAGGGCGGCGCGCACTTCCTCATCGCCCAGCAGTTCTTCAAGGAAATCCGCACCCTGTTCCCAGACCTTCATGGCGTTGCGCTGCACCAGGCGATAGGCGTCCTCACGCGAAACGCCGGCCTGCGTCAGCGCCAAGAGAACGCGCTGCGAATGCACGAGGCCACGGAACTTGTTCATGTTCTTCAACATGTTGTCCGGGTAGATCACCAGCTTTTCGATGACGCCGGCAAGGCGGTTCAGTGCGAAGTCGAGGGTAACGGTGGTGTCAGGGCCGATGGCGCGCTCCACAGAGGAGTGGCTGATATCCCGCTCATGCCAGAGCGCCACGTTTTCCATCGCCGGGACGACCGACATGCGCACCAGACGGGCAAGGCCCGTCAGGTTTTCGGTGAGCACCGGGTTGCGCTTGTGCGGCATGGCGGAGGAACCCTTCTGGCCGGGAGAGAAGAACTCTTCCGCTTCCAGAACCTCGGTGCGCTGCATGTGGCGGATTTCGATGGCGACGTTTTCAATCGAGGAGGCGATGACGCCGAGGACGGCGAAGAACATGGCGTGACGGTCACGCGGGATGACCTGCGTGGAGACCGGCTCGGGAATGAGGCCGAGCTTGGCACAGACATGTTCTTCCACGCGCGGGTCGATATTGGCGAAGGTGCCGACGGCGCCGGAGATCGCGCCAGTGGCGATTTCCGCACGGGCATTGACGAGGCGCTCGCGGTTGCGGTGCATCTCGGCATAAAAGCGGGCAAAGGTCAGGCCCATGGTGGTCGGCTCGGCATGGATGCCGTGGCTGCGGCCGATGCGCACCGTGTTCTTATGCTCGAAGGCGCGGGTCTTCAGTGCGGCGAGTACACGGTCCATATCGGCAAGCAGCAGATCGGCGGCGCGCACGAGCTGGATGTTGAGCGTGGTGTCGAGCACGTCCGACGATGTCATGCCCTGGTGGACGAAACGGCTATCGGGGCCGACAAATTCGGCAAGGTGCGTCAGGAAAGCGATGACGTCGTGCTTGGTGACGGCCTCGATCTCGTCGATGCGGGCGACGTCGAAAGTGGCGCTGCCGCCCTTTTCCCAGATGGTCTGGGCAGCCGATTTGGGGATGACGCCGAGTTCGGCCAACGCGTCACAGGCATGCGCCTCGATCTCGAACCAGATGCGGAACTTTGTTTCCGGCGACCAGATGGCGACCATTTCCGGCCGGGAGTAACGAGGGATCATGGCAATGACTTTCTTTGTGTGGAATTCTCTGTGGAGGAATTTTGCTGCCCGTTTAGCAAAGTGTTCCGGTAATCTCAATCAGCTATCAGGCCTGCGCATCGGCCCGATGCGCATATTCAAAGTGTCACAGCGTCCTTTGTGCGTCTGAACGGATGTGCGGCGCTCCATGTGCCCGTCTGCAAAGGACAAGGCCTGCAAGCAGCAGCGGAACGGCGGCAAATGGAAAATAGAGGCGAAGGCCCAGAATGCAGAACTGGTAGATCGCGCCGAGCGAGGTGAAGAGCTGCTGGAAAAACCAGATGCGGGAAAATGCCGGCGCATGCCACTGCGCATAAAAGATGCGGTACTGAAAAGCGAAAAAAACTGCCGTGACCGCTACGGTGAAGAAGGCGATGGCAAGGCAGCTTGCCGCAAGGCGCAGCGGGACGTTGAGGGATGCGGGGACGAAGCGCAGGGCAACCATCGCCAAGGGCCAGCCCAGAAGGCCACCGCAGAAGAACAATATTACGATGTCGGCAGCATGGTCGGTTTCGAACCGGTTTCTGAGATAGAGGCCGAGGGCGGCGCTGGCTGCCGAAGAGGCGGCCCAGACGAGCGGGGCAAGGAGCGGAAACAAAGAGACCGATATTATCTTACGGAAATCCTGCGTTTCGCTCTCCATCAAAGCCCCCACCCAAACGCCTGCAGTCTCGTTTCCGGCGTCTCCGCGTTCGGCGTCGGATCAGGACTGCCCGGCTTCCGCCGTCGTGCGCAGCAGCGAGACCGTTTTACGATAATCCTCGACGCCGTCTCCCTTGAAGATGGCCGAGCCGGCCACGAGTGCATTGGCGCCTGCGGCAACGATCGCGCCGGCGGTCTGCGCCGTCACACCGCCATCCACTTCAAGTTCGATCGGCCGGTCGCCGATCATCGCTTTTGCCGCGCGGATCTTGTCGAGCATGGCGGGAATGAATTTCTGCCCGCCGAAGCCGGGATTGACGCTCATGATCAGGATGAGATCGACATCATCAAGAACGTTCTCGATGACGGAGAGCGGTGTGGCAGGGTTGAGCGTCACACCGGCCTTCCTGCCGAGCGTGCGAATGGTTTGAAGCGAGCGATGCAGGTGCGGCCCTGCCTCCGCATGCACGGTGATGCCGTCGCAGCCGGCCTTGGCGAAGGCCTCCAGATAGGGATCGACGGGAGCGATCATCAGATGGCAATCAAAAAAGGCATTGCTGTGCGGGCGAAGCGCCTTGATCACATCCGGTCCGAACGAGATGTTGGGCACGAAATGGCCGTCCATGACATCGAGATGGATCCAGTCCGCGCCTGCTTCCGTCACATCGGCGACTTCCTGCCCAAGCTTGGCGAAATTGGCAGCCAGGATGGACGGTGCTATCCGGATGGGAAGGGACATGGGGCAAACTCCTCTCGACGCGTTGCTCAACGCTGCCTTTAGCATCATGTATCCGGGTTTGAAACGGCCTCAGCCGCGACTTGTTGAATTTCCGGTGAAGCCGGCTTCACTTACTGTCGCTCGGCCTTGTCCGCCGGTTCGAAGCGCTGGCCGTTCCACCGCTGCAGGCGATAGGGATTGTCCGCAAGTTCATGCGACGGGTTAAAAACGATATCGCCGATGACGGTTTTGAAGACGGTGCCGCCTGCCAATATTTCGGGTGCGGGTTTTCCCTGCGATTGCGCCGCTTCGGCGAGCGCTGCGGTTAGCTCCGTCGCCGCATAGGCGGGCAGGGTGTATCCTTCCGGTTCGATATTGGCGGCGCGCAATTCACCGGCAACGGCCTGTGCCGAGGGCAGCGTGTCATAGGCGGGGCGGGTGATCGCCAGCACATTGGCGGCAAGCGCAACCGGATTGTTCGCCGCATTCATGGCATCGCTGCCCATGATGGTAAGCGGAATGTTTTCCGAAGCGGCATCTCTGGCGATGATCGCAATGTCATTGCGCTCGCCGCCGATGAAAACATGTGTGATCCCGGTTCGCGCCAGCCGGCGCACAAGCGCCACCTGCTGTTCCTGGCCGGGGCGGATCGTATCGGCGAAGGTGGGTTTCAGCCCGTTTTCCTCCAGCGTCGAGCGGATGCGGTCGATCAGGTCGCGGCTGAAGATCGTGCCGTCATCCACAAGACCGATCGAATGCCCTTTCCAGTCACGCAGGATGATTTCCGCCGCCCTGTCCGACTCGGCCCTGTCCGATGGGGTTAGGCGGAAGAGCGGCCAGCCGTATTTAAGGGCGTCTTCCATCAGGATCGGGGCGCGGCTGGAGAGCGTGATCGCCGGAATGGCCGCCGCCTTGAGGGGCGGCAAAACGCCCTGAAGCGTCTCGGTGCAAAGGAACCCGATTGCGGCGCTGACTTTGGCGGCCACCAGGCCGTCGGCAATCGCACCGCCGCTGCCGTCTTCGCAGCTCTCATGGATTTCGACGACGTCCAGCCCGAGCTTGGCGGCGGCCGCCTTCGCGCCCTGCCGTAGCTGCTGTCCCAAAAGCTCGTAGGGACCGTTCTGTGGAGCAACGATGCCGATCGATGCCGCACTTGCTGAGCCCGCAAGGGCAAAACCGGCGATAATCGTTAGCAGGCGAAGTGAAAGCATGACGTGATCGAAATCCTGTTGTCCCGGCTTGATGTTTATCGGCAACAATCGGTTTTCCAAAGGAAAAATCACTGACACCCCCGCAGAATCGCACATCGACCGCCCTTCGCGATGGTTGTGGTGGAACTTATCCGATTCGAAAGGCAGGAGGACGACGACACGTCCTGGTTGTTGGTGTTTGGCGCAATTATGGGCGATCTGCCGATTATCGTTGCTCGAAAGCTAATGGAATTTCCGCAGAGTGCAAAAAGAAGTATCGCCTGCGCTCTACGAGAGGCTCTTTACTTTATAATGCTGTAACATGCCGAGCTTATAAGCAAATTTTATGCAGATTAATATCTCATTCTGCACTTTTTAAGTGCAGCGCGATAGGCTGCACATTTAATTTTCATCTCTTCAATTCATTGATATGCAAAGATAATATTCTGATTTTTTTGCATGCCATTTGCTTCTTGCCATGTTTTTTTCGCATTTGCGAGAAGATTTGCTTGACGGAAAGTAAATGTTTAGCTTAGATATCCGTGTTTCAGGGGACGACTGAAATTGGCTTTAAAAGGCCTCGGAAGTGTTCCGATTATAAGCACTGCCAGACTATATTACATTTCTTATTCTATTTATTTCATCACGTATAAACCGCTTCAGGCAACTGGGGCGGTTTTTTACATTGTGCTAATTTAAGCAATTTTAAATTGTATTTGTAAAGCTTCGCGCAAAAACATTCTTCTATAATTATGTTTGCTGAAAATAAATCGCATGAAAGCGGGTCTTCTGGCGCGGGCGTGAGCATGTTCGATACCCCGCAAATCTCTCCTTGAGACGGAAAAATGCCGTCATTGCGCCGGCAGAGCGGCGGTTCGCTGTTTGTTGCCCGGCTTTATTTCAGCGCGGTCAAGGCGTCTTTCGCAAAAGCGGAGAGGGGTGCTGGAAGGGCATCGAGGTCGAACCAGCCGATTTCGGAAAGCTTGTCCGGTTCCGTCAGGGTCGGTTCACCCTGTGTGTCACGCGTCATGAAGATCAGCGAGACCCAGTGATGGCGGTCTTCCGGATTGATATATTCGCTGTGGCAGAGAAATTCGACCCTGCCGATTATCAGCCCGGTTTCTTCTTCGGCCTCTCGCCTTGCTGCGGCGAGGGCGGATTCCAGGTGGTCAACCTTGCCGCCTGGAATATTCCAGTATCCTGCCTCCGGCGCTTTCATGCGCCGGCAGAGGAGAAGCTGGCCATCGCGCAATATGGCGAGGCCAACGCCGACGCCTGGAAAATCCTGTCCTGGCTTGATGGTCGGCGTCATGTTTTCATTCCCGCGGCAGTCTGGTGGGCTCAGGCCTTGGCGTTTGCCACGATCAGCATGAATGCGGGAATGTCGTCGCCGAAACCAACGGGCGTCGGGCCGTCATCATGGTCGCGATAGTGGCGACGACGGTCGCGGTTGTCGTCATTGGCATGCGGCTGGTTGCGGTTGTTGCGCTCAGAATTGCGCGGGGTCTTTTCCGGTCTGCGTTCTGCTTTCACCTTGTCGTCTCCATGAGCCGGGATGTCCGTGTCCACAGCGGATTGTGCAACCTGATTGATGTTTTCGACCGGCGATGCGGGTGCATCGCGACGGTTTCTGTCGCGGCCCCTGCCGCCACGTTCCTTGCTGCCCCGGCGGCCGGAATTGCTTTCAAAGCTTTCCATGGGGGCGGGGAGCGAGGACAGATCACCATTCAGCCACTCGATCTTCTCGGCGATCAGCTTCTCGATCGCGTCCAGATATTTTGCGTCGCTTTTGGTGACGAGGGTGAAGGCCTTGCCCGAACGGCCCGCGCGACCGGTGCGGCCGATGCGGTGGACATAGTCTTCAGCGTGAATGGGAACATCGAAGTTGAAGACGTGGCTGACATCGGGAATGTCCAGTCCGCGTGCTGCAACGTCGGAGGCGACCAGCAGCGTCAGATTTCCATCGCGGAAATTCTGCAGCATCGTGGTGCGCGAACGCTGGTCCATGTCGCCATGCAGGGCGCCGACGGAAAAGCCGTGACGATCCAGCGAGCGGAACAGGTCTGCCACATCCTTCTTGCGGTTGCAGAAGATGATGGCGTTCTTGAGTTCGGTCTCTTCGGCACGGACGAGATCGCGCAGGACGGCGCGCTTCTCATAATCCTTGTTGTGCGCTGCGACGATGCGCTGCGTGACCGTCTTTGCCGTGGAGGAGGGCTTGGCAACCTCGACACGGGTGGGGTTCTGCAGGAACCGGTCGGCGAGCTTCTGGATTTCCGGCGGCATGGTGGCGGAAAAGAACAGCGTTTGCCGGGTAAAGGGGATCATCTTGGCGATACGCTCGATATCCGGAATGAAGCCCATGTCCAGCATGCGGTCGGCTTCATCGATGACGAGGATTTCCACGCCGGTCATCAGCAGCTTGCCGCGCTCGCAATGGTCGAGAAGACGGCCGGGTGTGCAGATGAGAACATCGGCGCCGCGCTCAAGCTTGCGGTCCTGATCTTCGAAGGAAACGCCACCGATCAGAAGGGCGACGTTCAGCTTGTGATTCTTGCCGTATTTCTCGAAGTTTTCGGCGACCTGCGCTGCGAGTTCACGGGTCGGCTCGAGGATCAGCGTGCGCGGCATTCTGGCGCGTGCGCGGCCCTTCTCGAGCAAGGTGAGCATGGGCAGAACAAAGGAAGCGGTTTTCCCCGTGCCTGTCTGTGCGATACCGCAGATATCACGCTTTTCCAGCGCGGGCGGAATTGCGCCGGCCTGAATGGGTGTCGGCGTCGTGTAGCCGGCATCTGCAATAGCGGAAAGAACTTTTTGGCTCAGGCCAAGATCAGAGAATGTTGTCAAAGGAAGAACTTTTTCCGTTCTGGTTCGGTAAGAACACCTGCGTGCCGCTGCGACACTTGCAAAGACTTGGCGCGGGGATATGCCCAAATTGCCGGAAAGTCAAGGAAACAACGGGAAATGCACGCGAAACGTCGCGGTTCGAGCGGGGCTTTTTAGCCTTCGGCGCGGTTTTGCGCGATTTATCGTAAAAAGCGCAAAAAAAGCGTTAAATTCGGCCGACTATTTAAGATAGGTTTTAAGCTCTGCACCGGCGATAAGGAACCGCATCGGATCAACAGGCGTATCGTTGCGGCGTACTTCATAATGCACATGCGGACCGGTCGAGCGGCCGGTGCTGCCGGCCCGGCCGATAACGTCGCCGGCCTCCACTTTCTCACCCACCCTGACCAGAATGGCGGAGAGGTGGCCGAATCGCGTCGACACGCCCTGGCCGTGGTCGATCTCGACCATATTGCCGTAGCCGCCGGAATTTTCCGCCACCGTCACCTTGCCGGCACCGGTTGCCTTCACGTCCGCGCCGGTTTCTGCACGGAAATCGATGCCGGTATGCAAGGCGGGTCGTCCGAGGAACGGATCCATCCGATTGCCGAATCGGCTGGTGATCGTCCTGCCGGGAGCCGGATTGCCGAAGGGCAGGGCGGTTGCGCTTTCCTTGACGATATCCAGACGGTTGAGCGCATTGTCGAGATTGGTGAGCGACAGATTGAAGGGATCGGTTTCGCTGCGCTGGGGATCGGCATAGGGACCGCCAACATCGTCCGTGCCGCTTTCGTCGATTTTCAGGCCGGCCTGACGGATGATGTCCTGCATCGCGCTCGCCTTGTCCTCGGCGTCGCTGGTCAGCCTGGCTATGCGCGATATCTGCTGGCGCTCGATGTCCTTCAGCGAAAGCGTCACCTTGGAGAACACCCGGTCGGCCCGGTCGGAAGGTGTTTCGCCGGCTTCGGGAACGTAGGACGCCCGCTTGTCGGTTCCGGCATTTTCTGGCTGCAATTTCCGGGGCGCCATCAGCTTTTCGATGGCGGAAAGGCCGCCGGACATATCGGCGCGTTTTTCCGGTGCCATCGCATTCGAGAGAGAGGAAGGTGCGGCCGGCGAAGCGGCGATGCCGGAATTTTCCGCGCGTTCCAGCAATTCGCTCATGCGTCCGTGCCTGGAGGTGAGGGCGGCCTGCTGTTCCAGCAGTTTTTCCACTTTCTTTTCAACCACCTGCTGGTCGAGCAATTGCCGTGAAGTAACGCGGTCCACCTGCGCTCTCAGCGCTGCGATGCGGTCTTCGTAATCGTTCTGGATGCGCGTCTGGCGCGCCATGGTTGCGCCGATCAGGTCGTCGCGCAGGATGAGATAGCCGGTAGCTCCGAGATAACCGAGTGAAAGAAGACCGATGGTGCAGCCGGCAAGTGCCGACATCCAGGGCCGGATCGTCAGATGCCGAACCTTGTCACCGCGCGCCAGAATGAGGACGTGTGGCTCACGCTTTTTGCCGAATACCCGGTTTTCCGTTGTATCAGTCAAAATCTCTCTCCGGGCTGGCTTCGCAAAGCACGACGCGTAGATTCAACAGTTTGGAGCGTCATTCGCGCGTCCGACCGGACGCACGGGGCACTGGAGGAAATCATAATTCGTTAAGGTTAACGAAGTTTTGCCGGAGAGGCTCTCAGGGCCGAAAGCGGCGTCAGCTGTTGCTGACGGCGGTAAGCGAGCGATAAAAAGATGGCGTCAGACCTGCTTCGGCGCGGGCGAGGTCGTTGAAGGGCGGCTTCAGCGGGCCGCGGAAATTGGTGCGCACCAGCTGTTTGAAAGTGGCTGCCGGGTCCTTCTTTTCGCGGGCGCACAGAAACCGGAACCATTTGGCGCCGATGGCGACATGGCCCTTTTCATCATTGTAGATGACATCGAGAACGGCGGCACTTTCCATATCTCCGGTTTCCCGCATCTTTGCCTGCAGGGAGGGCGTCACATCCAGCCCGCGCGCTTCAAGAATGAGAGGGACGACCGCGAGCCGCGCAGTCAGGTCGTTGCGGGTCGAGTGGGCTGCCTGCCAAAGCCCGTCATGGGCCGGCAGATCGCCGTAATCGGCGCCCAGGCTCCGCAGCCGGTCACGCACCAGCCGGAAATGTTTCGCCTCCTCGAAGGCGACCTGCATCCAGCCGTCGAAAAAGGAATGCGGCACCGGCTCGCTGGCATAACGGGCAACGATGTCGAGTGCGAGGTCAACGGCGTTCAGCTCGATATGGGCAATGGCATGCAACAGCGCTATGCGGCCCTTGACGGTGTGAAGGGAGCGGCGCTCGACGGCGGTCGGCGGAACGAGCTGCGGCTTTTCCGGCCTGCCCGGACGTTCGGGCAGGGGCGGATCGAGAGGGGAGCGCAGCGACAGGCGGCGTTCGAACCATCGCGTCGCCGTCTCCTGCGCCAATGCGGTTTTTCTGTCGAGATCGGCGCTGGCGATCGCCTCGGTGGCGCCGCCGCGCAGCGACATGATTTTGAACGGGGGCGTCACGACAGGCGCTGTCTCTCAGAGTTTGCCTGCGGCCTCCAGGACGGCCTGTGCGTGGCCCGGAACCTTCACCTTGTTCCAGATCTCGGCGATTGTGCCATCGGGTGCGATGAGGAAGGTGGTGCGTTCGACGCCCATGTATTTTTTGCCATACATGCTTTTTTCCTTCCAGACGCCATAGGCTTCGAGAGCCTTCCTGTCCTCGTCGGAGGCGAGCATGACGCTGAGCGCGTGTTTTGCGGCGAACTTGTCATGGCTCTTGACGCTGTCAGGGGAAATGCCGATGACGACCGTGTTGGCGGCCTCGAATTCTCCGCCAAGGGCGCTGAAGTCGATCGCTTCGGCGGTGCAGCCGGATGTATCGTCCTTTGGGTAGAAATAGAGAACGACCGCCTTGCCTCGCAGGCCGGACAATGTCACCGTTCCTTCACCGTTACGGGGCAAAGTGAAATCCGGAGCCGGGCTGCCAATCGTCAAGTCTGTCATAATCCACCTTTCTTTCGCCGGGATGTTGAGTGAAAGTCGCCACATTCGATATATAGCGAAACGGCGCGTCGTCCAGTGTTGGGGCGAAACAAAAGCTATTCAGGGGCAAACACGGGCGTATGGCTGAAGTCAGGGGTGAAAAGGTTACGTTCGGCAAGCGCGATATCATTGCGCTGCACGATCTCCCTTCGGCGCAGGCGGAAGATCCCATCATCGTGCATTGCCCGCCGCCGCGTTCCATGGCGCGTGCCTTCATCAAGATTTTCGCTGCTCTTTTCGTGCTCGCCTTTCTGTCGATCGGCGGCATCATCGTCTCCGTTGAAACCGGATCGATCGACAAGACCCTTTCCAGCCAGGCGCAGCAGGCGCTGGAAAGGGCGCTCGGGCCTCACTACAGCGCGCGGATAGGCTCATCGGCCATCCGATTCTCGACCGGGCTGCGGCTGGCGCTGGTGGCGCAGGATGTGGATATTGTCGAGAAGGAATCCGGCCAGCATCTGAGCCGGGCGCGGGCGATCGGCATGGCGCTCGATCCGCTTGCGCTTCTGGCTGGCCGCGTCTCGGTACAGAGCCTCGAGGCCGATGGCATGGAGCTCGATACGGCGCTCTTGCCCAAGGGCAACGGTTTCGATCTGTCCAGTGTCAAGCTCGACGCGGTGCCGCAGCAATTGCAGGAGGCTTTCGGGCAGCTCGACAAGCTTGCACAGGCTTTCTTGAGCAGCGGAACCGAGGAAATCGATATTTCCAGCGTTTCGGTTCATCTGCCGCCCGGTGAACTCGGTAAACCGCGCACCATCGAGGTGCGGGAACTGTCGCTGACGCCCGACCAGCAGGGCGGCTATGCGCTTGATGGCGAAACCTTGTTTAACGGTGAAATTGCCAGCGTGTCGCTGAAAACCTCGGGCGGCGGCGGCGTGATCGATGGCTTTCAGGCCCGGATAGACGGTTTCGATATAGGCCCGTTTCTGGAAAAATACGATCCGCAGGGCAATATTCATGAGGGGCTGAACGTCAAGACCGGTGTCAGCATCGTTGCCCGCCGCGCCATGGAAGGGCACGAGCCACGGCTGGATGTCTCGGTCGGCATGGGCAATGGAACGCTTCTGATCGGTGGCGAGGCCCAGCCCTTTACCGCCGGCACGGTCAATGCCCGCTACGATTTTCAAAAGAGCACGCTCGTGATCGAAAACTCACGGGTGGAGTTGGGACGGACGGTTGTTCCGGTCGTTGGTGAAATCAGGGATACCGAAGAGGGCTTCGGTCTTTCGCTGCGGATCGACAATGCGGTCGCTTCCGCCGAAGCCTCGGGTGAGGCGCCTGTTCCCTTCAGCCTGAAAGCGGATGGGCAATTTACGGCGGCCACGAAACAGCTCGAGGTCCCTTCGCTTTATGTCAGTGGTCCACTTGGAGACATGGCGGGATCGCTGAAAATCCGGTTCGGAGAAGGATCGCCGGAAATCAGTTTCGCGGGGCAGATTCCGAAGATGGAGGCGACGGCGGTCAAGCAGCTCTGGCCGTTCTGGATGGCGCACAAGCCGCGCGAATGGGTGGTTTCCAACCTTTATGGCGGGACGATCACGAATGGCTCGATTGCCGTTTTCATTCCGCAGGGGCGGATGTGCGGTCCCGGTTGCCCGCTGGTGCTTGGCGAGAGCGAAATGCAGATCCGCTTCGATATTGACGATACGCGGCTCAATACGACCGGCGACATTCCGCCGCTGCGCGATGTCGACGCGCATTTCAATCTCGTCGGCGGCCAGATGAGTGTCGATATCAAGCGGGCGACATCCTATTTCCCGTCCAATCGCTCGCTTGCGCTTGAGAACAGCCGTTTCCTGATCTCCGATGTCTATGACAAGCCGCTGCTTGGAAATCTTGAGCTGAATGTTGCGGGCCCAGCCGATGCCGTGGCGGAGCTTGCGACGCTGAAACCCATCAATGCCCTTAAGGATACGCAGTTCAAGCCGGACGATTTCACCGGCGATGTGAAGGCGAATGCGAAGCTGACCATAGGGCTGCTCTCCAGCCAAAATCCGCCTCCGCCGGTATGGACGGCCGATCTCGACCTCAAGAACCTGTCGCTGACAAAGCCGTTCGCCGGCCACAAGGTGACCGCGCTCGATGGTTTCATGGCTTTGAACGACCGGCAGCTCAGGCTTGAGGGCAAAGGCCGGGTGGACGATGTGCCGATGGACATCGAAATGACGGAACCTGTGCGCAAGAACAGCGACGTCTCTCCGACACTGTTGCTGAAGGCAACCTTGAACGAGTCGCAGGTTGCCAAGCTTGCGCCGGAGCTTTCGACAGTCCTTGGCGGCACGACGGTGATGGAAATTTCAGGGGCCGATCCCAAACGTCAGGATGTCCGGCTCGACCTGAACAAGGCATCGATCATTCTGCCGGGGCTTGGCTGGAGCAAGGGTATCGGCATTCCGGCAAAAGCCGCCTTCACCATGGAGGTGGTGGATGGCCGCACGACGATCAGTGATTTTTCCCTCGATGGCGATGGCTTCGGCGCTGCCGGCGATATTGCCTTCAGCAAGAACGGGCTGATTTCAGCCGATCTCAGCCGCGTGCAATTGTCGCCTTCCGACAATTACGCCGTTTCGGTCGCCGCCTCGAAAAACGGCTATAGCATCAATGCTTCGGGAAAATCCGCCGATGTCAGGCCTTTCCTTTCGAAGCTGCGCAGTTCTTCCGGCGGTGGTGATGGGACATCGCGCGCGCAGCCATCCCTTGCCATCAAAACGCAATTTGACAAGGTTTACGGATTCAACGACGAAATCCTCGCCAATGTCAGCTCGGATATCAGCGTGCGTGACGGCAAGGTGCGCTCGGTGGATTTCCGTGGCGTCACCGGCAACGGCCAGGCGGTCGTGGCGCAGACCGTCAATCGCGGGGCAACGGGAACGGTGACGCTGACCAGCAGCGATGCGGGGTCGCTTGCCCGTTTCGCCAATATCTATAGCCGTATCCGCGGCGGCCTTCTCAACCTTGCACTCACCACCTCCAATGGCAGCGACTGGAGCGGATCGCTCGACCTGCGCAATTTTGCCGTCGTCAACGAAGCCAAGCTGCAGGATATCGTCGCCACGCCGACGGGTGAGGATGGCAGGAGCCTCAACAATGCGGTGCGCCGCAATATCGATGTCAGCTCGGAGAAGTTCCAGCGCGGTTTTGCCCGGGTCGTTTACGTCAACGGTTCGGTTGCGGTGGAAAACGGCGTCGTGCGCGGCGAGCAGATCGGCGCGACCTTCCAGGGCCTGCTGAAGGACCAGAGCGGCCGTATGGACATGACCGGCACCTTCATGCCCGCCTATGGCCTGAACCGGCTGTTCGGCGAATTGCCCTTCATCGGCATCTTCCTCGGCAATGGCCGCGACCGGGGTCTGCTCGGCATCACCTTCAAACTATCAGGCCAGACGGACCAGCCGAAGCTGACGATCAATCCGCTGTCGCTGATCGCGCCCGGTGTGTTCCGGCAGATTTTCGAATTTCAGTGAATGGAGCGTCGCAAAGCTTGGCGCAAGCGGCTGTTTGGCGAGAACGGGTGCACCCGCGCTCCGTCACCCCGGACCTGATCCGGGGTCCAGTGCGATCAAGTCCTTGATCGCGCGAGAGCCCTTTCACGGCGCAGACGCGCCGTGGCTGGATGCCGGATCTAGTCCGGCATGACGGAAGTGGGGGTATCGGCGCATTGAGGACCGCTTTCGCAGTCCTCGACACGATGTTTTTGTAAGTCTTACGCCGGGCGAACCAGAACGTGCTTCTTCTTGCCGACCGACAGCTTGATGACGCCGTCGCCGGTCACTTCACCGGAACCAACCGTCTGGCGTTCATCCGAAACGCTGACGTCGTTGATCTTCACCGCACCGCCCTGAACGTGGCGGCGGGCCTCGCCGTTCGAGCCGGCGAGACCGGCGCGGACGATGAGCGAGAGAACGCCGAGGCCGGCATCGAGTTCGGATGTCGGAACCTCGATGGAGGGCAGGTTTTCGGCGAGCGCACCTTCCTCGAAAGTCTTGCGCGCCGTCTCGGCCGCTTCTTCCGCAGCCGCGCGGCCATGCAGGATGGCGGTCACTTCGGTCGCGAGGATTTTCTTCGCCTCGTTGATCTCCGATCCGCCAAGCGCGGCGATACGGGCGATCTCATCCATCGGCAGCGTGGTGAAGAGTTTCGCAAAGCGAACCACGTCCGCATCTTCCGTGTTGCGCCAGTATTGCCAGAAATCATAGACCGGCAGCAGGTCCTTGTTCAGCCACACCGCGCCCGAAGCGGACTTGCCCATCTTCGCACCCGAAGAGGTGGTTAGAAGCGGCGAGGTCAGCGCGTAGAGCTGCGGCGTCCCCATGCGGTGACCAAGGTCGATACCGTTGATGATGTTGCCCCACTGGTCCGAGCCACCCATCTGCAGGCGGCAGCCGGTGCGCTGGTTCAGCTCCACGAAGTCGTAGGCCTGCAGGATCATGTAGTTGAATTCGAGGAAGGACAGCGACTGCTCGCGGTCGAGGCGCGTCTTCACGCTGTCGAAGGACAGCATGCGGTTGACCGAGAAATGGCGGCCGACATCGCGCAGGAATTCGAGGTAGTTCAGACCACGCAGCCAGTCGGCATTGTTGATCATCAGCGCCGGATTGTTGGCGCGGTCATAATCGAGGTAATTGGCGAAGACATGCTTGAGCGAGGTGATGTTGTCCTCGATCATGTCGATCGTCATCAGCTTGCGGGCTTCCTCCTTGAAGGAGGGATCGCCGACCATGCCGGTGCCGCCGCCCATCAGCGAGATCGGCTGGTGGCCGGTCTTCTGCATCCAGTGCAGCATCATGATCTGGGTCAGGTGGCCGACATGCAAACTCGAAGCCGTCGGGTCATAGCCGATATAGGCGGTCACGGTTTCCTTGGCGAACAGTTCGTCGAGACCCGACTCGTCGGAGATCTGGTGAATGAAGCCGCGCTCATCGAGCGTGCGGAGGAAATCGGACTTGAACCTGGACATAACCTTTTTCTTTCTGGTTTGATCTTTGCGGCCATCGAAAACCAATGACCGTCGCGCCTTTATCATTGTTTTTTGAAATGTGCACCCGTTTCGGCCATGAATGTCGGGATTCACTCGATGATGATTCGTGATTGCAGGGGAGCGGCAGGTGGGCGAGGTCAAAACGGCAATCGGGCTGATGAGCGGCACATCGATGGACGGCATCGATATCGCCCTTTTGCGCACGGATGGCGAAAGCGTGGTTCGGCATGGGCCGAGCGGATATTTCCCCTATGATCCGGGCCTGCGCGCCATCTGGCAAAAGGCGTTGGTTACAGCCAAAGCCATTCAAGAGCGACGCGAACGCCCCGGCGACCTAGTGGAGGCCGAGCGCAAGCTGACGCTCGCCCATGCGGCGGCGGTGCAATCCTTCCTCCATCGTCACCGGCTCCAGTCCGGCGATATCGACGTGATCGGCTTTCACGGCCAGACGGTGCTGCACCGACCGGATGAGGCGCTGACCGTGCAGATCGGCGACGGCGCGCTTCTGGCCTCCGAAACCGGCATCGACGTGGTTTACGACATGCGCGCCAATGACATGGTGCATGGCGGGCAGGGTGCGCCGCTCATTCCCGCCTATCACATGGCGCTTTCCGCCAATCTGCCTGATGGGTTCGAAACGCCCGCCGTTTTCGTCAATATCGGCGGCATTTCCAATCTCACCTATATCGGTGATGGCGGACGGCTTGCCGCTTTCGATAGCGGACCGGGCAATATGTTGATCGACCAGTGGATCGAGGCGCATACGGGCAAGGCCTTCGACAAGGGCGGGAAGACGGCGGCGGGCGGCAGCGTCGTCGCGTCACTTGTGGCGCGTTATATGGAAAGCCCGTTTTTTTCAGCCAATATCCGCCGGTCGCTGGACCGCAGCGATTTCGTGCCGCCGAAAAAAGGGGAAGTCTCGCTGGCGGATGGGGCGCGGACGCTGGCGCATCTGACGGGGGCCGCGATTCTGAAGTCGGCGAGCTATCTGCCCGAAGCGGCGAAGACCTATGTGGTCTGTGGCGGCGGGCGGCTTAATCCGGTGATCATGGCGGAGTTTGCGGGCCTTGCTGCAAAGTCCGGAGCGCGGGTGATCGCGGCGGAAGAGGCGGGTTTCGATGGCGGAGCGATGGAGGCGGAGGCCTGGGCCTATCTGGCGGTGCGTTCGCTGAAGGGGTTGCCGCTGACCTATCCCGGTACGACGGGGGTGAGGGAGCCGGTGACGGGTGGGGTTTTGGTGCGATCGGAATGACGATCATGTTTGGCGACGGTGGGGGTGGCTTACCCCCCTCTGCCCTGCCGGGCATCTCCCCCTCAAGGGGGGAGATCGAATCGTGGCGACCTTTCGACCATTTTGAACGTCGCAGCCGAGGCGAAGAGCAAGCCTCTTGCTGATCTCCCCCCTTGAGGGGGAGATGCCCGGCAGGGCAGAGGGGGGTAAACCGCACCCGCCGGCGATCATTGTAGAAAAATCGAGCCGCCCGCCAAGAGGCGCAGCCAATCACCGAATGCGCTTGGCCGCCGGTTCCGGCACCAGCTCGCCGTTCAAGCGACGGTCGAGATAGTCCTCGCATTCGCCCATCAGCTCATCCACCTTGCCATTGAAGAAGTGGTTGGCGCCGGGAAGGGTGCGGTGGGTGATGAGGATGCCCTTCTGGGTCTTCAGCTTTTCTACCAGACCGTTGACGTCCTTTTCAGGCGCGACCTTGTCGCTATCACCATTGATGATGAGGCCCGACGACGGGCAGGGGGCGAGGAAGGAGAAGTCGTAGGTATTGGGCTGCGGCGCAATCGACATGAAACCTTCGATTTCCGGGCGGCGCATCAGAAGCTGCATGCCGATCCAGGCGCCGAAGGAATAACCCGCGACCCAGCAGCTCTTCGAATCGGGATGCAGGCTCTGCACCCAGTCGAGTGCGGAAGCGGCGTCGGAAAGCTCGCCGGCGCCATGGTCGAATTCGCCCTGGCTGCGGCCGATGGAGCGGAAATTGAACCGGAGCGTCGTGAAGCCGCGCTTCTGGAAAAGATAGAAGAGCTGATAGACGATCTGGTTGTTCATCGTGCCGCCAAACTGCGGGTGCGGATGAAGGATGATCGCTATCGGCGCGCTCTTTTCCTTGGAGGGTTGATAACGGCCTTCGAGGCGACCCGCAGGGCCGTTAAAGATGACTTCGGGCATTGGTACTCCGGTCGTGTTTTTTCATTCTCCAACCGCATTCTTCCGATGAGAAGACTTGACGAACTGTGTCATCTTTTCTAGAACGCAGTTTAGAATAATTCGAAACTTTGCGTGTGCTTAAGCACTCGGGTGGTGTCATAAGACAAGCGCAACTGTAATTTCAAGAAAAATGCGTTTTTGCGCATTGAAGATTGGATAAAGCCTCATCGCCATGACGGGTTTGACGCGCACATATATGGACTGGAACGCCACGGCGCCGCTTCTGCCCGCCGTGCGTGATGTCCTTGTGTCGGCGCTCGATCTTTCCGGCAACCCGTCTTCCGTTCACCGGGAAGGGCGTGCGGCGCGCGCTGCCGTCGAGGCCGCCCGCCGCGAGGTTGCAGCGCTTGCCGGCGCGCAGGCCGCCCACGTCACCTTCACCAGCGGTGCGACGGAAGCCGCCAATCTAGTGCTGACGCCTGAATTCAGGATGGGGCGCGCTCCCGTGCGCTATGGCCGTCTTTACGTCTCCGCTATCGAGCACCCCGCCTTTCGCGAAGGCGGCCGGTTCGGCAAGGCTGACGTTACGGAAATTCCCGTTACGTCAGCGGGTGTCATCGATCTTGCCGCACTTGAGGCGCTTCTGTCTTCGCATGATGCTTCCACCGGCCTGCCGATGGTTGCCTGCATGCTGGTGAACAATGAGACCGGCATCCTCCAGCCGGTGGCGGAAGCGGCGCGGCTGGTGCATGCGGCGGGTGGATTGATGGTGGTTGATGCCGTTCAGGCGGCAGGCCGGGTTCCGCTCGATATCAATGCGCTCGATGCCGATTTCGTGGTTGTCTCGTCCCATAAGCTCGGTGGCCCCAAGGGGGCTGGTGCTCTCATCTCGCGCGGCGAGGTGATGATGCCGAAGCCGCTGATCCATGGCGGCGGGCAGGAGAAGGGGCATCGTTCCGGCACGGAAAATACCCTGTCGGTCATCGGGTTTGGCGCGGCTGCCGCTGTGGCGGCCCGGAATCTCGAGATTGAAGCGGCGCGTCTTGCCGCTCTGCGGTCGCGGCTGGAAGACGGCATGCGCGTGAGCGCGCCTGACGTGATCATCCACGGCGAGGACGTTGCCCGCGTTGGCAATACCACGTTTTTCACCCTGCCGGGCCTGAAGGCGGAAACGGGGCAGATCGCTTTCGATATTGAAGGCATTGCGCTCTCTGCCGGTTCGGCCTGCTCATCCGGCAAGGTGGGGGAAAGCCATGTGCTGAGCGCGATGGGGCGTGATCCCAAGCTCGGCGCACTCAGGATTTCCCTTGGCCATGCGACTGATGAGGCCGATATAGAACGGACGCTTGCGGCGTTCACGAAAATTGCCGGGCGGCGCAGGCTTTCCGGTCAGGCCGCTTAAAATGCGGCAAAGAATTGCGGAATAGCAATTTTCCGCTTGCCGGGATGTGTGAAAAGCGCCATCCCGCACTTACATGGGTATAAGCTCCGCCCCGCTTAACGGCGCGGTGACATTGCCCGAAGATGGATAAGGCGGCTTTCCGCCTTGATACGTTGACAAGCCACCGGACCTTGGCTCCGGCGAGATTGGAGAACGACATGGCAGCGGTTCAGGAAACGATCGATCAGGTCCGCCAGATCGATGTGGACCAGTATAAATATGGCTTCGAAACCAATATCGAAGTCGACAAGGCCCCGAAGGGCCTTTCGGAAGAGGTGATCCGTTTCATCTCGGCCAAGAAGCAGGAGCCGGAATGGATGCTGGAATGGCGTCTTGAGGCTTACAAGCGCTGGCTGACGATGGAAGAGCCGACATGGGCACGCGTCAGCTACCCCAAGATCGACTTCAACGATCTCTATTATTACGCGGCGCCGAAAAGCACGCCCGGCCCGAAGTCGCTCGATGAAGTCGATCCGGAGCTTCTGAAGGTCTATGAAAAGCTCGGCATTCCGCTGAAGGAACAGGAAATCCTCGCCGGCGTCGAAAAGCGCCAGGTTGCGGTGGACGCCGTGTTCGACAGCGTCTCCGTCGTCACCACCTTCAAGGCGGAACTGGCGAAAGCCGGCGTCATCTTCATGTCGATTTCGGAAGCCGTGCGCGAGCACCCGGAACTGGTGAAGAAATATCTCGGCTCGGTCGTTCCGACGACGGACAATTTCTACGCGACGCTGAACTCGGCTGTCTTCACCGACGGTTCCTTCGTCTTCGTGCCCAAGGGTGTTCGCTGCCCGATGGAGCTTTCCACCTATTTCCGCATCAATGAAAAGAACACCGGCCAGTTCGAGCGCACGCTGATCATCGCCGAAGAGGGTGCTTACGTCTCCTATCTGGAAGGCTGCACCGCTCCCCAGCGCGACGAGAACCAGCTTCACGCGGCGGTTGTCGAACTGGTGGCGCTTGATGATGCCGAAATCAAATATTCCACCGTCCAGAACTGGTATCCGGGCGACAAGGAAGGCAAGGGCGGCATCTACAACTTCGTGACCAAGCGTGGCGATTGCCGCGGCAACCGTTCGAAGATTTCGTGGACGCAGGTGGAAACCGGCTCGGCCATCACCTGGAAATACCCGTCCTGCATCCTGCGCGGTGATGACAGCCGTGGCGAGTTCTATTCGATCGCGGTCTCCAACGGCCATCAGCAGATCGACAGCGGCACCAAGATGATCCATCTCGGCAAGAACACGTCGAGCCGCATCATCGCCAAGGGCATTGCCGCCGGCTTTTCGGAAAACGTCTATCGCGGCCAGGTTTCGGCCCACCGCAAGGCGACCAACACGCGTAACTTTACGCAGTGCGACTCGCTTCTGATCGGCGACAAATGCGGCGCGCATACCGTGCCCTATATCGAAGCGAAGAACTCCTCTGCGCATTTCGAACACGAGGCGACGACGTCGAAGATTTCCGAAGACCAGCTGTTCTACTGCCTGCAGCGCGGCATTCCCGAGGAAGCGGCGATCGCGCTGATCGTCAACGGCTTTGTCAAGGAAGTCATTCAGGAACTGCCAATGGAATTTGCCGTGGAAGCGCAGAAGCTGATCGGCATTTCGCTGGAAGGTTCGGTCGGCTGATGGAGACATCCCGACTCGGCGGCCCTGCGCTCCTCATATTACTTTGCATATTCGTATCGATGTGCGGAGTTTTTGTGGGAGTTGGCGGGCTGCTGGCGGGGTGGACATTCGCCAAGCCTCTTCTGATAGGCAGCGGTCTGGCGTTGGCAGCGATATTCTGGCTGACCGATGCACTGAGACCAGAGATATTTGAACGTTTCTCTTCCAGAAAGAGAAAACAAGATCGAGAGAATTGAACATGCTTGAAATCATCGACCTGCACGCAAAGATCGCCGATACCGAAACCGAGATCATCAAGGGCCTCAACCTGAAGGTTGCCGCTGGTGAAGTCGCCGCCATCATGGGCCCGAACGGTTCCGGCAAGTCGACGCTGTCCTACATCCTGTCGGGCCGCGAAGATTATGAAGTCACCTCTGGTGACATTCTCTATAACGGCGAAAGCATTCTGGAACTGGATGCCGCCGAGCGCGCCGCCAAGGGCATCTTCCTTGCTTTCCAGTACCCGGTCGAAATTCCCGGCGTCGCCACCATGCAGTTTCTGAAGGTTGCGATGAACGAGCAGCGCAAGGCGCGCGGCGAGTCCGAGCTGACGACGCCGGATTTCATCCGCCGCGTCAAGGAAGCCGCCGGCGATCTGAAGATCGACATGGAGATGCTGAAGCGTCCGCTGAACGTCGGCTTCTCCGGCGGTGAGAAGAAGCGCGCCGAGATCCTGCAGATGGCGCTCTTGGAGCCGAAGCTCTGCGTTCTCGACGAAACCGATAGCGGCCTCGACATCGACGCGCTGAAGATCGTTGCTGATGGCGTCAATGCGCTGAAGTCGCCGGATCGCGCTACCGTCGTCATCACCCACTATCAGCGCCTGCTGGATTACATCGTGCCTGACAGCGTTCACGTTCTCTACAAGGGCAAGATCATCCGCTCGGGTGACAAGGCGCTGGCGCTGGAACTGGAAAACAACGGTTACGCCGACATCATCGGTGAAGCGGCCTAAGTCGGGCCAGGAGGTGATGTCCATGAACATTCAAGCTACCAACCGGCTGACGCCAGCGGAAACCGCGCTGGTCGACGCTTACACCGCCAAGTTCAGCGAATTGCCGGGCGACGGCGCTGTTGTCGCCGCGCGTGACGTGCTGTTTGACGATCTGAAGACCGGTGGTCTTCCGACCCGCCGCATCGAGGCGTGGCACTATACCGATCTGAAAAGCCTGCTGCGCGCCGTTCCGGAAGACCGGCCCGCGCCTGTTATTGAAAAGCAGACACCAACGGTTGCCGGCTCTCTGGTTGCCTATATGCAGCACGGGACGGCCGATATCGGCAAGATCGAAGACATCCGCGTGTCGCGCTTTGCCGAAAGCCTGGCTGACGGTTCCGCGGCCGCAGGCCTTGCGGAAGCCAGCAAGGATGACGCGATCGGCCGCATCAACGGCAGCTTCGTGCGCGATGGTCTGGTGCTCGAGATCCCGGCCGATGCCGATATCGAGAAGCCGATCGAATTGCAGGCGGTCCATGGCGCAGGCCAGGTTCACAGCCGCTTCCCGGTCCGTTTCGGCAAGGGCTCCAAGGCGACCGTCATCGAGCGTCACCTTTCGGTGACTTCGGATGCAGCCTTCGTTTCCTCCGTCAGCGACATCGTGGTCGAGGATGGCGCGGAAGTGACCTGGATCATCCTGCAGCAACAGGGTGCGGCCGATATCCATCTTGGCCAGCTGCGCATGAAAATCGGTGCGGACGCCAAGATTCGCCTGTTCATTGTCAATGCCGGCGGCAAGCTGGTACGTCAGGAACTGCGCATTGATGTGGAAGGTGAGGGCACTGACCTCATCGTTCGCGGCGTCAACCTGCTGGGTGGCGAAACCCATACCGACGTGACGATGGTTCTCGGCCACAACGTACCGAATACGACCTCGACGGAAGTATTCCGCAACGTGGTGTTCGACCGTGCAAAGGGTATTTTCCAGGGCATGATCCGGGTGGCGCCCGATGCCCAGAAGACCGATGCGAAGATGGCGTGCAATACGCTTCTGATGTCCGACGATGGCGAGTTCTCGGCAAAGCCGGAACTGGAAATCTTCGCTGACGATGTTCAGTGCGGCCATGGTGCGACGGTTGCCGATATCAGCGACAATCATCTCTATTACCTGATGGCGCGCGGCGTGCCGCGGGCGAAGGCACGGGCGATGCTCGTCAACGCCTTCGTCGCCGAGATCGTCGAGGAACTGGAAGAAGAAAATCTGGTAGAGGCGCTGGAGACGATCATCTCCGGCTGGCTGGAACATCATGCCTGAGAGCGAACGCGCCGCATTGGCGGCCCCTTATGACATTGAAGCCGTGCGCAAGGATTTCCCGATCCTGTCGCGCGAGGTCTATGGCAAGCCGCTGGTCTATCTCGACAACGGCGCGTCCGCTCAAAAACCGCAGGTGGTGATCGACGCCGTTTCGCATGCTTATGCAAATGAGTATGCGAATGTGCATCGCGGCCTGCATTTCCTCTCCAATGCCGCAACCGACGCCTATGAGGCGGCGCGCGAAAAGGTGCGCCGTTTCCTGAATGCCGGTTCGGTGGACGAGATTGTCTTCACCAAATCCTCAACGGAAGCGATAAACACGGTCGCTTACGGTTACGGCATGCCGAAGATCGGCGAGGGCGACGAGATCGTCATCTCGATCATGGAGCATCATTCCAACATCGTGCCGTGGCATTTCATCCGCGAGCGGCAGGGTGCAAAGCTCGTCTGGGTGCCGGTCGATGATGACGGCGCGTTCCACATCGAGGCTTTCGAAAAGAGCCTGACGGAGCGCACCAAGCTTGTCGCTATCACCCATATGTCGAATGCGCTCGGCACCATCGTGCCGGTCAAGGAAATCTGCCGTATCGCGCATGAGCGCGGCATTCCGGTGTTGGTCGATGGTTCGCAGGGCGCGGTTCACATGCCGGTCGATGTGCGCGATATCGATTGCGACTGGTATGTGATGACCGGCCACAAGCTTTACGGTCCCTCGGGCATCGGTGTGCTCTATGGCAAGGCGGATCGCCTGCGCGAGATGCGGCCGTTCCAGGGCGGCGGCGAGATGATCCTCGACGTTACCGAAGACAATGTGACCTATAACGAGCCGCCGCACCGTTTCGAAGCCGGCACGCCGCCCATCGTGCAGGCGATCGGCCTCGGTTACGCGCTGGATTACATGGACAATCTCGGCCGCGCCGCGATTGCCGCACATGAGGCCGATCTTGCCGCTTACGCCACGGAGCGTCTGCGCGAGATCAATTCGCTGCGCATCATCGGCAATGCGCCTGACAAGGGCGGCATCTTCTCCTTCGAGCTTGAGGGCATTCACGCCCATGATGTCTCGATGGTGATCGACAGGCGCGGCGTTGCGGTACGTGCGGGCACCCATTGCGCCATGCCGCTCTTGAAACGCTTTGGCGTCACCTCCACATGCCGGGCATCGTTCGGCCTTTACAATACCCGCGCCGAAGTAGACTCTCTTGTTGAGGCGCTGGAATATGCGCGCAAATTTTTCGCCTGATATCGGAATAAGAGATCAGGATTGAGGTTTAAGACCATGACTGCCGAAGCCACTGCAAAGACCCAGGATACGACCGAAGACGCGGCAAAGCCGTCGTCTATCCCGCCTGATGAACTGGCGCGCCTCAGCGATGACGTGATCGCGGCGCTGAAGACCGTCTACGACCCGGAAATTCCGGCTGATATCTTCGAACTCGGTCTTGTCTACAAGATCGACATCGAGGACGACCGCATGGTCAAGATCGTCATGACGCTGACGGCGCCCGGTTGCCCGGTGGCCGGTGAAATGCCGGGCTGGGTGGAAAATGCAGTCGGCGCCGTCGAGGGTGTCTCCGGTGTCGTGGTCGAAATGACCTTCGACCCGCCGTGGACGCCGGACCGCATGTCGGAAGAAGCACAGGTCGCTGTCGGCTGGTACTGACGTGATTTGACTGATGTCATCCCTTGATGACACTCTCAGGCGCACTTAAATTGAAATCCATAAGCATCGAGCCTTGAACTCGATTGTCGAAGGAGAATTAAGCCCATGGGCTTTGCGATCATGACCATGACCGGGGCTGCCGCCTCGCGCGTTAAAGCAATCGTCGAAAATTCCGGACCGGATGCCAGGGGCGTGCGCGTCGGCATCAAGAAGGGCGGCTGCGCGGGCATGGAATATACCATCGACCTCGTGACGGAACCGGATGCGAAGGACGATCTGGTTGAATTCGAAGGGGCAAAGGTCTGGGTTCAGCCTTCCGCCGTGCTTTATCTGCTCGGCACGCAGATGGATTTCGAAGTGACCAAGATGCGCTCCGGTTTCACCTTCAACAATCCGAACCAGACATCCGCCTGCGGCTGCGGTGAATCGGTCGAGCTGAAGCCGGCCGATCTGGCGGCGCTGGCGAAGCAGCGTGAGGCTGAAGCCAGCGTTTGATTGGTTACGCTATCTCTGCGATGGAGAGACAGACCATTCTTATGCACACAGCGCTCCCACAAACGCGACGTCATCCTCGGGCATGACCCGAGGATCCATCCCCGTCAAATCCCTTGAGACCTTTGTAGATCCTCGGGTCAAGCCCGAGGATGACGGATGAGAGGTTTTAGCTTCTTTTTCCGCAAACTGCGCCCCGCGCAAATCAGCTTTCGAAGGATCATGACTGCTGTTTCAGCGTATCGATAAAATCCGCCAGCGGATGAACCGATGGCGTCGTCGTCAATAGAGGCTCGAGAGCCGCGGCGATCGTCCCGCAATCCTCCTCGGTAAGTGACCGCAGGCTCGAGCTGACCTTGTTGTAGTCGGGCGTTCCGCGTGATGCGAGGGAGCGATTGATCACAAACACCTCCGTTTGTCCGTCAATTCGTTCCACGAAGAGCGCGAGCGAACCGCCGTCCGCGGCGGCGGCGCTGTCCGATATCGATTTGAACATCGAATCCCTCCGTAAATTATCAACCTGTTCCGTCGAGGCTGTTGCAGCCTCGACGGCTTGTCTCACTCGTGCCGCAAAGCCTCGATCGGGCTCAGGCTTGCCGCCCGTCGCGCCGGGAAATAGCCGAAAATCACCCCGATAGCTGCCGAGAAGGCGAATGCTAGGAAGATGATCGACGGGCTGGTGACGAAGGGGACGTTGAGGAAACTGACCACGCCGTAAGCCAGGCCGAGGCCGGTCAGGATGCCGACGATGCCGCCGAAGGCGGAGAGCATCACGGCTTCCACCAGAAACTGCGTCAGGACCTGCTTCTCCAGCGCGCCGATGGCGAGGCGAATACCGATCTCGCGGGTGCGTTCCGTCACCGAGACCAGCATGATGTTCATGATGCCGATGCCGCCAACCAGCAGGCTGACGGCTGCGACTGCACCCAAAAGCCCGGTCAGCAGCGTCGTCGTGCCGGTCATGGCCGAGGCGATCTGTGTCATGTCGTTGACGGTGAAATCATCCTCGCGGCCGATGCCGATGCGGCGGCGTTCGCGCAGCAGGTTCTGCAGGTCACTCTGCACCTTGGCAGTCGAAACGCCATCCTGCGCCGAAACCATGATCGAGGAAATGGTGGTGGTGCCGCCGATGCGCCGCTGGTGGATCTTAAGCGGCATGATGACCGTGTCGTCCTGATCGTCGCCGAGGCCGGACTGGCCTTTCCTGCCCAGCACACCGATGACGGGGCAGGAGATGTTGCTGACGCGGATCGTCTGTCCCACCGGGTTCTCTGCACCGAACAGTTCCTGCCGCACCGTTTCGCCGATGATGCAGCCGATCTGGCCGCCGCGATCTTCGGCGGGCTGGAAATCGCGCCCGAGCGCGATGGTCCAGTCCTGCGCGATCAGATAGTCGTTGGTGGTGCCGATGACGCTTGTCTGGTGGTTCTTGCCGCCGAAAATGACGGTGGCGGCGGAGCTGCGGTTCTGTGGCGCCACGGCACGCACGCCGCTGATCTGGTTGCGGATGGCCTCGACATCGCGATCATCGAAGCGCTTCGCTTCGGTGCTCGCCCTTCCGGGCCCGAACTGGCCGGGGCGCACGAACAGCATGTTGGTGCCGAGCCGCGACAGTTCCGATTTTACCTGTTCCGTCGTGCCATTGCCGATGGTGACCATGGCGATGACGGCGGCCACACCGATGACGACGCCGAGCACGGTGAGGAAGGAGCGCAGCAGGTTGCGGCTGATGGCGCGCAGCGCAAGACGCGACGTTTCAAAGAACATCGGCGGTCTCCTTTTTGTCCGTTGCGCTGTCGGAGGCAAGATGGCCATCGACGAAACGCAGGAGACGCCCGGCATGGGCGGCGATATCCTCTTCATGGGTGACCATGACGACGGTGATGCCTCTGTCGCGGTTGAGGGAGGTGATAAGATCCATGATCTCGGCGCTGGTTTTCGTATCGAGATTGCCGGTCGGCTCGTCGGCGAGAAGCAGGGCAGGGCGGGTGACGATGGCGCGCGCAATGGCCACACGCTGCTGCTGGCCGCCGGAAAGCTCCTGCGTGGTGTGATCCTCGCGGCCTTTCAGACCCACCTGCGCCAGCGCCTCCATGGCGCGAGCGCGCCGTTCCGAGGCCTTCATGCCGCGATAGACCAGCGGCAGCTCGACATTTTCCACCGCCGAGGTGCGCGATAGCAGATTGAAGCCCTGAAACACGAAGCCGAGCATATGCCGGCGCAGCAGCGTCAGATGTTCATTGTCGAAGCCGCTGGTCGGCACGCCCTGAAACAGATATTCGCCAGCTGTGGGCACATCCAGGCAGCCGATGATGTTCATCGACGTGGATTTGCCCGAGCCCGATGGACCCATGATGGCGACGAATTCCTTTTCGCGGATCGACAGGCTGACGCCGTCAAGCGCGCGGATCGTCGCTTCGCCGCGGCCATATTGCTTGACGACATTGCGGAATTCGATGAGCGGCGGCTGTTGCATGGGCTTGTCCTCCGTCAGCCGGCGTTGCGGGCCGTTGCGTCGGTAATCACCTGGTCATCGGCTTTCAACTCGCCCGATTTTACCACGGTATGCTGGCCGTCGGTGGAACCGGTTTCGATGGCGATGGAGACCGGATTGTTGTTGCGCAGCACCCAGACCGTTCTTTTGCCGGCTGCTGCCGCCTGACCGGCGTCGCGGTTCTGCGAGCGGCCCATGCGCGGCGGGCGGAACAGGCTCATCAGCCCGCCGCCACGGGAGGCGGATTCGCGCGGCGGCGTATAACGGAGCGCGGAATTCGGCACCAGCAGGGCATCCTTGATTTCCTCGACGATGATATTGGCGGTCGCCGTCATGCCCGGGCGCAGCAGCAGCTCCTCATTGTCGACCGTCAATATGCCCTTGTAGGTCACCACGTTGGATACGGTTTCCGAGGCGAAGCGCACGGTTTCGATCTCGGCCGGGAAGCTGCGGTCGGGATAGGCGTCGACGTTAAAATTGGCCTTCTGGCCGGTCTCTACCTTGCCGACATCGGCCTCATCCACCGAGACCTGCAGCTCCATGTGGCGCAGATCGCCGGCGATGGTGAAGAGAACAGGGGCATTGAGCGATGAGGCGACGGTGGCGCCGGGATCGACGCTGCGGGTGAGGATGACGCCATCGATGGGCGAGACGATCTTGGCCTTGCCGAGATTGACCTCGGCAAGCCTCAAATCCGCTTCCGCCGAAAGCACTGTGGCCTCGTTGACTTCAAGCGTGGCCGCGGCGGCATCGTGGCTGAACTGCGCGGCGTCGAGATCCTGCTGGCTGGAGACCCGGTTCTGCACCAGTGATCTCAGACGCTCCATCGATGTCTTTGCCGAGCCGAGATCGGCGCGTGCTTTCAGCACATTGGCCTTGGCGGAGGCAAGCTTGGCGCGGGCGCTCTGCACGTCGGCTTCCAGCTTGTTGGTGTCGAGTTCGGCAAGGATATCGCCTGATTTGACCGGGCTATTATAGGTGACGTTGACCTTGCGCACGGTGCCGGACAATTCGCTCGATATATCGACCTGATCCGTTGGCTGAACCGAACCGGTGGAGGTGACGATGACGGAAAGATCACCCTGACGCGCCGCTTCCGTGGTGTAGTTATAGGCAACGCCTGCTGCGCGGGACTGGTAATAATAGCCAAGTCCGCCGCAGATCAACACGATGGCTGCTGCGGCATAGAGATACCGGCGCGACTTCTTCTTCCTGCCGGACCTGTTCGTACCCAGAATCTCCCGCAGATCGGGCTGGCTGTTTTCCGTGTCGCGGCCATTGGTGTTGGCATCATTCATTCTCGTCACCCGCAAAATTCAAAATACCACAGGGGATTGTCGCCAACCCTGTTTTTCGGTCCGTCTGTCGCTGTTTGTGTTCCTCTGATTGTGGGAAGTGACATAGCTTGCCCAAAGGAGGAAGTGAAAACTTGGTAATATTTATGATAGCTCTGGTCTGGTAGATAGAAATCCGTAAAGGCCGATGCCATTGATGTGGCAGCGGTTTCAGCAGCGATAGTCAGGACGAAGATAGAATGAACGACAATGTGGTGAAGTTCCGCAAACCGGTGCCGCCGAAGAAGCCACGCGAACCGCTGGGACCAAAAGCAAAAAAGGCTCTGACGATCGTTGGCGTCATCGCGTTTTTCGTGGCGGTATGGGGGTATTTCACGCTGTTCGGTCAGGGGTAGCTCGTCTGTCGAGAGCGCATGAGCCGCGAATCTGCACGACCGGAAGCGCAGTCAACTCCTCATCTGGGCGCTTCGCAACAATTGATGCCACCAGTTATCTTCCGTCATTGAATAAAGCCGCCTCAGCACGGTCATTTAATATTGATCGATTCCACGGTATCGTTCGGCATAGCAGTAGCGCCACGGTCGGGGGGACGAAATGGGGCGGGCGGTTTGGGCTGTCGCAGTGGGAGTTTTGGTAAGTCTCGGCGCGTTTATGGTGCTTAGTCTGTTAGGCGTTGGGGTCGGCTGGTGGTTCTTAGACGCAATTGCCCCAACCATATCCGGGGTGACCCAAAACACGAACACGGGAGAATGGGGGCGAATGCTTCTCTTGCCGTTGTCCATGACCGTAGGCATCGTCTGCGGAGCTCTCGTGTTTGACCCCAGCATGTCCAGCAAGACAGAGTCGATAGTGGTTTCGATCGTGTTTTTTCTTCTCGTATCTGTCTCTGGAATAAATTTCTGGACGAATGACAGCCTGATAAACGTGAACGCTCAGTTGGTGATCGACGTTTTCTTGAGCATTTCTGCTCTGGCCGTCATCATCCTGCTGCTTCGGTGGGAACCAACGCGTCCAACGACGCTGGCTGTCCAGAGAGTTGCGCTATTTCTGATAACTGTCTTTGGGTTCGTCTTGCCCCTATTTTACGGAACAAGTCTATTGCTGCAGGGGATGGGTTTCGAAGGTGAGCTGAAAACGATCTCTGACTTTATTGGCTTCATCTCCGCCGCATTGGGACTGGCTGTGGCAGCCGCGCCAAATCTGTTAGCGAAGCGTAGCTGATCCTCACCCTTGCGATAGTTGCCGGCCCCCTCATGACGGGCTGATTTCAAGCCGAATGAGTCAGAGCGTGCCAGGCGCGGAATTTCTGAGTCCTTGAGATAATCCGGACGTATCTGGCGTTGCAGAAAAGATGGCGACCCCTGCAGGACTCGAACCTGCGACCTACTGCTTAGAAGGCAGTTGCTCTATCCAGTTGAGCTAAGGGGCCGTCATGCCGGGCAATCGATGCTCCGGTAAAAACTTTGATCGTGCTGTTTCAGTGCGTCCAGGGCTGGGTACGGTTGAAACGGAAATTGTCGGTGTAGGAAACCACCTTGCGTGTCGCTTCCTTCGGCTGAATGACGCGGTATTCGATGCCCTTGCGCTGTGCATAGGCTTCGGCCTGCTCCTGCGTTTCGAATGTCAGCTTGACCTGCTGCTTCATGTCGGAACTGGAGGTGTAGCCCATGATCGGATCGATCTTGCGCGGAACCTCGGCGTCGAATTCCAGAACCCAGACATTGGTCTTCGCCTTGCCGGATTGCATGGCGGTTTTTGCAGGGCGGTAAATCTTCGCAGACATGTCGAAACTGCTCCGGTTGGGCGGTGGGGCGTAGCACCCCGGATTACTATTCACGTACCTGAATAGAATAACCAAATCGTGTCAGGAACGCTGAATTTGAAATGGACCGACTTCATGTGAGAGTCAAGACGATTATCCCGCGCTTTCCTTTCGCGCGCTTGCCACGGCGGCACCAGGTTTTGCCGATGGGGATAATGGCTGAACAAAGATGAATTTCCCTGTTGCGGAGTTTGGGTGAACCGTGTATTCCCCAGCCATCGCCTCGGCGGAGTGTAGCGCAGTCTGGTAGCGCATCTGGTTTGGGACCAGAGGGTCGGGAGTTCGAATCTCTCCACTCCGACCATTTTAAAGCAAGACATGAACTTGCTGGCGTAACTTCTTCAAACAAGCTTCTGTTCAGTCTGCTGATGGCCCGGCAAGGGTACTTTCGGCCGTGCCGATCGTCATGACATTGCCGCGCCAGGCCACCGCACTGCCGACCCAGCTGCGCACCCAGACAAATGGCATGATCACATCCCGCGCGATCATCGCCGGCAGGGTATGGAGAGATATCGGCCATCCATTGAGGGCAGTCAGCACCAGTTCCGGGCCGTATATGAGTGTAAGGACGGCAAGAATGGTGAGCGTGAGGTCGGCATCCGCCGCGATGGCGGCTGCGAGCGCGAAGAGAAGCGGGGGAAGCGCGCCGGTGAGGATTTCCGGAGCGAAATATTGCGGGAAGGTCACGCGTCGCAGCCGCGCCCAGCGGGTCTGGCGCGACCAGATCTCGCCGGCATGACGCTGGCCGAGTGGCTGCTCGAAGGGGGCCGAGACCAGGTGCACCTTGCGGCCGGCATTTCTGACCAGCTTGGTCGAGGCGGCGTCCTCGGCAATTTCGGCGGCGAGCGCGCGAATGCCGCCATGTTCCTCCAGAAACGGTTTGTTCCACAACATCGATTTGCCCTGCGCAAAACCCATGCCGATCGCTTCTGCCGCATATTGCCAGCGTCCCTGTGAGCCGTTGAGGAAGGCGCATTCCACATGCGCCCAGAAACCTGCCGGCCGGGAGCCGAGCGGCGGCGAGCAGACGAGCCCACTGTCCCGCCGCCAGGCCGACATCATGGTCGCAATATAGGATTTCGGCATCAGCACGTTCGAATCGGCCAGAATGACCCATTCGTGGCGGGCGGCGCGCCAGCCCTTGACGCAATTGTTCAGTTTCGGATTGGCGCTGATGCGGTCGTCGCCGATCAGCAATTGTGCGGACACTGTGGGGGAGGCGGCGCTTGCCTTTCGCACTTCCTCGATCACGGGATCGAATTCGTCGGCGACGCAGAACAGCAGTTCATAGTCCGGCCAGTCGAGCTCGAAAGCCCGGGCGAGTGTCAATGGTGTGAAGTTTTCAACGCCGCGCAGCGGGACCACCAGCGAGACCGGCGGTCTCTGTCGCACGAGCTCGTTTTCAACGTCCCGTCTTGTCAGGCGCCAGCCGGCGAGAACAATGCCGAGAAGATTGAAGGCGAGGAGCAGAATTGCGCAAAGGGCAAAAACAGTTTCCATGCTGGCCAGTCCCACTCCCAAGCTTTCGGCGGTCTGTCCGCCAACCGATTCCATGGAATTCGTTCCTGCCGATTATAACGTTTGAGTGACAGTTACATGTCATCATGGACAGGCGGGCAGGGTGCGGGTGCAGGAAACGGCACCGTAACACAGGTCCGGCGGCAAAAGAAAAGCCCTCCGTCGAGAAGGGCCCAGTCATCATCAGTGCCAATGAACTTTAGTGGATGTTCAGGATATGCGCGTGACTGCTTGCGACGAGAAACGATTCCCGCGCCTTTTCGATGTCGCATCTGCCGGCGATAGCATCGAGGCAGTTCCTGCGCGCTTCCTCATATTCCGGGCCGTGTTCCTCGGGCCAGCGGTACATCAGCATGTCCAGCGCCACCAAGGGGCTGTAGATCTCCACGGCGACGCAGAGCGGCAGATGGATCGCCACCGGCTTCATCCACGAGGCGTGGTGACACGGCTCCGTTCTGTTTATCAGCATGTCATTCTCCTCCCTGTTTCATGTGCCTTGAAGGCCGTTTTCTCTCCCATGCGCGAAATGCCCGCCTCACGAAATGGTTCCCGATCACCTAAAATGTGATCGGTCAGGGGGTTCCAATTTTCCAAGATGAATGGAAGATGAACGAAATGATGAACCGGAGATGAACAAAACCGCTATTGGCGCGTTGTAAAGTCCATAAGAAGGAGAACGCAGATGTTCAATTTGTCAGGTATTCAGGAAAGCTTCTTCGGTGACCGCATGGCTGGCGTATGCCAGGCGATCACTTCGGCGCTGGCCTTTGAAACGGGACTTGAGAAGTCGCGGATTTCCGCAATCGTCGAAAATGACGTGATCTATCTGGAAGGCACGGCTGATTCGGTCGAGGCGATCGATATCGCCATCAATCTTGCCGCCTCCATCTCCAATTGCCGGATTTTGAGCCATATCGAGCCGGTTTATTAATATCCTGCAAGCCGGGCGAGGTGTCGTCCGGCTTTTTCAGATGTATTAACGCGGCGACATCATTTCCGGTTGCCGATCTGGGCACTGCGGACCATGTCCCCCGGCTTGATGCCATAACGCCTGGCAGTGCCGCCATTCAGTTCAAGCACGAATTTTATCGCCCCGCGGGAGCTGATGATCGCTTCCGAGTGGGGGACGGCGTTTTCGTGGATATGGGTGATGCGCCCGTCCCGTGCGATGAACAGCATATCGAGCGGAATGAGGGTGTTCCTCATCCACATGGCCACGTCCCGCTCATTGCCAAAGTCGAACAGCATGCCGTTTTCAAGCGGCATGGATTTGCGGAACATCAGGCCCTGCTCGCGCTGGGCATTATTGAGGGCGAGTTCCGCAACGAAGTCGTGGTTTTTGCCGGAGGCGGTTTCGATCGTCAGAGGTTCGGAGGCAAAGGTCTGCTGCTGAGCCTGCGCGACGCCTGCGAGTGTGAAAAAAAGAAGCGCCATAACGGCGCTTTTCGCAATCTTTCCCAATATCGCGGCCATCAGTGCGACATCCCGACCGAGACAGGGTTGTCCGGGTGGATTTCCGCCGCCATCAAACCCTTGTCGCCATCGCCATAACGCACCAGCACCACCTGGCCGGGGCGCAGTTCCGTCAGGCCAAAACGGCGCAGCGTTTCCATATGCACGAAAATATCTTCCGTTCCTTCGCCACGCGTCAAAAAGCCGAAACCCTTGGTGCGGTTGAACCACTTGACGATGGCGCGCTCCAGCCCGCTTGAAGGCGTGACCTGCACATGGGTGCGCACCGGCGGCAGCTGCGACGGGTGAACGGCGGTCGACTGATCCATCGACAGGATGCGGAAGGCCTGAAAACCGCGGTCACGCCGCTGGATGAGCGCGACGATGCGTGTGCCTTCCAGAATGGTCTGGTATCCATCGCGGCGCAGGCAGGAGACATGCAGCAGCACATCCTGAATGCCGTTATCAGGCACGATGAAGCCGAAACCCTTGGCGACATCGAACCATTTCACGACGCCGGTGATTTCGGTCAGGTCGACGGCATCGCCCGAAAGGTCCTCGACATCGACTATCGTTTTCGATGACATCCTATCAGCCATATCCTGCCAACCCCTCGATTACGCGCCATACACCGGTCAACTGATTCCTGTGTACCAGATTAACATCTTGGTAACGGTTCCACGCAAGCCCTAGTTTTTGATTTGCGCAGCTGCTTTTATGTCACCGTCCTTGTCCGGGGCTTGCCATCATGCGTTTAACGGCCCCCGACCCGTGTATTGGAGAGTAAGAAAATGCGGTATCTGCACACAATGGTTCGCGTCAAAGACCTTGGCGAATCAATGAAATTCTATTGCGACCTCATGGGTCTCGAGGAAATACGCCGAATCGAAAACGAAAAAGGCCGATTCACTCTGGTTTTTCTTGCAGCACGTGATGACATTGCTGCGGCAAAGGAAAAAAAAGCCCCGAGCCTCGAGCTCACCTATAATTGGGACACGGAAGACTACACAGGCGGACGCAATTTCGGCCATCTGGCCTACGAGGTCGACAATATTTACGATTTCTGTGCCCGTCTTCAGGAAAATGGCGTCGTGATCAACCGGCCGCCACGGGACGGTCACATGGCCTTTGTCCGTTCGCCGGATGGCATTTCATTCGAAATCCTGCAGAAAGGCGAAAGCCTCGCACCAGCCGAACCGTGGATATCTATGCAGAATACCGGTTCCTGGTAGGGATTTTCCCGGCCAACAGCGGCGGTTTCGGGCGCTCTTGCCTTGTCCGGATGGGATGAGGCATAGTCCGCGAATCGAAACGGCCCGTCCCGTTTTGGGAAAGCACACGCGCCCGTTCCCGTGCTGCTGTTGGAAATGCAAGATACGGAGGCCACTCATGAAAGCTGCAGACGGCGCGAAAGGACGCGTTTCCTGTCAGCGTCTTGTTATTGCCGTTTCGCTGCTCGGGCTTTCCGGGTGCGTTTCCGCCGTGACCGATGACGAGTTGGCCGCCAGTAACAAGAAGCCGGAGATTGCCGCACAGCAGAAGCCGCAAACGGCTGCTGCCACGCCGGCGGCCGGCGCGCAGCAGGGACATTATGTGGATCCCGCCGTGGCATCGGCGGCCGGCGCTTCCGTGCCGGCCCAGCCTCAGACGCCGGGCGGCCCGGCGCGGGGTTACGGCGCAGCCGCCGATATTGGTGGGCTGACGACGCAGCCGACCGCAATTTCCGCCGGGACATCCAGCATCTATTCCACCGCACCTGCCGTTGCGGCGGGAGCCGGGGCCCCGGGTGTCGCTGCCACCGGCGCGCCATCCCAGAAAATCATTCCCGCCGTCAGCAGCGTTTATTCGGCACCGGTGCAGGCGGCGCAGCCCCAGCCCGTTGCAGCGCCGGTTCAGGTTCCCGCCGGGCAGGTCCCAGCGGAACAGCACAGCGAAAACCGTCAGGCGGTGCCGGTGCCGCAGGCAGCATCTGAACAGCTTGCTGCTGCATCTCCCGCACAGCCAGCCGGTGAAAGCGGGCAGGAAGGCGAGGGCAAGGGCGTGACGCTTGCGGCGTTTTTCGCCGGCGCAGCCAAGAAGCGTCTGCCGAAAATGATTGAAAGCGGTTCCGCGGAGAACACGCAGGTTGCAGCGCTGCCGGGAGCGGCGGACCGGACGATGGGCATTGCGCTTTCGGGTCGCTCGATGATGTCCGATGAGTTCGATGATGCGCATCTCGAAGACGAGGAAGATCAACCGACCGGCCTGATGAAGCTTGCGTCGCTTTCCGGTCTCACCCGTGTTTCCCCGAACGGGCTTTTCCTGCAGACGGATCATGTCGAAGTCGGTTGCTTCAAGCCGGAACTGGTGCGGATGATCAAGGATGTCGAGCGTCATTATAACAGCCCGGCCATCGTCACCTCGGGCTATCGTCCGCCAAAGGGCATAAGGCAGGGCTCCAAGCATTATACCTGCGATGCTGCCGACATTCAGATCAAGGGCGTCTCCAAATGGGAGCTTGCAACCTATCTGCGTTCCCTGCCGGAGCGCGGTGGTGTCGGCACCTATTGCCATACCGAATCGGTGCACATGGACACGGGTGAACCTAGAGACTGGAACTGGCGCTGCCGCCGCACCGCCGCGCGCAAATAATTTCCGGCCAATTCTGATGATTGGGGAATCCGGGGCGTTGCGCCCCTGAGATCCGTTTGGAATCTCTCTATGCAGACCCCCTTCCGCCTCCGAATGGACGTGTGGCACGCCATGCTGTAGGAGACGGTTTCCCATCTCCATGCTTATGGTGTCCTGCGAATGCTGCCGATTTCCACCTTTCCCGTCTACATCATCTCCATCGCCAGAGCCCGCGCACGGCTGGAAAAAATGTTGAACGGCGCTTCGGGCCTC
Organism: Agrobacterium sp. GW821-FHT14E08; assembly: GCF_058803865.1. Lineage (NCBI taxonomy): Bacteria > Pseudomonadati > Pseudomonadota > Alphaproteobacteria > Hyphomicrobiales > Rhizobiaceae > Agrobacterium > Agrobacterium sp. GW821-FHT14E08. The sequence goes on along the minus strand of NZ_JBXAPJ010000001.1, from coordinate 1,325,046 downwards.
GGGCTGGATTTGCGTCCAGTCGAGGGTGTCGACGGCAAGACCATTCCCCCCGCCGAATGGACGGACTTTAACCGGCGCGGTTTTGAACTGCGTAACGGCCGCCACGCCTTGCCCGGCGAGTATGGCTGCTACGCCAGCCATATAAAGGCGCTGGAGATTTTCCTGGCGAGCGACGCGCCGATGGCGGTAATCGTCGAGGACGATGTCGCCTTTACCCCGGACTTTTCCGAGCGGGTCAAAGCCGTGGCTGCGATCATGCCGAAAAATTCGATCATTAAACTGACCAACCACCGCCGCAGCGGCTTCAAGGGCAGGAAGACCAGCGCTCTCGGGGATACGTTCGGGCGCTGCATCTATGGCCCGCAGGGATCGTCAGCCTGCTATATCATCTCACGCGGCGGTGCCGAACGTTTCCTGAAGGCCGCAAGGGTGATGACGCTGCCCTTCGACCGGGCGCTGGAGTGCGGCTGGGGTTATGGCACGCATGTCTACGTGACCGACAAGGATTTCCTGCCCTTTGGCGATCCGGACACGCTGGTTGGAACGCGCGCCGAATATCGCGGCAGCAAATTTGCCCGGCTCAAGCGGGTGCCAGCTTATCTCTCCAGTTTTTACGACAATATTGCGCGGTATGTTTATGCCTATCGCTAGCCGCGATCATGACGGTATGTTGGCTCGCTGTCTGATAACGGCGCAATGGGGAGATTGATATTCCGTACCCGGCAAAGAGAAGGTGCTGTTATTTTTACCTCAACAAAACGCAAGGATGCTGTTTTCCAATCTGTTGCGGATCGGAGGCATACGCGACAAGAAGTCATCTAAGCTATTGATAAATCGACGGTTGAGGTGGTGAGAGCGCAGGGATTCGAACCCTGGACCTACTGATTAAAAGTAATATCGAAATACAATGTTTTGAATGACTTAGTAAAACCATGTTGTGCGACATTTCTTATTCTTGTCGTTGATTGCACAATGTGGATTTTATGTCAAATCGTGCTCGTCGCATTCTCCAGAAATCTTGAGAAATAAAAGGCGGGTCAATGCCCGCCTTCTTTATTTCATGCTCACGTTATGCCCGCCGTCGTCGCCGTCTGGAGCCTCGAACCACGTCACCAGCTTGGCGATCGCCGCGTCTGCCATCTCCGCATTGAGGGCGAGATAGTGTCTTAGGATCTCGTGCGCCGTTTTGAGGCTGTGGCCGGTGATGGCGCAGATCTCCGGAATGGTGCAGCCCGCCATTGCCAGCCAGGTGACGGCTGTATCGCGGAAGTCCTGGTCGGTCAGATCCTTTAGCGACGGAAGCTTCTTTTTCGCGTGCCTGCGGATCTCCTCGAACCTGCGGCGGTAATGATCGCCGTTGAACGGCTTCCATTCGCGCTCGTTCAGAACTGCCCAGGGAGATATGATGCCTGCTTCATTACGGCGCTTCTGTGCGGCCTCCATGCGTTTCTTGAGCTCTGGTGCCTCGATAATGGAAACGATCGCGCCCGTCTTAGACTGCTGCAGGATGATGCGGCCGCGCTTGTGGCCCTTGCGGGTGTAGTGCAGCCGATCGGCCTGGCGCTGCCCGGACCAGACGGCCAGCGTGAACATGTCCCCCATTTCCGGCTGATTGAGCGCGTCGGCCGTCTCGATCAAAACCTTGAGCTCCTGTTTCGATGCGATGCGCAGGCGGGCGTCAGGCGTCTTCATCTTGAGCTTGTGGGCGGGATTGATCAGCATCGAGGGCAGGCGGCCGCGATCCATCGCCCACTGCAGCGCCACGCCCAGGATGCGCATTGCGCCCACGGCCGACGTGTTGCCCACCTTTACCCGGAGGCTTTCATAGATCCCTATGCAGATCGGCTTTGTGAGCGCTTCCGCTTCCGAGTTCCATACGTCCGGTTCGTGTTTCTGGATGACGCGGCTTTTCTGGCGATAATCATCCCGTGTTTTTTTGGACAGATCTCCGAAGCGTGGGTTCTTCGTCTCGTTCAAAAATTCATCGAACAGCAGGCAGACAGGAAAGGCTGGGCGGATCGCGGCGATGGGTACAGGCGGAATGACTTTTTCACGCGGTTCGCCGGCGCGCATGCGCTGCTTTCGCTTGTCGAGCTCGAGCTTCTTGGAAAGCTTGCGCGACCAGTCCAGCGCCTCGCCGGCGCTCATCCAGCGGCCGTCCTTGTGGCGCAGATCCTCGCCCGCATATCCGGCCTCGCGCAGCGTCCTCGAGGGATTGAAGCGCGGCCGGCCATTGCGCCACGAAACGTGCGGAATTTTCAGATCATCTTTCGCCATGAATTTTACTCCTTGATACAAAAATGCCCGGCGGTCACGCGAAACAAAGACCGCCGGGCAGGCAGGCTCCGGGAGACTGGAGCCACTGGAGAGTTAGCGGGGCCGGTGGTCCGCCATTGGTACCGGCCCCGCATCACCGCCCGCTGCGGGGGAAGCTGGCGGTGATTTCTTCCGGCGCGTGGCGCGCCAGATTGCGATAAAGGTAAGCGCCTGGGCGATGAGCACCGGCGTGATCGACAGGGACCATTGCGCGACCGTCATTGTACGGTCCTCAGCGTTGGGCGGCGATAACGTGCCAGGTTGAACACCGGGCAAGCGCTATCGACGTCCTCGAGGGCACGGCGAGCCTCTACGAGCATGATGGTGCGTGCGGCCCGGGCGGCGATCGCGCCGTGCAGATAGGCGTCGATCTCGTCGCTGGCGGCGCGCATTTCGCGCAGCTCGTCCTCGAGGCGCTTCATCAGTGCGTCCTGGACGCTACCTAGGCGTTCGAGCTCGTGGATGGTGTTGCCGGCGCTCATGGTGCGTTCTCCTGCTTGGCGAAGCGAGCGAACATGTCCTCAATATCCGCCAACTCTTTTAGCGCTTTGGCATATGCGACTTGGGCCGTTGCCTCCGCGTTGGTCTTTATCTCGCCTGTGATGAGCTCCATCGCCTGCCAGTATCCATTCGATCGGCAACTCACACTCTGGTTCACTTCCACGGTCGGATTGGTCAGGATCGTGTCGCGGCTGACGGGGTCCAGCCATTCGAGCGCGTTCATTAGGAACTCTGCCCGGTTGGCCGCTTTGGTGATGCGATCGGCGAAGGTTTTCAGATCGCTCATGCTTCACCGCCTTTCGCGGCCGGAATATGCTGCGATACCAGCGCTTCGATATCAGTGAGCGGAATGCGGCCGTCAGCAACGCTGGCGAGCTCGGCGACAAACCACATACGGGAAAGATTGTCCGTCGCCGCCAGACGGGCCTGTCTCGGCCGCGCGGCGATGACGTTTTTCAGATGCATCTCGAGTATGCCGATATCAAGTCTCGATGCGGTGACACTCTGTGGGGCTTCAATTGCGGCGGGCTTGCTCATGCGTCACCTCTGAGTTTCTGCAGGGCAAGGCCGCCGCCAGTGGTGAGGGATATGTTCGGCACGCGGCCGCGCACGAGCTGCTTTTCCTCGAGCCGCCGGATGGTGGCCAGATTGAAGCGCTTGTTGCCGACCTGCAGGCGGCCATCGACGATGCGCTGCTGGCGGAAAAAGTCGATCGAGGCGAGGGCGTCTTTCTCCGCCTTCTCGAGGTTCTTGCGCGGATCCAGCACGGCCGGGTTTTCGGCGAGGGGCGTCATAGTCATGCTGCTTCCTCCAGGTGCTCGATGCGCTCCACTGGGTAATTCAGCATCGTGCTGTAGCCAGTCTCGAGGGAGCGCTGCAGATCGTTGGTGGTGGCGAGCCGATCGCCGACGCCGTGAGGCTCATTGAGGTTGACGAAATGCTTTCCGTTAGCCCATGCCCATGCCTGGAAGGGGCCAGCGTCAATGACCTCTCCGATGGCGCGGCCGTCGTCCTTCACGTCCCACCAGGTGAAGTCCTGTCCGCAGTCTACGAAGTGGAAACGGATAATCATGCCGGTTCCCCCTCCGCGAGTTGCTTCTGGATCTGCTTGACGTGTACCAGGTAGTTTTCGCCCGCCATCTCCTGGTACATGCATGCGAGGGTCTCGATCGCCTTGAGCGGCATCGTCTGAGCCGCTACAGATGCGTGGACCGATATCTGGAACCGCGCCAGCGCGATCATCAGCGTGGCGATCTCTGTGCCGCGCTGCAGTTCGGAATTGATGAAGTCGCCCATGCGTTCGGCAAAATCGCTGGCTGCGAAGCGCGCCAGGCACTGCTTAAAAGGGTCGTCGCTGAATAGCGCTTCCTCGAAGCTCATGCCGTCTTTCAGGAATTCCATCTTGCTCATGCCACCGCTCCCGCCGCATAGGCGGCTGTGAGCTGGGCGCGGTCTACGTGGATCCGGACGAGGGATCCGGCCGTGCGCATTGCGTGGGCCTTGAGCTCGCCGTACTGGCGCAGCCACTTTTCCATGCTGTCACGATACCAGCGCAGTTTTTTCTGCCCGGGCAAAGGTGCCGGCATGCCGTCATTGATGATGAGGCCTTTGCGCTTGCGCAGGAAAGTGGACCTTTCCAGGCCGAGCGCTTCGGCCACTTCTTCCGCCTGCATGAAGCGGTCGTTTGAATTCTGGAGCATGTTTCGCGTCTCCCATGTGAATTTGCGCCTGCAAATCAGCGCGCACAGGGAGATTGTATGAATTTCATGTGAAAAGCAAATGAATATGTGAAATTCGCATTTCTTACATATGCGCTCTTAGGTCGGAAGTTGTGAAAAACTTCTTAGCTGAACGTGAAAAAGGAGCGCTCCTAAATTTAGCGTTGAGGAGCGCTCCTTAGTTTAACGATGACGCAGCAAAAGGAGCGCTCCAAAGTTTAGCGAATTGGAGCGCTCCTAAGTTTAATGTGAATATCCGGATTGCGACAATCTAGTGGCGGAGCCGAAAGCCGCCCACGACCGTACCCATGATGACAATGTTCTGGTCATCGACGATCTCCGGCGTGGCCGGCTCGCCATTCATGAAGGCGGTTAGAAGATAGGGTGTGCGGTAAACCCGAAATATGGTCTCTGCGGTCCCGCGGCGGTAATCGTACTTCTGAGCGCATACGGCGTCGCCATTTCTGGCTATCGCTTTCTCGTCCACCGCCACCACCATGCCCGGCAAGTAGCCGACAGCAGCCAGGCTGGCTGTTTTGAGCGTCCATAGATGCACGCTTTGCGCTTCCTTCGCCGTCAATTTGAGGGCGCTGCTTATGGGATCTGCGGGATTGTCCATGGCGATGAAGGGCTGGGCCTCGTCTTCGCTGAAGCTCTGGATGACCGGCTTAACCTTTGTTTCATACGCTGGAACGCGGGTGGCGTCTTCGATCTTCTTTACCGATCGCGCGCTGAGGGAATGACCGCTTTCGTCCTTGCCGTAAAATCGGGTGAGTGTGGACGGGTCGAGCTTCGACGCTCTGGCGATCTCTGTGATCGTCAGTCCGCTCAATTCCTTTATGTGGTCCAGCCATGCGATTTGCTGGTCGCGCAAAGATGTCATGCGCGCAGATATCGCAGGATGCACGGCCATGTTCAAAACGCAAAACTCCACTTGACCAATCACACCAAATCACATCACCATGTGAAAATTCAATATGGATGTGAAAAATGACTGTGTATTCCTTCACGCAAATTCTTGAAAGATGCGCGAGGCTGGGGGTTTCACAGAAGCAATTGTGTCGCGTAGCTGATGTGAATGAGGGCACCTTGTCGCGTGCCAAGAAAGCCGAGCGGGAACCGACGAACAGAATTCGCCGGCGTCTTTCTGCTGCCATCGACGATATCGCGGCCGAGCGCGGTGTTGTGTTCGTCGATGAAGCGCAGGAGACGCGGCAATGACTGAGCTTCCGCAACTCGCCCTTTCGATCATGCAGCCGTGGGCCTGGCTGATCGTCAACGGCCACAAGGATATCGAGAACCGCGACTGGCCGACGAAGTTTCGCGGGCCGGTGGCCATCCATGCCGGCAAGAAGCCAGATGATGAGTGCACCTACGCGTTGACTTGCCACGATGGCCCGCGCCACCCGGTAACCGGCGTGCCGTTCTCGATCGATACCGGATCGCGACTGATCGAGAGCGATGGGCTTTTCGATACATATAGTGCGACAGCCTGGCATGGCCATTTTGGTGGCATCGTTGGTGTGGCCGAAGTCGTTGATTGCGTCATTGCTAGCGATAGTGAGTGGTTTCAAGGCGTTTTCGGCTTTGTGATCCGCAATGCTCGGCCCGTTGAGTTCATTCCGGTGCGCGGCCAGCTCGGCTTTTTTGATTGGCGCAAGAACTTGCCGGTGTCGCCATGATCCTAGGCAAAGACTGGATCCAGCAGCTGGAAGAAAACGCCGACGAACTTGGGCTGGGCGACACCATGGTGTGTCTGGGCGGCAAGCCGCCGGCGGAGTTTGCCGAAAACCGCGCCTTTCACCTGCAACTGATCGACGATCTGGCTGCTGAGGCAAAGCGGCGCGAATGGCCGGGGGCGGAATTCTGCTTCTACATGCGCCGTGACGGCTTCGTTTCCATCTACATCGCGCCTTCGAAGGGCGGCGAATTGACCTTGGCCGGCCTAGCGGAACACCGCGAGGCCCAGAAAACCGCGACCAGCAAGCCGCCCGAACTGGTGGCGCTCGTCTGAAATGTTCACGCCGGTTTGTATTGCGTCCGGCCTTTGCTTGCAGGGGCTGATAATGAATTCTGTCGCCGAAATAGATCTGGCGATCAAATCCGCGGGGCTCGTCGAGGGCGAGGTTTTGCGCGCCGCCGGCGTCGCATCGCGGTATCTGTACAATATCCGGGCTGGGATCCGGCCGCTCACGCCGCGCACCGTCAACCGCGTGCGCCTGGCGATCGCGCAGCTGAAACGCCAGCGGGATCTCGAGCAAAAGGGCAGGGATCTCGAATTGCGGTTTCCGGACCGCTCGTCCGCGATCCGATCCTATCGCCTTGCCGTTGCGCTGGTGGCGCACAAGGCCGATGTGCAACCGGGTTTCATCCTCGCGGCCGATCCATCCAGGCGGGCGACGGCCGACGAACAATGGATGCGGGCAACCAGGCTGCGCCGGCTCGCGATCTACATCACCGTAACCTACCTCGATATCCCGCAGGCGGACATGGCCCGCGCCCTTGGCGTGAGCAAGGCCACCGTTTCGCTTTTGCTGAAAGAGCTCGGCGACGAACGCGAGCGGCCGGAGATCGAGGCGGCGCTGGCCTATGTTGAGGAGGCGTTTCAGTCATGAGCCACGATTGGGAATTCAAGCCGGGCATGCGGGTGGTTTGTATTCGCCCTTACGATACGCCGGCAGAGATTGAGTTAAACAACCGGTTTGGCGTTGCGACGCCTCAGAAGGGCATTGTTTACACCATTCGCGATGTTCTCCCGCCGGAAATGCTTGCTGATAAAAGCGGGACCGCGCTGCCGTTGCACCTCGTCGAGATCGTCAATCCGCCGGTGGTCTTCATTAATGGTGAGCAGCGAGAACCGGCATTTGCGTCAATACGCTTCCGGCCGCTGGATGAAAGCCGCCTCGATGTGTTCCGCAATCTGCTGGTGGACCTCCCGAAAGAGGAGGAACTGGCGTGACGATCTCTCCGGCGAGGCCGATGCGTGTTCTTGTTGCCTGCGAATTTTCGGGGACGGTTCGGCGCGCTTTTGCGTTAAGAGGGCATGACGCCTGGTCGTGCGATCTGCTTCCTGCAGACGATCGGAGCAACCGGCATATCGTAGGTGACGCGCGAGATTATCTCTACGACGGTTGGGATCTCCTCATGGTTGCTCATCCACCGTGCACCAGGCTTTGCAATGCCGGTATATCTTGGCTCACCACTCCGCCAAACGGCAAGACGGTCGAACAGATCTGGCGGGAGCTCGATGAAGCCGCGACGTTGTTTTCCGATTTCTGGAACGCGCCTATCGATCGCATTGCTATTGAGAACCCGATCATGCATCGCCACGCGAAGACGCGGATTGCTGGCTATGCGCCGCCCGCCCAGATCATAACGCCTTGGCAGTTCGGCGAGCCGCTCCAGAAGAAGGTTTGCCTTTGGCTGAAAGGTCTTCCGGCTCTCCACCCCACCAAAATCGTTCCGCTTCCGGAACCTGAATACTGCATTCGCCGCTCCGGATCCCGCGCCGGCAAGCCATACCGATATTATTTCCATCAGGGAAAGAGCGCTCACGAGCGTTCGCGCTTTTTTCCCGGCATTGCCGACGCGATGGCAGATCAATGGGGCGGCGACATTCTCAATGAGGTCGCAGCATGAACCGTTCCGACACCTCCGAAATCAAACAGGCGCTGAAAGACCACATCGAAAGTCTTTGCCAGCGCCTGCTGCCCACCGGCAAGAGGCAGGGGCGGCTGTGGGTTTCTCACAATCCGATCGAGAACGATTTCCACCAGACGCCGGAACTCAAGGTCGCGCTCGATCGAGATCCGGGCGCTTGGAAAGATTACCGCACCGGCGAAAAAGGCGACGTGCTCGGCCTGGTGCAATATTTGACCGGCGGCGATTTCCGCGCCGCCATGGATTGGTCTCGCGATTTTCTCGGTCTGCGCTCGATGACGGCCGAGCAGCGCCAGGACATGAAGCGCCGGGCCGATGACGAGCGCCGCAAGGCGGAAGTCCGGGCGGAAGCCGATCGGCTCAAACGCATGGGCAAGGCCGAGCAGGTCTGGAACAGCGGTTACCAGGACGGCGCGCGATCGACGGCCGAAGCCCATGCCCGGGCTTACTTCGCCGCACGCGGTTGCCCGATCGACGACATTCCGAACCGCGATATGCAGACATTCCGTTTCTCGGCCGCGCAGGAATACTGGAAGCGGGCTCAGTTCCGCCATGAGAACGGCCGGCGCATCAAGGTGCAGGACGGCCCGAAGTTTCCGGCCGTGCTTTCCGCCATGCGCATGCCTACCGGCCAGATCTCGGCCGTGCACATGACGTTCCTTTCGCCGCTCGGGCCGCAAAAGCTGCCGGTGACCGGCGATGAAACCGCCAAGATCATGTTTGGCGAGGCGCGCGGGGCGATGATCCGTATCAGCCACGGCCCGGAAGGCGAGCCGCCGGAAACGGCGACGCGGGCGTTTCCGCTGATCCTCTGCGAAGGCGTCGAAGACGGGCTTTCGCTGGCGCTTGCCATTCCCGAAGCCCGCGTGTGGGCGGCCGGTTCGCTCGGCGCCATGGCATCAGCCCCGGTTTGGTTGCCGTGCGTCGGCTCCATCATCGTTGCCCGGGACAACGACTGGGAAAAGAAAACCGCCGTCAAGCAATTCGAACGGGTGATGGAGGAGCTTTCGCGCGCGGAAAAGCCGCTGACCGAGATGACCAGCCACCTGGGCAAAGATTTCAACGACCTGATGAAAGGAGAGGAATGATGCCGTTCTTTAGAAAGAAGCCGGTAGTGATTGAAGCCGTTCAAGTTAGGGCGGCGGATTTCAACGGGAAAACCTTCGACGGATGCCCGTTTTCTGAGACGCCCGACTGGCTGAAAAATGCCTTAGACACCACAGTAATCTCAATCCATCTCGAAGATCGAGACTATGCCCTGTGGCGTGTCAACACCCTGGAAGACGGGCCAAACGGTGAAGCGAAGCACATCGCCGAACCCGGGGACTGGATTATCAAAGGCGTCGCCGGTGAGCTTTATCCCTGCAAGCCGGATATTTTTGAGGCGACGTATGATGCCGTTGTCACCTCCGGCGATACGGATCCCGCGCCGGCTGCACCTGCAGAGCACAGCTGGTTCTCGAAAGCTGCGCTCGATGTCACGGCGGAACGTCGCCGGCAGATCGAGCTGGAGGGCTACGGAAACAGGCATGACGATGCCCATACCGATTTCGAGATAACAAAAGCTGCCGTCGCCTATGCGCAACGGGCGGCGATGTCAGACGATGTGCGGGCGTTCAAAGAGAAGCGAGATCATGTCCCAGGCCTGTGGCCGTGGGCTCGCGCCTGGTGGAAGCCGAAAGGCCGCCGCGCAGATCTCGTACGCGCGGCTGCGCTCCTCATAGCCGAAATCGAGCGCCTCGATCGTACGGAGGCCAAGTCTTGAGCGAGATCGGACACAACGTCGACACCGTTGCTGCCGCGCAACTGCGCCAGATCATCGAGCGCATCGAGCGACTTGAAGAAGAGGGCAAGGCCATCAACGCGGATAAGGCCGATGTTTACGGCGAGGCCAAAGGCCTGGGCTACGACACGAAAGCAATCAAAACCATCGTCCGTCTTCGGCGCAAGGATCCCAATGAGCGCATCGAGGAAGAGACCATTTTGCAGACCTACATGGCCGCGCTGGGCATGGAGTAAACACAAGGAGAAAGAGCATGTCGAAACGTAAAGGGCAGACCAATGGAAACACCAGACGAAATCAAACGTCGCCGGCAGCAAGCGGAAATGCGGCTGAGATCGATGCTGCAGGCACACCTCCATCAGCTGACGACGCGGCCGTGGGCACCACGTCACTCGTGGCTGGATCTGATGGCGTCGACGGCGCTGCAGACGGCAAGGAGCTGAGCGATGGCGGGCGGCAAGAGCTACCGGGGCTGGAAGCCGGCGAAGGCGCAACACCAGGCGCTGACACCAAAACAGCCGATACCAGCGGCGAAACCGTTTCGGCCGATATCGGCGCTGGATCCGGTTCCGGATCAATCGAAAATGACAGCGACGCAAGCGCTGACGGTGTCGAAGATCACCGGCAGGACGGCTCCGTTTCCGGAGAAGGCAACGACCAGGCCGGAAATATTGGAGGGGGAAATCCTTCCTCCGGAGACGATGGAAGAGAAGATGATGAAGGCGACGCAGGAACACAATCGCGTCTGCAGCGACGCAATGGACGCCTTTACCTACGTCATGCTGATGAGAGCGGCGCGCTAAACACAGACAGCGTCGCCGGCATCTCGGATGACCTTAAAGCCGCGCTCGAGCTCGCCGGTTGCGATACGGCCGAAAACCTTGTTGACATGGCGCGGGTCGGCTCGAACGTCATGGAGGCGATCGATGACGTGCGCAAGCTCGATGGTCCGTTCAAGGACTGGGCTCCGATGGACGATCCGGCCGAGATTGTCCATGACCTTTACAACGCCCTCGAGCATGCCCGGGAAAAGGCAGCTGCAGCGCCGGCGGATCCGGAAGGCAACCCGGCGAGCAGTGAAACCCCTCCGGAGGTCGATAGCTGCCCGATCTGCGATGTTCCTTTCAAGCCGGACGACGTTTGCGCGACCGATATTGAAATGGGAACCTGCCACGCCGAGTGCTTGGAGGGGGCCACAATTGTCGATCTGCAAACCGGTGAACCTTCAGATGGTCCCATCGACTTGTTCCTTTATTCGGAAGGGCCTGCCGGCATCGTCGACGCTGCTGCCATCAATCGGCCAGTAATGGATAATCTCGCGGGATCGGCGATGCTCTCGGCCGAGTTCGCATGGGACGGCGCATGGGATGCGTTCTTCACGCACACCCGCCCGGAAACCTGTGAAGATGGTCAGCCGGAATTCCCGCTGTCTCCCGTCATGGGCCGCGACCTCGCCGAGTATGTTCGCAGGATCGGCCGCCGCGCAACGCCGGAAATTCTCGTCCAGCAGCTCGTCATCCTGAAACATCGCCAGTCGGCGGATCTGAGCGAGCAGGAGCGCATCGCACTCCGCACCTTCATCGCAACGTTGTTGGATCTCGACGACTTCGCCGCGGCTGAGAAGAAGCGCCTCGAGGAGCTCGCGGCCGAGAAGCCGGAGCCCAAGCCCCTGCCGATCGAGGACACCACCATGGAGACCGTCGCCGGCACCCTGGACACCTTCTGACCAGCTTACCAACTGGCCCGGCAATTGTGCCGGGCCAAACCACGAGGAGAAATGCCATGAAAGATGAAGCCACGATCGAGCGCCAGCTGCAGGACAAAGGTCTCAACGCTCCGCGGTTGACGCCGGCGCTGATCGATGAGGCCATCCAGGCGGAACAGTACCATGTGTTTCCCGGCACCACGTTGACCGTCTGCGCGCTGACGCTCCGCAACGGCTATATCGTGACCGGTGAGAGCGCCGCTGCATCGCCCGAGAACTTCGACAAGGAGATCGGCCGCAAGATTGCCCGCGACAATGCCCGGAACAAAATCTGGGCGCTTGAGGGCTATCTGCTGCGCGAAAAGCTGCATCAAGCCGAGCAAAGCAGATCCTTCGCCGGCGTCGACGAAACCACGTTCTGATCAATACCCGCCGCGCCAACGAGCAGGCGCGGCGGCATCCTCTCATTCATGCGGGCAGTTATGGCAAGAAAACCGAAAATTCAGGGTGGCATCCAAGGCATTCGCGCGCAGTTTCTGGACGCGCAGCAGGTGCTGGACGAAAAGAAAGAGTTGGTCGATCCGGACGCCAATCTGCTGCGCGACGGCATCAAGGCCGGCCAGTGGGATGGCGCGCCGCACCACAACATGCCCCCGAACTGCCCTATTACCGTTCTCGGCAAAAAGGGCGAGACGATCTATGTGATCAACGCGATCGGCGAGCTCGAGGAGATCACCCGCCATGATCTGCCCACCTTGCTCCGGATCTTCTCGCCATTCGTGAATTATGTGTTCTGGGCGTGGCCCGCCTGGTCGAAGGCCAAGGGCGAGCCCGGCAGTGAAGGTTACGTTCCGCCGAAGGTCGAGCGCGTGCAGCGTGACCAGGCCTGGACGGCAATCATCGGCGAGGCCGGCCGCAAGGGCCTGTTTGACCCCCAGAACAATGTGCGCGGCCGTGGAGGCTGGAAGGCACAGGACAAATTTATCTGGCACAGCGGCAAGCACCTGTTTTCAGTCGACATCAAAACCGACAAGCATAACCGCGCGACCGACTGGCAGCTGCAGGCCGCAAAGCCCGGCGATTTCGACGGCTTCTTTTACGCCCAGGACAACGACACCCTCCACCCGTGGCAGACGCCGATCGGCGTCAACGACAGCCCGGCGCACATCATCCTGCAGGATCTCAAAAGCTGGAAATGGGAGCGGCCCTACATCGATCCGATTTTCTTTCTTGGCTGGATCGGCTCGGCGTTCCTCTCCGGAGCGCTCGACGTCCGCCCAATCATGTTCACCATGGGTGGTGCCGGCACGGGTAAATCGACCCTGCATGGGATCCTGCGCGCTCTTTTCGGATCTGCGCTTTACTCTACGGCCAACACGACGGCCGCCGGCATCTACCAGAACATTCGCCAGGACAGCCGGCCGGTTGCGGTCGACGAATTCGAGCGCAAGGCGCAGGGCCAGAAAGAGCAGGCCATCATCGAGCTTGCCCGCCAGTCATATTCTGGTGCCAAGGGCTATCGCGGCGGTGCGAATGGTGACGGTACCGAGTTCGAATTGCGATCGAGCTTCATATTTTCGGCGATCCTACATCCACACCTCGGCGTCCAGGACCGCACCCGCATGATCATTCTGAACCTTAATGCGCTGGATAAGGACGCCAATGCAACACAGCCGCTGATCAAGGAGGAGTGGGGTCGCATGATCCTCCGGCAGATCATGGACGGCTTCCATGACTTCTATTGGCACATTCTGCCGAAGTGGCGGCAGATCCTGTCAGATCAGCGTCTGGCGCTGGATCCGCGCGCGATCGACACCTATGGCACCGTGCTGGCCTGTGCGGAGCTCCTCGTGGGAGAGCAGGGGCTTGTTGACGCCGGCATGCATCAGGATCCCACGGCCGATGGCGTGCGCCTGGATCTCGATATGCTTGTGGAAACCATTGAGGCGGCGACGTCGGCCGACAGGGCCGAGCAGGTGCCGAAATGGCAGGAAGTCATTGAAAAGATCATGGGCGCGAAGGTGGATGCCTACAAGGCTGGCGAGCGGCAGACCGTCGGCGGCATCATAGAGGCTCTGGAAAACGACCAGCGCTCGGATATGCTCATCGATGATGCCCGCGCCCGTCTGGCGCTGATAGGTCTCGGCCTGCGAGAGAGGGGCAAGCCCTGCAGGGGCTATGCGCTGGCGATCCCGCACAACGATGACAATCTCAACCGGGTGTTTGCCGATGGCGAATTCAACCACGGTGGCTGGACGCTGGCGCTTAAGCAGGCACCGCAGACGATCGTACCGCGTGAGCTATCGAAGGCGGACAAGACCGTTAAGATCAACCGTGTGGCAAAGACGGTCACACTCGTGGATCTGGCGGGCTATGATGAACGTATGGAGGCGGCCGGTTGAAGAAGCGCTGCCCTCACGTCGATATCCGTTTCTGCCCGCTGTATCACGCCGCCCACATGGATGGCGGCTATGGGTGCGATGACGGCCGGCTGGACGAGGGCGGCTGTGCAGTCTCGCGTGCCTGGTCCTATGACCACGCCCTTGCCCGCCTCGAGGCCGCCATGCCGCGCCTGGTGGCCGAGCTCCGATGGAAAGAGGAGGCGGCAGAGGGAAAGCTGCAACGTGACAGGAACATGAAGTTGCTGGGGCTGCATTAGCGCTCTACCGCATTCCCACCATATGGCCCGCTGGAGCGATCCGGCGGGCTTTCTGCATCTACCATCGTGATATAGGGCGTTGCGGTCGCTCGGCCTTCCTGTCGCCTGGCAGAACGAATGTGACGCTGATCCGTCGATTGCCGCATCGAGGACAACGCAGCCTGCCTGATATGCTTGCCAGCGGGAAATCCCGGCCGCGTGTGGCGACCAGTGTCATCATGTCCAGATCATAGCGCCATTCGCATTTCAGCGCCGCGTGGCCAAGATCCACCAGGCCGTCCACACAGCGTGCGAACAGCTGCCAATCCGCGTTGAATGCTTCTCCGATCGTCTCAACCATGGGCGACTGAACTACCAGAACAGAATAAGAACATCAATTCATTTTCCTACGCCCACACCCTGTTCTTATTGCGTCATTTTCCCTTGCCCTTTGCCCCTCGCATTTAACTCTCTTACCCCCGCCCCGTGACTTCAAAAGCGGTGTCCGCGCCGCCGCACTGAACGGCGATTGGAGAGAGGCGACACGAGAGAAGAAACGCCGTGGCCAATCGCTACGATAGCTTGGAGCAAGTGAGGCGCGGACGGCACCAGCGCCTGCCATTGCGCCTGTTCACGGCCGATGCCTCCGCTTCGCTCCGGCCTTATGGCCGCTCACCACGATATGCCGGGGAAAATCCCGGCGCTGGCACTTAACACGGGCGAATGCGTCATAGCGTGAACGTCGCGGGGCTTGTCTGCCCTGCCGGGTGCGGGTGGTTACCGGCGGTTACCATTCGGTTGGCGGCAGAGTAACCGCGATAAATCAACAAAATCAGAGGCTTGTAATGTCGGTTGGCGAGTTACCTATAAATTGCACCCTTTTACGCGTGCGCGTGCATACGCGTAGATGGTGATTTGATGGTAACCCGGTAACCGGTAGGTATATGTTCCTGTTTTTCTTGCATAATCGCGGTTGGAAAATCGGTTGCCGCCGGTTGGCGAAAGCCGCCGCCGCCAACCGGAATAAACAAATAGGGAAATAGCTGGTGAGCGACGAAACCGAGCAAAATCAGGGGCTTCAAGTGGCACACACGCCGCCGGAAATTTCGCCGGAGCGCGCCGCGAAAGTGGGATCGATGGCGGCGATGACGGAAACAGTCATGGCCGGCCTCGCCCAGTCCATCGCGGGCGAGCGCGAAGAACCCGAGCAGCAATCCCTCTTGCTTGCCGATCCTGACGGCGAGAACTGCCTATTCGCCGGTCCCGTGAAACACGTCGCGTCAATCATGGATGCCGCCAAGCGGGCGAGGGGGAGGCCGAAAGGCTCCCAGAACCGCCGCTCCTCCGATCTGGCAAACTACCTGTTATCCATGGGTTATCGCGATCCGGCGTTGAACCTGGCTGACCTTGCAAACGCCAGCCCAGTGGCGCTTGCCGCTGAACTGGCCTGCCTTCCAACCTTCGAGGGTGCTACGCCAGAGCAACTGATGGAGGCGGCGATCAGGACGGGTGTGCTGGACCGCGACCAGGTGTTCAAGATGATGAGCAAGGCATACGACATGATCGAGGATGCCAACGCCGAGCTCATGCCGTTCTTCCATGCCAAGAAGCCGCAGCAAGTCGAGGTGAAAACTCAAGCCTTGGGCGTCATGTTGATTGGTGAAATGCCGACCGAACGGCCAGCCGCAGACGCGGCGCTGAACCTGACGCGCGTCGATGCACCCCGCGAAAAAGATCAATGAAATCAATGGACGTTCGTGCGACTTCGGGAGCGTGCGACATATCAACGGCTATCTACCTGAAATCATTGGTGTTGCAACTGATCGTAAATCAGTAGGCAGGTTTGGTTTTTGGCCTCGCGCGCGCGGGAAACCGGCTGGCCTCTTGCCCGTGGTGGGGGTGGTTCATGCGGACGCGGGCAAAGGCCCGCGACTTCACTTTGGAAAGCCCCTTCGGGGCTCCCCCTATGGGGGTGACTTGTCACACACACCGGCCTTTTGGCCTCTGCCTGACTTAACGGTAGTCGGCGGAAAATAATCTTTCCGGAACGAGAGCGGGCGCGGGCGCGCGGGCTCTGGGTTTCGAAAGGGTTTCAGGGTCATGGGAAATATCGATATCACGCGGTACGTGCCGCCGGGGCCAATTGGCTCGGCGTTCATCAAGTCTCGTGGACCCATAGACGTGATCATGGGGCCGGGCGGTTCGGGAAAGACCGTCTGTTCTGTGATCAAGGGGCCGATGCATGCGGCCGAATATATGCCCATCTGCAGGGATGGCTGGGTGCGGGTAAAGACCCTCTGCGTGCGCGACACCTATCGCAGTTTCGCCCGTACTGCGCTCGCCAGTTGGTACAATACGTTTCCCGAAAAGCACCCGTGGACCTTCAGTCACGAAGGCGGTCTGGATCGTCCCGTGGTCCACGTTCTGCGGTGGCAGACGTGGCGCGGTCGCGACCTGGTCAACGTCGAATACGTGATGGAAACCGGTGCGATCGGCGACAACGATCTTGAGGCGTTTGCCAAGGGTTACGAAATCTCGCTGGCCTGGGGGAATGAATTCGATCTCATGCCAGAAAACACGTTGCCGGTATTCTTCCAGCGATGCGGCCGATATCCGCCGATCGAACAGATTGCGCCTTCCGAACTGGAGCGAGTTTCCCGTGACGGCCGCCAGGCCATGCGCATGATGGGGCTGGAAGCATCTGAAGACGAAACCGTTTTGCCGCGCATCGTCTGGGGCGATATGAACCCGCCGGATGTTGATGACCCTGCCTATACCACCCCGTTCGGTGAGGCTGCCAAGCCGGGTAGTATCGTTCGCAATGTCACCGCGGGGTGGAATGGTTTCTGGCAGCCGGGCGGATTGACCGCGACTGCTGAAAATCGGATAGGCAAGCCGCGAAGCTCATATGAGCTTGAGGCGGCAACCTCGAAGGATAAGCGTCTGGTCATGCGCATGGTTCATTCGCGGCCGGCCTATGCCAAGGACGGAACTCCGGTTTATGAGGACGATTTCAACCCTGAAGTTCACAAGGCTGATCAGACGATTACGCCGGTTCGCGAACTCGGGTTGACGATCGGTATCGATGCCGGCGGATCTCCGGCCGCGACCTTTGGCCAATTTACGCCCTCCGGACAAAACCGCTTGCTGGCCGAGCTCGTTGCGCCGCCTGGCACCGGGCCAAGCCGTTTCGGCGCCATGATGATCGAGCTTCTGACCGCACGGTTTCCGGGCATTCCAATTATCGGCGCCTGGGCGGATCCGTCCGCGTGGTATGGGGCTGATAGCCAAACCGGTGAATTCCACTGGGTCAATGCTCTGGCTGCAATCGTACGTTTCCCGATACAGCCCGCGCCGTCGAATGAGCCATCAATCCGCCAGGAGGCCGTCAAGCACTATCTCGGCCGGACCATCGACAACGTGACGCCTGGCTACATCATCGACCCGAGTTGCAAAAAGGTTATCGGCGGCTTCGAGGCGCACTACAAATACACGAAAAAAACTTCCGCATCTGAGACTGATAGGGGGGATGTCGTGAAAAACGAATATTCGCACCCCCACGATGCCGAGCAATATCGCTGCCTTGGAAAGATCGGCGTTGGAATGCTGGTGTCGCAGATTGCGCAATCGGCACTGCCGACGAATGTTACCAGCCTGCAGCATGCCCGGCAGCAGCGTGAACGGCAAAGTCAGCGGCCGGGAGATTTCAGCGTATGGGACGTGTGACCGCCACCAGTCCTGCCGCCTGGCTAGACTGCCTCGCGTGCGCGGGTGCGCGGGCGCTCGCGCGTAAGGCGGCAATCTGGCAGCGATCGAACGGGGAAAGCGTGTCGCTTCGTGCTGGTGATGAGTTGTTGGCGGTCGCCTACCTCGTGCCAGATCCGGAAGGGCGATGGGAATTCTGTCTGGCGCTTCGCAGGCCCGCCCGCGCGTATATGCGCGACCTCGTCCGCATCGCGCATTTGACGCTGACGGCTCTGGCCCAAAATCGAACCGTCATCACCCATGTGACGAAGAATAACCCTAGCGGCGTGCGCATGGCGCGTCTGGTGGGCTTCCAGCACCTGGGCGAAACCCTTTGGATTTTGAATGGGGAGCTGCATGAGCCAGATGGTGAAGGGACTTTTCGGCGGGTCGGACAACGGCGCAAAGAAGGAAGCGGACAAGAGCCGCCAGCTGCAGCAGGTGGCGAACGATCGGCAGCTGGCGGAGGCGAACCGGAGCAACCAGGCAGTGGCGGCGACACGGCGCGCGCCTCGCGGCCGCCGTCTGTTTGAAGACAGCGGTGCTGATGCCAGCGGTTCCAGCGCGGTGCTTGCCTGATGGATGGTGATTTCAACGTTGACGTCCAAGCCCTGAAAACTCGTGTCGACAACACCTGGGGAGCGCGTTCCCATTGGACGCCTATTTACCAGGAAGCCTACGATTTCGCAGTGCCAATGCGTCGGCCGAGCGGTGGTGCGAATGGAAAAGCGCGTGGTCCTGATCGCCTGTTCGATATGACCGCGCCGATGTCAGCCATGTATTTCGCGGGCAATCTGCAGCGCGATCTCTTTCCCGCTGGCCAGTCCACATTCGAGCTCGAGGCCGGTCCGCTCGCGGCCATGGCGTTGCAGGACAGCGAAAAAAAGCAGTTCAACCGGGAACTGTCGCGGGTTTCGACGCTCATTCATCCGTTCTTCCTGGCGGGTGATTGGGACACGGCCATTCACGAGATGTGCATTGACCTGGCCGTGGGCACCGGTGCGCTGCTGCCAGTCAAAGGCACGCCTAGCAACCCTATCATGTTTGCCTGCATTCCCTTCGACCAGTTGGCAATATCGACCGATGCTTTCGGCCGGGTCAACTTGGTGTCCTGGCGGCAGACGCTTCGGCGCGACCAGATCGTCGACGCTTGGCCGAATGGCCGGTTTCCTGGCAATTTCAAGGAGCTGGCGAAAACCCGTCCTTCTGAAGAAATCTTGGTTTACCAGGACTGGTGGGCGGATCGCCAGCCAGGTGGCGGCTGGCACTTTGGCGCACGCATCGATAACACGCTGGGCCTCGTAACGCATGAACGTTATCGGACCCAGCCCATCGCAATTCCCCGTTATTACCGAGTTCCCGGCGAGGCCTATGGCCGGGGCGTCATCCTCACAGCGCTGCCGACGATCAAGACGCTGAACAAGGCGCAGGAACTGGCTCTGAAAAGCGCCGCCATCAACATGCTGGGTATCTGGGGTTACCGCGCTGGCGGCACGTTCAACCCGAACACGGTCCAGATGGCTCCGGGCCAGTTCTGGGCGATGCAATCGACGGGCGGGGTTCTTGGTCCGGATGTGCAGCGGCTCGATCCCGCTTCTGGAAGCATGAACATCGCCCAAGTGCTCATCGGAGATCTGCAGGGGCAGATCAAACAGGCCATGTTTGATACACGTCTGCCGGATTATGAGGGCACGCCGCGTTCCGCTTCCGAAATGACGGCGCGCCTGCAGCAGCGGGCAAACATTCATATCGGCGCGTTCGGCCGCCTGGTGCGCGAGATCATGCCGGTTGTCGTGCCGCGTGCCGCTGAGATCCTGATGGAGTTCGGCATGCTGCCGGGTATTCAACAGGTGGATGACCTTCTGGTGTCGGTCAATGTCCGCTCGCCCATGCAGGCAGCGCTCAATGCGGATCGCATCGCCTCGATCGCCAATTACCACGACATGGTCATGGCCTTCGCCGGTCCCGAACAGCGAGAGCTTTATCTGAACCAGGACAAGGTTATGGAGCGGATCGCCGATGGTCTGCAAATCGACAAGGATCTGATCCCTGATGAAGCCGAAAAGAAAAAGGTTCTCGTCAAGATCGAGGATGCACGTCGCCAGCAGATGCAGGCGATGATGGCGGCCGAAATGGCAAAGCAGGCTCCAGGCGCGATCAAGGATCTTGCCGTGGCTGACATGCGGAGGGCTGCTTGATGTCTGGGCCATTTCTTCCGGAGCGCGCGGCCCAGCCTATGGATTTGCTCGAAGATCTTACCGAAAGCAACGGCGGATGGGAGGGCCTGGAGGCGCTATTCAGACCGCAGTTGCAGGATGCTCCGCTGCAGCCCGGGCAGAACGTCGCCAAGTTCATGTATGGGCTCTACCACACGCCTGAAGGCCGGGCGATGTTCGAATGGATGATGGATATCACCCTTCGCATGCCATTGCGATCGACGGGGCAGACCATCGAGCAAACCGCACTCAACACCGCAACCCGGCAGGGCATTAATGGCGTCGGCGAGGCCATCCTCGCCGCGATCGGCCATGGCGAGAAGCTTATTTCGAAATCCCAAAACCAGAATGGAGCTGGATCATGAAAGGCAGACTTTTAGGCGGCATCAATTTCTTTGACCTGATGCTGTTCAACTCGGATGCGGGCGGCGGTGGCGGCGGTGATGCTGCAGCTGCTGCGCCGCCCGCAGGTTCTTCGGCGTCGGCTCCTCCTCCCGCCGACGCTGGCGTGCAGCCGCCTCCATCGGCTGCCGCTCCTCCGGTGGGCGCTTCGTCTCCGCCCGCCGGAGACATCTACAAGCCCGAAGGCATCGCGGATCATCTCGTTGGCAAAAGCAATAACGAGACGATCGACAACATGAAAAAGGCGCTTGACGGTTATCGCGATCGCGATGCCGCCAACAAGGTTGGGGCGACGGCCGAGGCCTATGCGGAGTTTTCCGGCGATATTCCGGAAGCGATCAAACCGCACCTTGAAACCCTGAAAGCCGATCCTTTGACGGCGCGCATGCAGCAGTACGCTTTCGATAACAAGGTTCCGCTGCCTGTTTACCAGGGCATGGTCCAGCAGTTCCTGTCGGTCTCGGCTGAGATGGGCCTGATGGAGCCAGTTGTTGACGAGAAGGCCGAGCGCGCCGCGCTCGTTCCTGATGTTGCCAAACACTTGCCGGAGGCTGAGCAGCGCCAGGCGGTCGAAAAGCGCATGAACGAAAATTATGCGTTTCTCGACAGCGTGGCGGCGAAGGGCGCTGAGAACGGCGGGCTTGCAAAGGATGACATCGAGTTCGCCAAGGCGATGCTGGGTGACAGCGCCAAGGGCCATCGCATGTTCGAGTGGATCCGGGGCATGGCCGGCGGCGGGCAGGGCGGTGGTCCGGCGATGCAGTTTGGTGGCTCCGGTGGGCTTGATCCCAAGGCCGAATTGGCCAAGCGCGGGGCGCTGCCGCAGAACACTGTCGGCCACAAGGATTTCGATCGCGCGTCCTACGACCAGCTGCAGGCCGACTATAAACGCGTTTATCCCGGCTGACGCACTGAACGGCTCCCGCCCGCTGGCATGATTTGCCTGCTACCGGACGGGAGCGACCTGGGGAACATGCTGGCTATCCTTCACCGGACCCGGTAATGCCCGGCTAATCGGCCCTCACGGTGATTTCGTCCATCACTCCATTCGAGGGTCACCTATGCCTGTTGAAGCCTGGTTCAAAGAAAAGATCCGCGACGACGTCGCAACCCGTCTGAAGTCCAAAGGTGGATTTCTCGACGGCACCATGAAAACCGGCGAAAATGTCGCCGGTACGGTCAAGTTCCCGATCGCGGGCGGCCGTATCAAAATGTACAAGCTTTCCGGCGCAATCGAGGAAGTCCGTCCGCAGGGTCTCGACATCGACGTCGTCTCTCTGCAGGCGTCCGACTATACGGCCGAAGCTACCATCCGCAACCAGGACACTCTGCGTCAGGCTCCGTCGTACCAGGCGGAAGTTGCAGACGCCATGTCCAAGTCGGTGCGCATGAAGCGTGACGGCCTGAAATTCGATGCGCTTGACGCCTTCTGCAACGTCGGCAATGCCAACATCCCTGGCGGCGGCCCGACTGTTCCGAAAACGATCGGCGACGGCAGTGCGCGCATCGACCTCCCGTTCGTCAACCGTGCGGCCGCGCAGGTCCGTGGCGTCGGCTCGGATGAGGAGATTTACTGGCCGATCCCGTTCATGTGGTTCGAGCAGCTGAGCTGGTACAAGGAATTCTCTTCCAAGGATTACCAGGGCGACAAGGATCTGCCGTTTGCGCAGTCCGGCATCGTCGACAAAAAGACCTGGAAGGGCGTCCACATCATGGCGCTGCCCGATGAGCATTTCACCTTTGGCACAGCCAAATGGGTGGAAGGTCAGGACGAGTGGAATACTGGCTACCTTGATACCTTCATGTGGACGAAGTCCGCCGTTGGCTGCGAAACCTTCTGGTCGAAAGAGCAGATGGACATCAACGAATGGATCGGCAAGGCCGGCAAGCCGCTTCTCTGCGATACCGCGCTTTCCGGCGCGGCGATCGGCCTGCTGCCTGAAGGCATCAAGCGTCTGCGATATCTCGCAATCAACGACACTGTTCGCCCGACCTGATCTGACATGTCGCCCGCCTCGTGCGGGCGGTCTGCTCTTCTGTCTCAACTGAAAAGGAAACAATCATGGCTCATCGCCCCCGCGATCTGCGCCGCCGGACCACGATCAGCATTCCCGGTCAGCGTCAGATCATGTTTTTCGACTATGCCACTGTTCATACGCTTGCCGAAGTGCAGGCCGCCGGCTTCTTCAATGAAAGCCGCGACAACCTGACCGTCGGCAGCATCATCGACTGCGTGGCAGATATCAACGGAACGACTGCCCGCGTCGTTCTTCGTACCACGGCCGTTCCGCCGACCGGTAACATCACCGTCGCCGTGGATGGTGGCCTCGCCGCTTCCTGACGTCACCTCGCACTCAACCATGGACCGTGGCCGGTATTCTCTGGCCACGGTTTTCTTTTTTCGGGCGGCGGTCATGGCAATCGACAAGGCGACGATCATCAACCAGGCGCTAACTTTGATCGGCGCGGGTCCGATGTTTTCCGTGGGCGATGGTTCGGAGCTCGCCGAGCAGATCGAAGCGACCTGGCAGACGGCTGTAGATCACGTGTTCGGTATGCATGATTGGAGCTTCTCAAAGAAGACGTTTAAAAATCGTCGCCTTGCCAATCGACCGGAAAACGGCTGGGGCTACGCCTTTGAGTTGCCCGGCAGCCGCCTGGGGCCACCGCTTCTGAACCTTGAAAGCGCCGGCGAGCACCCCCGCACATTGCGTCATTTTGCGCTCGAGGAAGGGCTGCTTTTCGCGAACGTCCAGGACACCTGGTCGCAATGTAAAGTGCTTGTGGATCCGGATTACTGGGATCCGCCGTTCCGCTCTGCATTTGTTGTCGCTTTGGGCGGCTATCTCGCTATTCCTGTATGGGCTGACGCTGATCTCCAGAGCGATAAATTTGTCCAGGCCTTCGGTACGCCGTCACGAGAAGGGACCGGCGGCATGGTCGGGCGGCTGATGGCGCAAGACAAGACGGCCGCGCCGATCGGCGGCGACTTGATGGCCGCTGATCCTCTTACCGCTGTGCATCACACTGGTGGCCGCGCCTCGCTTCCGTGGCATGGAGAATTTTGATGGCGCGTGTTTCTGGACAACTGAAAAGCTCCGCCAATGCCGGGCAGCTGGCGCAAAGCCTGTGGGGCAAGGTTAACCTCAAGCAGTATTATTCCGGGGCCAAGCGTATGCTGGGATTTGAGCCGGTTCCGCAGAGCGGTTTCACGCTCCTGCCGGGGTCGCGATTTGTGGCTGTTGCCCCGGCTGTTCCCGTCGCTCAAATGACGCTTACCGTCAACTCTGCGCTTTCGTACACGCTCTTTTGCATGGCTGGTCAGGTCGAGATCTGGCGCCAAGACATGGTGAAGGTTGCGACGGTGGCTGTGCCCCAGATTACTGCTGAAATCCTCCCGGAACTGGAGTTCTACGGCGAAGCAAACACCGTGGGTATTTTTCATCCGTCCATATGGAATGGCATCAGGCTACTCCGCAACGCTTCAAACGACGCGATTTGGACTGTTTCTGCCTGGCCGTTCGAATTTATCCCTGATGTCGATCTAGGGGGAGTGTATCCGAAGACGGATGATGTCTGGGAGATATACTTCCGTTGGGCCGAAGGCGGCGACAATCTCGTCGTATCGTTGACCGTTGAAGGCTCCACGACGGCGGCTGTCGCTATGGGGGCTCCTCCGGAGACGGGGAACTGGTTCGATTTTACTGATCGTATCCGCCTTGCGATCGAAGCATTGCCCGGGTTTAGCTCCGGAGTTTCGACAAATTACCTTGCGGGCGGCCCTACATTCAGGCGCGTCGAAGTCCGATTTTCCGGGCCGCTTCAGGGCAGCGAATATGATTTTGGTGCAAGCATCGTCAACACCTCGCAAATGTCGGCGCTCGTTACGCATGCGAGCATTGGCAAAACGGCGGGTGAGCCCATCATCTCTCCCGCTCGAGGCGGTTTTGCAGCGATGACGACGTATCAGGACCGTTCCGTCTATGTCGCTGCAAAGGCGAAGCCTGCTGCAATTGCGATGTCACGAATTGGTGAATACTTCGATTTGAATATCGAAAGCCAGTCTGACAATGCCGCCCGCCTCGAAGCTTTGCGAACAGAGGTTTCGGAAACCGTTCTTTATGTCGTCGATGCGACTTATCTCGTCGCGTTTACCGATCGGGCGGAATACTTCGCTTCCAATCGGACGATTGAGCGGGGCAAGCCGCTGAATTGGGTACGTGCGTCAGCGATCGGCACGAAGAAGGGCTGTAAGCCAGTCCTTATGGGCAGCACGATCTATTTTGTTTCCCGTGACGGTGGCCGCCTCTACTCTGCAAACTACGATGCTGTGTCTGAGGCATTCCAGCCGGAACCGGTCAACGATCTCAACAATGACATTGTGTCAGACGTCAAACAAATGGCGGTGCAGCGCAAGAACGGTTCGATGAGCGGCGATCGTCTGTGGTTGCTACGTGAAGATGGCAGGCTTGTCAGTTGTACCGCGAACGTCAGCCAGGATATCCGCCTGGCCGCTTGCGAATGGCCGATCGCCGGAGACGGCTTTGTGAAGGGAATTTCTATCGATGGCCTCGATCGTGTCTGGATAACCGTCGAGCGTGATGGCGTCTACAGCCGTGAGCTGCTCGTCGAGCAGAACGAAAGTCTGTTCCAGATGACGGTTGCAACAGCATCTGATCTTGCTGGCGCTGTCACCGGGCTTTCCGTTTTTGAAGGCAAGGCCGTCTGGGCTGAGATCGACGGCGACATTCATGGGCCTTTCACAGTTTCCAGTGGGGCATTTCAGGTCGATGTAAACGCAAGGCCTGTCTTGGTCGGGATCTGGACGGCTCCGGTCTACGAGAGCATGCCTTATGTGCGCGTTCTTCCCAATGATGATGTTGTTCGGCGGCCGGGAAAAATCGTGTCCTGGCGCGGATTTGTCGAGGATACAGCAAGTCTCGCGATCGGTGCGAACGGTCGGCCGGCGCGCGATGTGCCGTTGCAATTGGTTTCGGATGATCTCGTTGCGCCGAAGAAGAATTATTCGGGCCACAAGTTTGTTGCGGGTCTCATTGGTGCTTGCATGGATCCGACACTGACCATCACGCAAATCCGCCCTGGGCGGTTGCGGTTGCGTGACTTTATCGCGGGGGTGAAATTGTAATGGAGCTGGCAGCAAGTTTTGTCACGTCAATGTTCGGGGGTGGTGGAGCGGCGGCTGGTGCTGCAGCTGGCGCTGCGACAACCGCCGTTGCAGCGCCAGCTGCAGCGGGATTTTCGCTTTCCTCGCTGCTGCAGGGGACGGCAACAGTTCTGGGAATGGTTCAGTCCATCAACGCCGGCAAGGCTGACGCGGAAGCGATGAATGCAGCTGCTGATGATGCTGCCCGCGAGGTGCCGCTGGAGACGCTGCAGGGCATCAATCGCCGAACCGGCATCAAGCGGCAGATGATGGATAGTGTGGGCGAGCAGGATGTTGCGTACGCCGCTTCGGGTGTCGATCTATCTTTCGGAACTCCGCTCCAGGCGCGCAAGGAGGCGTTCCGCGAAGCGGACTTGGGTCTGACTTCTGACGTCGGAACGGAGCAGACGCGCGTCGGCAGGCTCCAGGAGCGCGAAGCGGAATATCGAAAGCGGGCGGCGCGCGCCAAGCGATCGAGCATGTTTGATGCTGCATTGATCGGCTTCAAGGGCGCAACATCCATCGCGGACAGGTACTGACATGGCAAACAGACGGCTGGATCCTGTATCTTACAAGCCATTCCAAGCGCAGCCGCTCTTGAGCGAGGGGTTGCTTTCCGTTGCACGCGAGGGCGGAGATCTCGAACGCAAAGTGGCGGCGGGCCTTGCTCGCATGGCTGATGCTTTCGGCGAACGCGCCGATCGCGAGGCAGAGCGTGCAGGCGAGCTCGCTGGCCGGCGTGCTGCCCTGGAGGGTGCCCCCACTGCCTCCGTCATGACAGGCGGCGGATATGCAGGTGAAAAAGTATCGAGTGGCGTGCGCGTAACGGTGCCGCCCGCCGAGCTCCGGACGATGATTGCTGATGCGGCTGTCCGTAACGGTGTCGATCCGCACGCCTTGACGGAAATCGCAGGCATCGAGAGTTCATTCAATCCTTACGCCAAGAACGGTAGCTCGTCTGCAGGCGGGCTTTTTCAGTTCGTAGACAAGACCGCCGGGCAATACGGGTTGCGAGACCGATACGATCCCGCGCAAGCATCAGATGCTGCCGCTCGGCTGATGCGTGACAATCGCGATCATTTGCGAAAGACACTGGGCCGCGATCCTAATGCGGGCGAACTGTACTTAGCCCATCAGCAAGGGGCGGGTGGTGCGTCGAAGCTGCTCGCAAACCCTAATGCCCTGGCTGTCGATGTTGTAGGACATGATGCTGTGCGTCTGAATGGCGGAACCGCCGATATGACGGCAGGTCAATTTGCCAATAAGTGGATTTCGAAGGTTGCGCCCGGAGGTGGTTCCTACGACAAATTGCCGTCTGCTTCGTCTGTTGAGCCGGTTTCCGTTACGCCCGTCCGCGAGGAGGTGACGATCGTAGCGGGTAGGGCTGGCTCCTTTCGCCCGTCTGGTCGTGATACGGTTTATGGTCGCGCGTTCGATGTGAAGGGCACTCGGACCTATCTGGAAATGGCTGACGCCACCATGGTGCAAAACCAGCAGGCGGTTTATGAGCATTACAAGGATGATCCGGCGATGCTCGAAAAGGCATTGTCCGAAAACCTCACTGCAGATCTGCGCGACAATGTTTTTGAGGAAATCGCGCCGGAATATACCGCCGCCTATAATAAGCGTTCTGCGGCGCTGTTGAGCAAAGCCAGGGCAGATCAGAAAGAGCGGGCCGACGCTGCAAACCGCGTTGACTTCCTCGGGCGCGTCGATGAGCTCGAAAATCGCAAAAGCCAACAGCTTGCCGGTCTCAAGGTGGATGATGACGCGGCTGGAGCGGCGCTGGCGGACACGCAATCGACGATCGACGCGCATTACGACAGTGCTGTGGCGCGCGGTGTGCTGACTGTAGCTGAGGCGGACAAGGCCAAGCGCAAAAGCCGTTCAGATCTCACGGTCGGTTTTTACACAAAGCAGGCGTCTATCATGAACGCCGACCAGATCAAGACGATGCGCGCGGACATGAAGCGAGACTATGCTGCGGGGAAACTCGAGGGTGTAACGGCCGACGACTGGGATGCGATCGACAAGGGTTTGACGGGAGCTGAAAGCGCTCGCCGGACGCAAGATGCCAAATCGAATGCCGATCTTGAGAAGCGCGGCGAAGACATGGCGAAACGCATCGCCCGTGGTCTGCCGGTCGGCGCTGACGAGCTTGCGCGTTTCCAGCTCGACGCCGGCACAGCCCCACGCGGCAAGGAAATCGTTTCTTCGACACTCACCCGCATGAAGGTTTCGGACGCCATTCGAACCCAGCCGATCGGCGATGTGGAAAAAACCGTCAAGACCATTCTGGGTGAGAACGCAACGGCTGATGATATCGATTTTGCCCGCAAGGCGATCGCCGATCATCGCAAGGATCTGCAAACAGATCCGCTCGGGGTGGCTGAGCGTTTCGGCGTGCTGCCGGTTTCGGAAGGCTTGCCACTGGATGGTGACGTTGACCCCGCAATGGTTGCTGGGGCGTTTTCGGAGCGGATCAACGCCGCCAATGCAGCCGGGCAGCATTTCGGCGTTTCGCCGCGGTATTTCCGGCCTGGTGAGGCTGAGCAGATCGAAGCCGCGGTGAAGGCGGATCCGGCAAAAGGGCTCGCGATCGCCGCTGGCCTGGTCGATGCGGCCGGCCGCAATACCGATCGTGTTTTGCGCGAGCTCGGGGAGACTGCGCCGGCAGTTGCGCTTTCCGGCGGCCTGATCGCTGCAGGTGGCAACAGGCAGGCCGCGCTCGATCTCATTTCCGGTTATGGGAAAAACCCGGAAGGTAAGGCTTATACCGATATTCCGAATACGAAGCGCATTCCCGTTGCGCAAAAGATTGCCGGCGATGCCCTGCAGTTTTCACCTGCAGAGGTAAACCGGCTTGATGAAGGGGCCGCGTCGATCGCGCGCAAGCGTCTCTATGATGCCGGTATCGATCCAAAGAAGGATGACGCGCGCCCATTCTACGAAAAGGCATACCAGGAAGCTGCAGGCGCGACGTTTTCGAATGGCGTCCAGTTCGGTGGTTTCACGAAATACAGCGGTGGCATGTTCTCGCGTTCTCGCCAGATCCTTGTGCCGCCTTCGATCCGCGCCGACAAGTTCGGCGATCTCATCGATGCGCTCGAGGATGCGGACGTGGGGCAGGTGGTGGCTAAAAACGGCCGGACCTGGACGGCGCGCGATTTCCAGAAAGCGACGCCGATCGCGGTCAATGGCGGTTATGCCTTCGCGCTCGGCGATCTGTCGAGCTCGTCCCCCCAGTTCATCGCCGACAAGGACGGTAACCCTGTGGTGCTGGATCTCGCCGGAATGAGTGGAAAGCTCGGTGCGCGCGTTCCGGGGGCTTACAGATGATCCAGTTACCCAACGTCACCGATCTGCCCACCAGCCGCTCGGGCGGCCCTGAAAGCTGGGGTGAGGCCTGGTCAAAGGCTGCTGGCGCAACCGATGAAACAATGCGGCTGATCGAGAACACGAATGCGGATTATTATGGTCTCGATAAAGCCTATGAAGAACGCATCAAGCTTATTGCCGACATAACTGGCCAGACGCTGCCTAATCCCATGCGCGAGGCAGCGGCCGTTGATCTGGATCCGGATCGCGCCGCCGTCATGGCAATGTCACTGGGTGGCGGCGGTACGGCGTTTTCATCCGTTGACGACGATGCGAGGGCGTCTCGAGAGGAGGAATTCAACGCAAGAGCGCTTTCCCTGTCGGGAAAATATCGGCAGGAAATCGAGCAGGTTTTGTCTACCAGTGTTGAAGAAGCCCACAATCAGGTGATGCGTGACGCCGAAAAGGCATCGCGGGAAGCGTTGAATTCGCCCGAGCTTGGCGCTGCAGGCCGACTGGGGGCGCAGCTCGCCGGCGGTCTGCGAGGGGCGGCCAGAGATCCGACGCAATGGGGTATGGCAATATTTGGTGCCGGCGGCGCGCAATCGGCGACGGTTGCGGGGCGGATCGGCAAGACCGTGCTGACGGAAGCGCTGTTGAACGGTGGGCAAGAATTGGTCTTGCAGGGGCTGAGCCAGGAGCGCAAGCGCGCTGCCGGCCTCGAGCATGGCATGGGCGATATGCTGCAGAACGCCGGCGTTGCGGCGGTGTTCGGTTCGCTGTTTGGCGGGTCTATCCAAGGCGGTGCGGAACTGGCCCGGGTTTATCGCATGGGAAAAGGCGGCGAGGATATCGTCGCGCGCGTCCTAGATGGCAAACCGCAACCTGGCGATATCGAGGCGATGGCGAAAGCCATGAATGTTGAGCTCGCGCCGGAAAAGCTCGATCTCATCAATCGCAGTTTCGAAGAACGTGTTCTCGATGATTACATGGTGGCGCAAGACGCCACGCCTGCCCAGCTCGAGGTTATGCAGGCGGCAGAGCGATATGCGGCGGATCCGGACAATTTCCCTCCTCCGGAGATCGTCGAGCGCATGCTTGCCGAGCAGGAGGCCGGCCGCCTCCTTACGATGCGCCCTGATGACTACGAGCGGATTTATAGCGGCGATGCAAACGCGATCGACGATATCGCCGACACCTTCTTCGCATCTGACGTTGCCGATGCATCACGGCGCATCGATGCTGCCGCGTCGCGGGTCGAGGCGGCGGCAGATGCTGTCTCCGATCGGGCGATTTCGCCCCAGCCTGCATCGCGCGAGGTGGAAGATCCTGCGGGGGCGTCGTCATCAGTGCAATCGCTGCAGGAACAGACGATCCGCCCGCGCAACGTTGCAGAGCCGCTGGACGATGCCAGCATCCGCAACGCCGAGATCCGCGCCGGCGAGCTCGCCGAACCTGCGCGTGATCGCAACGGCAATCCTGAAAACTATTTCGACTTTGTGGCGATCGAAGATGGTGACGGCAAGGTGAGCGTGGTTTCCGCCCGGGAAGCGCTCGAAATGGCCGCCGAACCTGAATTCCTCGCCGATCTTTTGGAGGCATGCAAACTATGAGCCTGCGTGATTGCCTGGCGTCTGCCGTTGCACAGGGTGCGATCAATTCGCGCCAGGCGGATGAATTGAACCGATACTACGAAGCTCGCTTCAATAGCAAACGAACGGGAATGTCAGACCGTGAAGCGATGGCCGCCGCGCGCGATGAGGTGGCGGGCGCGTTGCGGGCTGATGCCAAGGAAATGCGCCGGCAGGTCAATCTGACAGAAGCGGCGCGCAAGGATCTGGCGGGCTTCATCGAAAACTACCGCGACAAGAAAGGCCGTCCGGACAAGCTGGATGCTGTACTGTCGCTCATGATCCACAACGGCTACAAGGGCACCCAGAGCATGGCCGGTAAGGCCAATGCGATCATCGCCCTGGCGCATCGGCAGCTTTCGGATGTGATGTATCATTTTCGGCGCTCCAAGGGGCTCGGCCGTCGTTTGAACAAGGTTGATATTCCTGATCTCATCACGGCCATGCACGGCGAGCATGTGAGCAACCCTACGGCCAAGGCGCTGGCGGGTGCGCTCTCGGGCGTCCTCGAGGATCTGCGGCTGCGCTTCAATGATGCCGGCGGCAACATCCCGAAGCGGCAGGATTGGGGCATTGTCCATAGCCATAACCGCCGGGCAATCCGCAAGCTTGGACGTACTCCGGAGGAAGCTCGCCAGCGCTGGAAAGATTTTATCCGGCCGTTGCTCGATCCGGAACAGATGACCAATCCGAACACCGGGGAAGTGATTGGCGCCAACGGGCTCGATAGCTCGCTTGATTATGTTTTCGAAACGATCACATCCGATGGCTGGGCGCACCGCCGTCCGGAGGGGCGCAAGTTCGGTAAAGGCAAGGTGGCCAGCAAATACCAGGACAGCCGCTTCCTGATTTTCAGAGATGCGCGTAGCTGGCTTGCCTACAATGAGAAGTTCGGTAGCTCAGACGCGATCGGCTCCATTTTCAACCACATCAACGGCGTGGCGCGTGATATCGCCGCAATGGAGCGCTTCGGGCCTAATCCGGATGCGACCATGGAATGGCTGAAACAAGCTGTGCAGGTCGATATCGGCAAGCGGCAGTCTGGCGCGCTTAATATCGAAGGCGTCAAGGTGCCGGGCATGTCGGCGATCAAGATGGCGGAATATCGCATCGATAGCCTGTGGCGGGCATTGCGTGGCCGTGAAACCGTCCTCGATGCGCCGGCGCAATGGGCTGGCGATATTCGTAATCTAGCAACGTCGGCCGCGCTGGGCTCAACCGGTATTCTTGCTGCAGCAACGGATCCGTTTGTGGCGGCCGCATCACGCCGATTGGCTGGCCTGCCGGTGGTGCGCGGCTTCGGCGGCATCCTCAAACGCTTTGCCAATGACGGCGATCGCAAGGCGATGGCGCGGCGGGCAATGATCTGGGACGATTATCTGCACACGATGAACGAAAGTGCGCGCTTCGTCGACCAGATGTTTGGCCATGAATGGAGCCGTTATCTTGTCGATCGGTCGCTGACCTGGAACGCTCTTTCGCCCCTGACGGATGCCCGCAAGCGTCTCGAGGCGACGGCCTGGCATGAAACGCTTGGGGGCCTGGCTGAAAAAGATACCGACTGGATCGACCTAAACCCGCTCCTGCAGCGGGCCATGGAGGGTTTTGGCATTACGCCTGACGACTGGCACAAGATGCGCGCCGGCGTAGACAGCATGGGTTTCCTCGATCCCGGTGGCGTATTCCAGAAAACCGGAGATCGGACACTTGCTGAAAAATATGCCGAGTTGATCCAGCAATGGCAGGAGCGGTCTGTTCCGGCCGGAGATCCGCGCATCAAGAGCGTGCTGACGGGTAAGGTCGAGCGCGGCACCATTTTAGGTGAAATTGCCGAATTCGGCTCCCAGTTCATGAGCTTTGGCATGAGCTTCACAGCGCGACAGATGGAGGCGATGTATGTCTTTTCGATGCTTTCAAAAAGCGCGGCCGGCCGTGTTGCGCGGGGCTCCGGATATTTCGCCGCTATGGCCGTTCCGCTGACAATCGGCGCGGCCTTTTACATCCAGATCCTGAATGTTCTGAACGGCAAGGATCCGGAAGAAATGTTTGGCGAGAATGCCGGAACCTTCTGGGTGAAGGCGTTCGTGAAAGGTGGCGGTGGTGGCTTGTTTGCAGATTTCGTCGATAAATCGGAAAACCGTTACGGGCAGAGCCTTGTTGCCACTCTGGGCGGCATTGGCGGCGCATTCATTGCCGACACTGCAGATCTGACATTGAAGGGCATTCAGGCTATCATCTATCCTGATGATCAGAAGGTGGGGCGCGCCGCGGCGAAGTATGTCGGCCGTTACACGCCAATCCTCTCGTCGCACCCTGCGACACGTAACTGGTATCGCCGCGCCTTCGTTGACCAGTTGCAATGGTTACTTGATCCAGATGCGGACAAAAGTTTCAAGGCGCAAAAGGCCAAAGCATCGCACTGGTGGGAGCCCGGGGAGCTGATGTTCCATCGTCTGCCTGATCCCGATGCAGCGTTTGGGGACAAGTAACTGCTTAGCTTCTCTTTTGTTGCGAGGCGTGTTTAAGTTGTACGATGGAGAATCAGCTACCATAGGATAATCGTGATTAATCTTCCTGAAGCTAGGGACCTTCCTCATTCGCCGTCGCTCGGCCCCTCAACTTTGCTGGAAGATTTCACCAACTTCGCCGTTGATTATTGGCCTTTTATTTTTGGTCTGCTTCTGATTTTCGCATTTGTTTGGGTGGCCTTAAAGAGAGGAGTGTGGCCCGTGAAGCCTCTAAAGTTGGTGTCCATCTCGGCCGCAGCCGCTCTCATATTTGCACTGGCTCCTTGGCCGTATGGCTATTATCAGCTGCTTAGGGTGATTGTTTTTTCTGCAGGTGTTTTCAGCGCAATCTCTGTTTGGAATAGTGACAGGGGATTGGCCGCTGCGCTCCTGATTTGCGCGGCAATATTCAATCCATTTTTACCGACGCACCTAAACCGCGAAATTTGGTCATTGCTGAACCTCGCGGCTGCGGGAGTGTTTGTTCTAAGCGCTTACCGGTCCAACCGCATTTAACGTCTCAACCGCTCGCTTAAGCTCTGCCTGATCGAAATTTCAGGCAGGGCGACTATGGCCGATACACCTTATCCATTGCCGCGCCAGTTGCGCTTGAGCCAGATCCTCATTGGCGATGGAGGGTCAAGTTACGGCCCTTTTAATTTCCGTGTCTTTGACCTGGATGACGTCGCCGTTTTCACGCGGCCGGTGGCCGGTGGTGAGTGGGCACCGGTCACTGTCGGGGTTTCCAAGGTTTCAGGACAGCCATTCGATTTCTTCACGATCGAATTCCCGGGTCCCATTTCAAATCTCACAGAATACATCGTTGTGGGTGACCGGCTTTACG
Organism: Agrobacterium sp. GW821-FHT14E08; assembly: GCF_058803865.1. NCBI lineage: Bacteria > Pseudomonadati > Pseudomonadota > Alphaproteobacteria > Hyphomicrobiales > Rhizobiaceae > Agrobacterium > Agrobacterium sp. GW821-FHT14E08. The sequence continues at coordinate 1,290,899 of NZ_JBXAPJ010000001.1, read as the reverse complement.
AGCGCTCCGCTGGCGTCCGCAATGGAACGCAGATCAGTCCCGATGCTCTGGAGCGCGAGTTCTCCAAAATTGGCGTGACGCTTCAGGAATTGCGTCGTGACGTCGATCGTTCCGTTGTTCGGGAATTCGGCGCGCCTGGCGTCATGCTTGAGGCCGGCATTCCCGATGGCAGTCTAATCTATCTCGACGGCGATACGCTCAAGGCTGGGCCACTCGCCGGTGCGATCGGTGAGTATGTCGACCAGGTTGCCGAGTTGGTTGCGCAGGCTGAGGCCTCCGAGTTGGCCGCTGAGGGATTTGCACAGCAGTCTGCCGAGTTCGCCGCACAATCCATCGATGCGGCGGGGCAGGCTCAAAACCTCGTCGATGCCGCCCAGGCTGGGTACACCGGTTTCGCACCGGGCACCTTTTACGATCTCGGTCGGGTGACCGATCCGATGCAGCTTTTCCCCGGCGATCTCGGCCGGGTTACCGACGCTTGAAGGAAAAGACATGGCGACTATCATTCAGCAGCTTAAAGGCACGGCCGCAGAGATTGCTGCCAAAACATACGGCGTCGGTGTCCTTGTCTGGAACGAAACGACGAAACGTTTTCACGGCCACGACGGGGCGACGGCTGGCGGCATAGCTATGGCCCGGGAGGATCAGAAAAACGACGGTTCTTTCGCGTACCTCGAAGCGGTGAAGACGGACGATTACGCCATCGGACCCGACGATAAAGGGCTTTGCCTGATCGCAAACAAGGCGACAGCTATCACATTCACGCTCGGTCCGGCCGCGATGATGGGTCCGAATTTCAACTGTGCGATAAAGAACGTCGGTGCTGGTACGCTGACGATCGTTCCGAGCGGTGCGGAGACAATCGACGGAGCGTCGTCTCTCGTGCTTGCGTCGGGCGGTGCGATCATGTTGCGCGGGAACGGCACGCTTTTCCGCAGCTTTTTCATTTCGGGGCTCAATAGAACCGGCGACAGCATGACGGGTCCGCTCGATATGCTCGGAAATCCCATTCGCAAGGTGGGCTCCATCAACGGCGGCATTCTGGCCGGATTGAGAAACCGGCTTATCAATGGTGCCGGTACGATCCTCAATCGCGGTGGCCAGACGGTCAGCGCCGGAGCGTCGGCCTACGTCTTCGATCGCTGGTTTGTTACGAACAACACCAATCAGCCTGTTGTCGTCTCTCAGTTTCAACTGGCGCTGGGCGCTGCGTTCGGTGGCGCAAAATATGTGATGCGCTATAACTTCGCGTCCGCTCCGACCAGCGGAACGCTTCGCATCGCACAGCGTATCGAGGATGTGACAAGCGTAAAGGGAGATCACACGCTAACTTCCTACGTGACCGGCCCAGCTGGAAACGAAACTCTCGCGGCCGAGCTCGTTCAGAATTTCGGGACGGGCGGCTCCTCGGCTGTCACCATGCCGATGACGTTTGCCGCCGGCACCCCCACGACGATTTATTCCGCCGCTACAAATCGGCGGTGTTGGGGTGTCTCTGTTCCCGGAATTTCGGGCAAGGTGCTCGGTTCCGCAAATGATTATGTTGAGGCTGCGACGGTTTTGACGCCAAGGCAGGCGGGCAACTATGACATCACCTGGTGTTCTTTTGTCCAGGGCGATGCCACGCTTGAGACGGATCCATTTTCGCCGCGCGATCCTGTGCATGAAGATCGCCTTTGCCGTCGTTATCTGCCTGGCTTCCTCACAAAAGGTGCTGGTGCCGTACCCGCGTTCGGGACGTCTACCAGTTCTTCCCAGGCCACCTTTGTCGTGAATTACAACGTGGTGGCGCGTGCCGCTCCTACGGGTGCCGTTGTTCAAGGCTCAGGCATCTTCACGACTTGGGGAGCCGCCCAGGGTGTGACTGGATGGAATTTTTCAGGTGGCTCTTCTGAGTACGCGGGTGAAATTCAGATATCGACATCGGGAACCGGTTTTGCTGCCGGCGACGCGGGTTGGCTTCGTGCATCCGCTGGTCCTCTCAACTTGTATTTCACGGGGTGCGAACTATGACGAAATGGCGACTTATCACGCCGCCTGGTGCGGAGCTGCAAATTGTCTCTCGCGTGCTGGATAGTGGCGCTCATGAAAGCTGCGTCGTCACGGCGCAAGACTATGTCGACTGGCTCGCGGCCGGAAATGAGCCGGATCCGTATTTGGAGCCGATCGCCGAACCGTATCGCCTCTATAAAACGACACTCTGGGTAAGGCTTTCAAACGCAGATGCTGAAACCGTCATGGCGGCCAAGGCACTTCAGCCGGCAAAGTTCCGTGGCATATGGGACGATGCCCAGATCATCGAGAGCGACAGTGAGTTTTTCAACACGTTGAAAGCTTTTCTCGCGGCAACGCTTAATGCGGAAAAGGCGGAGGCGCTGCTACAGCCGGAAAGCTGACGCATTTGACCGTATCGTTCCGCGCTTACCATGGCTCCAGTTGTAAAACCGGAGCCATTTTCATGTCTGCAAAGCTGCCTGACGCCGTGCCATTGCACGCGCAAAACCTGCTGGATTTCATCGGTGATATCGAAGCGCCGCAGGGCTATGACACGATATTTGGAAATCGGCAGGGAAACCTGCCGGTTCCGCTTACCCAGATGACCTACGGCGACATCGTCGATGCCCAGGCAGACTGGGGAAACAAGACGTGGGTGCGTAGCAATTGGGGTCATAAGACGGCCTCGAGCGCTTCCGGCCGTTATCAGTTCATGCGCGCAACGCTGCAGGGCATCGCCAAGGAAGTTCGCTCTATCGACGGCAGAACAATCTTTTCGTCAGGCCTGCAGGATCGCTTGGGATACTATCTGCTCCTTCGTCGCGGCTATGCAGATTTCATTTCCGGTAAGCTCAATCTTGTCCAGTTTGGCCTGAAGCTTGCACAGGAGTGGGCAAGCTTCCCGGTTCTCTCCGAAACGCAAGGTGCTCATCGCCAGGTGACGCGTGGGCAGAGTTTTTACGCCGGCGACGGGTTGAACAGATCCCTGGTGAAGCCGGAGCAGGTTGAACAACGTTTGCGCCATGTTCGCGACCTCGCTGCGCTCATGACTGCGGCGGACACGCCGGCGACACTCTCTCCGAAGCCTTCCAAAGCGAAGCCGACCGGTGCGCCTGCGGGCCCGGTAAAAACCGTTAAACCGGAAGCGAAACCAGTGCGGAAATCGGGTCGCTTTTGGACCTGGTTACTTGCGGGAGGTATTTCAGGCACGACGATCACCGAGAAGTTGGGTGCTTTCCAACTCGATTGGCGAGTGCAGATCGCGCTGCTGGCCGTCGTCGTCGGCTTCGCGATCTACGCAATCTCCACCATGCCGGCCGTTCGCCGCGCTTTGGGTATAGGCGATGCTTGACCGCCTCAAAATCGCGCTGGTGGCGATCGGCGGCGCAGTGGCGGGTATTGCCGCCACATATGCCGTCGCCTCGCTTGTGATGGTGCCGGCAGCGAAGCGGGATGGCAAATCCGCCGCGATCGCGGAAATGGCCGTAGCGTCCGCCAAGGTCGAGATGCAGAGAAAGGGTGATGATGCGAGCCTGCAGACCAAAACAGATTTTCAGCTTTGCGTTCTTGGCCTTCGCAGCAACGGCCTGCCAGTCGATGCCTGCGACCAGCTGCGCGGGGTGGGCGAAAAATAATCTTTCCCCGTCTGGCCTGGTGGCGCTGATCGCCGCCGATCGGCCGGGTGCGGAAAGGGTGATCGGAAACGACCGCAACGGACAGCGGCAAGGATGCTGGAGCTAACACATGCCGACAAGAACTTTTACGCAGAACGTGACTGAGAATATGGGCGTCGAGGCAAAGAGTGACGCAGGCTATCGCGTCCTCTCTTACTCCGGATCCCTAGGCGGCGGAACGCTCCAGCTGCTTACCCAGTGCGCCGACGGCGCTGACCAGGTGCCGGTGCCTGACGGCAAGCTTTCCGCTGCAAATGTCGATGGCAACGGCGATCCAATCCGGCAGGTCGTCTTTGTCAGCGCCGGCAACGTTTTTGTGTCATTGACGGGTGCGACGGCTCCGAATTGCAAGGTGTCGGTTCAATGACAACATCGTTGCGGCGTCTGGCGTCCACCTCGCTTGCTCGCGGAAAGCCTGGCCGTGGTTTGACCGCTCTCGCGCCTTGGCGCGGCTCGAATGGCGGCCCGGTTCGGGAGGTCAACGCCTTCGGTCCGCTCAAGGCAAAATTGGAGGCTGGACAGAACGCCGTCGTCTTCATCAACGCAGACAGCACCGGTTATTCTGAGTTCGGGCCATATTACAAATTCGTCGTCGCGCTCGGTAATCTCTACGATTATACGATTGTCCTTTACCGCTGGGCGGAGTGGGGCGGTTCCTCCGCGAATGGCCCGAAGGAATATGCCGCGCCAGTCACCCTTCGTACCGGCACGCGCGGTTCCATTGTCATTTATCTGGCCGCCCTGCCGGGGCAGGTTGCTGGTTGTATGTTTGAAGCGTCGCGAAAGCCTACCGCCGTAGATGCCATTCCAAAGCCCGACCTGGCTATCACCCATCACGGCCATAACATGTCGAGCTTTGAAACGCCGGGTAATGCCCTCCCGATCGGCCGGGGCCTGTTCTGGTCCATCGTCGGTCTGATCAGTTGGCAATGGCAGGGCGTTCCCCAGGCTATAACGACGCAAAACCCGTGGCGCGATACCGCTGGATATGACAACGTCTATAACGCCATTCGTGGTGTTGCCTCGGTGTTTCCCAGCCTCACGCTGATTGATAGTCATGCGCGGATAATGGAGGCGGGCAAAGATGCGTCGCTTTACCGCCCGGGTGAGCCCGTGCCAGGCGTGCATCTGTCCGACACTGAGGCGAACTCCAAGGGTGCGCAGATCGTTGCTGATGCCCTTATGGGCCGGTTCATTAGTTCCAAGGCCGGCGCGTTCTCTACGGTCAGCTGGATGGAATTGCCGATCGGCACGCAACTGTTTGGTAATGGCGATCTTTCCAACTGGACTGGCTCGGTTCCTGTGAATTTCCAGAATGTGGCTGGCAATACCGTCACCAAGGATACGGACCCGGCGAATATTTTTTCAGGATCCGGAGCGACCTATTCCGCGCGGGTAAAGCCGGCGGATGCGAACGGCCATTTCTCAAGCTTGTCAAACGCCTTTGATGCCGCTGAGCGCGCCTCGATGGCAGGGAAGACAATCACTGGGATTATGCTCGTCAAGGCAAACCCTCTGCAGCGGACGCCTTCAACAAGCTTCATCACGCGGGCGAATAATGGTTTGCGCACCTATTCAGGCGGTGCCTTGATGTGGGGTGCGCTGTCAGGTGCAGGCGGATGGATGCCGATCGTCTATGGCGGCATTGCATGTGATCCCGTCAATGATGACGCAAATTCCGCCTACAGGTTCGCTCCCGCTTTCGGTGCGACTGCAGCGCCGACTGCAGACGTTAACTGGCTCCAGCGGTGCGTTATCATTGAAGGTTTGGTTCCGCGTCTCGGCCTGGTGCGGCCGGCTGCGTGACGTCCCTCATTTGACTGCATGGGCATGATGCCAGAATGCGCTCATAATTCCTGATCCGAAAGCGCTGGCGTCATGTCCTTTTTTGATTTTCTCGATGCAATTGGTATCAAGCTGGGTGTGCTGCTTGCTGGCCTTTTCGGTGGCGTCCTGCGGGCGCTGTCCCGTCCGAATGTTACCTGGAAGGAAATGATTGCCTCGCCCGTCTGTGGTGCTCTGGCGGCTGCATACCTCACGACGCCGTTGCTGCACTACCTATACAGCATCAACTGGCCTTTGCCGGAGGATCCTATCGCGACAATGAATGCAGCCGCGTTCCTGACTGGTACCAGCGCCATGTGGATTTCCGATCTGATTATATCGAGGTTGACGCGCTGGGCTGGCGGAAAGCCCGTTTAGTGCTTCAAACTAGCGTGCGACTTGTGCGACATTTTTTAGTCGCACAATGTCGCAAGGTGGTCGCACGATGCATCAAAATCGCCGGTAAGTGATTGATTTTATTTGATTTTGTGGTGAGAGCGCAGGGATTCGAACCCTGGACCTACTGATTAAAAGTCAGTTGCTCTACCGGCTGAGCTACGCTCTCCCGTGTCGGGGCTTGGTTGCCCTTCGGAAGTGCGCGGAACATAGGTAGAGCGATCCGTTCGGTCAACCCAAAAAAAGCGCTTTCTACAATCAATCCGGTTTTTTTTGTCGCACCCCCGAAAAGGTGATTGGAGACAGGGGGCGGCTGGGGATAAAAGCGGCTCAGACATGTCCGGCAAACGGGTGAAATCGTTTTACGGCAATGACATGTGCGAAAATAAAAGCGTGAAGTGCCGGCGAATCTTTTACGAATCGCGGCGGGCTTTACGGGATCCGGAGTTCTTTCTTGTCGATTGCCGATATTTCCCTGTTCAGCGCGCTTCTGGCTGGTGCCTTGTCTTTCCTGTCGCCCTGCGTCCTGCCGCTGGTGCCGCCTTACCTTTGTTACATGGCGGGTATTTCTGTCGAGCAGTTCAAGACGGAGGATGCGGCGCCCCGGCCCGAGGTGCGCAAGGCGGTGCTGGTTTCGGCTTTCTTTTTCACGCTCGGTTTCGCCACGGTCTTCGTGGCGCTGGGTGCCGGCGCTTCGACCATCGGCACATTGTTGCGCCAGAATCTCGATATTCTCGCCAAGATCGGCGGTTTCATCATCATTTTGATGGGCCTTAACTTTCTCGGTGTTTTCCGCATCGGCGTGTTTTCGCGCGAAGCGCGGTTTCAGGGGGCGGGCAAGCCGGCCACGCTGTCCGGTGCCTATGTCATGGGCCTTGCCTTCGCCTTCGGCTGGACGCCCTGCATCGGTCCGGTTCTGGGCGCGATCCTCGGTGTTGCCGCTTCGCGCGACACGGTTGGCGACGGTGCGGCGCTGCTTGCCGTCTATTCTCTTGGCCTTGCGGTGCCTTTCTGGATCGCGGCTGCTTTTTCCGGTTCCTTCATGCGTTTCCTCGTGCGCTTCCGTCGCCATCTTGGTCTCGTGGAAAAGCTGATGGGCGTGTTGCTGGTGCTCACCGGTATCGCTTTCATGTCCGGTTTCATCACCAATGTGGCGATCTGGTTCCAGGAGACCTTTCCGATCCTGATGAAAATCGGCTAAGCCTCCGCGTATTTTAGAGGCAGGGGAAAGACCGTGGCCGATATCGTCGGATTGCTTTTGCCGTTTTTCGGCCTGATCTTCATCGGTTACGGCGCGGCGCGCATCACGAAACAGCCCGTTGAGGCGATGGGCTGGCTGAATACATTCATCATCTATGCCGCGCTTCCGGCGCTGTTTTTCAAGCTGGTGTCGAAAACGCCGGTGGAAGAGCTGGCGCGCATGGATTTCGTTGCCGCCAGCCTTGCCTGCACTTACGGCATTTTCTTGGCTGTATTCCTGATCGGCCGGTTCGTGCGAAAGAACAGCCTCGCCGAAACCACCATCCAGAGTTTCGCGGCGAGCTATGGCAATATCGGCTATATGGGGCCGGGCCTTGCGCTGCTGGCGCTCGGCGAAAAGGCGGCGGTGCCGGTGGCGCTGATCGTCTGTCTGGAAAACGCCGCCCATTTCATCGTCGCGCCGGCGATGATGGCGGTTGCGGGCGGTGACAAGCGCTCCCCGGCGAAGCTTGCACTGGATGTGGCGCGCAAGGTCATTACCCATCCCTTCATCGTGTCGGTGATAGCAGGCTTCCTCGCTGCCTCGCTGTCATGGCAGCCGCCGGAGGCGGTGCAGCGACTGGTGGATTATCTGGCGCAATCCGCAGCGCCGTGCGCGCTGTTTGCCATGGGCGTGACGCTGGCGCTTCGCCCGATGAAACGGGTGCCGGTGGAAATCAGCTATATCGTGCCGGCCAAGCTGATCCTGCATCCGCTCGCGGCTTATTTTGTGCTCTCGTCGCTCGGGCGTTTCGAGCCGGTGTGGATCTATTCCGCCGTGCTGCTGGCAGCGCTGCCGACCGCGACGAATGTCTTCGTCATCGGCCAGCAATATCATGTCTGGCAGGAAAGGGCGTCGGCGACGATTCTCATCTCGACGGTGCTGTCGGTCCTCACGCTGACAGGCGTGGTCTATTTCATCCAGCCTTTTTGAAGCTGCCGAACAGCAGCGAGGGCAGGGCCTTCAGCCCGCGGCCGGGCTCGATGCCTTCGCGCATGACCATGCTTCTGAGCGTGCCGATGCCGGAGAGGACATGCAGGCCCGCCGCGCGCGCCACCTGCACTGGCAGAAGATCGGAAAGCAGTGAGCGATTCAGGAGATCGACGCTGAGGGTGCGGCTGTAGACATCCGCACGCCGCCTGCGGTCAAAGCTGCTGCCGGCGTCAGCGGCAATGGGGCGGTCGGAGACGGCACCGAGCAGTTCCGTCAGCGAAATGATGTCGCGCAGGCTGAGGTTCAAACCCTGCGCGCCGATGGGCGGAAAACCGTGCGCGGCCTCACCGATCAGGGCGACACGGCCCTTGCCGAAGCGGTGCGCCGTCATGGAAGAAAGCGGCCATGCCTGCACGCTGTCCTCCACGGTAACAGCGCCCAGCATGGATTGCATACGCTCCTCGATCCGCAGGTTGAGCGCCTCCAGCGGCAATGCCGTCAGTTCCTCCGCCTGTTGCGGGGTAACGACCCAGACGAGGCTGGAGCGGTTGCCGGGCAGGGGAACCTGGGTGAAAGGACCGGTGGGGGTGTGGAATTCCGTCGAGACATTGCCATGCGACCGGCTATGGCCGAAGTTCAAAACAATGGCCGTCTGCGGATAGGACCACGATTTGACGCCGATGCCGGCCGCATCCCGCACCATCGACTTCCTGCCATCCGCGCCGATGAGGAAATCCGCAGAGAGCGTTTCGCCGTCTGCAAGCGTCACGGAGACGCGGTCGTTGCCGATGTCGATCGTCTCGGCGGTGGTGTCGAGGCGGGTAATATTGTGTTCCTGCTCGACCGCTTCGCTGAGAACGCCGAGCAGCGCCTCATTGGGAATATTCCAGCCGAAGGCATCCAGCCCGATTTCGGAAGAGCGGAACTGCACGGTCGGCGCGCGCAGCAGGCGATCGGTGCCGTCAATGATCTGCATGGTGGAAAGGCGTGCGGCCGCAGGGGCGATGCGAGACCAGAGGCCGAGGCGGTCCATGAAACGGATGGACTGGTCCATCAGCGCCGTGGTGCGCTGGTCCTTCCTGTCGCTGGAAGGTGCAATGAGCGCCACGTGACGGCCGGCCCGCGCCAGCGCGATGGCCGCGATCTGGCCCGCAAGTCCCGCACCTGTTATGGCGATATCGAAGTGTCTCATGGTCCTGATCCGTTGTTATTTCCAGAACATCATAGTGTCTTTGCGCGGGCAAATCCACTTCGGGGCCGGAACATTCAGTCACGAAGATTCGTTGGTTGTGCCACTATATTAGTCTTAGGATAAGCGGATTGAGCCGGTTGCAAAGCGTGGTGAATGGCCGCATACCGGAATGAACAGGGCGGATGAAAAGCGGGGCGCAGACGCTGACCATGAAAATTTTCAACTACAAGCGTGTTCCCTACGCGGAAATCCGCGCCTTTTCCGTCCATATGCTTACGGCTTCCGGTTCGTTTCTGGCCTTTCTCGGCGTCGTCGCCGCCGCCGAACACCGTTTTGTCGACATGTTCTGGTGGCTGGGGCTTGCGCTTCTGGTGGATGGTATCGACGGACCCATTGCCCGCAAGGTGCGGGTGAAGGAAGTTCTGCCCAACTGGTCGGGCGATACGCTCGACAATATCATCGACTACGTGACCTATGTGCTTTTGCCCGCCTTTGCGCTTTACCAGAGCGGCATGATCGGCGAGCCGCTATCCTTCGTGGCGGCGGGCATGATCGTGGTATCGAGCGCCATCTATTACGCCGATATGGGCATGAAGACGGATGAATATTTCTTCTCCGGCTTTCCGGTCGTGTGGAACATGGTGGTGTTCACGCTCTTCGTCATGGATGCCAGCGCCACCACGGCCATGACCGTGGTTACCGTCTCGGTGTTCCTCACGTTCCTGCCGATCAATTTTCTGCATCCGGTGCGGGTGAAGCGCCTGCGGCCGCTCAATCTGGCCGTCGTTTTCGTCTGGTGCGCGCTTGGCGGTTATGCGCTGCTGATGCATTTCGAAACGCCGACATGGGCTGTGGTCGCATTCGTGGCGAGCGGCATCTATCTCTATTGCATCGGTGGAATATTGCAGTTTTTTCCGTCGCTGGGCGCAAAGTAAGGAAAATCTAAAGCCGTTTATTGCTTGTGCAAATTGCATTTAAGCAGCTTCTTTTTCAGTTGTGCGCAGCAGCAAAACAGTTATCAATACATCATGGTCGCGCAGCATTGCATACGCATTGCCCCGTGATTGGGAACAATAACCGCAGCTGTCGAAGTGCTTCAAAGAAAGCATGAGCTGCCGGTGAGAGAGGGACCAGTGACTGGAAATTTGGCGCCGGAGGCCGTGCCTCTCCTGTCTGTTCGCAAGCTGACAAAGCTGTTCGGCAATTTCGCCGCCTGCAACGGCATCGACCTCGATATAGCGCCGGGCGAAATCCATGCGCTTCTGGGTGAAAACGGCGCCGGCAAGTCCACGCTCGTGAAGATGCTGTTCGGCGTTCTTTCGCCGACCGAGGGCGACATTATCTGGCAGGGCCGGCCGGTTTCCGTGGGCTCGCCAAGCGAGGCCCGAAGCCTCGGTATCGGCATGGTTTTCCAGCATTTTTCCCTGTTCGAGGCGCTGACGGTCGCTGAAAATATCGCCCTGTCTCTGGACCCGAAAATTTCACTGAAGGAAATCGCTAGGGAAGCGGAAACGCTGTCGCGCGCCTATGGCCTGCCGCTCGACCCTTATGCGCATGTGGCCGATCTTTCGGTCGGTGAGCGCCAGCGTATCGAGATCGTGCGCGCGCTGTTGCAGAACCCGCGCCTTATCATTCTCGACGAGCCGACCTCGGTGCTGACGCCGCAGGAGGCCGACAAGCTGTTCGAAACGCTGGCGAAGCTGAAGGCCGAAGGCCGTTCGGTGCTTTATATCAGCCACCGTCTGGAAGAGGTGCAGCGCATCTGCGACCGGGCCACCGTTCTGCGTCATGGCAAGGTGACGGGCGCCTGCGATCCGCGCAGGGAAACGCCTGCATCTCTGGCGCGTATGATGGTCGGCAGCGATGTCGCGAGCGTTTCGCGGCCGACGGGAGCCGCGCTCGGGCAACCGCAGATCGAGGTCATGGGGCTTTCGGTTGCGCCACGCACGCCTTTTGCCGTGGCGCTGAAATCGATTTCGATGAATGTACGCGCCGGTGAGGTGCTGGCGATTGCCGGTGTGGCCGGAAACGGCCAGGGCGAGCTGTTCGATGCGCTTTCGGGCGAATATCCGGTCTATAATAATGATGCGATCCATCTGCGCGGCAAGCCGGTCGGCCGCATCGGCATCAATGGCCGCCGGCTGATGGGCGCGGGTTTTGTGCCGGAAGAGCGCCATGGCCACGCCGCCGTTCCCGGCATGAGCCTTTCCGACAATCTGTTGCTGGCGCGGGCGCGTTCTGATCGGAAGGCGTTTCTGACCGGCGGTTTCCTGCGCATCATCCGTGGCTCGACTATCAAGGCGGCGGCGCGGCGCATCTCGGAAACCATGGATGTGCGCAAAAGCGGGGCCGATCCGCTGGCGGGGTCGCTGTCGGGCGGCAATCTGCAGAAATTCATCGTCGGGCGTGAACTTGACCGCCAGCCCGCCGTGCTGGTGGTCAACCAGCCGACCTGGGGTGTGGATGCGGGTGCGGCGAGCCGAATTCGCCAGGCGCTTGTCGATCTCGCCAAGGCGGGCTCGGCGGTCATCGTCATCAGTCAGGATCTCGATGAAATCTTCGAGGTCGCCACCAATATCGCTGTCATTTCCGACGGGAAGCTGTCAGAGACCCATCCCGTGGAAGACATGACGCTTGAAAAGATCGGCCTGCTGATGGGCGGCATCCACACACATTCGGGAGCCGCCCAGCATGCGCATTGAGCTTGAAAAACGGGCAGGGGTCTCAAAGCTATTCACTCTTCTTTCGCCGCTTCTGGCGCTGGTGCTGACGCTGCTTGTCGGCGCTGTCATGTTCGCCATGCTCGGCAAGAACCCGCTGGACGCGCTTTATGCGTTTTTCGTCGAGCCGCTTCTGGAGGTCTGGTCGCTGCATGAGCTGGCGATCAAGGCCGCGCCACTGATCCTGATCGGCGTCGGCCTGTCGATCTGTTATCGCTCCAATAACTGGAACATCGGCGCGGAAGGGCAATTCACCATCGGCGCGATCACCGGCTCCATCCTGCCGGTGCTTTATCCCGACTGGCATTCGCCGCTCATCCTGCCGCTGATGATGGTGATGGGCGCCATCGGCGGCGCGCTTTATGCCGGTATTCCGGCGTTGTTGAAGACGAAGTTCAACACCAATGAAATCCTCGTCAGCCTGATGCTTGTCTATGTCGCGCAGCTGTTTCTCGACTGGTTGACGCGCGGCATCTGGCGTGATCCGGGCGGCTATAATTTCCCGCAGACCAAGCCCTTCAACGACAGCGCCGTTCTGCCGGAAATGCTGGCATCTGGCCGGGCGCATTGGGGTTTCGTTTTCGCCATCGTTGCGGCCATCGCGCTGTGGTTCATGATGCGCTACATGCTGAAAGGCTTCGAGGTTACCGTGCTCGGGCAGTCGGCGCGGGCAGGGCGTTTTGCCGGTTTTTCCTCAAGCCGCATGGTGTGGTTTTCGCTGCTGCTCTCCGGTGCGCTGGCAGGGCTTGCGGGCATATCGGAAGCGTCCGGTTCCATTGGCCATCTCCAGCCCAGCATTTCGCCGGGTTACGGCTTCACGGCCATCATCGTCGCCTTTCTCGGCCGTCTTAACCCTCTCGGCATCATCCTTTCCGGGCTGGTGCTGGCGCTGACCTATCTGGGCGGCGAGGCGGCGCAGCTTTCGATTGGCGTCTCGGACAAGGTGACACGCGTGTTTCAGGGGCTGATGCTGTTCTTCGTGCTCTCCTGCGACACGCTGATCTTCTATCGCATCAGGGTCGTCTTCACCGGCAAGGCGCATCACAAAGAAGGAGCGGCATGATGGATATGCTTCAGGCCATTCTTCTCACCGTCATTACCGCCGCGACGCCGCTCGTGCTTGCCGCCTCCGGCGAGCTCGTGGCGGAGCGCTCCGGCGTCCTCAATCTCGGTGTCGAGGGCATGATGATCATGGGTGCGGTCTGCGCTTTTGCGACCGCCCATATGACGGGGTCTCCCTATCTCGGCATTCTGGCCGGCATCGCTTCCGGCGCGGTTTTTTCGCTGCTTTTCGGCTTCCTGACACTGACACTGGTGACCAACCAGGTGGCGACGGGCCTTGCGCTTACCATTCTCGGTCTTGGTGTTTCCGGCATGCTGGGTGAAAGCTTCGTCGGCCTGCCGGGTGTCAAGCTGCAGCCCATCGTCTTTCCGGTTCTGTCCGAGATTCCCTTCTTCGGCCCCTTGCTGTTCCGGCAGGACCTGATCTTCTACATGTCCATCGCGCTCGTTGCCGGCATCAGCTGGTTTCTGTTCAAAAGCCGCACTGGTCTCAAGATTCGGGCGATCGGCGACAATCACGGTTCCGCCCATGCGCTCGGCATCAATGTCATCCGCACGCGGTATCTGGCTGTCATGTTCGGTGGCGCCTGCGCGGGTCTCGCCGGCGCGCAGCTCTCGCTTGTCTACACACCGCAATGGGTGGAGAACATGTCGGCCGGGCGCGGCTGGATTGCGCTGGCGCTCGTCGTCTTCGCCTCCTGGCGTCCCTGGCGCCTGCTGGCGGGCGGCTATCTGTTCGGCGCCGTCACGATCGGGCAATTGCACGCGCAGGCCTTCGGCATCGGCGTGCCGTCGCAACTGCTTTCGGCACTACCTTACCTTGCAACTATTGTCGTGCTCGTCATCATCTCGCATAATCGCCGCACGACCTTGATCAACACGCCGGCATCGCTGGGCAAATCCTTCGTGCCGGACAGGTGAAGAAGTCTCAAGTCTCCAAACCAACAGGGGTAAAAATGAAAAAACTGGTCATCGCACTCGCCGCTTCCGTTGCGGCTCTCGGCGGCGTCGTTTCCTCGGCGGAAGCCGCCGACGCCAAGAAGGTCTGCTTCATCTATGTCGGTTCAAAGACCGATGGCGGCTGGACGCAGGCGCATGATATCGGCCGCCAGGAACTGCAGGCGCATTTCGGCGACAAGATCGAGACGCCTTTCCTTGAAAGCGTTCCAGAAGGCCCGGATGCCGAACGCGCCATCGAGCGCATGGCCCGCTCGGGCTGCGAGCTGGTCTATACCACATCCTTCGGCTTCATGGATGCGACCGTGAAAGTCGCCCAGAAGTTCCCCAAGGTGAAGTTCGAGCACGCCACCGGTTTCAAGACCGCCGAAAACGTCGCGACATACAATTCGCGCTTCTATGAAGGCCGTTACATTCAGGGCCAGATCGCCGCAAAGATGTCCAAGAAGGGTCTTGCCGGCTACATCGCTTCCTTCCCGATCCCGGAAGTGGTGATGGGCATCGACGCCTTCGTGCTCGGTGCGCAGTCGGTCAATCCGGAGTTCAAGGTCAAGGTCGTCTGGGCCAATACCTGGTTCGACCCCGGCAAGGAAGCCGATGCCGCCAAGGCGCTGATCGACCAGGGCGTCGACATTCTGACGCAGCACACCGACACCACCGCGCCGATGCAGGTTGCGGCCGAACGCGGCATCAAGGCCTTCGGTCAGGCTTCCGACATGATCGCGGCCGGCCCGCAGACGCAGCTGACCGCCATCAAGGACACCTGGGGCGCCTATTACATCAAGCGCACGCAGGCTCTTCTCGATGGTACCTGGAAGTCCGAATCCGTCTGGGACGGCCTGAAGGATGGCATCCTGACCATGGCGCCCTACACCAACATGCCGGATGACGTGAAGAAGATGGCCGAGGATACCGAAGCCAAGATCAAGTCGGGCGAGCTGCATCCCTTCACCGGCCCGGTGAAGAAGCAGGACGGTTCGGAATGGCTGAAGGCCGGTGAAAAGGCCGAGGACGGCGTGCTGCTCGGCCTCAACTTCTACGTTGCCGGCGTGGACGACAAGCTGCCGCAGTAACGGGACTTTCCATTCCCGCCGATAACAGGCCGCACATGAAATTCATGTGCGGCCTTTGTTATTTTCATGTGTTTTACGTTGCAGATGAAGTTTGCCTTTGCTTTTCAGACAACTTGATGTTTTTCACTATATTGTGACTTTGGATATACACGTCTGGCGCGATTTTTGAGATCGCCAACCGAACGGAAGGACATGACATTTGCAGCGCGGAATGCTCGATGCGGCGATCGGTTTTCGAAAGTTGCGGACAAATCATGCACAGGTCGTTCACAAGCTAGGCCTTGATATCGTGTCCGGCACCTTCAAGACGGGTGATATTCTGCCCGGCGACGCCGAGCTTATGGAGCGGCTGAAAGTATCCCGCACGGTTCTGCGCGAAGCGATGAAGACGCTGACGGCCAAGGGCATGATTTCTCCCAAGGCCCGTATTGGCACCCGGGTGACGGAACGCGAAAACTGGAACATGTTCGACAGCGAAGTGCTGCTCTGGCATTTCGAGGCGGGTGTCAGCGACGAATTCCTTTTGCACCTCTACGATATCCGCCTCGCTTTCGAACCCTATGGTGCGGGGCTTGCCGCTATCAGGGCAAAAGACGGCGATATTGCAAAGCTCGTCGCTTACGCCAATGAGATGGGCAACACGGCCTATTCCAAGGAAAAGCGGGCGCTTGCGGATATGAATTTCCATGTCCTGATTACCGAAATGTCCGGCAACCCGTTCATGCGCACGGTCGGTTCGCTGATAAAGGCGGCCCTCGCGGGTATTTTCCGGATGAGCAATCCGGAAGCTGATCCCAACGAGATTTCCGACGTGTCCGCCTCCCATCTGAGGCTCGTGGAAGCGTTTCGCCTGCACGATGAGGCCGCGGCCCGCCGCGAGATGGAAAGGCTGATTGAGAACGGCCGTCAGCAGATACTCGAATTCACGGCCCGCAATTCCCGAAAATAGATCATGCCAGGCAGTCGCCGATCACGTTTGATGAAAATCGGCGTGGAAATTTGGTGGAGATTTGCATGGTTTCTTAAGTGGGGCGCCGTTATAGCAGTGCCGGAAAGAAATCACCGATGCGCCCGTCCGTTAAACCGGTCGGCGTCAAGTCAAACATTGCCACTGTTGCGGCCGTCCTGTGGCCGGTGACAGGGTGTTGGAGGTCTTATGGAGCGCAGCTCTCTAGCCGTTATTCTCGCAGCGGGCGACAGCACGCGCATGAAGTCGTCGAAATCCAAGGTGCTTCATCCGGTCGCGGGACGCCCGATGATCGGGCATGTGGTGGAGGCGGTGGCTGGAGCGGGTGTCGGCGCGGTGGCGCTGGTGGTCGGGCGCGATGCCGACAATGTCGCTGCCGCCGCAAGCATGCAGGGCCTTCAGGTCGAAGCTTTCCTGCAAACGGAACGCAAGGGCACCGGCCATGCGGTTCTTGCCGCCCGCCAGGCCATCGAACGTGGTTTCGACGATCTCATTGTTGCCTATGGCGATGTGCCGCTCATCACGTCTGCAACGCTCGACCGGGCGCGTGAGGCGATTGCCGCCGGCGCCGATGTCGCCGTCATCGGTTTCCATACCGATCGCCCAACCGGTTACGGCCGGCTTCTCGTAAAGGATGGTGAGCTTGTTGCTATCCGTGAGGAGAAGGATGCGACCGATGCGGAGCGTAAAGTCACCTGGTGCAATAGTGGCCTGATGGCCATCAACGGTCGCAACGCGCTGGACCTGCTCGACCGGATCGGCAACAGTAATGTGAAGGGCGAATATTATCTGACCGATGTGGTCGAAATCGCCCGTTCCCTCGGCCGCCGCGCTGTCGCCATCGACGCGCCGGAAGCCGAGCTGGTCGGCTGTAACAACCGCGCCGAACTGGCCTTTATCGAGAAGCTCTGGCAGGAACGTCGCCGCCACGAATTGATGGTGGACGGTGTTTCGATGATTGCGCCGGAGACCGTGTTTCTCTCCTATGACACGAAGATCGGTCAGGACGTTTTGATCGAACCGAATGTCGTCATCGGTCCCGGCGTCACCATCGAGCCGGGTGCCGTCATCCATGCGTTTTCACATCTGGAAGGGGCTTATGTCGCCGAGGGTGCGACAGTCGGTCCCTATGCGCGATTGCGCCCGGGCGCCAATCTGCACGCCAATGCCAAGGTCGGCAATTTCTGCGAAGTGAAGAAAGCGGAGATCGGCGCGGGCGCCAAGGTCAACCATCTGACCTATATCGGCGATGCCTTCATCGGCGCGGGCAGCAATATCGGTGCGGGCACCATCACCTGCAATTACGACGGCTACAACAAGGCAGAAACGCGGATCGGTGCCAATAGCTTCATCGGTTCGAACTCGTCGCTGGTCGCTCCTGTCACCATTGGAGAGGGAGCCTATATCGCCTCCGGCAGCGTGATTACCGATGACGTGCCTGATGATGCGCTAGCCTTCGGGCGCGCGCGGCAGGAGATGAAGCCGGGCCGGGCGACCGTTGTGCGCGAGCGGGCAAAAGCGCTGAAGGAAGCGAAGAAAAAGTCCTCTTGAAAGACGTTACCGAGCGATACCGAAAGTGACCGGCGGCGTAATTGCCGATTTCAGGGAAACGGTTAAAGCATTTCCAGTAAAAGTGTGCAGCGGTTTACGTCCGGAAATGCGTCAGAACAAAAAGGTGGAGTATTTTTGCATTTCAGTGAAATGCGAAAATACTCTGGAAGTTTCGGCGAAGAGATCGCCGTCTGGAGAAATATATGTGCGGAATTGTCGGAATTGTCGGAACCCAGCCCGTTGCTGAACGGCTTGTCGATGCGCTGAAGCGTCTCGAATATCGCGGTTACGATTCGGCTGGTGTCGCCACCATCGACAATGGCGCGATGGACCGCCGCCGGGCGGAAGGAAAGCTGTTCAATCTGGAGAAAAGGCTTTCGGAAGAGCCGCTGCCGGGCGTGGTCGGCATCGCTCACACCCGCTGGGCAACCCATGGCGTTCCGAACGAAACCAACGCCCATCCGCATTTTGTCGACGGCGTGGCCGTCGTTCATAACGGCATCATCGAAAACTTCTCCGAGCTGCGCGAGGAATTGACTGCCGGCGGCGCAACCTTCACCACCCAGACCGACACCGAAGTGGTGGCGCAGCTTCTGGCGAAATATACCCGCGAGGGCCTCGGCCATCGCGAGGCGATGTTGAAGATGCTGAACCGCGTCACCGGCGCCTATGCGCTGGTCGTCATGTTCAAGGATGATCCCGGCACGCTGCTTTCGGCGCGCTCCGGCCCGCCGCTTGCCGTCGGTTACGGTCGGGGGGAAATGTTCCTCGGCTCCGATGCCATCGCGCTGTCGCCCTTTACCAATGAGATCACCTATCTGGTGGATGGCGATTGCGCCATCGTGACCCGTCAAGGTGCGGAAATCATCGATTTCTCCGGCAAACCGGTGAAGCGCGAGCGTCAGATTTCGCAGGCGACGGCCTATGTGGTCGACAAGGGCAACCACCGCCACTTCATGGAAAAGGAAATATACGAGCAGCCGGAAGTCATTTCCCATGCGCTCAGCCATTATGTGGATTTCGCTTCCAAGACCGTGAAGCAGGCCGATACCGCAATCGATTTCGCCAAGCTTTCCGGTCTTGCCATTTCCGCCTGCGGCACAGCCTATCTGTCGGGCCTGATCGGCAAATACTGGTTCGAGCGTTATGCCCGTCTGCCGGTGGAAATCGATGTCGCCTCGGAATTCCGTTACCGCGAAATGCCGCTTCAGCCGTCTCAGGCGGCGCTTTTCATTTCGCAATCCGGCGAGACGGCCGATACGCTGGCGTCGCTGCGTTATTGCAAGGAAAACGGTCTCAAGATCGGCGCTATCGTCAATGTTCGGGAATCGACCATTGCCCGCGAATCCGACGCCATCTTCCCAATTCTTGCCGGCCCTGAAATCGGCGTCGCTTCCACCAAGGCGTTCACCTGCCAGCTGGCTGTTCTTGCTTCGCTGGCGATCGCCGCCGGCAAGGCGCGCGGTACGCTGAAACCCGGCCAGGAAAAGGAACTGGTGCAGCATCTGATCGAGATGCCGCGCATCATGAGCAAGGTTCTGAACATCATCCAGCCGCAGATCGAAGCGCTGTCGCGCGATCTGTCACGTTTCAAGGATGTGCTTTATCTCGGCCGTGGCACCAGCTTCCCGCTGGCGCTGGAAGGCGCACTGAAGCTCAAGGAAATCTCCTATATCCACGCCGAGGGTTATGCCGCCGGCGAGCTGAAGCATGGCCCGATTGCGCTGATCGACGAGAACATGCCTGTTATCGTCATCGCACCGCATGACCGCTTCTTCGAAAAGACCGTTTCGAACATGCAGGAGGTCGCCGCGCGCGGCGGCCGCATCATCTTCATCACCGATGAGAAGGGGGCTGCGGCTTCCAAGCTCGATACAATGGCGACGATCACGCTGCCGACAGTTGACGAACTGATTGCGCCGATGGTGTTTTCGCTGCCGATCCAGCTACTCGCCTATCACACCGCCGTCTTCATGGGCACGGATGTGGACCAGCCGCGCAATCTGGCGAAATCGGTGACCGTTGAATGATCATCAGGCCGGAGCGGCAGGGCGATGAAGAGGCGATAGGAGCGCTGACGGAAGCGGCGTTCCGGGATATGCCGTTTAGCGACCAGACCGAACACCTGATCGTCGGCAGGCTGCGCAATGCGGATGCGCTCACCATTTCTCTGGTGGCGGAGGATGGCGGGCAGATCGTCGGCCATGTCGCTTTTTCGCCGGTCACCGTCTCGGATTCGGAAGGCCGCTGGTTTGCTCTCGGCCCGATTTCGGTCTCTCCGGAGAGGCAAGGTCAGGGCATTGGGTCGCGCCTCGTGCATGAGGGACTTTCAATGCTGGATCGGCTCGAAGCGGCCGGATGCATTCTGGCGGGCAGTCCTGCCTATTACGGCCGATTTGGATTTGAGCGTTTCGACGGCCTGCACAGCAAAGGCATTCCTGACAAATATTTGTTGGCCCTGCGCTTGCATGGTGGAACTCCATCCGGCATTGTCGGTTTTCATCCGGGTTTCGATAGCGTCAACGCTTAATTCCGAACGGTAAATGACCGATATTCCAGTAAAAATTTCATTCGCAGCCCGCCTGCGCAATAGTTTCCTCACGGGCGTTCTGATCCTCGCGCCCGTCACCATCACCATGTGGCTGGTGTGGAGTTTCCTGCAATGGGCGGATAGCTGGGTGAAGCCCTATATTCCCGCCCGTTACGATCCCGAACAATATTTCGATGTGGCTATTCCCGGTTTCGGCCTGCTGATCGCCGTCGTCGGCATCACCCTCATCGGCTTTCTCGGCAATAACCTCATCGGCAAATGGATTTTCGGCGTCGGCGAATCCATCCTCAACCGCATGCCGCTGGTGCGGCCGATCTACAAGAGCATCAAGCAGCTGTTCGAATCCGTCCTGAAGGAGCATTCGAACTCCTTCAAGAAGGTCGGCCTGATCGAGTTTCCGTCATCCGGCACTTGGGCGATGGTCTTCGTCGCCTCCGAGGCCAAAGGCGAGCTTGCCCATCGTTTCAATGAAATGGGCCAGCAGATGGTCGCCGTCTTCCTGCCGCCGACACCGGTGCCGACAGCCGGTTTTCTGCTGTTCGTGCCGAAAGACAAGATCGTGATGCTGGATATGACGCCGGAAGATGCGGCAAAGCTCTTGATATCCGGCGGTCTGGTGGCCCCGGATTTCACGCCGCCGAAGATGATTGCGCCGGTTTGACGGTTAGAGAACGCCGAGGATGTCCGTCTGCGAAAAGTCGTTGCCGACATAAAGCAAAGGGCAACCCTCGGTTTTCGCCAGTTCGTAGGCAAAACAGTCGCCGAAATTCAGTCCGGCACGATGGATGCCCTTGCCCCAGATGCGGTAAGCTTCGGAAACGCCATGTGCCGATTTGGGGGTAACGGGTTTGATTTCGGCGCTCAGACCTTCGATCAGCATCTCCAGTTCCCGGCTGCGGTCGCGCCGCTGCGCCACGATCATGGCCTCCGCAAGCGTCCCCGCGGAAATGAGTAGAGGCTCATCCGTTTCGAGCGCTGCGGCGCAGGCATCCGCTTTGGGTTCATCGAGCAGGATCGCCATCAGAGCCGACGTATCGATGACGATCATTTCGGAAGGCCATGCTCGTCATAGAGAAAATCCTGACTATGCGCGGCATCCGGGCCATCATTGGCTTTGTTGGCGACAGTCGCGCGCACTTTTGCGAGCGCGGCCCTGCGGGATGTTTTATCCGCCACGGCAGTGACCGGAACCAGCCGCACGGCGGCGTGGCCATGACGGGTGAGAATGACCTCATCACCGGCTTCGGCGCGGCGCACCAGTTCGGTAAGCTGACTTTTTGCATCCGTCACGGATATCTGCACGGCTAACCTCGGGCGTTAAGAGTTAGCATTAGATTAGTCCATTCAATGGACTATATCAATCCTCGTCGTCCAGATCATCCACTTCTGTGCCGGCGCTCGTGGCGTGGAATACGGGAACGAAAAGCCGCATATAGACCAGCCTCACGCTCCAGCCTTCTTCCAGCGCCTGGCTCCACGCCTTCTTGCGGCCGGGTTTCTTGAACGCCTTGCCGATTGCCTTTTTCGCGCTCTTCGCAAATGTCTCGGGTTGCAGGATATTTTGCGGCGAACACAGCGCATAACCTTTGCGGAAGGCGGGTGGCGGGCGGCGTGGGTCGATCATGTTCATGGACGTTCACTTTCAGCCGGCATGCAGGAAGCGGATCGCTTCGTCGCGGCGGTGCAAATAGAGCAGGGTGCGCAGCGCATTGCCGCGCGGGCCTGTCAGTTCGGGGTCGCGTTCGATGACGTAAGCCGCGTCTTTGCGGGCGATTTCCAGAAGATCGGCATGGGCCTCGAGGCTGGCGATGCGGAAGCCCGGCGTGCCGGACTGGCGGGTGCCGAGCAGCTCGCCTTCACCGCGCAGCTTCAAATCCTCCTCGGCAATCAGGAAGCCATCCTCGCTGTCGCGCAGGATGGAAAGCCGGGCGCGACCGTTTTCGCTGAGTGGGCCTTTATAGAGCAGGATGCAGGTGGAGGCCTCGTCGCCGCGCCCTACGCGGCCGCGCAGCTGGTGAAGCTGGGCGAGGCCGAAACGTTCGGCGTGTTCAATGACCATGATCGTCGCATCCGGCACGTCGACGCCCACTTCCACCACGGTCGTCGCCACCAGCAGCCGGGTTTCGCCGTTCTTGAAGGCGAGCATGGCGGCGTCCTTCTCCGGGCCGCTCATTCGTCCATGGATGAGGCCGATATTGGCGCCGAGCATCTGCGAGAGAACCGCGTGGCGCTCCTCCGCCGACATCAGGTCGGATTCTTCCGTCTCCTCCACAAGCGGGCAAATCCAGTAGGCCTTCTTGCCCTCCTTCAACGCGGCGCGCAGTCGCTCGACGATGTCGCCGATCCGTTCGGTGGGGATCGTCACGGTCTGGATGGGTTTGCGGCCGGCCGGTTTTTCGGTGAGCTTGGAGACATCCATGTCCCCGAAAGCGGCCAGAACCAGTGTGCGCGGAATGGGTGTTGCGGTCATGACCAGCATATGCGGCGTGATGCCCTTCGCAGTGAGGCGCAGGCGCTGGTGAACGCCAAAACGGTGCTGTTCGTCGACCACTGCCAGCACGAGGTTCCTGTAACTCACGCTGTCCTGAAACAGCGCATGGGTGCCGATGACGATCTGCGCTTCGCCGGAAGCGACGCGCTCCTCGATCTCCCGGCGCTCCTTGCCCTTGGTGCGGCCGGTCAGCACTTCGACGGTGATGCCCGCTGCCTGAGCGAGTTTGGAGATGGTGGCGTAATGCTGGCGGGCAAGGATTTCGGTCGGGGCCATCAGCACCGCCTGACCGCCGGCCTCCACCGCTGTGGCCATGGCCATCAGCGCCACCAATGTCTTGCCCGCACCGACGTCGCCCTGCAGCAGCCGCAACATGCGGTCTTCGCCGGCCATGTCGGTCAGGATATCTTTCACCGCAGCGCTCTGGCTTGCCGTCAGCGAGAAGGGCAGTTGCGACAGGATTTTCGCGGCGACGTCACCCTTGGCGCGGATCGGCTGGCCTGCCACCTTGCGCAGCCGCTGGCGCACCAGCGCCAGTGAGAGCTGACCGGCGAGGAATTCGTCATAGGCAAGCCGCCTGCGCGACGGGGCCTGCGGCTCGATATCGGCGCTGTCGCGCGGGTCGTGCAATTCGCGGAAGCTTGAGGCGACATCGCCGAAGCCCTGCCTCGTCTTCAGTGTCTCGTCGATCCATTCGGGAAAGACCGGCAGCTTTGAAAGCCCGCCTTCGATTGCCTTGCGCAGCACCTTGGCAGACAGCCCGGCGGTCATGGGATAAACGGCTTCCACCAAAGGCAGGTTTTCCGCCTCTGATAGCTTCACCATGAAATCCGGATGCACCATGGAAGCGCGGCCGTTGAACCAGTCCACCTTGCCGCTGACGAGAACCTCCTCATCCACAGGCAGGGCCTTGGACAGCCAGTCGCCCTTGGCGCGGAAGAAGGTCAGCGCCAGTTCGCCGGTCTCGTCATGCAGGAAGACTCGATAGGGCGCATTACGGTTTCCCGGCGGTGGCGGCTGGTGGCGGTCGACACGTCCCTGAATGGTGACAATGGCGCCGGGGCTGGCCAGCGCAATGCCGGGACGGTTGCGGCGGTCGATGACGTTGGATGGCGCGTGGAACAGAAGATCGATCACGCGCGTGTCGTCGGCGCTTTCCCGGCTCAAAAGCTTGGCCAGAAGATCGGCAAGCTTCGGCCCCACACCGGCGAGGGTGGAGACGGAGGCAAACAGCGGATCGAGAATGGCCGGGCGCATGGGCAGCAAAATCGGGGAAGGGGGCGGCTTATGCAAGACTTCGCTGGCCACAAAGGCGGGTTATCACCGGCAGATTTTCACCGCCGTGGCATTATTTCGATAAAAACCGGTTCCCAAGCGTTCGCCTCCTGTTCTATAGGAGGTCGCAGTCAACATCCTGTTGAATAGCCAACCGAAAGGTGAATGCGATGACTGGACTGGTGCGCACGAGTGCCGACCTCGATCCGAGACGCCGGCGGATTCTTTACCGCTGCTGGCACCGGGGCATTCGCGAGATGGATCTGGTGCTCGGGCAATTCGCGGAAGACAATATTGCCGGGCTTTCCGATGAGCAGCTCGACGAGCTTGAGATCATCATGGCGGAAGAGGATAACGACCTCGTCAAGATGGTGACCGGCGCCCTTGCCATACCGGAAAAATTCCAGACCCCGCTGTTCGAGAAGATCGCCTCCTACCGTCCCGATTTCGATCTCGTCACCGCCGAAACCCTGAAAGCCTGAGAATATGATAGCCGGATTCGATGCAAAGCTGGTGTCGTCGGCCGATACGCCGCTGACCATCGGAAACGTGCCTTCCGGCATGGAAGCCCTTTTGCTTGCCGATATGGCGCGGGCCGGCACGTCGGTCGCCTATGTGATGTCGGATGGCCAGCGGGTTGCCGATCTCGAACAGATCCTCGGTTTCGTCGCGCCTGACATTCCAGTGATGACGCTGCCCGCCTGGGACTGCCTTCCCTATGACCGCGTGTCACCGAGCGCCGACACTTCGGCGCGCCGGCTGGCGGCGCTTTCCGGTCTCATCAGTCACGCCAAGAAGCCACATCCGGCCATCGTGCTGGTCACCGTCAACGCCATGCTGCAGAAGATGGCGCCGCGCGACATTATCGAAAGCCTCGGCTTTTCGGCGCGCCCCGGCAACCAGATCCGCATGGAGGAGATTGCCGCGCGGCTGGAGCGCAACGGTTTCGACCGGGTGGCGACGGTGCGCGAAGTGGGCGAATTCGCCGTGCGCGGCGGCATTCTCGATGTGTTCGTTCCGGGCACGGAAGAGCCGGTGCGGCTTGATTTCTTCGGCGATACGCTGGAAAGCATCCGCACCTTCGATCCGGCCAGCCAGCGCACCATCGGCCAGGCGCGCTCGCTTGATCTGAACCCGATGAGCGAAGTGACGCTGACGCCGGATACGATCAGCCGTTTCCGCAAGAATTACCTGTCGCTGTTCGGTGCTGCAACGCGTGACGATGCGCTTTATCAGGCCGTTTCCGAAGGCCGCCGTTATGCCGGCATGGAGCACTGGCTGCCGCTGTTTTACGAGCAGCTGGAGACCGCTTTCGATTATCTGAAGGATTTCCGCATCGTCACCGATCACACGGCGCGGGAGGCGGCGAAAGAACGCTCGAAGCTGGTGCTCGATTATTACGATGCGCGCCGCAGCTCCGGCGAAACCAAGGGCTCGACGCAGGGCGCGCCCTATAAGCCTGTTTCGCCCGGCCAGCTTTATCTCGACGGCAAGAGCTTCGATGCCGCGCTCGCCGCCGTTAACGCCGTGCGTCTGACCCCTTTCAACGAACAGGACAGCGAAGGTCGCCCGGTCGCGACGCTCGACGCCCATGTCGGGCCGCGCTGGGCGCGTCCGCCAACCGAAGGCGAGAGCGAAGAGCGGGTCAATGTTTTCGATCTGGCGGTAAAGCACATTGCCGAGCGCCGCGCCAAGGGCTGGAAGGTGCTGATAACAGGCTGGTCGGAAGGTTCGCTTGACCGGCTGTTGCAGGTGCTGAACGAGCACGGGCTTGAGAAGATCAAGCCGGTCACCTCGCTGAAAGAGGTGGAGAAGCTCGGCAAGGGCGAGGCGGCCTCGGCGGTTCTCAGCCTTGAGGCGGGTTTCGAAACCGGAACGCTGGCGGTTATCGGCGAGCAGGATATTCTCGGCGACCGCATGGTGCGCCGCTCCAAGCGCCGCAAGCGCGGCGCGGATTTCATCTCAGAGGTGGCGGGGCTGGATGAGGGCTCGCTTGTCGTCCATGCCGAACATGGTATCGGCCGCTTCGTCGGCCTGCGGACCATCGAGGCGGCGGGTGCGCCGCGCGCGTGTCTGGAACTGCATTATGCCGACGATGCCAAGCTGTTCCTGCCCGTTGAAAACATCGATCTTCTGTCCCGTTACGGTTCGGATGCGGCGGAAGCGCAGCTGGACAAGCTCGGCGGCGGCGCATGGCAGATGCGCAAGGCCAAGCTCAAGAAACGCCTGCTGGACATGGCAGACGAGCTTATTCGCATTGCGGCTGCGCGCCTGGTGCGCCATGCGCCGGTGCTGACGGCCCCTGACGGGCTTTACGACGAATTCGCCGCCCGTTTCCCCTATGACGAGACGGAAGACCAGCTGAACGCGATTGAGTCCATCCGCGAGGATCTGGGGGCCGGCCGGCCGATGGATCGCCTGATCTGCGGCGATGTCGGTTTCGGCAAGACCGAGGTGGCGTTGCGCGCCGCGTTCCTTGCCGCCATGAACGGCGTGCAGGTGGCTGTGGTGGTGCCGACCACGCTGCTTTCCCGCCAACATTTCCGCACCTTCTCGGAACGTTTCCGTGGGTTGCCTATCCGGGTGCAGCAGGCTTCGCGCCTTGTCGGCTCCAAGGAACTGACGCTGACGAAAAAGGAAGTGGCTGATGGCAAGACGGATATCGTCGTCGGCACCCATGCGCTGCTCGGCGCGGGCATCAGCTTCGCCAATCTCGGCCTGCTGATCATCGACGAAGAGCAGCATTTCGGTGTGAAGCACAAGGAGCGGCTGAAGGAGCTGAAGAGCGATGTGCATGTGCTGACGCTCTCTGCGACGCCTATTCCGCGCACCTTGCAGCTTGCCATGACGGGCGTGCGCGAGTTGTCGCTCATCACCACGCCGCCGGTGGACCGCATGGCGGTGCGTACCTTCATTTCGCCGTTTGATCCGCTCGTCATTCGCGAGACGCTGATGCGCGAGCATTATCGCGGCGGCCAGAGTTTTTACGTCTGCCCGCGCCTTGCCGATCTCGCCGATATTCACGCCTTCCTGCAATCGGACGTGCCGGAACTGAAGGTGGCGGTGGCGCATGGGCAGATGCCGGCAGGCGAACTTGAAGACATCATGAACGCCTTCTACGACGGCAAATATGATGTGCTGCTGTCGACCACCATTGTCGAATCCGGCCTCGACGTGCCGACCGCCAATACGCTGATCGTGCATCGCGCCGATATGTTCGGTCTGGCCCAGCTTTACCAGCTGCGCGGCCGTGTCGGACGTTCCAAGGTGCGCGCCTTCGCGCTCTTCACCCTGCCGGTCAACAAGGTGCTGACGACGATGGCGGAGCGGCGGCTGAAGGTGCTGCAATCGCTCGATACGCTGGGCGCCGGCTTCCAGCTGGCCAGCCACGACCTCGATATTCGCGGTGCGGGCAATCTGCTCGGCGAGGAACAGTCCGGCCATATCAAGGAAGTCGGCTTCGAGCTTTACCAGCAGATGCTGGAAGAGGCGGTGGCCGAAGTGAAGGGCGACGAGCAGGTGCAGGATAGCGGCTGGTCGCCGCAAATCTCGGTCGGCACCTCTGTCATGATCCCGGAGGATTATGTTCCCGATCTGCATCTGCGCATGGGTCTTTACCGCCGTCTCGGTGAGCTTGCGGATATCAGCGAGATCGATGGTTTCGGTGCGGAAATGATCGACCGTTTCGGCCCGCTGCCGAAAGAGGTGCAGCATCTCCTCAAGATCGTTTACATCAAGTCGCTCTGCCGCACCGCCAATGTCGAGAAGGTGGATGCCGGGCCGAAGGGCGTGGTCGTGCAGTTCCGTAACAAGGAATTCCCCAATCCGGCAGCGCTTGTCGCCTATATCGGCAAGCAGGGCACGATGGCGAAGATCCGCCCCGATCACAGCCTGTTCCTGACCCGCGACCTGCCGACGCCGGAAAAGCGGCTGGCGGGTGCGGCGATGGTCATGACGCAGCTGGCAGAGCTGGCGCGGTCCTAAAACTTCGGGAGGTCGTCGACCCAAAGCAGGCCGAGGCGCGTGGGGCTTACCCCCCTTTGTCCTGCCGGACATCTCCCCCTTAAGGGGGGAGATCGGCAAGATGCTCTCCCGCCATTTCATTCTCGAACTCCGAGATGGGCGGGACCTCGCCGCAGGTCGATCTCCCCCCTTGAGGGGAGATGCCCGGCAGGGCAGAGGGGGGTAAAGCCCCACGCTCATCGGTCCGCTATGGATCGGCAACCTCCCCAAAGCTAACACCCCAAGGCTCTGCAAACATTACCGGTATGTAATGAAACGGACATGCGCCGGTAGCTTCAACGGGCGTAGTCTTGTTCCCATCTCCTGCATTGCGCCCAATATGATGCGCGAGTGGGAAGACGAAGGAGCAAGACAATGTGGACCAGGATGAACAGGTTCGTCTCCGCAGGTCTGGTTGCTTTGACAATTGCGGGCACCACAATTGCCACCACCAACCAGGCGGAAGCACGCAACCACTTTGGACACGGGCATGGCGGCGGCGGCATTGCCGCAGGTATCGCCGGGGCGATTATCGGCGGCGCCATCATCGCCGGGGCGCGGCATTGCTATGGCGGCCCCTATTATGGAGATCCCTTTTACGGTCCGCCGGCTTACGGCCCTCCGGTGATCTATCAGCCGGCCTATCCGCGCTGTCACGTCGTCTGGCGGCAGAATGGCTGGGGCGACATGTATCGGGCCAGGGTTTGCGACTAGGTCGTGAAATCCGACAGGCGCAATGACCCGCGCGACGCGGAAAGCGAGAGGCAGCTTCCGACCTTTGGCCGGTAGCCGACGACGCTCTGTTCAATGTCAGTGTCTCCCTCGCCACTGGGCTGGCGTCACGCCTTCCCAGCTTCGAAACGCCCGATAGAACGAGCCGGTGTCCTGGAAGCCGAGCAGGAAGGCTATCTCCTCAATTCCATTGCGTTTGTCTGAAAGCAGGTCGCGGCCGAGTTCCTGCCGCGCCTGCTCAATCAGCGCTCGATAATTCGATCCCTGTTCCGTGATACGACGCTGCAGGGTTCTTTCGCTCATGCCGAGTTCGCGCGCCACCTCGGAAATCTCCGGCTTGCCGCTTGCGATGCGGCGTTTGATCAGAATCTTGACCTGCTCCGGCAGCGAGGATTGCGCCTCGATCTCGCCAAGGGAGGCCGCAAGCGCGGGCTCCAGTATAGCCAGCAGTTCGGGATTATGCCCGGCGAAGGGAAGATCGAGATCGTCGCATTTCAGCACCATGGCATTCTGCGGACAGCCGGTGCGGATGGGTGCGTTGAAATAACTCCGATGGACGTCGGAAACAGGTCCACCGCGAATCATCTCCACCCGAACCGGGGTGACGTGTCTGCCTGTGCCCCGCCGCCCCAGTTCGAGAAGGGCGGCGAAAGTGACGTCGGCCGCAGCATCCGGCTCGGCCTCGTCAGTGTGCAACCATCTTACGGCGATCCGGGCCTCTCCGCCGCTTTCCGTTACCGAAAGCTCTTCTGGGGTGCACAGTCGCTTGAAGCGGGCAAGCCGGTGCAGCCCGTCGCGATAGTCGCGGGCGAAGAAGGCTGACATGGTGGCGGGTGGATGCATCGCCGTGTCTGTCTCGACCGTCATCCGCAGGCCGATGGCCGAATCCTGCGACAGGGCCTCGACCGCCCGCCACAGGTCGAAATATTGCGCCGTGGTCAACCATGCATCCGGGGCGATGTGCAGCGTTGCGGGAAGCTTCGCCTGCCGCAGCAGGGCCGGAGCGGGCAGCCCCATACGCTCCGCCGCCCGCCAGAAAGCCTGGGGCAGCCTGCACCTGTCGCTCAAATCCCTGCTCATGATCCGACCTCCGGCCTTCTTTCTACATCTGGCTTCTGATCAGCCTGTCGAAGGCCCGGTCGCCGAACCATTTGCGCACGCCGATCATCAGCCGGGCGTATTTGCCGGCCGCATAACGTGTCTTCGGGCGGGTGGACCTGACCGCCTTGCTCACCACGTCGGCAATGACCTCGGGATCGGTGCCCATACCCTTACCGTAGCTTCGGTCCATGGAAGCCGCAACGCTCTGCGCCATCTTCGCATAAGGGCCGTTTGCCGAGCGTTCGAGGAGACCCTGCGCTGCGGCCGTGCCGAAACCGGTCTCGATCAGGCCCGGTTCGATCACCACGACGCGGATGCCGAATGGCTCGGCTTCCAGCCGCAGACTGTCCGACCAGCCTTCCAGCGCGTGTTTGGTCGCGTGATACCAGGCACCCAGAACGGTGTAGATCTTGCCGCCCATCGAGGTGATGTTGACGATCATGCCTTTGCCCCTTGCGCGCATGGCCGGCATAAGGAGCTGTGTCAGACGGGCGGTGCCGAAGACGTTGACCTCGAACTGGTAGCGCGCCTCGTCGAGCGGAATTTCCTCGACCGGGCCGTAGAGCCCGTAGCCGGCGTTGTTCACCAGCACGTCGACGCCACCGGATCGTGCGGTAATCGCGGCGACAGCGGCGACAATGTCTTCGTCGCTTGAGATGTCCATGCGCAGCGCAATCGCGCCAAGCTTTTCCAGGTCCGTCATCCTGTCGATGCTGCGCGCGGCGACATAGACGAGATAGCCATCGGCGATCAGGCGTTTGGCGATGCTTTTGCCCATGCCGGATGATGCGCCGGTAACGAGGGCGGTCGGTTGGGTTCGTATGTTCATGTCGGCACCTCTTGCTCTTGGAGAGTGCCAACATAGGTCGCGCATCGTGCCATCGCAGTGGCGGAACGCGCCATATTTATGGTGCAAGCCGCCAGGTCTCGCCTTTCAACCTTAGGAGGGGCAACCTTATGAGGGATTTTCCGGCGTGATGCCGACGGCCACGTTCTGGTCGGTGGCAGCGATCGAAGCGGGCAGCGGCACCTTTCTCTGCTTCTCGCGGATCAGCGTCAACAGGCCGGAGCCGACGATGAGGGCGATGCCGACGAGCATCCATCCGTCGATGCGGTCGCCGAAAATCAGGTAACCGAACAGGATAGCCCAGAGCATCTGGCTATATTGCGTCGGACCGATCATGGCGGCGGGCGCATATTGGGCGGCATACATGACCAGTACGTTGCCAAGCGCGCCGAGCAGGCCATATCCCGCCAGCAACAGCCATTGCTCGCCGGCTGGCATGACAAAAGTCGGCACCATGGCGATGCCGCTTATGGTGAGACAGCCGAGCACACCGGCACCATAAAGCGAGACATTCTTTTCCGACGGTCCCATGGCGCGGAAGATGACGATGCTGAGTGCACCGCTGAAGCCGCCGATGATGGCGCCGAGATGGCCGATGCCCAGTTCGCGGAAGCCCGGCCGCAGGATGACCAGCACGCCGAGGAAACCGATGATGACGGCCGACCAGCGCTTGATACCCACCTGTTCCTTCAGGAACACCACCGACATGATGGTGACGAAGGAAGGGAGCAGGAAGATCAGCGCGAAGGCTTCCGCCATGGAAAGATGGGTGAAAGCGGTCACGCTACCGACTGCGCCGGTGCCGGCGGCAAAAAAGCGGATGATCCACAAGGGGCGGTTCGTCGTTCTGACGATATCCATCCAGCGGTCGTTGCGTTTGCGGATGAAGGGCAGGGCGGCAAAGCCGAAAAGGGCGCCGAAGAAGGCCGATTCGATCGGCGAAATCTGGCCTTCTATGAGTTTAACGCTTGCATCGCTCCATGCGTAGGCAGCGAAGGCGGCAAAGGCAAGCAGAATGCCTTTCAGGGTCTGGTCGGACACGGGAAAACACCGGCGGAGAATCGAGTTGCTGAAAAACCGAAGGTGTTTGACCGTCAGTTCATCGACTTATGCTCGTCCGCCTTGATTTTTGCAATATCCCGCAGTGCAGCAATCAAGACGTCAGGCGTTTGCGCACCGCTGATGGCGTATTTCTGGTCCAGAATGAAAAAAGGCACGCCGGCGACGCCCATTTGCTGCGCCGCATCAATTTCGGCAACGACCGTATCCCTGTCCGCCTCCGAGGCGAGAAGCCGTGCCACCACCTTGGCGTCCATACCCGCCTTTTCGGCGATATCGGTCAGCACGGCGTGATCGCCGATATTGCGGCCTTCCTCGAAATTCGCCTTGAACAGGGCGGTGACGACCTTCTCCTGAACGTCGCGGCCTTCGGAATGGGCCCACAACGACAGGCGGTGCGCATCGAGCGTGTTCGGCCCGATCTTGATCGCATCGAAATCATAGTGGATGCCGACTTCCTTGCCGAGCTGCACCAGCGTGACATGCGCCTGCTCCAGACGCTCCTTGCCGAGCTTTTCCTCAAGCGCGGCCTTCTGGTCGACGCCCTCAGGCGGATAATCCGGATTGAGGCGATAGGGACGCCAGTTCACGTCGACGCTGATTTCGTCCTGCACCTCGGCAATGGCAAGATCGAGCCTGGCCTTGCCGAGATAACACCAGGGGCAGACCATATCCGATACGACGTCGATAACGATGCGTTCCATGGTTTTATCTTCCGTTGCTTGGACCGGGCAGGGGCGGTTATTGCGCCCGCGCATCCCACCAGGTCTGTTTCTGATTGCCTGATATCGGGGTCATATCCGGGCGGTCGATATATTTCCAGCGCGCGATCCATTGGGCGCCGATGTAATAGAGCGGAATGACGTAGTGGCCGGCAACCAGCAGACGGTCGTAGCCGCGCACCGCCGCCTGAAAATCTTCCGTCGAGCGGGCCTGTAACAGGGCTTCGATCATCCGGTCTATGTCGGGACTGGCAGCCCCCGCATAGTTGAAGCTGCCCTGCGCGTCTCGTGACAGCGAACTCCAGCGGTTGAGCTGCTCTGCCCCGGGCGAGAGCGAGGAGGGCAGGGAGCGGATGATCATGTCGTAATCGAAGCTGTTCGAGCGGGCCTGATATTGGCCGTCATCGACCGAACGAATGCCCATGGCGACGCCGATCAGATTGAGCGAGCGCTGATAGGCGAGCGCGATGCGCTCCTGCGCCGGGTTCTGTGTCATGATCTCGAAGGCAAGCTGGCGGCCATTGGCGTCGGACATTTTGCCGTTCTTGATGCTGTATCCGGCCTCTTTCAGCTTTTCGACGGCCAGTTTCAGTACCTTGCGGTCGGCGCCGGTGCCGTCCGTGGTCGGCATGGCATAGGTTCCAGCCAGCAGTTCCGGCGGCATGATTTTCGCCGCGTCGCCCAGCAGCGCAAGCTCGCGCTCATCGGCGGCATTACCGAAGGCGCCGAGTGGCGAATTCTGCCAGTAGCTCTGCGTGCGCTTGAAGGCGCCGCCGAGGATGTTTCTGTTCATCCATTCGAAATCGAGCGCGTAGGACAGGCCTTCACGCACCTTTTCGTCGGCAAAGACGGCGCGGCGGGTGTTGAACACCAGGCCGAACATGCCTGATGGCAGGCGCGGCTGGAAAACATCCTTGACGATATCGCCACGATGCACGGCCGGGAAATTGTAAGCCTGCCCCCAATGCGAAGTGTCTGAGGTGCCGTTGATGGCGTCGCCTTCGGGGTAAATGTCGATATCGCCCTTCTTGAAGGCCTCGAACATGGTGGTGACCTGCAGGAAATAGGTGACGCTGATCTCGTCGTAATTCTCGAAGCCGACCTTGCTCGGAATATCCTTGCCCCAATAATCCGGGTTCCGCTCCCAGGTGATTCGTTCGCCCGGACGCAGCGTCTTGATTCGGTATGGACCCGAGCCCACGACCGGGCCGAGGCCCGCCTGCTCGAATTTTTCCGGATCGATCGCATGTTTCGGCAAAATCGGGGTGGAGGAGGCGAGAATGAGCGGCGTTTCGCGGTTTGCCTTCTCATTGAAGGTGAAGCGGACGCTGTGGTCGCCGATTTTTTCCAGCTTCGCTACGCCGTCGAGACGGCTGTTGAAGGGGGGGCGGCCTTTTTCCTTCAGGAGATTGAAGGTGAAAATCACGTCGTCAGGCGTGACCGGCTCGCCATCCGACCATTTTGCCTTGGGATTGATGTTGAACTGGATGAAGCTGCGCTCTTCGTCCCACTCCGCCGTTTCAGCCAGCAGGCCATAAAGGCTGAAGGGTTCGTCGCTGGAGCGCTGCATCAGCGGTTCGTAGAGCAGATTGCCGAATTCCGGGTCCCACACGCCGCGCGCGGTGGTGCGCATTCCCTTGAGAACGAAGGGGTTGAGGCTATCGAAGGTGCCGACGACGCCATAGGAGATACGGCCGCCTTTCTTCACGTCCGGATTGACGTAAGGGAAGTGCCGGAAGTCTGCCGGCAGGGCCGGTGTGCCGTGCATGGAAATGCCGTGAAGCGGCTGCGCCTGGGCGCTCCCGGCGGAAAGCAGGGATGAACCCAAAAGAAACAATGCGGGGATGAGGGCCGCAAGGTCGCGCATCTTATTATCCTGTCTCAACTGTCCGTCCGATTTGTCATGATGATCGGTTTATCGTCATGATTGGTTTTTTCGTTATGATTCTGGCAAATATGTAGCACAGGCCCATGGCCGGACCCATGCGCGGGCGGGAAATCTTGGCCCAGCTCAAGAAAAAGTTAAAGAAGTGCTGGATATCGCCGCGATCGGCATGTAACAGGGTGGCCGGAAGAGACGGGTCACGCATTTGCCTCATTTAAACGACAGTTGAACGGGCAGAAGGATACCGCCATCGGCGAGCAGGACCTTAGCGGTTCTGTTCTGGCAGACATTCAGGAGACGGAACTCTTATGATGCAAAAGGCAAACACATTCACCCGGACGGCTCTGTCCGCTCTGGTCCTCTCTCTCGGCGCAATGTCCGCTCCGGCCATCTCGCAGGCGCAGGATGCTGCTCCCGCCGCTCAGGGCGCAGGCGCTCCTCCGCTTGGCTGGTTCAAGACCTGCTCCAAGCAGGAAGACAACGATGTCTGCGTCGTGCAGAACGTGGTTCTTGCCCAGAACGGCCAGATGATCACCGCTGTCGGCCTCATCACCGTTGAAGGCAAGGTCAACCGCAAGCTGCTGCAGGTTTCCGTTCCGACCGCGCGCCTCATCCCTCCGGGCGTGATGATGCAGATCGACGGCGGCAAGGGCCAGAAGCTAGATTACGCCGTTTGCCTTCCCGACAAGTGCACGGCTGAAGTGCCGCTGACGGACGCCATGATCGCGTCGCTGAAGAAGGGTAGCGAGGTGGTCTTCACCTCCATCAACTTCCGCCGCGCGCCGAACCCCATCAAGATTGCACTTTCCGGCTTCACGGGCGCTTATGACGGCGCTCCGATCAGCCAGTCGCAGCTTGCCGAAAGCCAGCGCAGTCTGCAGGAAGGCATGCAGAAGAAGGCTGAAGAAGCCCGCAAGAAGCTGGAAGCCGCACAGGACGCCGCCAAGGGCGCGCCGAAGCCCTGATTGCAGCGTAAGCTCCAAAAACAGGAAAACCGGTCTGGCGACAGACCGGTTTTTTTATGTTCGGGGATTGGGGAGGCTCGCTGTCGGAACTGCGTTTAATGCGCAGTCGACATTTTCGGGCGCCATTCGCCGTTCGGCGCCTTGTCGAAGATGCGGCCGATATTGGGATTTCTCAGCGGCGTCTCGTTTTCGTCGTGGACGAGGTTCTGTTCGGAAACATAGGCGACATATTCCGTCTCCTCGTTTTCGGCCAGAAGATGATAGAAGGGCTGGTCGCGATCCGGCCTGATTTCCGCGGGGATGGCGTTCCACCATTCCTCCGTATTGGCATATTCCGGATCCACGTCGATGACCACACCGCGGAACGGAAACACCTTGTGGCGGACGATCTCGCCAAGCGTGAATTTTGCGTCTCTTTGTTTCATGGCATGAACTTCCTTTCCCACTAATAGTTGGGGGCGGAATGCGGAATATCAAGGGCTAGGGGTTCTCCCGTCCCTATCCGCCATCTGCCGTTCAGGCCCTGCGGCCGATCGGTGCCGTGGCGATGACGACGCCGCCGGTGACCAGCACGATGCCAATGGCGTGATAGGTCTCGAAGGTCTCGCCAAGGAAAAGCGTGGCCATCAGGATCGAGACGGGAGGCATCATGTAGAGCGTGATACCCGCCGTGGCGGGGCCAAAAACGCGCACCGTATGGGTAAAGCAATAAAAGGCGAGCAGCGAAGCGAACAGGATGATGCCGCCGATCTTCGCCCAGGCCATTGGTGTGGCCGGCAACAATCCGCCCTGCGCCAGTTCCAGCGCGGCCGGCGGCAGAAGGACCAGCGCGCCGGAGAGCGCGATCAGGCCGAAGAGGCTGAAGGAGGCCATCTGCCGTGCCGCCGGGTCGCGCAGCAGCAGCGAATAGACCGCAAAGGCAATCGCCGCCGTCAATATGGCGAAATCGCCGATGTTGAAATTCAAGTGCCAGAGAGCCGACATATCGCCCTTGAGCACGATGGCTGCCACGCCCGCAAAGGCGATGATCATTCCCGCGACTTCGAGCTTTCTGATGGGGCGGCCCTGGAAGACGCGCTGGAACAGGATGATGAACAGCGACGACGTCGTATAGATCAGGGTGCCGTTGGCGGCCGTCGTCATGGTGAGGCCCCAATAGACCACACCGCCGCAGATGCCCATGCCGAGGATGCCGAGGACAAGCCAGAGCAGCGTTTTATGGCGCACAAAGGCGAGGCAGTTTCGCCAGTCGGCGATCATGAAGGGCGCGATGATAAGGGTCGATCCAATCCAGCGAATGAAGGCGGCGATGAAGGGTGAGACCTCACCAACGACGCCACGACCGAAAATGACATTGCTGGAGAAAAAGAACGGCACAGCCAGAAAGATGAGCCAGTCCGTAAGGCGGTTTTGCTGAGAGGCTGGCTTGTTCGACATTCTTCGCGATATGGCTGGGCTTCAAAAGAAAACGGCGGCCTCCTGGGAAGCCGCCGGAATGAAAGGGACGCTCCGAAGAGCGTCCCGAATGCCGATCAGGCCGAGTAGTACATGTCGAATTCGACCGGATGCGGGGTCATTTCGAAACGCATGACTTCCTGCATCTTCAGCTCGATGAACGAGTCGATCTGGTCGTCGTCGAACACGCCGCCTGCGGTCAGGAACTTGCGGTCCTTGTCGAGGCTTTCCAGCGCTTCGCGCAGCGAGCCGCAAACGGTCGGGATCTTCTTCAGTTCCTTGGCAGGAAGGTCGTAAAGGTCCTTGTCCATCGGCTTGCCGGGGTGGATCTTGTTCTTGATGCCGTCGAGGCCGGCCATCAGCATGGCCGCAAAACCGAGATAGGGGTTCTGGGTCGGGTCCGGGAAGCGGACTTCGACGCGCTTTGCCTTCGGGTTGGAGCCGAAGGGGATACGGCAGGATGCGGAGCGGTTGCGCGCCGAATAGGCGAGCAGAACCGGCGCTTCATAACCCGGCACCAGACGCTTGTAGGAGTTGGTGGTGGGGTTGGTGAAGGCGTTGATGGCCTTGGCGTGCTTGATGATGCCGCCGATGTAGTAGAGGCAGTTTTCGGAAAGGCCAGCATATTCGTCGCCCGCGAAGGTCGGCTTGCCACCCTTCCAGATCGACTGGTGCACGTGCATGCCCGAGCCGTTGTCGCCGAAGATCGGCTTCGGCATGAAGGTTGCCGTCTTGCCATAGGCATTGGCGACCTGGTGGACGACGTACTTGTAGATCTGCATCTTGTCGGCGCTGGAAACCAGCGTGTCGAATTTCACGCCCAGCTCGTGCTGTGCGGCAGCCACTTCGTGGTGGTGCTTTTCAACGACCACGCCCATTTCCGACAGAACCGTCAGCATTTCGGAGCGCATGTCCTGCAGGCTGTCGATCGGCGGAACCGGGAAATAGCCGCCCTTGACGCGCGGACGGTGGCCGAGGTTGCCGGTCTCGTAATCCGTGTCGTCGTTGGACGGCAGTTCGGAACTGTCGAGCTTGAAGCCGGTGTTGTAAGGGTCGGCCTTGTACTTCACGTCGTCGAAGACGAAGAATTCCGGCTCGGGGCCGACAAAAACGGTGTCGCCGATACCGGATGCCTTGAGATAGGCTTCTGCCTTCTTGGCAGTGCCGCGCGGGTCGCGGTTATAGGCTTCGCCCGAGACCGGGTCGAGAATGTCGCAAAGGATGACCAGGGTGGACTGGGCGAAGAACGGGTCGGTATGGGCGGTTGCCGGATCGGGCATCAGCACCATGTCGGACTCGTTGATGGCTTTCCAGCCGGCGATCGAGGAGCCGTCGAACATGACGCCATCGGCGAACATGTCTTCATCGACGCACACCACATCCATGGTGACGTGCTGCAGCTTGCCCTTGGGGTCGGTAAAGCGCAGGTCCACGAACTTGATGTCGTTATCCTTGATCTGCTTCAAGATATCGTTTGCGGTCGTCATTTAAACGTTTTCCTTGAGTGTGGTGGTGACGAGGTGAAAACCCAAGCCTCCCCGGCTTAGGACCTGGTTCTAATTATATGGCGTCCACGCCTGTTTCACCGGTACGGATGCGGATGACTTCCTCGATATTGGAAACGAAAATCTTTCCGTCGCCGATACGTCCGGTCTGTGCCGCATTGCGGATCGCCTCGATGACGGCTTCCGCATTCTCATCCGCCAATACGACTTCGACTTTCACTTTCGGCAAAAAGTCCACGACGTACTCCGCTCCGCGGTAAAGTTCCGTGTGGCCTTTCTGACGACCAAAGCCTTTTGCTTCCGTGACCGTGATTCCCTGAAGTCCGACTTCCTGAAGGGCTTCCTTCACTTCATCGAGCTTGAAAGGCTTAATGATCGCTTCGATCTTTTTCATGAGAAAATATCTCTCCGCTTCTCCCGTTAAAGCAGGTTATTCCCGCTCTGCCACAAGAATGCACGTATTGTGCCAGATCGGAAGCGGGCTTGAAGAAAAAACTTCGCTCCCCCGGCCTTCCGGCACAAAAAGCATTCGCTTTTTGCGGTTTTCCGGCCAATTTCTCGCCAAAACCCGAAAATTCCATCACCAATTCTACGGATTTGTATTATTTTAGCGATATTGAATATTTTGAAGAGCGATGCCAGCGCCAAGTTTCATTGGTTATATTTTATGCATTTGACTATTATTTGGTCGTGACGATCTGCTTATTTTTGTATCGATTGCCTTTCCGACGTTTTGCGGGAATGATCGCGCCATGAAATCCCCGTCGCACCTCTTCCTGATCGACCCTGTTGTCATGGCCCGCATCGATGCGGCGGCCGGTCAATCCGGCATTCCCCTTTACGATTTGATGGAGCGGGCGGGGCAGGCGGTCGCCGCCTCGGCCCTTCGTCATCACCCGCAGGCGCTGCGTTTCGTGGTGCTCTGCGGCGGTGGCAACAATGGCGGCGATGGTTA
The DNA here is from genome assembly GCF_058803865.1 of Agrobacterium sp. GW821-FHT14E08. Taxonomy (NCBI): domain Bacteria; kingdom Pseudomonadati; phylum Pseudomonadota; class Alphaproteobacteria; order Hyphomicrobiales; family Rhizobiaceae; genus Agrobacterium; species Agrobacterium sp. GW821-FHT14E08. The sequence continues at coordinate 1,251,771 of NZ_JBXAPJ010000001.1, read as the reverse complement.
TGTGGCGGCGCGTGTACTCTTGCAAAGCGGTGCGGCGGTTGCCGTTCATCACCTTGGCGATGTCGGAGCACTCAAGGGCGATGCGCGAACGGCTTTCGAGCGAAGCGGGATCACACCACTGCCGCTTGGCGACTATGTGCCGCTCGACGGTGACGTGGTGATCGATGCAGTTTTTGGGGCCGGATTGTCCCGCGATATTCCCCAGGAACTGTTCGGTGTGATCGCAGCGGTGAAAAAGGCTGGCGTTCCTGTACTTGCCATCGATCTGCCTTCCGGCCTTTGCGGCCGCCGGGGCGTGCATCTGGGCGGGTCATTCAAAGCGGAGCGCACGGTGACGTTCATGGCGCGCAAGCCCGGCCATCTGCTTCTGCCCGGCCGAGAATTATGCGGGGCGCTGGAGGTTTTCGATATCGGCATTCCCTCCCGCATCCTTGCTGCCCATGCGGGATCGGTGGCGGAAAATGATCCGCTGATCTGGCGGGATGCCTTGCCGCATGCCGATATGGAGACCCATAAATTCCGGCGCGGGCACCTGACCGTCTTTTCCGGCCCGCCGCATGCGACCGGGGCAAGCCGGATGACGGCGCTTTCGGCGCTGAAGGCGGGGGCTGGCATCGTCACGATCGCCGCCCCCAGAGAAGCGCTCGACGTGCTTTCGGTGACGCTGACGGCGGTGATGAGTGCCGGTCTGAATGATGCCGAGGATCTAGGGCACTGGCTGGACGATAAACGCCATGGCGCATTCGTTCTCGGCCCCGGTTTCGGCGATCTTGAAAAGGCGCGGCAGTTCGTGTCCCTACTTGGCGACAAGGCCGTGGTTCTGGATGCAGATGCGATCACCGCTTTCAGGGATCGCCCGGAGACCCTGTTCGAGCGCGTCACATCCGGCACGGGAAAATTCGTGCTGACGCCGCATGAGGGAGAATTTGCGCGGCTGTTTCCCGATCTTGTTGAGGATGCCGGATTGAGCAAGATCGAGAGGGCGCAGGCCGCCTCGGCGCGCAGCGGCGCGGTGCTGGTCTATAAGGGCGCGGATACGGTGATTGCCGCGCCGGACGGCCGGGCGCTGGTCAACACGAATGCGCCTGCGAGCCTTGCGACGGCCGGATCAGGTGATGTGCTTGCCGGCATCATCGGCGCGCTGCTGGCGCAGGGAGCCCCCGCCTTCGAAGCGGCTGCGGCCGGTGTCTGGCTGCATGGGGAGGCGGGCAAGAGGGCAGGGGCCGGCATGACGGCGGAGGATTTGTCCCATGCGGTTCGGCCGTTTGGGTGAGTTAGCCTGATTGTGTTCGCTGTTTGCTGGCTGCCGACCGCTCGCTGATCCGGTGGTTTTTGCACAGTTCCATCATCCGCACTCCGTCACCCCGGTCCCCGGAACAAGCCCGAGGATGATCCGGGGTTCAGTGCGATCAAGTCCTTGATCGCGAGAGAGTCTTTTCACGGCGCGGACGCGCCGTGGCTGGATGCCGGATCAAGTCCGGCATGACGGAGGAGAGGTTTTTAACCCGGAAACAAGTTCCGTCGCGTTTGAGGCATTCAATCCAGCATTCAATGCGCGGCCTTGCCTGCCTGGCTCGCCATCGCCATTCGCGACGCACTGATCAGCAGCTTGCGCTCGGCGCGTTCCTGCTGCGGCGTGCGATTGTAGATTTCGCGATAACATTTGGAAAAATGCGAGGCCGAGACGAAACCGCAGGCGACGGCAACCTCGACCACTGGCATGGCCGATTGAACGAGCAGATGTCGGGCGCGGTCGAGGCGGATTTCGAGGTAATAGCGGGCCGGGGAGCGGCCCATCTCCTGGCGGAAGAGGCGCTCCACCTGCCGGCGCGACAGATCGGCGGCATCGGCTATATCGAGCAGCGACAGCGGTTCGGCCAGATTGCCTTCCATCAATTCGATGATCGACAGGACCTTGCTGTTCTGGACGCCGAGGCGGGCGCGCAGCGGCAGGCGCTGGCGGTCATTGGGGCTGCGGACCCGGTCGGTCAATTGCTGTTCGCAGACGCGGTTGACGAGGTTTTCGCCGAAATCCTGGCCGATCAGGCTCAGCATCATGTCGAGCGATGCCGTGCCGCCGGCGCAGGTATAGATGTTGCTGTCGACTTCGAAGAGGTCGGCATAGACTTCCACCTGCGGAAAGGCTTCGGAAAAACCCGGCAGGTTTTCCCAGTGGATCGCGCAGCGTTTGCCGTTCAAAAGGCCCGCCTGCGCCAGAATATGGGCGGCGGTACAGAGGCTGCCGATGGCGATGCCGCGATTATAAGCTTCGCGCAGCCAGGCGTTGACGGATTTGTTGATGTGCTGGTCGACATCGATGCCCGAACAGATGATCGCCATTTCCGGGCGGTTTTCGCCGCTGACGTATCGCCGTTCGTCAGCAAGACAGGTATCGGCCTCAAGACAGATGCCACTGGATGACATGACCTTCTGGCCGTCGAGCGAGGCGATGCGCCATTCATAGGCCTGATAGCCCAGCATTCGGTTGGCGATGCGAAGCGTTTCAACCGCTGCAGCGAAGGGCAGCATGGTAAATTGCGGAATGAGAAAAAAGACGATTGAGCGTTTCTTCTGGGAGTTCTTGCTCATTTGCCCGTGCTCCGTTGCGAATACGCAATTCCTCTCTTGGAATTGGTCTTCTGGATGTCCTGTTTACGACATCTTTAGCGAAAAATACGCCGTGGAATCGGGGCTGTCAAAAAAACGCTTTTGAAATATGCAAAATTTGCCTTGAGCCTTTTTAGAAGGCGTTGTGTCGCGTGTAAAACAGGCAGGTCATTTTACGCCGTTGCCGTTGCTTTTATGGCCTGGCGGGGTGGTTCGCAAGTCTCAAGGCGATTGCGAACCACCGGTCTCGATTTATCTGCGGACGATGCGCATGCGGTTGTTGTCCGTCGTCGGCCATCCAATGTCCTTCAATGTTTCAGGGGGCAATCCTTCCAGCGCACGCAGCATTCTTGCACGCTGCCATGACTGATACAGTCCGGAAACATAGCCCGACACGCGATGCAGCCAGCTGGACGGAGGACGATGCGGAGAGCGTGTCACCGTTGGGAGATAATGTATCATGGTCATTGTCTTGATCCTTTCCTGAACCACGATCCTGTTTGCGAATTCGGTATGCGCCTGCATATTCCATCAAACAAGAGAATGAATTTTATATCACTCATCAATGTTTTGAATGACTGGCCAGCGGAGCCTGCCGGCTTCTATGCCTGCCTTGCACGATGAGTGCCTGGCTCCGAAGAGGCCGTGTTCGGCCCTGTCACTCGATGTCCCGGATGGTGCGCCCTTGTTGACATTCAATCAAACGAAATGATATCCATCTATAAATCAAAATATTTGAAGGTGCGTGCCATGACCGTGACTTTCCGCCAACCCCTGCCGTTGCTGGATAACGACATATTGAGAACCTTCGTCGCTATTGCGGAAACGGGAAATTTCTCCACCGCCGCCGAGGTGGTGTTCAGAACGCCCTCGGCCGTTTCCATGCAGATCAAGAAGCTCGAGGAGCAGTTAAAGACGACATTGTTCCTGCGCGATGCCCGCTCGGTGACATTGACGGCGCATGGCGAGACGCTTCTGACCTATGCGCGCCGGATGATCGCACTGTCCAACGAGGCCGTGTCGCGTTTTGTCATGCCCGAACTGTCAGGCGTGGTCCGTCTTGGCGCGCCCGAGGATATTGGTGAGCGCGGTCTGCTGCCGGGCATCCTCAAGCGTTTTGCCGAGGCGTTTCCCGGCATCATGATCGATGTCACCATTGATTCCAGCTCCAATCTCTACAAGCGTATGGACGAACGGCGGCTCGATCTGGCGCTGGTCAACTGTGCCTCGCATCCGCTGCGAGATACCGGCGAGGTGCTGATGCGCGAGCGCCTCGTCTGGGCGGGGGCAAAATGCGGCACGGCCTATCTGCGCGATCCGCTGCCGATCTCGATTTGGGAAGAGGGCTGCATCTGGCGTTCGGAGGCGATCAATTCGCTTGAAAAGCGCGGGCGCAATTTCCGCGTGGCCTATCTCAGCGGTCACACGATGGCGCAGCGCGCGGCGATTGCCGCCGATCTTGCCATCGCACCCCTGCCGCGATCCTATGTGTTAAACGACATGGTCATTCTCGGCGACAAGGAAGGTCTGCCGGAACTTGGCTGTTTCGATATTCGTTTGATCACGGCCGAAAAGCCCTCGCGTCCCATCCTCGCGGTGGCGGAAAGCATCCGCAATGCGTTTGTCGAGGTTGCCAAGGCGGCCTGAGGCGCGGTGCGAATAACTCGGGTGCTTGCGCGGCGGCGCTGTCCGTCGCGCCGCAGACGGCGTCCTAGACAGCAACCGAGCCCGGCGATGCCGAGTGGCCCGTGTTGTTCTGTTCGGTGGATTGCCAGCTTCCACGGCCGACCAGCCAGTCGGCCGAATTTTGCAGTCCGCCAAAGGGGAAAACGTGGATTTGCCGGATCGGTCCTGACGGATTGGCCTGCCAGTGCCGTTCAATCGGTCCGACGACGCTTTCCGGCGAGTGGCCCTTCGCCAGCGTTGTCAGGGATAGCGCGTTTTTCTTCAGATAGGCGATGGAGTTGCCGACGCCGCAGAGAGCGGCATATTTCAATAGCGTCGTGATCTTCGCCGGGCCGGAAACGCCAATATGCACCGGCAGGTCTATGCCTGATGCCGCAAGCCCTTCCGCCCAGGCGATGAAGCGCGCGGGATCGAAGCCGAATTGCGTGACGATACGCATCGTCGCACCGGTTCTTTCGCCAAAATCGCGTTTCAGCCTGAGCGCGGCCATTGCCGTCTCCTCGCTGAAGTCGGGGCTGCCCTCGGGATGACCGGCGATGGCGATATGCTTTATGCCGCAGCGATCGAAGATGCCGGTCGAGAGCATGTCCATGCTGGATGCGAAGGGACCGGCGGGCCTGTCGACGCCGCCGCCGACCGCCAGCACGTCCGACACACCCGCTTCGCCCGCAAGCCGCTTCACCTGTTCCTCAAAGTCCGCGCGGGAGGAGATGCGCCGCGCTGCAAGATGCGGCACGGGGTTGTAGCCGAGTTCACGAAGATGTCTGGCGGCATCCACGAGCCTGCCCTGCGAGGCCGCTCCCGTGTCGGTCAGATAGACGCGCACCCCTTGCGGGAACAGGCCGGCAAGACTTGCCGGGCCAAGCACCTGTGCGGGCGAGGCCTCAATGGAAGCAGGGATTATGGAAGAGGTGGTGATATCGGGCAATTTGTGCATGGTCCTTTTTATTATCATGCACCGGTTTTTCACCCAAGTCTTTGCCTGTTGCGGCAAGACAGGCCTGCATCTGCGACGAAGCTTGGCCTCATATGGCCGGATACTGGGGTGCCTACCAGACCCGCTTCGTCAACCCGTTCCACAGCCAGGTCCATATCGGCGGCGGAAACCGCAGCACGGATTTCCCGGGCGAGGGCGGTTTTGGCGACAGGCTACCGGAAAGGGCATCCTCAATGGCGCTGACGGCAATATCGACCGAACCGGCGGTCAAAAGCAGCGGGTAGGTGGCGATCGTGTCGGAAGGCGAGGGCTTCAGCCGTTTTTCATAAAGGGTTGCGCCGGTATCCACGCCCCTGTCGACCAGATGAACGGTGGCGCCGAAATTACCCCGGTCCTTTTCCACCAGCGCCCAGTAACCACCCATCTGGCCGCGATAGGCCGGATTGATGCCGGCGTGGAAATTGATGACCGGGCATTGCAATGACCGGAGGGTGGCGGGTGATAAAAGACGGCAGGAAATGGTGAAGATCGCTGCCGGCTGTAACGTGTTGGCGGCCCTGTGGCATTCCTCGTCGTTCAGTGAGGAAAACTGCGTGACGGGCACCGCATGATGGAGATCGGGAAGCAGCCCATGTTCGGCAATGATCTCCCGCGTTCGTTTGAGTGTGAAGCGTTTGCCAAGCCTCGAAGCGACCATGGTTGCCATCTGGCCTGCGGCAGCGATCCAGCCGAGCCGTCGCGCGCGCCGCTTGAGAATTGCCGATTTGCTTTCCGGCTGTTCCACGAAGACGTGGATGTCGGGGAAACGGGCGGCCAGCGCATTGATCATGACATTGGGGTTCAGGCCGCCTGCCGTCATTACCAGAAGCCGATTGTTGATATCAGTCATGTCACTCACACGATTTTTCCTCGGGCGCGAGTTTCCGTTACGAACTTGAAAAACATGTTAATTTTCATCGACGTGATTTTTTAAAACGCCGGTGGAACCGATTTTTGCGGCTCACGTTAATGTGACGCATATCACATTGGCGCTTGCTTTTGGACGCAAGTCATAGGGGAGTTTTCAAATGATCACACGTATTCTTTCGACCGTCTTCGTGGCTCTGTTGACCGTCGTGACCTTGAGTTCATGCGGCAATACCATTCGCGGCATGGGCCGGGATACGGCGAATGCCGTTGATGCAACGCAGGACGCCGGCCGCAGCGTCGACCGCGCCGCTCGCCGCTAAAAAAACTCCCCTAGGAAGCATGGCGCCATCCGAACTCCGGCTGGCGCCTTTTCTTTGACCTGATTTCACGGTCACAATTCATGCTGTAAGAATCGCGCCAGCAAGTGCGCGAAACGGCGTGAACGGACGATTGATGAAAAGACTGATGAGGTATCTGCTGCCATTCTTGCTGCCGTTTTCGGCGCAGGCGGGCGGACAGGCGGATTTCTGCAGGATCATGGACCATGCGGGCGGCCGCTATACCGTCTGCAGTTTCGATCCGGAAAAAAGCACGATCCGGATTTATGACCGCGACCATGTCTCGGGTGAGGGATATCGGTCTTTTTCCGATCTTTCCTCCGCGCTCTGGCGGCAGCACATGTTCAGCATCTTCGCCATGAATGGCGGCATGTATCATTCGGACTATTCACCGGTCGGTCTCTTTATCGAAAATGCTGTCGAGACCTCGCCGATCAGCACAGGTGGCGGCTGGGGCAACTTTCATCTTCTGCCGAATGGTGTTTTTTATCTGAAGGGGACCACGGCGGGCGTTCTCGAAACGCAGGCCTATCTGGCGGCAGGTGTTAAGCCGGATTTTGCCACACAGTCCGGGCCGATGCTGGTGATAGACGGAAAGCTGCATCCGCGATTTCTGCCCGATAGTGACAGCCTGAAACGCCGCAACGGCGTCGGCGTGTCCCGCGATGGCAGGGTACATTTCGCGATTTCGGAAACGACCGTGCGGTTCTACGATTTCGCGACGCTGTTCCGCGACGTGCTGGATGCGCCGAACGCGCTTTATCTCGACGGTACGATTTCCAGCGTCGACATTCCCGCGATGAAAAGGCGGGATTCGCTGTTTCCCATGGGGCCGATCATCGCGGTCGTCGAGAAGGTGCCCGATTAAGCTGAAAAATCAGATCGGGGCCTTGGGATAGGCTTTTTCCAGACCGCCCGACGCCGTCAGCCCCTGACGAAAGGAGAGGTAGGTCGGGTGCTGGCTGGCCTTTGCGGCTTCCATCAGGCGGATCTGCAGGCGGGCCGGGGCGTTTCTGCCAAGCCATTCGCCTGCCGCCTCCAGCCTCAGGCTGTTAAGGAAGGGCGCATTGGCCTGCCTGTCGAGATAGAGACTGAGACCGGCCAGCAGGTTTTCATCCTGCAAGGCGTTTTCCATCAACAGCAGCACCCAGGCCTTGTCCTCGCTCGCAAGCGAAGCCAGTTTCGATGCGGCCGTTTCGCGATCGGGAAAGGATGATGCCTGCTGCATGAAATGATGTGTCCCGTTGCCGTTGTCTGTCGATAGAGCAGTGGTCGCAGGCTTTCAAGACGCAACAGTCTGAGCGCGGAAATTCGACCTTAACGTGCCGGTGGAAGCAGTTTTCAACAGGCGTTTGTGTGAAACCTTCATAAACCGGTTACACTTTGGTTCAAATTGAGGCGATGGGTGAAAATGGCTTTGTCGACAGCCTGCCTCTAAGGCTTTGTTTTTTCTTATACCTATGCAATGGGCGAATGGCAGCCTGTCAAAAACGCCTTCATTTAGCCGCTTTTTGCATTTGCGTTCCCCGCCGGATTTTAATAAATGCTTCATCCACGGGCCGGGTCTTGAAGATCCCCCGGAGAGTGAATAGCTGGAGTAATCATGGAAGAAACCGCTCAGAAATCCTGCTGGGGCGTCACGTTGCGCGCACTTGCAGGCTTTGCCGCTTTTCTCGCATTGACGTACATTTTTGGCAGCCCATAAGCACTTCTCCTGAATTGACGGGTTTTGAAACGGCGCGGTTTTCCTCTGGAAACCGTGCTGTTTTCGTATGGGCGGCCGATATGTCGCAGCTGTGCAAACCGCTGACGCTCTTTTGTGGCGATCCGTCGCGGCTTTGGATATGATGGTGGCGGAATCCATTTTTATTCAGGACAAACCTCATGTTTCTTTCGGTCTTCGACGTTTTCAAGATCGGCATCGGTCCTTCCAGTTCGCATACGATGGGGCCAATGACGGCGGCGAACCGCTTTCTCGCCCTGATCCTCTCGGATGAGTGGCCGCGTCCGGCGGGTGCCTCCGTTTCGCGTCTGAAGGTCAGCCTGCACGGCTCTCTTGCCTTTACCGGCATTGGTCATGGCACCGGGCGTGCAGTCATTCTCGGTCTCACCGGCGAGCGGCCGGACCTTGTCGATCCCGATGCGATGGACGCTATTATCGAAAAGGTCGAAAAGGCTGGCACAGTGTCGCCGCCCGGCCATCCGTCCTATGAGTTCCGACCGGCTGAAGATCTGGTCTTCGACAAGAAGAACCCGCTGCCGGGTCATGCCAACGGCATGACCTTCTCCGCCTTCGACAATCAGGGCCGGCTGCTGATCAAGCGCATCTATTATTCCGTTGGCGGCGGTTTCGTCGTGACCGATACGGAACTGGAGGCGATCAAGCAGCGCGGCAAGACCATCGATAACGGTCCACGCGTGCCTTATCCTTTCGCCACCGCGCGGGAGATGCTGGATATGGCGGGTCGTTCCGGCCGAACCATCGCGCAGATGAAACGTGCGAACGAGGAAACGGTGGTTTCCCGCGAGGAGTTGAACGAACGCCTCGACCAGATCTGGGAAGCGATGAACGGCTGTATCGAGCGGGGCCTTAAGGTCGATGGCATCATGCCGGGCGGCCTGAAGGTACGCCGCCGCGCGCGTTCCATCTATGAGAAGCTGAATGAGGAGTGGCGCAGCAACCGGATGAACCCGGTTCTGGCGAATGACTGGCTCAGTGTCTATGCCATGGCCGTGAATGAAGAAAACGCCGCCGGCGGCCGGGTGGTTACCGCGCCGACCAATGGTGCGGCAGGCGTTGTTCCGGCCACGGTCAGATATTTCCGGCATTTCCATGAGGATGCGACTGTTGACGACGTGCGGGACTTCCTTCTGACGGCCGCCGCAATCGGCGGTATCATCAAGCACAATGCTTCCATTTCAGGCGCTGAGGTGGGCTGTCAGGGCGAAGTCGGCTCGGCGGCGGCCATGGCGGCAGCGGGTCTTGCCGCGGTCATGGGCGGTTCGCCGGAACAGATTGAAAATGCCGCTGAAATTGCGCTGGAACATCATCTCGGCATGACCTGCGATCCGATTGCCGGGCTGGTGCAGGTGCCCTGTATCGAGCGCAACGCGCTGGGTGCCGTGAAAGCGGTGACGGCGGCGTCGCTGGCGCTGAAGGGTGACGGCCAGCATTTCGTGCCGCTCGACGCCTGTATCGAAACCATGCGTCAGACCGGCAACGACATGAGCGAGAAATACAAGGAAACCTCCACCGGCGGCCTGGCCGTCAACGTTGTGGAGTGCTGAGCGGGCAGGGCGGCGGGCATTGTCCAGATGCTTGACGCCCGCCGCAAAAAGGCATTGATAGGGCCATGCCTCTACATCTGATAAAACTTTGCGTCGGCGCGGATTCACTCCAGGATTTGAGAGACTGGGTCGCGCATCGCTCGCTGACCGCGATTGCCGCCGGCCTTGAGCCGCATAGCGTGCACACGACCCGGATGATCCCCAAGCGAGTTGAGGAGCTGCTGGAAGGCGGCTCGCTCTATTGGGTCATCAAGGGGCAGGTGCAGGCGCGGCAGAAGCTTCTCGACCTCCGCTCCTTCAAGGGCGACGACGGTATTACCCGCTGCGATCTCATTCTCGGCCCAGAGGTGATCGAAACCTCGCCAGCGCCGAAGCGGCCGTTTCAGGGCTGGCGTTATCTCAAGGACGACGAGGCGCCACGCGATCTCGGCGGCGGCGGGGGCGGCGAGGATATGCCTTCCGATCTGCGCCGGGAGCTGGCCGAGCTTGGCCTGCTCTGACGCTGAGCGAATTGCATGAAAACGAAAAAGCCGGCTTCCTTGCGGAGCCGGCTTTTTCGTTTGGGGAGACGGTATTGCTGTCGTTTGAACGACTTTAGTTGATGCCGCCGACGGCGTTGGTGGCGCGGCCATCCTGAATTTTCATCCAGCGGCCGGGATTGGCGGTGTCCTGGCGCTTCAGGTAGGTATATTCGGTCTCAGACCAGTTCATGACCTTGTTACGCATGTTGTCGAGGATGAAATCGCCGCGATCGGTGCGAACGGTAAGGACGGCGTGGCCTTCGCCATTCGGCTGCAGAACCACCGTGATCAACAGGTTGGAGGCGGAGAAGCCCTTGTTCATCAGCATCTTGCGCTTCAGAAGCACGAAGTCTTCGCAATCGCCGACCGTGGTCGGATAGGCCCAGCGTTCCTCAACGCCGTAGATTTCCATATCGGTCATCGGCGTGATCGTCGTGTTGACGGTGTAGTTGACGTCCAGCATCGTCTTCCAGCGCTCTTCGGTCAGCTTCATCGGACCGGTATCCAGCGAGGTCGGCTGGCATTCGCTCTGATAGGTCTGGCAGAATTCATAGTGGCCGATCGGCGGGTTGGCCTTGCCGATCACACGCATGACGGCGGCCGGCGATGCGCTTGCCTGGCTTGCGAAGGCGCTTACGATGAATGCGATCAGGACGAAAACGATACGGTTGTTGTTCATTGCTTGTCTCCCCGTGTTGAGGAGACATTCGCAGGTATATTTTGACCCGCCGGAAATTTAGGTGGGGCAATTTGAGCTTAAATTTCAGCAAATTAGCCGCTATTTTGAACTGTATTTGAGTGAGTTTTTATGCGTGTTTGAGATAAATTTTATTAGAATTTTACGCATCCCGCCCTTAGTCTTTTGGTAGCCATTTATTCCACTGTATTGACAGCGATTTTTTGAGTTGGGCTGTTTTCACGGCCGCGTGAAGTCATCCGGTGGCGCAGCGCAGGGACATGGATTTCCCGTTTTGGGATGGCTGTTTCAGGTCGGGACAGCATGGAAAAGCAGCGAAAAAAACTTTGAAAAAACTGCTTTTTTCTTGGAAAAAGTTTTGGAACGGGCGTTTTTCTGAGGGTTCATGTGCAGGACACTGCCCGCAGTGGCGCTAAGTTACGCGCTGTGACCGGCCATATGGCAGCTGGGTTAAGCGGAATAGACGGTGCAGGACGTGCTGTTTAGAACTCAATCTCCGCCGCCGCCATTCCGGTTTTGCGGGAATCGCGTCGATGCGCGTCCGCGCGGTGGTATGTTTGTTCTGAACTAGGGACTTGAGCTTACTGGATCCGGCTCGAGGCCCTCATAACGGCAAGCAGTATTCGTTCTGGCGCGCATCAAAATGCTGCGCCCGCATCAGGCCTGCTTCACTTTCCATGGATTGAATTTGTCGGGGCATTTCTTACCCCCGGTTTTACGCATTCTGTGCGTAAAACTACTCCAAGACTGCCACTGGAAATGTCTAGAGAAACTCGATCAGCGCGTCGGGAGACTGGACGCGATCGAACTCGACCGCCACGCCTTCCATGAAGTGGCGCACGATCTTGCCGCTCATGGCCTTGCCGAGCTGCACGCGGCTGCCGAGCGGCGGCCGGTTTTCGATTTCGATTGCAGCGCCGGACAGGGAAAGGTCGATGAGCCGGCAGGTGACAAGCACGCCGTCTTCCAGAACCAGCTGGGCCTTGGCATTGCGCGGTGTCAGGCGGTCGTGGCGGCGGTCTTCCGGCAGGCCAAGCAATTGGCGCTTGGCGATCCATGCCAGCTGGGCGGCAAGCTTTTCACGCTTGCGCTCCGGCGCATTGATGGCGATGACAAAGCCGGAGGCGGTGAGCGATGTCACCGTTCCTTCGATGCGGCCGATGTGCTGAAGATAGGCGATGACGCGGTCGCCGTTGCGGGCGATGCCGGAGCAGCTGAACTGTGCTTTCTCGGCGGTCATCTCGGTCGCTGTGCAATCATATTCCTGATGGTCGGGCAACATGAGACGGCCGCTGAACGACACGCGAACGGCGTCGTCGAGGGGCGCCTCTTCAACGGGACGCAGAATTTGGGCGGTGTTGGCCGAGCGAGATGAAAACATGGACAGCGCAATTGTGACGGATAATGATCACAAATCTCTACCTTGCCCGGGTTAACAGACTGTATTGTTTGATCTCTACAATTTTTCCAAATGGCAATAATCGTTACACATATGACGTTTTTTACGCGAAATTCCGGGAGGGCTGCGTGCCATCTGCCTGCACCGGGGCAGGTGGATCAGTCTTCAACAGTTTCCCGTGCGCGGCGTGACGGCGGCTCCCGCATTCGCCGCATAATTTGCTGAGGCGATGTCCAGGTGCAGCAGGCGGCTGCCCTTCATCACAAGGCAATTGACGGGCGCGTCGAATTCGTGACGCGGCCGTTCCGGAAGCAGCGCCCCGAGCAAACGCGGGGCCGTGCCTTCGTCGGTGCGCAGCGGCAACAGCAGCATCTCGAATGCCAGCGGTGCCGCGCCATGATTATCCTCTGCCTCCACGTCGAACACGACGGGTAACCTATGCTGCAGGATGCCACGCGCGACGCGGCAGGGGAAAACGGCTTTTTCCGCCGACCACAGTTCCGAAAACGGACGATCCCGCAATTCCCGGCCGAACAGATCGCAGAGACGTGTACCGGCCAGGCGGAAGAATGGCGAGTGTTCTCCCTTGTCCGTCAGGATGAAGAGATCGCCCAGATGATGTTTGAGCCTTGCGGGATCTATGTCTTCGCGACGGGGCGCGGGCTTGTTGCCGCGCAATTCGTCCCAATAGTTGTATATGTCCAGTCCGCCCATGCTTTTCATAGCATCGTTCTCCATGTTCGTTTTTGGGACATCATGTCCTTTCGAACGTCTGTATGGAGAGGTGTAGCGAATTTCGTGCCAGTCGATTTTGTTAAGGTTAACAATTGGTTGAGATTGCGCGCTAGCAAGAGCCGTGGCATCGGTGCAGCCATGTCGGGGTAACGTCCGTCAGCACAATTGATGGCTCCGCCCGAGACTTTCAGGGCGCTGTCTCAAGCCGGACTGTCCTTGATCCCGGCGCTTGGACCGATAGGGTTTTCGCGTCAGGTGCATCAAAGGCGGGACGGCTTTTTTTTCGTCCGGGCTTCCTATATTGCTCGGAGACGTAAATTTCTAAAAAGACAGGGATGGGATCATGTCCTATGGTGACGGCGAGCAGCCGCCGGTTTCGGAAACTCCGGAGCCGAAAGACGACACGAACAATCCCGTCTTCAACCTGCCGCCGTTTCTGGTCGGTCTATTGGCTGCATTGCTCCTGGCCTATGTGCTTCCGGCCTATTTTCTGTCGGAGGATGGCACCGCCTGGTATATTTTCACCTTCGGCTTCATTCCGCTGCGTTATGCCATGCCTTTCTCCCAGCAGGGAATGGAATGGCTTTGGACGCCGGTCACCTATTCTTTTCTGCATGGCGGCATCGAACATATTCTCTTTAACGGATTGTGGCTGATGGCCTTCGGCGCGCCGGTTCTGCGCCGGATCGGCACACTCCGATTCGTGTTGTTGTGGTGCATTTCCGCCGCCGTTTCGGCCTTTGGCCATGCGGCGCTGAACTGGGGCGATGTCACGGTCCTGATTGGGGCGTCAGGTGTGGTCTCGGCGCTGATGGGGGCCGCCTGCCGTTTCGCTTTCCCCGCTCGCGGCGGTTACAGCGCTTCTTTTGGGCATCTGATGCCCCGGCAGAGCATTCTGGCGGCGCTTTCGAACAGAACCGTGCTCGTCTTCACGCTGATGTGGCTTTTCGGCAATGTGCTGATTGCGGTCGGGGTTCCGCTGTTCGGTGATGTCGGCGGTGCAATCGCCTGGGATGCGCATATTTTCGGCTTCCTGCTTGGCTTTCTTTTCTTCGGCCTGTTCGATCGTCCGCTGCGCTGAAGCGATCACGCTCCTTGACGGCCGTGGCGCAAATTTGCTTGCGCGCGTCCCATCCGGGATTGCATTCACGCGGGCCTCAGCGCACCATGTTCCATGATTTGCAACCGTCGGGGGAGACTGCGGCGCGCTGCGGATTGCTGAAAAGAGGAGGAAGGCATGGCAACATTCGTAAAAGATCTTCTCGACCGCAAGGGCCGGGATGTCGTGACTGTCGGTCCGGGCGTGACCATCGGCGAAGCGGCGGGAACGCTGCATGCGCACAAGATCGGCGCTCTCGTCGTGACGGATGCCGACGGTGTCGTTCTCGGCATTTTCACGGAACGCGATCTGGTGAAAGCCGTGGCAGGCCAGGGCGCCGCTTCCCTCCAGCAACTGGTCTCGGCGGCCATGACCAGGAACGTCATCCGCTGTCATCACAACTCCACCACCGACGAGTTGATGGAAATCATGACAGGCGGACGTTTTCGCCATATTCCGGTCGAGGAAAATGGCCGTCTTGCCGGCATCATCTCCATCGGTGACGTGGTGAAGGCGCGGATCGGCGAGATCGAGTTGGAGGCCGAACATATCAAGGCCTATATCGCCGGCTGAGGTTTCGCGCCTTGGCTAGCGGTGGTTCCAGCGGGGCATTCCGTAAGGTTTTGACCGAGTGCCCCGACACGCTCCTTCCTGTGACGAGCACAGGTAGGAGGGCGCGGGAGCACGCGTTTTTTCTCTAGCTCGAAATGCTCGGCGCTAAAATCTAACCCTACGCGTCATGCATCAGCGGCGGAACGCCTGTTGCATGCGCTCCAGTTCAGGAATGCGGGCGCGCGTTTCCTCATATCCCCTGTCGATGGCTTCGCTGGCGCGGTGGAATTCCGACAGGCCGATATCGTTGATGCGGGGGTGCAGCATGAGGTCGGGCGGATCGCCGGCCAGACGCGAGCGCGAAATCCGGTCCTGAATGATGTTGAAGGCCTGTACCATCACGCCCGGTAGGCCGGGGCGCGGGGCGCTTTCCACGGGGGCAGCGCCGCCGCCGGCTGATGAAGCCGCGTGCTTGACCACCGCGGAGCGGCCGAACAGATCATAATTGAGGTTGACGGCAACGACGAGCGCCTGCTCATAGGCCCGGCAGACCGAAACCGGCACGGGATTGACCAGTGCACCATCGATCAGCGTGCGGCCGTTGCATTGCACCGGCTCGAAAATTCCCGGCAGCGCATAGGATGAGCGCAGCGCCGTGACGAGATCGCCCTGATGGATCCAGACCTCGTGGCCCGTGCGCAATTCCGTCGCGACGGCGATGAAGGGATGATCGAGGTTTTCGACGCGCAGGCCTTCCAGATGCTCCTGCATGCGCTTGGTCAGCCGCATGCCGCCGAAGAGGCCGCCGCCGCCGATTGTGAGGTCGAGAAGGCCGGCAATGCGGCGCATCGTCAGCGAGCGGGCGAATTCCTCCAGCTCATCGAGCTTGCCGGCGAGATAACAACCACCCACCAGCGCTCCGATCGAGGTTCCGGCAATCATGCCGATCTTCACCCCGGCCTCGTCCAGTGCCCGCAAGACGCCGATATGGGCCCAGCCGCGTGCTGCGCCGCCGCCGAGCGCCAGCGCGATGCGGCGTGTGTCGACGATCTCGGTGACGGGTGGCTCGTTGCCGATGTTTTCGGGATTTCCAACCGCAAGAGAATTGTGACGATTACCCCATCCCAACATGACCGCACTCCCTGCCAGTTCGACGGACTCCGCCCTTATCCCCGGAGCCCGCTATATTGGTAGCAAATTGGTGCGGCCGATGGAAGATCGAGCTTCACTTGTCCGAATAGACGCTGGCCGGATCGAAATGGCGGGTATCGTCGGTGATTCTGGTGACGGCATTGCCGTCGGCCAACTCAACCGTGCGGTAGAAGCACGAGCGGCGACCGGTATGGCAGGTGGCATCATGACCGGCGACGCAGACCTTCAGCCAGACGGCGTCCTGATCGCAATCGGTGCGGAACTCCTTCACCGTCTGCAGATTGCCTGATGTTTCGCCCTTCTTCCAGATCTTGTCGCGCGAGCGGCTGTAATAGTGGGCGATGCCGGTTTCCAGCGTCAGAGCCAGGGCTTCCGCATTCATATGGGCGACCATCAGCAATTCGCCGTCATGCGCATCCGTGACCACGGCGGTGACGAGGCCGTGGGCATCGAATCGCGGTGAAAAAAGGCCTGCGTTTTCTAGCACTTCCTTGTCCGCAGGCGCGGACGGAAACGATATGGACATTGCTACCCCGAAGGAAAAGCGGAACCTTAACGGTTCCGCACCATGGTCATGAAGCGCACCTGCTCGGCCGGATCGTTCTTGAACGTGCCGGTGAAGCTGGTGGTGAGGGTCGTGGACCCCTGCTTGTTTACGCCGCGCATGGACATGCACATATGTTCGGCGTCGATCATGACGGCCACGCCGCGCGGTTTCAGCGTTTCCTCGATGGATCTCGCGATCTGCGCGGTCATGTTTTCCTGCGTCTGCAGGCGGCGGCCGAAGATTTCAACGACGCGGGCGATCTTCGACAGGCCGAGCACGCGTCCGGCCGGAAGATAGGCGACATGCGCCTTGCCGACGATCGGCACCATATGGTGTTCGCAATGGGAGAAGAAGGGGATGTCGCGCACCAGCACCACATCATCATAACCGCCGACTTCCTCGAAGGTCGTGCCGAGCACGTCCTGAACGTTCAGCTCATAACCGGCGAAGAGTTCGCGGTAGGCCTTGGCGACGCGCTTGGGCGTATCCAAGAGACCTTCGCGGGCGGGGTTTTCTCCTGCCCAGCGCAGAAGAACGCGTACTGCTTCTTCCGCTTCCGCCTGGCTTGGGCGAGCCTCGGCCACATCGGGTTTTGCGCCAGCGCCGGGGAAATTCTTCACGATCGCATCCATTCCGTCTCTCCCGATGCGGGTCAAGGCCGCACCTGAACTTCGTTTTTTTAAAAGCGGACTTCTGTCCGCTGTTGCTGCTATCTGGTTGTTTTACAGCATTTTGGCAAGACCGATGCTGATATTTCGGTATCAGAGCCGTTAATTTCATCGCAGCTTGATGTCCAGAAAGCTCGTTAGCATATAATGAGAATGAAGGGCAGGAAAGCTTCACCGCGAGAAACGCTGTGTTTGAAAAATTTGACCTGTCCTGTTTTTGGGCATTCTTGAGCGCGCCGGACACCTGACGATGGACGATATCTACAATAATCGCATTCTGGAATTTGCCGGGAATATTCCGCTGATCGGTGTTCTCGAGGATGCCGATGCCAGCGCCGAGAAACACTCGCGGCTGTGCGGCTCGAAACTCAAGGTCTATCTGAAGCTCGAAGGCGGCATCGTCACGGCATTTTCGCATGAGGTTCGCGCCTGCGCACTGGGGCAGGCCTCCGCCTCCATCATGGCGCATCATATCGTCGGTGCTTCCAGTGCCGAGCTTCGGCAGGCGCGCGAAGACATGCTTGCCATGCTGAAACAGGACGGCGAGGGGCCGACGGGCCGTTTTGCGGATATGCGCGTGCTTTCACCGGTCCGGGACTTCAAGGCCCGCCACGCCTCGACCATGCTGACTTTCGAAGCGGTGATCGATGCGCTCGACCAGATCGAGAGCCGGCCGGTTCTGAACGCTGCGGGTTAGGCAATGTGCGGCGAACCGGGCTGCCGGCATAATGAGACGGCGGTAAAGGCCGGGCGATCCCGCAACTGGGGCGGCGCCTTTGCCAAAACGCCGGGGCGGCTTCTGGGCGTCGGTTTCATCCGGCTTTATCAGCTGACGCTTTCCGGTTTTATCGGGAACTCCTGCCGCCACATCCCCACCTGTTCCGAATATGGTTATGAGGCCATTGCCCGCCACGGGCTTTGGGCGGGGGGATGGATGACGCTGTTTCGCGTCGCGCGCTGCGGGCCGGGTGGTACCAGCGGGCTTGATCCGGTGCCGGAAAAGCTCGGCGGCAACAGGCGCTGGTGGGCGCCCTGGCGTTACTGGAAGCTGCGCCGATGACCTATGTGGCTCTGCTGCACAGTATCGTGCTTGGTGCGGGCAGGCGGCTCCTCATGGCCGATCTGCGTGAAATGGCGCAGGAGCTCGGTTTTGGTGACTGCAGAACGCTGGTCGCGACGGGAAATCTTGTCTTTCACGCGCAGGCTGCTCCTGTTCGCGACATCGAGGACAGGCTCGAGCGCGCCTTTGAGAAACGGTTCGGCAAACATGTCGATATTCTCGTTCGTTCAGGCCCTGACTGGCTGAGACTGACCGCCGAGAATCCGTTTACTGACGGTCATCCACCGGACGTCTGCGTGCGGGTGATGCGCGAGCCACTCGGCAGCGACGTCCTCGGATTTCTGGAGAAATATCGCCGGGATGAAAAGATCACCCTTGTCGGCGGCGACCTCTGGATCGATTTTGGCGGCAAGCCAAGCGAAAGCCGGCTTCTATCGGTATTGACCACCAGGAGGCTTGGGGTAGGGACGACACGCAACGCCAATACCGTCAACGGACTCGCTGAAATGCTCCGGTGAAACGCCGTTCACCTTTGACTGGAACGGCAAAATTCTTTATCAGCCTGCCTGCCCATTACTAGTCGGGCGATTATTATTCCAACACCACCCGCATTCGTTGGCGGGACTGGACAGGAGAGTTAGACAATGTCTGAAGCTGTTTCCCTTACATTTCCCGATGGATCCGTGCGCAGCTACCCCGCCGGTACGACCGGCCGCGAGGTCGCCGAATCCATTTCCAAATCGCTTGCCAAGAAGGCTGTCGCCATTGCGCTTGACGGCACCGTGCGCGATTTGTCCGAGACCATCACCGATGGCAAAATCGAGATCGTCACGCGTGAAGACGGGCGTGCGCTGGAGCTCATCCGCCACGATGCCGCCCACGTCATGGCTGAAGCCGTGCAGGAACTGTGGCCCGGCACGCAGGTGACGATCGGCCCTGTAATCGAGAACGGCTTTTATTACGACTTCGCCAAGAACGAACCTTTCACGCCGGAAGATCTGCCAAAGATCGAAAAGCGCATGAAGGAAATCATTCTGCGCAACAAGCCGTTTACCCGCGAGGTCTGGTCACGTGAAAAGGCCAAGGAAGTGTTCGCCGCCAAGGGCGAGAACTACAAGGTCGAGCTGGTCGACGCCATTCCGGCAGGTCAGGACCTGAAGATCTATTACCAGGGCGACTGGTTCGATCTCTGCCGTGGCCCGCATATGGCCTCCACGGGGCAGATCGGAACGGCCTTCAAGTTGATGAAGGTGGCCGGCGCCTATTGGCGCGGTGACAGCAACAATGCGATGCTGTCGCGCATCTACGGCACCGCCTGGGCGACGCAGGAAGAGCTGGACAATTATCTGCACGTGCTGGCGGAAGCCGAAAAGCGCGACCACCGCCGTCTCGGCCGCGAAATGGACCTGTTCCATTTCCAGGAAGAAGGCCCGGGCGTCGTGTTCTGGCACGGCAAGGGCTGGCGCATGTTCCAGACGCTGACGGCCTATATGCGCCGCCGGCTTGCCAATACCTATCAGGAAGTCAACGCGCCGCAGGTGCTGGACAAGTCGCTGTGGGAAACCTCCGGTCACTGGGGCTGGTATCAGGAAAACATGTTCGCGGTGAAATCCGCCCATGCCTTCACCCATCCCGATGACGAGGAAGCCGATCAGCGCGTTTTCGCCCTGAAGCCGATGAACTGCCCGGGTCACGTGCAGATCTTCAAGCATGGCTTGAAGTCTTACCGCGAAATGCCCGTCCGCCTTGCGGAATTCGGCACCGTGCATCGTTATGAGGCTTCCGGGGCTCTGCATGGCCTGATGCGCGTTCGCGGCTTCACGCAGGACGATGCGCATGTCTTCTGCACGGAAGAGCAGATGGCGGCGGAATGCCTGCGCATCAACGACCTCATCCTCTCCGTCTATGAGGATTTCGGTTTCAGCGAAGTCGTCGTCAAGCTCTCCACGCGCCCTGAAAAGCGCGTCGGTTCCGACGATCTCTGGGATCGCGCCGAAAGCGTGATGATGGATGTTCTGAAGACCATCGAGGAACAGTCCGAAGGCCGCATCAAGACCGGCATCCTGCCGGGCGAGGGTGCGTTCTACGGGCCGAAGTTCGAATATACGCTGAAGGATGCCATCGGCCGTGAATGGCAATGCGGCACGACGCAGGTGGACTTTAACCTGCCGGAACGTTTCGGCGCCTTCTATATCGACCAGAACTCCGAAAAGACGCAGCCGGTGATGATCCATCGCGCCATCTGCGGCTCCATGGAGCGCTTCCTCGGCATCCTCATCGAGAACTTCGCCGGCCATATGCCGCTGTGGTTTGCGCCGCTTCAGGTCGTGGTCGCGACGATCACCTCGGATGCGGATGATTACGGCCGTGAGGTTGCGGAAGCGCTGCGCGAGGCGGGCATGGCGGTCGAGACCGATTTCCGCAACGAGAAGATCAACTACAAGATCCGCGAGCATTCGGTGACCAAGGTTCCGGTCATCATCGTCTGCGGCCGCAAGGAAGCGGAAGAGCGCTCGGTCAACATCCGCCGCCTCGGTTCGCAGAACCAGACGCCGATGTCGCTCGAAGATGCGATTACGAGCCTTGTGGACGAAGCGACGCCGCCGGATGTGAAGCGCAAGCTCGCGGCGAAGAAGCAGGTTGCTTGAGAAATGACGACGGCCCCTTCGGGGGCCGTTTTGTTTGTGGGGATGTGCTGGCAGAAGGCGGGGCATCCGCACTCCGTCACCCCGGACTAGATCCGGGGTCCAGCGCGATCAAGTCCTTGATCGCGAAAGACTCTCTTCACGGCGCAGACGCGCCGTGGCTGGATGCCGGATCAAGTCCGGCATGACGGATGAGATGTAGGTGACGCCTACTCAAAATCCCCGGTCATATCTTCCGGCGCCTGATCCTTCATCAGCACTTCCACATCCGAATCCCGGCCGGAGGTTACTTTGAAGTTGCGCTGGAAGACCTTGTCCTTGTTGCGGGCGATGGCGGTATATTCGCCTTCCGCCAGCACCATGGTCGAAAAGGCGCTGACGCTTTCGTTGACCACGTCGCCGCCGCCGTTCAGCACCGACCAGGCCGTATCGGCAATGGCCTCGCCGCCTTCTTCGGAGACGAGCTTGAGGGTGATCTGGGCGGCCTGATGCTGGAGGGTCGCTTCCGTCAGCTTGCCGGCTTCCACCTGGATATCGGCGCGCACCACCGCATTGACGTTGCCATATTCGGAAACCACGTGGTACGTTCCGGCATTGAGGCGCACGATGGTGTTGGGCTTGATATCGGACATGACGAGGCCGCGCTCGCCGTCCGGCCGGGCGTCCGACGAGTAGACGGAAAATTTCAGCTGGGTGCCGGAGATCTGCTTGTCGGAACCTGCGACCGCGTTCAGCACGAAACCGCCGGCATCGAGAATCAACACCTGTTTCTGAACGTTGCCTGATGTCGGAATGTTGAGTTTCTTGGTGACGCCGGCGCGGCCGAAGGCGACGTTGACGAAATATTCTCCAGGCACCAGATTAAAATGTGCCGAGCCGCCCTCTGAGCTTGCCAGCATCGGCAATTTGCCGTCGGCACCCGGGATAGGGCTGAAAACGCGCCAGGACAGGCCTTCCTTCACCGCTTCGCCTTCGCTCGTCAGCTTGGCTTCCATGGCGATATCGCGGGCGGTGCTTGTTGGGGCATTGGGCGCAGTCGGGGCGGTGAAAGCATTGAGTTTCGGCATTTTCGGCGTGCCGCCAAGCTGCTTGAAGTCTTTAAACGCGTCCTGCGAAAAAGCTGCCTGTGATAAAATGCCGATCGCGGCGAACGCAATGGCCAGACGTGTCGCGAATTTGGCCACGAATTTGATTGCCGACATTTTCGATACCGATTGACTTCTTGATTTTCCCGGATCACTTCAAAACCAATGCCGTGGCTATTTCAAGGCCCATAATTCGCGATGACAGCAGAATGGAAGATTTTTGATCATGACAAGCGATATCAAGCTCCTCGACTATCTTAAGGTGCGCCGTTCCACACCCGCTTTGCAACTTTCCGAGCCGGGGCCTTCGAAAGCCGACATCGAGGAAATCCTGCGCCTTGCCGTGCGCGTTCCGGATCACGGCAAGCTGGCACCCTGGCGTTTCGTCGTTTATCGCGGTGAAGATCGTGTGCGCCTTGGTGAAGCCGCGCTCCGGATCGCGCTCGAGAAGAACCCGGAACTGGACCTCCAGCAGCAGGATGCAGAGCGCACCCGCTTCACCCGCGCGCCTGTCGTCATCGCCGTCATCAGCACCGCCAAGCCACATTTCAAAATCCCGGAGTGGGAGCAGGTCATGTCCGCCGGCGCCGTCTGCCTCAATCTCATCTTCTCGGCCAATGCCAATGGTTATGCGGCAAACTGGCTGACGGAATGGCTCGCCTTTGACCAGACCTTCCTGTCTGAGCTGGGCGTTGCCGCGGACGAGAAGGTAGCGGGTTATATCCATATCGGCTCGACGACATTCCCGCCGGTGGAACGGCCACGGCCGGAGCTTGCCGACGTGGTGACCTGGGTTGGGGACGTCTGATGTTCTACACCACCGATACCAACCAGCACGGTCTGCCGCACGATCCTTTCAAGGCGATCGTTGCGCCGCGGCCGATCGGCTGGATCGGCTCGAAGGGGAGGGACGGTTCTCTCAACCTCTCGCCCTATTCCTTCTTCAATGCGATTTCCGACCGGCCGAAGCTCGTCATGTTTTCCTCCAGCGGGCGTAAGGACAGTCTGCGCAATGTGGAGGAGACCGGCGTTTTCACCGCCAACCTCGTCAGCCGCCACCTGGTCGACCGGATGAATGCCTCTTCAGCGCCCGTCGCCTATGATGTCGATGAATTCGCCCTTGCGGGTCTGACCGCCGTTGACGGTCGGGTCGTGGATGCGCCTTTCGTGGGCGAGGCGCTGGCCGTGCTGGAATGCCGGGTGACGCAGATACAGCAGCTCATGGACATCGATGGCAATCCGGCGGATTCGTGGATGGTCATCGGACAGGTCATGGCGATCCACATCGATGAGACGATCATTCGCGACGGCCGTATCGATATGGGGCTGGCGCGTCCCGTGGCGCGCATGGGCTATATGGATTATTGCGACGGCGGCAGCGATGTATTCCAGCTGCAGCGGCCTTCTACTGCGCCATCTATATAGTTCTTCGCCGGCAACGGTTAAATTTTATGGTGAACCAAACGTAAACCATTTGCGCCTAGAGTTTTATACATGGTGGCGGCGATGATGCCGTCACTCATTGTTGCGAATGTGTTTCGAGGCTCAGGTGATCGTACAGGCATTTCTTCGCTGGTCTGAAAAGGCTGGATCGACCGAGCGGGCGAAAGCCGCCAATGCTCTCGGTCGCGCCTATCTGCATTCCGACATGGCGCGGGAGAACCGCGATGCCGCCTATATGGCGATGACCTATCTTCTCGACGATCCTTCGCCGCGTGTCAGGCTGGCGCTTGCCGAGGCGTTGGCGGATGACCTTGATGCTCCCCGCGCCATTCTCGTTTCGCTTGCCGAAGACCAGCCGGAAATCGCCTGCACGGTGATTGCTCGTTCGCCCGTTCTCGGGGAGGCCGATCTGGTCGATCTTGCCGGGCGTGGCGAAAGTGTTACCCGTGCCCTCATCGCCGCGAGGCCGGCCCTGCCGCGCGGGGTCTGCGCAGCACTTGCCGAAGTCGGCGATTTGCCGGAAACGATCATTCTTCTCGAGAACGACGATGCCTTCATCACGCCGTTTTCCCTGCGGCGGATTGCCGAGCGCCATGGTTCGGATGCCGATATTCGCGATCTTCTGCTTCGCCGTGAGGCGCTGCCGGCCGATGCGCGTCACCTTCTGATGGGCCGTGTCAGCGAGGCTCTGGCGGGTTCAGCACTGGTTCATGCCCTGATTGCGCAAAGTCGCGCCGACGGCATTTTCCGCGAAGCGGAGGATTGCGCCACCATCCTTATTGCCGGCAACGTTTCGTCGCCTGAATTGCCCGCGCTGGTGGAGCATCTGCGGCAGAGGCTGGAATTGACACCGGCGCTTCTCATCCACGCCGTCTGTTCGGGCAAGCTGGAATTCTTCACGGCGGCGATGGTCAATCTTTCGGGCCTCGACGACCGTAAGGTACGCGCCATTCTTGCCACCGGACGGCCACATGCGCTGAAAGCACTGTTCCAGTCGATCGGCCTTTTCGGTGATGTCGTCGATGTCTTTACCGAGGCGACGCTGATGTGGCGCCGCGCCGCCCGCTCGCATCTTTCCGAGGCCGCAGCTTCCGTTTCGGCCGAACTGCTTGCCCATTTCCGCAATGCCGATGGCTCGGAAACGCTTTTCGAGCTGCTGCATGCCGTGCGCAAGCTCGCCATGGCCGAAGAGCGGCAAAAGGCCCGGCACTATGCGGAAGCCTTGACGGTGGAAGCAGCCTGAGCCTGAGGTCTGGGGATTTTCGGCGAGATCGAAATCCATTAAACGCTGCGATGTTTTTCGAACCGGCGCATCCCACCTTCCTCATTCCTATGCCTGTCACAGGAATGAGGAGAGGTCATTTCCTTATTTCTCGAAGCGTTTGGCGATCCAGGAATAGCTGTTTTCAACCATTCGCACCGGCGTTCCGAGCAGGTGTTTCACACCTTCGGTGGAAGGCAGGATACGGCTGACGCGGCTGATCGCCTGTCTGGTCATGCTTTCTTCTTCCTTCTGTGTCACCTGTGGTGTCTCTGCCGGTGCAGCGGCGGCAGGAGGCTGGGTGCCGGGCGCATTGCCCGCCGTCTGGGGCGTCTCTTCGCCGGGTGTCTGGCACACCGCCACGACGACTGGATATGACGCATTGGCGTAACGCTCCAGCTCCTTCTCGGAAACGGCGTCGCAGAGTTCGATGCTCGTCCAGCGCTGCTGCGATGTGGCGATGTAGTGGCAATCGGTGGCGCTATCGTCGCAGCCTAGAAAGGTCATGAGGACGAGGGCTGTTTTCATGATGTGTGTTGCCTCTGTCAGGAATTATGCTCTAGAAACTCATCTATCGGGATTGCAGTGACATTACGACGAAATACGCATTTTTATAGAGAAAGCAGGCATCGCATTGGCCACGGAAATCAAGCTTGAAACGCCCCGGCAGGAAGCGGTTCTGCGCCTCATCGATCTTTCGAACGCCTATATGGCATCGCTTTATCCCGCCGAGAGCAATCACCTTGTCGATATCGGCCAGCTGGAAAAGGACAATGTCTCCTTTTTCGTCGTGCGGCATGATGGCCGCGTGGTCGGCTGCGGTGCGCTGGTGGAAGCCGGCGACGGCACGGCGGAGGTCAAGCGCATGTTCGTCGATCCCGAAGCGCGGGGATTGCGGATCGGCAAGCTGATCATGGATACGCTTGTTGCGCGTGGCGTCGAACTAGGGCTTTCCGCCATCCGGCTCGAAACCGGTATCAGCCAGCCGGAAGCGATCGGTCTTTATCGCAAGGCGGGGTTTGTGGAGATCGAAGCCTTCGCGCCCTACAGGCCTGATCCGTTCAGCCTGTTCATGGAGAAGGCGCTTTAAGCGGTGCGCGTTTGCCGGCAAGCCGTGCTGCACACTCGACGTCATCCTCGGCCTTGTGCCGATGATCCAACCACGTAGCGTGAAATCAATCGGTTGCAGATGCTCGGGACAGGCCCGAGCATGACGGAGGCGGGGTTCAGGGATTTTTCCCCAGCTGAGCCGTGTTCGAGCAAGCCCTTCACTGCAGGCATCAGCAATCAGAAAGCGGCTTTCCGAAATGCCGTTGTTTCCTCGCTATCGTCTTCAAGCGCAGCGACCTCATCAACGGGATCGTCGTGCGTGGGCGGTGACGGCGGAAGCTCGACGCTGACGGCACCCGAGAGTTCCACTTCGCGTACCCATTCGCGCCAGATCGCCACCAGAAGCGCCATCAGCACAGGGCCGATGAAGAGGCCGAGGAAGCCCATGGTCTTGACGCCGCCGACGAGGCCGAAAAAGGTTGGCAGGAAGGGCAGTTTGATCGGGCCGCCGACCAGCTTGGGGCGGATGGTCTTGTCGACGATGAAAAGCTCGACCGAGCCCCAGACGAACAGCGCCAGCCCGTAGGCCGGCGAGCCGCTGGCGACCAGATAGATCGAGACCAGCGTAAAGGAGAGCGGCGCGCCGCCCGGAATGAGGGCCATGACGCCGGTGAGAACGCCGAGCGTGACGGGTGAGGGCACCCCGGCGATCCAGTAGGCGATGCCGAGGATGATGCCTTCACCGATGGCGATCAGCGTCATGCCCGTAACGGTGGAGCTTATGGTGGCGGGCACGACGCGGGAGATGCGTTCCCAGCGTGTCGGCAGGATGCGTTCGCCCACAAGGTCGACCTGGCGGGTGAAGCCGGCGCCGTTGCGGTAGACGAAGAACAGCGCGATCAGCATGAACAGCAGCGTCAGCACGAGGTGGAAGGCGCCATTGCCGGCAGCGAGGATCGCCCGGTAGATATTGCCGATATTGGCGCCGCTGACGAGCTGGATGACTTCGCCGATGGCGCCCGGCGTGCCGATATATTTCACCCATTGCTCGCCGAACCAGGGGCCGACGCCGGGAAGTGCGGCGATCCAGTCCGGTACGGGAGCGCCCGTCTTGTTGACATGAACGGCCCAGCCGAACCATTCGCGAATTTCGCTGGCCGTATAGGAGGCGGCGATGAAAATCGGCACGACGAGGAAGGCGAGGATGAGGATGATGGCGATGGTGGCGCCGAGTGTGGTGTTGCCGCCTACCTGCCGCAAGAGCCGTGTATAGACCGGCCAGCTGGCAAAACCGATGACGAGGGCGGCGAGAACGGGGACGAGAAAGCCGTGGAAGAAATAAATGCCGGCAAGGGCAACGAGAACGAGCAGCCAGCGCGCAGCCGAGATGGGCGGGATCAGGGCGATCCGCGTCGGGCTGGCGGGACCAAGCCATCTCGGTTCGCCACTGGGCTTACGGCTGTCAATATTACTCACGGCAGGCTCTTTCTCGCATTCTCCCCGAAGGGTGCATTCACTCTGTCACACCGATACATATAAGTGCAATATAATCGGATCACATTACCGTTGTGTGTTTATTGCCTAGCCTATTGAACGATTTTGGTAAAAATAGAACATCGGTCTTGGCTCGCGCATTGAAATATGACAATTGAACTCCGTTTTTCTTGCGGCGTAAGGTTGCCGCGTCCGATCTCCAGGTCATGCCATGCTCCGCCGTTTCTTTTCCTATTACCGTCCCTATCGCGGTCTGTTCATTCTCGATTTTTCCTGCGCGGTTTTGTCGGGCGTGCTCGAACTCGGCTTTCCCATGGCGGTGAAGGCCTTTGTCGACGTGCTTCTGCCGGGCGGTGAATGGGCGATCATCCTTGCGGCGTCGGTGGGTCTTCTCGTCATTTACGTGCTGAATACCGGGCTGATGGCGACCGTCACCTATTGGGGACATATGCTCGGCATCAATATCGAGACCGACATGCGGCGTCTGGCCTTCGATCATCTGCAGAAGCTTTCCTTCCGTTATTTCGACAATCAGAAGACCGGCCATCTTGTCGGGCGGCTGACGAAGGATCTGGAGGAGATCGGCGAGGTGGCCCATCACGGCCCCGAGGATCTGTTCATCGCCATCATGACCTTCATCGGGGCTTTCCTTTTGATGCTGTCGGTCAATGTCCAGCTGGCGTTTATCACTGCGGCCGTCGTACCCGTCACCGCCTGGGTAACCAGCCGTTACGGCGGCCGCATGACGCAGAATTTTCGCGCACTCTACGGTCGTGTCGGCGACTTCAACGCCCGTATCGAGGAAAATGTCGGCGGCATGCGGGTGGTGCAGGCCTTCGCCAATGAGGACCACGAGCGCGCGCTGTTCGAGAAGGACAACCAGAAATACCGCCGCACCAAGCTCGACGCCTACAAGATCATGGCCGCCAGCACCTCGCTCAGCTATATGAGCATGCGCCTGACGCAGATGATCGTGATGATCTGCGGCGCCTGGTTCGTGCTGACGGGCAGCCTTACCGAAGGCGGCTTTGTCGGCTTTCTGCTGCTGGTGGGCGTATTTTTCCGGCCGGTGGAAAAGATCAATTCGGTCATCGAGACCTATCCCAAGGGCATTGCCGGTTTCCGCCGCTTCACCGAGCTGCTGGATACGGCGCCCGATATCGTTGATGCGCCGGATGCGGTGGAAGCGCCGCTGCTGCGCGGCGATATTGAATATCGCCATGTCGGTTTCGGTTATGCCGAGGGCAAGACGGTTCTTACCAATATCGACCTGAAGATCAGCGCCGGCGAGACGGTGGCCTTCGTTGGCCCTTCAGGAGCTGGCAAGACAACGCTCTGTTCGCTTCTGCCGCGCTTTTACGATGTCACCAGCGGCGCTATCACCATTGACGGCGTCGATATCCGCAGGATGAAGCTTGCCTCCCTGCGCAACCAGATCGGCATCGTGCAGCAGGATGTCTTCCTGTTCGGCGGCACGATTCGCGAGAATATCGAATATGGCCGGCTCGGTGCATCGGATGAGGAGATCATGGATGCGGCACGGCGCGCGCGTCTCGATGGCGTCATCGAGGCGATGCCGCTCGGGCTCGACACCGTTATCGGCGAGCGCGGCGTCAAGCTGTCCGGCGGCCAGAAACAGCGTCTTGCCATTGCCCGCATGTTCCTCAAGAACCCGCCGATCCTCATTCTCGATGAGGCGACGTCGGCGCTCGATACCGAGACCGAACGGGCCATCCAGCAATCGCTGACGGAGCTTGCCAAAGGCCGCACCACGCTTGTCATCGCCCACCGGCTGGCGACGATCCGCGATGCCTCGCGCATCGTGGTGGTGGACCAGACCGGCATTGCCGAAACCGGCGCCCATGCCGAGCTTCTGGCCGCCAAAGGCCATTACAGCCGCCTGCATGAGGCGCAGTTCAGCGCGCATCTTCCTGCCTGAGTCCACGGCGCCTGCTGCCGGAGGCTTTGTGCCGCTAGCGCTGCTTTAGGCCCCGTTTTTTTTCCGTAGCCTGCTCCTCGACGATGCCGGGGTTCGGCTCCGGTTTGCCGGGATGGCTGGTTACGAGATAACCCATGGCGACCGTGGCGGCGACGATGAACAGCAGTACCATGCCGCTGATCGTCATCAGCCAGTCACGCGGTCTTCGATGCGCCATGATATATTTCGGCCATTGGCTCGGATGATGCACCACACTGAATTTATCGCCGTATCGCATGAGCTTCCCCGGAATATCGTTGCTTCGTGAAAGATCAACGCAGGCGCGCAAGCGGCTGTTCCGCAATGACGGGGCAGGGGCGATGACAAGGCCGTGAGGGACGCCCGGCCATCGCCAACGTTGTTTTGCCGCGGAATCCGCCTCAGGCGGATTGGATGGCGATGCGATTTCCCTCGCTGTCAGCGATTTCGGCGACGAAGAGATTCTCGTTGACCGGCGTTTTCGGAAACAGGATTTCGCTGCCATGCTGAACGGCTCTGGCAAGAACATCATCGATATTCTGGACGCCAAGATAGATAATCGCCCCGTCTTTCGTCGGAACATAGGTGTCGCCCTCGGCGAGCGCGCCGCTCGCTCCGTCCTTTCCCTCCTCAAAGGGGAAATAGGCCATCCGGTTATCGTGGATCGTGACGATCTCTTCGAAGTTCACATCAAAAACGGCGGTGTAGAAACGCATTGCCCTTTCAAGATCAAGGACCGGAATTTCGACGTGGGCAATCAGGTTCACTTCGCTGTTCCTTCTGAAATAGTGCCGTAAATGTATCGACCGTCTGTGTACACGGAACGACATCCCGGCTGTCAATCGCCAAACAAAATAGTCCCCCATGCGGTGACAAAAAGCCGCTGCTCCGGGCGCATTTAACGGCCTTGATGTCCCGCGGCGCTGCCGGAGCAGGGGCTTCCCGTGCCGGGATAACCGCCGGCAAAATGACCGACAATCTCCCGCATCAAAAAGAGGTCAAAAGCCCGCTTGCCAGTCAATCCCGTTTATGCGAATGATTTGCAATTGCATTAATAAAATTCCATTTGAAAGTTCGCAAGATGGACAAGCCTGTCTTTGGATGGCGGCGGAATGGCGACGACCTTTCGCTCTCCGACGTTCACAGCACGATCAGGGTCAAGCCGAATGCCGGCACGTTTCGCCGGGCCATGGCCTTTTTCGGACCCGGATATCTCGTCGCGGTTGGTTATATGGATCCCGGAAACTGGGCGACCTCGCTCGCCGGTGGTTCCAGATTCGGCTACACGCTGCTGACAGTCGCGCTGGTCTCGAACATCATGGCCATTGTCCTGCAATCGCTCTGCGCGCGTCTGGCGATTGCTTCCGGGCGCGATCTCGCCCAGGCCTGCCGCGATGCCTATCCGAAACCGGTGGCGATGGTGCTGTGGCTGCTCGCCGAAATCGCCATCATCGCGACTGACATCGCCGAGGTCATCGGCACGGCCATCGGCCTCAACCTGATCTTCGGCATTCCGCTTGAACTCGGCGTCCTCATCACCGCGCTTGATGTGTTCCTGATCCTCTATCTGCAAAGGCTAGGCTTCCGCTGGGTGGAGGCGCTGGTCATCACGCTGCTTGGCGTCATCGCCGTGTGTTTCGCCATTCAGGTGGCGCTTGCCGATCCCGACTGGGGGCAGGTGATCCTTGGGTTCGCGCCGACGACTGATATCGTCACCAATCCGGACATGCTTTATCTGGCGCTCGGCATTCTGGGTGCAACGGTGATGCCGCATAATCTCTACCTGCATTCGGGCATCATACAGACCCGTGCCATCGGCGAGACGCTGTCCGAAAAGCGTGAGGCGCTCAAATTCGCCACGCTCGATTCCACCATCGCCCTGATGTTCGCGCTGCTCATCAACGCCTCGATCCTCATTCTGGCGGCCGCAACCTTCAATAAAACCGGGCAGACGAATGTCTCTGAACTGGGGGAAGCGCATAATCTGCTCGCGCCGCTGCTCGGCCTTGCCATTGCGCCGACGCTGTTCGGCGTGGCGCTCCTGTGCTGCGGCATCAACTCCACCGTCACGGCGACGCTTGCGGGCCAGATCGTGATGGAGGGGTTCCTCAAGATGCAACTCGCCCCCTGGCTGCGCCGCCTCATCACCCGCGCTATCGCCATCGTCCCGGCCGCCGGCGTCACCATTTTCTATGGCGACAGCGGCACGGCGGAACTGCTGATCCTGACGCAGGTGGTGCTGAGCCTGCAACTCTCCTTCGCCGTCTTCCCGCTCGTCATGTTTACCTCCGACCGTGCCAAAATGGGCTCACTGCGCGCGCCGCTGTGGCTCTCGGCCTTTGCGTGGCTGATTGCGGTGGTGATTGCGGTGCTGAATGTGAAGCTGCTGGTGGATTTTATGGGGTGAGGGAAGGTCAGGCCGCGCCTTTACGGAGCGCGGCCGCTGTTATTATGTCTTCAGAAGCGGCTAGATCGCAAACGGCCAACTTCTTCGTCTACCATTGCTTTTGACAACTGTTTGAAACTGAAAAGTGCGTATAAGGGCCGGAGAAACTCATATAAGATTTCCGGTAAATTGTCCTGTATCGTAGACGTCTCGAGCGTGACCGTTCTTTCGAAGCAGTTTTCGTTGGCCACTTGATCCGGACGAACGCTTCTGCTCCCCTCAACGTGAGTTAACTCTCGTCCTCGCAGACCATTCCATTTAACGACGAAAATGAGCTGAGAATGTTCCTTATCTAATAGCGCTGCGAAGGCAGCTGCTTGTAGTAGGCACTCACCTATTCGCCATACAGGTAGGGTGATGTCAAATTTCAGTCCAGGCGTTAAGCGATCCGGATGAGAATCTTCATCGTAGCCGCGAACCAGCATAGCTTTGCCGTCGGGGGTTACTCTCCAAAAGTCCTGATGTGCTGGATCAACGACATACTCCCGTCCAGTTTCATCCAAGTTGCATTCGATCGCTTGGTTACGAATGGTAGGTTTGATACCTTTTCGTGTTGGAACCCACCAAGGTGACCATCCCGTATGCCGGATAGTGGCCTTGTCGACTTTACTTAAAAGGTCTGGGAATTCGAGAGGTGTGAAGTCGCCAAGAACCCAGTATGTCACGCAGTAATATCCAAGGGGTTCCGGTGCGTTAACGCCTGCTTCCAACTGTGTATTTCGCCAAGCAACAAGGCCTTCATTCCGCCAAGCTAATAGAGTTTCGAGGCTATTTTCTTTAGAAACGTGAGAAGTAAGCGCTCCTCCGCCCAAAATACCTCTAATGGCATTTAAAAGGTCGTCTCTTCCAGCTTGGACACAACGATCAAGTAACTCGCGCCATTCGATGGCAGTCCCCGGCTCAGCGCTTTCAGGAGTTGGCCTTCTGATATAAACCCTCCCAACTAAAAGACTTTTTTGATCAGGGCTTCCTTTTTTAGCCTGAATAGGAACGCGATGGTCGCCTGGAACCATAATTACAGGATGAAGATATCCATCAGTTGTACGTCTCACATGCGAGACTTTGACCTGGAAACTAGGTTCTGCATAACTTGATACGATTCTCGCTATTATGTCTTGGCTGTAAGCATTTAGCGACGAAGGCGCTGGCAAGGTTGTTTCGAAAGATCCGTCGAGACGCTCACTGAACCCGAGAAGAATATAACCTCCACCATGATTAGCCAGCGCTATCGCTGCTTTAGCTAAAATAGCCATTCCTGCCTTACTGGTGAGATCAAGCCAGTTTTTAATTTCGACATTAAGTGTTTCGCGTGGAGCATCGACAAGCTGCTCAAGTTCCCTGTTGATTGACGCCACCGAAGCCTCTTCGAATGCATTTTTTACTATAAGATGCTCAAGGGTGAGTTAACGAAAATCAATGCCGCCAATTGCACAATCTTATGATTGCAAAATCCGCGCTAACAATACTCAATGTATCTCAAAGTTGAGTATATTGCTCTCCGCTAACTGAAGTACTAGCGGAGAGCGGGGATTGCTTTAATTTGTGCTATCTCAGCTGCAACCGCTCGTAGCGCCACAAGTATCGCACTTCTCGCAAGTGCCATTCCGCACCATCGTGAAGTTCTGGCATTCCGAGCACATGTTGCCCGTATAACCCTGTGCAATCGAACGCATGCGGCGCTCGTTTTCCACCTTCTTGGCTTCCGCCTTGGCCGATGCAGCGTCTGCGGCGGCCTTGTCGGAGAAGAGGGCGGTGGCGGTCTGCTGGGATTCCTGAACCACCTCGTCGATCACTTCTTCGGCGATCTCTTCGGCCAGTTCCTTGGCGCGCTCTTCATAGTCCCGCTTGAAGGAGACGATTTCGGAGGTTGCGATGGCGACCGTCGGTTCCAGCTTGCGGGCGGCGGAGCCGGCAAAGGAGGTGACGTTGGCGGAGCCACGGGCAGGGGTGGCCGTTGCCGAGCCCTTCGGCTCGGAAGACGAACGTTCGCCGCCATTGCTGGAAACCAGCGTCGGCTTGTAACCGCGGGTCCAGCCAGTGGAAACGAGGTTGGTCTTGCCTTCCTGAATACCCTTGCCGAGCGCCGTGTTGGAGAAGTCGGACGTATCGACATGGGCCAGATCGTGGCGGCCGAGATAGGAGACGGCGAGTTCGCGGAACACGTAGTCGAGGATCGACGTGGCGTTCTTGATCGCGTCGTTACCCTGCACCATGCCGGCCGGTTCGAACTTGGTGAAGGTGAAGGCCTCCACATATTCTTCCAGCGGCACGCCATATTGCAGGCCGAGCGAAATGGCGATGGCGAAGTTGTTCATCATCGCACGGAAGGCAGCGCCTTCCTTGTGCATGTCGATGAAGATCTCGCCGATGCGGCCATCGCCGAATTCGCCGGTGCGCAGATAGACCTTGTGACCGCCGACGGTCGCCTTCTGGGTGTAACCCTGACGGCGGTTCGGCAGCTTTTCACGCTCGCGCGAGACACGCTCGATGACGCGTTCGACGATCTTTTCGGTGATCGTCACGGCCTGCTGGGCAAGCGGCTGCTGGATCAGTTCTTCGACGAAATCTTCTTCATCCTCGTCTTCCACCAGCGAGGCGTTGAGCGGCTGGGAAAGCTTGGAGCCATCGCGGTAAAGGGCATTGGCCTTCAGCGCCAGCTTCCAGGAGAGCATGTAGGCTGCGCCGCAATCCTCAACCGTCGCATCGTTCGGCATGTTGATCGTCTTGGAGATCGCACCCGAGATGAAGGGCTGTGCCGCCGCCATCATGCGGATATGCGATTCGACCGAGAGGTAACGCTTGCCGATTTTGCCGCAGGGGTTGGCGCAATCGAAGACGGCCAGGTGCTCGTTTTTCAGGAACGGCGCGCCTTCCAGCGTCATCGCGCCGCAGACGTGAACATTGGCCGCTTCGATGTCCTTCTTGCCGAAGCCGAGGTGCTCGAGCAGGTTGAAGCTCATGTCGGAGAGCTGCTCGTCGGAAACTTTCAGCGTTTCCTTGAGGAAGTCGGCGCCGAGCGTCCACTGGTTGAAGACGAACTTGATGTCGAAGGCGCTTTTCAGCGCGGCGTTGACGGCTTCGATCTTCTCATCGGTGAAGCCCTTGGCCTTCAGCGTCGAGGGGTTGATGGCCGGCGCCTGGTTGAGATTGCCATGGCCGACGGCATAGGCTTCGATCTCGGCGATCTGGCTTTCGGAATACCTAAGCGAACGCAGGGCATCCGGAACGGCGCGGTTGATGATCTTGAAGTAGCCGCCGCCGGCGAGCTTCTTGAACTTCACCAGCGCAAAGTCGGGCTCGATGCCGGTCGTGTCGCAATCCATCACGAGGCCGATCGTGCCGGTCGGCGCGATAACGGTGGTCTGGGCGTTGCGGTAGCCGTGCTTTTCACCAAGTTCCAGCGCCTTGTCCCAGGCGGCTGTTGCGTGGGTGATAAGGTCCTGATCCGTGCAATCGGCATGGATGAGCGCAACCGGGTTGACCGACAGGCCCTCATAACCATCCGACAGGCCATGGGCGGCGCGGCGGTGGTTGCGAATGACGCGCAGCATGTTGTCGCGGTTCGGCGCAAAGCTCGGGAAGGGGCCAAGCTCGCCTGCCATTTCAGCCGAGGTGGCGTAGGAAATGCCCGTCATGATCGCGGTGAGCGCACCGGCAATGGCGCGGCCTTC
Source organism: Agrobacterium sp. GW821-FHT14E08 (assembly GCF_058803865.1). NCBI lineage: Bacteria > Pseudomonadati > Pseudomonadota > Alphaproteobacteria > Hyphomicrobiales > Rhizobiaceae > Agrobacterium > Agrobacterium sp. GW821-FHT14E08. The sequence goes on along the minus strand of NZ_JBXAPJ010000001.1, from coordinate 1,216,524 downwards.
GTCGCTGTCATAGGGAATGCCGGAGGACATCAGCAGGCCGCCAATATTGGCGTAACCGAGGCCAAGCGTGCGGTATTCGTAGGAGCGTTCGGCAATCTGGCGCGAGGGGAACTGCGCCATCATGACGGAGACTTCGAGCACGACGGTCCACAGGCGCACGGCATGTTCGTAATCGGCGATGTCGATGCGCTTCGTCGCCTGATCCTTGAACTGGAGAAGGTTCAGCGAGGCGAGGTTGCAGGCGGTGTCATCGAGGAACATATATTCCGAGCACGGGTTCGAAGCGCGGATCGGGCCTTCGGCCGGCGAGGTGTGCCAGTCGTTCATGGTGGTGTTGAAGTGCAGGCCCGGATCGGCCGATGCCCAGGCGGCGTGGGAAATCTTTTCCCAGAGGTCGCGGGCCTTCAGCGTCTTCATGACCTTGCCGTCCTTGCGGGCGGTGAGGTTCCAGTCGCCGTCATTTTCGACAGCGCGCAGGAAGTCATCCTTCAGCGAGACGGAGTTGTTGGAGTTCTGGCCCGAAACCGTGAGGTAGGCTTCCGAATCCCAATCCGTATCGTAGGTCTTGAACTGGATGTCCTTGTAACCCTGTTCGGCGAACTGGATGACGCGCTTGATGTAGTTTTCCGGCACCATGTCCTTCTTGGCAGCGCGGATTTCGCGCTTCAGGGCAGGGTTCTTGGCCGGGTCGAAGCAATCGCCATTGTCAGCCTCGCAGTTTACGCAGGCCTTCATGATCGCCTTCAGGTGCTTGGCGACGATCTTGGAGCCAGTCACGAGCGCGGCAACCTTCTGCTCCTCGTTCACCTTCCAGTCGATATAGGCTTCGATGTCAGGATGGTCGGCATCAACGACGACCATCTTCGCCGCACGGCGGGTGGTGCCGCCGGACTTGATGGCGCCGGCTGCACGGTCACCGATCTTGAGGAAGCTCATCAGGCCGGAGGACTTGCCGCCGCCGGAAAGCTTTTCGCCTTCGCCGCGCAGATAAGAGAAGTTGGAGCCGGTGCCGGAGCCGTATTTGAACAGGCGCGCTTCACGCACCCACAGGTCCATGATGCCGCCTTCATTGACCAGATCGTCTTCGACGGACTGGATGAAGCAGGCATGCGGCTGGGGATGTTCGTAAGCGGATTTGGACTTGGTCAGCTTGCCGGTGAAGGGGTCGACATAGAAGTGGCCCTGGCCGGGGCCGTCAATGCCATAGGCCCAGTGCAGGCCGGTGTTGAACCATTGCGGGCTGTTTGGCGCAACGCGCTGGGTGGCGAGCATATAGGCAAGCTCGTCGCGGAAGGCGAGCGCATCTTCTTCGGTGGAGAAATATTTGCCCTTCCAGCCCCAATAGGCCCAGGTGCCGGCCAGACGGTCGAAAACCTGGCGCGCATCGGTCTCGGAGCCGAAACGCTCGGCCTCGGGTACGTCCTTGAGGGCTTTCTCATCGGCAACCGAGCGCCACAGGAAGGAAGGAACGTCGTTTTCCTCAACCTTTTTCAGGAACTTCGGCACGCCGGCCTTGCGGAAATATTTCTGCGCCAGAACGTCGGTGGCAACCTGGCTGAACTGCGCGGGAACGTCGATATCCGCCAGACGGAACACGATGGAACCATCAGGGTTCTTGATCTCACTGACGGCCTTGCGGAAGTCGATTTCCGCGTAAGGCGATTGGCCGGGCTTCGTGAAGCGGCGTTCAATGCGCATGGTTTCCTGTCCTCGTCCATTGGGCGCCCGGTCAAGGGCGCAAAAATCCGGTCCAGCCGTGCGGTCTTTGCGCGCAGCCGGTTGTTGCCGTTCTGAAAGGGATGTTCATCCTTGGATGTGATCCCTGTATCTCGTGGCTTATTCGGCTGCAAGCATCGTGTTGGCTACTAAATATAGTATCAACAGCTTCCTGCCGCCAGTCCCCGCGTCATGTTTTTGGCGGTTCCCGAAGGCGCGCAGAAACCCACCGGCAAACCGCCCCCTGATGGCCGGGACGCCGCGTCTGGATTAGCGAGCTGAGATTGAAAGGAGCCGGCCTCGTTACTTTCCGGTCCGTTGCCGCCGCAACATAATTGTCACTTTCCTCTCGCGGCATAGATTCGTCAAGCCATAGATTGAAACGCATTTTTAACCACAAGATATTGTGTGAACTGCCTGTGGAAAACGGGGAAAGCAAAAGCGTTCAAAAAAATCAGTGACTTGGCGAGAGAATTTGAAGCTTGTGCGAGGCTGGTTTCCGCAGCGGAATGCAAAAACCGCGCATTTCCGGGGTGAGGCATAAAGGCGACACTGCGGTTTTTCCGTGTTTTTCTGTCGTCGTCAAAAAGGCCGTTTCACACAAAAAAGCCGCCCCGGCGGGACGGCTTTTTACGGCTGCTTTTGAGCGGCGGCCGGTGATCAGCCGCGCGATCCCTTGGCGATCGGCTCCTGATAGGTGAAGCCCATGTCCCAGGGAAAATAAATCCAGGTGTCCTGGCTGACTTCGGTCACAAAAGTGTCGATGGTCGGCACGCCCTTCGGCTTGGCGTACACACAGGCGAAATGCGCCTTCGGCAACATTTCGCGCACTTCCAGTGCCGTCTTGCCGGTATCGGTGAGATCGTCCACGACAAGCACGCCTTCGCCGCTATCCGTCATCAGTTCCGGGGCTACGCCCTTCAGAAGAACCGTGTCGCCCTGATTGACGTAATCATGGCGGGTGGCGATGCAGACCGTATCGATCATGCGGATGTTCAGTTCGCGGGAAATGATCGCCGCCGGCACGAGGCCGCCGCGGGTGATACAGACGATTGCCCGGAACTCTTTGTCGAGACCGGCAAGACGCCAGGCAAGCGCGCGGGCGTCGCGGTGGAACTGATCCCAGGATACGGGAAAGGCTTTATCGGGAAGGGACATGTCGTCTACCATCTGGTCAAAATTGTCGATGGCTTTGGCTAATAGCCGCAAGACCGGCAAAAAGGCAAGCTTTGCGCGTAGAAGACAGGCAATTGTATACGACTAAGAGATTGCGGCTCGTTTCTTCTCCCCGTCGGGGAGAAGGTGGCCCGAAGGGTCGGATGAAGGGGGCTAGCTCTCCGCATATCTCGACCCTTGCCCCCTCATCCCGCTGCCGCGGACTTCTCCCTGGCGGGGAGAAGAAATATGCGGGAACCGCTCGCTTCGTGCGTAATGCCGAGAGAGCTTACGGAGCCTGTTTTTTAACGTGACAGCAGCGTCAGCGCCGTCATGGAATCCAGCAGGGTGCGGGTCACGCCGCCAAACAGCAGTTCCCACCAGCGGGAATGGCCATAGGCGCCCATGACCAGAAGGTCGATGCTGTGGTCGGACAGGCGGTTTTCGATGGCCGCCTGCGGCGAGACGCCGGCGATCTTTTCCTGTGAGGTGACCGTGACATTGACGCCGTGGCGCGCAAGTGTGGCGGCCAGTTCCGCGCCGGCAAGGCCGGACGATTGCGTTTCGCTTTCGGCCTGATCGACGGAGAAGATCTCGACGCTTTCGGCCGCAATTAGGAAGGGCAGGGCATCGAAGGTGGCGCGTGTCGCCTCGCGCGAGCCGTTCCAGGCGATGAGCACCCGTTTGATCGGTTTTGCGACGGTCAGCACGTGTGGAACGAGAAGAACGGGGCGGCCGCTTTCATAGAGAAAACCGTCAATGTCCGAGCGGCTGTCGGACAGGGCCGAGGAACTGCTCTGGCGGGCAACGATGAGATCGGCGCAGCGGGCGCTGTCGATCGCCGATGCGGAGGCGTAACCAACCGAGGTGATGAAGCTGCGCCATTCATGCGAGATGCCATTGGCCGAGAGCGTGCGCTCGAAAAGTGTCCCGACATCAGTGGTTTCCTTGTGCGCCACGTCCTGTAGGGCCTGCACAGTGGCGGGGTCGGGAATTTCCATCGGTGCGACCAGCGGAACGGCGGCCAGCGTTTCCATATGCAGGCCGATCACATGCGAGGAAAACTGGTCGGCAAGGCTCACCACGAATTCGCCGAGCTTTTGCGTGTTCGCAACATTGTCGACCACTGTCAGTATCGTTTTGTAACCCATTTCTCTCTCCTCGGTGACATCTCGTTTTCAGATATTTCCGGCCTCTATTCGAATCGCCGGAACGATCTAAATCTTTGTTTTACGCATTGTCCGGATGGAAAAGCGGCCCCGCTTTTCCTGGAAATGCTCTAGGGGGAGAGTGGCCGCCTTTGCGGGCCGCCACCTTGATTTTGGTCAAAGTCTTTTCGTCTCAAGCCTTTTCTGTCTCATGCGGTTGCGTCGCCCTTGCTGGCGGCCAGCCTTTTTTCCTCGCCGATGGTGTCGATCATTGCCGCAACCGCCTCCGCCGCCGCCTTCAGGACGGTGGCGTCGCGGGCGCGCACGACGATTTCCGTCGAGAAACGCTGCCCGTCATATTTGGGATAGGAGCCGATGCTGGTTTCGGGATGCGCCTTCTGGATGGCCGTCAGCGGTGTGCCGATATCGCCTTCGCCATAGGGCGAACGAACCGCCTGCGACATGACCTTCGCACCGGTGCGCAGCGTCGGCATGACATTGTCGAGCATGGCCTGGAATACCTGCGGAACGCCGGCCATGACATGGACATTGCCGATGACGAAGCCCGGGGCGACGGAAACGGGATTGGCAATGTGCGCAGCGCCCCTCGGCATGCGCGCCATGCGCTTGCGCGCTTCGGTGAATTCCATCTCGCGGACGCGGTACATCTCGCCGAGGAGGCGCAGCGCTTCGGCATCGTGTTCGCAGGGCAGGCCGAATGCGACTGAGACGGCATCCGCGGTGATGTCATCATGGGTCGGGCCGATGCCGCCCGACGTGAAGACGTAATCATAACGGCTGCGCAGCGCGTTCAGCGCCTCGACGATTGCCTCCTCCTCATCAGCGACGATGCGCACTTCCTTGAGGTCAATTCCCGACATGGTGAGGACATCCGCGAGATGGCCGATATTCTTGTCCTTGGTGCGGCCCGACAGCAATTCGTCACCAATGGCGAGCATGGCGGCGGTGACGACGGATTGGGAGGAGGAGGGATTGGACATGGTTGCACTCATCATCTGTTTCGCCCGACGTTAACGCCGCGTCAGCGTGAATGCAAAGCGGTTTTGAATAAACGCAAAACGGGAAATGGTTGACGATGCCAGTTTGCGTTCACTCATGGTGAACAGTGCGTATGCCAATCCCCGACTGGTGGGAGAGAGGCCCATCGGCTACCTTTTCTCCACACACATTTGACGGGTCAAAGCCGATGATCATCGAGTTTTTAAAGAAACTTATAGCCGGTACGCCGGAGGCAGTTCCAACAAGGGAAACGAAGAGAATGACGAAGGTTCTGGTACTCTATTATTCTTCTTACGGTCATATCGAGACAATGGCCTATGCTGTCGCGGAAGGTGCGAAATCGACAGGCGCTGACGTCGTCGTCAAGCGCGTTCCGGAACTGGTGCCGGAAGAAGTCGCCAAGTCCTCCCATTTCAAGCTGGATCAGGCAGCCCCGATCGCAACGGTCGACGAACTGGCCGATTATGATGCCATCATCGTTGGCGCCGGCACGCGTTTCGGCACGGTCGCCTCGCAGATGCGCAATTTCTGGGATCAGACGGGCGGCCTGTGGTTCAGTGGAAAGCTGGTCGGCAAGGTGGGCGCCGCCTTTACCTCGTCCGCCACGCAGCATGGCGGCCAGGAATCCACTATCCTCGGTTTCCTTCCCACCTTCCTGCACCACGGCATGGCCGTTGCCGGTCTGCCCTATGCTTTCCAGGGCCAGATGGGTGTCGATGAAATCAAGGGCGGTTCGCCCTATGGCGCCTCCACCATCACCGATGGTGACGGATCGCGCCAGCCTTCGCAGATCGAACTCGAAGGCGCGCGCTTCCAGGGCGCACATGTCGCCAAGCTCGCCGCCAAGCTTTCGGCCTGAGCCTGACTTGCTCAAAAAAGAAATGCGGCCCGAAAGGCCGCATTTTCTTATCCCGGCATTCAAGCCGCCGGTCCTTCAGGGACATGATTGGTAAGCCGTGTCAGATCGGCAGGTTGACCATGAAAAGGCAGGTTGCGACCACGAAGCCGAGCATCGAGATTTCGAGAAAACCATTCAATCCGTCACGCATTTCAATCCTCCTTGTTTGATCGAAAAGAGAACGGAAAAGAGTTATCGCGGTTCCATAACAGAAGAATGAAATTTAGGAATTTTTAACACGCCGTCCTTGTACGTGGCGGCGGGTGCTCATTGGCGGCTTCAGCCGGTGACGACGAAGGCCACGACGAGGTGGCCGAGAAGGCCGATTGCCAGGCAGGACAGAAGAAAGATGAACAGGGCTTTTTTCATGTTTCCGGACGCTTCCATCTATTTTGACCCATCAAATCCGTTGTCTTGAATTCTCGCGTGGCGCGACACGTTTGTCACCTTGCGGTTAAACGATCCTCGCGTCGTTACCCCTTGAAATCGAGGCCTGCCTCGATTGCGGCGGCGATGAAGGCCTTGCGCGCATCTTCCGGCTTTTTCTTGCCGGCGTCGACGGCGGCGCAGACCAGCAGTGCCTTGTCCAGCGCATCGCCATCCTCTATCGGCCAATCCTCGATCAGCGCCCAGGAAGCCGCCTGTGTGGTTTCGATGCTCGTATAATCGCCCGGCGTTTCGAACGCGATCAGGACGGGTTTTTGCCAGCGCGTGTTCATCGCTTATCCGTATTGGTTGTTGCGCCCGGCTCTAAACGAAGCGGTCAGGATGTGCAATCCCGTTGCAGGGCGGTTTCTCACCGTTGCGGTGCGGTCAGTCGTCGCGCCCGAACAGCCAGTCGCGAATGATGCGCCGGTCGATGAGTTCCAGCGAGCGATCCGGCGCGATGCGGTAGGTTTCCACCGCCCTCGTGCTGCCGTCGATACGGAATTCATGGCTGAACGTGCTGCCGATCGGCGACTTGGTCAGCTTGGTGCGTGGCTGGCCTCGGTAGATGATGCTGCCGGGGATGGGTTCGACATAGGGCGCGGGGCCGACATAGCCCCCCGGTCCGGCTGTGGTGCATCCGGTAAGTGCCAGTGCGAGCGCGATAGTGGCCGATGATACGAGCGTCTTCATCCTGTCCTCCGAAGTGCGTCTGTGAAAACGATGTGGAGGCGCGGCGGTTCCCGGCGGGCAAGGGGACGGAGATTATTTTTCTCCGATTATTTGCTCTTCGGATCCTGAATGTCGCGCGCGACCCAGCGAAAGAAAAAGTAGACGAGGAGGCCGAAGATGAAAAGCGGGATGAGGTTCGCAAAACCGGACATATGATTCTCGTTTCTTCCTCCCGGTCCGGGGTCTAGCCGGAGAGAAAGAGCCAAGGCAAGAGCTGCCGGCGGCGCCGTCGGTAAAATGTCCGTGTGCCTACGGGGGAAATAACTACCGGCAGAGGAGCAAATGCCGGGGGAGTGAAAGTCTGCGGGGGGAGGCCTGGCGCACTGCCAGTGATACCAGGCCTCTCCGTCCTCCCGCCAGTTTCAGGGGTCGGGTGACTTCAACAATTATGACGAGTGATTGCTAATATACATAGACCGAGAAATTACCTCGAATAAATAGCTACCATGGTCGAACGCCGGACCGGCTCCGCGCATGGCGCGACGCGCGTGGCCCTCGTGTCCGGTCTTGTTATCCGGCAAATCATTTCACCGCGATGGGACCAGGCGTTCCGCAATGACGCTTTAAGCTGTTGAAACGGAAGGTGATGCCCGTTTTGATCCATGTTGCCGCGGGCAAAGCAAAGGGAACCTTTTGGCTTCCTGCGCCATTAAAGCAGTCAGAACACATGCCAATAGTGGAGGATTATACATGATCGGCACCATCCTCGTTATCCTGCTCATTCTTTTCCTGATCGGCGCTCTGCCAAGCTGGGGCTACCACAATTACGGCTATGGTCCGTCGGGTGGCCTCGGGCTGGTTCTGGTCATCGTCCTGATCCTGGTTTTGCTTGGGCGTATTTGACTGACGGCATTGAAGATGCAGCAAACGCGCGCACCGGCGCAAATGCGCCGAATGCGGGCGTTGTTTCTTCCGCAATTTGAGGAAGATACAAAAAAACACGGAATTCGAATGGCTTAGAGCGCAGCGGACGGTGCCTGCTCCATCGGGCCCGAAAAAACACCACATTCGCAGCGAACCCTCTTGCGCCCAAAATGGATTCGTTCTAAATGCCCGCCATCGCTCAGATTAAAGAGCGTGTGAGGCCTCGTGGCGGAGTGGTGACGCAGAGGACTGCAAATCCTTGTACCCCGGTTCAATTCCGGGCGAGGCCTCCAACAATTTCACCGATAATCGAATACTTGCAGTCAAAAAGCTCTTTTACGATAGCGCTTTGACGGGGCAGCTTGTTGCGTGCCGATCCCCATGATTTTCGGACCGTCCCCTTTGAGTACGATGAAACATTGCGACACGGGCTGAGGCATGCCGCAGCAGAATCGAAGGCATCGGCCGTATCGTTTCCATGACAACAATTCGTCTCGCTGTAGCATGAACACGAGCTCCAGACGAAACGAGCCGATTGGGCTGCGTCAAAAAAGCACTGCATGAGCGCCTGAATTGAAGTTGTTGAAGCAGCAGTTTTGAGATAGCGCTCGTTACGATCGATAGTGTCGCGTAACAGCTTGGAAATATTCGAAATGATGGATTTGGATTGGGTAGACTTGTTCCCCATAGTCGTCTTTCCGCTCAAGGTTATCGTCCTGGGCACGGGCATGTTCTTCGCCATCAAGTGGCATCACGATCAAGCGAAGAAGGACAAAGAAACCAGCGGACGGTGAGTGCCTGCCGGACATACCCTGGACACCTCAAATTCGTCGGTCGGTATAAAAGCCGATTTTTCGAATTTCGGGTTCAGCCTCCCAAACTCTCACCAGCAGAACCTGTTGTCGTGACCGTGTCGCATCTTAGTTGCGGTCATTTCCGTTCTTGCTGCCCTAAAAATCCCCGCCACTTCGCTTTTTCCCGCACATCCCGCTCACCGCGCTTGAAAGCGCAGGCTTGGGCAATTATGAGGTTATCCAAAGGCGAGGGGAGACCCGTGCCGTTTTGAGCTTTTGGAGCCGAGGCTTCCCGACCGGCATCCGCGAAATTGAGGCGATAACGATATGATGGATTTCGAAACCGCACGCGCCAATATGGTCGATAGCCAGTTGCGCACGACCGACGTGACGTCACATTCGGTGCTGAAGGCGTTTTTGAGCGTGCCGCGCGAGGCTTTCGTGCCGGCAGGCGTGCGGCAGATTGCCTATGCGGACGAAGATCTGCAGATCTGTCCCGCCCGGGACGGCCTCCCGGCCCGTTACGTGATGAAGGCTTCGCCGCTGGCAAAGCTTCTTCAGCTCGCCGCTGTGTCCAAGGAAGACGTCGTGCTGGAAGTCGGCGGTGGCGCCGGTTATGCCGCCGCGATCCTGTCGCAGATCGCCGGTTCGGTGGTTTCGCTCGAAAGCGATGAGGCTTTGGCGGCACAGGCCACCGAGACGCTGGCTTCGCTCGGGTATGACAATGTTGCTGTTGTCACCGGCGATCTCGAAAAGGGTTATGCGGGCGAAGCGCCCTATGATCTCGTTTTCGTCAACGGTTCGGTCGAGGAAGTGCCGGCGGCACTGACCGACCAGCTGCGTGACGGCGGACGTCTGGTTGTCGTTGTCGGATATGGCAATGCGGCAAAGGCCACCGTCTATCGCCGCGATGGCAACAGCACATCGGCCGTGACCTCCTTCAATGCTTCGGTCAAGCCCCTGCCGGGTTTCGCCAAGGCGGCCGAATTCGTTTTCTGATCCCAGGAAGCGATCATTCTGTTCCGGACGCCGGGGTGAAGTTTTCACCCCGGCGTTTGTTTTTTTGGGGCAGGGCCGCCATGTGCCCCCGCTCATCCTCGGCGTTGCCGAAAAGGCCGTTCTCACAAAGCTGTGCATCACCACGAAAGTTGTCGAATCAGTGATTTAGTTCCTGAGTATGCTGCCCTAAACTAAGGGTGATTCGGGGTGTGCGTATTTCTGCCCCGCATGAACCTGCGACAGGGACGGCAAAGACGCTTGGCGGTTTTGACCGAAAATGTTTCAGAGCATCGGTGCGGCGATAGGGTTCGATTGTCGTGAACGCGATGCAGGAATTGAACAGGTGCGAAGCGCCCTGTCCGGCATCCGAAGCGATGCGGCTGGGACGCTCGAGAGTGGAAACCGGGGATTGATATGGCTCAGCCAAGCGTAGCGCGTGAACCGTCCATGGAAGAAATTCTGGCGTCCATACGCCGGATCATCGAAAGCAACGAGACCGGCCCTGCCGGTGCGTTTTCCGGACAGTTGCCGCCTGTCTATGATGATGAAGACGACGCTGCGAGCGAAGCGGCCTTCGTGGCGGAGCCTGCCAGCCCGCCGGCCCGCGTTCCCCCCGCCGCAAACCAGGCCTATGGCGCAAGGCCGGTGCAGGATTTCTCTCCGCTCTCCGAAAAGCCGGCGCCTGAACAGCAGGACAGCGCTGACAAGACCATGTCGCTGGCCGATGTCGCAGCGCGCGTGCGTGCCGCTGCCGACCGCAACGCCGCCATGGGGCCGCAGGCATTCGCCGCGCAGGCACAGCGTGAGCCCGCACAAGCGGCTCCCGCTGCCCAGTCTTCAGGTGTAGCTCAGCCTTCGTCCGCACAGCCGGTTGAGCGCGCCGCGCCGCAGCGCCCGACCGATGTGCGCCCGTTGCTGGCAGCCGCTGCCGCAAGCATCAGCGAACAGCCGGCGTCTTTTGCCGCAGAGGATCGCGCCGCCGCTGCCGCCGTCGAAAATGCGCCTTTTGCCGGGAACCGCTTCGATCAGCTGACGCTGCGTGGCGCCATCGAGACGCCTGCCGCCGAGGAGCGCTTCGAGATTTCCGTGCAGGAACCGGTCGTCGAGATGCCGACATTCGATCTGGCCGAGCCGCAGGAAGAGGGCGGGCTGTCGCTCAACCTTATTTCCGCCGCCGCCGGTGCGCAGATCGCCCGCTCCTTCAGCGAGCTTGCGGAAGTTTTCGATGGCGTCGAGCGCCGTTCGATCGAGGACATGGCTGCCGAAATGCTGCGTCCGATGCTGCAGGACTGGCTGGAGGACAATCTGCCGACCCTGGTGGAGCGTCTCGTGCGTGAGGAAATCGAACGCGTGGCGCGCGGTTCGCGCCGCTAAATCACGCCCGGTCGCCTGTTGCAACGCGACGGCATGACGAAACAGAGGCCGCTCCGGCACCGGGGCGGCTTTTTTGTTGAAGATGAAGGCGTTATCGGGTCATAGTCGCAGGTGTAACCTTTCAATGGGTCGCTCGCGGGCTGGTTTCTGTTGACTCTCGACCGTCCATCCTTATTTAAAAAATCCACACAAGAACTCTAAAATTCAGGTCAGGAAATGCTCGAAAAGACCTACGATTCCGCAACCGTCGAACCGAAGATCGCCAAAGCCTGGGACGAGGCGAACGCCTTCCGGGCCGGCGCCAATGCCAAGCCGGGTGCGGAAACCTTCACCATCGTCATCCCGCCGCCAAATGTGACGGGCTCGCTGCATATGGGCCATGCGCTCAACAACACGCTGCAGGATATATTGGTCCGCTTCGAGCGCATGCGCGGCAAGGATGTGCTGTGGCAGCCGGGCATGGACCATGCGGGCATCGCCACGCAGATGGTCGTCGAGCGCAAGCTGATGGAAGCCCAGCTTCCGGGCCGCCGCGACATGGGCCGCGAGGCTTTCGTGGAGAAGGTCTGGGAGTGGAAGGCTGAATCGGGTGGTTTGATCTTCAACCAGCTGAAACGTCTCGGCGCGTCCTGTGACTGGTCGCGCGAGCGCTTCACCATGGACGAGGGTCTTTCCGAGGCCGTTCTCGAGGTTTTCGTCACGCTCTACAAACAGGGCCTGATCTATAAGGACAAACGCCTCGTCAACTGGGATCCGAAGCTGCTCACCGCCATTTCCGACATGGAAGTCGAGCAGATCGAGATGAAGGGCAATCTGTGGCACCTGCGCTATCCGCTGGAAAAGGGCGTCACCTATCAATACCCCGTTGCTTTCGACGAAGAAGGCAAACCCACGGAATTCGAGACGCGCGATTACATCGTCGTTGCCACGACGCGCCCGGAAACCATGCTGGGTGATACGGGCGTTGCGGTGAACCCGGAGGACGAGCGCTATAAGGGCATCGTCGGCAAGCACGTCATTCTGCCGATCGTCGGCCGCAAGATCCCGATCGTCGCCGATGATTATGCCGATCCGACGGCAGGAACGGGCGCGGTCAAGATCACGCCTGCGCATGACTTCAACGATTTCGAAGTCGGCAAGCGTTGCGGCCTGCGCGCCATCAACGTCATGAATATCGACGGAACGATTTCGATCAAGGAGAACGAGGATTTCCTCGACGGCCTCAATCATCCCGCCGCGCTGCATGGCGCGTGGGATCGCCTGGAAGGACAGGATCGCTTCTTCGCCCGCAAGGTTATCGTCGAAATCTTCGAGGAAGCCGGGCTGCTCGACAGGATCGAGCCGCACAAGCATGTGGTGCCGCATGGTGACCGTGGCGGCGTGCCGATCGAGCCGCGCTTGACCGACCAGTGGTGGGTGGACAACAAGACGCTGGCGCAGCCGGCCATTGCCTCCGTGCGCGAAGGCCGCACCAATTTCGTGCCGAAGAACTGGGAAAACACTTACTTCCAGTGGATGGAAAATATCCAGCCCTGGTGCATTTCGCGGCAATTGTGGTGGGGTCACCAGATTCCCGCATGGTACGGCCCGGACGGGCAGGTCTTCGTTGAGAAGACCGAGGAAGAAGCGCTTCAGGCGGCCATCCAGCATTACATTGCCCATGAAGGCCCGTGGAAGGCCTGGGTCGAGGAGAAGCTTGAGAACTTCAAGCCGGGTGAAATCCTGACCCGCGACGAAGACGTTCTCGACACCTGGTTCTCGTCGGCACTCTGGCCGTTCTCGACGCTCGGCTGGCCCGAGCAGACGCCGGAACTGGCGCGTTATTATCCGACCAACGTGCTGGTCACCGGCTTCGATATCATCCCGTTCTGGGTGGTGCGGATGATGCAGATGGGCCTGCATTTCATGAAGGACGACGCCGGCAATCCGGTCGAGCCCTTCAGCACGGTCTATATCCACGCGCTGGTTCGTGACAAGAACGGCCAGAAGATGTCGAAGTCCAAGGGCAACGTCATCGATCCGCTGGAACTGATCGATGAATACGGTGCGGATGCTCTGCGTTTCACGCTTGCCATCATGGCGGCGCAGGGCCGCGACGTGAAGCTCGATCCGGCGCGTATTGCCGGTTATCGCAACTTCGGCACCAAGCTCTGGAATGCGACGCGTTTTGCCGAGATGAACGGCGTGAAGCGCGATCCGCATTTCATTGCAGAAACCGCTTCGCTGACCATCAACCGCTGGATCCTGACTGAACTTGCCAATACGGCGCGTGATGTGACGGCGGCGCTTGAAAACTTCCGCTTCAACGATGCCTCCGGCATTCTCTACCGCTTCGTCTGGAACCAGTTCTGCGACTGGTATCTGGAACTGCTGAAGCCCGTCTTCAGCGGCGAAGACGAAAAGGCAAAGTCGGAATCGCAGGCCTGCGCGGCCTATGTTCTGGACGAGATCTACAAGCTTCTGCATCCCTTCATGCCCTTCATGACGGAAGAGCTGTGGGCGCACACGGCGGGTGAGGGCGAGGAGCGGAACGATCTGCTCTGCCTGACCGACTGGCCGGTGCCGGAGTTCCGTGACGATGCCTCGGCTGCGGAAATCAACTGGCTGATCGATCTGGTCTCCGGTATCCGCTCGACACGCGCCGAGATGAATGTGCCGCCGGGCGCCACCGCATCGCTGGTGGTTGTCGGCGCCAACACATCGACAGAGGCGCGGCTCGACCGCCATGCCGCCGCCATCCGGCGTCTGGCGCGGGCCGATGAAATCCGTGGTGCCGATGTTGCGCCGAAGGGTTCCGCGCAGATCATCGTCGGCGAAGCCACTGTCTGCCTGCCGCTCGGCAACCTCGTCGATCTTGGTGCTGAAAAAGCGCGCCTTGAAAAGGCGATCGGCAAGGTGGATGCGGAAATGGAGCGCATCGACAAGAAGCTCTCGAATGAAAAATTCGTGGCCAATGCCGATCCTGAGGTCGTGGCCGCCGAGCGCGAGCGCAAGGCGGAGCTGGACGTTCAGCTGGCAAGCCTGAGAACCGCCCTGCAACGCGTCAGCGAGGCGGGATAAGGCTTGCGGTGTGCTGCCGCATATTGAAAGCGGGCCATGAGGAGGGCAGGCCCATCGTGGATGTCCTCCCCTTGAACACAAGCTTATCCCCGGGTTTGGCCCGGGGATAAGGGCCCCCGATTGAAGATGGTTCCTCGCCTCACGGGCGAGGACGACAGCGCCAGTATTTTCGACCTTTCATCGACTGTCTGAAGCACCCGCAAGGCCGGGCGTTTTTTGCCCGTTGCGACAATTCATTTCTTTTCATTGCTGCGTTGCACTGGCGAATCGCACTTGCCTGACAGTGCGATTATTTCACCCGGATTGACGTCGAAAGCGCCTGAAAAAGCTGAAAAAAACCAATGAAAACGGCCTGATAAGCGGGTTTGTTCGGGAAACCGCCAACTGTGGTTATTTGGCGACATTTCCCGCTTTAGTTGGGAATTTGTTTCGTTTTGTATCAGTTTTTCCAGCCGGGTTAGAAAAATAGCCTAAAATGATTATATAAGAGGGCATACATAAAAAACTTACGTAAAAAAATGGCTGTGCGGGCAGGATCGCGCCGCGCTGCGGCACATTGTCATTTGCCCGTCAGCACTTCACTCTATCCTTGATCACATTGCCTTGATTGGGGAGAGAGATGGCAAAAACTGCAATTTTTCGCGGCGCGGTATGTTTCGCAGTCAGCATCGCGGCGGTCACGCCTTCACTGGCGGGTGGCCTTGAGCGCGGTGGTTATAATATCGACCTGCTGTTCGACCCGTCCGACTATGTTCTGGATAGTTCCGCTACTTTCGTAGCACCGCAGCGCAAGGTCGAGAATGCGCGTGACAATCCGCTGAAGAGCGGTCCCTTGCCTGCCTCGTGGTCTACCAGCGCGGACGATTCGGAGAACTTCTGGTCTACCCGTATCGGCGCCAAAGCAGCGATCGGCGATTTCGGCGACTGCATGTTCGATTATTCGCAGCCGTGGGGCGCGCATCTCAATCCCGGCATCTGGCAGGGGTCGAGCTACAATATCGAAACCAAGGTCAAGTCGCACAATTATGCCACCACCTGCCGCGTGAAGTTCGATCTTGGCAAGGGTGATTTCTCGATCATTGGCGGTGGGTTCTATCAGGAAATCAGCGGTTATAAATACCGTCAAGTGCTTGGACCGGCCGTTCTTGGCTTGAACCCCGCATGGTCCAGCTTCAGCGGTGTCGGCAAACTGGAGATGGAAGGTGATGGCTGGGGCTGGCGTGCTGGCGTGGCCTATGAAATTCCTGAAATCGCTTTCCGCACAAGCCTTGTTTACAACAGCGCTGTCGATCACGACCTGACTGGTTTTGCCGACGTTAGATCGATCCCGCAGACACCGCCGTCCATATCTCCAACGTTGGCGAAGTATGGCGGCAAGCTCGTACCGGTCTATGGATCTATTTCTATGCCCGACAGTATCGAGCTCAAATTCCAATCAGGCATTGCACCTGACTGGCTTGCCTTTGGCTCGGTAAAATGGACTGATTGGAGTCAGATTCAGGTTATTCCCTTCTGCGCCGTCGGCACATCGCCGTGTGTTCCGAGCGGGACAGACACGTTGAACACGCTTGACCTGTATTATCGCGATGGCTGGACTATCTCTGGCGGTGTCGGCCATAAGTTTAACGAACAATGGAGCGGCGCTGTCAGCGTGACTTGGGATCGCGGGACGTCCACGATTATCGGCACGCAGACCGACACTTGGACTCTCGGCACGCAGATCGTTTATTCGCCTAACAAGAATATCGAATTCAAGATTGCCGGTGCTCTTGGCCTGTTGACCTCGGGAAGCTCCTCGATCAACGGCGGACCCTGCGGGGCAGGCTTCACGTGCGGCAACGAGGCTGGCTATGACTTCGGCAACGATCTTGTGGCCGCCATTTCGACGGGTGTGAAGGTCAAGTTCTGACGCCATACTTCCATTGATGCTAAAATAAAGGTCCGGTTTACCAACCGGGCCTTTTTCATGCCCGACTATGATTCCTTCTCGATAAAATCTTCCAGGCCGAAAGTTTTGTGACGATTTGGCAACACTTTTCTGCAAGCGTGGAGCCGCGTTGGAATGTGGGCATATCTGTCCATTTCCCGCCACAAACAGGGTGCTTGGCTTATGTTTATGGGCGCGGGAATGGAAGAACATGCAGGCGTTTGATGTGGGCCTGCGGAATTGCAGAAAGTGAAAACGGATTTGGATTCAGGGTTTAAGCAAGTAATACGGGAATTTGGTCCGGCTTTCTTGTTTGACGTTGACCGGCAGGCGGTGAAACGCCGTTATATTGCCGGAAATTATGCCTATATCTGTCTCACTGAAAATTTTGAGCAATTGCCGCATGAAACCACCGGCGGTGCGCTGGAAAGTGCTGCCGGAAAGACGCAGTGTGTTCGAAAAATCGCGACCCGGCGGGGTTCGGCTTTGCAGTATTCCGCAAGTATTGGCTATATGCCGGGAAGAGTGAGAGAAGTTCGCTGAAATGCTGAAATGTGAAGCCAACGTTTTAAAGCCGCTCCTTATGGGCATGTTGCTTGCGTCGCTCGCAATGCCTGCCGCGGCTTTTGACATCAATGCGGGCGTGACCAAGGAATCCGGCCCCTTCGATCTGTTCAAGTTCGGTTTCAAGGCCTACAAGAACGGCAACAAGGGTGAAGCTGTCGAGGCCTATCGCTACGCGGCTGAAAAGGGCCATACAGGCTCGCGCTGGGCGCTTGCCAATATGTACGCCTTCGGCGACGGCGTCGCCAAGAACGACTTTGAAGCTTTCAAGATTTACAGCGAAATCGCCAATCAGGGCGTCGAGCCGGGTTCGGAAGATACCGGTTTCTTCGTCAACGCGCTTCTTTCCCTTGCCGATTATTACCGCCACGGTATTCCCGGAAGCCCGGTGAAGATGGACCTTTCGCAGGCCCGTCAGCTTTATTTTCAGGTGGCTTCCACCTTTGGTGTGGCCGAAGCGCAGTTCCGGCTGGCGGAGATGATCCTTGCGGGCGAGGGTGGCCGGGCGGATGTGCAGCAGGCCAAGAAGTGGCTCAACCAGGCGCGCAAGCACGGCCATGCCGGCGCCATGTCGATTTTCGGCAATCTGCTCTTCCAGGAAGGCCAGACGACTCAGGGGCTCGCTTTCATGACGGCCGCGCTGGACAAATGCACGGCGGTGGACTGCACCTGGATCCAGAGCCTTCAGGAACAGGCGTTTTCGCTCTCTGGTGAAAACGATCGCCGCGCGGCCATCGCAATGGCGCAGAACATGCGGATCGACGATCCGGATTGAACCGATGTCGCCCGCGGCTGAGGTGAATTCAGCCGCCTGGCAAGAGCCGGTCAGCCGACCGGTCTGAAATCGAAGTAACCGCAGACCGGTACGTGGTCGGACGGTTTTTCCCATGCCCGCACATGTTTTTCGATGTTGACCGATTGCAGCCGGTCGGCAGCTTCCGCCGACAGCATCAGGTGGTCGATGCGTATGCCGTTGTTTTTCGGCCATGCGCCGGCCTGATAATCCCAGAAGGAATAAAGTCCGGGCTCATCCGTCGTCGCGCGCGCGGCATCGGTAAAGCCGAGATTTTCCAGCTTGCGGAAGGCCGAACGGGTCTGCGGCAGGAACAGGGCGTCACCTTCCCACACGCGTGGGTCGTGGCAATCGAATGGTTCGGGGATGACGTTGTAGTCACCGGCCAGAATGAGCGGCTCCTCCAGCGCGAGGCGGTCTTCGGCAAAGCGGCGCAGCCGTTCCATCCAGGCGAGCTTGTAGGGATATTTGACCGGATCATCCGGCGGATTGCCATTCGGCAGGTAAAGCGAGCAGACCCGGATCGCGCCGCCATCGACGGAAAAGACGCCCTCGATGAAACGCGCCTGTTCGTCGGCATCGTCTCCAGGCAGGCCGCGATTGATCTCGTCCGGCTTCATCCTCGAGAGCAGGGCGACGCCGTTGAAGCCCTTCTGACCATGTGTCTCGACATGATAGCCGAGTGCCTCGATCTCAAGGCGGGGAAAGCCTTCGTCGACGGATTTGATTTCCTGAAGGCAGACAATGTCAGGCGATGAATCCTTCAGCCACTGGCAGAGGTTTTCGATACGCGCCTTGACGCCATTGATGTTCCAGGTGGCAATCTTCATCGGAGTTTCCCTTTTGTGGGGATACTTTTACCCGATGCAAAAGCGATTGCCACCGTTTTTGGAAACGGCTGGTGAGGATGTGGTGGATAGAATGGCGTCAGATCGAGAAGCTGGTGCCGCAGCCGCAGCTCGCGACCGCATTCGGGTTCTTGATCTGGAAGGACTGGCCGAGCAGGTTGTCGACGAAGTCGATTTCGGAGCCGGCCATGTAGATGACCGACATGCTGTCGATCAGCACTTTGGCGTCGCCGCGCGCAATCACGATGTCGTCATCGGCGGGGTCTTCCGCCAGATCGAACTTGTAGGAGAAGCCCGAGCAGCCGCCTCCCTCCACCGAAACGCGCAGTGCCTGTTTGCCCGCATCCGCTGCGACGATCTGGGCGATTCGCTTCGCTGCGGCTTCCGAAAGTGTAATGTCGCTGTTTTCCATGTCGTTCCTCGTGCCGGGGTCAAGAACCGGAGAGCAATAATCTCATTGTCACTATTATAAACCGGTCAAATTAACGGTCTATAGCCTGTGTGAAGGCGCCTGCGCCGCGATGATGCTTTGCGCTGACCTCTTCGATAGGTATGAAGGGTAAATGAAAAGGTCAATGGCCAAGGCGAAAAGGACGTCGCGGCCAGAGAAGACAACAGGTGGATATATGATCATAGACCAGCGCGCATTGGGTTTCGGAAGTGGCGAGAGAGCGGTTTTCGCCTCCGATCCGTGGACCACGCGCGGGCGTCTTTTTGCCGAAGAGGGTAGCCTGACACGGTCGGAATTCCAGCGCGACCGGGACCGCATCGTCCACACGACAGCCTTTCGCCGCCTGAAGCACAAGACGCAGGTGTTCATCAGCCCTGACGGTGACCATTATCGCACGCGTCTCACCCACACCATTGAGGTGGCGCAGATCGCCCGCGCGCTCGCCCGCGCGCTGAAGCTCGACGAGGACCTGGCCGAGGGCGTGGCGCTGGTGCATGATTTCGGCCACACGCCCTTCGGCCATACCGGCGAGGATGCGCTGGACGCGGTGCTGTTGCCCTATGGCGGCTTCGATCACAATGCGCAGTCGCTGCGCATCGTCACCAAGCTGGAGCGCCGCTACGCCGAATATGACGGCATCAACCTCACCTGGGAGACGCTCGAAGGGCTGGTCAAGCACAATGGCCCGCTGGTGAATGCCAGGGGCGAGGGGATCAAGGGGCCGGTTCCGCTGCCCATTCTCGAATATTGCGAGCTGCAGGATCTGGAGATCGGCAGCTATGCCAGCCTCGAGGCGCAGGTGGCAGCGATTGCCGATGACATCGCCTATAATACCCATGACATCGATGACGGTCTGCGCGCCGGTTATCTGACCTTCGAGATGCTGGAGGAGGTGCCGTTCCTCAGCGGCCTGATGGCGCAGGTGCGGGCGAAATATCCCGTGCTCGACAAGGAGCGTTTCGCCAATGAGATCATGCGCCGGCAGATCACCCATATGGTGGAGGATGTGATCGGGGTTGCGCAGCAGAATCTGGCCCGTCTGAAGCCGAAGAGTGCGGCGGATATCCGCGCTGCCGATTTCACCGTTGCGACCTTCTCGCCTGAGATGGCCGAGACCGACCGGCAGATCAAGAAGCTGCTGTTCGGCCATATCTACCGCCACCCGGAGATCATGCGCATCCGCGCCGGCGCGACGCAGATCGTCACCGATCTTTTCCACCGTTATATGGAAACGCCGGCGGAGATGCAGAGCCACTACTGGGTGGACAGCATTTCCGGCATGAGCGTGGCCGCAAAGGCCCGGCATGTGGGCGATTATCTGGCGGGTATGACGGATAGTTATGCACTGCGCGCCCACCAGCGGCTGTTTGACCGCACCCCCGATTTGCGATAGGGCAGCGGGCGATCGCGAAGCCTACCCGGTTATGATGGCCGGACATAAACAGAAGCCCTTCGCGCAGGTTGGAACGATGAACATTTTTGCCGATTTCGATACCAGGATCAAAAACGCGCTCGAGACCCTCGATCTCGTGAAAGAGAACCGCGAAAAGGTCGATTTCAGTCGAATTACCGTCGAATCCCCGCGCGATCTGAGCCATGGCGATGTCGCAACCAATGCCGCCATGGTGCTGGCAAAGCCGCTCGGCACCAATCCGCGGGCGCTGGCCGAACTCATCGTGCCGGCACTTCAGGCGGATGGCGATGTTGACAGCGTCAATGTCGCGGGTCCGGGCTTCATCAACCTCAAGGTCTCGGTCGGTTACTGGCAGCGTCTTCTGGCCGACATGATCGGACAGGGCATCGATTTCGGCCGCTCCACCATCGGTGCGGGCCAGAAGATCAATGTCGAATATGTTTCCGCCAACCCGACCGGCCCGATGCATGTCGGCCATTGCCGTGGCGCCGTGGTGGGTGACACGCTGGCGAACCTGCTTGCTTTTGCGGGTTATGGCGTC
The DNA here is from genome assembly GCF_058803865.1 of Agrobacterium sp. GW821-FHT14E08. Taxonomy (NCBI): domain Bacteria; kingdom Pseudomonadati; phylum Pseudomonadota; class Alphaproteobacteria; order Hyphomicrobiales; family Rhizobiaceae; genus Agrobacterium; species Agrobacterium sp. GW821-FHT14E08. Next base: position 1,195,800 of record NZ_JBXAPJ010000001.1, on the reverse strand, counting down.
ACCAAGGAATATTACATCAACGATGCCGGTTCGCAGATCGACGTGCTGGCCCGTTCGGTGTTCCTGCGTTACCGCGAAGCGCTTGGCGAAGACATCGGCGCCATTCCATCGGGCTTCTACCCCGGCGATTACCTCGTTCCCGTCGGTCAGGCGCTGGCGGATGAATATGGCATCAAGCTGCGCGCCATGCCTGAGGAAAAGTGGATGCCGATCGTCAAGGACAAGGCGATCGACGCGATGATGGCGATGATACGCGAGGATCTTGAGACGCTGAACGTCAAGCACGACGTGTTCTTCTCGGAGCGCACACTGCATGAGGGCAATGGCGGGCCGATCCTCTCGGCCATCAATGATCTGACCTTCAAGGGCCATGTCTACAAGGGCACCCTGCCGCCGCCGAAGGGCGAATTGCCGGACGACTGGGAAGACCGCGAGCAGACGCTGTTCCGCTCCACGGAAGTGGGCGACGACATGGACCGCGCGCTGATGAAGTCGGACGGTTCCTACACCTACTTCGCGGCCGATGTCGCCTATTTCAAGAACAAGTTCGACCGTGGTTTCTCCGAGATGATCTATGTGCTCGGCGCCGACCATGGCGGCTACGTGAAGCGGCTGGAAGCGGTTGCGCGGGCCGTCTCCGAAGGCAAGTCGAAACTGACGGTGCTCCTGTGCCAGCTCGTCAAGCTCTACCGTGACGGTGAGCCGGTGAAGATGTCAAAGCGCTCCGGCGACTTCGTCACGCTGCGCGATGTTGTGGACGAAGTGGGTCGCGATCCGGTGCGATTCATGATGCTTTATCGGAAGAATTCCGAGCCGCTGGACTTCGATTTCGCGAAAGTGACCGAACAATCGAAGGATAATCCGGTCTTTTACGTGCAATATGCCCATGCCCGCTCCATGTCGATCTTCCGGCAGGCGCAGGAGGCGTTTCCGGGGCTTTCTCCTTCGGCTGAAGAGATGGCGGCGTCTGTCTCTTTGATTAGCGATATCAACGAGTTGCAACTGGTTGCAAAGCTCGCTGAATATCCGCGCCTGATCGAATCGGCGGCCCTTTCGCATGAGCCGCACCGGCTTGCTTTTTACCTCTATGATCTCGCCAGTTCCTTCCATGGACACTGGAACAAGGGTAAAGACCATCAGGAATTACGTTTTATTAACGATAAAAACCGAGAATTGAGCATTGCCAGACTTGGGCTGGTGAATGCTGTCGCGAATGTTTTGAAGTCTGGCCTGGCTCTTTTAGGAGCGGACGCGCCTGACGAGATGCGATAACATATCACCATTATTTGCTCACAATACGCTGGCAAGAGCTGCAATGCGTAGATGGTGGAACACGTAATGGTCGAAAAAAATGTCGCGTATAACCGGGACGCCCGGTCCGAAGGGTTCGCTGACAACGATCCTCTGGCAGAACTGGCGCGTATCGTCGGCTTCGAAGATCGTCCTTCGCATGCGGGTTCCGAGGCTGCGCCATCGGTGACCCGCCGCGAACCCGAATTCAATCTCGAAGATGAGCTTCTGAGGGAATTCGAGGTTTACGACGCACCGCACGCCGATCCGGTCGTTCTTGATCCAGCAAACGATGTCCGTGCGGGCATCCACCCCAACGACTTCATGCAGCGTGTCGAGCAGGTTTTCGCCCGCCGCGAGCCGGAACTTTCTCCCGTGGCCGAGCCGCAGGTCGAGGCCCGGTATGCGCCGGAGCCGACGCCGGCCTATGAGGTGGCGCCCGAGTTCACGGAAGAGCCGCTTCCGGAAGTCGACAACGCCTATATTCACAGTTACGTGGAAACGTCGACGCAGGACATTCGCGCGGATTTCCGCGACGATGCCGGTGCGGTCGCCGAAGTTTTCGACGTGCATTCGCGCCAGCCGCGTGCTGCCGAGCCGGTGGTTTACCAGCAGGCCGCCCAACAACTGGCATGGGAAGAGCCGCAGGCCGTCGAGCCGGCCCAGCCCGAATGGCACGCCATGCCGGAACTTCCGGCCGATGTTTCCAGCAACATTCCGTCTTCGCATGGTTACGCGCCGGAGCCGCAGGCCTTCGATCTTGCCGATGAGGTGGAGATCGCGGTTGCCGAGGAAGCGCCTGCACCCGTTTCCGTGCGTCCGCCTTCGCATGGCGGCCGTTCTTCGCTGGAATTTTCCAGCCTGCGTCTGCCGCTTGCCAATTTCGGGGCGCGTCGCGATGTTTCGGCTGTCGATCCGCGACGGGTCGAGCCGAGGTCCGAACAGCAGCCGGTAGTCCGGATTGAACCGCAGATCGAACCTGCACCGGCGCCCGTCGTCATTCAGGCGGAAGAGACTGCGCCTGCCTTTACGCCTCTGCCTGCTGAAACCTTCACGCCTGCTGCGCAGCCGGTCACATCTCCTGTTGTTCAGAAGTCCGTTGCGGCCGATCTGTCGCCGATGGACGAGCTGATCTACGACGTTGCAAAATATTCCATTCCCGGCCGTGGTGAAGAACCCGTCGTCCAGTCTGCGCCTGTCGTTCAGGCCGCACCTGTCGCTCAGGCTGCGAAGGTGGAACCGCCAGTTGCCGCTATACCGGTACGGGCAGCCCCGGTCGCCCCTGCAACATCTGCGGTTCCCGTTCAGGAACCGGATTTCAGTGATTTTGCGGGCTTCAACGACGATGATTTCGAGTTGGCGCTCGACGATCTCGATCTTGATCTCGACCTTTCCGAAATTGCCGAAGCCGAGGTCGCACCTGCGCCCGTGCCGCAACCCGCTCGCCAGCAGCCGGTTGCGCCTGTGGTCGCTGCCGCTGCACCCCAGCCGGTAAGGGAGCAGCCCGCGCCCCAGCCGCGCGTCGCGCCCGTATCCGCGCCGATTGCCGCAGCCGCGCCCGTTCAGCCGCGTCCTGCCGCCGCCGCGCCGCAGCCGGTTGCGCCGCAGACACTGGAGAGCCTGCCTTTCGATCCTTCGCAGATCGGCGAGACGGAAGAACATCCGGAAACCATTGTGGAGATGGATGTGCCGGAATTGCCGGTCGGGGTTTTCGAACCCAAGCCGGTTGCCCGCCGTCACGAGGAAGATCTCGACATCGACACCGAGCTTGCGACGCTGTTTGCGCCTGCGGTCGCCGGCGGTCTTGATCGTCACAAACATGCGGAAAACCGCGCAGCCGCCCCGCAGGCGCGTGCCGCCGTTCAGGCTCCGGAAGAAGCCGATGAATTCGAGCGGGCGCTGGAAGAGGATTTCCGCCGCTCCATGCAGGAGGCTGCAGCTTCCCGCGGCAACGCACGGGATGCCGAGAACACCTATGTCGATCATCAGGCCGCTTATCGCGATGAGGATGAGCGCGGCGGTCGCCGCTGGATCATGCCGGTTGCAGCCGCAATCGGTCTGGTGCTTGTCGGCGGCGGTGTCTACGCGCTGATATCAGGCGGTTCGTCCAGCACCGGCTCCAATGGCGCGCCGGTCATCATTTCCGCCGATAATGATCCGATGAAGGTCGTGCCGGAAAATCCGGGCGGTCGCGTCGTGCCCAACCAGGACAAGGCCGTGTATGACCGCGTGGCCGGCGGCAGTGCTGCCGATCCGAAGCAGCCCGCCCTGATTTCCAGCAGCGAGCAGCCGGTCGATGTGGTTCAGCGCACGCTGATCCCCGAACAATTGCCGCTGGAAGGTGAAAACGACGGGGATATGGAAACCGCAACCGGTACGCCGGTTGGCGAAACTGAAGACCCGCGCCTGCTTTCGCCGGAAGAAAAGGCCGCGCACAACGAAGGAGCTGGTGCAACCGGTGTTTCGCCGCGCAAGGTCCGCACGATGATCGTCAAGCCGGATGGCACGCTGGTCGCCCAGGAAGTCGATGCACCGGCAGCCCAGCCGCCGAAGGCCGACAAGGTCGCGGAACTTGCCGCGCCCCAGACCGCCAAGCCGGGTGAGGGCGCTCCTGCCGTCATCGCCGCTTCGCGTGTTCCGGTCGCGCCGGAGCAGGCTGCGCAGCCGCAGGCCAATACGCCTGCCGCACCGGCCTCGCAGACGGCGGCGCCGCTTCCTGCAGCGCGTCCGTCCTCGCAGCCTTCCAATGTCGTGGCAACCGTCACCAATCAGGGCAATGTCCGTCCCGCCGCTACCGCTCCGGCCCAGCCGCCAGCCGCGCAGCAGCAGACAGCCGCCGCGACGCCGGCAGCGACAAACACCCCTTCGGCCGGTGGTTATTACATCCAGATCGCGTCCCTGCCGAGCCAGGCGGAGGCCCAGAAGTCCTACCAGAGCATGTCGGCCAAGTTCGGTTCGGTCATCGGTGGACGTGGCGTCGACATCAAGGCCGCCGAAATCGCCGGCAAGGGCACGTTCTACCGCGTCCGCATCCCGGCCGGTGACAAGAACGAAGCCGTGGCGCTGTGCGAGAAGTTCCGCTCGGCCGGCGGCAGCTGCCTGGTGGCACGCTGATAGCAGCTGATCCGGCGTAGAAGATTGGGGCTGCCGCATGGGCAGCCCTTGGCATATTCGGACCTTCCGGCAAACTCTACGTCATCCTCGAGCTTGACCCGAGGATGACGCGGAGAAAAATTAACCGCACCTCTCCGCAGTCTCGATGGCTAAAGGCCATTCTTCCCTTACCCCTTTTGTTCTCAGACAGGCGTGACACCATGACCGATTGCAAAGCTATGATCCTCGGATGCAGCGGACTTTCGCTGACTGCCGATGAGATTGCCCTTTACCGTGACCAGCAGCCGTGGGGCTTCATCCTGTTCGGGCGCAATATCGGCGAGCCGCAGCAGATCACCGATCTCGTCGCCGCCATGCGTGATGCCGTCGGGCGGCCGGACGCGCCGGTTCTGATCGATCAGGAAGGCGGGCGCGTACAGCGCATCAAGCCGCCGATCCTGCAGGCCTATCCGAATGCCCGCATTCTCGGTGAGATCTACGAGCGCGATCGTGAACAGGGCCTGCGCGCGGCCTGGCTGATGTCGCGCCTGCATGCCTTCGACCTCATGAAATTCGGCATCAATGTCGATTGCCTGCCGGTGCTCGATGTGCCGGTGGAAGGCGCCAGCAACGTCATCGGCAACCGCGCCTATGGCTACTCGCCGGCCATGGTGGCCGAGATGGGGCAGGCGGCGGCCGACGGGCTGAAGGCGGGCGGCATGCTGCCTGTCATGAAGCATATGCCGGGCCATGGCCGCGGCATGGTGGATTCGCACCATGAACTGCCCGTCGTCGATGTGCCGCTTGATGAACTGGACGGCCATGATTTCGTGCCGTTCCGGGCGCTGAACCATGAATTGATGGCGATGAGCGCGCATCTGGTGTTCAACGCCGTCGACCGCGAGAGACCAGCAACGACCTCGCCGAAGGTGATCGAAGAGATCATTCGCGGCCGCATCGGCTTTGATGGGTTGCTGATGTCCGACGACAGTTCCATGAATGCGCTGAAGGGCACGCTTGGCGAACGGGCTGCGAATATTGTTGCTGGTGGCTGCGATATAATCTTGCATTGCAATGGCGTGATGGGTGAAATGCTTGAGGTCGTGAAGGAGGTTCCCGTTCTTTCCGGCCGTTCGCTGGAGCGGGTGCGGGCCGTGGAAGCGGGTTTCCCCATTGCGGACCCTTCCGACGAAGCGGAACTGAGAGCCGAATTCAACGCCATGTGGGCCGTTTCCTGACAGTTGGGCGGCGGCCCGTTAATCGGGACGACAGGCCGGACGCCCGGCGGATGGAACAATGGCCGCAGACAAGTCTCGCAATTCAACACCGATGGACAAGCTCTGGCAGGATGTGACGCCGGAGCGGCTGACGGGTGAGGCCGGGCTGGTCATCGATGTCGCGGGTTTCGAAGGCCCGCTCGATCTGCTGCTGCATCTTGCCCGCACGCAGAAGGTCGATCTGTCGCGCATTTCGGTGCTGGCCCTTGCCGAGCAATATCTGCAATTCGTGGAAAGCGCGCGCCGTGTGCGCATTGAGCTGGCCGCCGATTATCTTGTCATGGCGGCTTGGCTTGCCTTCCTGAAGTCCAAACTGCTGATCCCGCAACAATCGAAAGATGACGGCCCCTCGGGCGAGGAAATGGCCGCGACGCTGGCCTTCCGGCTGAAACGTCTGGAAGCGATGCGCGAGGCGGCGGAACGCCTCGTCAACCGCGCCCAGCTCGGCCGTGATGTTTTCGCCCGCGGCGCGCCGGAGCATATTCCGCATATCAACCGCTCCGCTTACGAGGCAAATCTCTACGATCTCCTGAGCGCCTATGCCAATCTGCGGCAAAGGCAGGCCATCACCCAGGTCACGATTGAAAAACGGCAGGTCTGGTCGCTGGTGGAGGCGCGGGAGCTCTTGACCAATCTGCTCGGCGATGTCGGTGAATGGACCGTGCTCGATCACTATCTGCTGCAATATGTGCCCGACCCCGCCATGCGGGTAACCGCGATCGCCAGCGCGTTTGCCGCCTCGCTGGAACTGGTGCGCGAGGGATCGCTGCAAATTCGTCAGGAGGGCGCCTTCCAGCCCATCTATATGCGCAGGAGCGAGAGAGACGATCGCGCCGTGAATGCCGAAAGGACTGACAATGACGAATGACGACGAGACCGGCGAAGCGGCGATCGTGACAGATGGGGTGGGATTCGAACCCACGGTGTTTTCCGAACGGCAGCTGAAGGAAGCCGAGCGGATCACCGAGGCCTTGGTCTTTGCCTCGGCCGAGCCGGTTTCGGTGGGGTTCATTGCCGAGCGCCTGCCACGCGGCATGGATGTCGCAGCCATTCTGCACCGGCTCAAGGCCGCTTATGGTGAGCGGGGCGTTAATCTCGTGCAGGTCGGCGGGCAATGGGCTTTTCGCACGGCGGGCGATCTTTCCTTCGTCATCCGCACGGAGGAGAAGGAGCCGAAGAAGCTGTCGCGCGCGGCGCTGGAAGTTCTGGCGATTATCGCTTATCATCAACCGGTGACACGCGCCGAAATCGAGGAAATTCGCGGCGTACAGACCTCGCGCGGCACGCTCGATGTGCTGATGGAAGCGGGCTGGGTGCGTTTCAGGGGCCGCAGGCGCACGCCCGGCAGGCCGGTGACGATCGGCACCACGGTGGAGTTTCTCGATCATTTCGGCCTTGAGGAATTGCGCGACCTGCCGGGGCTTGAAGAGCTGAAGGGGGCAGGGCTGCTTTCTGGCCGAATTCCATCCAATTTCGGCGTGCCCCTGCCGATGATGAGCGATGAATTGCGTGAGGACGAAGACCCGATCACGCAGCTCGATCTGGAAGAACTGGGCCTGCTTGCGCCCGGCGGCGGCGATGGCGATGAATGATTGACCGTCTCACTGGCGACAAGACGCAAAAACTTTATGTTCACTCCCCGTTGAAGCGACAATTTGTTGTTTGAAAAAGCCTTTCAAACATCTTACATCGTCTGAAAGCGAAATTCAGGAGTTTCAGTTATGGGTTCTTTTAGTGTGTGGCATTGGCTCATCGTTCTGGTGATCGTTCTCGTCCTCTTCGGACGTGGCAAGATTCCGGAATTGATGGGTGATGTTGCGAAGGGCATCAAGAGCTTCAAGAAGGGCATGTCCGACGAAGACCAGACGCCGCCGCCGGCCGATGCCAATGCGAAGACTGTCGACCACAAGGCTGACGAGATCAAGTAAGCGGCCTGTGCCGCTTGTTTTGAGACCGGCGCTAGGGTCTCGGGAGCGTATTGATGTTTGATATCGGCTGGAGCGAGCTTCTGGTGATTGCGGTCGTGCTGATCGTGGTCGTCGGACCGAAAGACTTGCCGCCCATGATCCGCGCCTTCGGCAAAACGATGGCCGGCCTTCGCAAGATGGCGGGGGAATTCCGCACGCAGTTCGATGAGGCCTTGAAAGAGGCGGATATGGACGATGTGCGGCAGACGATCTCGGATGTCCGCAATCTTAATCCGACCAATTCGCTGCGCGACGCGATGAACCCACTTCGCCAGCTCGGAAACGAGATCAAGTCCGATCTCCAGAAGGCGACGGCTGCACCTGATTCTCTGTCTTCGACAGCAGCACCGGCGACGAGCGAGCCGGTTGCGCCTCTGGTCAGCGTGCCCGAGCCCGAGATGAAGCTTCCGGATGCGCCGCCTGTCGTCGCCTCTGCGCCTACGGCATCCGCGCCGGTTGCCGCAGTTGCGGCAGCGGAAGAAAAGCCGAAACGCACGCGTGCGAAATCGGTTGCGACCGTTGAAGCCGAGGCGGTGGCCGCCAAGCCGAAACGCACCGTGCGCAGCAAGGCTGTCGAAGCGCCTGAAGAATCTGCTGTTTCGAAGCCTGCCGTGAAGGCTGCCGTCAAGAAAACGGCGGCGGAGAAGGCGGTGGCGGAAGCCAAGCCGGCCAAACCGGCAAGAACAAAGGCTGCAAAGCCCAAAAAGGATGAAGCATGAGCGGGGACATCGAGGATAAGCCGCAGCCGCTGATCGAGCATCTCATGGAGTTGCGCACGCGGCTGATCTGGGCGCTCGGCGCATTCTTCATCGCCTTCATCGGCTGTTTCGCCGTTGCCAAACATCTCTTCAACCTGCTCGTCATTCCTTATAAGTGGGCGGTTATCTGGGCCGGGCTGGATGTGACGAAATCGTCGCTGATCTATACAGCGCCGCAGGAATTCTTCTTCACGCAGATCAAGGTTGCGATGTTCGGCGCGATGGTGATCTCCTTTCCGGTAATCGCCTCGCAGCTCTACAAGTTCGTGGCCCCCGGTCTCTACAAGAATGAGCGCGCCGCGTTCCTGCCGTTTCTGATCGCGTCGCCGATCCTTTTCCTCATCGGTGCGGCGCTCGTCTATTTCTTCTTCACGCCCATGGTCATGTGGTTCTTCCTCGCCATGCAGCAATTGCCCGAGGATGGCGAGGTGGCGATTTCGCTGATGCCGAAGGTGTCGGAATATCTCAGCCTCATCATGACGCTGGTTCTGTCCTTCGGTCTGGTGTTCCAGCTGCCGGTGGTTACCACGCTTCTGGCCCGCGTCGGGCTTCTGACCAGCGACTGGCTGCGCGAGAAGCGCAAGTTCGCTATCGTCATGGCCTTCGTGGTCGCGGCCGTGCTGACGCCGCCCGATCCGATGTCCCAGATCGGTCTTGCGCTGCCTGCGATCATTCTCTACGAGATTTCCATCTACATGGCTCGACTCGTGGAGAGGAAACGTGCGGCGGAATCCAAAAGCACGGAGCTGGAAGAGACCTGACGCTTCGCCACGGTCTTCCCGCTCATTTAATTTCCTCGCGCCGGGCCCTTCGCCCGGCGTTTTGCTGATAAAGCACGGGCGGCCAACAACAGTCTGGAACGACGATGCACGACATTAAATGGATACGCGAAAACCCCGAAGCCTTTGATGCGGCTCTTGCACGCCGCGGCGCCGAACCTGCCGCCAGCGGCCTGATCGCTCTCGATGAAAAGCGCCGTTCCGTCATCCAGTCCCTCCAGGACATGCAGTCCCGCCGCAATGCCGCCTCCAAGGAAATCGGCGCCGCCATGGCGCAGAAGAACATGGAGCTTGCGGAAAAGCTCAAGGCCGAAGTCGCTGACATCAAGGAAAACATGCCGCGCGCCGAGGAGGAGGACCGCCAGGTCACCGCCGAGCTGAACGACGCCCTGTCGCGCCTGCCGAACATGCCCTTCGACGATGTGCCTGATGGCAAGGACGAACACGACAATGTGGTGGCCCGCGTGGTCGGCCAGAAGCCCGGCTGGAACCATGAGGCCAAGGAGCATTTCGAGATCGGCGAGGCGCTCGGCTACATGGATTTCGAGCGGGCGGCCAAGCTTTCCGGCTCGCGCTTCACCGTTTTGACGAGCCAGCTGGCGCGTCTGGAACGGGCGCTCGGCCAGTTCATGATCGATCTGCACACCTCGGAACATGGCTATACGGAAGTCTCCTCGCCGCTGATGGTGCGTGACGAGGCGATGTTCGGGACGGGGCAATTGCCGAAATTCTCCGAGGACCTGTTCAAGACCACCGATGGCCGCTGGCTGATTCCGACGGCGGAAGTGACGCTGACCAACCTCGTTTCGGGTGAAATCCTCGAGCAGGAAAAACTGCCGCTGCGCTTCACCGCGCTTACCCCGTCCTTCCGTTCGGAAGCGGGCTCGGCTGGCCGCGATACGCGCGGCATGCTGCGCCAGCACCAGTTCTGGAAGTGCGAGCTTGTCTCCATTACCGATGCGGAAAGTGCTGTCGCCGAGCATGAGCGCATGACGGCCTGCGCCGAAGAGGTGCTGAAGCGTCTCGGCCTGCATTTCCGCACCATGACGCTATGCACGGGCGATATGGGCTTTGGTGCGCGCAAGACCTACGATCTGGAAGTGTGGCTGCCGGGCCAGAACACCTATCGCGAAATCTCGTCCTGCTCAGTCTGCGGCGATTTCCAGGCGCGGCGCATGAATGCCCGTTATCGCGGCAAGGACGACAAGGCCACGAAGTTCGTGCACACGCTGAACGGCTCCGGCACGGCTGTCGGCCGCTGCCTGATCGCGGTTCTGGAAAATTATCTCAATGAGGATGGTTCCGTCACAATTCCAGAGGTGCTGCTGCCCTATATGGGCGGTCTGACGCGCATCGAGAAGGCGGCCTGATTGTCAGGCTCCTGAAGACGCCTCTGTCATTCCGGCCTTGAGCCGGAATCCAGCCAGCCCAAGTCCTTGGGCTGAAGAGGTTTTTCCCGCCGCGCAGACGCGCGTCGGCTGGATGCCGGATCAAGTCCAGCATGACGGTCATGGGGATGCGTCCATGAGAGACAATATCAGTCCTTTCCAAAGGGCGTAGCAGTGGAGAGATGAACATGCGGATTTTGCTGACGAATGACGACGGTATTCACGCCGAGGGTCTGGCCGTGCTGGAGCGTATCGCCCGCACGCTGTCCGACGATGTCTGGATCGTCGCGCCCGAGACCGATCAGAGCGGTCTTGCTCATTCGCTCACGCTTTCCGAACCGCTACGCCTGCGAAAAGTTTCCGACAAGCATTATGCGCTGCGCGGCACACCGACCGATTGCGTCATCATGGGCATTCGCGAAGTTCTGCCTGAGAAGCCCGACCTCGTGCTGTCAGGTGTTAATGCCGGCGCCAACATGGCCGATGACGTGACCTATTCCGGCACGATTGCCGGCGCCATCGAAGGCACGCTGCAGGGCGTGCGGTCCTTTGCGCTCAGCCAGGCCTTCAGCCATGCCGAAGGCCGTGTCGTGCCGTGGGAGGTCGCCGAGACCTATGCCCCGGACCTGCTGCGCAAGCTGATGAATGTCGATCTGCCTGATGGCACCTTCCTCAATCTCAATTTCCCCAATTGTGCGCCCAAGGATGTGCAGGGCGTGTCCGTGACCGGGCAGGGCAAGCTCGATTTCGGCCTGACGGTGGAAGAACGCCAGGACGGCCGTGGTTTCCCCTATTACTGGCTGCGTTTCGGCGAGCGTCTCGGCACCTTCCGCGAAGGCACGGATATCCACGCCCTGAAGCACGGCAAAATTTCGGTCACGCCGCTAAAGCTTGACCTGACGGATTACACGGTCAAGGATCGGGTTGCGCAAGCGCTTGGATTCGGAGTCGCCGATTGAAATCTGCCATGGTCGAAAAGGAAGGTTTTGCCGCTCTCGTTCTCCGGCTGAGAGGTGAGGGGATTTCCGACCTCGACCTTTTGACGGCGGTGGAGCAGACGCCGCGCTCCAAATTCGTGCCGCCGCAATTTGCGGCCGATGCCTATTCCAGCCGGACGATCCCGATCGACTGCGGCGCCTTCATGGAAGGCGCCGACATGGCTGTGAAAATCCTTGCCCGCCTGCAATTGAAGCCGGGCCAGCGCGTGCTGGAAATCGGCACCGGCAGCGGTTTCATGACGGCGATCATCGCGCGGCGGGTGGAGCGCGTCTTTTCGCTGGAGCGTTACAGGACGCTGGTGCAGCAGGCGCAGAACTGTCTGGATGATCTTTCCATCCGCAATGTCGTGATCCGCCAGGCGGATGGCAGCAATGGGCTTGTGGGCGAGGGCACCTTCGACCGCATCGTCTCCACGGCGGCCTTTACCACCATGCCCCGCTTTTTTGCCGAACAGATCGTCTCCGGCGGCATGATGATCGCGCCGATCATCCTTGACGATGATCGCTGCGTGATGACGCGCTTTTCCAAGACCGGCAGCCGCTTCGAAAAGGAAGAGCTGTTCGAAGCGCCCTATCTGCCGCTCAGCACCCATATTGCGCGTCATTTGTAACAAAATGAAAATTTTGAAGACGTTCCATTTTTGTCTTCGAAAGTTCTAAATTACCACAACTGTTTGATTTTCATTATTATTATTGTCCAGTCATGACGCGCATCGTTTTCGTCATGGTTATCGAAGTGTCAAAAAAGCGCCAAACGGCTTAACGTTTTAACGGCGTGGTAACACTAACGCGCTTTAATCATAAACATCGACGCATGGTTTTCCCCACCTCGGGAAATGGGCCTTGCAAGAAGTGAAGTTTGTGCCGGATCGCATGTCGATGCGGCGGGTTGGCGTCAGTGTAGATCGAGTCATGCGTATGAGACATTCGTCTAAAATCGGAAAATCAGTCGCAAAAATGTTCGCAGCGGCATTGCTGGCAAGCGTCGCAACGGGCTGTAGCTCGGATGCAACGCGGTTCAGCGGCCTCTTTTCCAGTGGACCGGATCAGATGACGACGGCGTCAATTCCAACCCGGCAGGGTGGCGGTGCTTACGGGCAGGCTCCTGTTCCGCAGGGCGACATGAATGGCGGTTACGCCTCTGCCGCGCCGCAGGGCGGTTATGCCAACCAGAACATGGCTGGCAACTCCTATCCGCAGTCCGGCGGTTATGGCGGCAACGTGCAGCCTTCCACGGCCCGCTCGGCCTCCGCCTCTCCGGTTCAGCGCTCCGAACTGTCGGCGCCGACGGCGGTGGCGAGCCGCGATCCGGCGACGCGCAACGAAGCCATGGCCCAGCCCTTCCCATCCGCACAGCGACAGGCCGCGCCGTCTCCCGCAGCGCCAGCGCAGCAGGCCGCCGTTCCCGTCGCCGACAATCTCACCACCGCAACCGTCCGCTCCGACAAGAATGGCTGGCATACGGATGGCGCTTCCTCGGTGACGCTGCGTCCCGGTGAAAGCATCACGACCCTTTCCAACCGCTACGGCGTTCCTGAAAAGGAACTGCTGCGGGTCAATGGTCTGAAGACAGCCTCTTCGGCGCAGGCCGGCCAGTCTATCCTCATTCCGAAATTCGGTCAGGTTCGCAACGCCGCCAAGGATGCGGCCGGCAACATCGCGCTCGACCGCAATGGAGATCAGCCGACACCGCTGCGCAGCCCCGAGGGGAATGTGGCCGTGCTGCCGTCGCAGGCTGCGGCCCGTGACAAGGTTTCCTCTGATGCCGGCAAGCTCACGCCGCCCGGTGGCAAGCCCTTGCCGCCAAGCGGTGGCTACAAGGTTCAGCCGGGTGACAGCCTGGCGAAAATCGCCCGTGAAAACGGCGTATCGGTTGCCGCACTGAAAGCCGCCAACGGCATTTCCAACGAGAGCATCCGTGTCGGCCAGACGCTTGCCATGCCGGGCGCCGGCACCGACGGCATCAAGACGGCCTCCGTTCCCGCCAAGGAAGCGGCCAAGGCGGTCGAAACCGCATCCGCCAAGCCGGAGCCCTACAAGGCGCCTGCTGCTGCTGCTGCCGCGACCGCACCGTCGGCGCCCGCCGCCACGGCGAGCGTCAGCGATATCGAGAAGAAGTCCGACATGGCTTCCGTTGCACCGGAATCCACGGGCATCGGCAAATATCGCTGGCCGGTTCGCGGCGCTGTCATCAATAATTTCGGCGACAATGTCGAAGGCAGCCGCAACGATGGCATCAACATCTCGGTTCCCGAGGGCACGCCGATCAAGGCCGCTGAAAACGGCGTGGTCATTTATGCGGGCAACGGCCTGAAGCAGCTCGGCAACACGGTTCTGGTGCGCCACGACGACGGCAAGGTCACGGTTTACGGCAACGCCGCCAATCTCGACGTGCAGCGTGGCCAGAAAGTACAGCGCGGCCAGACGATCGCTACATCGGGCATGACGGGCAGCGCCAAGCGTCCTCAGGTTCACTTCGAAGTTCGCAAGGATGCGACGCCGGTGAACCCCTCCAGTTTCCTTGAATAGGTATTGCGTCTCAAGGATTGACGAAGCCGGGTCTAGAGCCCGGCTTTTTCATTTTTGGGGTGAGGGATCGTGGGAGCTTACGTCGGCTTCATGCCACTTCTCCTCCGTCATGCCGGACTTGATCCGGCATCCAGCCGACGCGCGTCTGCGCGGCGAGAGGAGTCCTTTCAGCCCAAGGACTTGGGCTCGCTGGATACCGGCTCAAGGCCGGTATGACGGATGTGGGGATGCATCCGAAGCGCCTAAAACGCTATCCTTGGTTTACTCTCACCAGCCCCACCGTCCTCTCGATGAAGTCGGCAATCGCGCCCGTATCGTCGAGATCGAAGACGGGAAGGGCGGTGCCCGTCACCTCATGATCGGCGGCAATGGCGATGATATGCGGATCGAGCGGCGCTAGCGGTTCGGTTTTCGCCGCCTCCAGCCGGCGCGCTTCGATCTTCGGCACCGGCTCGTATTTGTAACCCTCGATCAGCACGAGATCGCAGGGGGCGAGGCGGGAGAGGATGTCCTCGAAGGAGGGTTCCGGTTCGCCGCGCAACTCATGCATGATGGCGAAGCGGGTGCCGGAGACGATGGTGACCTCGTGGGCGCCCGCCTGCCGGTGACGCCAGCTATCGGCGCCGACCTTGTCGATATCGAAATCATGATGGGCGTGCTTGATGGTTGAGACGCGGTAGCCCCGGGCCGTCAGCTCGGTGACGATGCGCACCGCAAGGCCGGTCTTGCCCGAGTTTTTCCAGCCGGCAATGCCGAAGACCTTTTGTGCCGTCATGTCGCGAGGCTCTCCAGATGGCTCCGCGCCAGGGCCAGTTCATCCGGCGTGTTGATGTTGAAGAAAGGGTCGAGGCTGCCCTTTGCGGTTTCCAGCGGCGGAAAGGCAATGCCGATGGTGACGTGTCGTGCCAGATAGGCGCGGATCCGCCGGTTCGCATCGTTTTTCAGCCAATCTTCCAGATCATCGGCAAGCGCCACGGGCCAGAGCGCGAAAACCGGATGAAGCTGGCCGCTGGAGGCGGCGATGACGATCGCATTGTCCGATATGTGTTCGCAAAGGCGGGCCACGAGATCATCGGGGAAAAAAGGGCTGTCGGCGGGCACCGTCAGGAAATGGCTTCCTCCGGCTTCGTGCTTTTGGAAATGGCGCATGCCGGCGAGAACGCCGGCCAGCGGTCCGGCATGGCCGCTTACGGTGTCTGGCAGCACGGGCAGGCCGAAGCTTTCGGCCCAGCCATTTGCCGCATTGATGGTGATATCGCAGACCTGTGGGGTGATGCGGCGCACGACGTGGGAAAGCAGCGGTGTTTCGCCCAGCATCACCATCGCCTTGTTGGTGCCCATGCGCCGCGACAGGCCGCCGGCGAGCACGAGACCGGGTATTCTGGAAGGGGCCGTCATTGCCGCTTCTCCTGCAGCCTTACGATATAGGTGGTGAGGAGGGCGACAAGGCCGGTCGCCAGCATCACGATAAGGAGCGGCCACGTTCCGTCCTCCCTGGACAGGACCGAGGAGGCGAGTACCGAAAGCACAGCGCCGCCGCCAATGGTCATGGCGCCGCCGAGACCGGAGGCGGAGCCAGCCAGATGCGGCTGGACGCTGACCATGCCGGCATTGGCGCTCGGCAGGGTAACACCGTTTCCGACACCGATGAGGGCGAGCGGCACGAAAAACGCATAGGGGCTTTCCGAACCTGTGGAGATCAGCACAATGGCCGTGACGATACCGGCAATGGCGATGACATTGCCCGACAACATCATGCGGGTGATGCCGATCTGGCTGGCATAACGGCCGGAGACGAAATTGCCGAGCATGTAACCGCTGGCCATGAAGAAGAATTGCAGGCCGAGCATGGCCGGGGCAAGGCCATAAAGCACGCTGCCGACGAAGGGCGCGCCGCCGAGGAAGGAAAAGAACATGCCGGACGAGAAGGTCGAGGTCAGCGCATAACCCCAGAACAGCGGCGAGCGCAGAAGCTCGGGCCAGGCATGGAACTGCTGCGAAAAGCTTGCCGATCTATTGTGGTTGGTTTCGCCGAGATCAAGCCAGGCGAGCGCCAGAATGCCGACGCCGAGGAGGGCGAGCAGCGCGAAGCTCGACTGCCAGCCGGAAATGTCGTTGAGCAGGCCGCCAACCGTCGGGCCGACCATCGGCACCACCGACATGCCCATGGTGACATAACCGATCATCGAGGCGGCCTGTTCCATCGGCACCATGTCGCGCACGATTGCCCGGGCGAGCACGAAACCGGAAACGACGGCCGCCTGTGCCACGCGCCCGATCATGAAGACGGTAATATTGGGCGCCAGCATGCAGACGAGCGTGGCGACGATCATGATCGCGATGCTGGCGAGCATGACAGGGCGGCGTCCGAATAGATCGGATAGCGGGCCGATGATGAGCTGCAGGCAGGCGGTGGCGGCGAGATAGCCGGATACGGCAAATTGCATGACCGCGTAATCGACCTCGAAATAAAGCGCCATGGCTGCAAGCGAGGGCAGAAACACATTCATGCACAGCGCTGCGACGCCGGCGGTGACGACCAGCGTGATGATGTGGGGTGGGGTGGTCCGGTCAAGAAAACGGCCGCTGTTCATGTCACTCTCCCGCCTCTTCCGTAACGGCAGTTTTCGTTACGGAAGCCGGCCGCACCGTGGTTGCGGCCGTGGGCGTTGCGGCCGCGCGCTTGGCCATCTGCGAACGCTTGCGCAGGCTTTCGCGGTAGAAGGTGTAGAGACCCGAACCGATGACGATCATGGCGCCGACGATGGTGAAACTGTCGATCTTTTCATTGAAGAAGAACACGCCGATCATGAAACCCCAGAGCAGGCTGGTGTAACGGAACGGCGCGACGAAGGAGATTTCGCCGGTTCGCATTGCCAGAATGATCGCCTGATAGCCGACCAGCACCAGAATGGCGGACCCGGCAAGATGCGACAGGATCATGAAGTTCATCGGCTGCCAGCCGCCGAAAGGCGCAATCAGCAGGCCACCCACCGCCATGTTGACGAAGGCGGTAATAACGGTGATGGCGAGCGAGGGCACATCGGCATACATTTTCCGGGTCAGAAGATCGCGTGCGGCGGTAACCGCCAGCGAGGCGACGACCAGCAGGGCGCCTGACGTGAAGCCTTCCGGTCCGGGCCTGATGATGATGAGCACGCCGATGAAACCGGTGATGATTGCCGCCCAGCGCCGCCAGCCGACCGGTTCACGCAGGAAAAGTGCAGCACCCAGCGTCACGATCAGCGGCAGGGACTGCAATATGGCCGAAGCGTTGGAAAATTCGATGAGGCCGAGCGCCGTCAGATAGAGAACGGCCGCTGTCACTTCGCAGAGACAGCGCAGGATGATGATGGGCCGGAGCAGGGTTTTCAGGGGCCGGAGCGCGCCGAAATGCCGTGCAGCGATGTAGATCAGCACCACCGTCATGATGCCGCGGACGAACATGATCTGGCCGGTGTTGATGTAGGGGGTGACGGATTTCGTCAGCGCGTCGTTGGCCGTGAAGCTTGCCATGGCGAGCGCCATCAAGAGGGCGCCGCGCGTATTATCCGTCAATGCCATTCCATATGATCCCAGACCATGCGCAATCTTGCCCCGATTGCCTCTCAAGGGCTGCCCGCCGGGCGCAACTGCGCATTCCTCCATGCCAAGAGACGTGACACGGTGAGGCCGGTAATTCAACCGCTTATATGGGTGGGGGGAAGGAGAAACAGGCTCAGCCGCCGGTCACGCTCATATGGCGGGCGACGGCGGGGCGCTTATGCGTGCGGTCGATGATGAAATCATGACCCTTCGGCTTGCGCAGAATGGCCTCGTCTATGGCGCTGGAAAGATAGGCGTCGCTGTCGGAAGCGCGCAGCGCGGTGCGCAGGTCGGCCGCATCATCCTGGCCGAGGCACATATAAAGCGTGCCGGTGCAGGTGAGGCGGACGCGGTTGCAGCTTTCGCAGAAATTATGCGTCATCGGCGTGATGAAACCGAGCCTGCCGCCCGTTTCCCTGACCGTGACGTAACGGGCGGGGCCGCCGGTCTGATAGTCGCTGTCGATGAGCGTGAAGCTTTGCTCCAGATCGGCGCGCAGCTTGGAGAGCGGCAGATAACGGTCTGTCCGGTCTTCCTCGATCTCGCCCATCGGCATCGTTTCGATGACCGTCAGATCCATGCCGCGACCATGGGCGAAACGCATGAGCTCGGCAATTTCCGTCTCGTTGAAATCCTTCAAAGCCACGGCGTTGAGCTTGATCTTGATGCCGGCGGCCTCTGCGGCGTCCAGCCCTTCCATCACACGGTCAAGATCGCCCCAGCGGGTGATCTGCCGGAATTTTTCAGCATCCAGCGTGTCGAGCGAGACGTTGATGCGCCTGACGCCGCAATCGGCAAGTTCGGCGGCGAATTTGGCAAGCTGCGAGCCGTTGGTGGTCAGCGTCAGTTCGTCCAGCGCGCCGGTGCGCAGATGGCGGCCGAGGTTCCTCACCAGCGACATGATGTTCTTGCGCACCAGCGGTTCGCCGCCGGTAAGCCTGAGCTTGCGCACGCCCCTTGTGATGAAGAGGGAACAGAGCCGGTCGAGTTCCTCCAGTGTCAGAAGGTCCTTCTTCGGCAGGAAAGTCATGTGTTCGGACATGCAGTAGGTGCAGCGGAAATCGCAGCGGTCGGTCACCGAAACGCGCAGATAGCTTATCGCCCGACCGAAGGGGTCGACCATCGGTGCGTTGTTTTCCGTCAGGGATTGCGCTCTTTCAAGCGATCCGGGGAAACTGTTCACGTCTCCATCCTCATTGCGCGATGCCCCTGGCACACACGGTGATGTAGTGGCTTGCCTATCGTGAGGCAAGTCCGTAATTCTGACGCATATGACGAGCTTGCGGAAGTGAAAAATGAGTGATGCCTGGCCGACTGAGCTGCTTGTGTCGAAAGACCGGCGGCAACTGACCGTTTCCTTCGATGACGGCAGCGCCTACCGGCTTGACGCCGAGATGCTGCGGGTGCTTTCGCCCTCGGCGGAAGTGCAGGGCCACGGGCCGGGGCAGAAGGTCACCGTTCCCGGCAAGCGCAATGTCGGCATCCGCTCGATGGTCGCGACCGGCAATTATGCGGTTCGCATCGTCTTCGACGACGGCCATGATAGCGGGATCTATACCTGGAGATACCTCAGGGAACTTGGCGAGACCGGTGACGCACTGTTTGCCGATTATGAACGGGAGCTCGCTGAAAAGGGCTTGAGCAGGGAACCGCTATCCCGATAAAACATGGAGGGAGACGCCCTCGTGAGAATGCAGACAGGGGATTTGAATAACCGGTGCGTTTGGCGATGTTGTTGCATCCCCACTCCGTCACCCCGGACTTGATCCGGGGTCCAGCGCGACCAAGTCCTTGATCGCGAGAGAGTCTTTCACGGAGCAGACGCGCCGTGGCTGGATGCCGGATCAAGTCCGGCATGACGAAGAAGGGTTCTGGCGCTTTCGGGCAATCTGGCGAGGGAACACCCTCGTCCTATCAATTTAAACGGGGTGGCGTGTGGCTGTCGAAGCGAACGGAAATGATCTGGCCCAGGTGGTCGTGCTTTTGGCGGCGGGCGTTGTGGCTGCGCCGATCTTCAAACGCATCGGCCTCGGCTCAGTGCTGGGTTATCTGGCCGCCGGCCTGGTGATCGGGCCTTACGGTCTCGGTTTCTTTTCCGATTCGCAGGCGATCCTCCACATCGCCGAACTCGGCGTGGTGATGTTCCTGTTCATCATCGGGCTTGAAATGCAGCCGTCTCGGCTTTGGTCGATGCGTCAGGATATTTTCGGGCTCGGCGCGTTGCAGGTGCTGGTCTGTATGGCGGGCCTGACATTGATCGGTGTCGGTCTCGGTTTTCCCGTCATCATGTCCTTCGTCGCCGGCACCGGCTTCGTGCTGACCTCCACAGCGATCGTCATGCAGATGCTGCAGGAACGCAACAGCATGTCGAGCCTGAAAGGTCAGCGCATCATCGCCATCCTGCTGTTTGAGGATCTGGCCATCGTGCCGCTGCTGGCGCTGGTTGCCTTTCTCGGTTCCGGCGGTGAACATGTGACACCCTCGGAGCGCTGGATTTCGGTGGGCATCGCGCTTGCGGCCGTGGGGGCGCTCATTCTCGCCGGGCGTTATCTTCTCAACCCGTTCTTCCGGCTGCTGGCGGCCTCCGGTGCGCGCGAAGTGATGACGGCGGCGGCTCTGCTGGTGGTGCTCGGTTCGGCGCTTCTGATGCAGGTCAGCGGTCTTTCCATGGCCATGGGCGCGTTTCTGGCGGGCGTGCTGCTGTCCGAATCCTCCTTCCGCCATCAGCTTGAGGCGGATATCGAGCCGTTTCGCGGCATTCTGCTCGGCCTGTTCTTTCTTGGCGTCGGCATGGCGATCGATCTTGCCGTCATCGCTTCCAACTGGCAGCTCGTGGTCGTCAGCGTCGCGGGTTACATGCTGCTCAAGGCCTTCCTGATCTACGGTGTGGCACGTGCACTCGGCACCACGCGGCGCGAAAGTCTGGAGCGGGCGGTGCTGATGGCGCAGGGCGGCGAATTCGCCTTCGTGCTCTATTCGGCCGCCGTCAGTGCCGGTATTCTGGATCGCGAAGCCAACGCCATCCTGACTGCGACCATCATCATCTCCATGGTGCTGACGCCGCTGATGGTCATTCTGCATGACCGGCTGGTGCCGGCAGCGGTTCCCAATACCGACGATCTCGACGTGCCTGAAAATGTCGAGGGCAGCATTCTCCTGATCGGCTTCGGGCGGTTCGGGCAGATCGTCAGCCAGCCGCTTCTGGCCCGGGGCTACACGCTGTCGCTCATCGACAAGGATGCCGACTTCGTGCGCGATGCGGCGGAATTCGGCTTCAAGGTCTATTATGGCGATGGCTCGCGGGCGGAAATCCTGCATGCTGCCGGTGCGAGTACGGCGCGTGCCGTGCTTATCTGCGTTGATGACAAGGACGCGGCGGTGCGGATCGCGGAGATCGTCAAACACGAGTTCCCGCTGGTTCCGGTTCTCGCCCGCGCCTATGACCGCGGCCACGCCATCGATCTTCTGAAGGCCGGTGTCGATTACCAGATCCGCGAGACGCTGGAATCGGCGCTGAATTTCAGCGAGGAAGTGCTGGGCGCCATGGGTGAGGAGCGCGAGGATGCGGCCCGTCTGGTCGAGGAATTCCGCGACCGCGACGAGGAGCGTTTCGCAATGGAAGTCGTCGGCGGCATCTATGCGGGTCGTTCGCTGATCCGCGGCAATGCCCAGCCGGCCGACCTCGTTGCTGCCCGTACCGCGCGCGAGCGGGCGGAGCGGGAAAAGGCAGAGGCGGCGGAAGATTAAGCCCCGTCTGGCGGGGTGCAGGTTGTTTTACGGGATTGGAGCCGACATGACGATCATTCGCACGGTTGAGGAATTGAAGGCCATCTATGATGGCACAAGCGAAGCGTCGATCGCCAAAGTGACCGGCTCGCTGACGGCCGAATACAGGCTGATGATCGAGGCATCGCCCTTTCTGGCGCTGGCGACGGTGGGGCCCGAAGGCATGGACTGTTCGCCGCGCGGCGATAAGGGCGGTGTGGTGCGGGTGGGTGACGACAAGACGCTGCTTCTGCCCGACTGGCGTGGCAACAACCGCGTCGATTCGCTCCTGAACATCGTGCGCGACCCACGTGTGGCGCTGATGTTTCTGATCCCCGGCTCGAATACCACGATGCGCGTCAACGGCCGTGCCGTGGTTTCGGTTGATGCCGATCTGCTGCAGAGTTTCGAAATGGACGGCAAACATCCGCGCACGGTGATCGTGGTGGAGATCGACGAGGTTTATTTCCAGTGCGCCAGGGCTCTCATGCGCTCCGAACTCTGGAACCCCGCCAATTTCGTCGAACCCGCATCGCTGCCCACACCCGGCGTCCTGCTGAAAGCCGCAAAGGCGGAATTCGATCAGGAAACCTATGACAGGGAATGGGCGGCGCGGGCGGCGAAGACGATGTGGTGAAGGGAACCTGCTCGGTTAGGTGGCCCAATCAAAACGTCGGGAAAGCGCCGCAGCATCTATTCGCTTGGCGAAACCACGCATCCGCACACCGTCACCCCGGACTAGATCCGGGGTCCAGTGCGATCAAGTCCTTGATTGCGAGAAGGCGTCTTTCACGGCTCAGACGCGCTGAAGCTGGATGCCGGATCAAGTCCGGCATGACGGAGGAGATCGTGGGGTAAATGCCACCCGGCTTACGTCCGGTAAATCAGCCAGTTCTTGCCGGTATAATTCTTCTGCATGCCGTCTTCATAAAAGATGGAGCGGTTTCTGCCGGTTTCCTTGGCGTGGTACAGCGCCGTGTCGGCGTGGCCGTAAAGCTCGCTTGGATTATTGGCCTGCGCGGCGGAGGCAAAGCCGATGGAGATCGTCACCGTGCCATAGTCCGCGCCTGACCTGGAATTGCGGAACGGCGTGCTTTCCAGCGACAGGCGAATGCGCTCGCACATCACCATGACTTCCTCGGGCGTATTGCCATCGAGAATGATGGCGAATTCCTCGCCGCCGCTTCTTGCGACGAAACCGTCCTTGCGCACATTGGCGCGGATGACCGACGCGACGGTGGCGAGAATCTTGTCGCCGACCGGGTGGCCGAATGTGTCATTGATGCGCTTGAAATGGTCGATATCGAGCAGGACGAGCGTGGTATATTGCAGGCCGATGGAACTGTCATAAACGGAGGCCAGCCTGTCATCGAAAGCGCGCCGGTTGGAAAGGCGGGTCAGCGAGTCGGTATTGGCGATGCGCTTATATTCATCCAGCTCGAGGCGAACCTGATGCATTTCCTCGGCATGGCGATTGACGTCGTTGAACGCCTTTTCGCCATCGATGATCTTCGAGCCGGTCGCCTCGGCCAGCAATGAAATCGCATTCCTCAGAATATTGGTGCTGGAGGCATTCTTGTCGTCGATGCGCTGGCGGGTTTCGCCGAGAATCCGATTGTAGTTCTCGATGGAGGATTGTTCGCGCCTCAGCGTGCCAAGAAGGCCCTCCAGTTCGCGCCGCAGCTTCTCATGCGCGTCGTCGATTGCCCGTCCGGGATTGCCTTCACCGTAGCGCGTGGACAGTTCGTCCAGGTCTTCCTGGGTGACGCGGTTTCCAAGTGCCGCCAAATCCTTCGTCAGGGCCGGGTTCGAGCCGATATAGGCTTCGTAAAACAGGCTGTAATTGCGCGGGATCGGCGAAACACCCATGCTCCGCATGGCATAGGCAATCTGCCCGGCAATGTCGGGTCCCGTGGTTTTGGGCGTGGATGCCGTGTTCATCAAGAAACTCCAGTGAGTCTGCTTATCGACTATGATTATTATTATGAAGCCCGTTTTGGAAAGCTTAATTTATAGGAAACTAATTTTTGTTGCCGGAAATTCCATTTTCGCCGTTTTTTATCTTATTTAATTGATAATTATAAGTAATTCTCATTTTCTGGAAATTCCGGAATTTTTCCCCTCTACTGTTCGTCTTGGTGACAGCATCGCATTTATTCTGTCAATCCCAATAACAGGATTCATGTGATTTATTTTGGCACAACAATATGGGGAAATATTCCCATGGCGGATGCAGAAGGTGTCTTTTGAATTCGTAATGACTCCGCTTATAGGCGGTTTTTTTTGTCATACGTCTCAGGATACAGGAATGTTACAGTTTTATTTGAGGATCTGGTGCCGGACGGAAGGTGGCAGGGCCGTTTTGCAGCGGCGCGGCAACCATTCGGCAAGTGTTGCTAAGAGGCTGGCAGCCGTTTGCCGCAAATCCCGACGCGCGGCGCGCGTATCAGGCGCCAAGCCTTATCACCGGGCATTCCGCCCCGGCTTCCGCCTCCACAGCATGGGGCGGGCGCACGATCAGGCCGTCGGAATGGGCCAATATCTTCATCATGGATGAATCCTGCTTTTGATAGGCTTCCGCCACCAATGCGCCGTTTTCGTCCGTGCTGAAGCGGGCGCGCAGATAATCCTGACGGTGATCATTTGCCCTTAATGGCGTTGCGGTGCGGGCAGTAGCGGCGCGCTGCAGGGGCGCGCGGCGGGCGATCCTGCGGATCAGGGGCTCAAGAAACAGCAGGCTGCAAACGAGACTTGCGACCGGGTTTCCGGGCAGGCCCAGCACCTGCATGGCGCCGATGGCGCCCACCATCAGCGGCTTTCCCGGGCGCATGGCGATGCGCCAGAAATCAAGCTGCATGCCTTCGGCCTTCAACGCCGCCTGAACGAGATCATGGTCGCCGACCGATGCGCCGCCGAGCGTCACCAGCACGTCGGCATTTGCCGCCACGGCCCTGCCGATGGCAGCGCGGATCAGGGCGTCGTCATCGGCGATGATGCCGAGATCGAGAACCTCCGCACCCGCCTTGCGGGCAAGGGCGGCGACGCCGAAGGTGTTGGAAGCGATGATCTGGGCGGGCAACGGCGTGCTTCCCGGCGGCAGCAATTCGTCGCCGGTGGCGAGGATGGCGACGCGCGGCCTGCGATAGACGGGAAGTGTGGCGTGGTTCATTGCCGCCGCAACCGTGAGGTCGGTAAAACCGAGTTCGTGTCCCGCCTTCAGGACGATTTCACCCTCGGCGAAATCCTGACCGCGCGGGCGAATATGTCGCCCTGCGGTGACTTCGAAGGTGGTGCGGATTTTTCCGCCCTCCAGCACTTCGGCGTCTTCCTGAATGAGAATGGTGTCGGCCCCTGCGGGAACCGGCGCGCCGGTGAAGATGCGGACGGCTTCGCCCTGTCCCACCGTCGCTGTAAAGGCATGGCCGGCGGCTGCCTGGCCGATGACGGTGAGAACCGAGCCGATTTCAGGCGCATCGGCGCTGCGGAGCGCATAGCCGTCCATTGCCGAGGCGTCGAAGGGCGGCTGGGTCAGACGCGCCGCGAGATCGGCCGAGAGAACGCGGCCATCGCATTCGGCAAGCGGCAGCGTCTCGTTTGCCGTTACGGGAACCGCCGCCTCCAGAAGGCGCCTTGTGGCCTCGTCCACGGGCAGCAGCGGTTTCATTCAGCTCTCCTGTCGCTGCAAATCGCCAGCCTTGAAATCACCGGACTTGCCGCCGCGCTTTTCGAGAAGGCGGATATTGACGATTTCCATCGCCTTGTCGGCGGCCTTGGCCATGTCATAGATCGTCAGGCAGGTGATGGAGACGGCGGTCAGCGCTTCCATCTCCACGCCGGTCTTGCCTGATAGTTTCACCATGGCTTCCACCCGCAGGCCGGGCAGGGCAATGTCTTCGGTGATGTCGACCGAAACCTTGGTCAGCATCAGCGGATGGCAGAGCGGAATGAGATTGGCGGTCTGCTTGGCGGCCATGATGCCAGCCAGGCGGGCGGTGCCGATGACGTCGCCCTTCTTGGCGTTGCCGTCGCGAATAAGGGCGAGCGTTTCCGGTTTCATCTTCACGAAACCCTCGGCGACAGCGACGCGGACAGTCTCGGCCTTGTCGCCGACATCGACCATATGCGCCTCACCGGCAGCGTCTATATGGGTCAGCTTGCCCGCCTCGCTCATGGGGCGATCATTCCGCTGCCAGAACGCCGGTGCTGCCGGTCAGCAGCGCCTTGGTGGCCGCCGTCACATCGTCCTTGCGCATCAGGCTTTCGCCGACGAGGAAGGTGCTGATGCCGCTCTTTTCCAGCCGCTTGCAATCCTCATGGGTGAAGATGCCGCTTTCGCCGACCAGCAGCTTGTCGGCGGGCACGAGACCAGCCAGCTTCTCGCTGGTTTCCAGGCTGACTTCGAAGGTGCGCAGGTTGCGGTTGTTGATGCCGAGAAGCGGCGAGGCGAGCTTCAGCGCCCGTTCGGTTTCTTCCGCATCATGCACCTCGACCAGCACGTCCATGCCGAGCGCGAAAGCCTCGTCTTCCAGCCGTTTTGCCTCGTCGTCGGAGAGTGATGCCATGATGAGGAGAATGCAGTCCGCGCCCCAGGCGCGGGCCTCATGCACCTGATAGGTGTCGAACATGAAATCCTTGCGCAGCGCCGGCAGGGCGCAGGCATTGCGGGCGGCGGTCAGGAATTCCGGCGCGCCCTGAAAGCTCGGGCTGTCCGTCAGCACCGAAAGACAGGCGGCGTCACCCGCTTCATAGGCGGCCGCCAGCGCCGGCGGATCAAAATCCGGGCGGATCAGGCCCTTGGACGGGCTGGCCTTCTTGATTTCGGCGATCAGGCCGAACTTGCCCTCGGCCTGTTTTGTCCTGAGCGCCCTGTAAAAGCCGCGCGGCGCGGTCTGGCCCTCGGCCATCGCCTTGAGATCGGCAAGGGAAACCTTCGCCTTGGCGGCGGCGATTTCCTCGCGCTTGTAGAGTTCGATCTTTTTCAGAATGTCGCTCATGGTTTCGCTCTCATTCCTTTTAATGGTCGGCCTGCTTGGGGTCTGCCTCGTTGGAGACGGCGACCAGACGCTCCAGCGCTGCGGCTGCCGCGCCGCTATCGAGCGCCTCGCTGACGATCGTCATCGCCTGACCCAGCGTTTCCGCCTTGCCGGCAATGACGAGGGCTGCGGCCGCATTGCACAGCGACACGTCGCGATAGGCATTGCGTTTACCGGAAAGAACCTCGCGCAGCGCCGCCGCATTGGCAATGCCGTCGCCGCCCTTCAGATCGTTCATCTGAGCCGGCTGAACGCCGAAATCCTTTGGCGTCAGGTCGAATGTGCGGATCTTGCCGTTTTCCAGCGCCGCCACATGGGTGACGCCCGTGGTGGTCACCTCATCCATGCCGTCGCCATGCACGACCCAGATGCTCTCCGAGCCAAGATCACGCAGCACTTCGGCAAGCGGCACCAGCCAGCGCGGCGAGAAGACGCCGAGCAATTGCCGCTTTGCGCCCGCCGGGTTGGAAAGGGGGCCAAGCAGGTTGAAGATCGTCCTTGTGCCGAGTTCGACGCGGCTCGGGCCGACATGGCGCATGGCGGAGTGGTGCAGCTGCGCGAACATGAAACCGAGACCCGCCTCGCTGATGCAGCGGGCGATGAGGTCGGGGCCGATATCGAGCTTCACGCCGAGCGCGGATAACGCATCCGCCGTGCCGGATTTGGAACTCAGCGCCCGGTTGCCATGTTTGGCGACCGGCAGGCCCGTGCCGGCGACGATGATCGAGGCCAGCGTCGAGATATTATAGGTGCCGATGCCGTCACCGCCGGTTCCGACGATATCGATGGCATTGGCGGGGGCCGAAACCGGCAGCATGCGGGCGCGCATGGAGGAGACGGCGCCGACGATTTCGTCCACCGTTTCTCCGCGCACGCGCAGCGCCATCAGGAAACCGCCGATCTGCGACGGGGTGGCTTCGCCCGACATCAGAATGTCGAAAGCCGTGCGCGCATCCTCGCGGTTCAGGCTTTCTCCGTTCGCGACCTTGGCGATCAGCGGCTTCAGTTCGGCCATCTTTTCGCCCCCCGGTTAGAAACCGACCATCGCCTGATCGGCGAGGGCCTGGTTGATGGTCACACCATAATCGTTCTGCAGGCGGTTGACCATCTGGTCCAGCATGTCGTCGCCGGCCGCGCGGGCGATGGCGGCGAATTGCTGGTCGTCATTGGCCAGCGCATCGGCAGGCGCATTGGTGTCAACGGAGGTGACCTTGAAGAGGATGCGGCTGGAGCCGTCGGCGTCAGCCGCCGTGCCAACCTTGCCTTCAGCACCGGAGAAGACCGCCGCGATCGTCTGCTGGCCGAAAATAGCGTCTTCGCTGGTACGGCGCAGGCCGGATTTCTGCTCGACGGCAAGGCTCAGTTCGCCAGCCACGGCCTCAAGGGTCTCACCCTTTTCAACGCGGGCCTTCAGCTCGTCGGCCTTGGCGGCAAGCGCGGTGCGCTGCTGCTCCGCCGTCCAGTCGGCCACGACATCGTCGCGCACTTCGGCAAGCGTGCGGTCGCGGGCGGCAATGATCTGGTCGACGTCGAACCAGATGTAACCTTCACGGCCAAGATTGATCGGCAGGGCTTCCGTGCCGGGCTCGGTCTTGAAGACTTCCTGTGCCAGCTGCGGGGAGGGCAGGCCCTGAACCGCATCGCCCTTTTCATCGAGGCCTGCCGCATCGATGGCGGCGATGGTGACGGGCTTCAGGTTCAGCTGCTTTGCCGCATCGGCAAGCGAAGAGCCGCCGGCGCGCAGATCTTCGTAGCGATCATGCACATTGGTGATTTCTTCCGCGGCGGCGGCGGTGGCGAGGTCCTTGCGGATGTCCTCTTTCGCCTCTTCCAGCGTGCGGGTGGTTTCCGGCTTGATGCCGGTGACGCGCAGGATGACCGGGCCGAAGGAACCTTCAACGACCGCGGAGACGCCGCCATCCTTCTGGATGGCGAAAGCCGCATCGGCAATCGACTGGTCGGGAATGGTGTCCTTGGTGAATTCGCCGAGCGTCACGTCGGACGGCGTCTTGCCCTGATCCTTCACCACCTGATCATAGGTGGTGTTGCCGAGGCGGATCTGCTCGGCAGCTGCTTCGGCCATTTCCTTGCCCGGGAAGGTCAGCTGCTCCACCGTGCGGCGGCCGGCGGTGCGGAAGCTGTCCTTGTGGCTCTCATAATAATCGGCGATCTGGGCATCCGTTACCGAGGCCTGATCGGCAATGTCCGACGGTTCCAGCTTCACATAGGTGAACTTGCGGAATTCCGGTGCGCGATATTTCGTCTTGTTGGTCTCGAACCAGGGGGTGAGAACGTCATCGCCCGGCGCCTTGACCGGCGGGATGACGGCGTTGGAGAGGATGACGTAATCGACCGCACGCTGCTCGTTGCGGTATTGCTTCAGCGCATCCACCAGCACCTGCGGTGCGGCAAAACCATCCGAGACGGCTTCAACGATCTGGCTTCTGACGGCAACCTTGCTGCGTTCCTTGATATAGTCGTCTTCGCGGAAGCCTGAATTGCGCAGGCGCTCGCTGAAGAGATTACGGTCGAACTGGCCATTGACCGACTTGAAGGCCGGGTCTTCGGCGATGAGGTTGGCAAGGCGGTCTTCCGAAAGGCCGAGATTCATCTTCGAGGCAAGCTCGTCGAGGGCGGCGCCGGCGGCAAGCTGGCTGAACACCTGACGGTCAATGCCGAAGGCCTTGGCCTGTTCCGTCGTCAGACGGGTGCCGAACTGGCGGCTGAGGTCGGAAATCTGACGCTGATAGGCGAGGCGGAATTCCTCCGGGCTGACCGTCTGGTCGCCCACCGTCATGACGGCATGGGAATTGGCGGTGACGAGTGATGCCGAGACGCCCCAGACGCCAAACGAAACAACAAGCAGGAGAAGCAGCAGCTTGGCTGCCATGGTTCGAGAAGCATTTCTCAGGGAATCGAGCATCGTTATGCAAACCTCACAGGAACGTCATTGCGGTCGCCAGCCGTCCGGCCCGCAACGTATCGGCGTTCCTTAAATCAATCCAAACGGAAATTGAAGGGAATTTGCCTTGGAAAAACGGGGTTTTGAAAACGCTTATGTGATTGGGACGCGGTTTTTCCGCCATCATCTTCGCCTTGCCGCCCGGTAAAACGGCAAAACAAAACCGCCTGGAGCGGCCAGGCGGTTGCGAAGAATCATCTTTTTAACGGCGATCACGCCGCAACGGGACGCTCAAAAAGCGCGGTCGCGCCTGATCATGGCTTTGAATTCCTCGTCTTCCCGCCGCATCTCGGCGACGACGGAGATCATCGATGTCACGAACATAATGCTGATCAGGGCAAGAAGCAGCGTCAAAAATGTGAACATGATAGTGTCTCCATCTGGTGCGAGAAATTCTCGCCCTCTATCAGTAATAATTCATGTACTGGTAACGGGCGGTCAGCTGCGGATAGTCCGGACCCTGCTTTTCCGGCTTCTGTTCATAAATACTAAACGTCGTTGCCACCATGGCGATGACCAGTACTGTCCAGGCGGTGCTGATGACACTGATCTTTGCCGAAGTAGACTGTTTTTCTCTTACAAACATCTGTCCGTTCCTTTGGTTCTTTCTTAACGCGCCATGTGCGATCATGTTCCGCGTCAACCGTAAAAATCGATTAGCATCGCGCCTGTGAAACTTCCTTGAATGGCTTGTTCATCTGGCGTTCAGGAAACTGGCGGCGGGCGTCATTCGAAAAAAAGATACTCGGCAGCGAATGATGCGACCATCGAAAGAACGATCATGAAGGCCAGCATTTTCAATTCTCCGGATGCTTAACGGGTGAGAGGCGTTTCGGTTTCCTGTTGGGCTCCATTTATAAAAAATAGCCCTGAAACCGCACTGAACGGCCTATTCATCCGTGGTTCACGCCGCGCCGACCACGGGCCGGGGTGGTAAAAGTCTTGCGCCGCGACCGTCTCCATGACAAAAGGCGGCACATAACGCCCACCACCTGAGAGCGATATGACGATTGCCTTTTATCCAGGATCCTTCGATCCGATGACCAACGGACATCTGGATGTGCTTATTCAGGCGCTGAACGTCGCGTCCAAAGTCATCGTCGCCGTTGGCATCCATCCCGGAAAAGCGCCGATGTTCAGTTTCGAGGAGCGGGCGGCGCTGATACGCCAAGCCCTTTCCGAGACCCTGCCGGGCGAAGCGGCGCGCATGGAGGTCGTTTCCTTCGATAATCTGGTTGTCGATGCCGCCCGTCAGCACGGCGCACGTCTTCTGCTGCGCGGCCTGCGGGATGGCACCGATCTTGATTATGAAATGCAGATGGCCGGCATGAACCGCCAGATGGCGCCGGACATCCAGACCGTATTCCTGCCCGCCGGCACCTCGTCGCGACCCATTACAGCCACATTGGTCCGGCAGATCGCCGCCATGGGCGGCAATGTCGACGCCTTCGTGCCAAAAGCCGTGCTTGAAGCCCTCAACGCCAAGCTGAAGCGCTGACTTCAGCCTCACATTCTGGAGCCAATCCGATGAAACTCGTTCGATTTGCCTTTGCCGGCGCCCTGTTTGCGGGCGCGCTTGCCGCCAGCACCCTTGCATCTGCCGCCGAACTCCTGACCGTCCAGCTGAAGGACGGCCCTGTTGTCATCGAGCTGATGCCTGAGGTTGCGCCCAAGCACGTGGCGCAGATCGAGGCGCTGGCCAAGAAGGGCGCTTATGACAATGTCGCCTTCCACCGCGTCATCGACGGCTTCATGGCGCAGACCGGCGACGTGCAGTATGGCAACATGGAGAAGGGCTTCAGCGCCCAGCGCGCGGGCACCGGTGGTTCCGATCTGCCGGATATTCCGGCCGAATTCTCCAAGGTTCCCTTCACGCGCGGCGTGGTCGGCATGGCTCGCTCGCAGGATCCGAATTCCGCCAATTCGCAGTTCTTCATCATGTTTGCCGACGGTCCGTTCCTGAACGGCCAGTATACCGTGGTCGGCAAGGTCGTGTCCGGCATGGAAGCCGTGGACAAGATCAAGCGCGGCGCCGGCGGCAATGGCGAAGTTTCCAACCCCGACCGGATGATCAAGGTCACCGTCGGCAAGAAGTAAGGTAGGGCAATAGAGCCCGAACAGAGGAGAATAATCATGGCCGAGATCAAGGATCCGGAAAACACCATCATCATGGAAACGACGACCGGCAAGGTCGTGATCCAGCTTCTTCCGGAAGTTGCTCCGGGCCACGTTGCCCGCATCAAGGAACTGGTATCGGAAGGCGCTTATGACGGCGTCGTGTTCCACCGCGTCATCGAAGACTTCATGGCCCAGACGGGCGACGTGAAGTTCGGCAAGAAGGGTGCGGAAAGCTTCAATCCGGCCCGCGCCGGCATGGGCGGCTCCGACAAGCCGGACCTGAAGGCTGAATTCTCCGCCATTCCGCATGTGCGCGGCACCTGCTCCATGGCCCGTTCGCAGAGCCCGAACTCCGCCAACTCGCAGTTCTTCATCTGCTTCACCGATTCGCCCTGGCTGAACAAGCAGTACACCGTCTGGGGCCAGGTCATCGAAGGCATGGAAGCCATCGACAAGGTCAAGCGCGGCGAGCCGGTGAAGGACCCCGATTCGATCGTTTCCATCAAGCTTGCTTCTGCGGCCTGAGAATAGAGAGTTTTCCCCGCCTTGCTTGGCTGCTGGGCGGGGGATGTTTTGCTGATTGAGTGCTCCTCGCACTCGGCGTCATCCTCGGGCTTGACCCGAGGACCCATCACCCGGCGACGTCGTGGATCCTCGGGTCAAGCCCGAGGATGACGTCGAGGTGAGGGAGCCCCTTCACCAACAACGACCCGCCGGCAGTTTGCTGCGAGGCGGGTTTTGATATTTTCGAGAGCCCCTGCAATGCGTGTAGACCTGTTCGATTTCGACCTGCCCGAGGAGAATATCGCCCTGCGCCCGGCGAACCCGCGCGATAGTGCGCGCCTGCTGGTGGTCGATCCGAATGAAAACCGTATGGAAGACCACCGCGTCTTCGACCTGCCGTCCTTCCTGAAGCCCGGCGATGCGCTTGTCTTCAACGACACCCGCGTCATTCCCGCCCAGCTCGAAGGTGTCAGGCTGCGCGAAGGTGCGCCGGAGACGGCGGTTTCGGCCACGCTGCACATGCGCGCCGATCAATCCCGCTGGAAGGCTTTCGCGCGTCCCGGCAAGCGCATCAAGCAGGGCGACCGCATCCGTTTCGGTTACGAGCGCGACAATGCCTGCGGCCTTGCCCATCTGGAAGCCACCGTCGAGGAGAAGGGCGAGGAGGGCGAGATCACGCTGCTGTTCGACGTTTCCGGTCCTGTGCTGGACGAGGCGATTGCCTCGGTCGGCCATATTCCCTTGCCGCCTTATATCGCGGCGAAACGCCCGGAAGATGCACAGGATCAGACCGACTACCAGACCATCTATGCCCGCGAAAAGGGCGCCGTTGCCGCCCCCACCGCCGGGCTGCATTTCACGCCCGATCTGTTTGCCGCGCTGGACAGGGTGGGCATCGAGCGGCATTTCGTGACGCTTCACGTCGGGGCAGGCACCTTCCTTCCGGTGAAGTCCGACGATACCGACGACCACAAGATGCATTTCGAGATCGGCCATGTGTCGCAGGAAACCGCCGACCGGCTGAATGTCGTCAAGGCGCGCGGCGGACGGATCGTTTGCGTCGGCACGACATCGCTGCGCCTGATCGAAAGTGCTGCCGACGAAAATGGCGTTATCCATCCATGGTCCGATGCCACCGGCATCTTCATCACGCCGGGATATCGCTTCCGCGCGGTCGATATTCTGATGACGAATTTCCACCTGCCGAAATCGACGCTGTTCATGCTCGTTTCGGCTTTCTGCGGTCTCGAAACGATGCGTGACGCTTATAAGCACGCCATCGAAACCGGATACCGTTTCTATTCCTATGGCGATTCCAGCCTGTTGTTTCGGAAAAACTGATGCACGACAAATTCACCTTCACCCTGAAAGCCACGAGCGGCGGCGCGCGCCTCGGCGAAGTCGCCATGCCGCGCGGTGTCATCCGCACGCCCGCCTTCATGCCGGTTGGCACTGTTGGCACCGTCAAGGCCATGTATCTCGATCAGGTGCGTGAGCTGGGGGCCGATATCATTCTCGGCAATACCTATCACCTGATGCTGCGTCCCGGCCCGGAGCGTGTTGCGCGTCTTGGCGGTCTGCATGAGTTGATCCGCTGGCCGCATCCGATCCTCACCGACAGCGGCGGTTTTCAGGTCATGTCGCTTTCCGGCCTGCGCAAGCTCGACGAGAAGGGCGTGACCTTCAAGAGCCATGTGGACGGTTCGCTGCACCACATGTCGCCAGAGCGCTCGATCGAAATTCAGGGCATGCTCGATTCCGACATCCAGATGCAGCTCGATGAATGCATTGCGCTACCGGCCGAGCGCAAGGAAATCGAGCGCGCCATGGAAATGTCGCTGCGCTGGGCGGAACGCTGCCGTGTCGCGTTCGGAGAACAGCCGGGCAAGGCCATGTTCGGCATCGTGCAGGGCGGCGACCAGCCGGACTTGCGCGTCCGTTCCGCCGAAGGGTTGAAGCAGCTTGATCTGAAGGGTTATGCGGTCGGCGGTCTTGCCGTCGGCGAGCCGCAGGATGTGATGCTCGGCATGCTCGATATCACCCTGCCGGTGCTGCCCACCGAAAAGCCGCGTTACCTGATGGGCGTCGGAACGCCTGACGACATCCTGAAATCGGTGGCGCGCGGCATCGACATGTTCGACTGCGTGATGCCCACCCGGTCCGGCCGCCACGGGCTTGCCTTTACCCGTCGTGGCAGGGTCAATATCCGCAATGCCCGCCATGCCGAGGATATGCGCCCGCTCGACGAGCAGTCCAACTGCCCGGCCTCGCGCGATTATTCCCGCGCCTATCTGCATCACCTCACGCGCTCCAACGAGGCGCTGGGCGGCATGCTGCTCTCCTGGCACAATCTTGCCTATTATCAGGAGCTGATGCAGGGTATCCGCAAGTCGATCGAGGAAGGCCGTTTCGCCGATTTTTATGCGGAAACCATAGAGATGTGGGCGCGCGGCGATATAGACCCGGTCTGATCCTTCCCGACCCTTTCTCCTGTTTCGGACGCTCTCCTTGGCACATGCGCCTTACGTTCTTTTCCGGGATGATACGACCGGCACGGTGACAGCCTTCACCGAGCCGGAAGAACTCATCGTCGCGGACGAGCCTGAGGCGTTTTTTGCGGCGCTGAAGCGCATGGAGCAGCTGCGCCGCGACGGGAAATATCTTGCCGGCTATATGTCCTACGAGGCGGGTTTCCTGTTCGAGCCGAAGCTTGCGCCTTTTGCGGCCGAGCCCCGCAATGTGCCATTTCTGCGCTTTGGCGTCTTCTCCGCTCCGCAGCCGGATGCCGGGCGATTTTGGCGCCCCGGCGAGGTGCCGGATGCGGACGCATTTCTCTCCGATCTCCGGCCCGCATGGACGCTTGAAGAATATTGCCAGCGCTTCGAGCGGCTGCATGATCATCTGCGCCGCGGCGACTGTTACCAGGGCAATCTGACCATGCCCGTTCATGCCCGCTGGAGCGGAGATCCGCTGACAGCCTTCTGGTCGTTGGTTGAGCGCCAGCCGGTGAAATATGGCGCGCTGGTCGATCTCGGCGGCCCGGTTATCCTGTCACGCTCACCAGAACTGTTTTTCTCGGTGGATCGCGAGGGTATTATCGAAACCCATCCGATGAAGGGCACGACGCCGCGTGGAGCCGATGCGGAAGAGGACCGGGCGATCATCGCGACGATGCTGACCGATGAAAAGACGCTGGCTGAAAACCGCATGATCGTCGATCTGCTGCGCAACGATATTTCCCGCATCACCGAGGTTGGCAGCCTCGATGTGCCACGGCTGTTCGATATCGAGACCTATCCGACCGTGCACCAGATGGTCAGCCATGTGCGGGCGAGACTTCTGCCTGAGGCGACGGTCGAGGATATTTTTGCCGCGCTGTTTCCCTGCGGCTCCGTTACCGGCGCGCCGAAAATGTGGGCGATGAAAATCCTGCGCGAGCTGGAAGAGACGCCACGCGACGCCTATTGCGGCGCGATCGGCGTCATGTCTCCATATGGTGAGATGCGGTTCTCCGTGGCGATCCGCACGCTCAGCCTGTTTGACGATGGCCGCGCCGTCTTCAATGTCGGCGGCGGTATCGTTTTCGATTCCGTGGCCGAGGCGGAATATGATGAGTGCCTGCTGAAATCCAAATTCGCGGTTGGCGACAGGTTGCTGCGGGGCTGATCAGCGCCCGACCACCTCAAACGCCCCATCTTCCACCAGCACTTCCTTTGCTGGCGCATGGCTGAGAAAACCCGTGGGGCTGGCGCTGGCGCCATAGGCTCCCGATTGCAGGATGGCGACGAGGTCTCCGGCTTTCAGCTTCGGCAGGGCGGCATTGCGGGCCAGCGTATCGAGCGGTGTGCAGAGCGGGCCGACGATGGTTGCCGTTTCCTCATGGTTCGCCTGCATCATGGCGGGTGCCACGATGGGATAGTTGCGCTTGACGATCTGGCCGAGATTGCCGGATGCGGCCAGATGATGGTGCATGCCGCCATCCGTGACCACGAAGGTGGTGCCGCGCGAGGTCTTTACCGAATTGACTTCCGCCACATAGATACCGCCGGGACCCGCGAGGAAGCGGCCGGGTTCGACAATGACATGGGCGTCAGCAATCAGCGGATGCGCCCGCATGAGCGCCTTGAGGTCGGGAATGGCGGCGCTTACCGTTGCGAGATCGAGCGGCGTCTCCCCGGCGAAATAGGGGATGCCGAGGCCGCCGCCGAGATCGATGGTCTGAAGCGGCCTGCCGAGCATGTCCGCCATGCGCGCCGCAAGGGAAATGGAGTATCTCCACTGGGAGACAAGCATGTCCGCGTCGAGGATCTGCGTGCCGCCGTAGATATGGATGCCGACGAGATTGATATGCCTGCTGTCGCTGAACAGGGGCAGGACGTTTTCCAGCTCTTCCTCATCGAAACCGAAGGCGGTGGCCTTGCCGCCCATGCGCATGGCGCCCGCCTGCGCGTCCGGCACCGGATTGATGCGGATCGAGGCCTTGACCGGCCTGCCGATGGCTTCGATGCGGGAAATTTCCTCGGCGCTCTCGATATGGATTTCGCCGATGCCGCCCTCGATCACTTCCAGCAATTCGGCGTGGCGTTTGCCGGGGCCGGCGAAGATGATCTTTTCCGGCGGCACACCCGCCTTGATGGCGGCGCGATATTCACCGACAGAGGCGATTTCCGCACCGGCGCCTTCTTCGCGGAAGAGCGACACGATGGCGGGCAGGGGATTGGCCTTCACGGAATAATAAATATCGGCAAAGCCACTCAGCGCGGTTTCGAGATCGCGATAAGCGCGGCGCATGGCGCTCGCGTCATAGAGGAAACACGGCGTTCCGGTCTCGGCGACGATATCGCGCACTGCAAGGCCGCCGATGACGAGATCGTTTTCACTGACAGCAAATTGCGCGGCGGCAAGGGCAGGGCCGTGGCTCTGGGGTCTATCCGTGGGCGCCATTGTCCGTCCGTTCGCGCACCAGCGCGCGGTAGTCCACCTTGCCATTGGCCGTGACCGGAAGCCGGTCGACCAGTTCGATGGCGCGGGGAATCATGAAGGGGGCGAGTGTCTCGGCGGCTTTCCTGAGCGCTGCCGAAATGTCGATGTTCTCATTTGCAGCGGTTGCGACGGCATGGACCTTTTCGCCCGCAAAGGGGTCCGGCAGGCCGATGACGGCGACCTGCTGGAAAAGGCCCGTCGACATCAGGCTCTCCTCCACCTCGGTCGGGCTGATGCGATAGCCTGACGATTTGATCATCGCATCGTTGCGGGCCACGAAGCTGAAAAAGCCATCCTCGTCCTCCACCGCCAGATCGCCGGAGTAACAGACGGTTTCGCCGCCCAGCGCCGCCGGAATGAAGGGGTGGGGGCGCAGCACCTTGGCCGTGTCTTCCGGCCGGTTCCAGTAGCCCAGCGAAACGGTTGGGCCGCGATGGACGAGAATGCCGGGCTCGCCCGGCTTTGCCCTTTGTCCCTTGTCGGTGACGATGAAGATTTCACATTCCGGAATGGCCTTGCCGATGGAGGTCGGGCGATTATCGATCTCGTCCGGCGGCAGAAAGGTGGAGCGGAAGGCTTCCGTGAGACCATACATCAGATAGATTTTTGTATCCGGCAGCCGGTCGCGCAGCGCCTTGACGGTTTCCTGCGGAACGCGGCCGCCGGAATTGGTGATGTAGCGCAGCTGCGGCAGCGGCGTTTTCGCCAGCAGGGGCGCCGCCCTGGTCAGGATCGCCCAGACGGTTGGAACGCCTGCAAGGCCGGTAATGGCGTGGTCGCGCAGATCGCGGACGATATCGTCGCCCAGTCTGAAGGTGGAGATGATCGTTGTCGCGCCCTGTTCCACCGCCGTCAGCAGCTGGTTCAGGCCGTAATCGAAGCTGAAGGGCAGGAGGGAAAGAATACGGTCTGTGGCCGTGATCCCCAGATAGGTGCGCACGATGCGCGCGCCGGCCAGAAGATTGCGATGCGACAGCATGACGCCCTTGGGCGATCCGGTGGAGCCTGATGTGTAGAGGATCGCGGCCAGGTCCTCGCCGATTGCAGCCGAGTCTCTCGCCGGCGCGGCCGGGCGTTTGTCGATATCTTCCGCCAGCAGCACTTTGACATCTGCCAGGTCTTCCAGGGCAGCACCCAGCTCATCCGTCATCGCAGCAGTGCTGATGATGATTTTCGCGCCGCAATCCCTGACGATATGGCGGATCTGCTGTGCCTTCAAAAGTGCGTTGACCGGCACGAAGACGCAGGACGCCATGCTCACGCCGAAGATCGACCAGCACTCCTCGATACCGCGCGGCAGGAAGATGAGGATGCGGTCACCACGCTCCGCTCCGGCCTCCCGCAGGGCTGTCGCGCAACGCGCAGCCGCATCGGAAAATTCGCGGTAGCTCAGCGATTTTTCCTTGTAGACGAGTGCCTCATCGCCGCTTTCCGCCCGCGCAGTGAGCAGGTGGTGCAGCAGGACGTGGGGTGTCATCTGCGCCGTTCCTGCATGACGAAGCTTATGAGATCGGCCGGTGTGCCGAGGTTTTCCGGCGTGAAATGCTCGTCATTGAGGATTATGCCGAAGCCTTCGCCGAGAAAGATCATCAGTTCGAGGAAGCCGAGCGAATCAATCGCGCCGCCTTCGAGCAATTGTGTATCGTCTGCGAAAGGCGCATGGGCCGGGAAACGCTGCGAGAGGTAGGAATAAACGGTCTCTGCTACATCCGCTTCCCTGAGTTGCGCTGAAACCATGCTTGTTCTCCGCTCGTTCGCGCTGTCGGGATATATTTGGCCGAAGCGCCTTTTCTTCTTTGCAGGCAGGGTTCAACGCGGTCTTTTCAGGAGCGTCCCAATACCCAGGGTGGCAATAACACCAATTCTGAATATGTTTCGTTAATAAACCGTGGGTTCCATGCGCCTTTTACTTGTATCGGCGCGGATTTGAGCACGGCGAAGCCGCCGGCGTCCCGTTCTTCATCGGAGGCTGCCATGGTCATGGCGAGCCGGCCCCTGCGAAGAAGGTGGCGGGCAATTGCCGATATGTGCCTTTGCGCAAGCTGCCTGTCCTCGCAATAGATGAGGCGGGCCGAAGGCAGCCTCTTGGTCGTTGTTTTCAGGAACACCAGCGGATGATGAATTTGATCCGCCTCCAGCACCGTCACGATGCAGCCGAAACGCGCATGATCCTCCAGAGTGTCGCGCATCGCCGCAGATAGCGCGCCGAGCGGCACGTCGGCAAGCGAGCGCAGCCGCGCCCTTGCCGGACCGATCGCCTTTGGCAGCAGGGGATAAAAGAGCGTGTAATCCGTTACAGTCGAAAACCCCAGCCTCTCGTTCAGCTTGCAGGCTTCGGGAGACGGGGTGAAGTCGGTGAAGGTTTCCTCTTCGGAGGACGAGGCCATTTGCAGCATTCGCGGTGCAAACCACCGGCTGGACGGCTCGACATACCAGCTCGACAGGTTGACGACGATCTGGTCGGTATCGGGCAGGCGGCTCCTGATCGTCAGGAGAACGCCGACGGCATCATCGCCCTTTATCAGCAATTGCCCGATCGCGCCGAGGTCCCGCCGCTCATGATGTGCACTGATAAACGACAGGCCGCGAGACCAGAAGGCCTCGCCTTTTTCGGGGAAACCCTTCGTCAGAAGCGCAACGGCGGCGACGCGGTTTCCGTTGTCGATGGGTATTATTTTCAGAGGTCGCTCCCGCAGTCTGGCGTCGTGCCGGCTTCCGGGGGTATTTTCAACCCCACCGGGCAATATTGGCTTACGACGATAGATTTACCGTCCCGTTAATCGCGGCGGCAGCAAGGCGCGGGGTGGTGATCACATTTGCATGAACGGCAGACGCGCGGGGCACGTCTGCCGTGGTGGCTAGCCGATCAATAGACAACGACGCCGCGGATGCTTTCGCCCTTGTGCATCAGGTCGAAGCCCTTGTTGATGTCTTCGAGCGGCATCGTATGGGTGATCATCGGATCGATCTGGATCTTGCCTTCCATGTACCAGTCGACGATCTTCGGTACATCGGTGCGACCGCGTGCGCCGCCGAAGGCCGTGCCCATCCAGTTGCGGCCGGTGACCAGCTGGAACGGACGCGTCGAGATTTCCTGGCCGGCGCCGGCAACGCCGATGATGACCGATTTGCCCCAGCCGCGATGCGAGGCTTCCAGCGCCTGGCGCATGACTTTTGTATTGCCCGTGCAGTCGAACGTATAGTCCGCGCCGCCGATCAGATCGCCATTGCGCTTCGTCATGTTGACGAGATAGGGCACGATGTCGTCGCCCACTTCCTTCGGGTTGACGAAATGGGTCATGCCGAACTTCTCGCCCCAGGCCTTGCGGTCGGGGTTGATGTCCACGCCGATGATCATGTCCGCACCGGCAAGGCGCAGGCCCTGCAGCACGTTGAGGCCGATGCCGCCGAGACCGAAGACGATGGCGGTGGAACCGATCTCGACCTTGGCGGTGTTGATGACCGCGCCGATACCGGTCGTTACGCCGCAGCCAATGTAGCAGACCTTGTCGAAGGGAGCATCCGGGTTGATCTTGGCCAGCGCGATCTCGGGCAGGACGGTGTAGTTCGAGAAGGTCGAGCAGCCCATATAATGGTGGATCTTGTCCTTGCCGATCGAGAATCGGCTCGTGCCATCGGGCATCACGCCCTGGCCCTGGGTGGCGCGGATGGAGGTGCAGAGATTGGTCTTGCGCGAGGTGCAGGAATAACACTCGCGGCATTCTGGCGTGTAGAGCGGAATGACATGGTCACCCTTCTTGACCGAGGTGACGCCGGGGCCGACATCAACGACAACACCAGCGCCCTCATGGCCAAGAATGGCAGGGAACAGGCCTTCCGGATCAGCGCCCGACAGGGTGAAATCGTCGGTATGGCAGATGCCGGTCGCCTTGACCTCGATCAGCACTTCGCCAGCGCGCGGACCTTCCAGCTGCACGGTCATGACCTCAAGCGGTTTTCCTGCCTGAATGGCAACTGCGGCGCGAACGTCCATTTTCGATCTCCTGGTATTGTCTTGTGATTGAACAGGGCTGTTTTGCCCGAGCTTGGCTGGAGGGACAAGGGGCAAAGGCGCCTTTCGCCTATCCGTCGCACTCAAAAAGACGAGACCGGCCCAACGCTCGCAGGGACAAGCGCGGATCGGTAGAATTGTATTGTCGCAATTGAGTTTCCACCTGTCGTATTCAATGCAGTATTTCGACTATGATAAATTATGAATATCTGATTTAAATATATGATTTTGCATATTATTTTTAGTTCTGGTGTGATCTTTAATTTACGAATCTCGTGTTTAATTCGCCGTATTGAATGACGAATGGAATTTCGCCCGTAATTGTTACGATCGACCGGTGGATTGAGAAATTTTGATCTCCCGAGTGTGACTGCCCGGGCCATTCATATCGCACCGCCATGAGAGCGGCCCGCATCCGCGGCTTTGTTGAGTTTGTTTTGCGACAGCCCGGGCGCTTCGTCCGGCTGCGGCCTTTGTCTGTCCGGCTGGGGAAGGAGCTGGGACGATCCTTGGTGGTTCATGAAAAGCGATAGGTACAATGTTTTATATTGAAAGAATACTGCACGCCCTGACGAGTGATTTTCACTCGCTTCTCAAGGACCGGCGGGCGAATTTTGCGATTCTCACGGCATTGCTGATGCCCATCTTCCTCTTCACTTTCGGGCTGCTCTTCGAGGGTGGCCGGGCTCTGGCCTATTACAGCCAGTCAAAACGGGTGATCGCGCAGGCCTGTGAGCGTTCGACGAAACCGACCCGGACGAATGTGCCGCTCGATGAGGTGCGCCGTAAAAATGTGCTCGACACGTTCGATGCGCTCATTCGCTCCACCAAACAGAAGGTGTTGAGCCGCGAAGTGAAGATCGACTGGTTGACCACCGATATCGAAGCGAAATTCACCTACGATACGGTGTTGGGGGACATGTTCGATGTCGAAAAATTGGATTACGCGCTGACCTACCGTTGTGGTGGCATTCCTCCCTATCCCTATGATGGCGAGGTAATCGTCAACAATACTTTCGACCGGCTGAACGGCAAGGACCGGGTCCTTAAATATGGCAAAAGCCCCAAGACCCCTAACGGTTGCTGGGGGGTCTACAGCTATCAGGAACTCGGATGGGACGGCGGCACAGGTCCGGGCATCGAGCTTCAGGACTGGAGCAATGCCGAGTGTCGTGCAAAACACGGCTGGCAGGGTTATGAGGAACCGAAGAAGGGCAACGATGCCGGCCTCGCCTGCGCCAGTGTCTCGCCGCAGGATAGCGCGCAGGCAGAGCCGAAAGATCCGAAAAAGAACGACAAGTTGAAAGAGGGCGATAAGGGTGCGTTGCAATCGACGGAAGCCAAGCTGCCGTGTCCGGTTAAATCAGACGAACCGCAAAGTCCTTCGCTGCAGACTGCCCAGAACGCCCGGATACCCCCGACCAAATATGTCGTGGAACTGGACAGTCACTGGGATGGGCAGAACAGGAAAGATGCCAACAGCTCCATCTTCAAATATGTGGAACTGCATCCGGGGAAATATGAGGTTTCGGTCTGGTATAATGGTCGTAATGATGCCTTTGGCGGTACCAACGACATCGACGTCTTCCTGCAGCCGCTGCGTCCGCAACTGGGCCCGGAAAAGAAAATCATCGAAATGGGACAGACGGGTAAGGTCTTCTGGGAACGCCGTAGTTACGCGATCACGGTCGATACATACTCCGTCTACAAGCTGACGATTGCTGCGGGCGGGAAAAGCGACAGCCTCGGTGGCATCATCACGGCTTTCGAGGTGACGTATGTCGACTCGCCGAAGTAAAGTGTTCTGTGACCGTTATCGTGGTCTGTTCAGGTCCTATGCGGCTGACATTCGCGCGGCGACCGCCGTCGAGTTCGGTCTGCTCCTGCCGGTCTTTTTTTTGCTGATCTTCGGTATTTTCGAAGTCGGCCTGGCACTGCTGCTCAGTCTCAATCTGTCGACGGCGGCCAATGCCGGGGGAGAATTGCTGCGCAAGGCGGCGGCAAGTCAGAGTGTGGTTACCGAAAGTGAGTTCAGGCGGGTCATCGCCTCGAATTTCCTGCTCGGCACGACGGAAGAGACTATGAAGATAACACTCGTTCCGATCCCGGATGCGGATTTCACCGCCGTGCCGTTGACTTTTCCGGTCGAGAACAAGTTTCAGGCGCCTGACAGGAAAGCCGGGCAATATCTGCTGGCGCTCGGTTACAATTGGCAATTCATCCTGCCTACCACGCGTCTGCTGATCCCAAGCGGCGGCAAGCGGCCGCAATTGCAGAATGTCTCTCTGGCGATCACCGCCGTTCGGGTGACGGAATGATGGTCTTTCGGCTGAAATCGGTCCTTGCCGCCTTGGTGCGGTCCCGTTGCGGTGTGGCTGCGGTGGAATTCTCTCTGCTATTGCCGATGTTGATCATTTTTCTCGCGGTGATGATTGAGATCGGTCGTGGCTGGCTGAGTTACGACCGTTTTGTTACTGTCGTCGATAATACTGCCCGGTGGTCCGCCCGTTTCCCGGAATTTGAGGAGCGGGTGAGGACGGGGGTGAAGACCTTCGTCATCGATGCCGGCCAGCCGCTCGACCCGGACAAGCTCGATCTGACCTTGCGGAGTGCCAAACTGGTAGGTGGTGTCGCCGTGACCGATTTCGCGCCCTACAATTTTTTCGGCTCGGCCGAAAACGTGACCTGGGACAAGATGCTGAGGGCGGGGAACTTCAAGGAGGAAGAGTCCGTCATCGTGATTTCGGGGCGTTACAAATATAGCCCCTTGTTCTCGTTCCTCAGCGCGACCACCTTCCATTTCGAATATGTGGCGACGGTCAATCCATATTTTTCCCGGCACTACAAATATCAGAAGGACAAGTCCGACTGGGCCTTCTGGAACGTTCGCTGACAGCACCGGCCACGGAATGCTTCGTGGCCGGTATCTTGCCGTTCAATGATCCTGAACAGTTCCCGCAGCCGGGGCGGTGTTGCCCGTCCCGAGCCACGCCGCACAATCCTTCAACGCCCGCGCTGCAATCAGCTGGCGTTTCATGATCGTCTTGTCCTTGCCGCGAAAACGCTTCACGCCTTCCGGCTTGACGATAGAACCCGGCTCCAGTTCCGGGAAGAGGCCGAAATTGATGTTCATCGGCTGGAAGGAGCGCTTGCCCGGCTCATCATCGGAAGAGAGGTGGCCGCCGGTGATGTGGTTGAGGAGCGAGCCGAGTGCGGTGGTGGCCGGCGGCAGGCTCGGAGCTTCACCCTTCCGTTCGGCGGCGGCGAAGCGGCCGGCGAGGAGGCCGACGGAGGCGCTTTCCACATAACCCTCGCAGCCGGTGATCTGGCCGGCGAAACGCAGGTCCGGCCGCGATTTCAGCTTCAGCGACGGATCGAGCAGGATCGGGGAATCGATATAGGTGTTGCGGTGCAGGCCGCCGAGGCGCGCGAATTCCGCATTTTCGAGGCCCGGTATCATGCGGAACACATCCGCCTGCACGCCGTATTTCAGCTTGGTCTGGAAACCAACCATGTTGTAGAGCGTGCCGAGCGCATTGTCCTGGCGCAGCTGCACGACGGCATAGGCCTTCACGGTGGGGGTATGGGCATTGGTCAAGCCCATGGGTTTCATCGGGCCATGGCGCAGGGTCTCGCGGCCGCGTTCGGCCATGATTTCGATCGGCAGGCAGCCGTCGAAATAGGGTGTACCTTCCCATTCCTTGAAACCGACCG
This sequence comes from Agrobacterium sp. GW821-FHT14E08, assembly GCF_058803865.1. Taxonomy (NCBI): domain Bacteria; kingdom Pseudomonadati; phylum Pseudomonadota; class Alphaproteobacteria; order Hyphomicrobiales; family Rhizobiaceae; genus Agrobacterium; species Agrobacterium sp. GW821-FHT14E08. The sequence continues at coordinate 1,151,045 of NZ_JBXAPJ010000001.1, read as the reverse complement.
TATCGCCCGCAATCAGCGCATCGATGAAGGCGTTATATTGTTCCTCGTTCAGGGGGCAGTTGATGTAATCCTTGCCCGTGCCGCCGGGGCCGACCTTGTCGTAACGCGACTGGTACCAGCAGATATCCATATTGATGCTGTCGCGGTGGACGATGGGGGCGATGGCGTCAAAAAAGGCAAGCGCATCTTCACCCGTTTCGGCCTGAACCGCCGCCGCCAGATCCGGCGAGGTGAGCGGGCCGGTGGCGATGATGGTGCTGCCCCATTCCTTCGGCGGCAGACCGTTCACTTCCTCGCGGATGATCGTCACCAGATGGTGACTTTCAAGCTCTTTCGTCACAGCCTCGGAGAACCCGTCGCGATCGACGGCAAGCGCGCCGCCGGCCGGCACCTGATGTCTGTCGGCGCAGGCCATGATCAGCGAACCGGCAAGCCGCATTTCGGCATGGATGACACCGACCGCATTGGCGGTCGCATCGTCGGAGCGGAAGGAGTTGGAACAGACCAGTTCTGCCAGCGTATCGCCCTTATGCGCATCCGTGCCGCGCACGCCGCGCATTTCATGCAGGATGACGGGCACGCCGCTCTGCGCGATCTGCCATGCGGCTTCCGAGCCGGCCAGCCCGCCGCCCACGACGTGAATGGGAGAAGTGGTCTTGTCTTGCATGCTGGCGTCCATCTGGCGTCCATGGGCCGCATGCGGGGCAGAGGCTCCCGTCCGGCGGCTGTCTCTTGAGTGATTGTTTCGCGCGGATCCCAGAGGACGCGGCATTGTTGCGGGATGCACTAGCATGCATGGCCGGGGCAGCCAAATGTTTTTGGGATGAGGCGGGCGAGGAAGAGGCGCGGGCATTGTGAAACGAGCGCGTGCCCCTTGTTTCTTCTCCCCGCCGGGGAGAAGTCCGCGGCAGCGGGATGAGGGGGCGAGGGTGGAGATATTCGGAGAGCTAGCCCCCCCATCCGACCCTTCGGGCCACCTTCTCCCCGGCGGGGAAAAGAAACAAGCGGCGGCGCAGTGCGCGTCAGATTGCACTGCATGTCGCGGGAAGCGCTTTTGCAGGCGGCACGCAGGGAAGGAACGAACCTTTGATATGTTGCAGCGATGCCGAGTTCCAGCCAACCCCCGGAATCAAAAACGGCGCCAGAGGCGCCGCTTTCTTTACCTGTCGCTCAATCGTCGCGCCCTGGAGGTCGGGCAGCGGGACGATCGTTTACGCCTTAGCGGAACGAACGGGCTGCTACGTTACGGATGTCGTAACGGGTCAGACCGATGTCGCTCAGAGCCTGGTTGGAGAGGCTGCCAAGTTCGTTGATCGTGCGGCGGTAGGAGATCCAGTTCTTTGCGATGCGGATAGGGTTCATGGTCGTTTCCTCAATCTTTCTTTGTGAATTCGTCTGCCGGCTCAGCGGTTTGTCTGTGCTCTCGGCTGTTGAGGTTTATATATAGACATTGAGCCATGTTGTGCAGTGCAGAATTTAGGCTACTGCCATGCATTTGTGCACTATGTCGGCTAATTTTGCGGCTTTGCTTATCGCCTGAGCAAAATATGAGCGGAAATGCCCGTCTTTCGGGCGGTTTTTGAAGATTGGGCGGCCTCTGAGGGCATTTGGGCGGCCATTTTCAATTTTTGGGGCGCCGGCAATGCCTTCGGGCGCTTCGCATTGCTCCAGGCGATCGGCTGAGCGATGCATTTTTAACCGGTTTGCTTGCGGCATGTGAAGGCGGAGACGGGGGGGGGCTGCTCAAGGATCGCCCAAAACAAAAAAGGCCAGAGGCGGAAGCCTCAGGCCTTTTGGAAGGGTAGTCTCGCATCCGCTGCATTCAAGCGGCGAGGCGGATTAGATGCCGACGGCGGTACGGGCGACGCGGCGGATGTCCTGACGGCCAATGCCGAGGTCGCTCAGTTCGCGGTCGGTCATGCGGCCGAGTTCGGTTACGGTCTGACGATACTTGCGCCAGTTGGTGAGCGAGCGAGTAATGTTCATTTTCATCTTCCTCTTCGTGCTGTTCAGTCTCTGCGGCCAGTCTTGGGAGGCTTTGGTCCGGGGCTGAACTCGATCTCTGTATGACCATGAATATAATCGGTTTAATCAAAAGAAAAACAGACAAAGCAAGATGCCACCTATGCGTGGAATGCAATGCAGGCCGGTAAAACGGGCCGATTGCGGCGATTCATGCATAATTTGTGACCAATTTATGTGCTTTTGGTGGTGGCAGGATGGGCGGCATTGCGAATCCGCGAGGGTTGACCGGGCAAGGGGAGGACACGGCAGTCGTGAATTGCAGATTAGAAAAGGGCGCGCGCAATGTGCGGTGCGGGACGTGCTATATATAATGTCAACGTAGCCGCATAAATATCTCCGCTTTCCGCGCCGGCCTCCATGCGGGTTTGCTGGGCAGGAAAGGCGGGGGCGCGGGCTGTGCAGCTTTTCGTTTTCCGCAAGGAATAGTCTCTGTTCCGCTGTTGTGCCTTCTCCCCTGGCGCAGGCTGCAAATAGTCAAAGAGGGCGGCGGCCTCTTCCCGCCGGCGCAGGCGGCAAGAAAAGTCCGGAGGAAACGAGGGGCGGGGGGAACGGCGTGCTTGACCCTTTCTGAACATTGTGACATACCGCCGCCCAACGTGCGGGTATGGCGGAATTGGTAGACGCATTGGTTTTAGGTACCAACGCTTCGGCGTGGGAGTTCGAGTCTCTCTACCCGCACCACAAGCAAGGCATGGCTGTGCCACGCTTGCGCCAGAGTGCATCTTTATAAGATGCGGGAGCTTCGGGGTTCGTTTTCCCCCTTGGTCTTTCTCTCGGGCGCGGGCGCAATGGTGTCCGGCAGGCGCTTGTGTCAAGAAATAAGGGAAGCCACGGCCGGGGAACGACGTTTCCGGCGCAGTGCTCGAAAGTAAACCAACGGCTGTCTGAGCACCGCCGCCATGATGTGAAGGTTAGGAAAATGCAGGTTATCGAAACGCTCGCTGAAGGGCTGAAGCGCGAACTCAAGGTCGTTATTCCGGCCGCCGACATGAAGGCCCGTCTGGACGAGCGCCTGGTTGACGCCAAGGACAAGGTTCGCATCAACGGCTTCCGTCCCGGCAAGGTGCCGGTTGGCCACCTGAAGAAGATGTACGGCAAGTCCATCATGGCCGACCTCGTCAACGAGCTGGTTCGTGAAAAGCCGACCGAAATCCTTTCCAGCCGCGGCGAGAAGTCTGCTACCCAGCCGGCCATCTCCATGACCGAAGACGAGCAGGAAGCCGAAAAGATCCTGTCGGCCGAATCCGATTTCGAATTCACCGTTGCCTACGAAATCATTCCGGCCATCGAACTGAAGGCCAATGACGGCATCAAGGTTACCCGCGAAGTTGTTGAAGTCTCCGAAGACGAAATCAACGAGCAGATCCTCAAGATCGCTGAAAGCGCCCGCACCTTTGAAGCCAAGAAGGGCAAGGCCGCCGATGGCGACCGCGTCACCATGAACTATCTCGGCAAGGTTGACGGCGTTGCCTTCGACGGCGGCGCTGCTGAAGATGCCGAACTGGTTCTCGGTTCGGGCCGCTTCATCCCCGGCTTCGAAGACCAGCTGGTCGGCGTCAAGGCTGGCGATGAAAAGACCATCACCGTGACCTTCCCGGCTGACTACCCGGCTGCAAACCTTGCCGGCAAGGAAGCCAACTTCGACATCACCGTCAAGGAAGTTGCCGCTGCTGCTGCCGTTGAAATCAACGACGAACTGGCTGAAAAGCTCGGTCTCGAATCGGCTGAAAAGCTGAAGGAAATCGTCAAGGGCCAGATCGAAAGCCAGTACGGCAACGTCACCCGCCAGAAGGTCAAGCGTCAGATCCTCGACCAGCTGGACGAAATGTACAAGTTCGACACGCCGGCTGGCCTGGTTGACGCCGAGTTCGACAACATCTGGCGCCAGATCAACACCGATCTCGCCCAGTCGGGCAAGACCTTCGCTGACGAAGACACGACCGAAGAAGAAGCCCGCGAAGAATATCGCAAGCTGGCTGAACGCCGCGTCCGTCTCGGCCTCGTTCTCTCCGAAATCGGCGAAAAGGCCGGCGTTGAAGTGACCGAAGAAGAAATGCAGCGCGCGCTGTTCCAGCAGCTGCAGCAGTTCCCCGGCCAGCAGAAGGAAATCCTCGATTTCTTCCGCAACACCCCCGGCGCTTCCGCTTCGCTGCGCGCTCCGATCTTCGAAGAAAAGGTCATCGACAAGCTGCTCTCCGAAATCTCGGTAACGGACAAGACCGTTTCCAAGGAAGAGCTGCTGGCTGACGACGCCGAAGAAGCAACGGAAACCAAGAAGAAGGCGCCTGCCAAGAAAAAGGCTGCTGCCAAGGCTGACGACGCCGCTGAAGGCGAAGAAGCCGCTCCGAAGAAGAAGGCTCCGGCCAAGAAGAAGGCCGCCGAAGGCGACGCCGAATAATCTTCTTCAGTGCAAGCTGATTGAACAAAGGGCCGTGGCGAAAGCTGCGGCCTTTTTGTTTGGTTGGGGATACGAACCGTTCCGCTCTGAGTGATGTGGCCAGTGGCACAAACCAGCGCCACTGGCGGGTATTGAGTGTTAGAACTGGTTCCGGCTATCGCTTCTCGGATCGTTATTCACCTGATGAGGCGTGTAAAGATCGGCGCGCGCTTTTCGCCGCCACGGTCGCGCGGGACTTTCCCGATCGATGATGACATCCGCTAGCGCGATGGCCGGTAAACCATTCATCAGGCATTGCGCCACCCATTGACCATCCGGTGCGGCGATTCCCGAGGGAGCGCTGGGACTCTGTGGAGCAAGGGTGGAATAGCTGACCCAATAGGTGTTGCTCACTGCGTGCCCCAATATCTCGGCGGCAAATGCCGCAGCATTGGAAGGGGCGTCGCCCGCGGTGGAAAACAGCATGCAATCGACATTCAGCTTCTCATATTCCATGAATATTTCCGGATAGTGCGCTTCCATGCCAAGTGCGCAACCGAAACGGAAGCCATCGACTTCAAACGTCACCGGGATATTTCCCGGCGAATACATGAACGAGATTTTGGTGTTCGACAACAAACGTTCGTCGTAGCGCGTGACGAGCTTTCCACGATCGGAGACGACATACAGGCTGTTATATGGCCGGTGCGGTGGCGTGAGTTGATGGACGGCCCCCAAAACCGTCCATAGTTTCAGCTTGCGCGCCAGTTTTCTGATCGCTTCCAGTTCTTCGCGCAGAGTTTCCCATTCAAAGCGTGTCCAGTCGGATGGTCCGATTTGCCCCGGACCAGTCTCTGACATGATCCGTTTATGTGGCCAGCACGTTGCCCCTTCAGGGAAATGCATGAGGCGAGCGCCAGCCTTTTGGGCATCGTCCATGAGACGGCGGATTTCCTGTCCGCAGGTTTTTAGGGCGGAGACGTCACGAGGATCGTTGAACAGGGATGTTTGCGCGACCGCCACGCGTATTGAGTTGCTCAAAGGAGCGTCCGGTATTCTGCGAATATGCTGGAGAGCAGCTGTATAAGATTCGCCGGTTTTGGCTGCGCGCGCTCTTACACGCCGTTTTAGATTGCTATTTTGCGTCATTGTCAGGCCTTTCCCGTCTCGGACGCAGTTCCCCAGCAACCCGCCCGAAACGATCGGACCAAGACAAGTGCCTGAGACAATAGTCCCTTTGCCTCCATTGAAGACCCTGCTGGGGAAGGTCGTGGAGGTTAGGCGCAGGCCACGCGGTAACAAATATCCGTTGGGAAAAGCCGATTCGTCAAGCAGTCGGTGCACCGCTGATGGGAAGCTTCCCGATCACAATGCGGTGCAGCATGATTTTTTGCTGCATCTGCTCTTGTTCATCTCCCGTTCATCTGGCACCCTGCGCAGCATGATTTGCCCCGGCCGTTGCATGCGGTCGTTCGGGCATTGTGTGCCGCTCTCGTGCGGCCTTATCGCTGCCAAACCATTGGCCTTAAGCTTTTACCGTGCCTGCCGGGTTCTCCCGGTGCGCCCTTAATTTGCCAGGGGACAAGTATGTCACTCCGTACGGGTTCCGCCCTTTTCATCGCCCTTTATGCCCTTGTGGGAGCTGCCGCCCATGCGGATGAGGCAGGGTTGATCTGGAAGCCGGTCAAGAATTCCGACCGCTCCTATACGGCGCGCATCGGCGCGAAACTGCCGGTCGATACGCCGATCCGCGCCGGGCTTGAAATGGGCATGAATGCCTCGAAGACGGGGCAGGTGGTGGATACGCCGGTGCGGGTATGGGGCAATGTCACGCTGCTGGCCGAACAGTTGCCCGGCGTTTCGCTGGCCCGTGATGTCGGCGTCATCTTCAACGCGCTGACGGGATCGAGCAGCCTTTCCATGACGTCGCAGCAGAAGCGCATCGTCACGCCGGAACTGGATATCGAGGCAAACCGCAATTTCACCGTGCGTTATGACGGCACGGCGCAGCAATGGAACGGGCTGGATGTGTCGCAGTCGCTGCGCCTTTCCCGCTCGGAGACCGGGACGGCTTTCGTGCTGACGGGGGCGAGCCGCAACAGCTTCAACGAGTTCAGCAGCGGTGTGGCGGTGGAGCAGAAGATCGGCGACAATCTGACGGTGCGGGGAACGCTTGATCAGGGCTATGCGGATCATTTCCGGCCGGGGGTGAGTGCGCGGTATAGTATTCGGTGGTGAGTGCGGTTCCGCCCGCAGGGGGGTGTCTGAAAACTCGGCGTCATCCTCGGGCTTGACCCGAGGATCCGTGGTGCACCGGATTGTGGATCCTCGGGTCAAGCCCGAGGATGACGACGGAGAGGTTTTAGAATGCCGTTGGCAGCCTATGTTTCTAAGGTTAAGTCTCGGGGCGAAAAACTCCCTTTGTCATGCCGGTCCCCGGAACTAGCCCGAGGATGATCCGGCATCCAGCCACGGCACTTCGGCGCCGTGAGGAGGTGTTTTAAGCCCAAGGACTTGGGCTGGCTCGACCCCGGATCAAGTCTGGGGTGGCGCAGTGGAGACGCTGCAACCTTGCCACAAGCCCGCATGGCAGCTTGTCAAACCTCTGGGCAGCTTGGCACCCATTGAAAATCCGCCGCTCAATCCTTCTTGATCTCACCCATGCGGTTCCACGCATCCAGCCCGGCAATCTTGTAGGCTTCGGCAAGCGTCGGATAGTTGAACGTATTCTCCACGAAATATTCCACAGTGCCTTTCAGGTTCAGCACCGCCTGGCCGATATGCACCAGTTCGGTCGCGCCTTCGCCGACGATGTGGACGCCGAGCAGGCGGCGGGTTTTGAGCGAGAAGATCATCTTCAACAACCCGCTGTCGAGGCCCATGATGTGGCCGCGCGAGGTTTCGCGGAAATGGGCGATGCCGCATTCATAGGGAATGCCGCGTTCGATGACTTCTTCTTCCGTCAGACCGCAGGTGGAGATTTCCGGTACGGCATAGATGCCGTAGGGGAAGAATTGCGGCGGTTCGCCGGCTGGTGCGCCCACGGCGTGGCGGGCGGCGATGCGGCCCTGTTCCATTGACGTGGAGGCAAGGCTCGGGAAACCGATGATGTCGCCGGCGGCATAGATGTTCGGCACCGAGGTCTGGAAGGTTTCGGGATCGACTTTCAGGCGGCCACGGCTGTCGGCCTCCAGCCCGCAGGCGGAAAGATTGAGCGTATCGGTGGCACCGACACGGCCGGCGGCAAACAGCACCGTCTCGGCTTTCAGGACACGGCCATTGCTGAGCGACACCAGGCATTTGCCGCTCTCGTCGCGCTCCACCTTTTCCGCCTTCTGGCCGAAGATGAGCTTCATGTTGCGGTCGCGCAGCTGGTAGGTGAAGTCCTCGACGATTTCCTTATCGATGAATTCGAGCATGGTTTCGCGCGGCTCCACCACCGTCACCTGGGTGTCGAGCGCGCTGAAGATGGTGGCATATTCGATGCCGATGACGCCGGCGCCGACCACGACCATGGAGCGCGGCAGTTCCTTGATCTCGAGAATCTCATCCGAATCGAGCACGGCCTGGCCGTCGAAGGGAATATGCGGCGGCCGGTAGGGGCGGGTGCCGATGGTCAGCAGGATGGAGGTGCCGGTGACATTCATGATTTCACCGTCGTTCTTCACCACCTTCATGGTGTTGGCATCAACGAAACTTGCCGTGCCGCGAATGTGCTGCACGCGGTTGCGGGCGAACTGGTGTTCCAGCACCTCGACCTCGTGGTCCAGCGTGATGAGCAGGCGGCGGCGCAGATCGTCCGCGTCGATCTCCTGCTTGACGCGGTAGGAGCGGCCGTAAAAGCCGCGCTCGCGCCAGCCGGTGAGGTTGAGCGCGGTTTCGCGCAGGGTCTTGGAAGGGATGGTGCCGGTATGCACGGAAACACCGCCGACACGGCTGCCCTTCTCGATGACCAGAACCTTCTTTTCGAGCTTGGCGGCCTGAATGGCGGCCCGTCTTCCCGCCGGACCGCTGCCGACAACAATCAGATCGAACTGGTGCATGAAAAACCCCGGAATAGAATGCATTGCAATGACCGGATGTTGCATCCGGCGTGGCGTCGCCGCGAAATGGTCGTGATGCCATTTTGACGATGGAAAGTGATTCCCCTGTCAGCCTTGCCCGCAAGAGTGCAATGCAACAAACGCCTGCGTCAATCTGTAGCGCAAGATTCTGACGGATTCGTAACTGGGGGTGAATTTTTGGGAGGTTGTGTGATTTGTGGTGGAGCGGGGGTGCGTGGAGCTTTACCCCCCTCTGCCCTGCCGGGCATCTCCCCCTCAAGGGGGGAGATCGATCTGCGGCAAGGCTTCGCCCATCTCTACGCTTGAGAATGAAGCGACGAAAGGGCCTCTTGCCGATCTCCCCCCTTGAGGGGGAGATGCCCGGCAGGGCAGAGGGGGGTAAGCCCCGCACCCTACGTTCAACTTTTCTGAACACGCTCTAAAACCCCAACACCTTCATCCCGCACGGCGCTGCCGAACGGGGATGGTCTGGGTGCGTCGGGCGATTGCCCGGCTGCGCTTTGGTTGAGGTTGGTGTGGGTCGGATGCGTTGCGCAGCCGGGTCTTTCACCATGCCGTATTTCGCAAGCGGCGGTGCACCGCCTGTTGCGAAATGGTCCTGTCACCACGAACGTTGCCAGCGTTCCACCACCAGAACCGTCCCTCGGTTTCCACCACGTCTGGCATCCACCCGGCAGGACTGCATGCAGCATAACAGTGCGCGGCAGGACGGGGAAAAGCGGGGATGAATTTGCCGGGTGTCAGCCGTCTTTCCGGGTGACGTGGTGGTGGAGGCTCGCGAGATCCTGCCGCAGCGCCGCCAGCTCGGCGAGCACCTTCACGTCGATCTTTTCATGCAGCGACAGCACTTCCAGCTCGGCCTTCAGGTTGACCTCATAATCCTTTGCCGCCTCGAAACGGTCGCGGGCAGCCTGACGGTTCTGCGACATCATGATGATCGGCGCCTGGATGGCCGCCAGCATGGAGAGCAGCAGGTTGAGGAAGATGAAGGGGTAGGGGTCGAAAGCCCGCGTTGCCAGCACGATGGTGTTGATGACCGCCCAGAATACCAGGAATAAGCAGAAACTGAGGATGAACCCCCAGGAGCCGCCGACCTTGGCGATATTGTCGGCCAGCCTGTCACCGATACTTGCGCCGGCCGAAAATTCCGCATTGATGTCGCTCGAAACCAGCTTTTTCTGGTGCGACAGTTCCAGAATGCGGCGCTCCACCTCGCCGATCTCGCGCGAGGAGCGTTTGAAATGCGAAACGATATAGTCGGAGATATCAGTCACGGCGTTTCTCCGTTGCAATGGTGCGGTGCGGGCTGCATCGAGATAAACCCGCATGGTGGTGAAATTCAAACGATTTCCACCACCATGCGGTTCACGCGTCCCGTGCCGAAAACCGTCAGACGGCGGGCGTGCCCTCATTCACCCAGTTAAAACCGGGGAAGAAGCGCTCGCGGCCATATTGCTGGCCGAACATCATGTCGAATTGCAGCAGGCGGTAGTCGCGCACCACGTCAGGAATGGAATTGGGCGCGATCGACCAGTCGGGCAGGGCCTTGCCGTCGGTCGCCACCAGCATATGCCGGTCGATGACGGAAAAGGCCTGCTGCACTTCGCCCAGCGTGCCGGTATAGAAGGGATCGGAGAAGCCCGCAGTCTTCAGCACGTGATAGGGCAGAAGCGCCGGGCTGATGGTGCCGATATTCTTGCGCACGCCCTTCTTCGAGGACCAGACGACGAGCGGTGTCTCATGTTCCTTCTTCATCACCTCCAGCGGCGCGCGGCGGCTGGCCACCATGCCGGGCATGTAGCCGCTTTCCACGAAGGTCTGGCCGAGCGGCGGCAGGTGATCGCCGAAGAGGACGATGATGGTTTCACGGTCGCGCTTCTTGGCCCAGCGCATCAGTTTCAGAAGGGCCTCGTCGGCCTCCACCACCCCTTGCGAATAGGTCGCGAGCGCCTGCGATGCCGAAGGAGAAAGATCGCCTTCCACGCCGACGGTATCGGCGGCATAACGGCCCGCCTCGTAGGGGCCGTGTCCCTGCAGGGTGACGGCGAAGAGGAAGAGCGGGTTGCGGGCCTGCTCGGCCGTCGCCATGATCTCGTCCATCAGCGCGTCGTCAGAGGCAAAGTTGCCGCGTTTTTCCATGGCCGGCAGCGTCTCTTCGGAACGGAATTCCTCGAAGCCGAAATTCTGATAGACCTGCTTGCGGTTCCAGAACCATTCCTGAAACGGATGCATGGCGATGGCCGAATAACCCTCGCCACGAAAGAAGCTGGCAAGCGAGGGCACCGGGCGGCGGATATATTGCTGGTAGGGAATGCTGCCATAGGGCAGGAAAGCGTTGGAAAAGCCGGTCAGCGCCTCGAATTCCACATTCGCCGTCATGCCACCGAACTCGGGGGAAAAGACATTGCCGGACTGTTTGGCGCGAATGGTCGGCATCGGATCGGCCGAGAGCTTCACGTTTTCAAGCCGGGTCGGATCCCAGAGCGATTCGCTCATCAGCATGATGACATCGGGGTAATCGCCCTTGTTGGCGGCAAAGGCGGCGGGCTGCGCCGTCAGGTCGGCAATGCTGTTTTCACCGTAACCCTGCGGGGCGGACACATTCGCCATCGGAATGTTGAAGGCAAAAGCCATCAGGAAGCCGTTGTGGCGGTAATTTTCCTGCTGGTCCCACATCATGGGAATGATGTTGAGGCGATCGCGTACCCAGGAGTAATGCGAATAGTCCATCAGCGAGGCGAGGCTGGCCAAAAGCGGCAGCGCCAATGCAAGACCTGCGGCGCGTTCACGCCAGTTCAGGCCCGGAGAATAACGCCGCGCCAGAAGCCAGAGGGCGGCCAGCGCCGCAACCGTGGCGAAAAGGCCAAGCCCGACCAATACCGCCGTCAACGGCTGGGCCTTCAGCATGGTGGGCAGCAGCTCGAGAATCTGCCGGCCAAACAGCAGGTCGGAAGGATAAAGCGGATCGGAGAGATAGGTCTGTTTCTGTGCGGAAATCAGTCCCGTCAGCACGCAAAGCGGCGTAACCGCAATGAGCGACAGATAACGACGGCCAAGAATGGAATCCAGCGCCACCAGCAAAAGCAGAACGGCGGCAATGGTGGTCATGCCCGGGCGGGCGGACGAGGTCAGGAACGCACCGACATCATGGAGCGAACCGCGGGCGATCCACTCCAGCGCCACGACCAGCACGATGGATGCGACCGTCAGGTTGGCAAGCGTATAGGCCGTGCCCGAAAGCTTCGAAAGGCTCCTTGTCCATGCAGGCGAAAAGACGACAAAAGCCTTTTCGGAAGCCGTTGTTTTTGGCGCCGAATCTCTCAAACTCATACTCCGGTATTGCAGGCGGCACGACCGATCCGGGGAGGTGAATCGGGTGTCGCAAAAGTGTCATGTAACTGTCACATAAGCGCGATGAACGCGACATGAACTTTGCGCAACCTGGCGGGTGCGGCGATAACCTTAGCGTGAACGGGCGCCTGCCATGCGTAACGGGCGTCGCCATGCAATTGCCGCGTTGCGGAGCGGGCACGGGCGGGGTATTGAAAAGCCATGAGCGACAGACACGATATCCAGAACCATCTCCGGATTGCCGTCGGGCAGTTCAATCCCACCGTTGGCGACGTGGCGGGCAATCTCGCCAGGGCGCGCGAGGCAAGGGCCGATGCGGCGACGCAGGGCGCCGATCTCCTGCTTTTGACCGAGCTGTTCATATCCGGCTACCCGCCGGAAGATCTGGTGCTGAAACCGGCTTTCCTGAAAGCATGCCTGAAGGCCGTGGAAGAGCTGGCGGCGGAAACCGTCGATGGCGGGCCGGGCATCGTCATCGGTTTTCCGCGCCAGGGCGAGACGGGCCGGCACAATTCCGTGGCGCTTCTGGATGGCGGCAAGATCATCGCGCTGCGCGACAAGATAGACCTGCCGAATTATGGCGAGTTCGACGAAAAACGCGTTTTCGCCGAAGGGTCGATCTCCGGTCCCTATAATTTCCGTGGGGTCAGGATCGGCATTCCGATCTGCGAGGAAATCTGGAACGAGATGGGTGTCTGCGAAACGCTGGCCGAAAGCGGGGCGGAAATCCTGCTGGTGCCGAATGGTTCGCCCTATTATCGCGGCAAGCTCGACGTGCGCCACCAGGTGGCTCTGCGGCAGGTTATCGAAAGCGGCCTGCCTCTCGTCTTCGCCAACCAGCTGGGCGGACAGGATGAGCTGGTGTTCGACGGCGCAAGCTTCGGCTTTAATGCCGACAAGACACTCGCCTTCCAGATGAGCCAGTTCGAGGCGACGCTTGCCGTCACCGACTGGAAACGTACGGAAGAGGGATGGCGCTGCGAAAGCGGACCCTTCTCGAAAATTCCCGAAGGCGAGGAGGCCGATTACCGCGCCTGCATGCTGGGCTTCCGCGACTACGTCAACAAGAACGGTTTCAAGAGCGTGGTTCTCGGCCTTTCCGGCGGCATCGATTCGGCGATCTGCGCCGCCCTTGCCGTCGATGCGCTGGGCGAGGAGCGGGTGCGCTGCATCATGCTGCCTTACCGCTATACTTCGGAGGAATCGCTGAAGGACGCGGCCGATTGCGCGAAAGCGCTGGGCTGCCGTTACGACATCGTGCCGATCGTCGAGCCGGTGGAGGGTTTCCTATCGGCACTGTCAGATCTCTTCGAAGGCACGGAAGAGGGCATTACCGAGGAAAACCTGCAGAGCCGCACGCGCGGCACCATCCTGATGGCCGTCTCGAACAAGTTCGGCTCGATGGTGGTGACAACGGGCAACAAGTCGGAAATGTCGGTGGGTTATGCCACGCTCTACGGCGACATGAATGGCGGTTTCAACCCCATCAAGGACCTCTACAAGATGCAGGTCTATGCCATTTCCAGCTGGCGCAACGGTAATGTGCCGCCGGGCGCGCTCGGCCCTTCCGGTGAGGTGATCCCCGCCAATATCATTTCCAAGGCCCCATCGGCGGAATTGCGCCCCAACCAGACCGACCAGGATTCGCTGCCGCCCTATCCGGTGCTGGACGATATTCTGGAATGCCTTGTCGAGAAGGAAATGTCGGTCGAGGAGATTCTCGCGCGTGGCCATGATGTGGCGACGGTGCACCGGGTGGAGCATCTGCTTTATCTTGCCGAATACAAGCGCCGGCAATCGGCGCCGGGCGTGAAGATCACCAAGAAGAACTTTGGGCGTGACCGGCGTTACCCGATTACCAACCGGTTTCGGGATCGGTGATTGACGGAAGGCGCTGGTAGCGGATGTTTTGCTCGGCGTTGCCGCTCGTTTCTTCTCCCCGCCGGGGAGAAGGTGGCCCGAAGGGTCGGATGAAGGGGCAACGTTGCCGTAACTCACTGCCCTTGCCCCCTCATCCCGCTGCCGCGGACTTCTCCCCGGCGGGGAGAAGAAACAAGGGGCATGCGCTCGGTCCACAACGAACCTTCGTGTTTAAACAAGCGGCGCGGAGAAAACCCCGCGCCGCCCACTCATCTCAAATAGCCTGCCCCACATCGATGCGATTGCCATCGGGGTCTTCAAACACAAAGGCGCGCAGGCCGTAATCCTTGTCCTGCAGGCCCTTGATGATGCGCAAGCCCTGGCTCTTGCAGAGCGCATGCAGCGCATCGACATCGCTCACCATCATATGCGCCACATTGAAGGGCGCTGCCTTGTGGCTGGGCTGCAATGTCAGGTGCAGCTCGGCATGGCCCTGTTTGAGGATCATGAAACCGACAGGATTGCCGTTTTCGAAGGTTTTTTCGAAGCCTAGAACACCGACATAAAAATCATGGGCCTTTTCGATGTTTTTGACAGGAAGCATTGCGGCGATCCGCCCGAAGCGGATGCGGTGATCGGCGATGGTATTCATCGCGGAACCTCGGATCTGGGAGAAACGGCAAGGGTCACGGACGGTGCCGGAGCGCTGGCGTTTTTTCCGGTTTGAATTTGCAGGACGGTGCCTGCCGCCCTAGGATCATAATCATGGCGATGGCGGATGCAAACGGAATGTCTGCATTGCCGGGCGCTTTGAGCGAGAACACGGACACGCCCGGGAGGCAGAATGCGCAGCTCCATCGAAATCTTCAACATCCGCACCCGGCAGATGCGGGTGGTGTGGCAGACGCCTGATCTATTCGAAGCGCCGAACTGGTCGCCGGATGGAAAATACCTGCTGCTGAACAGCGAAGGGCTGCTTTACCGCCTGTCCCTTGCCGGTGATGCGTCGCCGGAGAGGGTCGATACCGGCTTTGCGACGCTCTGCAACAATGATCACGGTATTTCGCCGGATGGATCGCTTTACGCCATTTCCGACAAGGTGGAATTTGGCAAGAGCGCCATCTACCTCATGCCCTCGGCGGGCGGCGCGCCACGGCTGATGACGAAGAACCTTCCTTCCTACTGGCACGGATGGGCTCCGGACGGGAAAAGTTTTGCCTATTGCGGCATTCGCGATCAGGTCTTCGATATCTATTCGATGGATATAGCAAGCGGCGTCGAGACGCGGCTGACCCATGGCGAGGGCCGCAATGACGGGCCGGATTATTCGCCAGACGGCGAGTGGGTCTATTTCAATTCCAGCCGCACGGGGCTGATGCAGATCTGGCGCGTGCGGGTGGATGGTTCAGCCGTCGAGCGGATCACCGACAGTTCCTATGGCGACTGGTTTCCGCATCCGTCTCCGAAAGGTGACAAGGTGGTGTTCGTCTCCTATGACGGCGATGTCTTCGACCATCCGCGTGACCTCGATGTGCGGGTGCGGCTGATGGATATGGATGGCGGCAATGCCGAAACACTGTTCGAGCTTTTTGGCGGGCAGGGCACGATGAACTCACCCAACTGGTCACCGGATGGGGATGAGTTCGCCTATGTTAGGTATTTCCCTGTGGCGTGATCTATTCTTCTTCCGTCATGCCGGACTTGATCCGGCATCCAGCCGATGCGCGTCTGCGCGTCGAAAGGCCTCTTTTCAGCCCAGAGACTTGGGTTGTCTGGATGTTGCTCAAGGCGGGTACGACGGTGTGCCATGGTCACATTGCCGCACGGTCCTGCAAGACACTTGCCTTCGCAAGCCTTCTTGCTCATAGCTTTCTACGTCAGGTGCCCGCCGGTTGCGGCGGGAGAATCGGGAATCCGGTGAAAGACCGGAACGTGCCCAGCGCTGTGAGGCGGATGCCCTTTTCACAAGCCACTGAAGCAGTTCGGGAAGGCGAAAAGGGCGGATGAAGCCGAGTCAGAAGACCGGCCTGACGGGATAGACTGAACCGCGTGGACGGCGGCAGGTTGTTGAAGAGGCGTGTCGTGCAGGCGAAAACCGGTATGGTTTCAGCACAGCCGCGCCCGCATTGTTGGGGATAAACGATGCCGATTGATCCGTCCGCCACCGGTTCATTGCAAGCCGATCCGTTCGATCACGCGCTTTCACCCGCCCGGCCGTTTTCCAGCGAGGAACGCGAGGCGATCTACCGCGCCATTGAAAGCCGCCGTGACGTGCGTGACCAGTTCCTGCCCGATCCTTTGCCGGAGGAGGTGGTGCAGCGCCTGCTGCGGGCTGCGCATTCCGCTCCCTCCGTCGGCTTCATGCAGCCGTGGAATTTCACGCTCGTTACCGATGGCGCCGTGAGGCAGGCCGCCTTTGTGGCCTTCAGCCGCGCCAATGAGGAGGCGGCGGCGATGTTTACGGGCGAGCAGCAGACGCTCTACCGTAGTCTCAAGCTTGAAGGCATCCGCAAGGCGCCGCTGAGCATCTGCGTCACCTGCGATCCGACGCGTGGCGGCAAGGTGGTGCTGGGCCGCACCCATAATCCGCGCACGGATGTCTATTCCACCGTCTGCGCGATCCAGAATCTCTGGCTTGCGGCGCGTGCCGAAGGCATCGGTGTCGGCTGGGTCAGCATTTTCCACGACAGCGACATTCGCACCATTCTGGGCATTCCCGACCATATCGAAATCGTGGCCTGGCTGTGCCTCGGCCGCGTCGATGCGCTTTACACCGAGCCGGAACTGGCGGTGAAGGGCTGGCGGCAGCGTGTGCCACTGGAGGAGCTGGTGTTCCGCAACCGGTGGGGTGGGTGAGCGGCTTTCGCTTTGGGGTCACCCTTCCCGAATGAGCGTTCGGAAAGGGTGGTTTTCCATCTGTCAGGCGTTTTTCATCGTCAGACGACGGTGCAGTTGAAAAGATTGAGGATGGGGTGGATGGGGCTGGCGAGGCTGATCGTGCCCTGGGCGCTTGCGCCCCAAAACAGCCCGACGACGTTGTTGCCCGCCGTGTCGATCACGGCGCTGCCGCTATCGCCCGGCTGGCTGAAAACCTCGCCGGCGCGGCGGGGTGATATGCCGATCTGGTTGCGCATGTTCGGCTGCTGCACATCGTAAAAGCCGGAAACGACGCCATTGGTGATGTTCGTCGTCACCCCCGATTTCGTGACATTCATGTTGAGTGCCGCAACGGCTGCTCCCACCGGTGAGGGAAGGTTGTAGATCGCGCCGATGGTGGCGAGCCGGCCGTTTGTGGGGCTGGCAACGGCCGCATCGACGCCATAGCTGGTTCCCTGATAGACGATGTTGCCCCTCTGCAAGGCGACGATCCCGCAGGGATGCGGCGCTATCCGATTGCGGTTGCCACCCGGCTTAAAACATCGCGGCGCCTCTATTGCTGCGGCTGTATGCCCTTCAACGCCGGGTTTTTGAGGTCGATCCGGCCTGTCTGGTCGGGCAGGAATTTCGGGCCGATGACGCGGATCCTGCTGTCGTTCGGGTCGTAGTCGCGTTCGGGAACCGGTTGTTCCGGCGGCTTTGCGGCCTGCTGCTGCTCCGCGGGTTTCGGAGCCTTGTCGCCTTGCGGTGATGGGATGGTGGTGATGCCGGAATAGGGTTTTTCGGCTTCCGGCCGGGCGGCCTCTTCCTGCTTTTGCATTTCTTCGTGATAGGCGGCCATGTTGCAGGCGCAGCCCGGCGCCTTTGCCGAGGCATTCCTGTAGGCGAAGGCGGTCGGCAGATCCTTGTAGGGTTTGCCGGTTTCGGCAGACACCATATCGGCGGTTTCCTGATCCGTCATGGAGTGGAAATAAAGCTCCGTCTCAGTTCCCGGACACATTTTCTGGCATTGCTCCGCCTGGGCGCGGAAATCGAGCGGCGAGGCGTTGGACGCAATGGGGAAAAACGAGCCGTCGCAGGTGCGCACGCAGAGTGTTCTAAGCCCGCCCTCGGCGGAGGCGTTGGGGTAGGGCGAAAGCCCGGCCTGTCCCGGCTGATTGCCCTGCTGGCGGAAGGCGTCGGGATAACGCGTCACATCGGGCGAGGGCGGCGGCAATTGCGTTTCCATTTGCGGCACGGTGCTGCAGCCATTGGCATCGAGGGCGGCGAGAATACGCTGGCGCCTGACGTCGCCGCCATTGTCACGCGCGGCAGCCATGGCATCGTCGCGGTCGCGGATGATGGCATCGCGTTCGGCTTCGGCATCCACCAGCGCATCGCCGATCTCGGCGCAGAGCCCGGCATTGGGGCTGCCATAGACGATGACGCTGCCGGATGAGCAGCCATAGCTGCGCAGGTCGTTCCTGATCTTGCGGATGACGATGTTCTGGCGGGCGAGCGCATTGGCATAACGCCGCACCTCGGCCGTATTGCCGATGACGCGGGGCGGCTCGCGCAATTGCGCGTAGAGCGTATCACAGACCTGATCCGCGAAAGCGGCGGCCGGGGCGACGAAAACAAGGGGAAGCAGGATGCCGATGATGCGGCTGCGGCGGGTCAATTGTTCGATCCGTTCGATGTCCCCGGCCGGTGGCAGGGGCGTTATACTTCACGAAATCCGTGTTTCAGGAAGATAACATAAGCTGTTGCCGCAATGCGGCAACAGCCTGTTCAAAATTGCGTTAATGCGGCCTCTATCACACCGAAGGATGCGAGGCCTGCACCACGGCAAACGCCGCCATGTTGACCACGCCGCGCGAGGTGACGCTGGGCGACAGGATATGGGCGGGCAGGGCCGTGCCGAGCAGGATGGGGCCGACATGCAGGCCTTCCGTCAAGGTGCGGGTGACACCGAGGGTGATGTTGGCGGCATCGAGGTTCGGGAAGACCAGCAGGTTCGCTTCACCGGTCAGCACGCTGTTTGGCATGGCGCGCTTGCGCAGCGCTTCCGACAGCGCCGATCCACCCTGCATTTCGCCATCGACTTCCAGTTCCGGTGCGGCTTCCTGCACGATCTTCAGGGCGCGGCGCATCTTGCGGGCGCTTTCGGAATCGCGCGAGCCGAAATTGGAATGGCTGGCGAGGGCGATCTTCGGCGTGATGCCGAAGCGACGGATTTCCTTGGCCGCGAGAATGGCCATTTCCGCCACTTCCTCGGAGGTCGGGTCGTAATTCACGAAAGTATCGGTGAGGAACAGCGCACCCTGCTGGGTGATGAGCAGGCTGAGGCCGGCGAAGGAACGCACGCCTTCCTGCTTGCCGATGATCTGGTTCACGTCGCGCAGGTGGCGGTCATAACGGCCTTCGAGGCCGCAGATCAGCGCATCCGCCTCATCACGCTTCACCGCAAGCGCACCGATGACGGTGGAGTTGGTACGCACGATGGTGCGGGCCGCCTCCGGGTTGATGCCGGCGCGACCGACGAGGGCGAAATAGTCATCAACGTAATCGCGGTAGCGCGGATCGTCTTCCGGATTGACCACGGCGAAATCCGCATGCGGGCGGATGCGCAGGCCGAAGCGCTTCAGGCGCGTTTCGATGATCTGCGGACGGCCGATGAGGATCGGAATGCCGGTGCCTTCTTCCAGGAGCACCTGGGCGGCGCGCAGCACACGCTCGTCTTCGCCTTCGGCAAAGATGATGCGCTTCTTTTCGGCAGCCTTGGCGGCATTGAAGACCGGCTTCATGATGAAGCCGGAGCGCCAGACGAAACGGTTCAGCTGGTCGAGATAGGCTTCGAAATCGGTGATCGGCCGGGCGGCGACGCCGCTTGCGGCAGCGGCGCGGGCAACCGCCGGGGCGATGCGCAGGATAAGGCGCGGATCGAAGGGCGAAGGGATGAGGTAGTTCGGGCCGAAGATCGGGGTTTCACCGCTATAGGCTTTTGCCGCGACTTCGGAGACTTCCTCACGTGCGAGTTCGGCGATGGCCTGAACGGCGGCCATCTTCATTTCCTCGTTGATCGTGGTTGCGCCGCAATCCAGCGCGCCGCGGAAGATATAGGGGAAGCAGAGAACGTTGTTGACTTGGTTCGGGAAATCCGAACGGCCGGTGCAGATCATCGCATCCGGTCGGGCCGCACGCGCCGCTTCCGGCATGATTTCCGGATTGGGGTTGGCAAGCGCGAGGATCAGCGGGTTTTCCGCCATGCGCTCCAGCAGTTCCGGCTTCAGCACGCCAGCGGCGGAAAGGCCAAGGAAGACGTCGGCGCCGTCGATGGTTTCGGCCAGGACGCGCTTGTCGGTCTTCTGGGCGTAAACTTCCTTCCACTCGTCCATCAGCGTGTTGCGGCCGTCATAAACGAGGCCTTCAATGTCGTGGACCCAGATGTTTTCTTTCTTCGCGCCCATGGCGACGAGCAGGTTGAGGCAGGCAAGGGCTGCCGCACCTGCACCCGAGGCGACGATTTTGACGCCCGAGAGCGATTTTCCGGCGAGTTCCAGCGCATTGGTGACGGCGGCGGCGACGATGATCGCGGTGCCGTGCTGGTCATCGTGGAAGACCGGAATGTTCATC
Organism: Agrobacterium sp. GW821-FHT14E08; assembly: GCF_058803865.1. Lineage (NCBI taxonomy): Bacteria > Pseudomonadati > Pseudomonadota > Alphaproteobacteria > Hyphomicrobiales > Rhizobiaceae > Agrobacterium > Agrobacterium sp. GW821-FHT14E08. Next base: position 1,130,876 of record NZ_JBXAPJ010000001.1, on the reverse strand, counting down.
TTTTCGCGCAGCTGGCGTTCCACCTCGAAACATTCCGGCGCCTTGATGTCCTCAAGGTTGATGCCGCCGAAGGTGGGCTCCAGCGCTGCGATGGTGGAGACCATGTCGTTGATGCCGGGAGCATCGATCTCGATGTCGAAAACATCGATGCCGGCGAATTTCTTGAAGAGGACGGCCTTGCCCTCCATGACAGGCTTGGAGGCAAGCGGGCCGATGTTGCCAAGGCCGAGAACCGCCGTGCCGTTGGAAATGACGGCGACGAGGTTGGCGCGGGCGGTATAGTCCGCCGCCATCTCGGGATTCTCATGGATGGCGAGGCAGGGTGCGGCGACGCCAGGCGAATAGGCCAGCGCCAGATCGCGCTGGTTGCCGAGCGGCTTGGTGGCCTGGATTTCCAGCTTGCCGGGGCGCGGATAGCGGTGGAAAAAGAGCGCCTGTTCCTCGATGTCGGCCTTTGCCGTGTTGGCGGGCGTGTTGTTCTTATCGTGAGAGGTCATTTTCCACCGTCATGTCTAATTGCGTCTGGTGGCCCTGAATACAACAAACTTCCCCGCGGTACAGCCGTTATTTGCCCCCCGCCCATGCAAATGCGCGCATGGCCTATTCGCGTTTTCGTGAAGCCATTCGTCATATTCCATACAAAAACCCGTCTCTGTCATGTTGCTGAAACACGAGTCTGGTTCTGAGAGGTAAGAAAGCCGCAGGGACGCAACCGAACAGGGGGATGAAATCCGTGGCCGGTCAAATCGAAACCAGACAGTTCAGAACGCTTTTCATTTCGGATGTCCATCTTGGGTCCAAGGCGGCCAAGACGGATTATCTGCTCGACTTCCTGAAATATCACGAGGCCGAGACGATCATTCTCGTCGGCGACATCGTCGACGGCTGGCGCCTGCGCCGCAGCTGGTACTGGCCGCAGGGCTGCAACGACGTGGTGCAGAAGCTGCTGCGCAAGGCCCGCAAGGGAACGCGCATCGTTTATATTCCCGGCAATCATGACGAATTCCTGCGGGAATTTCCGGGCATGCATTTCGGCGGCATCGAAGTGGCCGAGCGCATGATCCATGAGGCCGCCGACGGCAAGAAATATCTGGTCATCCATGGCGACGAGTTCGATGTGGTGGTGCGCAATGCCCGCCTGCTCGCCTATCTCGGCGACTGGGCCTATGACGCGGCGATCGCCATCAACATCGCTATTGCCGCCGTGCGCCGCCGCATCGGCCTGCCTTACTGGTCGTTTTCGGCCTGGGCCAAGCTGCAGGTCAAACACGCCGTCAACTTCATCGGCGAATTCCAGCGCGTGGTGGCTGACGAGGCACGGCGCAACAATGTCGATGGCGTCATCTGTGGACACATTCACCATGCTGTCATGGAAGACATGGACGGCATCCGCTACATCAACACTGGGGACTGGGTGGAAAGCTGCACGGCGATCGCGGAAAATGCCGATGGCAGCTTCGAGCTGATCACCTGGATGCAGACGAGCGACGTTACCGCTGAACATGCTTCGGATGAAATGGAACCGGTGAATATTCCGGGGCTGATTGGGAAGCACGCGGCATAATTGAAGCAAGCCAGCTTTCGCGACGATGCGTTTCGTTGGGGGATGCGCCGGCGGGTTGGCTAATGGCATAAAGGTGATGGGGTGACTTCGCTATTGGTGCCGGCATACATTGGGATAGCTTGCTTTTGTCATCCTCGGGCTTGACCCGAGGACCTACAAACCCGTGCAATGGATCCTCGGGTCAAGCCCGAGGATGACGGTGAAGAGGTTTAGATTACCGTTTGTTTTTCGTGAAAGCGAGCGCGGATGGAATTACGGCGCGCAGTCGTGTCATTCGTAGCCCGCGCGAGAGCGGCGCCCCAATTTCCAGCAGGCCGGATAAATCAGCGACCCTTTAGAGGCATGCCCCAGTTCCTTCATGCGAGGCGAGCGCGTGCCCCTTGTGTCTTCTCCCCGCCGGGGAGAAGTCCGCGGCAGCGGGATGAGGGGGCGAGATCTCCGTATACCGCTAGCGTTGCCCCCTCATCCGACCCTTCGGGCCACCTTCTCCCCGGCGGGGAGAAGAAACAAGCGGCGAGGTTGCGCCTTATCGTTTTTCTCTGCCTTCAATATCCACGACTTAACCCCACAGTTCCGGCCGCGCCGGATAAACCAGCGAACCCTCATAAACCAGCCCCGGCTCACGATCCTCGGCCAGCAGCAGCGGTCCGTCGAGATCGGCAAAGGCTGTACCCTGCGCCGCCAGCACCGCAGGCGCCATGCCGAGCGAGGTGCCGAGCATGCAGCCGACCATGATGGTGAAGCCTAGCCGTTCCGCTTCCGCCTTCATGACGAGCGCTTCGGTCAGGCCGCCGGTCTTGTCGAGCTTGATGTTGATCGCATCGTAACGGTCGCGCAGGGCGGCGAGGTCCTTCGTGGAATGCACGCTTTCATCGGCGCAGATCAGCACCGGATGGTCGATGCGGGCGAGGATGTCATCCTTGCCGGCGGGTAGCGGCTGCTCGATCAGCGATATCTTCAGCTCTGCCGCAAGTCTCAGATAATATTCGATATTATAATCATTCCAGCCCTCATTGGCGTCGATGATGATGCGCGCTTCGGGTGCGGCGGCGCGCACGGCCCTTAGACGCGCTTCGTCATCCGCCGTGCCGGTCTTGATCTTCAGCAGCGGACGGCCTGCGTTTTCCGCCGTCTTTGCGGCCATGGTCTCGGGATCGGCAAGCGAGATGGTGTAGGCGGTGACAAGCGGCTTTGCCGCCTGTCCGAGGATGCGCTCGGCAACGGTTTTGCCGCTGATCTTGGCTTCGAGGTCCCACAGCGCGCAATCCACCGCATTGCGGGCAGCGCCGGGTTGCATCGTCTGCTGCAGTTCCTGCCGTGTCACGCCGCCGGCGATCTGCTGCGCCATCGCCTCGATATCGGCGATGACGCCGTCGATGCTTTCGCCATAACGCGGATAGGGCACACATTCGCCAATGCCGGTAAAGGAACCATCGCGGATGGTGCACGTTACGACATCCGCATGCGTGCGGGTGCCGCGTGAAATGGTGAAGCTGCCGGCGACGGGAAAACGTTCTGTTGTGGCTTGAAGGTAACGGGGCATGTTTTTTCACTTCCGATTGGGCGGCAAAAGACACATGACGCCAAATTTATCACGAATTGTCAGCCGTCACTGTGGCCTGCCGGAGGCCAAAACGTTATGAAACCTTTAAGAATCTCGTGACGGCTGCACTCGCTCGGAGCATTATGCAAGAACAGGACACACGGCAACAGGCGAACCCGGCCGCAATCACCGAAGACGACAGCGTCTCCGGCGGCGGCTTGCGTTTTGTCATGAGCGGTTCCTGGCGCAACAGCAATCTCTCCGGAATTTTTGAAAGCCTCGACCGGATCGAAAAAAGCAAATCCGGCGGCGCCGTCGAGATCGATCTTTCCGCCGTCGAAGCCATCGACACGACAGGTGCGTGGATCATCCAGCGCCTGCGCAGGGACCTTGAGGCGAACGGCGCGACCGTCACGCTCTCCGGCAACGACCGGATCGAGGACGTCATCGGTCAATTGCCCGATAAGGCAGAGATGCAGGGCGAGCCGGTTGCGAAGCCCGGACTGGTGGAGCGCATCTTCGCGCCGATCGGCCAGGCCGTGATCCAGAACGGCGCGGATTTCCTGGCGGGCATGTATATTCTCGGCTCGGCCGTTCGCGGCGCGCAGATGAAGCTCGGGCGCGGGCGCGGCGTCTCGCCGGCGGCAATCGTCAACCAGATCGACCATATGGGCGTGCGCGCCGTGCCGATCATCATGCTGATGTCGTTCCTGATCGGCGCGATCATCGCCCAGCAGGGCGCGTTCCAGCTGCGTTATTTCGGCGCGGAAGTCTTCGTTGTCGATCTGGTCGGCATTCTGCAATTGCGCGAAATCGGCGTTCTCCTGACCGCGATCATGATCGCCGGCCGTTCCGGCAGCGCGATCACGGCGGAAATCGGCTCGATGAAGATGCGCGAGGAAATCGACGCGCTGAAGGTGATCGGTCTCAACCCTGTCGGTGTGCTGGTGTTTCCGCGGCTGGTGGCGTTGACCATCGCGTTACCGCTCTTGACCATTCTTGCCAACTTCGCAGCGCTTTTTGGTGCTGCCATCGTGGCATTGCTTTATTCCGGCATCACTTTCGAGGTGTTCCTGTCGCGCCTGCATGGCGCTGTCGAGGAATCGACCATTGCGGCGGGTATGATCAAGGCGCCGTTCATGGCGCTCATCATCGGCATCGTCGCGGCGGTGGAGGGCATGAAAGTGGGCGGTTCGGCGGAATCGCTCGGTCAGCACGTCACCTCCTCGGTGGTGAAGTCGATCTTCGTCGTCATTCTGGTGGATGGTCTTTTCGCCATCTTCTACGCAGCCATCGATTTTTAGGGAGGGCGCGTTGGAGAAACTGGACCAGAAACCGCAGGAGACCAGAACCGGGAAAGACGGGCGCGAGGTGGTGCTTTCCGTCGAGGGCGTGACCGTCGGTTTCAATGGCCGCAACGTGCTCGAAAATCTCGATCTCGATGTCTATCGCGGCGAAATCCTCGGCTTTATCGGTCCCTCCGGCGCGGGCAAATCCGTGTTGATGCGGGCGATCTTGCGGCTCCTGCCGCGGCAGGCGGGCGCAATCCGCATTCTCGGCACCGATTACGACAAGGCGAGCGAAGACGACCGCATGATGCTTGACCAGCGGCTTGGCGTGCTGTTCCAGCAGGGCGCGCTGTTTTCCGGCCTGACGGTGAAGGAAAACATCCAGCTGCCGATGCGGGAATATCTTGACCTGCCGAAAAAGCTGATGGACGAGCTTGCCTATCTGAAGATCGAGATGGTGGGGCTGAAGCCCGATGCGGGTGACAAGTATCCATCCGAGCTTTCCGGCGGCATGATCAAGCGCGCGGCGCTTGCCCGGGCGCTGTCGCTCGATCCTGACCTCGTCTTCCTCGATGAGCCGACGTCCGGCCTCGATCCCATCGGGGCGGCGGAATTTGATATGCTGATCGCGCGCTTGCGTGATTCGCTCGGCCTGACCGTCTATATGGTGACGCACGACCTCGACAGCCTGTTCTCCGTCTGTGACCGCATTGCGGTGCTGGGCCAGAAGAAGGTGCTGGTGGAAGGGACATTGCAGGACATGTTCGCCTGCGACGACCCGTGGGTGCAGTCCTATTTCCGCGGCAAACGGGCGCGCTCTGTCGTTCTTCCGGACGGCAGACACGAAAATCCGGTGGAGTAACAAGAAGCATGGAAACCAAGGCGAACTACACCATAGTCGGAATTTTCACGCTGATCGTGATCGCCGCCGCATTCGGCTTCGTTTACTGGATGGCGGAATTCGGTCGTGGTGGCCCGACGGCCCAGCTTGTCGTGCGTATTCCCGGCTCCGCGAACGGTCTTTCCGTCGGTTCTCCCGTGCGCTTCAACGGCATTCCGGTCGGCACCGTGCGCGGTCTTGCCATTGACCGCGATGATCCGGCCTATTCCATCGCCTTTACCGAAGTGCAGGCCGATGCCCCGGTTTTCCCGTCCACCCGCGCCGTGCTTGAAATTCAGGGCCTGACGGGTGCTGCCTATATCGAGCTTTCCGGCGGTAACAAGGATGGCGAGCGCATTCTGCAGAAGGCTGTCGAAAGCGGCGTTCCGGCCGAGCTGACGGCCGATCTTTCCAGCGTCACCAACCTGCTCGCCACGGCGGATAAAATACTGAAACGCGCCGATGGCGCCATCGGCGAATTGCAGGGTTTCGTGCAGGATGCGCGTGGCCCGCTGACGCAGACGGTGCGCAATGCCGAGAAATTCTCTGACGCGCTGGCGGCCAATTCCGACGGCATCAAGAATTTCATCGCCAGCCTCAGTTCCCTTTCCACCACCGTGCAGTCGGTCTCGGTGCGTCTCGATGGCACGCTGACGGCCATCGAGGATCTGGTGAAGGCCGTGGATGCCGGCAAGATCGATTCCATCCTGTCGAATGTCGACAAGGTGACGAAGGATGTTGCTTCCGCTTCCAGTGATATTCAGGGCATCATGGAGACCGTGCAGAGCACGGCGCGCAATTTCGAGGCGGCGAGCACAGAGGTGCAGACCGTGGTGAAGCGCGCGGATGAGCTTCTGGCCTCCGTCGATCCCGCCAAGGTCAGCACCGTGGTGGGCGATGTTTCCGCGGCGACCGCCGATGCGCGTGACGCCGTGGCGAATTTCAAGCGGATCGCTGACGATGTCGGCGCCCGCCGTGCCGATATCGACCAGGCGGTTTCCGACTTCACCGACATGGGCCGCAAGCTGAATCTCGCCTCCAGCCGCGTCGACGGCATTCTCGCCAAGGTGGACGGCATGCTCGGCACCGATGACGCCAATTCGCTGTTTGCCAAGGCGCGTGAAACGCTCACATCGTTCAAGGCTGTGGCTGACAATCTCAATGCCCGCATCGGGCCGATTGCCGACAATCTGACCCGTTTCTCCAGCTCGGGCCTGAAGGATTTCCAGGCGTTGATCGGCAGCACGCGGGTGACCGTCGACAATCTCAACAATGCCATCACCAATATCGACCGCGATCCGCAGCGGTTGATTTTCGGCGGCGAAACCGTGAAACAATATGACGGCAGAACAAGGCGCTAAGAGGGGTATGGGCCAATGACACGATTGATGAACGGCGACAAACGCCGCGCCCTTATTCTGGCCCCGCTGCTTGCTGTTTTATTGGCGGGCTGCGCCGGCGCGCCGAAGAACGACACGTTCGACCTTTCCGTGTCTTCGGCAACGGTGGCGCAGGGACCCTCGCTCAAAAACCGGCAATTGCTGATCGCCGATCCGACCGCCCTGAAGGCGCTCGACAGCGAAAACATCGTGGTGCGCCTTTCCGGCTCGGAGGTGCAATATCTCGGCAATTCGCAATGGAGCGACCGCCTGCCGCGCATGGTGCAATCCAAGCTGGTGGAAGCCTTCGAGGATACCGGCAAGCTCGGCGGCGTCGGCCGGCCGGGGCAGGGGCTGGCAATCGACTATCAGGTCGTGACCGATATTCGCGCCTTCGAAATCGATACGGCGAAGAATATCGCCAATATCGAAATATCGGTGAAGCTGCTGAACGACCGCAACGGCACGGTGAAGGCGCAGGACGTGTTCCGCGCCAGCGCCCGCGTCAGCGGTTCCGGCAACGCCAATTTCGTGAAGGCGCTGGATCAGGCCTTTGCCGCTGCCACGCGCGATATCGTGGCCTGGACGCTGAAATCGCTCTGAGTCTTCGCTACGGTCATTTCCGGTATAAGAAATTAGCCTATCTTCGGGAGAGGCCGGTTGATGCCCGGCCTTGCGCGCAGTCTCTCCATCTGTGGGTTCATCATGCGATTTCTGGCGTTGCTTTGCCTCATGCTTCTTTGCGTCCTCTCGGGAATCGGTGCCGCCCTTGCGGCCGGACTGCAGTTGATCGAGGTTCCATCCGCTGATGGCAAAGCGCCCATCAGGGCTGCCGTCTGGTCGCCCTGTGCGGCAGCGCCGGTGGAGACACGGATCGGCCCCTTTGTGCTGCCTGCCGTGCGCGATTGCCCTGTTGTCGACGGGCAATATCCGCTTGTCGTCATTTCCCATGGTTTCGCCGGCACCTATTTCAGCCATCGGGATATGGCGACGGCGCTGGCGGATGCCGGTTTCATTGTCGCAGCCCTCAATCATCCCGGCGACAATGCGCTTGACATGAAGCGGGCAGGCGAGCTTTCGGCGCTGACCGACCGGCCGGCGGACGTCGTTCGGTTGCTGGATCATATGCTGGCAAACTGGAAAGAGGCCCGGCTCATCGATACCGAACGTGTCGGTGTCTTCGGATTTTCGCGGGGCGGTTATACGGCGCTGGTGCTTGCCGGCGGCGTGCCGGATTTCGCAAATGCGGATCTGCCGTGCCCCGATGAACAAGCGGCGCTATGCGCGCAGATGCGGGACAGGGGCGCGGTTCCCGGGGATCGGGTTCACGATGCGCGGGTGAAGGCCGTGGTCGTGGCTGATCCCCTGAACGTCTTTCCGGGTTCGGACGACCTGCGGAACCTTAAAATTCCCGTCCAGCTCTGGAGCTCGGAGCGGGGCGGCGATGGCGTTGCGCCGCAGGATATTGCAAGGCTGCGCGATGATCTGCCGGTGAAACCGGATTATCGGACGGTGACGGGCGCGGGACATTTTTCGTTCATCACGCCTTGCCCCGCTGAGATGGAAAAGGCCGCGCCGCAAATCTGCGGCGACATTCCGGGCTTTGACCGGGCGGAGTTTCACCGCAGCTTCAATGCCGATGTCGTCCGCTTCTTCAAGGCGTCTCTGCGCTGAAACGCCTGCCTTCGTCGGTGCCGATCAGACGGCATCCTGCGACTGCCATTCCGGCAGCGGGAAAATCCGGTCGTAGCTCCAGTTGAAGACGAAGGCATAGACCACGTAAAACAGCGCGAAGGAAATATCCATGATCAGCGCGTGGGCGAGGCTGATGCCGAGATACCAGGCGATGAAGGGCATCAGCACGATCAGCAGGCCCAGTTCGAACAGCAGCGCGTGTGCGACCCGGATGGCGGGTGTCTTCAGCGTCGTGCCTTTCAGGCGCTGCATGGCATGGTCGAAGCCGAGATTGTAGATATAGTTCCAGGCGGTGGCGAGTGTTGCGCTGACCAGGCCGACAATGCCGATATCTTCCATCGGCATGCCGAAAATGAGCGCGCCGAGCGGCACGACCAGCAGAAGGCCGATGATTTCGAAGCTGAGAGCGTGGCGGATACGATCTTGCAGGGAGCGCAATTTATTCTCCGGTATGTGACCGGGCCGTCCCGCATGCTGTCGCCATAATGGCCGAGGTCGTCCTCGCGGTGAGGCATATAGAGGTTTTGGGCGAAATTTTCAAGCACTGCGCATTTGGGGCCTCGGATATGGCTGGAAGGTTGCCGCTTGTTTCTTCTCCCCGCCGGGGAGAAGTCCGCGGCAGCGGGATGAGGGGGCGAGGGTAGAGGTGTGCGGAAAGCTTGCCCCCTCATCCGACCCTTCGGGCCACCTTCTCCCCGGCGGGGAGAAGAAACAAGCGGCGACGTTTCGTTTCTCTCGCGCGCACCAACGAAACCGTGATCGGAACAAGAGCCGCGTATTTTCGTTATGGCTCATGGAAGGAGGCGTGCCATGCAGCAGAATTCCTCTGACGGAAGAACGATAAAGGCCGCCAACGCGGCAAAGGTTTCGACTTACACGCCGAGCCTGATTTCCCTGAAGGGAAGTTATGTGGCGATGATATTTCGCAGGCCGCTTTGCCGAAATCCGCTGGATGTGCGGAAAAAATAGGGGCGAAGACAATGTCCTGTCGCTCCATTGCACATCAAAGACGACGACTGCCGAAATGATCCAATGTTTTAGATGTCTCTAAAGTGTGATTTTCAATCCGGGCCGTCTCCACCTAGACTGGAGGTCGCCACAAAAGCGAAGGGAGAATGACATGAAATCAGTTCTCATTATCGCCGCTGTCTTTGGTTTTTCCGCCAGTGCAGCGCTTGCAGAATGCGCCGGTCATGAAAAGATCAATGCTTCCGTTCCTGCCGTCGACCGTGAATTTAAAACCGCAAGCATCGTTCCACCAACTGACCCGGTGGAAAAGCCCGTCGTCATTCTGAAAAAGACCGACCGCCTTCCCGCGGCAACGGTTGCCACGACCGGCGAGCCCGAAGCTGCAATGCAGCGCATGCAATAAGACAGTGCACTTTGCCTCTCCATTCCCAAAATCCCGTGCGCGAGATGATCCGCACGGGATTTTTCTGTTTGAAAAAGGCAAGCAGCCGATCGGCGCTTTGGTTCTACGTCTTTCAGTCTTCCCGGCGCCGTCTAGCTGTCGAGTTTCAGCGACAGCTGTCGCGGCCCCTGGCTCTTTTTCAGCACGTAGAGCGGCCGCGTTATGATGACTTCCGTTCGCCGCTGCAATTCGCGGCGGCGCTCAAGCGCGCGCTCACGCATATCGCGAGACCGGGCGACGACAGAGAGGGCATTTTCTATGGTTACGTCTGCTGTCTTCATCGCTGACCTCCATAATGTTCACTTTATGTTCTCATTAAAGGCCGCTTATGTCAACAGTGTGGCAGGATCGCTGCCGGCTAGGGAAGGCCGTGTGTCTGGGAGAGAAGCGGGAGGCATGGGCGGGCTGTTGGCGCTGCTTTATGGGCTACGCCACCGGAACGTCAAATGTCCTTGCGGATACGGTGGTGACGCTCCGGCCTGCTCGATCGATTTTTGGAATGATATGCCAAATTATGCCGGGGCGCTGATCCGCCGCGGCTGGCGGGAGGGTATCAGGACAGGGGGCGCTGATCCGGCGCGGGGAGGCCCGTGGACAGCAGGTCGGTCAGGTGTTCGCTGGCGAGTGCGACGATGGCGAGTGCGGCCTGCTGGCGGTTCCAGCCGGCATGTTCCGCTTTTTCAATCAGCCCGTGGATGGAGGGTTCCAGTGCGAACTGGCACTCGGCCTGATAGTCCATAGTGTCGATAGAAAGCGACGGGGAATTGATTGCGGCCCGCATCGTTTGGTCTCCCTGTTTTCCGTCATGTCCAGCAAACGCAAAACGCAAATCGGACATGCACATTCAGAGGCCGGTGATATCGGGTATGCTCTACAGGCCCGCATATCACTGGCAGCGAATCCCCCAGCAGGCGGACGTTAACGGCAAGTCTTGATCGCTGTCAACGAACGCGCGGTAGCGGTGGCGTCGCCATGCCCTTTTTCAGAGCCTTCCATTACGGAAAGGCTTTCGTCTCCAGACCAGCAGGGCCATGACGTAAAGCGCAAAAAGAACGAACCATGTGACGGGAAGCACCATAAAAAGCGCCGCATAAGCGCAGCCGCCTTCAAAACAGGAACCGAGAAGTCCGGAATCGGCGAGCGCTGCCGACAATAAAAACGCACATATCCCGCTCCCGACCGCGCCGAGGACAAAAAGCAATATGTTGATGATCAATCTCATGGCGTCAATCATAGGGATGATTGAGACGGCTTTGGGGAAATCGGCGATGCTGCGACGCCAATATTTCCCGTTCCGGCGATTTGCCCAAAGTTCCGGTTGAGGCCCGCATGCGGATGCGGGCCCTGCCACTATTGGACAGGGCCGCGATTGCAACGCTGTTATTCGGTGATGGTGTATTCGCCGAGTTCGCAGAGGTTCTGCGTATCCTCGAGGTCTTCGAGCGCATCGCCCTGGAATTCGAAGCGCATGTCGTATTTGCAGACAGTGCGGCCATCGGCGATGGTGATTTCCATCTCTTCGCCGGGACCAAGCGCCTTCTTGCCGAAAACATCGTCTTCCCAGTCATTCACGCCTACCGGCGACGTGTAAAAGGCGTTGAGAACGGAGCTAGTTCCGTTCTTCAGCGTGAAGACGAGGTCTTCCGCCTGCGCCGTACCGGCAACCGTCATCGCCGCCGCGAAAAATGCAGTCATTACCCATTTCGATTTCATGACATCCCCCTGTGCCCATTATTCTGGCAAGGCAATGCATACAGCTTAACCGGTGGCTTGCAATGCAAACTGTGGTCTTTGGTTAAGGGGCGAAGCTGCGATTATTGGGGTGTTTTTTGCAGCGATCGTAATGTTTGATATATCTCGAAAATATAAAAAATATTATAAATATTTAATCTAAAAATATTTGTTTGTATTGCTGTTATTGCGGTATATTTATTGGTTTGTATTTCAGGTGTATGAATATTTTATATTTTAGTTTTTGTTTGCCGTTTTGAAGTTCTAATTCATGCTTTATTTCATGGCGATTGCGAGGTTGTACGTTTAAAAGTTTCCGATGCGCGTCGCTTTCAATTTTTTACTGACACGAAGATTCTTTTTAAAATTTATGACCGGCTGGCACGCGGAGGCGGGCCGTCTTCCGAAAAAGGATATTGGATTTGTTCAATCGCTTGTTTTTTGTGGTCCGCGGCCTCCAGATGTCGGCGCTGGTGGCCCTGGCCATTCTCGCTGGAGGCGCTTCGACGCCGGCTTCAGGCCAGCCGCGGCAGTGCAAGGATCCGACCCCGGCCAGCAATCTCAATGAAATGTTCGACGCGATCTATGCCTGCTGGATGCCGCCGGAGGATACCGAGGGTCTCGTCGTGACGTTGCGGTTCATTCTGCACAAGGATGGGCAGATAAGGGGCAAGGTCGTCGTTATCGCCTCACGCCCACAAGAGGAGAGCCCGAGACGGCAAGCCTTCATCGATTCCGCCATCAATGCGGTAAAGCAGGCAGCGCCGGTGCCTTTCACCGAGGAATTCGGCGGCCGTATTGCGGGTCGGCCATTGGAGCCGCGCTTCATCGGGGCAAAAAGCCTAACGGAAACGAAGTTGTAGAGGTAGCACGGCTATTTTTCGGGGATGCCCGTCCGCGGTAGCGACGGACGATGTTTCTCGCGCAGGCCTTCTTCGAAGACTGATTGCTTCGTTTCGGGCGCTCATGCGATGCTTCAGGTAAGCATCGCAACGTCTTGTCATTTTAGGAGAATTTGGTGGGTGATGTAGGGCTCGAACCTACGACCCGCTGATTAAGAGTCAGCTGCTCTACCAACTGAGCTAATCACCCGACCGACACCGTGTGGCGGTGTGAGGGGGGCTATAAAGGGGAAGTTTGGGCTTGTCCAGCGCGGAAATGAAATTTCTTCGATTTTTGTGACGAAAAAATTTCAGTCGCGCTGGAAAAGTCTGGAAATCCGGGCTTTTACCGATTTTCCATTTTGTTCAGCCGCGTCTGAAAGCTCGACCGATAAGGATGAGGATGCAGGCGCCGATGAAGCCGGCGATGAGGTAACCGATCCAGCCGGTCAAAACGATTCCGAAAACCGACAATATGGCGTTGGCGACGATCGCGCCGACGATTCCGAGAAGGATGTTCATGAAAACACCCATATTGCTTTTCATGAATTGTTCGGCGAGCCACCCGGCGACACCACCGATGATGATAGCTGCGATCCAGCCAATACCAGCAGATTCCATGATTTCCTCCCATGTTTGCTGCACTATCAAAGGTGATGATTCTCCGGGTGAAAAGCAAGGCAGCGACCCGAAAACCTCGCTTTATGCGGGTGGTTTTCCTCGCTGCAGGCGGTAAATAGCCTGAAGCGGTGTTTAGAGACGAAAGGCATGGATGTGCGGTTGATGTTCGGCGGATTGATTGACGACAGGCGGATGACGGGTGGGCGTGTGTCCGGCCGGTGGCAAAGGACCGCCATGGCCGCAATGATGACCATGATGCTCTCCGTGCTTGGCGGTTTTTTCCTGTCCGCAATGCCGGCATCGGCGCAGGAAGGGACAACGCCGTCCGCACCGGTCGTGATCCAGGCTTCCGCCGTCGAGCAGGCGAGAGCGGATCTGGAAAAATGGAAGGCGGATGTTTCGGCCATCGCCAAACAGGTGGAGGCGGGCGGCAGCGATGACGTGCAGCTGGTGGACCTAAAAGGGCGCGCCGACACCATTGCCGCCGATGCGTCTGCCACCAATACCAAGCTGCGTACTCGCCTCGACCAGATCAAGACCCGGCTGGACGCGCTCGGCGCTGCCCCCGCGGATGACCAGCCGCCGGAAGCCAGCATGGTGACGGAAGAGCGTGCGCGGCTGACGGCGGAGCGGGCAGAGGTAAACGCGATTGCCGGGGAGGTGGAGAGCACCGCCACCAATGCCGCGCAGATTTCCAACAATATCACCGCGATTCGCCGGGCGCTTTTTGCCGCCACGCTGTTTAAGCGCACGGAGGTTTCCGCCCAGACGCTGGGTGACGCCTCTTCCGCCTTTGTCACCGAGCTGACCAACCTTAACAATGCCTTCAGCAGCTGGGCCGGTTTCGTCTGGAACTACAAGCGCCTGCCGATGTTCGGCGCCGTGGTGCTGTCGATCATGGCGGCGCTGCTGTTTCTGGTGGGCGGTTATCGCTTTTTCGGCAGCCGCATGGACAGGCGCGCCTTTACCGGCGAGCCGTCCTATCTGCGACGGCTTTCGGTGGCCTTCTGGTCAACCATGGTGCAGTCGCTTTCGCTCTTCCTGTTCCTGGTGACCTCGGCCTTTTTCCTCGATAATTTCAACGTGCTTCGCTCCGACATAGCGCCGATCCTGTTCGGGGCCATGGCGATCACCGGCTTCGTTTATTTCGTGTCGCGTCTGAGCTATGCGATCTTTGCGCCGACGCAGCCGGAGTGGCGTCTGTTGCAGGTTTCCAACAAGGGTGCGCATACGCTGTCGTCGGCGGTGCTCCTGATGGCGCTGGTCAACGGCCTCGACTATCTGTTCGGCACGATCAGCGAGACGCTTTATTCGCCGCTTATCGTCACCGTTGCCAAGAGTTTCGTTGCCTCCATCATCATCGGCATCATCCTGCTCACCGTATCGTTCCTGCGGCCGGTGATCGGCGAGGGGCAGGATTACGAGACCGGAAACCAGCGCCTGCCGCGCTGGCTCGTCATTCTGCTCAGGGTTGGCGGCCTGGTGCTCATCGGCGCGTGCCTCACGGGTTATGTCGGTCTTTCCCGCTTCCTTGCCACGCAGATCGTCGCCACCGGTGCGGTGCTTGCAACGATGTATATCGGCATTCTCTCCGGCAAGGCGATTTCGAGGCAGGGCGCCTTTGCGGAATCCCTTGCCGGCCGTTATCTCGGGCGTCGTTTCGGTCTCGGGCCGGTTGCGCTCGATCAGGCCGGCCTTGTTGCTGGGCTCGGCATCTATGCCGTCGCACTTGCTTTCGGCGTGCCGCTCATCCTGTTTTCCTGGGGGTTTCAGCCTGGCGACATTGAAAGCTGGGCCTATCGCCTGCTGACCGGCATCACCGTCGGCAATGCCTCGATCTCGCTGATCGGCCTGTTCGGCGGCGTCCTCGTTTTTGCCATCGGTTACATCATTACGCGCTGGTTCCAGAAATGGCTGGACAACAACGTCATGGCGCGCGGGCAGGTGGATGCCGGCGTGCGCAACTCGGTCAAAACGGGTATCGGTTATCTCGGCATTGCGGTTGCGGCCATCTTCGGTGTGTCCTCCGCCGGTCTCAACCTCTCCAGTCTCGCGCTGGTCGCCTCTGCTCTTTCCGTCGGTATCGGTTTTGGCCTCCAGAACATCGTGTCGAACTTCGTCTCCGGTCTCATCCTGCTGGTGGAGCGTCCCTTCAAGGTGGGTGACTGGGTGGTGACAGGCACGACGGAAGGCACCGTCAAGCGGCTTTCCGTGCGCGCAACGGAGATCGAAACCTTTCGCGGCCAGTCGATCATCGTGCCGAATTCCGAGTTCATCAATTCCTCGGTCGGCAACTGGACGCACCGCAACCGCATCATGCGGGCGGAAATACCGGTTTCCGTGGCTTATGATTCCGATCCGCAGAAGGTGATGGATATCCTGCTGGAGCTGGTGCGGGCGCAGCCGCCGGTGCTGCGCAACCCCGAACCGCATGTGGAATTCCTCCGCTTCGGCGATTTCTCGCTGGATTTCGAATTGCGTTTCCACCTTGCCGATCTGTCAAACGGGCTTGGCGTGAAGAATGCGCTGAGGATCGCCATCCTCAAGCGTTTCCGCGAGGAGGGGATCGATATTCCCTTCCCGCAGCGCAACCTCAATATCCACGTGGAGGGCGACGCCAACCCGCAGATGCTGGCGGCGCTGCTTGCGGAGGAGGGCGAGAAGGCGGTGGTGGCGCATACGGGCGCGGCAGCGCCTGAGAAAGAAACGTCGAAAGACGACAAGGTGACCGAGCTGAAGGAGAAGCCGGGCGCGAAAGCCTAGTCTGCTATTTGCCTCAAGGTGTGGACGTTATTGGGCTGGGATGTGCGGCTTGTCACCTTCTTCCCTCCGGGGAGAAGGTCGCGGCAGCGGGATGAAGGGGCGAGGGCAGAGATCACCTGCGAGCTTGCCTCCCTCATCCGCCCCTTCGGGCCACCTTCTCCCCCTCGGGGAGAAGAAACGAGCGGTAAAGCTGCGCCACCTTCGTCCGGCATGCTCCGCATTTTCACGCCTGTCGCAGCACCTTATGGCCATGTCGCAATCAGGCGGCTGAACGGCCGCCGGGCGCTTCATATTCCTCCCATCGATTTGGCGGCACGGCAGGTTATGCCGGCGCTTTTTAGGGGTTCTGGAAATGAAGACACATGCACGGGCGGTGGTAATCGGTGGCGGCGTCGTCGGCGTCTCGACGCTTTATCATCTTGCCAAGAAGGGCTGGAGCGACAGCGTTCTCATCGAGCGCAAGGAACTGACCTCGGGCTCCACCTGGCATGCGGCCGGTCTCCTGCCGCTGTTCAACATGAGCTACTCCGTCGGCCAGATACACAAATATTCCGTGAAGTTCTATGAGGAGCTTCAGGAAGAGACCGGCATGAATGTCGGTTTTTCCAAGGTCTCCAACATACGTCTCGCCCGCACCAAGGATCGCTGGGACGAATATATGTATTATGCCGGCATTGCAGAGACCATCGGCGTGCGCGTCAACATGCTGACGCCGGAACAGGTGAAGGAAATCTGGCCGCTCTGCGAGACGGACGGCCTGCTCGGCGCCATCCAGCACCCGGATGACGGTTATATCCAGCCTGCCGATCTGACACAGGCATTGGCCAAGGGCGCGCGTGACCGCGGGGCGACGATCTATCGCAATACCACCGTCACCGCCATCGAGCAGCTGGAAGACGGTCACTGGAAGGTGACGACCGACAAGGGCGAGATCATCGCCGAACATATCATCTCCTGCACGGGCTCCTTCGCCCGCAAGACTGGCGAGATGGTCGGCATCAATATTCCCGTCATCCCGGTCGAGCATCAATATATCGTCACCGAGCCGCACCCGGCCATCCAGGAACGCCGCCGTCAGGGCCTGCCGGAAATGGGCGTGCTGCGTGAATCCGACTCGGCCTGGTACATGCGCGAGGAGGCGGGCGGCCTGATCCTCGGTCCTTACGAAGTCGGCGCGCCGGTCTGTTATGTCGACGGCCCTTCCGATGACAGCGAATATGAGCTGTTCCAGGAAGAACTCGACCGCCTGATGCCGCATATCGAAACGGCGATGGTGCGCGTTCCGGCCTTCGGCGAAGTGGGTATCAAGAAGGTCTATAATGGCGCGATCGCTTATACGCCTGACGGCAACCCGATTGTCGGCCCCGCACCGGGGCTGAAGAATTTCTGGCTGAACGAAGGCCATTCCTTCGGCATCACCGCTGCCGGTGGCGCTGGCTGGCAGCTGGCCGAATGGATCGTCGACGGCGAGCCGACGCTCGACCTGATGGGTGTCGATCCGCGCCGTTTCGGGCCTTACGCAACGGAAGGCTATCTCATCGCCAAGAATGAAGAAGCCTATGCCAATGTCTTCACCATGCATTATCCGGACGAAGAGCGCTCCGCCGCCCGTCCGCTGAAGACGACGCCGGTTTATGACCGTCTGAAGAAGCTCGGCGGCGTGTTCGGCTCCGTTTATGGCTGGGAGCGTGCCAACTGGTATGCGCCGGAAGGTTATGCGCTGCGCGAGGAAGACCTTGGCGTGGGTGCCGATGTCATCACCAGCCACAACCATGCGCCGGCCTTGGATGATGGCCGTATCGTCGAGAAATGGTCGTTCCGCCGTTCGAATTATTTCGAACATGTCGGCAATGAGGTGAAGAACGTCACCCAGAATGTCGGCGTGCTTGATATGTCCGCCTTCGCAAAGATGGAAGTCTCCGGCCCGGGTGCGCGTGCCTGGCTGGACAGCATTCTGGCCAACATCGTGCCGAAGAAGCGCGGCCGCATCGCACTGACGCATCTTCTGACGCCGAATGGCGGCGTGAAGGTGGAATTCACCGTTTATGAATGGGCTCCGGGCCGGTTCTACCTGGTTTCGGCCGGTGGTCTGGAGGCGCATGACCACGACGTCCTGCGCCGGCTTGCCCCGACCGACGGTTCCGTGGTGCTGCAGCCGATCACCCAGAAATACGGCGTGCTGGTGCTTGCCGGTCCGAAGTCGCGCGATCTTTTGAAAAAGCTGACCCGCACCAGCCTCGAGAACAAGGATTTCCCGTGGCTGACGGCAAAGCAGATTTCCGTCGGTGTTGCGACGGCGCATGCGCTGCGCGTCAATTTCGTCGGTGAACTGGGCTGGGAACTCCACCATCCGATCGAGATGCAGAACTACATCTTTGACCGGTTGATGGAGGCAGGCGCCGAATTCGGCATCAAGCCCTTCGGCATCCGCGCCATGGTGTCCATGTCGCTCGAAAAGTCCTATCGCAATATGGGGCGCGAGCTTTCGGTGGAATATAACGCCTATGAATCCGGCCTTGACCGCTTCCTGCGTCCGGAAAAGAGCTTCATCGGCCGCGATGCGCTGGTTGCCTATAAGGAGGCCGGGGTGAAATGGGTGTTCTCGACGCTGACCGTTACCGGCAATACGGATGTGGATGCGCGTGGGTCTGAAGCGATCTCCGACGAGAACGGCGCTCTTGCCGGCCGCGTCACCAGCGGCGGTTTTGGCTGGCGCATCGGCAAGTCGATTGCGCTTGCCATGCTCAAACCGGAATATGCGGCCATCGGCACGAAGCTGAAAATCCGCATTCTCGGAACGCTTTATGATGCCGAAGTGGTGGAAGAAAGCCCGTTCGATACGGAGAATGCGCTGCTGCGCGCCTGAGACCGCTTCTATCCGCACTGACAATACGGCCCTTGCGGGCCGTATTTCCGTTTAGGTAAGCATGTGCGTAACTCGTTTGCCGGCAAAAGTGTCATTAATTATTCTGCAAAACGCGCCTGCTATTTTCCCTAAAATACGACGGGGGACTGGGGCAGGATGAATTTTCTCGGCATTACGGGCATGCAATATTCGGGCGTGCCTTTTACCAATAACCGCATTTTGCTTGCGGAAGACAGCAACGTTTTCACCCAGATGGTGAGCATGCGCCTGAAGGAGATGCTGGGCGTAACGGTGGAGGTGTGCCGCTCTTTTGAGGAGTTGCAGGCCTGCTACGAACATTCGCCCGAACCGGTGACGCTGGCAATTTCCAACATCAACCTGCCGGGGGCGGAAAAGGGCGAGGCGCTGGAATATCTGATCGACCTTTCGATCCCGACCATCGTTTTCACCAGCACCTTCCACGAGGCGACCCGCGAGACGCTGATCGCCAAGGATGTGGTCGATTATATTCTGAAAGACAACATCTTCGCCGTTGACATGCTGACGGAATCCGTCTGCCGGTTTCTCACCAACCACCGCCACCATGTGCTGATCGTCGATGACAGCCCGACGGCGCGGGCGCTGCTTTCCAGCCGTCTGAAACGCTATAATTTCCGCGTCAGCCTTGCCGATAGCGGTGCCAAGGCGCTCGAAATATTGAAGGCCAACCCCGATATCGGGCTGGTGGTGACGGACTATAACATGCCGGATATTGACGGTTTCGAACTGACGCGGCGCATTCGCACCGTGCGCGGTTCGCATGAGCTGCGCATCATCGGCGTTTCCTCTTCCACCAACCGGCTGCTATCAGCCCGGTTCCTGAAGGCGGGCGGCAATGATTTCATGCTGCGGCCCTTCATCGACGAGGAATTCTACTGCCGCGTGAACCAGAACCTCGATACGCTGGTGCAGATACAATTGGCCAAGGCCGGGGTGAGACCCGCAGCCTGACCGGCGTTCATTCTCAAAGCTGCGATTCAAGCGGCAGGATGCGCATGATACCGGCGATGATCCGACGGCTGATGGCAGCATCGGGTTCGCGCCGGTATATTTTGGGCTGACCCTGTTCTTCCGTCATCCAGAGGAGACGGTCGTCATTGTCCATACCCAGCTCGAAACTCATCATGCGGCGGATCTCATCGGAGAATATCTCGTCCATGCGGGCAACCAGCGGGGCCGAGTTGAAGACGACGCCCATTTCGGTGTTGAGCGAGGCGGAGCGCGGGTCAAAATTGAGCGAGCCGATATAGCCGGTCTTGCCGTCGCGGGTGAAGGCCTTGGTGTGAAGGCTTGCCTGTCCCGAACCACGTAGCGTGAAGCTGCCCTGGTCCGCCTGGGAGCGTAATTCATGCAGGTTCACGCCGCCCAGCAGAAGCGGTTTTCGATAACGGGCGTAACCGGCGTGAACGGCGGCCACATCGGTTGCGGCCAGCGAATTGGTGAGGATGGCGACCGACACGCCGCGCTCGGCCAGATTCAGGAAAATGTCCACGCCCTGTTTGCCGGGAATGAAATAGGGGGAGGTGATGTGCAGGCTCTCGCTTGCCGCCTGCATCAGCGGCAGCAGGCTTTCCATCAGGAAGTTATGGCCCTTGCGGCGTTTTCCCGCCGCTTTCTCCGGCGGATCGGCAAGCACATCGGCGGTATCGACCCAGTGAAGGCGATCCGACATCAGGAAATGGCCGCTGCCATACTGGCTTTCGACACGCTCCAGATAGGGTTTGGCGGCCTCGCTTTGCGGCAGGGCGTCAAGCTCGCGACGCAATCTCGCAAGCTTGCTCGGTCGTCTTGCCAGAAGCGAGCGCACCGGCACGGAAACCGCACTGTTCCAGTAGTCGTCGAAGATTTCGGTGGCATCGGCAACGATCCTGCCGAAACCGAGCACATCGAAATCGTGGAAATTCGCCCGCTCGGCGGCATCGAAATAGGCATCGCCAATATTGCGCCCGCCGACGATGAGCGCGCGTCCGTCGGCAATCCACGCCTTGTTGTGCATGCGCCGGTTGACGCTTCGGAAGCGCAGGATGAGTTCCAGGCTGCGATAGAGAATGTTTTCCCGCGCTCTTGTTGGATTAAACAGCCGCAGTTCGATATTGGGGTGGCTGTCGATGGCGTGGAAGATGCGGTCGGAGATCGAAACGCCGAGATCATCCAGAAGCAGCCTTACACGCACGCCCCGGTCGGCGGCGGCGATAACTTCGCGCATCATCAGCCGCCCGGTAAGATCGGCATTCCACATGTAATACATGAGATCGAGGCTGCGTCCCGCCGCGCGTGCAGCCGCCACGCGCACCGCAAAGGCATCAAGGTTGGAATGCAGCAGGCAGAGCGCGTTTTTTTTGCTCCAGCCGTTCCGTATCGACTGCCAGTGCCGGTCAAGCCGGGTTTTATCCTCCGCAACGGGCAGGGCGGTGGAGGGGCGCTTGGGAATGGCTTTTTCCCGCTGTTTGCCGATGACGACAAACAGGCCCGATCCGATGACCAGGAGAAGAATGGCAATGAATACCGTAAATGCAGTCACTTGTTTTGATCGCTCCCCCGCCTGAAGATTATCAGGCCGGATGAAAACGCGCGAGGGCATAAAGCGTTCACGGCCGGAGAGAATATGGGTTTCCAAAAAGCCGGCTCGCAAGACGGATACGAGAC
This sequence comes from Agrobacterium sp. GW821-FHT14E08, assembly GCF_058803865.1. Classification (NCBI taxonomy): domain Bacteria; kingdom Pseudomonadati; phylum Pseudomonadota; class Alphaproteobacteria; order Hyphomicrobiales; family Rhizobiaceae; genus Agrobacterium; species Agrobacterium sp. GW821-FHT14E08. The sequence continues at coordinate 1,109,568 of NZ_JBXAPJ010000001.1, read as the reverse complement.
CCCGGGGCTTGTGAATCGCATAAGTGTGTGCTTATGTGTCTTCATGACAGAGAACGATATTTTCCGGGCGCTGGCCGATCCGACACGGCGCGCCATTTTCGAAAAGCTGGCGGATGGCGCCATGAACGCTTCTGCCCTGCGCGAAGGGATCGAGATCAGCCAGCCGGCCATGTCGCAGCACCTGTCGGTTCTGCGCGGGGCAGGGCTCGTGGTTGAAAGGCGGCAAGGCCGTTTCGTCAATTACGAGGTCGATCCGGACGGGCTGACGCGCATTGCGGCATGGCTCGGCAAATACCGCGCCTATTGGCCAGAGCGCATAGAGGCTCTCAAGCTCCTGCTGAAGGATATGGATCAATGAACAGGCAAATACCCGAAGCGCCGAAAAACGATTTAGAGCTTGAATATGATCTCGATGAGCCGCCGCAGAAGGTCTGGCGCGCAATCAGTATTCCGGCGTTTCGCGAGCACTGGTTGCCACAGGAAGCCCTGGCGGAACCGGAGGCGGTCAATGTCACGCCCGGTGAGGAAGTCTGCTACAGGTTGCGGGAGAATGTTCCGCCATTTCTGGAAAGCACCGTCACCTTCAGGATCGCATCGAATGACCGTGGTGGCACCAGCCTGCGGGTCATTCATGCGTTGCCGGTCACCAGGCCCGGCCGGGTGACAAAGGCCGCCGCAAACCACAACGGTTCGGCGATCAAGCTCGCGGCCTGATCCGACCCGTTCCCCGACATTCTTAACGACAGGAGTTCGCCAATGCGCGAAACGATGCAACTCGTCCCTATGGTAGTCGAACAATCGTCAAGGGGAGAAAGGTCTTTCGACATTTATTCCCGGCTGCTGCGGGAAAGGATCATTTTTCTCAACGGCGAGGTGAACGATACGGTTTCCGCGCTGGTCTGCGCGCAATTGCTGTTTCTCGAGGCGGAAAACCCCAAGAAACCGATCCATCTCTATATCAATTCGCCGGGCGGTGTGGTGACCAGCGGTCTCGCCATGTATGACACCATGCATTATATCCGCGCACCGGTTCATACACTGTGCATGGGAACGGCCCGCTCCATGGGATCGTTTCTGCTGATGGCGGGTGCACCGGGCGAGCGGAGCGCCCTTCCCAATGCCAGCATCCACATTCATCAACCGCTGGGCGGTTTCCAGGGACAGGCTTCGGACATGCTGATCCATGCCGAGGAGATGCGGCTGACCAAGCACCGCATGACGCGGCTTTATTCCGAGCATTGCAAACACAGCTATGAAAAATTCGAAGCGGCCATGGACCGGGATTTTTTCATGACGGCGGAGCAAGCTCTGGAATGGGGCCTGATCGATCGCATTCTGGGCGTTCGTGAGGAGGTCGCGGCATAAGGCCGGACGTTATTCAGATTTCCTGCTGATATTGGCACCCACGGGCAGGACCTCCAGACTGCGCCGATCCAATTGTGCAAGTACCTCCCCGAAGCCGAAGCGGGATGTCCATCCCAGTCGCTCGGCGGCGCGAGCGGGTGAATAGATCCGGTCAATCGTTGCCGGCAGCGCCCATTCCCTTTGCGTGAAAGCGTCGGCGAGGGCCGGGGTCCGCTGCCGGAGAACGGAAGCGGCATCCTTGGCGAGGCTGTCGCAGTCATCGGCGGAAAACGGGGTGGTTGCCGATATGATATAGCGCTGGAAATCGTCTCCCGCATTGGTCAGCGCCAGCACATGGGCATCGGCGACATCGCGAATATCGACGCCGCGATGCAGCCTGTAAGCTGCCATCACGTCGGCGGGTTCCGGGAAACTTCTGGACATGCGAAGCACGCGCACGGCGAGATGCGGGCCCGCCATCGCCTCCAGCATCCGTTCGGCTTCGAGTTTGGTGCGGTGATAGATGCTTTTCGGCCGGGGCGGCGTCTCTTCATCGATGAAGGTGCAGGCCCCTGCGGAAACCGCATGTCCGTAAAGCGCCGTGGTGCTGGTGAAGACCAGCCGCGGCACGCCCGCCGCAATCGCCGCTTGCGCCACCATACGGGTTCCCTCGACATTGATGCGCTGGAATTCCGTGTCCGGAAGAATGCCGACATGCGGGGCGTGGAGTGCTGCCGTATGGATCACCGCATCCGCCCGTTCGAAAGCGGAGCGCAGGAGCGCCTCGTCCGCAAAATCGCCGACGATATGGGTGGTGGAAAAGGGGGAGCGATCCATGCCGGTGACAGCGTGCCTGCCGGCAAGGGCACTGAAAATCGCGCGGCCGACCCGACCGGAACTGCCCGTCAGCACAATCCGCATGATGTTGCCTCCCATCAACACAAAAGGCAGCGCCATGCGCTGCCTTTCAAGAGTTCATCCGGACGATCAGATATCCAGATTATCCGCGAATGCCGCCCGTTCCTGAATGAAACGGAAGCGGGCATCGGCCTTGGTGCCCATCAGATTGTCGACGGCTTCGCGGGTGCCTTCGAAATCCACATCATCGATCTCGACACGCAGCAGGGTGCGCTTTTCGGGATCCATGGTGGTTTCCTTCAGCTGCTGGGCCATCATTTCGCCGAGGCCTTTGAAGCGGCCGATTTCGACCTTCTTGCCCTTGAACATGGTTTCCATCAACTCGGCGCGGTGGGCGTCGTCGCGGGCATAGGCGCTCTTGGCACCCTGACGGATGACGTAGAGCGGCGGCACGGCGAGGTACAGGTGATTGCCGCGAATGAGTTCCGGCATTTCCTGATAGAAGAAGGTGATGAGCAGCGAGGCGATATGGGCGCCGTCGACATCGGCATCGGTCATGATGATGATGCGCTCATACCGCAAATCTTCTTCGCGGTACTTGGTGCGGGTACCGCAGCCGAGCGCCTGGATGAGATCGGCGATCTGCTGGTTGGCCGAGAGCTTTTCGCGGCTGGCACTGCCGACGTTGAGGATCTTGCCGCGCAGCGGCAGGATGGCCTGATTGGCGCGGTTACGCGCCTGCTTGGCCGAGCCGCCGGCCGAGTCACCCTCGACGATGAAAAGTTCCGCATTTTCCGCCGTGTTCTGGGCGCAGTCCGCGAGCTTGCCGGGCAGGCGCAGCTTGCGCACCGCGGTCTTGCGGTTGACTTCCTTTTCCTTGCGGCGGCGCAGGCGCTCTTCGGCGCGCTCGATCACCCAGTCGAGCAGCTTTGCCGCTTCGCCCGGATTGCCGGCGAGATAATGGTCGAAGGGATCGCGCAGCGCGTTTTCGACGATGCGCTGTGCCTCGACGGTGGCGAGCTTGTCCTTGGTCTGGCCGACGAATTCCGGCTCGCGGATGAAAACGGAGAGCATGCCGGCGGCAGAGATCATCACGTCGTCGGTGGTGATGTCCTTGGCGCGCTTGTTCTGCGTCAAATCCGCGTAGTTCTTCAGGCCCTTGGTGAGCGCAATGCGGAAGCCGGCCTCATGCGTGCCGCCTTCGGGCGTCGGAATGGTATTGCAATAGGAATGAATCTGCGTGTCGCCGCCATACCAGGTCACCGCCCATTCGAGTGCACCGTGGCCGCCGGTCTTTTCCGTGCGGCCGGAGAAAATCTCACGGGTGACGGTGAATTCCTTGCCGAGCGTGGCGGCAAGATAATCCTTCAGGCCGCCGGGGAAATGGAACACGGCCTTTTCGGGGATTTCACCGCCGGCCGGCACCAAGCCGGGATCGCAGCTCCAGCGGATTTCGACGCCGCCGAAGAGATAAGCCTTGGAACGGGCCATGCGAAAGATGCGGGCCGGTTCGAACTTGGCGTGATCGCCGAAGATCTGCGGATCGGGATGGAAACGTACGCGGGTTCCGCGACGATTGTGCACATCCCCCAGTTCCTCAAGCCCGCCGATCGGCGCGCCGCGCGAAAAGCGCTGGCGGTAAAGCTTGCGATTACGCGCCACTTCCACTTCCAGAAGATCGGACAGCGCATTGACCACGGATACGCCGACGCCGTGCAGACCGCCCGATGTCTCATAGGCTTTGCCGTCGAACTTGCCGCCGGCGTGCAGCTTGGTCATGATGACTTCGAGCGTCGACTTGCCCGGAACCTGCGGGTGGTTTTCCACCGGAATGCCGCGGCCATTGTCGGTGACTGTCAGGAAACCTTCGGCATCGAGATGGACCTCGATGAAATTGGCGTGGCCGGCGACGGCCTCGTCCATGGAATTGTCGATGACTTCGGCGAAGAGATGGTGCAGCGCCTTTTCATCGGTGCCGCCAATATACATACCGGGACGCATGCGCACCGGTTCCAGCCCTTCGAGCACGCGGATCGACGAGGCGCCGTAATCGTCACCGGAAGGAGACACGGGCGCGGGCGGGGCAGGCGGCGTGACGGCCGCAACGGCTGCGGGTTTCGGCTGCACATTCGCGTTGGCGGCTGCGGTCGCCGGGGCATTTACGGCTTTCACCGTATCCTCGTTCGTTTCCGTTTCGCTGTTTCGTGCTGCCGGAAGACCGGAGAAGAGATCGTTGCTGTCGTCCATCATGTCCAAAGTTCAAAGTCGTGTGTCAGAATTTCGCCATGCGAATCATTATGCCAGTAGCGTCAATCATAACGCCAAACGCGGTTCCCGTCCGATTCCAGTGGGGCCGTCTGGCAAACGCAGCGCATCCTATGCCACGATTGTGTCAGGGTTTCGCAACAGGAGGATTGCGCTGGCGAGGTTGCAATGGCAAGTCTCGCAGCCACGAATGAACGGTTAGCCAAGGCATGTCCACAGCTCATTTCACGTTTTGTACTCTTTTTAGCCTGACTGTTGCGGCCATGCCGGTTGCAGCCTTCGCCTCCGACGGGCCGCTGCGCCCCTTCAAGGATGAGCTGTTTTCCGCCCAGACGGTGCTTTCCACGGCCGATGGCGGCGCTTCAGAAGTCGTCGACTATCAGGAAATGCGCGACATTAACGGCCGCGACGAGGTGCCGGAGCGGCGGGTGAAACGGCAATATGTGGATATGACGCCGAAGAAGGCGCAGGCGCTGGAAAGTGTTTCCGTTGAGGGCAGGGCGCTTGAGGTCGGCCGCGTCGGGCCGGCAAGCGGGCAGGCCTTCACCGTCATCTTCATTCACGGGCGTGGCGGCGACCGGCGGCTCGGCATGAACGACTATACGTTCGGCGGCAATTTCAATCGGCTGAAAAATCTGGCCGTCGCCAATGGCGGTACCTATTATGCGCCGAGCGTGCGCTCCTTCGATGAGAACGGCGTTGCCGATATCGCGGCGCTGATTGCCGATGCGGCCAAAAAGTCGGGCGGCAAGCCTGTCGTGCTGACCTGCGCTTCCATGGGCAGTTTCATCTGCTACGGCATCAGCCGCGACAAGGCCGCCGTTGCAAACCTCAAGGGCATGGCGATCCTCGGCGGTGCGGTCGATCCTGATTTCCCCAAGAGCGTTTTTGCCAGGGCAAAAAAGCCGGTGTGGTTCACCCATGGCAGCGCCGACAAGGTTTATTCGGCCGATCAGCAGGCGGCCATTTTTCGCGGTTTGCTGAAATCCGGTGAGCCCGCTCGATTTACGCGATATGAGACCGGCAGCCACGGTACACCGGTGCGCATGACCGACTGGCGGGCGGTCTTGAACTGGATTTTGAGCCGCTGAGGCCGCCATTTGGGTCAGGATTGGCAAATTTTGCGATTCTGCACGCCGTTTTGAACCTTTAGGCCGCTTTTTTGTACCATTTGTTGCCGGCTGCGTTTAAAGGAATATCCCGGGATTTCCGGCAGGGTTTCTGTCGTGATTAAGGGCCGCTTGCGGCAGAGGCGCCGCCGCCGAAGGCGGCCTCAAGACAAAGGGAATGGGATACGCATGACGCCGAATGTTCGACCGCTTGTTGCCGGAAACTGGAAGATGAACGGCACCCGTGCCTCGCTTGATCAGATCAAGGCCATGGCAGAGGGCGTCAAGGGCGCGCTGTCCGAAAAGGTGGATGCGCTGATCTGCCCGCCTTCGACGTTGCTTTATGTCGCGACCGCGCTGTGCGATGACAGCCCCCTGATGATCGGCGGACAGGATTGCCACCAGAACACATTGGGCGCCCATACCGGCGATATTTCTGCCGAGATGATTGCCGACTGCTTTGGCACCCATGTCATCGTCGGCCATTCCGAGCGCCGCACCGACCATGCCGAGACGGATCATCTGGTGCGCGCCAAGGCCGTTGCCGCCCATCAGGCCGATCTCATCGCCATCGTCTGCATTGGCGAGACGGCGGATGAGCGCAAGGCGGGCCAGACGCTCGACATTCTCAAGCGCCAGCTGGCCGGCTCCCTGCCGGATGAGGCAACCGCCGAAAACACCGTCATCGCCTATGAGCCGGTCTGGGCGATCGGAACCGGTCTTACCCCGACCACGGAAGATGTGCGCGAAGCGCATGCCTTCATGCGCGACGAGCTTGTCAAGCGCTTCGGCGATGCCGGCAAGACCATGCGCATTCTCTATGGCGGTTCGGTGAAACCCGCCAATGCGCTGGAACTGATGGGCGTTGAGAACGTGGATGGCGCGCTGATCGGCGGCGCCAGCTTGAAAGCCTCGGACTTCCTGTCCATCTATGCGGCATATGAGCAACTGACGGCCTGAGACCAGCTTTCCTGTCACAGGGGTTGGAAAGGGGCTTGGAATAAACCTTCGCCTCATGTAAAGAGCCGCGAAACCTTCTTTGTAGTGCTCCGCGCGGGGCATGGAATGGATTGTCATGCAGACCGTTTTGATTGTTATTCACCTCATGATCGTGCTGGCGCTTGTCGGCGTGGTCCTGATTCAGCGTTCCGAAGGCGGCGGCCTCGGTATCGGCGGCGGTTCGGGCTTCATGTCCGCGCGCGGAACGGCCAATGCGCTGACCCGCACCACGGGCATCCTCGCCGCGCTGTTCTTCCTGACGTCGCTCGGGCTTGGTCTTCTGACCCGCTACGAAGCGCGCCCGACCGACATCCTGAACCGTATTCCGGCAACGCAGGGCCAGGGCAACGGCATTCTCGACACGCTCGGCCCGGCGACGACGCCCGCAACACCGGCTCCGGCTGGAAATGGCGTTCCGACCAATAATGGCGCAGCAGCGCCCGCGCAGACGGCTCCGGCTCCTGCCGCGTCCGGCACTGCCGCCCCGGCACCGGCGCAGCCTGCCGATCCGAACGCAGTACCGACCGGTCAATAAGCCCGGTTTCGATTTAACGCTCCGGCAGGCCAAAAGCCTGCCGGTTTTCTTTTGTGTGCATTTCGCCGTATCCCATTGCCAATTCGTCAACAGCGAATTTGCAACAGCATGAAATTTGGGCTGGCGGAATCAGAGGTAAAAAGGTATCCGGTGAATCCCATGGCGCGATATGTATTCATCACAGGCGGCGTGGTCTCCTCTCTAGGTAAGGGCATCGCCGCGGCAGCACTCGGAGCTTTGTTGCAATCCCGTGGTTATCGGGTGCGGCTTCGTAAACTCGACCCCTATCTGAACGTCGATCCCGGCACCATGAGCCCGACACAGCACGGCGAAGTGTTCGTGACGGATGACGGTGCCGAGACGGACCTCGACCTTGGCCACTACGAGCGCTTCACGGGGCGTTCGGCCACCAAGACCGACAACATCACCACCGGTCGCATCTACAAGAACATCATCGACAAGGAACGGCGCGGCGACTATCTCGGCGCAACCGTTCAGGTCATTCCGCATGTCACCAACGAGATCAAGGATTTCGTGATCGAAGGCAATGACGATTACGACTTCGTCATCTGCGAGATCGGTGGCACGGTGGGTGACATCGAGGCGATGCCGTTCATGGAGGCGATCCGTCAGCTCGGCAACGACCTGCCGCGCGGCACGGCGATCTATCTTCACCTGACGCTGATGCCCTATATTCCGGCGGCTGGTGAATTGAAGACCAAGCCGACCCAGCATTCCGTGAAGGAACTGCAGGCGCTCGGCATTCATCCCGACATTCTGCTGGTGCGCGCCGACCGGGAAATCCCGGAAGCGGAACGCCGCAAGCTTTCGCTGTTCTGCAACGTGCGTCCTTCCGCCGTCATTCAGGCGCTGGATGTGGCGAATATCTATGACGTTCCGATTGCCTACCACAAGGAAGGCCTCGATTCGGAAGTGCTGGCCGCTTTCGGCATCGAGCCTGCGCCGAAGCCGCGTCTTGAACAGTGGGAAGAGGTCTGCAACCGCATCCGCACGCCGGAAGGCGAAGTTACCATTGCCATCGTCGGCAAATATACCGGCCTCAAGGATGCCTATAAGTCGCTGATCGAGGCGCTGCATCACGGCGGTTTCGCCAACCGCGTCAAGGTGAAGCTCGAGTGGATCGAGTCGGAAGTCTTCGAAAAGGAAGATCCGACGCCCTATCTCGAAAAGGTCAACGGCATTCTGGTGCCCGGCGGCTTCGGCGAGCGCGGTTCGGAAGGCAAGATCATGGCGGCGCAGTTCGCGCGTGAGCGCAACGTGCCCTATTTCGGCATCTGCTTCGGCATGCAGATGGCGGTCGTGGAAGCGGCCCGTCACCTCGCCGGCATCGAAAATGCCTCCTCGACCGAATTCGGTCCGACCTCTGAGCCGGTCGTCGGCCTGATGACCGAATGGGTCAAGGGCAACGAGCTGGAGAAGCGTTCCTCCAAGGGCGATCTCGGCGGTACGATGCGTCTCGGCGCCTACAAGGCGGCGCTGAAGAAAGACACCAAGATCGCCGATATCTACGGCACCACTGACATTTCCGAGCGCCACCGTCACCGCTACGAGGTGAATGTGGACTACAAGGACCGGCTGGAAGAATGCGGCCTGGTCTTCTCGGGCATGTCTCCGGATGGCGTCCTGCCGGAAACCGTGGAATATCCTGACCACCCGTGGTTCATCGGCGTTCAGTACCACCCGGAACTGAAGAGCCGCCCGCTTGACCCGCATCCGCTTTTTGCGAGCTTTATCGAAGCGGCGGTGGAACAGAGCCGGCTGGTTTGACGGTTTGCAGAATACGAAGAGGGTCGCGAAAGCGGCCCTTTTTATTGTGCATTAAAGATTGCCGCCATGAGTTTCAGATACTGACCTCTTTACACAGAGGTTTTTGGTTGTGGTCCGCTTATTCTTGAATCCACTGTGCATTGTGCGCCCAATATAATGAGACTTCGTGTCGCCCTTTTCCATAATCGAAATAGCTCACCGGCAAACCTGCCGCACGCTTGGCATCCAACGCTGCCTTTCGTTCCGACATGCATGCGTTATCAAGCATTGAAGCGACTTTTTGCGGATTTTTGTTTGAAACAAGAAACGACTTTGCGGTCCGCTGCAAGCATTTGCCTAATGCGCTCCCGGTTGACGCGACGCGGCGTATCTCTGGGGTGTTGTAGGGTCCAAGTGTATTGCACGACGCTAGAGCCATTACGGCAATAAGGATAATGCCCGTATATTTCAATGTTATCCCCGCTCAGATTGAAGTTCTGTGGAGTCTGAGCGCCATCGTCGCACCCCTCATGCCCCCCCCCAAAAAAACAGGCCCGAAGGCCTGTTTTCATTTCAGCACGATTCAAACAGGCTTACTTCGGGCCGATCATGTTTTCCGGGCGCACATACTGGTCGAATTCCTCGTTGGTGAGGTATCCGCCACCAACGGCCTCGTCGCGCAGCGTCGTGCCGTTCTTGTGTGCCGTCTTGGCGATCTTGGCGCAGATGTCGTAGCCGAGCTTGCTGTTCAGCGCAGTGACGAGCATCAGCGAGTTTTCGACGCCCTTCTTGATATTGTCCTCGCGGGCCTCGATGCCGACGACGCAATTGTCGGTGAAGGAAACGGCCGCATCACCCAGAAGCTGGACCGACTGCAGGAAGTTGTAGGCCATCATCGGGTTGTAGACGTTGAGCTCGAAGTGGCCCTGCGAACCGGCGAAGGAAAGGGCCGCATTGTTGCCGAAGATGTGGGCGCAGACCTGGGTCAGCGCTTCGGACTGGGTCGGGTTGACCTTGCCCGGCATGATCGACGAGCCGGGTTCATTTTCCGGCAGCGAGAGCTCGCCGAGGCCGGCGCGCGGGCCGGAGCCGAGGAAGCGGATGTCGTTGGCGATCTTGAACAGCGCAGCAGCAGCCGCGTTGATCGCGCCATGCGAGAAGACCATGGAATCGTGCGAGGCGAGCGCCTCGAACTTGTTCGGCGCGGTCACGAAGGGCAGGCCAGTGATCGTGGAGATTTCCTCGGCGACCTTTTCGGCGAAACCGATGGGGGCGTTGAGGCCCGTGCCGACGGCCGTGCCGCCCTGAGCGAGCTTGGAGAGCGCGGGCAGGGTGGTTTCAATATTTGCGATGGCGGAGGCGACCTGCGCGGCATAACCGGAGAATTCCTGGCCGAGCGTCAGCGGGGTCGCATCCTGCGTGTGGGTACGGCCGATCTTAATGATCTTTTCGAATTGCTTGACCTTGGCTTCCAGCGCCTTGTGCAGGTGCTTGAGGTTCGGCAGCAGGTGGTGGACGATTTCTTCCACGCAGGCGATGTGCATCGCCGTCGGGTAGGTGTCGTTCGAGGACTGGCTCATATTGACGTGGTCGTTCGGATGGACCGGCTTCTTGGTGCCCATTTCGCCGCCGAGCATTTCGATGGCGCGGTTGGAGATCACCTCATTGGCGTTCATGTTGGACTGGGTGCCGGAGCCGGTCTGCCAGACGACGAGCGGGAAATGCTCGGTCAGCTTGCCGTCGATGACTTCCTGTGCGGCGGCGATGATGGCGTCGCCGACCTTGGGGTCGAGGCCTGCCAGCGCCATGTTGGCGCGGGCGGCTGCCTGCTTGACGATGCCCAGCGCACGAACGACAGAGGCGGGCTGCTTTTCCCAGCCGATCTTGAAGTTGCCGAGCGAGCGCTGCGCCTGCGCGCCCCAATAGCGATCGGCCTGAACTTCAATGGGTCCAAATGTATCGGTTTCCGTCCGTGTGGCTGTCATCAATCTTGCCTTTTTACTTGTTTTCCTCCGCCAAAACGGCGCCTTCGCCCGCCTTGCGCGGCCGATATATAGAATCATCGCGCCGGCAATGAAAGCGCTGCAATGCGGTAGAGGCAGATATTTCCGGTCGTGCAAAAGCGATTCCGGGGTGCGGATCGCCTAAGGGAGAAAAAGGCCGCGGCGTGTCATTTTTACTACGTCCTCAAATGGCCGGAAAACCGGTGTTTCAGGAGCGGGCGGGGCGCTTGGCCGCCTGTGGCAAAGTTAATGAAATAAATAGAAATTTAACCATTCTCGCCAATTCTGGAAATTACGTTTTTACGGCTTTGGCTGTATCATAAGGTTCATTTCGGCATGGTTGTGGGCTTTGGGCGTTTTCTTTTCAACGGGCCGTCGATCGGCTAGACAGGCATGAAACTGATGCCCGCCGTTTGACTGGCGGTGCTGGGGTGCTACGAGGATCAAATTGCAAGTCACTTCTGGAAAATCATCGGCAGCGCTGGTGCTGGCTCTCGGTCTTTGCGTCTCTACCGCTCTTCCCGGCAGCGCCGGCGCGGTAACGCTGATGGACCTTCTGCGCGGCGGCCCGGGCAAGGTTGCGCGCGATCGCGGTGAGTTGCCGCCGGCCGGCATCGTCACATCGCCGTCGGTTTCAGGACCGAGCGCCGATGCCTCCGATCCCGAGCCCCTGCCGCGCGTTTCCGGCCCGCGTTATTACGATTACAAGGCGGATACGGCCCGTGCGGTGAATACGGCGAATTTCGGTGAGGGCCTCGCCAATCTGAAGTTCAGCGCCACTCCCGAAATCGCCAAGGCGCTCGAAGCCTATTATGGCGCGGGCGGCAAGACGCTTTGGGTTTCCGAAGGCGAACTGACAGACCGGGCAAACGCCACCATCGCTTTCTTCGAAACGGTTGGTGAAAGTGGCCTTGATCCGGCCGATTACAGCATTTCCGCACCGGCAAAAGACGTGACCGCCAGCATCAGCAGCAATGCAGCCGGTACGACGGCCACAGGCACGCCGGTGGAAACGGCGTCCGCGTCGGCCTCCGATGCCTATCAGCGGGCGCAGATGCAGTTCGAGCTGGCGCTCTCGGCCAAGGTTCTGGCCTATGTGCAGGACACCACCCGTGGCCGCGTCGATCCGAACCGGCTGTCGGGCTATCATGATTTCAAGCGCAAGACGGTGAACCTCGCTCCCGTGCTGAAACTGGCTGGCTTGAGCCCCGATGTTGCCGCCTATCTGCGCAGCCGTGAACCGTCCAGCACCGAGTATCTTGCGTTGAAGGCGGAACTAGTACGCCTACGCGGTGAGGGCGATGCGGCGCATGTCGTGCGCGTTCCGGCCGATCTGGTGTTGAAGCCCGGTAACAGCAGCGCGGATATGGCCAATGTCGTCAAGGCCATCGAACACCGCGCTTCGCCCGCCTTCAAGGCTGAACATGCGGCCATCATTTCCGCTTATCAGCAGACGCCTGACTATACGCCCGATCTCGTTGATCTGGTGAAGGCGTTCCAGAGCGAGAACGGTCTGAAGCCGGACGGCGTCATCGGCCGCGCTACCGTGCGCGCCATGGTCGGCGAAAGCAACGACACGAAGATTACCAAGGTACAGGTGGCGATGGAGCAGGTCCGCTGGCTGCCGGCCGATCTCGGCCAGCGCTATGTCTTCATCAACCAGCCCGCTTTCATGGCCTATTACCACAATGAGGGCAAAGAACAGTTCGGCATGAAGGTCGTGGTCGGCTCCAAGGCCAACCAGACCTATTTCTTCCAGGACGAGATCCAGACTGTCGAGTTCAACCCCTATTGGGGCGTGCCGCAGTCGATCATCGTCAACGAGATGCTGCCGAAGCTGCGCCGCGACCCGTCTTATCTCGACCGGCTGGGTTATGAGGTTCAGGTGGGCGGCCGTGCGGTCTCCTCCACCAGCGTCAACTGGTACGGCTCGACCAATGCGGTTTCGGTTCGCCAGCCGCCAAGCAGTGACAATGCGCTGGGCGACCTGAAAATCCTGTTCCCCAACGCGCATGCCATCTACATGCACGATACGCCCGCCAAGAGCTTCTTCAACCGCGACATGCGGGCGCTGAGCCATGGCTGTATCCGCCTGGTCGAGCCGCGCCGCATGGCGGCTGCCGTTCTCGGCACCAGTGTCGAAAAGGTCGGCGAGCAGATCGCGTCTGGCAAGAACCGCGCCGTGCAGGTGCCGGAGAAGGTTCCGGTGTATGTGGCCTATTTCACCGCCTGGCCGGACAAGGACGGCAAGGTGCAGTTCTTCGACGATGTCTATGACCGCGACAGCTATGTGCAGAAGGCGTTTTCCGTGACGACGAAGGCGCGGGCCGCGTCGATCTGATCAGAATAGCATCGAGAAAAAAGCGCCGGAAACGGCGCTTTTTTGTTTGAAGGAAAGGCCTGCCCAATTTGTTTGGTGCCGGAGTCCGTCAGCTACATTTGGCGTTAACGGCAACACCGTACTCCGTCACCCCGGACCTGATCCGGGGTCCAGCGCGATCAAGTCCTTGATCGCACGAGACTCTCTTCTCACGGCGCAGACGCGCCGTGGCTGGATGCCGGATCTAGTCCGGCATGACGGAAGAGAGGTTGTTCAGCTCTCATTGACGTCGGAATCGCCGTTCTCTGGCGCTCCACTTGTCTGGTCCAGCCTCTCAGGCGGCCGCTGCACCCTTCGCAACCAGTTCTTCGAACAGCGCCGGCGTCAGCGCGGCGAAATCGTCGATCACCACATCCGGCTCCAGTTCAACCATCGGCACATCCGAATAACCGAAGGTCACGCCGATCGACGGGACAGCGGCGTTCTTTGCGGCGAGAATGTCGTTGATGCTGTCGCCGACCATGATGGAGCGCTGGACATCGCCGCCGGCTTTTTCGATGGTGCCGAGAATATGGCGGGCATCCGGCTTGCGGAATTCGAACGTATCGCCGCAGGTGATGGCGGCGAAATATTGGGTGAGGCCCAGCTTTTCGAGTAGCGGCAAAGCGAGGATTTCCGTCTTGTTGGTGCAGACGGCAAGCGTGATGCCGGCGGCCGACAGCGCATCCAACGTGTTGATGATGCCGGGATAGGGGCGGCTTTCGCCGGGCATTTCGGCGCGGTAATGGGTGATGAAGCGTTCATAGAGCGGCTCGATTTCGGCTTCCGGCAGTTCTGTCTCGCGAAGCGCGAAGGCGCGCTTGATCATCACACGCGCGCCCTGGCCGACGAGGTGGGTCAGGTCTTCATAGGTGACGGGGGCAAGGCCGGCGGCGGCAATGGTGTGATTGAGGCTCGAGACGAGATCGGCGGCGGTGTCGACCAGCGTGCCGTCGAGGTCGAAGATGGCGAGTGGGGAGAGCGGGCGGGATGTCACGGAAACGGGCCTCTTGGGTATGCTTCTGGTGAAGCTATCGGTGCTTTCATTCGCGCCAAGCCTAGGCAAACGGCCTTGTCTTTGCAACCGCACCACAACGTTCTGTTCGTTGGCTTGAAAAAGGCTTTCGTTTGGCTTTCGACCCGTGTAAACAGCACGGCGACGACAAAGCTACCGGAGTTTCAGGCACATGGATGCCCGCCAGATGAAGATCAAGGCCGCCGAGGCCGCATTGTCCCATGTTCAAGACGGGATGCGGCTTGGTATCGGCACGGGTTCAACGGCTGAGGAATTCGTGCGGCTGCTGGCGGAAAAGGTTGCCGCCGGTCTGAAAGTCGAGGGCGTACCGACCTCCGAGCGCACCGCACGGCTGTGCGTGGAACTCGGAGTGCCGCTGAAATCCCTCGACGAGTTGCCGGAACTGGATCTGACCATTGACGGCGCCGATGAGGTGGACCATGCGCTGCGGCTTGTGAAGGGCGGCGGCGGCGCGCTTCTGCGCGAAAAGATCGTGGCGGCGGCATCTGCCCGCGTGATCGTGATTGCCGACCAGAGCAAGGTGGTGGAGACGCTCGGCGCCTTTCCGCTGCCCATCGAAATCAACCCGTTCGGCCAGGTGGCGACGCGGATCGCCATTGAGAAGCTGGCGGCGCGGTCCGGCCTTTCGGGCACGCTGACGATGCGTTCGTCTGGCGACGGCGCCTTCATGACGGATGGCGGACACCTTATTCTCGACGCATCTTTTGGCCGTATTCCTGATGCAGAAGCGCTTGCACGCGAGCTGAACACGATACCCGGTGTTGTCGAGCACGGACTTTTCATAAATTTGGCATCGCTTGCCATTATCGCGGGACCTGAAGGCGCCCGCGTGATGCAGGCAGTATAACAGGAGCGAGATTTTCATGATCAAACTAGCGGGACTGGGCAAAGCTGCCGCTGCTTCGATCCTTATTTCCGGCATCGTGTTCGGTACTGCCGCACGCGCTCAGGAAATTTCGGAAGCGCATATTGCTGCCGCACGGCAGGCGATCGCCTCTCTTGGCGTAACCGACCGTTTCGATGACATCTTGCCGGGTCTGGCGGAGCGTCTGAAGGCCGAACTCATCCAGGCATCGCCGAATGTTCAGGACGCGATCACCGAGACCGTCGATGCCAAGGCGCTCGAGCTTGCGCCGCGCCGCGCCGATCTGGAGCGTGAAGCTGCACTTACCTATGCGCGCGCCTTCACCGTTGAAGAGCTGAACGCCATTTCCACCTTCTACAGCAGCGAAGCCGGCAAGAAGCTTCTGAAGGACGGCCCGATCGCCACGCGCGAACTGATGAAGGCTGCCGATATCTGGGCCGCCGGCATCAACCGCGACCTGAACGCTTCCAGCATGACCGAACTGCAGAAGGTTGCCGGCGCTGACCTCAAGCCGCTTCCGGCCGATCAGAACGCCACGGGCGGCGCTCCGGCGGCTCCCAAGCCCTGATTGAATGAACAGGCTGAGCATCGGACCGGAAAGTGTAATGCGGTTTCCGGAGAATCCGATGCTTAGTCAAAAAAACTATCTTCAGAAATATTCAAAGCCCGGTCGCAAGACCGGGCTTTTCATTTGTGCGTTGCAGCACCTATATGTGCCGTGAAGACGCCACCGTTCGCCTTGAGGCTGATGGCGTCGTTTTGATCAGGGGTTTTGACTATGACAGCTTATGACTACGATCTTTTCGTCATCGGTGGCGGCTCCGGCGGCGTGCGCAGCGGCCGCGTGGCGGCCTCGCTCGGCAAGCGCGTGGGGATTGCTGAAGAATACCGCTATGGTGGAACCTGCGTCATTCGCGGCTGCGTGCCGAAGAAGCTGCTCGTCTACGCCTCGCAATTCCCTGAGCATTTCGAGGATTCGGAAGGATTCGGCTGGAGCGTCGGTGAACGCAGCTTTGACTGGAAGAAGCTGATCGCGGCGAAGGACAAGGAAATCACCCGTCTCGAAGGGCTCTACCGCAAGGGTCTGGAAAACGCCAAGGCCGATATTTTCGACAGTCGGGCGGAATTGGTCGACGCCCATACCGTGAAGCTGACGAAAACCGGCGAGACCTTCACGGCCGAGCGTATCGTGATTGCCGTCGGCGGCACGCCGAACGAGCACAGGGCGCTGCCCGGCCATGAGCTGACGATCTCGTCCAACGAGGCTTTTGACCTGGAAGAGCTGCCGAAGTCGATCCTGATTGCCGGTGGCGGTTACATCGCGGTCGAATTTGCCAATATCTTCCATGGGCTCGGCGTCGAAACGACCCTGATCTACCGTGGCAAGGAAATCCTGTCGCGTTTCGATCAGGACATGCGCAAGGGTCTGCACGAGGCCATGGAGGCCAAGGGCATCAAGATATTGCTCGGCGATGTCATCGAAGAAGTGACGAAGGGTGAGGGCGCATTACAGGCCCGCACCAAGAACCACGGTACTCTTTCCGTCGAGACGGTGATGCTGGCGCTCGGGCGCGATCCGAACACGAAGGGCCTCGGTCTCGAAAACGTCGGCGTGAAGCTGGATGCGCGCGGCGCGATCATCGTCGACGACTATTCGCGGACCAACGTTCCGAATATCTTCGCGCTGGGTGACGTCACCGACCGGGTACAGCTGACCCCGGTGGCGATCCACGAGGCCATGTGCTTCATCGAAACCGAATACAAGAACAACCCGACCAAGCCGGATCACGAGCTGATTGCGACGGCGGTGTTCTCGCAGCCGGAAATCGGAACTGTCGGTCTTTCGGAAGAGGAAGCGGGCAAGAAATATCCGGAACTGGAAGTCTATCGCGCCCAGTTCAGGCCGATGAAGGCGACGCTTTCCGGCCGTCAGGAAAAGACGATCATGAAGCTGATCGTCAATGCCAGCGACCGCAAAGTTGTGGGCGTGCATATTCTCGGCCACGAGGCGGGCGAGATGGCGCAGCTTCTCGGTATCACGCTGAAAGCCGGCTGCACCAAGGATGATTTCGACCGTACCATGGCGGTTCATCCCACAGCCGCCGAGGAGCTGGTGACGATGTATTCGCCGAGCTACCGCGTGGTGAATGGCGAGCGCGTGTAGCCCTGACGCAAGCGTGATATAATCGCGCGTCAAAATTGCCCGTCGCCCCCGAAACAGACGATTTTCGGGTGGGGGCGGGTTTGTTAAATCGTTTGAATTGACTTTTATGCGCTTGAGACGCTCAAAACGGGCGGATTGAGCGGTATGGCGCCGGGATCGGCTATGCAAAGGCGATGCATGGAGCTATAAGCCGCTCAATTTTTCGAGGCGGTCGCGCGGCAGTCGCGTGGTCGAAAAAAGGGTAAGGACATGGCACAGAATTGGACACCCGGCAGCTGGCGGCAGAAACCGATCCAGCAGGTTCCCGAATATCCTGACGCGGCAGCGCTTGCGGCAACGGAAGCCACGCTTGCGACCTATCCGCCGCTGGTTTTTGCCGGTGAAGCCCGCCGCCTGAAAAAACAGCTTGCCAATGTGGCTGAAGGCAACGCCTTCCTGCTGCAGGGCGGCGATTGCGCCGAAAGTTTCCTTGAGCATGGCGCGGACAATATCCGCGACTTCTTCCGCGCTTTCCTGCAGATGGCCGTTGTGCTGACCTATGGCGCGCAGCTGCCCGTCGTGAAGGTTGGCCGCATTGCCGGTCAGTTCGCCAAGCCGCGCTCTTCCAACGTGGAAGCGCAGGATGGCGTGACGCTGCCGTCTTACCGCGGCGACATCATCAACGGCATCGAATTCAACGAGGCCTCACGCATTCCGAACCCGGAGCGTCAGCTTGACGCCTATCGCCAGTCGGCGGCGACGCTGAACCTGTTGCGCGCCTTCGCAATGGGCGGTTATGCCAACCTTGAAAACGTTCATCAGTGGATGCTCGGCTTCATCAAGGACAGCCCGCAGGCGGACCGTTACCGCAAGCTGGCCGACCGGATTTCCGAAACCATGGATTTCATGAAAGCGATCGGCATCAGCGCGGAGAACAATCCGAGCCTGCGCGAGACCGATTTCTTCACCAGCCATGAGGCCCTGCTGCTGGGTTACGAAGAGGCGCTCACCCGCGTCGATTCCACCTCGGGCGACTGGTACGCCACCTCCGGCCACATGATCTGGATCGGTGACCGCACGCGTCAGCTTGACCATGCGCATGTGGAATATTTCCGTGGCATCAAGAACCCGATCGGCCTGAAGTGCGGTCCGTCTCTGACGCCAGACAATCTGATCGAGCTGATCGATGCGCTGAACCCGGCGAACGAGGCTGGACGCCTGACGCTGATTTGCCGTTTCGGTCATGACAAGGTGGCGGACAGCCTGCCGAAGCTCATCCGTGCGGTTGAGAAGGAAGGCCGCAAGGTCGTCTGGTCCTGCGATCCGATGCATGGCAACACGATCACGCTCAACCACTACAAGACGCGTCCGTTCGAGCGCATTCTGTCGGAAGTCGAAAGCTTCTTCCAGATTCACCGCGCCGAAGGCACGCATCCGGGTGGCATCCATATCGAGATGACCGGCAAGGACGTGACGGAATGCACGGGCGGCGCGCGCGCCGTGACGGCGGATTCGCTGTCCGACCGTTACCACACCCATTGCGATCCGCGTCTCAACGCCGATCAGGCGCTGGAACTGGCCTTCCTTCTGTCGGAGCGCATGAAGAGCGGCCGGGACGAGAAGCGCCTGGCGATTGCCAACGCCTGATATTAAAGCCTTAAACAAAAAAGCCGCCGGGAGACCATCCGGCGGCTTTTTCATGCGCGGTGCTGACTATTGCACCAACGCCGGCTGCTGGCACCGAACATCCGTGACCCGTACATCGGCCTCGCCGATCTTGACGCCGAGAACCAGAAGCACGTTGTAGAGCAGCTGATCGACCGGAGCCGTGACAACCGAAAGCGTATTGGCAAGCGCGGCCTGGATTCCCGCCAGTCCTCCCAGATCGAGGTTGAGGAAGAGGAGCCTGATATCCAGATCGAGGTTCTTCAGCAGGGAACTGACGAGAGTGGTAACGGTGTCCTTGGTGGAGACGCTCTTGATCTTTGCCTGAGTGATATCCGACTGCGTGAAAGTCAGCTTGGTTTTCTTCATGTTGGTGGCGTTGATGAGGGCGCTGCCATTGATGGCGAGCAGTGCGGAATCCACGATCGCTGTCTTGGTGACGCGCGGGTCCTTGCCGAAATTGGCGAAGGCCGAGGTATCGACATTACCGAGGGCGATTTCCGCGACGCCGGGGACGACCTCAACATCGACGGTTCCCTGTCCGCCGCCCGTGCAGCGAATATCGGCAAGCCGTGCTTCGGCGTGGGCGACTTCCACATAGAGCGGAACATTGACCTTCAGGCCGGCAATCGCCTGAAGCCCATCGACCACGACATTGACCGCCAGCCGGGTTTGCGCGGTACGGACCACGGTGCCCGGACCGCCGACGGCGAGCGACGGCGTTTCGACGGGTGGTTCACCGATGGCAAGCGTTGCCTTGACCGAGGCGAGACCCAGCAGGTTGGCGTTGAGATTGAGCGCCAGCTGGTTGCCGCCATTGCCCGCCACGGCGGCGGCATTGATGAGATCGAAGACGCCGGCGGTGACCTTGAGGTTTTCGCCGCTACCGATCAGCTTGTCGGAGAACGGCCCGAGATTGAGGATTTCCTCGAGCTTGAGCTTGATATTGCTCTTGTTGACGGTTTTTTGCAGCGCAGTCAGAATGGTGGCGACAGCCGGCTGCAGGCCCGTGGTCTTCGTCAGCGCATTCAGGAACTGACCATAGGTGATTTCCGTTTTCAGAACATCCTTGTAGGTGCCGGCAGTGAGTTTGAGATCGACGGCCAGCGCCTCGACGACATGTAATGCGTTGACATCGGCAGCGAGCAGCGCCTGATAATCCATGAGCTTGAGCGAAACCGTGGTGCCGAGCAGGCCGCCGAGCAGGCTGTTCAGGATTCCATCGTCGAGGCTTGCGAGCCGCGATCCCACCGAAAATGCGGCGATCTTCTGGGACGAGGCGGTTCCGACCGCCGAAACCTTGGGCGGGGTGGTGAAGGCGGATGCGAAGAATATCTGCCCCTTCTCGACGATGTTCACTTTGATCGCATTGGTGGGCAGGGCGTTTTCGACAAAACGCTGGTCGACGGGAATGGTCGCATCGGGTTCATAATGCCCCTTGATGACCTGGGCGTAACCCTTGCTGCTGGCAAATTCGTTCAAGGGATCGAAGGGTTTCAGACCCGCTGGGGTCAACAGGCCCTGCGCCGTCTTGACGCCGAGATCCATGCCGTTGAGGGCGAAATATTGCTGCACCGCCTTTTCGGCGTCGGCGGCATTGGCGGCGGCCGATATGGCCGCGAGATCGGCGGTCTGCTGCAATTGCCGTTTTTGCAGGGTCAGATAGCCGTAATCGACACCGAGAGCCAATATGCCGATGAAAAGCGGCGCGGTAAGCCCGGCCGAGATGGCGATGTTGCCGGCCCGATCCTTCAGGAAAGCGGGAAGCAGGGAATGGATAGTCCGCATGTCATGCTCCTCCGATCCGGATGGTGGAAAAACGCCGGATGACCGGCTCGGGCAGGGTGTAGCTGTAGAGGCTCCAGATCGGCAGATCGCGGGCGTCATATTCAACCTTCACCGTGAACTGATTGGCATTGGCGGGATCGGTGGCGACATCGACGGTGAAACGCTTCTTGTCCATGAAGGCGTAGCTGAGGTCGCTTTTGGTGACGAAATCCCGGGCCAGCTGCTGGCGCTCGGTCGTGTTCAGCCCGGCAACCGCCGTTCTTGCCGCATCGGCGGCGATCTGCTGCACCGAGTAGGCCGCCATCAGATAAATGCCATAGGCGATCATGGTGAGCAGGACGAGAAAGAATATCGGTGCGACGATGGCGAACTCGACAGCCGACGAGCCGGATCTATCGCGAAAGAAACGCACTCCATTAAACATAAAGCACCCCCGTTCCTTCAGGCATCAAGGTTCGATGCCTTGATTTATTATTTTCGGAAATGCTAATTTATAGGTGTTAATTTTGTGTTGATGTCGCTCTTGTGGGTTGCAGCGTTTCTTAAACTCTCGCTTCTACTTCAGATCAGCCGGAGGCCTTTGAAGCTTGCGTGGCCGTCCTTGCCGATGATGATGTGGTCGTGAACCGTGATGCCGAGCGGCTTTGCCGTATCGATGATGGTTTTGGTCATCTCGATATCCGCGCGGGACGGGGTGGGGTCCCCACTTGGGTGATTATGTATTAAAATCAATGCAGTAGATGAAAGTTCAAGCGCGCGGCGCACGATTTCCCGCGGGTAGACCGGGGTATGGTCCACGGTTCCCTGGCCCTGTACCTCGTCGGCGATCAGGACATTGCGCTTGTCGAGGAACAGGATGCGGAACTGCTCGCGCGTTTCATGGGCCATGGCGGCATGGCAATAGTCGATGACAGAGGACCAGGAGCCGAGAACCTGCTTGTTGCGGATTTCGCTTTTCAGCATGCGCTGGGAAACGGAGGCGACGAGCTTCAGGTCGAGTGCTACGGCCTCGCCCACGCCCTTTACCTCCTGCAGGAGCGGCAGCGGCGCGCCGAGCACGCCGCCCAGCGTTCCGAAACGGGCTATCAGCGCCTTGGCGATGGGTTTGGTATCGCGTCTCGGGATGAGCCGGAACAGCAAAAGTTCCAGCAATTCATAGTCAGCAAGCGCCGTGTCGCCGCCATCGCGGTAGCGCGCCCGCAACCGGTCCCGGTGGCCGTGAAAATGGGCGGCATCCGCTTCCTGTTCCGCAATAGCTGCGGCCGGTTTTTTCGCGGCGCTTCTTGGTTCGGCGAAAAAGCCGCGCTCATCCGCTCCGTCGAAAAGATCGCCTTCGCCTGCCTGAAAGCCGGACGTTTGGGAAGGATCGGCGGAAGGCGGGGCGGGGCGTTTTGCCATAGGCGGTCTGGCCTTATGCGGGGGGAAGCGGCGGCAGGCCCGGACGGTCGAAGCCGCCGGGCGACAGCGTGAAGATTTCGCAGCCGGTGGCCGTGACGCCGACCGCATGTTCATATTGCGCGGAAAGGGAACGGTCGCGCGTCACCGCCGTCCAGCCGTCGGAGAGCACCTTCACATGCGGCTTGCCGAGATTGATCATCGGCTCGATGGTGAAGATCATGCCTTCGCGGATTTCCGGGCCTTCGTCCGGACGGCCGTAATGCAGGATATTGGGCGTGTCATGGAACAGGCGTCCGACACCGTGGCCACAGAAGTCGCGCACCACCGAGCAACGCTCGGCTTCCGCATAGGCCTGGATCGCCGCGCCGATTGCGCCGGTGCGCACGCCGGGCTTCACCGCCGCGATACCGCGCAGCAGGCATTCATAGGTCACTTCCATCAGCCGCTCGGCGGCGCGCTTGATCTGGCCGACCGGATACATGCGGCTTGAATCGCCGTGCCAGCCATCCAGCACATAGGTCACATCGATATTGACGATATCGCCGTCGCGCAGCGGCTTTTCGTCTGGAATGCCGTGGCAGACCACATGGTTGATCGAGGTGCAGACGGATTTCGTATAACCGCGATAATTCAGCGTTGCCGGAAGCGCACCGTGGTCGGCGCCAAACTCGAAGACGAAACGATCGATGGCATCCGTGGTGACACCCGGCTTGACGATTGCCGCAAGTTCATCGAGGCAGCGCGCCGTCAGCTGGCACGCCTTGCGCATGCCGTCGAAGTCCTCAGAGTTATAGAGGCGGATGACGCCTGTATTCTTGAGGGGGGCGGAGGCTGCGTCGATATAGGTGACCATCTTAGTGCTTTCTGTCTCTTTACGTCCCTGTTCATAAAACAGCCGGACGCCATTCGTCCATCTTAACCGTTCCGCTGACCGAAATTTGTGCCGAGGAGACCTCGCATTTCACCGCATAGGCCTCCACACCGCGCGCCATGGCCCGCTGAAATGCCAGCGCATAGACGGGATCGAGATCATCGCAGATGCGCATCCGTTCGCAATCGTCGCGCTGGATAAGATAGAGCATCACCGAACGATAACCGGCTTCCGCTGCGTCACCCAACTCCTCCAGATGTTTCGCACCGCGTTTGGTGGCCGTATCGGGAAATTCGGCCAGCCCCTTCTCGCGCATGAAATGCACGTTCTTCACTTCTACATAGGCATCCGGCCGACCGGGCTCGGACAGCAGGAAGTCGATACGCGAATTGCGGCCATATTTCTGTTCGCGCCGGATCGTCGAATAGCCCCCGAGTTCGGGAATCCGGCCGTTCAGGATAGCCTCTTCCGCCAGCCGGTTGGGCATGCCGGTATTGATGCCGACCGTGGTGCCATCGGCCTCGACCATTTCCAGCATGTGCCGGTATTTGCGGGTCGGGCTGTCATGTTCCGACAGCCAGATGCGGGAGCCCGGCGTCGTCAGCCCGCGCATGGAGCCGGTATTGGGGCAGGAGCCGGTGATCGCGGTGCCATCCTCCAGGACGGCATCGAACAGGAAGCGTTTATAACGGGCGATCAGCGTGGCGGGAATGAGCGGGGGCGTGAAGAACATGTGGCCTGAAAGATGTTAGGTGATGGAAGTGGTCAGGAAAGGACGTAGGTTCCCGGCGCATCGCCAAGCACGGGGTGCTTGCCGTCTTCCGGCTTTCGCGCCTTTACCTTTTCAGCATTCTGGCTTTCGATCCAGTTCTGCCAATGCACCCACCAGGAGCCCCTATGCGCGGTGGCGGCGCCCTGCCAGGCATCAAAGTCTCCGGTCGGTGACGGGCCTGTCCAATATTGGTATTTTTCAAGCTGCGGCGGATTGACGACGCCGGCTATGTGGCCGGAAGCGCCGAGCACGAATTCCACCGGCCCGCCGAACAGGGCAGCCCCCGTGAAGACGGATTTTGCCGGGGCGATATGATCGTCGCGGGTGGCGAGATCATAGACCGGGATTTTGATGTCGCCGAGATTGATCCGTTTATCTGCCACGCGCATCAGCCCGCGGGCGAGATTGTTGTCGAGATAACAATTGCGAAGATAGAAGGAGTGACTGGCGGCCGTCACCCGGGTCGAATCGGAATTCCAGTAGAGCAGATCGAAGGGCAGGGGTTCCGTGCCGCGCAGGTAATTATCGACCACATAGGGCCAGATAAGATCGGAGGCGCGCAGCATGTTGAAGACGGTGGCCATGATCGAGCCGTCGAGGTAACCGACCGCCTGCATATGCCTGTCGAGCGCCGCAAGCTGGCCTTCATCGATGAAGACCTTGAGGTCGCCGGCATGGACAAAATCCGTCTGGGCGGCGAGCAGCGTGGCACTGCGGATGCGCCCGTCGTCTTCCTGCGCATGCAGCGCCAGTGCCGAGGATAAAAGCGTGCCGCCGACGCAATAACCGATCGCGTTGATTTCCGTTTCGCCGGTCCTTTCCTCGATCGTGTCGAGGGCGAAATCGATGCCTTCGCGGATATAATCTTCCCAGCCTTTATCCGCCAGCTGGGCATCCGGGTTGATCCACGAGACCATGAAGACGCTATGGCCCTGCTCGAGGCACCAGCCGACGAAGGATTTCTGCGGATTGAGATCGAGAATGTAGAATTTGTTGATCCATGGCGGCACGATCAGGAGCGGCCGTTTGAAGACCTTTTTCGTCGTCGGTGTGTAGTGGATAATCTCGCAGAGCGGGCTTTTCGCGACCACCTTGCCGGGGGTTGTGGCGATATTCTGGCCGATGATGAATTTGCTGTAGTCCGTCTGGCGCAGTTTCAGGTGGCCATGGCCTGCCGCGACATCTTCCGCCAGCTGCGCCATGCCCTTGACGAGATTGGCGCCGCTGGAGGCGACCGTCTCGCGGAAGACCTGCGGATTGGTGAAGACGAAATTGGCGGGTGAGAGCGCCTCCGTTACCTGGCGCATGTAAAACAGCGCCTTGGTGCGGGTGTGTTCATCCAGGCCGTCTGCCTCCGTCACCATCCGGTCGGCAAAACCGACGGTGGTCTGATAGGCTTTGAGGAGAAAATCGAAAAAAGGATTGGCCTGCCAGTCAGCATCGGCAAAACGCCTGTTGCGGCGCTCCGCAGGGCCGCTTTCGGCCGGCGTCGCCGAGGCCGAATCGGCATCGCCGGAAAACTGCGCCACCGATTTTGCCCACAGCTCGTAATAGCTGGAGAGGAGATGGGTCTGCGCTTCGAGAGAGCGTTTCGGCTCTGCCATCCAGTATTCGGCGACATCGGACAACGTCTTGACGAGATCGGTCACTGGATCGGCGCTTGCCTGGGGGATTTCGCCCCGCTCGCGCGGCGCCAGCCATTCGGACGCGGCCTTGCCAAGATTTTCAAGCGCACGGGCAATGTTGACCGCGAAGGTTTCCGGATCGCGGATCAGGTAG
This sequence comes from Agrobacterium sp. GW821-FHT14E08, assembly GCF_058803865.1. Taxonomy (NCBI): domain Bacteria; kingdom Pseudomonadati; phylum Pseudomonadota; class Alphaproteobacteria; order Hyphomicrobiales; family Rhizobiaceae; genus Agrobacterium; species Agrobacterium sp. GW821-FHT14E08. Next base: position 1,084,012 of record NZ_JBXAPJ010000001.1, on the reverse strand, counting down.
GCCTCGGCTGAGCTGGCGTCGAAACCGGGTGTTTTGCCACCCTTTTTTCCAGCGCCGCCGTCAACACCCGCCATGCATCATCCTCCGCCAAATTTGTGTTTGCACATTCTGCATGAAAACGAATACAAGTTCCACCAGCAAGGGGAGGCCGCAAAGGGCTGAACCGCAGTCGAATTCGATATCGGCAGATATCCTTACAGGCGGAACATGACGATGGGCAAGCACATGGGCACATGGGGAACATATGTGGAAAACGCCGCGAGAATCGCCGTTCTTTCGCTGTCCGGCGTCATGGTCGCCACGACGCTTGCTGCCTGCAAGGCACCTGAACCGATCGTCGCCCCCGCGCATATGCGCCGCCCGACCGCCGAAATCGTCGGTCCGCGCCCCGTCAGCGACAATGCGGTGAGCCAGAAGCGCGACACAGGAACCTATCCGACCTTTTCAGCGCCGATGACGGCTGCCGGCACCCAGATGGGCGACGACGAGGCCTCCACCATGGAATCAAACCTGTCGCGCCTCGGTGCTGCACGCCGCAACGGCCAGATTTCGGAAGCCGAATACAAGCGCCGGGTCGCGGAACTGCGGGCGCTTGGCGAAAACCAGAAGCCGGTTGCGACGCCTGCTGCTTCGCAGTGAGGTTATTCCGCGCAGTTTGCGGTCGAGGGGACTATCCCTTAAGTATTTGACTTTACAAGGCATTGCTCGGAACGTGCGGCCTTCCTTCGCCCCTGGAGGCTGAGGGGAGCGAGCGATTGCGTCTTGTCGCCTTCTCCCCGCCGGGGAGAAGGTCGCGGCAGCGGGATGAGGGGGCCAGCTCTCGCTTCATCGCTGACGTTGCCCCCTCATCCGACCCTTCGGGCCACCTTCTCCCCGGCGGGGAGAAGAAACACGCGGCGATGCCGAGATTGCAGCAGCGGTATCTAAGGCTGAAGGATCATGCTGGCATAGCACCATAACCTCTTCTTTACCCTGCCTTTGAACCATCCGCTTACCCAAGTTGTTAAGCGGATGGATGAGTTTGCCACTTAAGATGCAGACATAACAAACAGGCCGCTGAAAAGGCGGCATACAGGGTGAAATATCATGAGATGCATCGCTGCTTTGCTGGTTCTTGCCGGTTTTGCGCTCGCACCCGCACAGGCGCGGGCGCCTTACATCAACATCGGAACGCCGTCCCTACAGGGCCGATGAAAGCTTTGCGGGATGCCGGTCAGTCGTTGCCGGCGGCGTCGCTCAGCGCGCCGAGATCAGGCACCGTGATATGGCGGTTGTTCTCGATGCGGATGATGTCTTCCTTGCGCAGCCTGGTCATTTGCCGGCTCACCGTTTCGATGGTGAGGCCGAGGAAATCGGCAATGTCGGCGCGTGAAAGCGGCAGGTCGAAAGACGATTTATCGTCGTTTTCCGGGTCGATATGCGTGGCGATCATATAAAGGAAGCTGGCAACCTTTTCCTGTGCGGATTTGCGCCCGAGCGTCAGCATCCAGTCGCGCGCCTCGTCCAGCTCCTTCAACGACTGGCTATGGAGCTTGCGCTCCATGTCCGGAACCTCTGAAATCATCCGGTCGACGACGCGGCGCGGAAAGAGACAGATCTCCACATCGGTTGCCGCTTCCGCCGTCATCTTGCTTTCCGCCATGAACGGGCGGCCGAGAAAATCCGGTGCGAATTGCAGGCCGACGATCTGCTGGCGGCCATCCGACATCATTTTCGAGAGTTTCACCACGCCGTTCAGAATATTGCCGTAGGAGGTGACGAGTTCCCCCTGGCCCAGCAGCTCATTGCCCGCTTCCAGTTTTTTACGGCTGGAATGACGGCTGAGGTCGCAAAGCTGCTGTGGCGTCAAGGTGCTGCAAAGACCGCCGTGACGCGCCTCGCAGGAGCGGCATATGACGGGTTCTTCCGAATTGTGGATGGTCTTCTGCAACGTGTCCATAAGCCTTTTCCAATGCTGGCTTTTTCGGAACGATCGCGACCGTGGGTGTAAAATCCGGTCTCTCTGAGGCTTGCGCCGTGTAGCCGTCGCCCCCGCGTCTACTTTAGCAAGAACTTAAGGCGCGATTTGATTGAAGTCAAAGTTGCAAACTGTCGCAGCCGCTACTGAAAGGGAGGAAATCGACATTTTCTTGATAAAAGGCAAATCGGGTGATGAATACCGAACTTCTTCGCAAATATTCGGGCGCCGTGCCGCGTTACACGAGCTATCCGACCGCGCCGCATTTTCACGAAGCAGTCGATAGTGGTACGTACCGGCAATGGCTGGGCGCGCTCGGCCACCGGAACCGTATATCGCTTTATCTGCATATTCCCTATTGCGACCGGCTGTGCTGGTTCTGCGCCTGTCACACCAAGCACACGCTGAAATACGAACCGATTGCCGTTTATATTGAGGCACTTAAGCGGGAGATTGCGGCCGTCGGCGCTCTGGTTTCGCCCGATGCCGTGGTGAGCGCGGTGCATTTTGGCGGCGGTTCGCCAACCATGCTGAGACCTGATGACATGGTGAGCCTGATGGACTGTCTGAAGCGTCATTTCACCTTTGGGCTGGCGCCCGAAATCAGCGTTGAAATGGATCCGAACGACCTCGACGACAGCCGGTATGATGCGCTTGCGGCCATCGGCATGACACGGGCGAGTCTCGGCGTTCAGGATTTCGATGACAAAGTGCAAAAAACCATCAACCGGATACAGAGCTTCGAGCAGACGCAATCGGTGGTGGATGCCGTTCGGGCGAGGGGCGTTCATTCAGTCAATTGCGACATTCTCTACGGGCTTCCGTTCCAGACCTGCGAGACATTGGAGAAGACGGTCAGAAAGATCGTATCGCTTAATCCCGACCGGGTCGCGCTTTTCGGCTATGCCCATGTTCCCTGGATGAAAAAGCACCAGTCGCTGATCCCCGAACAGGCCCTGCCGGATGTTGCCGAACGGTACCGGCAGATGACGATGGCGGCAGAAATGTTGAAACAGGCGGGTTACAGGCCGGTTGGCATCGATCATTTCGCCAAGCCTGCCGATAGCTTGTGCCGGGCGGCCGAGGACGGGGAGCTGCGGCGGAATTTTCAGGGCTATACCACCGATACGGCCGATGCGCTGATCGGGCTTGGCGCATCGTCGATCGGCAGGTTGCCGCAGGGTTATGTGCAGAACATGGCGGCGACCGGGGAATATCAGCGTCTGGCGGGCGAGGGCGGTCTTGCCGTCGTCAAGGGAATTGAGTTGTCGGAGGACGATCATCTGCGTTCGCATGTGATCGAAAGGTTGATGTGCGATTTCTCGCTCGACCTCTCGGATCTGCGGCATCGTTTCGGCAAGGTCAGCCATTCCGTGACGAAGCAGGCACAGCATTTTGCTGCCTTCGACAGGGACGGCGTGGTGCGGCTGGACGCCGATATTTTTGCGGTGACGGAGGCGGGAAAGCCTTTTGTCCGTAATATCGCGGCAATCTTCGACACCTATCTCGGCAATGGACGCGGCCGCCATTCGGTTGCTGTTTAGGCAACAGTTTCAGGGCAAATTTCAAAGTTACGTCACGAAACCATTGGCTTTTTTGTGCGACTTGCCTATGTGGTGCGTCAGACAGGATAATTCATACGAACGACAATAAGGATTATGGGCGTGACAGCTACATTCGACAAGGTTGCCGACATTATCGCCGAAACCAGCGAAATCGACCGCGAAACCATTACGCCGGAAAGCCACACGATCGACGATCTGGGCATCGACAGCCTCGACTTTCTGGATATCGTTTTCGCCATCGACAAGGAATTCGGCATCAAGATTCCGCTCGAGCAGTGGACGCAGGAAGTCAACGAAGGCAAGGTTTCCACCGAAGAATATTTCGTGCTGAAGAACCTTTGCGCCAAGATCGACGAATTGCGCGCAGCCAAGGGCTGATGTGACAATGCCCGCTTCCAGCGGGCATTTTCTTTTGTTCCCGCCTGCGGGCAAACCATGACTAACCGACCAGAGACGGGCCGGACGAATGCTGCTTGAATATTTTCAGATGATCGACAAGGTCGAAGCCGTGGACATGGCGACGCGTACGCTGAAGGCGCAGTCCGTCGTTCCGGATAAAAGCCCGGTTTTCGAGGGACATTTTCCCGGCATGCCGCTGGTTCCGGGTGTGCTTCTGATCGAGACCATGGCGCAGGCTTCCGGCATGCTGGTTCTGGCGTTCAGCGATTTCGCCTCCATGCCGTTCCTGATGTCGGTCGATGGCGCCAAGATGCGGACTTTCGTGGAGCCGGGCGCGGTTCTCGACATCGAGGCGGTGCTGGAGCATGACGGGTCCGGTTTTGCCGTTACCAAGGCGAAGATCACCTCGGATGGCAAGAAGGTATGCGACGCGCAGCTTAAGCTCAGGACCATGCCCTTCAGCGAAATCCCGCTTGGGCCTATCGTCAAGAAGCGGGCCGAGGAAGTCGGCCTGATGGCGGCGATTGCCGCGGATGCGCAGAAATAAGCGTTTCCGTCCGTTTCGAAGGAGAGCGTTTTTCGCGCCGGCCCGGTTTTGAGCACGAAAATCGTGGGCTGGCGACGGCGGATCGGGCCTTCGCCATTGCCAATCCGCATCGCGCGCTTTATTCCGCAACGCATGAAGTGGTTGTTCGCGACCGCTGTTGGATAGCCGTGACCGTTTCGATGGGGCCGGCTGCAAAGGATGACAGACGATGAAATCTGACAATGATGTGGTGATAACAGGGGTCGGCATCGTGACCTGTCACGGCGTCGGAAGCCAGGCGCATGTGGCGCTTCTTTCGGGAACGGCGGCGCCTGAAACGGTGGTTGAGACCGAAAAGTTCAAACCCTACCCGGTCCATCCCATGCCGGAAATCGACTGGTCTGCGCAGATCGCCAAGCGTGGCGACCAGCGCCAGATGGAAAACTGGCAGCGCCTCGGCGTGTTCGCCGCCGGTCTGGCACTCGACGATGCCGGTCTGAAGGAAAATGCCGAAGCCTGCGCCACCATGGACATGATCGTTGCTGCCGGCGGCGGTGAGCGCGACATCAATGTCGATACGCTGATCGTCGACGAAGCGCTGAAGCGCAATGACCGCGAAAAGCTTCTCAATGAGAAGCTGACGACGGAGCTGCGCCCGACGCTGTTTCTCGCCCAGCTTTCCAATCTGATGGCCGGCAATATTTCCATCGTGCACAAGGTTACCGGCTCTTCGCGCACTTTCATGGGCGAGGAAGCGGCCGGCATTTCCGCCGTTGAAACCGCGTTCCACCGCATCCGCTCCGGCGAATCGAGCCATGCGCTGGTGGGCGGCGCTTTCTCGGCGGAACGTCCCGACATGATTCTGCTGTTTGAAGCCATTGGTGCACATGCGCAGGGCGGCTGGCAGCCGCTGTGGTCGCGTGAGAACCAGAACGGCGGCGGCATGATTTCCGGTTCGCTTGGCGCATTCCTCGTGCTGGAATCGCGCAAGCATGCCAGCGAACGCGGCGCGCGCATTTATGCCCGCATCGACGCCATCGAGGGCGATCGCGGCAGCCGTGATGATGGCAAGATGGAAAAGCGCATGGAGCGCCTGCTTGCCCCGGCAAAGGATAGTGCTGCGACCGTCGTGTTTTCCGGCGCAAGCGGTTATGACGACGTTACCCGGCGCGAGAAGGATATTCTCGAAAAGACCCTGCCCAAGGCCGCCATTCGCGGTTTCGGTGGTGTCACCGGCCACGGACTTGAGGCGCAGTTTCCGCTCGGCCTGGCTTTGGCTGCGCTTACGCTTGAAAGCGGCGCCAAGGTTCCTACCTTCGACGCCAAGGCGGAAAAGCCCATGGGCGAGTCGGCCAGCGAAGCCGTCGTCACCACCGTCGGCCATGTGCGCGGCGAAGGTGTCGCCGTTCTGTCCCGTGACGTTTGAGGAGAAAGACCATGACTTCCAATTTCAAGGATCATCTCGGTCGCCCGATCGTCGCCGTCACCGGCATGGGCATCATCACGTCGCTGGGGCAGGGGCTTGCCGATAACTGGGCGGCGCTGACGGCGGGCAAGTCGGGCATCCACAAGATCACCCGTTTTCCGACCGAGGGGCTTTCGACCCGCATCAGCGGCACGGTCGATTTCATCGATATTCCGGTTCCGAATTCCGTCGAGCGTTCCTATGCCTTCGCGCGTGAGACCACCATCGAGGCGCTCGCGCAGGCCGGTATATCAGGTGATTTCGACGGCCCGCTGTTTCTGGCCGCGCCGCCGATCGAGCCGGAATGGAGCGCCCGCTTCGAGCTTGCCGACCGGTCTCCGCCAGCCGCCCAGCCGGGCGATGCCTATGAGCGTTTCCTGACGGCCTTCCGCCAGCGTCACGACCCGGCGTTTCAGGAGGCGGCGCTGTTCGGCGCGATTTCCGAACGTCTTTCCGACCGTTTCGGTACCCGTGGCCTGCCCGTCACGCTGTCCACGGCCTGTGCATCCGGTGCGACCGCGATCCAACTCGGCGTCGAGGCCATCCGCCAGGGCCGCACCGAACGGGCGCTGACGGTTGCGACCGACGGTTCGGTCAGCGCCGAGGCGCTGATCCGCTTCTCGCTTCTCTCCGCGCTTTCGACCCAGAACGACCCGCCGGAAAAGGCCTCCAAGCCATTCAGCAAGGACCGCGACGGTTTCGTGATCGCCGAAGGTGCAGCCACACTGGTGCTGGAATCGCTGGAATCCGCTGTTGCACGTGGGGCCAAGGTTCTCGGCATCATCAAGGGCGCCGGTGAAAAGGCCGACAGCTTCCATCGCACGCGCTCTTCACCCGATGGCGGCCCGGCGATTGCGACGATCCGTGCGGCATTGGCCGATGCGGGCGTGGCCGAAAGCGATATCGGCTATATCAACGCCCACGGTACCTCGACGCCTGAGAACGACAAGATGGAATATGGCTCGATGCTGGCCGTTTTCGGCGAAGGCCTGAAGAATATTCCGCTGTCTTCCAACAAGTCGATGATCGGCCATACGCTGACGGCGGCTGGCGCGGTAGAAGCCGTGTTCTCTCTGCAGACGATGCTGACCGGCACGCTGCCGCCGACGATCAACTACAACAATCCCGATCCGACCATTTCGCTCGATGTGGTGCCGAATGTGAAGCGGGATGCTGAGGTGAGTGCAGTTCTGTCCAACTCCTTCGGATTTGGCGGACAGAATGCAAGCCTTGTCATGACGCGGGAACCGGCTTAACCGGTTCCGCCACAAACAGAAGCGTTTCCGGCCCGACCAATCCGGAAATGCTCTCGCTTCTTTGATTACGCATTCCGGCCGCAAAACCGATACAGAGGTTTGCTGGAATAGCTCTTTAGATAAACGGCCCCAGATAAACGCCCCTGGGCGAAGGACTGAAATATGCGCGCTCTTCAACTCGTCGACGACCGGAAGCTCGAAAAAGTGGACCTGCCCGAACCGGATGCACCGGCGCCGGGCGAGGTGACGCTGCGCGTCAAGGCCGTTGCGCTCAACCACATCGACGTGTGGGGCTGGCGCGGCATGGCTTTCGCCAAGCGCAAGATGCCGCTCACCATTGGTGCCGAGGCTTCGGGCGTGGTCGAAGCCATCGGTCCGGGCGTATCGAATGTGCTGCCCGGCCAGCTCGTTTCGATCTATGGCGCGCGCACCTGCGGGCTGTGCAAGCCCTGTCGCGAAGGCCGCGACAATTTGTGCGAACATGTGCAGGGCGTGCACGGTTTCCATCTCGATGGTTTTGCGCAGGAGAAGATCAATATTCCGGCGCGCCAGCTCGTGCCGGCACCACATGGCATTGACGCCGTTGCTGCGGCTTTGGCACCCGTGACCTTCGGTACGGTCGAGCATATGCTGTTCGACAATGCCAAGCTTGAGCCCGGCGAAACGATCCTCATCCATGCGGGCGGTTCGGGCATCGGCACGGCGGCGATCCAGCTTGCCAAGAAGATGGGCTGCACCGTCATCACCACTGTTGGTTCCGACGACAAGATCGAACGGGCGAAGGCGCTTGGCGCCGACCACGTCATCAATTACCGGACCGACCGTTTCGAAGGCGTCGTGCGCAAGCTGACGAAAAAGAAGGGTGTCGACGTGGTGTTCGAACATGTCGGCAAGGACACGTTCGTGGCCTCGATGTTCTCGCTGAAGCGCGGTGGCCGCCTCGTCACCTGCGGCTCCACGTCAGGTGTCTCCACCGATATCAACCTGATGATGCTGTTCCAGCAGCAGTTGAAGCTGCTCGGCTCCTTCGGCTGCCGCATGGAAAACATGGCCAATGCCATGCAGAAGATGGCGCGCGGCATCGTTCACCCCGTCATCGACACCGAAGTGACCTTCGACGATATTGACAGGGCGCTGGAGCGCATGGAAACGCGCCAGGTGTTCGGCAAGATCGTTCTGCGGATGGACTGAGCATCTTGAAGCTGTTCCTGACACGGATCGTCCTGAAACTGGACCACTTCCGGCAGTGGCTGATTGCGACATTCGCCTTCGGCCTTCTCAACCTGCTGAAGCTTTTTCCCGCCGATGCGGGCATTCGCGCCGCCGACCGGCTGGCGCGCTTCGTGGGGCCGAAAACCGGCCGCCACAAGCTGATGCTTTACAATCTGGCGCGCGCCTTTCCGGAGAAGTCCGAGGAGGAGCGGCTTGAGATCGCCATGGACAGCTGGGCCAATATGGGCCGGCTGGCGGCGGAATATGTCTTTCTCGACCGGCTTTTCGATTTCGATCCGGAGAAGAACGAGCCCGGCCGTATTCAGGTTGAGGGTATTCCGAGCTTTCTGGAACTGCGCGACAATCCGCGGCCCTTCATCGTCTTTACCGCCCATAGCGGCAATTTCGAGCTGTTGCCGGTGGCCAGCTCCGCCTTCGGTCTCGACGTGACGGTGCTGTTCCGGCCGCCGAACAATCCGTATGTCGCCGACAAGGTGTTCAATTTCCGCAAGGAACGCATGGGCAATCTCGTGCCTTCACATGCCGGCTCTTCCTTTGCGCTCGCGCGGCAGCTGGAAAGGGGCGGCGGTGTCGGCGTTCTCGTTGACCAGAAGTTCAGCAAGGGGCTTACGACGACGTTCTTCGGGCTTGAGGTTCGCACCAACCCGCTTCTGGCCAAGCTGGTCCGGCAGTTCAATTGCGATGTCTATCCCGCCCGCTGCGTGCGTCTGCCGGACAACCGCTACAGGCTGGAAATCGAGCCGAAGGTCGAGATCCCGCGCGACGAAAAAGGCAATGTCGATATTCAGGCGACCGCACAGCTTCTGAACGACAAGGTGGAAAGCTGGGTGCGCGAATATCCCGGCCAATGGCTGTGGTATCACGACCGCTGGGACGTGAAGCACCGGATTTGAAGCGATTGCCGCGCCGTTGATTGTGTTTGAGTTGCACAAATTTCGGCCGCGAATTTGTGTATTTCGATATTTTTCCATATTAGTGGAACCTCATTTTTCGTTCATGGATTATCGAAATTGAAAAAATAGCGTCGGCTGTGATATTTTGGACAACAATCCCTGCGGCGTTTGCGCGCTTTGTTACGTCATTTTTAAACGCGCAGACGCTACAATAAGGGGATACAGGGTCCATCCGTTCGGATTTGGAACGGTGTGTGTTTGCCCGTTCAGGGAGAGTTGGGTTGAAAGATTTGATTGAGCTGTTCTGGCTGCGTTATACGGAACTGCAATCTGCCGTTGGTAAAAACGAGGCCGACAAGATCGCGGTGCTGGAGCGTGAACTGGAGCAGCTTCTCGAGCGGGTTGTCGGGCGTCAGACTGGAAGCTCCGAGGATATTCGCGAGCAGTTCCGTTTCGCCATCGATCTCCTCAATCATGAGGCGGAAGATCTCGGCTGCGTGCAGCGCAACTCCGAGCTTCTGCGAACCCTGGTCGACCGTTATGTCGGCATGCCGCTGAAGGCCAAGGTCATCGGTGACGAGGACGAGGACACTCTGGAGTGGCACCACAGGCATCTGGTGCTCGATGAAGACATGCTCAACGACCTGGACGAGCCCGTAGTCATCGTTTCTCCCGGCTATCGCGTGTCCTTTGCCAATGCTCTCGATGCCTTCCAGCGCAATGCGCCGGAGGGGCTGGTTGGATGTCATATCGCCGAGCTTGTCGGCGTACACCGCTTTCAGAACGATCTGCGTGAGAAGCTGGACAATTGCTTCAAGGGCAATACGTCGAAATATACTTACGCCGAAGACCAGAACGGCCGCACCGTCGTGAAGTCGCTGGAAATGTCGCCCTGTTATTCCTCCACCTACAAGCTTGTCGGCGCGATGGTGGTGATCAGGGAAATTGCCGATCGCAGACGCGGTCGCGCTGCCGGGTGAGGTTAACGGCGTTTCCGGTTCTGATGGAAACGCTCAACCCGCTATTTCGGAAAAATCGAATCCCAGATCGTGGCGATGGACCATGCGGATGAGGCATCCAGCAGCAGCTTCGTCGCCATTGCCAGGCAGGAAAGCACCAGCAGTGGCCGGATGATCTTTGCGCCGTTCTTCATGGCGAAGCGCGAGCCGATCTGTGCGCCGATGAACTGGCCTACACCCATGGCGAGGCCAAGCTTCCAGAGAACCGCACCGCCGATCGCAAAAACGACGAAGCCGCCGAAGTTCGAACCGAGGTTCAGAAGCTTGGTATGGGCGGTTGCCTTCAGCATGCCGAACCCGGCAAGCGCCACGAAGGCCAGCATGTAGAACGAACCCGCGCCGGGGCCGAAGACGCCGTCGTAAAATCCCACCAGCGGAGCAACCGTCAGGCCGAAAACGAAGGGCGTGATGCGGCGGTGGCTGTCGATATCGCTGAGCTGCGGCTTGAAGGCGAAATAAAGCGCAATCGCGATCAGCAGGAACGGCATGATGGTGCGCAGCAGATCGGCGGGCACGAAGGCGGCGGTGACGGCGCCCAGCCCGCCGCCGAGCATCGCCATCAGGCCCATCGGCAATTGTTCCCTTAGATTGACATGGCCGCGCCGGGCATAGGCGATGGTGGCGGAGGCCGAGCCGAACTGCGATTGCAGCTTGTTGGTGCCGAGCGTGTCCAGCGGCGCAATGCCCATGATCAACATGGCCGGAATGGTGATGAGACCGCCGCCACCGGCAATGGAATCGATAAATCCGGCAAAGATGGCGACGCAGAAAAGAACGACGAAAACGTTGAGGGCGATGTCTTGCACTTGGAATGTCCGGGCAGGCGGCGGGAGAGGACCTCTTCTTTCACCGAAAAGACTGCCGCGCAATATTTTTCTCTCTGAGCGCCGGCAGGCGGGGGGATTGCGGTGCTGCCGCTTATCGGTATGTTTCCGTGGCGCATCGCCAGAAGCGGCGGTGACGCTCAGGACATACGGATGAGGGCATTATGCATAAAGTGATATTCGATACGGACCCCGGTGTAGATGATGCCATGGCGCTTCTGTTCCTGCATCGCCATCCCGATATCGATCTGATCGGCGTCACCACGGTTTTCGGCAACGCCCCCATCGATATCACCACCCGCAATGCGCTCTTCCTCAAGCGGGAATGGCAGATGACCGCACCGGTTGCGAAGGGCGCTGGCGTGACCTTCGATCCGGCTCGCAAGGAGGGCCATTGGCCGACCTTCATTCACGGTGAAAACGGTCTCGGTGATATCGATATCCCTGAAACCATCGACCTGCCGCTTGATCCGCGCCCGGCGCATCGCTTCATCATCGAGACGGTCAAGGCCAATCCCGGCGAGGTGACATTGATTGCCGTTGGCCGCATGACCAATCTGGCGCTGGCGCTACGCGAGGAGCCGGATGTGGCGGCGCTGGTGAAAGAGGTCATCGTCATGGGCGGCGCCTTCGATATGAACGGCAATGTTTCCCCGGCGGCCGAGGCCAATATTCACGGCGATCCGGAGGCGGCCGATCTCGTCTTCACCGCCCCCTGGCGGGTGGTGGTCGTCGGTCTCGACGTGACGACGAAAACGGTGATGACCAGCGCCTTCATGGTGGAGATGGCCAAGGCCGGCGGCAAGCCTGTGCAGCTGCTTTCCGACCTGTCGCAATTCTACATCGATTTCTACAAGACACGCACGGGCGATGGCATGGTGGTGCATGATAGCTGCGCCTGCGTTTATCTCGTTGAACCCGAACTGTTTGAGACCCGCAGCGGCCCGGTACGTGTGGTCTGCGGCGGTCTTGCCGATGGCCAGACGATCCAGAAGCCGGATGGCCGCGCCTTTCCGCCGGGCGACTGGGACGGGCATCCGAGCCAGCTGGTCTGCACGGATATCAAGCCGGAACGCGTGCTTTCGGTCATCCGCGCAGCAATTGTGAAGGGCGAGCGCGGCTGAACGACAGGAATGGCCGTTCTTGAGCATGGCTTGCCTTGCATTTTCCAAGAATCTGGCGTTATGCAAGTTCCTTGATCCTGTTGCGTGATCCGCCTTGCTTTCGGGGCCGAAAAGGCTTTGCCCGAAGCGCGGGCGGATGATCGCGAAGCCGCATGGGCCGAGAAAAGCCCTGTAGGTTTTCGCGTTCTTTGCGCTACAATGAATAACGCCTGCCGGGTCGGTTCGTGTCGGCGGCGTTTTAAAACAAAAAACGAACCTTCGTTATGGGCCGGCAGAACCGGTCCATTCCCATGAGGAAAGAGATGGAAGAGTTTCACAAGGTCCGGCGTCTGCCGCAATACGTCTTCGAACAGGTCAACCGTTTGAAAGCGAGCGCGCGAGCGGCCGGGGCCGATATCATCGATCTCGGCATGGGCAATCCCGACCTTCCGACCCCGAAGGCCATCGTCGACAAGCTTTGCGAGGTCGTTCAGGACCCGCGCACCCATCGCTATTCCTCGTCCAAGGGCATTCCCGGCCTTCGCCGTGCGCAGGCCGCCTATTATGCCCGCCGTTTCGGCGTGAAGCTGAACCCCGATACGCAGGTCGTCGCCACGCTCGGCTCCAAGGAAGGCTTCGCCAATATGGCGCAGGCCATCACGGCACCTGGTGACGTGATCCTGTGTCCTAACCCCACCTATCCGATCCATGCCTTCGGCTTCCTGATGGCGGGCGGCGTTATCCGTTCGATGAATGTCGAGCCGGATGAGAGCTTCTTCGGGCCGCTGGAGCGCGCGGTGCGCCACTCTATTCCGAAGCCGCTGGCGCTGATCATCAACTACCCGTCGAACCCGACGGCGCATGTCGCCTCGCTCGATTTCTACAAGGACGTCATCGCTTTTGCGAAGAAGCACGAGATCATCGTGCTTTCCGACCTTGCCTATTCGGAAATCTATTTCGACGAAAACAATCCGCCGCCTTCGGTTCTCGAAGTTCCCGGCGCAATCGACGTTGCGGTGGAATTCACCTCCATGTCGAAGACCTTCTCCATGCCCGGTTGGCGCATGGGCTTTGCCGTCGGCAATGAGCGGCTGATCGCGGCGCTGACGCGCGTGAAGTCCTATCTCGACTACGGCGCCTTCACGCCGATCCAGGTTGCGGCGACGCATGCGCTGAACGGTGACGGTTCCGACATCGCCGAAGTGCGCAATGTCTATCGCCGCCGCCGCGACGTCATGGTCGACACGTTTGGCAAGGCCGGTTTCGAGGTTCCGCCGCCGGCGGCGACGATGTTCGCCTGGGCGAAGATCCCGGAAAAGTTCCGCCATCTCGGCAGCCTGGAATTCTCCAAGCTCCTGGTCGAGAAGGCAGATATCGCCGTTGCTCCCGGCATCGGCTTTGGCGAGATGGGCGATGATTACGTCCGTCTCGCGCTCGTTGAAAACGAGCATCGAATTCGTCAGGCAGCGCGCAATCTGAAGCGTTTCCTGTCGAGCGCAGACGAAACGATGCACAATGTCGTTTCGCTTAACGCCCACAGATAGGGCAACCCGAGGCGGCCGGGTCCCGGCCGCCACCCTCAACAGCAATCAGGAACATACCCATGGCAGATTCATTGAGAATCGGCATAGCGGGGCTCGGCACTGTCGGCGCTTCGCTCGTGCGCATCCTCCAGCAGAGAAGCAACGAACTTGCGATTACCTGCGGACGCGCGATTGAGATTATTGCGGTGAGTGCGCGTGACCGTTCGCGCGACCGCGGCATTGATCTCACGGGTATTACCTGGTTCGACACGCCGGAGCAGCTGGCGAGCGAAGCCGATATCGACGTCTTCGTCGAACTGGTCGGCGGTGCTTCCGGTCAGGCGGAAAATGCTGTGCGCGCCGCGCTCGCACGCGGTCTCCATGTGGTGACAGCCAACAAGGCGCTGCTGGCCAAGCACGGCGTCGAACTGGCGACCATCGCCGAAGACAAGGGTGCGCTTCTCAATTTCGAAGCGGCGGTGGCCGGCGGTATCCCCGTCATCAAGGCGCTGCGTGAGTCTCTCACCGGCAACCATGTGTCGCGCATCTACGGCATCATGAACGGCACCTGTAATTACATCCTCACCAAGATGGAGAAGGAAGGGCTGTCCTTCGAGGCCTGTCTGAAGGAAGCGCAGCGGCTGGGTTATGCCGAAGCCGATCCGGCCTTCGATATCGACGGCAACGATACGGCCCACAAGCTGGCCATTCTGACGACGCTTGCCTTCGGCAACAAGATTTCGGCTGACGACATCTATCTGGAAGGCATCACCAATATCTCCAGCGAGGACATTCAGGCGGCGGCCGAACTCGGTTACCGCATCAAGCTTCTCGGTGTGGCGCAGGTGACGGAATCCGGTATCGAACAGCGCGTGCATCCAACCATGGTGCCGCTCGATTCCGTCATCGCGCAGGTGGACGGCGTGACCAATGCGGTGGCGATCGAATCCGATATCCTCGGTGAACTCCTGATGGTTGGTCCGGGTGCGGGCGGCAATGCCACGGCCTCTGCCGTGCTCGGTGACATCGCCGATATCGCCAAGAGCCGTCCCGGCGCCCAGCAGGTTCCGGTGCTTGGCCGTCCAGCAAAATCGCTTGCCGATTATCGCCGCGCCAAGATGAAGAGCCATGAAGGCGGCTATTTCATTCGCTTGACGGTGAAGGATCAGGCCGGCGTTTTCGCCTCCATCGCCACCCGCATGGCTGACAATAACATCTCGCTGGAATCCATCGTGCAGCGCCAGCGCGTGCATGTGGAAGGTGCGCCGCAGACCATCATCCTCGTTACCCATGCGACGATGGAAGATGCCATCCGCAAGGCGGTGAAGGCGATCAAGAACGAGAAATATCTCGTCAGCGAGCCGCAGGTCATCCGCATCGAGCGGACCTGAGACGCTTCACCACTTTTCTGAACATGAGGGCCGCGCCTCCATTTGGATGCGCGGTCTTTTTTATCTGAAAACCGGTTTCGGGCTCGCGGCATCAGCCACCATAAAATTTGTAGGAACGGCCTCAGAACCGCTGGAATGCAACACGATTCGGCTCTATGGTTAATGATGTTCACCAAGCGAGGGAGGCGTGGCCGTGACATCGATTATCCTTTTCAAGGACAACAAGCGCGAAGGCGTTCTGGCCACCCATCATCGGGTCAGGCCACACAGTGCCAATGACAATATTCGAAGCATGGAATTCGATATTGCCGATTATGAGCGCAACTGGTGTTCGCTTGCCGTGTTCTCGCTGCTGCTGCTGGTCGGTGCGGTATCCATCGTCAGCCCGTTCTTCTCGATTTTTTCGGTGTGAAACCCTGCACAGGCGTTTTTGCTTGAAAAACCCGCCATCGCCATTTAGCCCGGTGTAAGAAAAGGCGCGGATGCGCATATACACGACAGGATGAATGGACAGGATGGCAATGATGGAGCCGGCCGATACCGTTGCCCGCGCGTTTCTGAGCGTGGAGCGGTCGGCGACAGAGCAGCGCTGGGTGTCGCGGCTGGATCAGGCCGGACAGAACCGTGCGCTGGCCATGTCGCAAATCCATGCCATTCCTGAATTGATCGCGCGGGTGCTTGCCGGGCGCGGGGTGGGTGTCGATGACGCCCTGGCATTCCTCGATCCCACCATCCGCTCGCTGATGCCCGATCCGCACATGCTGACCGATTGTGAGAAGGCGGCCGAGAGGCTGGTGCGCGCCATCGAGACCGGCGAGAAGGTGGCGATATTCGGCGATTACGATGTTGACGGTGCTGCTTCTTCCGCCTTGATGTACCGCTTTTTCGCGCATTTCGGGATTGCGCCGGAAATCTACATTCCCGACCGGATTTTCGAGGGCTATGGACCGAACCCGGCAGCGATGCAGCAGCTTGCCGCCAATGGCGCGACGCTGATCGTTACCGTCGATTGCGGTTCCACCAGCCATGAATCGCTGCAGGCCGCCAAGGATGCGGGCACCGATGTGGTGGTGATCGATCACCATCAGGTCGGCTCGGAACTGCCGCCGGCAGTTGCGCTGGTCAATCCCAACCGGGAGGACGATCTTTCGGGGCAGGGGCATCTCTGCGCCGCCGGCGTGGTGTTCCTCGTGCTGGTCGCTACACTCAGGCTGCTGAAAGACAGGCGCAACAGGCAGGCCTTCACGCTGGACCTGCTGTCGCTTCTCGATATCGTTGCCCTTGCGACCGTGTGCGACGTGGTGCCGCTGAAGGGGCTGAACCGTGCCTATGTGGTGAAGGGACTGATTGCCGCGCGCCATATGAACAATGCGGGGCTGGCGGCGCTGTTCAAGAAGGCCGGGCTTGGCGGACCTGTCACACCCTATCATTTCGGCTTCCTGATCGGGCCACGCATCAATGCCGGCGGCCGTATCGGCGATGCTGCACTTGGCAGCCGTCTCCTGACCATCGACGATTCTTCGCAGGCCGAGGTGATCGCGGAACGGCTGGACGAGCTGAACCGCGAGCGGCAGGCGATGGAAGCCGCGATGCTGGCGGAAGCCGAAGCGGAGGCGCTGTTCGAATATGGCGACGGGTCAGGCGCCGGTGTCATCGTCACGGCCCGGGAAAACTGGCATCCGGGTATCGTCGGCCTGCTTGCCTCGCGACTGAAGGACCGTTTCCGTCGCCCGGCTTTCGCCATTGCCTTCGATCCTTCCGGCAAGGGCACCGGCTCCGGCCGTTCGATCAATGGTTTTGATATGGGGCGTATGGTGCGCGCTGCCGTGGAGGCTGGATTGCTGGTCAAGGGCGGCGGTCACGCCATGGCTGCGGGTCTCACGGTGGAACGCGCCAATCTCGGGAAACTCAGGACCTTCTTCGAGGAGGCTGCCGTCAAGACGGTGAGCGAGCTGGTGGAAAGCAGCGTGCTGAAGATCGATGGTGCCATTGGTGCGTCTGGCGCGACTTTACAGCTTGTCGACCAGCTGGAGCAGGCCGGTCCTTATGGATCAGGCCATTCCCAACCGATTTTCGCCGTGCCTGCCCATCGCCTGCGGGATGTACGCCTTGTCGGCACCGCTCACGTCAAGATCACGCTGGAGGCCATGGATGGCTCCCGGCTGGACGGCATCGCATTCCGCGCCGCAGAGGCGCCGCTGGGGCAGATGCTGCTGAATGCACGCGGCAGGTCTATCCACGTCGCAGGCACGGTGGGAGCCGATCTATGGCAGGGCCAGAGGCGTGTGCAGCTGCGCGTTCTGGACGCGGCTTTTGCACCCTGACAGGGTCGCCAATCTGTTTGAATTCTTCGGGGTAAAACTCAGGGACGAACCGGAAACGGCGATCGTCCTTACGTTCACGCGTTACGTGAAGTTTTTTATACAGAATGCTGATTTTTCAGGAGAAGCAAGTGGCACGCCCTAGGGGAGTCGAACCCCTCTTTTCAGAATGAAAATCTGACGTCCTAACCGATAGACGAAGGGCGCGTGCGCTTGTGGTGTGGCGCCCTTATAGTCAGGCTCCGGTTGGTCCGCAAGCGGAAAAATTGATTTTTTTCGCTTCATGACGAGTTTTTTTACTCGGAGCGGAAGGGCTGTGGAAAACCGTGATGGGAGAGGCCAAAGCTTTGAAATAACGGCTCTATCGCTGAGTGATTTGGAGCGGTTTTTGGCTTGGTCAAACGAATTGCGCGATTGCTGAAGCCTTAGCTGGCTTCAATTGATCGCTGGTTTGGCGGTACGGAAATCGGGGAGGAGGGAAAGGCAAGCCGTATAATTTGCCCACCGGCATTTCGCCCGGCTCGCCTTCCATCGGGGGGACAGCATTTTAACGTACCGGCCGGGAATCGGTTCCAGCCTCGCCATCGTCGCGATGGAAAATTTGCGGATGCTCGATCGAAGAACGATCGTGACAAATCGCGTTATTGCATATCTTGAAGGGGAAACACGAAGGCAAGTGGCACGCCCTAGGGGAGTCGAACCCCTCTTTTCAGAATGAAAATCTGACGTCCTAACCGATAGACGAAGGGCGCGTGCGCTTGTGGTGTGGCGCCCTTATAGTCAGGCTCCGGTTGGTCCGCAAGCGGAAAAATGCATGATTTGACAAAAAAATGACATGCGCCGCTACAAGCCCTGAAAAACAAGGATTCTTGTTTCGTAACAAATGGTTAAAGCGTCGGAGTGTCGCTGTTTTCGAGGCCTTTTGCTTGGGGTCAATGCCGCAAGATGACGACTCAGCGCGGCTGTTGGCTGGATTGGAACCTAACAGTGAGGCAGTGATGAGGTAGAACGTGCCTGCCGTCATCCTCGCCCTTGAGGCGAGGATCCACTCTCCAGCCGCCCATGGATCCTCGCCTCAAGGGCGAGGATGACGGTGAGTGTGGCGTACTACTTCTGCAAAAAAAAACGGGGCCTGAAAGGCCCCGTTTGATGATTCTTTGGTGATCGCTGCCTCAGTGCAGAATCTGGCTGAGGAACAGCCTGGTGCGCTCGTGCTGGGGATTGTCGAAGAATTCGGCGGGCGAATTCTGTTCGACGATCTGGCCCTGGTCCATGAAGATGACGCGGTTGGCGACCTGACGGGCGAAGCCCATTTCGTGCGTCACGCACAGCATCGTCATGCCGTCTTCGGCAAGGCCGACCATGGTGTCGAGCACTTCCTTGACCATTTCAGGGTCGAGCGCCGATGTCGGTTCGTCGAACAGCATGATCTTCGGCTTCATGCAAAGCGAGCGGGCAATCGCCACGCGCTGCTGCTGGCCGCCGGAGAGCTGGCCCGGGTATTTGTGGGCCTGCTCGGGAATCTTGACGCGCTTCAGATAGTGCATCGCGATTTCCTCGGCTTCCTTCTTGGGGGTCTTGCGAACCCAGATCGGCGCCAGAGTGCAGTTCTCGAGGATCGTCAGATGCGGGAAGAGGTTGAAGTGCTGGAACACCATGCCAACCTCGCGCCGCACTTCGTCGATCTTTTTCAGGTCGTTGGTGAGTTCGATACCATCGACGTTGATCAGGCCCGACTGATGTTCTTCCAGCCGGTTGATGCAGCGGATCATGGTCGACTTGCCGGAACCCGAAGGACCGGCGATGACGATGCGCTCACCCTTCATGACCTTCAGGTTGATATCGCGCAGCACGTGGAAGTCGCCGTACCACTTGTTCATGCCGACGATTTCGATTGCCACGTCCGTAGCCGAAACGGTCAGTTTTTTTGCTTGGGTTTCTGCCATTTGAGCGTCCCTTATCGTTTATGCCCGGTGTCGAGGTGCCGTTCCATGAACAGCGAATAACGCGACATGCCGAAGCAGAATATCCAGAATACGAAGCCTGCGAAAATATAGCCAGTCATCGCTGTGACGGGTGTCGCCCAGTTCGCATCCGATTGGTTGAGTGTGACAATGCCGAGCAGGTCGAACATGCCGATGATCGAGACCAGCGACGTGTCCTTGAAAAGCCCGATGAAGGTGTTGACGATGCCCGGAATGACCAGCTTCAGCGCCTGCGGCAGCACGATCAGCCGCGTCTTCTGCCAGTAGTTCAGACCGAGCGAATCCGCCCCTTCATATTGTCCCTTCGGAATGGCCTGCAGGCCGCCGCGGATCACCTCCGCCATATAGGCCGAGGAGAACAGCGACACGCCGACCAGTGCGCGCAGGAACTTGTCGAAGGTCCAGCCGTCGGGCAGGAACAGCGGCAGCATGATGCTGGCGAAGAACAGGACGGTGATCAGCGGAATGCCTCTGATGACTTCGATGAAAAGCACGCAGAGCATCTTGATGACCGGCAGGTTCGACCGTCTGCCGAGTGCCAGAAGAATGCCGAAGGGCAGGGAGACCGTGATCCCGAAGAACGACAGGATGAGGGTCACCATCAGGCCGCCCCACAGCTGCGTCTCCACCTTCGGCAGGCCGAATACGCCACCGATGAGCAGGAAAAACGCAATGAAGGGCAGGATGATGAAAAGCGCCAGGGCATTGAGCCGCTTGAACGGCGCCTTCGGGATGAGCATCGGCACGAGCAGGATGGCGAAGGTCACCATCACGAGGATCGGACGCCAGCGCTCGTCGAGCGGGTAACGGCCAAAGACGAATTGCCCGAGCTTTGCCGAAACGAAGGCCCAGCACGCGCCGGACTGGCCGTCCGGAAGCGCACCGCCCTGGGAGGCGGTCAGGCAGGCGATACGATCGCTACCGCTCCACACCGCATCTATGAACAGCCAGTCGATGAGTGGCGGCAGAAGATAGGCGAGGAAAGCGATGGCGAGAACCGTGAGGATCGTGTCCTTCGGCGTGGCGAAAAGTTTGGTACGCAGCCAATGGCTGATGCCAACCGCACTCGACGGCGCGGGTTTGGCATCCTCGATGGTCTGTCGCACGAAAGCGTGATTGCTGATCGTCATCGATTATCTCTCCACCAGGGCCATTTTCGCATTGAACCAGTTCATGACCACGGCCGTGAGAATGGACAGCGAGAGATAGATGACCAGCCAGATCGCAACGACTTCGACTGCCTGTCCTGTCTGGTTGAGGATCGTGCCGCCAACGGAAACGATGTCGGCGAAACCGACCGCGACCGCGAGCGAGGAGTTTTTGGTCAGGTTGAGATATTGGCTTGTCAGCGGCGGAATGATGATGCGCATCGCCTGCGGAACGACGATCAGACGCGTCGTCGTGCTCTGGCGAAGGCCCAGTGCTTCCGCTGCCTCGGTCTGGCCCTTGGCCACGGCCTTGATGCCGCCGCGAACGATCTCGGCGATGAAGGAGGCGGTGTAGAAGGAGAGAGCCAGAAACAGCGACATGAATTCCGGAGCGACGACCGCGCCACCCGACAGGTTGAAGCGCCCTGCAATCGGGTAGTCGAATGTCAGTGGTGCGCCGAGCGCCAGAAATGTCGCGGCGGGGAGGCCGATGACGAGAAGCGTTATCGTTATTCCGGTGCGGAACTGCTGGCCGGTTCTTTCCTGCCTGGCCTTCGCCCAGCGATAAACGAAGACGCTGATGACGATGGCGACCAGAAAGGCGAGCGGAATAAGCCAGGTGCCTTCGCCCCAGAGGGGCTTCGGAAAGAAGAAACCGCGATTGTTGAGGTAGCTTCCAAGCGGAAGCTCCAGCGAATCGCGCGCCTGCGGCAGGACGGAAATAACGCCCTTGTACCAGAAGAAGATAACGAGCAGGGGCGGGATGTTGCGGAAGATTTCCACATAGGCCTGCGCCAGCTTCGAGATCAGCCAGTTGCTGGAAAGTCTCGCGATACCGACGATGAAACCGATGATCGAGGCGGCGATGATGCCGAAAAATGCGACCTGGATCGTGTTGAGAATGCCAACGAGCAGCGCCCGGCCATAGGTCGCATCGCTGGTATAGGCGATGAGCGACTGGCCGATATCGAAACCGGCTCTTCCATTGAGGAAGCCGAAGCCGGATGAAATGTTTGCCCGTTGAAGATTGGTGATCGTGTTCGTCACGATGATCCAGACGAAGGCGGTCAGGATGACGACTGTCAGAACCTGATAGAAAATGCCTCGAATGCGTGGATCGTTGATAAGTGACGACGCGCTTTGCGCGCGCGATCGTTGCGAACTGACCGCGTTGCCTGCCATAGGCACCTTTCCCTTTTATATGCTCTTTGCGAGCTTATTTATATAATTTTAAATGGGAGGCCGGGCTTTGCCCAGCCTCCTTTCAGCCTCTAACCGAGGATGGGGCCGATTAACGGACCGGCGGTGCGTATTGCAGGCCGCCCTTGGTCCACAATGCGTTCTGGCCACGCTCGATCTTGAGCGGCGAGCCGGCGCCGACGTTGCGGTCGAAGACTTCGCCGTAGTTACCCACCAGCTTGACGATGTTGTAAGCCCAGTCGTTGGTCACGCCGAGATCGGTGCCGATCTTGGTGCCTTCTTCGGTGCCGAGCAGACGCTTGATATCCGGGTTGGCGCTGGTCTTCTGTTCATCGACGTTTTTGGAGGTGATGCCCAGTTCTTCGGCATTGACCATCGCATAGTGAACCCAGGTCACGATGTCGAACCACTGGTCGTCACCCTGGCGAACGGCCGGTCCAAGCGGCTCCTTGGAAATGACTTCGGGCAGAACGATGTTGTCGTCCGGGTTCTTCAGCTTGAGGCGGATGGCGTAAAGACCGGACTGGTCGGTGGTGTAGACGTCGCAACGGCCGGAATCATAGGCAGAGGTTGCGTCGGCTTCCTTTTCGAAAACCACCGGATTGTACTGCAGATTGTTGGTCTTGAAATAGTCGGCGAGATTGAGCTCGGTGGTCGTGCCGGTCTGAACGCAGACGGCGGCGCCGGAAAGCTCGAGCGCGGACTTAACATTCAGGCCCTTCTTGGCAATGAAGCCCTGGCCGTCATAATAGTTGACCGTACGGAAGTTGAAGCCGAGCGACGTATCGCGGCTGATCGTCCAGGTGGTGTTACGGGTCAGAACGTCGACTTCGCCAGACTGGAGGGCCGGGAAGCGGTCCTTGCTCGACAGGGCGACAAACTTTGCCTTGGAAGGATCACCGAAAACCGCAGTGGCAATACCACGGCAATAGTCCACGTCGATACCGGACCATTCGCCCTTGTCGTCGGGATTTGAAAATCCCGGAATGCCCGCGCTCACGCCGCAGGTGACGAAACCTTTCGACTTCACATCCTGAAGCGTCGCAGCCGAAGCGACCGAGGCTCCTCCCAAAACTGCTGCGCCGATAGCGGCTGACAGAATTGCCTTTTTCATTTTTCCCAACCTTTGTTTGTTATCGTCAATGGAAGGGGACCGGCATCGTTGTTTTACCCCAGCTCCCCCTTCAGCAAGACCTTTTCGATCCGCTTTTTCTATCACAATCGCAATTGGCAGCGGGGTCAAGACGTGCCGGCAATAATTGTGCCTATAAAACGGAATTTTCCAGATTTTGGTCGGGAAGTGTGCAAAGGGTGAAAATATAAGCATATTTTTGCGAAAATTTGCACTTGCACGATTTTTGTATACTTCTTGTATGCTGTTTCGCGATGCATCAATCGACATGTCTGGCACTGTTTTACGGGACTTGACCTTGCCCTCCGCTCTTAGCATTGTCGCTCGCGTCAATATTCCTTCGAAAGCTGATCTGAAATGACCAAGACAAATGACCTGCGTTCCGCCGCAGGTATGAATACGCGCCTGGCCCATGGCGGTAACGATCCCGCGGACTGTTTCGGTTTCGTCAATCCTCCCATCGTGCGCGGCTCGACCGTGCTTTTCCCCGACGCCGAGACGCTTTCGACTGAAAACCAGAAATATACCTATGGCACCCACGGAACGCCGACGACGGATGCGCTTTGCAATCTCGTCAATGAGCTCGAGGGTTCTTTCGGAACGATTCTCGTGCCGTCGGGGCTTGCAGCGATCACCGTGCCGTTTCTTGCCTATCTCGGTGCGGGCGATCATGCGCTGATCGTCGATTCGGTCTATTTTCCAACGCGCCGCTTCTGCAATACGATGCTGAAGAAGCTCGGCGTTGAGGTTGAGTATTACGATCCGTCGATCGGTGCAGGCATTGAAGCGCTCATCCGCCCGAATACGAAGCTTGTGCATCTGGAAGCGCCGGGCTCAAATACGCTGGAGATTCAGGATGTCCGGCTGATCGCCGAGGTCGCCCACAGGCATGATTGCGTCGTGACGATGGACAATACCTGGGCAACACCGCTTTATTTCAAGCCGCTCGATTTCGGCGTCGACGTTTCCATTCATGCCGCCACCAAATATCCCTCCGGTCATTCGGATGTGCTGATGGGGTTTGTCTCGGCCAATGAAAAGCACTGGAAGGCGCTTTATCAGGCGAATACCAATCTCGGCATCTGCGTCACCTCTGACGATGCCTACCAGATCCTGCGTGGCATGCGGACCATGGGAGTGAGGCTGGAACACCATCAGAAAAGTGCACTCGATATCGCTCAATGGCTGGAACGCCGCGACGATGTCGTGCGCGTTCTGCATCCGGCCTTGCCGAGCTTTGCCGGGCATGACCTCTGGAAGCGCGATTTCAAGGGCGCAAGCGGCGTGTTTTCCTTCGTGCTGAAAGCTGAAGAGGGGAAATATAAGCAGACGGCGGCAGCATTCTTGAATGCGCTGACCTTCTTCGGGCTTGGCTATTCCTGGGGCGGATACGAATCGCTTGCCGTTTCGGTATCGCTTGTCGACAGGACCATCGCCAAAGGTCCGACGGAAGGGCCGGTCATCCGTCTGCAGATCGGACTTGAGGATATTGTCGATCTCAAGAAGGATCTTGAGGCCGGGTTTGCGGCGGCGGCCGGGGTCTAACCTCAGCCTTTGGCGCGGTAGCCGTAAAGCCAGTCTAAGTCCTTCAGGAAGGCTTCCGTGGGACGTGTTGAAAAAACGAAGTCCCGGGCAAGGCGAGCCGGGCCTGTGGCGTGATAGGCGAAACGATTGAGAGAGGCCCGCTTGCGGGCCTTTTCTATGCGCGGAAGGCGCAAAGCTTCGAAGGCTGCAAGGGCCTGTGCCACGGGCAGGGGTGTTCCGGCCAGCGCGCCCGCCAGTTCAAAGGCATCCTCGATAGCCATCGCCGCCCCCTGTGCCGCAAAAGGCATCATCGCATGGGCTGCGTCGCCGATCAGCACCGTGTCGCGGCCATTGTGCCAGCGTCCGGGGCCGGCCTGGTAGAGTGGCCAGAAGGTTGGATTTTCCGACGATGACAGGAGCCGGACGATATCCGGGCTCCAGTCGCGAAATTGCGCCAGCAGCATCGCTTTCTGCTGTCCGCTCGATTCGGCCCGCCATGTCGCGCCGGGATCGGCACCGAGCGCGATGGCGACGATGTTGAAGCCGCCGACTTCCTTCAGCGGATAGGCAACTATATGGCCGCCCGAACCGAGATAGGCGGTGACGGCGCTCTTGTTGATGGCGGAAGGCACATCTTTTGCAGCGACCGTGAAGCGCCAGGCGACATTGCCGGAAAAAGTGGCGACGGGAGAGGAGGGGACGGCAAAACGGGCCGCCGACCAGACGCCGTCCGCGCCGACGATCAGGTCGTGATCACGAAACGTGGTTGCGGCAATCCCATCCAACGTTGCATTTTCCATGCGTTTGCCGAGATGCAGGCGGCAGAGCGGATTGCGGGTCACCGCATCAAGAAGCGCGCGTTGCAGCGTCGAGCGGTGAAGGACGCCGTAGGGTGCGCCCCAGCGTGTGCGAGCCATTTCGGCCATTGGCAATGATAACAGCGTGGCAAGCGATTTTCCCGATGCCAGTTCGACGCTGACAGGCTCCGTCCAACGTGCCTCGATCTCCGGCATCACGCCGAGTTCCGCAAGGATGCGGGCGGCATTGGGCGACAGCTGCAGGCCGGCGCCGACTTCCGCGAGTTCACCGGCCTGTTCGATGATGTCGGAGCTGACGCCATGCCTGGCAAAAGAAAGGGCAGCGGTGAGACCGGCAATGCCGGCACCGACAATGGCTACGGATGTGATGGGCATGATGCGCCCCGATCAGGAAAGGGAAAAGGTCAGGCGGCCTTCACATGGAAGACGCAGCCCGGAGGATTGGTCTGTTCGGCCTTCAGCGACGGATTGTAACGGTAAAGGGTAGAGCAGTAGGAACAGACCTTCTCGTTGTCGTCGCCCATATCGATGAAGATATGCGGATGATCGTAGGGCACCGAAGCGCCGGTGCACATGAATTCCTTGACGCCGATCTCGATTACGCTGTGTCCGCCATCGTTCTGGAAGTGGGGAATGGAATGCCCGGCCATGTTCGTCTCCAAATGCAATATCGTGGTTAAGCCGCAGATCGTCATCGAGCATGGGCTTATTGCTGCGGATATGTAGCCTCAAACGCATTGCATCTCCATAAAAATCGTCAGGAAAATATGTTCACCATTGCGATTTCCTGCCATATGGTCCGGCAAAAAGGATGTCCTTGATGAATCTCAACACGCCGCAATTTTCCGATTTTTCCCATGACGGCCTTCGCCTTGCCTATTTCGACGAGGGTGATCCGGCGGGCGAGCCGGTTCTGTTGATTCATGGCTTTGCCTCCAGCGCGAACGTCAACTGGGTACATCCCGGCTGGCTGAAAACACTCGGGGATGCGGGCTACCGGGTGATTGCCATCGACAATCGCGGCCACGGCGCAAGCGACAAGCCGCATGATCCAGACGCCTATTATCCGCCTGTCATGGCGGAAGACGCGGTGGCGCTGCTCAATCATCTCGGCATCGCGGAAACCCATGTGATGGGATATTCCATGGGCGCGCGCATTTCCGCCTTTCTGGCCATGGCCCATCCCGAGCGCGTCCGCTCGCTGGTTTTCGGCGGGCTCGGCATCGGCATGATCGAAGGCGTCGGCGACTGGGATCCGATTGCCGAGGCGCTGCTGGCCCCGTCGCTCGATGTCGTCACCCATGAGCGCGGCCGTATGTTCCGTGCCTTTGCCGACCAGACGAAAAGCGACCGGCTGGCGCTGGCCGCCTGTATCGAGACCTCGCGGGTTCTCGTCACGCGCGAACAGGCGGAAAAGATCGATGCGCCGACGCTGATTGCGGTTGGAACGAAGGATGATATTGCCGGATCCGGCGCAGAACTCGCGGCGATCATGCCGCATGCGCGGGCGATCGATATTCCCGGCCGCGACCATATGCTGGCCGTTGGCGACCGGGTGTTCAAGGCTGCGGTTCTGGAATTTTACCGCGCGCTTTGATCTGGATTATTTCGGCAATGTCCGGGGCGGCAAGAAACGCTTTTTCATGCTGCATGCAGAAAAACTGAAGCCTTGCCGTCTTTAAAGTCGTCATTCGAATCCCATTTCTAATGCACGTCTTTTTCTGTATAAAGAACGACCACTGCAAACGAGGAGACCATTCATGGTCGCACGCACCGAGGCCCGTCAGCCCGAACAGCTGGCGATCGTCGATCCGATCTGGGGCAGCCTGCTGCATGAAGCGCGTAGCGCCGCAGCTCAGGACCCGCTGCTTTCCGCTTTTCTTTATTCGACGATCCTCAATCACCGGTCTCTGGAAGAATGTGTGATCTATCGCATCTGCGAACTCCTCGATCATCCCGATATGCAGGCCGTGCTTCTGCGCCAGACGTTTCAGGATATGCTGGATGACTGGCCGGAATGGGGAAGCGTGCTGCGCGTCGATATCCAGGCGGTTTACGACCGCGACCCGGCCTGCACGCGCTTCATGGAGCCGCTGCTCTATTTCAAGGGCTTCCAGGCCATCCAGACGCATCGCCTTGCCCATTGGCTGCTTGCGAAGGGCCGCAGGGATTTCGCCTTTTACCTGCAAAGCCGCTCATCGAGCATCTTCCAGACGGACATCAATCCGGCCGCGCGCATTGGCAAGGGTATCTTCCTCGATCATGCTACGGGGCTGGTGGTCGGTGAAACGGCTGTCATCGGTGACAATGTTTCCATCCTGCACGGCGTGACGCTTGGCGGCACCGGCAAGGAGGGGGCGGACCGCCATCCGAAGATCGGCAATGGCGTGATGATCGGCGCAGGCGCAAAAATTCTCGGCAATATCGAGATCGGCAGCTGCTCGCGCATTGCCGCCGGTTCGGTGGTGCTGAAACCGGTTCCGCCGAAGACCACCGTGGCCGGTGTGCCGGCGCGCGTGGTGGGAGAAGCAGGGTGTTCGGAACCCTCGCGTCTGATGGACCAGGTTATCGGAGCCGATATCTGACAGGTCGTGAATATTGCGCTCGTCCGTGTGGAAGACACGGATGATGCGCCGCTTTCACTTTACTTTGGCCTTTGTCCCATGCCAAAAGCGGCCAACCCGAACCGCACAGGAGAATAGTGGTGAAAGCCGACGAAATCAAAAAACTCGACGCCTATTTCAAGCGCACCTTCAATGAAAAGATGGTTGTGAAGGCGCGTCCGCGCAAGGACGATTCCGCCGAAGTGTATCTTGGCGAAGAGTTTCTCGGCGTCGTCTACATCGATGACGAAGACGGCGACCGCTCGTACAACTTCTCCATGGCGATCCTCGACGTCGATCTTTGATCGTCACCATCAGGTGATGTTCTTTATGGGGTAATAATCGCCCGCGGTGGTTCACACCGCGGGCGATTTGTTTTTGCGGTTCGTGACCCGCATCATCAGAGGGGCTTGCGGGCGTAACGTCACCCTCATCAGCGGCTCCGCCGTGGCTGCGGATCTGTTTTCGAGATGGGCCTTCTGCAAAAGCACGGCGAGGATCGCGACGGCTTCCATCATCGCAAAAGCATTGCCGATGCAGACGCGCGGGCCTGCGCCGAAAGGCATATAGGCATAACGGTGACGCGCTTTGGCTTTTTCCGGATCGAAGCGGGAAGGATCGAAGCGTTCCGGTTGGTCCCATAGCGTCGTATGCCGGTGCACGGCATAGATCGGTACATAAAGAACGGTTCCGGCCGGAATATCATGGTCGCCGAGCTTGAAGTCCTGCAGCGCCGTGCGGGTGACAACCGGGGCAGGCGGGTAAAGCCGCATCGCCTCGGAAAACACCTGTCTGGTATAGGTCAGTTCAGCAATATGTCCTGCCGCGATCGGATTTCCACCGGTGACGGCCGCGATCTCCTCGACGACTTTCCGTTCCACGTCGCTGTTTTGCGACAGCAGGTGGAACGTCCATGCGAGACCGAGCGCGGTCGTTTCGTGACCGGCGGTGATAAAGGTCAGCAGATTGTCGATGATTTCAGTGTCGCTCATCATGCGTCCGGTTTCCGGGTCCTTTGCCTCGAGCAACATGGAGACCAGATCGTTCCGGTCGGCGGGGTTTTGCCGCCGGTTAGCGATCACCGTCGACAGGCTAGAGCGCAGATAGTCGACAGCGGCCCGGGCCTTGCGCCGGCCGGGATGGGGAAGCCATTCCGGTGCGCCCAGCATGGCGAGCGCAAAGGTCCAGCCGGTTGGTTTCAGATAGTCGGTGACGCTTTGTTCGACGCGCCCGATATCGATCCCGTGGCCGCCGGACATCATGGTTTCGACAATGATGTCGAAGGTAGTCCGCATCATTTCATGGCCGATATCAATGTCACCGGAAGGAGATGTGTCCCAGCGCCTTTCGGTTCGCTCAGCCGCCTCGATCATCACGGGCAGCAGTTCCAGTAGCTTTTCATGCCGGAAGGCGGCGGCGACGGATTGCCTTTGCCATTTCCAGTGATCGCCATCCGCCGTCAGAAGGCCCTGTCCAAGTGCGGGGCCAAGCGCCCGGCGCACATCCTCACCCTTGCCGAGCAGATGGGCGTTTTTGACCAGAGCCTCATGGATAAGAACCGGATCGGCGAGGTGGACACGCATCGTGCCGCCAAGGCGCGTGAAGACGGCCGGTTCGCTGAAAATCTCCGGCGGCAACGCATTCAGCGGATTGCGGATGAGCGAGAGGGCCACACGTGCTGTGGCGAATCTGGAGACGGGTGCCGCAGCGGATATATCCGGGGGCGGGCTGCGAAGGTCGGTTCCGGGCATGGACAGGTCCTTTATTCGCGTTGAACACTCAAATTTCCCTGTTAAGGTGTATACCTTATTTTAGTCATTTAAGGTGCATGCCTTAGGTTTCAATAGCGGGGTCCGATATCAATGAAGAAAAGCGAGGGCGGACGATCAACGGGGCGTCTTTCTCCTACACGGCAGAGAATTCTTGCTGCTGCTCTCGAGCTGTTTAACGAGCGGGGGCCCGATCATGTGACCACGGCTGAGATCGCAAGGGCGGTGAATATTAACGAGGGCAATCTTTATTACCATTTTCGCACCAAGGAGGCGCTGGTTCTGGCGCTGTTTGCCCTGTTCGAAGCCGATGCGCTGGCGATTGTCGCGAAGATTGAC
Source organism: Agrobacterium sp. GW821-FHT14E08 (assembly GCF_058803865.1). Classification (NCBI taxonomy): domain Bacteria; kingdom Pseudomonadati; phylum Pseudomonadota; class Alphaproteobacteria; order Hyphomicrobiales; family Rhizobiaceae; genus Agrobacterium; species Agrobacterium sp. GW821-FHT14E08. The sequence goes on along the minus strand of NZ_JBXAPJ010000001.1, from coordinate 1,054,019 downwards.
GGCGCGGACGAAGGTGCTGCGGCGACCTATACCGGGTTTTTGCGGCTCTGGTTTTCGCTGGTGTGGAATTACCGCTTCCTGTTTCGCGATCTTGTCGGGCTTGTTTCTTCTGCGCCTGCGCTGGTGGAGCCGGTGCGCACCATCAGCGCCGCCATGCGTTTTGCCGTCGATGATATTGTCGGACGGATGGAGAAGGCGGGACTTGCGGAGATTCCGGAAGGTGAGCGGGCCGCCGTTCTCACAAACCTATGGATCGTCTCGACCTATTGGGCGGCCTATCTTAACCTGCAGGAGGGCGTGACCGAATTCGGGCCGCTGCAACTGGAATGGGGGCTTCGGCAAGTGTCGAGCCTGTTCCGCCCCTATCTTTCCCCGGCTGCCACGGCCGAGCTGGAAGGGATGCTGCTGTAGTCTCTTGATTTCACCGTGTGGTGATACGGTAAAAAGCGCCCGCGGAAAGATTTTTCGCGGGCGCTGTTCAATGATTATGGGACGCGAGCTCTCGAAATGTCAGGCCGCTTTCAGCAGATCGCCATGCGGGTCGAGAACAAACTTTGTCGCCGCGCCCTGATCGAAGCTTTCATAACCCTGGACGGCATCGTCGAGCGCTATGATTTTCGCGTTGACGATGTCGGCGATCGGCAGGCGGTCATGCAGGATGGCCTGCATGAGCTGACGGTTATACTTCAGAACCGGCGTCTGGCCGGTGTGGAAGGATTGCGCCTTCGCCCAGCCCAGACCGAAGCGCAGGGACAGGCTGCCCTGTTTCGCCGCGGCATCGACCGCGCCGGGATCCTCGGTGACATAGAGGCCGGGGATGCCGATCGAGCCGGCAGCGCGGGTGATCTCCATCATCTGGTTGAGAACGATGGCCGGCTGTTCACCGCCGGAATGGCCGCGTGCCTCAAAACCGACGGCGTCGATGGCGCTGTCCACCTCATTGGTGCCGACGATCTGCGCGATCATATCGCCCAGCCGGTCCCCCTTGGAGAGATCGACGGGTTCGAAACCGACCCCTGCGGCGTGCGCAAGGCGATCCTTGTTGAAATCGCCAATCATGACGACCGCGGCACCCAGAATGCGGGCAGAGGCGGCGGCGGCAAGACCGACCGGGCCGGCGCCTGCGACATAGACCGTGGAGCCGACGCCGACGCCCGCCTTGACGGCGCCGTGGAAGCCGGTCGGCAGAATGTCGGACAGCATGGTGAGGTCGCGAATCTTCGACATCGCCCTGTCGCGGTCGGGAAATTTCAGAAGGTTGAAGTCGGCATAGGGGATGGTGACGTAACGGGCCTGTCCGCCGATCCAGCCGCCCATATCGACATAGCCGTAAGCGCCGCCGGCGCGAGACGGGTTCACCGTCAGGCAGACGCCGGTATCCTGCGACTTGCAGCAGCGGCAGCGGCCGCAGGCGACGTTGAAGGGCACCGAGACGATGTCGCCGATATCAAGCATTTCGACGTCGACGCCTTTTTCAATGACTTCGCCGGTGATTTCGTGGCCGAGAACGAGACCCGGCATCGCCGTGGTGCGGCCGCGCACCATATGCTGATCGGAACCGCAGATATTCGTGGAAATAACCTTGAGAATGACGCCGTGCTCGATGCGGCGGCCATCCGGCGCCTCCAGCTTCGGGTCGTCGATGTCGCGGACTTCGACCTGGCCCGGCTTCAGATAAACGACGCCTCTGTTCCTGCTCATATCCATCTCCTCCTTGGGTTTGAACATCAATGCCGGCCCGCTCCTCCGCAGGCAGATATTGTCGAACTGCACCAACGAACCGGTGACGGTTCGCATGTGATCTTTCGGCGAAGGATGGACAGGGGAATAAATGGGACGTTTCGAAAAGACGCCGCCACCTCCTGATCTACCGCCGCCGCAGCCCCGGCATTTAGCCGGTTGTCCGGCTCCTCCTCGCGAAATTGAGGGGATGGTGCCGGATGCCTGCAGAAAACCATGTGACGGGCGAGGTGACGTTCGGGAATACGACACCCTCTGTAGCCTTGACGACACTGGCCTTCACACCAGTTCAAACATTCTGGAAATGGCTCTTTTGCGGCGCAGCGGCGAAGGTTTGATACCGAAAACGCCGTCACGATTATCATCCTGCCGATACGGCATAGATACGCGGTTGCAAGTTACGCTCGAGACGATAAATTGCCTTCCATATTTAAGGATTTCATTGTGACCATTTTTAAAAAAGTCTGTTTTGCGGTATCGGCCCTGTCCGTTACGCCGCACCTGGTCCTGCTTTTCATGGCGAAACCGGGGAACCCGATCTTCAGAGACATCGAGGCGTGGAGCGAAAAGCTTCTCGGGACGTCATCGACGCGGCGCGGCGACCTCATGCTTGATGCGGTGAGATTGCTGACCGGCACGGCCGAGTTTCGCAACCTTTTTTATTATCGGTTGCCGAGGGCGCATTTTTTCAAGTTCCTGGCACGCCCGGAAAGTACGCTGCACATCCACACGCCCGATATCGGCCCCGGCCTGTTCATTCAGCATGGATTTGCAACGATCATATCGGCCGAGTCGATCGGCGCCAATTGCTGGATAAATCAGCAGGTCAGTATCGGTTACACCAGCTCGACGGGCGCGCCCAGGATTGGTGACAACGTTACGATAAATGCCGGCGCCAAGGTGCTTGGGGATATCGTCGTGGGTGACAATGCAAAAATCGGTGCGAATGCGGTTGTCATCAAGAATGTTCCCGCCGACTGTACCGTCGTGGGCGTTCCCGCGCGGATTGTCAGACGCGCGGGACTGAGGGTGGACGAGGCGCTGTGAGGCTCGATTAATCCCTGCTGTTTGATCGCAGCCTATCTGTCGATCGATTTCCTCAGGCGCCCGGCGGCATCCTGAATATATTGCCAGGCCACACGGCCGGAGCGTCCGCCGCGCGTGGTCGCCCATTCCAGCGCCTCGTGATGCAGGGTTTCGCGATCGAGCCCCAGATCGAAATGCGTGGCATAACTGTCGATCATCGTCAGATAGTCTTCCTGACCGCATTTGTGGAAACCGAGCCAGAGGCCGAAGCGATCCGAGAGCGAGACTTTCTCCTCCACCGCTTCCGAGGGGTTGATGGCCGTCGACTGCTCGTTTTCCATCATGTGACGCGGCAGAAGGTGGCGGCGGTTGGACGTGGCGTAAAACAGAACATTGTCCGGCCGTCCCTCGATGCCGCCGTCGAGCGCCGCCTTCAGGGATTTGTAGGCCGTGTCGTCGTGGTCGAAGGAGAGGTCGTCGCAGAAGACGATGACGCGTTCACCGGAAGCCTTCAAGATGTCGAGCAAGGCGGGCAGGGTGTGGATATCCTCGCGGTGCACCTCGACCAGTTTCAGGGGAACGCCGCTTGCTGCGCGCACATCTTCGTGAACAGCCTTGACCAGCGAGGATTTGCCCATGCCGCGCGCGCCCCAGAGCAGCACGTTATTGGCGGGAAAACCATCGGCAAAACGCAGCGTGTTTTCGTGCAGGATGTCGCGCACATGGTCAACGCCACGAATGAGTTTCAGCGCAATGCGGTTCGGACGTGCGACCGGCTGCAGGAAGGAGTTGACCGGCGACCAGACGAAACAATCGGCCGCATTCCAGTCGTTTATGGCGGGTGCCGGGCCGGCGAGCCGTTCCACGGCAATGTTCAGTCTACGCAGTTCGGCAAGAAGCAGGGTGGCCGTCTCTTCTCGAATCATGGTGTTTCTTCCGCTTGTCTCGTGTTCAAAACGATGTTTTCGGCCCGGCCTAGCATGGCGTTTCCAGCCCATAAAGGTTAAGAGGTCCGGAATCGGTACGGTGGGCTGCCTGCATCTGTTGCAATCCCGGCGTTCCCCACTATATTCCGGCGGCTTGAAAGCTGGGGCGGCATAAGAGGTCGTGCCGTAATCGTTGAGGAGTTTTATATGTTCATTAGTCAAGCTTTTGCCCAGGACGCAGCGGGTGGCGCATCGGCCTTCGGGTCTGGCCTTGAAATGCTTTTCCTGTTTGCGCCGCTTATGGTGGTCTGGTACTTTTTCCTCATCCGTCCGCAGCGCGCGCAGATGAAGAAGCGTCAGGAGACGCTGACCAGCATTCGCCGTGGCGATCAGGTCGTTCTCGGCGGCGGCATCGTCGGCAAGGTGACCAAGGTCATCGACGACAATGAACTGGAAGTCGAAATCGCCGAAGGCGTGAAAATCCGTGCCGCTCGTGCCTATATTGCCGAAGTGCGCGTGAAGGGCGAAGTGGTCAAGACGGAAGCCGCTTCCTGATCCTGCCGGATAACCGGACGCCCGCTTCCGAATTTGACGGGTTGCGTCATCAGCGCAACCCCAACCCTGACCGAGATCGAAATGCTTCATTTTTCCCGTTGGAAAACAGTCTTCATCTGGCTGCTTGTGCTGGCAAGCGTCTTCATCGCCTCTCCCAACCTGTTTTCGGACAAACAGCTGGAGAGCATGCCTGCCTGGTACAAGGACAACAAGGTAACGCTCGGTCTCGACCTTCAGGGCGGTTCGCACATCATGCTCAAGATCGAGCGTTCCGACATTGTCAAGGAACGGCTTGAAACGATCGTCGGCGATGTGCGCACGCAGCTTCGCGACGCCAACATCCGCTATTCCGGGCTCACGGGCAACGGCCAGCAGATTCAGGTTCGCATCAGCGATCCCGCTCAATACGAAGCGGCCAAGACTGCGCTTCGCGACCTGACGCAGCCGGTGTCCGCCGGAACGCTGGTCGGCGGTTCCATCACCGAAGTGACGATGAGCGATGGCGGCGACAATCTGCTCAGGCTCAACCTGAGCGATGAAGGCATCGACTACCGCCTGTCTTCGGCCGTGTCGCAGTCCATCGAAGTCGTGCGCCGCCGCGTTGACGAAGTCGGCACCACCGAGCCGCTCATCCAGCGTCAGGGTTCCGACCGCATCATCGTGCAGGTGCCGGGCCTTCAGGACCCGCAGCGCCTGAAATCGCTTCTCAACCAGACGGCAAAGCTGTCCTTCCGCATGGTCGACACGACGATGCCGGTGCAGGAAGCGATGAACGGCCGCCCGCCGGCCACCTCTGAGGTTCTCTATTCGCAGGACGATCCGCCGGTTCCCTATCTGGTGGAACGCCGCGCGCTCGTTTCCGGCGACAATCTCGTCGACGCACAGGCAAGCTTCAACCAGCAGACCAACGAACCCGTCGTCACCTTCCGCTTCGACAGCCGCGGCGCGCAGCGCTTCGCGCAGGCGACGCAACAGAATGTCGGCAAGCCTTTCGCCATCGTGCTCGATAACCAGGTCATTTCCGCGCCTGTCATCCGCGAGCCGATCATCGGCGGTTCGGGACAGATTTCCGGTAACTTCTCGGTACAGGGCGCCAACGACCTTGCGGTCCTGCTGCGCGCCGGTGCGCTGCCGGCCACGCTGACCGTGGTTGAAGAACGCACCGTCGGTCCAAGCCTCGGTAACGACTCCATCACCGCCGGCCTGACGGCCAGCGCCATCGGCGCCGTCGGCGTCCTCATCTTCATGTTCGTCTTTTATGGCTTCTTCGGCCTGCTGGCGAATATCGCGCTTGTCGTCAACGTCGTCATGCTGCTCGCTGTTCTCAGCGTGATCGGATCGACACTGACCTTGCCGGGTATTGCCGGTATCGTCCTGACCATCGGCATGGCCGTGGATTCGAACGTTCTGATCTATGAGCGAATACGCGAGGAGGTGAAAAGCGGCAAACCGCTGATCCAGTCACTGGATAACGGCTTCACCCGCGCCTTTGCGACCATTATCGACGCCAACCTGACGACGCTTATCGTGGCAAGCGTGCTGTTCTACATGGGCACCGGTCCGGTGAAGGGCTTCGCGGTCACGCTGGCCGTCGGTATCATCACCACCGTCTTCACGGCCTATACGCTGACGGCGTGGATGTTCGGCTACTGGGTTCGCCGCAGCCGTCCGAAACACCTGCCGAAGGGTGTCCGCACCGCCATGTTCGATGGCCGCGACATTCCCTTCATGCGCTATCGTCGCGTGGTCTTCATGATCACCGGCGCCATCATGCTCGCCTGCATCGGTGGTTTCGTTGCCAAGGGCCTGAACCTCGGCATCGATTTCCAGGGTGGTTCGGTCATCGAAGTGCGCGCCAAGCAGGGCGAGGCGGATCTTGCCGATATTCGCGATCGTCTGAACCAGCTCAATCTGGGTGAAATCCAGGCGCAGAACTTCGGTACGCCGCAGGATGTTCTCATTCGTATCCAGGCGCAGGACGGCGGCGAGAATGCCGAGCAGTCCGCCATCACCATGGTGCGTGGTGAGCTTGAGGACAAATATGACTTCCGCCGCGTGGAAGTCGTTGGTCCGGCCGTGTCGGGTGACCTTACCTATACGTCCACGATTGGCATCCTGCTCGCCATGACGGCGATCATGATCTACATCTGGGTGCGCTTCGAATGGCAGTTCGCGCTCGGTGCGGTCATCTCCATGGTGCACGACGTGGTCTTTACGATAGGCCTGTTCGTGTTCCTCGGGATAGAGTTCAACCTCACGAGTATCGCGGCGATCCTGACGATCATCGGTTATTCGCTGAACGATACCGTTGTCATCTACGACCGTATCCGCGAAAACCTCAGGCGTTATAAAAAGATGCCGCTGTCGATGATCATCGACGTGTCGCTTAACCAGACGCTGTCGCGCACGATCCTGACTGGTCTGACCGTACTTCTGGCGCTCTTGGCGCTCTACCTCTTCGGTGGCGAGGTTATCCGCTCCTTCACCTTCGCCATGCTGTTCGGTGTGGGTATCGGCGTGTTCTCGTCGCTCTACATCGCCGCGCCGGTGCTGATCGCCTTCAAGCTGCGTCCCGACAGCAAGGATGCGGAAGACGAGAAGGATGAAAAGCCCGGCAACGCCATCGGCGGCAAGCCTGCCGTCTGATGGCCGGCGGGATTGAAATACGCCCGGCCCATTTTCCCGGCCGGGCGCCCATCGATGCCTATGGCAATGGCGGTTTCCGTTTTGCCGACATGTCGCATCGCGGCTCGCTTCTGCTCCTGCCTTCCGGCATCTACGGGTGGGAGCCCGTTGATGCGAAAGAACTGACCGTCAAACATTTCGAAAAGGTTCTGGCGGAAGCGCAGGATATCGAAGTGCTGCTGATCGGCACGGGTGACGGCATGCGGGTGCTGCCGAAAGAACTGCGCGCGGCCTTTAAGGAAGCGGGTATTTCCGTCGACCCGATGAGCACGGGTGCTGCCGTGCGCACCTATAATATCATGCTTTCGGAATCGCGCGCCGTGGCTGCGGCGCTGATTGCCGTCGAAGGCTGACAGGACGTTTCGCGCGGGGAACCATGGCACCCACAGAAAATCTCGACGTCTGCCTCGCGACGCTGCGCGATACCGATCGCGACCGCTATCTCGCCTGCCTTCTGTCGCCTGCCGAAAAGCGCAATGCCCTTGCCGCGCTATACGCCTTCAATGCCGAAATCGCCCGTATCCGCGATTCCGTGCGCGAGGCGCTGCCCGGCGAGGTGCGCATGCAATGGTGGCGCGATCTTCTGGACGGCAATGCACACGGTGACAGCCAATCCCACCCGGTGGCAGCAGCGCTTCTGGCGGCGATCGAGCATTATCGCCTGCCGCGTCCTGTGCTGGCCAATATGATCGAGGCGCGTATCTTCGATCTCTATGACGACCTGTTCGAGGATCGCAATGCGCTTGAAGGTTATGCCGGAGAAACCGCATCCGCATTGATCCAGCTTGCAAGTCTCGTGCTTTCCGCTGAAGACGCCGCATCCAGCGCGGAAGCGGCAGGGCATGCGGGCGTGGCACAGGCCATGGCGGGCATTCTTCTCCTGATGCCGCTGCACCGGCGTCGCGGGCAGGTTTATATTCCTGCCGACATGCTGGCGGCTGCGGGGCTCGACCGCGAGACGTTTCTCGAAGGTCAGGATAAACAGCGGATCGGCATCGCCATCGAGATTTTTGCGGCGCACGCTCTCGATCATATAGAAAAGGCGAGACGCGCGAAGATTTCGAAAACGGTCTTCGCGGCCTATCTCCCCGTGGCTTTGTCCGGCCCGGTTATCCTTGCCGCCAGAAAGGCCGGAACGGGCGTGTTCGAAGGCGAGTTGCAGCTGTCGCAGCTGCGCCGGCAATGGCTGCTGGCAAAGGCGTCCTTCCTCAAGCGGTTCTGATTTTCTGTCCCGCGTATCGCATGGCGGACCGCTCCCGATTCTGCAGCGATCCCCGTGAAGCCACACTTCACGCAAGCCTCGATCTTTATGAACCGAAACCGGGTTCGCATCGTTTCGATTCGCGAATCGTGATGTTTCGGTGCTGAGGGAGCGTCCCGGGTGAGTATTGCGATCTGGATTATCGTTTTCGTGCTGCTTTCGGTCTTCGCTGTATATGCATGGCGCATGACGCGGGCGACGGACGAGGATAACAGCCATGATGTGGGGCAGGCGATCATGGATTTCGCCCGGGCCTTTCCCAACGAGGCGATCAGAAGCCTGCATATGACGGTGGATGGCGTCGCGGCCTTTGTGCGCCTCCATGACAACAAGGCCGGCTTCATGCGCAATATGGGGTCTCACTATGTGTGCGTGATGATCGACCCAGAGCGGATAAGGGTCGAAAGTCTCGAAAGCGGCGACGGTTTTGTCGTTACCTTTTTCGATATGCCGAAATATAGCGGCTCATACCGGTTCAAATCGGCTGGAGAGGCGGCCGAGGTCTCTCTCTGGCTGCTTGGCAGCCTCGTAGAGGCGCAGGATCATCACGACGAAGGCTCGTTGCCCTCGGGCAGCTGAGGCCTTGCCATTCATCGTCCCGTCTCATTGCCCGTCCAGCGGCAGATTGGTCTGTGTCTGTTTGCGTTCTCCCCAGATGATAAACAGGCCGGATGCGACGATAATGAGGATGCCCAGCCATTTCGACGGCGTCGGGAAGTCTGAGAACAGCGCATAACCGAGTACCGTCGCCGAGATGATCTCGAAATACTGGAACGGCGCCAGCAGAGAGAGGGGCGCCAGCCTGAAGGCCCTGACGATCAGGAGATGCATGTAGCCGGATATCGAACCCAGCAGGATGAGCAGGGTGAGGGCAAAGCCGGATTGCGGGAGCGAGACGGCGAAATCCTTGTCGCCGAATGCATTGCCGGCCAGAAGGGCCGCCCCCATGAACACGGTGCCGGCAATGCCGGACATGGTCTGCATGACGAGCGGGCTGTCGGCATCGCCGATGGCGCGGTTCAGGAAGAGATAAAGCGTGTAGAGAAAGGCGCAGGCGACCGGCAGGAGCGAAGTCCAGCCGAAGATCTCGAAACTCGGCTGAATAACGATGAGAGCGCCGCCAAACCCCACCACAATCGCCGTCCAGCGTTTCCAGCCGACTTTTTCACCGAGGAATAGGGCCGACATCATCGTCAGCATGAAGGGCTCGACGAAATAGATCGCAAAGACATCGGCGAGCGGCATGTATTTGACGGCGGCAAAGAACATCAGGCTGGCCGAGGCATGCAGCACACCGCGCAGGCAGTTCATCCACGGCCGCCTGGCGCTGAACAGCGCTTTCGGTGAGATCACCAACAGCAGGGGCAGGGTGCACAGAAGCTGGAAAAAGAAGCGGTAGAAGGTGACCTGCGCCGGCGACATGCCGCCGCTGACCGCCATGTATTTGGCGATCGCATCCATGACCGGCAGCACGAACATGCAGCCCGCCATGATGGTCATGCCCTTGGCGACATCGTTGAAACCGGTCTGGCTGGTCATGGTTAGGGCTGCGCTTTCAACCGGACGGTCAAACGAGGAGAGGGGACGCCGGAAACTCGCCCCCTTTCCAGGGTCAGGCAGCCTTCTGGCGCGGCAGGCTCTTCATATCAATGACGAAGCGATAACGCACATCGCTTTTTATCATGCGTTCATAAGCGTCGTTGATCTGATCGATATCGATCATCTCGATTTCGGCGGCGATGCCTTTTTCGGCGCAGAAATCCAGCATTTCCTGGGTCTCGGGAATGCCGCCAATCATCGAACCGGCAAAGGTCTTGCGGCCGGGGATGAGGCTGAAGGCGTGGACGGAGAGCGGCTTTTCCGGAGCGCCCACCTGCACCAGCGCGCCATCGCGTTTCAGCAGCGCGAGATAGGCGTTGATGTCATGGTCGGCGGCAACCGCATCAATGATCAGATCGAGACTTGCAGCGGCACTCTTCATCTGCTCGGCATCACGGGAGACGATTACCTCATGGGCGCCGAGCTTTTTCGCGTCTTCCGCCTTGCCGGGCGACGTCGTGATCATCACCACGGTCGCGCCCATGGCATTGGCTATCTTGACGGCCATATGACCAAGGCCACCGAGGCCGACCACGCCGACACGCTTGCCGGGTCCTGCGTTCCAGTGGCGCAGCGGGGAATAGGTGGTGATACCCGCGCAAAGCAGGGGTGCTGCGGCGGCCGGATCGAGGCCTTCGGGAATGTTGAGGACGTAACGGTCATCGACGACGACATGGGCAGAATAACCGCCAAGCGTATGAGCGCCACCGCCCATAGCCTTGTCGGGCGAATTATAGGTGCCGGTCATGCCGTTTTCGCAATATTGCTCCAGCCCCTCGGCGCAGCTTGCGCATTGCCGGCAGCTATCGACGATACAGCCGACACCAACCCGGTCGCCCGCCTTGAACTTGGTGACCTGCGCGCCCACCCGGCCGACGCGGCCGATGATTTCGTGGCCGGGAACGCAGGGGTAGAGGGAGCCCGGCCATTCGCTGCGGGCCGTGTGGATATCGGAGTGGCAGACGCCACAGAATTCGATCTCGATTTCGACATCGCGCGGGCCGGGATCGCGACGCTTGATGGTCGCGAGCTTCATCGGCGAAGAACCGTCATCGCAGGCATAGGCGGACGTTGTGAACATGGTCGTTCCTCCTCTTGTGGTGATCGATGCTGGAAACACCGGCCTGCGGCAAAAGTTGCAGTGGGATCAGCCGCCGGAGCCGGATTCGGGCACTGCCTCGCCAAACACCTCCTCGAAGGCTTCGCGCAGCAGAACGTCGACATCACCGATCATAACCGGCAATCCGAGATCGACAAGGCTGGTGACGCCATAGGCGCTGATGCCGCAGGGAACGATGCCGGAAAAATGCGAGAGGTCGGGATCGACATTGATCGACAGCCCGTGGAAGCTCACCCATTTGCGCAGCCTGATGCCAAGCGCGGCGATCTTGTCTTCAGCCATGCTGCCATCTGGCAGAAGAGGTTTCTCCGGCCGCCGGACCCAAACGCCAACACGATCTTCGCGCCGTTCGCCGCGCACATTCATCTTGTCGAGCGTGCGGATGATCACGTCTTCCAGCGCCGCCACATAGGCGCGGACATCCTGACGCCGGCGTTTCAGGTCCAGCATCACGTAAACGACCCGCTGTCCCGGCCCGTGATAGGTATATTCACCGCCACGGCCCGTGGCGAAGACGGGAAAACGATCCGGCTCTATGAGGTCGGCGGCGTCGGCGCTGGTGCCGGCGGTGTAAAGTGGTGGATGCTCTAGAAGCCAGACGAGTTCATCCGCTTCGCCACTGGCGATGGCGGCGACTTCCCGCTCCATTTCCTCAATCGCCTGCTCGTAGGGGACGAAACCTTCCGAGATTCGCCAGCGAACGGGCGGGGAACCGGCGGCGGGCAACATATTTGTCTCGATATCGGTGCGTGTGAGCATGAAAAAGTCCTTTCCACAGCCTTCTCGCAAAATGATGACAAGGCGGCAACCCCAGCATTTCCGGGCTTCCTGCATATAGGATGGTGCGGTGCGATTTTTAATTTCAAAAAACTGTCACGACGCTCTTGTGCACCGAAAATCCTTTTGCTACATGCACCCCCGTCGGCGCAAGTCGACGCCTACCACGATGCGGTCGTGGCGGAATTGGTAGACGCGCAGCGTTGAGGTCGCTGTGGGGCAACCCGTGGAAGTTCGAGTCTTCTCGACCGCACCAAAGAAACCCGCTTCGGCGGGTTTTTTCTTTTTTAGCCAATCGGTTGGCAGTAAACTTCCCAGAGCAAGAATTCCGTTGACGCCGACTATGCGTGCCGCATTTGTGTCTTTTATCCACAGACGGCTATGAGAAGTTGGGGCGGCAAATAATCGATTTGCCGCCGACCGGACGATGTTCTGACGGCCTAGCGTCGAATGATATTCGAGGCGGTGCCGTTGTCTTGATGGTTGCCGTCACCGACGCGATAAGGATCGCCATCCATGACCTGATCCATCCGCCATCCGCTTCCTCGATATGGACTTTCCCATGTCTGGCACCCAGCAAGAAAAACGGTTGCCGACAGCAGTCCAAGGGTAAGGGCGGTTCGCAGCATATTAGCCTCCTTCGAAATTTTAGCGCAAAGCTATGTAGGTGCAGGCGAACGGCTTTACGATATCTCTTCAGAATTTATCGCCGCCTGGAGGCCGTCATCCGGTCTTGGTCATCATTAAATTTCGGTGGATATCGATGCACGCTGTAGTAGGTGGGTGGTTACCCCCTACAAAAGCAAGGGGTGGAATATTAGAGGTCTGATGTTAGCTTTTGTCAGGAAAAAATGTCTGGGGGTTTTCGTGCAAGGGGACAAAACGGATTCAGACAATGCACTCGGCTATTATATGTGGAGCATTTCCGACAACAGGCTGATCATGGACGCGGTTACAGCGGAATGCCATGGATTTTCCGAAACCGTGGCGTCACGCGGTGTGACGATCGAGGATGTTCTGGAAAGAATCGATGTCGAAATGCGCGATCAGGTGGCGCAGGCGATTTTCGACAGCATTACGACGGGTGTGTTCTTCGACCAGCGCTATAAGGTCAATCTGCCTGATGGTTCCGCCCGCTGGATCGTTGCGAAGGGCAGGGCAATCTTCGATGCGGAAAACACGCCGTTCCTCGGCATCGGCAGCGTTCGCGACATCACGCTTAAAAAAACCTATCAGTTCGAACCGCGCCAATGACGCAAAAAAAGGCGGCTTTCGCCGCCTTTTTTTATGTGCGCTTTGCCGGGACATCAGAAGACGGCGAGATATTTCAGAAGCGAAATAATACCGATGATGATGACGATGATCTGCGCGATCTGTTTTGCGCCACCGCCCACGGGCAGTCGTGCGATGAGCCACAAGACAAGCACGATCACCAGGAAGGTGATCAGAATGCTGACGAGCGTAGATGTAACCATATGTCCCAGCTCCCTGTAAAATAAAGGTTCAACGATCGTTCACCGTTGTGTGAGTAAAAAGCGCCAGATAGATTTTTGTTCCATGCGATCGGTTGCGTGCGATTAAATCAGGATTATTTGAATGGTCGAAGGCGCGAAGGTGAAGGTGAGACCCATTGGCGCGACAGCCACGGTTGGGCGGCTTGGTCGACCGGTGATTTCGACAAGGACCGGCGGCGCACTTGAGATCGCGACCGGCGTCTCGGAGCCGGGCTTCAACCCGCTCGATCTTCTTTATTCGTCGCTTGCCGCATGCCTGACGCTCAGCGCCCGGATCGCGGCGAGCCGTATGGGTCTGCTGGACCATTTCGAGGGCGTCACCGTTGATGTTGCCGGTGAAAAATCTGCAGAAGAACCCTATCGGATCATCCGTTTCGATATAACGATCGAGATAACCGGGGATTTCGACGAGGCTACCCGCGCTGCAATCGCGCATTCGGCCGAGGATATCTGTACCGTCAGCAACACGCTGAAGGGCGAGGCGGAATTTGTGCTGTCGATTGCCGGCTGATCGTCACGGCTTTCGGGATTTTTCCCATTTCTTTACCAGCCGGTCGCGTTTGAGCTTCGACAGTCGCTTCAGCCAGAAGATGCCATCGAGCTGATCGATTTCGTGCTGGATGCAGATAGCGTGAAACCCCTCTGCTGCCTGACTATGTTCCATGCCCGCTGCGTCCTGAAATCTCACTTCGATCTGGGATGGTCGCTCCACCTCCTCGGTGAAATCCGGCATCGAGACGCTGCCCTCCACATGCCGCATGGTCTTTGCGGACCGGCTGAGGATCTCAGGATTGATGTAGGTGAGGACGTTTCCCGGTGTCAGTTCGAGCACGAAAACGCGCTGCCTTACGCCTATATGGGCCGCGGTGATGCCGACGCCGGGAGCGGCGCGCATCGTGTCAGTCAGGTCCGTGACCAGTTCCTGCAGATGATCGTCAAAAATAGTAACAGGCGCGCAGGTCTCGCAAAGACCCGCATGGGGGTAGGGCAGAATCGGCCTGATTGCCAAGGAATGCTCCGTTCTTTTCAATTGCGGGAAGGAGAAGCCGCAAGCGCCTGTCCTTCCGCCGTCACTTCCAGAAAGCTGCGCTGGGTGCGAGCATCGCGTTTCGTCACCCGCACGAAGCGGGGTGACAGGGCAGCGATTTCGCGCAGAACGAGAGCGTGCGCAAGCCCCAGCCGGTTTGCGATGCTGCGGCTGTCGGTGGCTATGTCTTGATGGATAGCCAGAAGGACCGCCGCACCCGTCGCGGTAATAGCAGAAGAGGCTTCTTGCTGGATCTGTTCCACAGCCGCCATGAAAGCGGCTGCGGATTGCTCTTCTTCCATCAAGAGGCGTTCGCCTTCACGGGGGCATCGGCAAGCAGGCGGACGGAGACGAGCACGGATTTCGATGTCGGCGTAAAGCTGCCATCACCATAGCTCGATAGCGGCACCAGCACGTTCAGTTCCGGATAATAGCCGCCGACGCTGCCACGCGGGATATTGTATGGCACGAGCCGGAAGTTTTCCGCGATGCGTTCCACGCCATCGCCATATTCGCCGATGACATCGACGCGCTGGCGGGAATGGGCACCGAGTGCTTCCATATCCGCAGGGTTCATGAAGATGACATGGCGCTCGCCATAAACGCCGCGATAACGGTCGTCCATGCCGTAAATCGTGGTGTTGTATTGATCGTGACTGCGGAAGGTCTGCAGCACGAAGAGATTGCCACGGCTGAGCGCCTGCTGGTGCTCGGTCTGTTCAGGCAGCGGGCCGCTATAGAAGGTGGCCTTTTTCGCAGGTGTGTTCCACCGCCGTTCGGCCGCCGTGTTGCGCAGATGAAAACCGCGCGGCACGCGGACCCGTTCGTTGAAATTGTCAAAACCGGGAATGACCCGCTCGATCATGTCGCGGATGAGATCGTAATCATCGGCAAGCGCTTTCCAGTCCACATGCGCATTGCCGAGCGTCGCTTGCGCAATGCCGGCGATAATGGCGACTTCCGAGCGGAGTTCGTCCGAGGCCGGCGGGTTGATGCCGCCTGAACCATGCACCATGCTCATGGAATCCTCGACCGTAACAATCTGCGGCCGTCCTGCCGAATTGCGGTCGATTTCCGTTCGGCCGAGACAGGGCAGTACGAAGGATGTCTCGCCCGGCACCAGATGCGAATGGTTGAGCTTGGTGGCGATATTGACCGTGAGTTTCTGCTTCTCGAAAGCCTTGATGATCAGCGGGCTGTCGGGCGTCGCCCGCAGGAAGTTGCCACCGAGCGCAATGAAGGTCTGAGCCTTGCCATCCAGCATGGCGGCGACGGCTTCCACGGTGTTGTGGCCGGGCTTGCGCGGCATGGACACGCCGAGTTCTTTCTCCAGCGCGTCGAGAAGGGCAGGCGGCGCTTTCTCGTCGATGCCGACGGTGCGGTCGCCCTGCACGTTTGAATGGCCGCGCACCGGGCAGAGACCGGCGCCGGGGCGGCCAATATTGCCGCGCAGCAACATGAAATTGGTGATTTCGCGAACGATGATGACGGAGTGCCGGTGTTGTGTGACGCCCATGGCCCAGGTGGCGATGACGGAGCCGGCATTCATGTAGATGCCGGCGGCCTCCTCGATCTGGGCGCGGGTCAGGCCGGACTGGTCGAGAATGGTTTCCCAGTCGGTCGCCTCGACAGCGGCGCGATAGGCCTCGAATTCCACCGCATGTTCGGCGATGAAGTCGTAGTCGATGATCGCGGGTTCACCAGCCGCCCTTGCGGCATCGTCGGCGGCGAAGACAGCCTTGCTCATGCCGCGCACGGCGGCCATATCACCACCCTGCCGCGGCTGGTAATAATTGGTGGCGATCCTCGTGTTGCCGCCGGTGATCATCTCGATCTTGTCCTGCGGATCGGCGAAGCGCTCCAGGCCCTTTTCGCGGATCGGGTTGAAGACGGCGATCCTTGCGCCGCGAAGGGCGGCGCGGCGCAGGTCGCCCAGCATGCGGGGATGGTTGGTGCCGGGGTTCTGGCCGATCACGAAGATGGCGTCCGCCTGTTCGAAATCCTCAAGCAGAACCGTGCCCTTGCCGACGCCGATCGACGCTTTCAGGCCGACGCCGCTTGCCTCGTGGCACATGTTGGAACAGTCGGGGAAATTATTGGTGCCATAGAGCCGTACCATCAACTGATAGATGAAGGCGGCCTCGTTGGAGGCGCGGCCGGAGGTGTAGAATTCCGCCCGGTCCGGGCTGTCGAGGTCGTTCAATATCCTGCCGATTTCAGCAAAGGCATCGTCCCAGGATACCGGCAGATATTTGTCTGTCGCCCGGTCGTAGCGCATGGGGTGGGTAAGGCGGCCCTGTTTTTCCAGATCGTAGTCGGACCAGCCGCGCAGTTCGGATAGGCTATGGGCGGCAAAGAAATCCGGCGGCACGCGGGCTTCCGTCGCTTCCCAGGCGACTGCCTTGACGCCATTTTCGCAAAATTCGAAGGATGAGCCGTGTTGGGGATCGCCCCAGGCGCAGCCGGGACAGTCGAAACCATCCGGCTGGTTCGTCTTCAGCAGCGTGCGTGCGCCGGAAATCGGCGCGCCTGTTTCCAGAAGCCGTTTGCCGACGCTTTTAAGCGCACCCCAGCCACCTGCGGCGGAGGAGGCCTTGCCGATGAAATCCGTCTTGCTCATTGCTTTGGCTTTCCCAAAATATGCGTTCCCGGCCATGTGGTCGCTGCGGCCGATCCTATGTAAAAAAGCTGTTTCAGAATCGCCTATGGACGACATATGTCAATCTCTATCTTGGCGTTGCCTGGAGTGAGAAAGGGTCTGTCCGGGCTGTTCCTGCGGAACGGCAGGGGTGCGGCGCGCGTTGAGAGAATTGCGGCGCCATGCAGCCCTGACGCGTCGTGAAGGGGCGCTGCGTCCTTAAATCGCGGACTCTCAAAGCGGCGGTTCATGACATTTGCGTCGCAGTTGGGAGGCTTGTTGTTTTCCGCCTATCCGGTTGTTGACAATATACTTTTTAACGCCATTCTGCCTGCGCATTCGTGCACTGCGGCATTTGAATACAAGAGGACGCCAGATGACAGACCGTAACGACGATCTTGTCGCGCCCGAGGAGTTGAGGCCGGCAGAGGCACTTTCCGATATCTACGCCGAAGACGGGTCTGTCCGTTCGGATTTTCTGGCGATGGTGGGGGCGGCTATTGCCGACCGAGACCTGCTGTTCCTGCGCAAGAATGTGGCGCGGCTGCACGAGTCGGAACTTGGCGACGTGCTCGAATCCATCCTGCCGGAGCAACGCCATGCCCTGGTGCGGCTGCTTGGCTCCGATTTCGACATGACGGCGCTGACCGAGGTGGATGAAGGTATCCGTCTCGATATCGTCGACCAGATGTCGAATGAGCAGATCGCTGCCGGTATCGGCGAGCTGGATTCGGACGACGCGGTCTATATTCTCGAAGACCTCGACGACGAGGACCGCGAAGACATTCTCTCGCAGCTGCCGTTCACCGAACGGGTGCGGTTGATGCGGGCGCTGGATTATCCGGAAAGCTCGGCCGGACGTCGCATGCAGACGGAATTCGTCGCCGTGCCGCCGTTCTGGACCGTGGGGCAGACCATCGACTATCTGCGCGAAGAGGAGGAACTGCCCGACTCCTTCACGCAGATATTCGTCATCGACCCCACCTTCAAGCTGGTGGGCGCACTCGATCTCGACAAGGTGCTGCGCGCCAAGCGTCAGGTGAAGATCGAAACGATCATGCATGAGACGAACCACTCCATTCCTGCCGAAATGGATCAGGAAGAGGCGGCGCAGCTTTTCGAGCAATACGACCTTCTTTCCGCAGCCGTGGTTGACAATAACGGCCGGCTTGTCGGCGTACTCACCATCGATGACGTGGTCGACGTTATCCAGGAAGAGGCCGAGGAGGACTTGCTGCGCCTTGGGGGTGTGGGTGACGAAGAACTGTCGGACAGTATCGCCAGCACGTCGCGCTCGCGCGTGCCATGGCTTGCCGTCAACCTCATCACGGCATTTCTGTCCGCCTCGGTCATCAGCCTGTTTGATGCGACCATCCAACAGATTGTCGCGCTGGCGATTCTGATGCCGGCGGTCGCGGGCATGGGTGGCAATGCCGGATCACAGACCATGACCGTATCCGTGCGGGCGCTGGCGACCAAAAGCCTCGATATTCACAACGCAGCCCGTATTATCCGTCGTGAGGCGGGTGTCGGCATCCTGAATGGCATGCTGTTCGGCTGCGCCATCGGCGTTGTTGCCGGCATCTGGTTTCAGGATGTTCACATCGGCGGCATCATCGCCACCGCCATGTGTCTCAACATGCTGGCGGCGGCGCTGGCAGGCATTCTCATTCCGCTGGTTCTTGACAAGTTCGGGGCGGACCCGGCCGTCTCTTCGGCGGTCTTTGTCACAGCGGTGACGGATATTGTCGGCTTTTTCGCTTTTCTGGGTATTGCGACCTGGTGGTATGGTATTTCCGGCTAGGCGCGGCGGGAAAAATTGACTTTTACGTGAAGGTCAAATAATATTATCCGGTTATGAATCGGATAGGCCCTTGGACAAGTATTATAGCATAACCGAACTGACACGCGAATTCGGTGTTTCCACCCGCACCTTGCGATTTTACGAGGACGAGGGGCTGATTCACCCTGAGCGTCGCGGGCGCACGAGGCTTTTCAGGGCCGCGGACAGGCGTCTCATTCAGGAAATCCTGCGCGGCCGCCGTATCGGCTTCACGATTTCTGAAATCCGCGAGATTATTCACGTTTACAAGGAGCCCCCGGGCGAATCGGGCCAGCTGGTGCTTCTGATGAAGAAGGTCGATGAAAAGCGTGCCGATCTCCGGCAGAAACGCAAGGATATCGAGGAGACGCTGGCCGAACTCGACAATGTCGAGGAAGCCTGTCTGACACGGCTTGCCGAAATCGGCGTCGGGACTTGAACGAGGCCCCTGCCGGTCGCGCTTAAGGCGCGCTTTTAGAGGTCGAGACCTCTCCTTCGTCACCCTCGGGCTTGACCCGAGGGTCTACAGCGACGTCAATGGATCCTCGGGTCAAGCCCGAGGATGACGTGGAGTGTGGGACAACACGCTGTTCCTCTATGAACCGGCAACTTTTTCCTACTGCGCCTCAACCGTGCACTGCTGTGCCACTTCGCCAACCTTGGTCTGCTGATCGGCGCTGAGCTTGCCTTCCATCATCGTGTCGAACAGGTTTTCCGCCTGCAGCTTTTCCAGTGTGCAGCCGCAGAAACGCTGGCACAATTCCAGCCCGTTCGGCTGCTCGACACAGCTTTTTTCGCAGCTCGATTTGTAAAGCTCGACCTGATCGACCGGTGGTGGAGGGGCCACCTGTGACAGGACGTAGACAAGGCCGATCAGCACCGGCTGGTGAATGAGGTAGAAGGCGAGGCTGTGACGGCCGGCGCTTGCTATCAGATTGCGCGGCGAGCTTGGACTGCGAAAACGGTCCAGCCAGTCGCGTGGCGTGACGAATTGCGAAACCGCGAGCCCGGCAAGAAAGGGTGCAAGCCACGGCAGGAGCGGCACATAGTCGTTCGAACGCGGCGGCATGGTGGAAAAGCCTATCCAGGCCAGCCACTTGCTGTTGAACAGGTCGGATTGAACATAGTGCGGCAGCGCAAAGGCAATCACTGCGAAAAGCAGCGCTACAGGCGCGGGTGCGCGCAGAAACAGCAGGCCCACGAGGCTTGCGGCGGCGATATTGTGCAGGATGCCGAAAAAGATGAAGCTGTCGGGAAAGGCGAAATACGTGGCGATGGTGATGAGTAGTGCCGAGCCGGCCACCATCGCAAAACGCTTGCCGAAGGACGGCCAGTTCAAGCCTTTGCCATGGGCAAGAAACAGGCTGAAACCGGCCAGAAACAGGAACGAGCTTGCAATGCCGCGCGCATAGAGCTTCCAGAGGCCCGTGGTCGCCGTGCCGGGTTCGAGATAGCCGAAATATTCGAGGTTCCACGTGAAGTGGTAGGATGCCATGGCGATGAGCGCCAGCCCGCGCAATGTATCGAGACCGCCGATGCGGCCTTTGCGGCGGTTTTCGTTTGCGGCTGTGTCTGTGTCCATGGTTTCCGCTTTTTCAGCTTTTAGGAGGGCCAATATTCACTCGGGCTTGGCCCTTGAAGTGCGGCTATTTCAAGGCCTGTTCTCTTCCATGATGGCGCGCCGCGCCTCGGAAAAGAACTGGCGGCGCAACAGCGCCACGATGATGGTGACGGTGCTGGCGATGAAGACATAGGGGCTGATGAACCAGCCGAGATAACCGATGGACAGAAAGATGGTGCGCAGGCCGTCATTGAAATTCTTAGCAGCGATGATGTTCATCTTTATGACGTTTTCGGCCGCTCTCTCCGCCGCCTCGCGGTCGGAGTTGACGTCGTGGACCATGGGAATGGCGCCGAACAGGATCGTGCAATAGTTGAACAGGCGGTAGGACCAGCCGAATTTGAAGAAGGAATAACCGAACAGGCAGGTCAGCCCGATAACCTTCAGCTCGAAGGCCGTGCGTCCGGCATAATGCACGAAAGGCATGTCGCGAAACACCGATTCGACCTGCTCGGTCGCGCCCAGAAGCGCGAAACAGCCGCCGATGGCGAAGATGGAGGTGGAGGCGAAAAAGGCGGTGCCGTTCTGAAGGCCGGCCATGATCTGCGTGTCGATCATCTTCAGGTCGCGCTTGAGCGAATTCATGATCCACTCGCGCCGGCGCTCGGCCATGGCCTGATTGAGGCTGGTTCGCGAAAACAGCGTCCTGCCTGTCGTGACATGCGTGTAGGCAGCCCATAACACGATGAAAACGACGATCGATATATAGTCCATGATGGTCATCACGGGCAGGCCACCTTGCTGTTTGCGAATCTTCGAAAGCATATTGATTTGAAGGCCATGCCAAGGCAATGGCAGCGGCCTCCGTCAGCCGATATTCTGCCGCGGCGTTGCAGCCTGATCATTTTATTTTCTGCTAACGTTCCGGTAACCAAGTGGCTTTATCAATCCTCTCGCGGACAGCAGGTCTGCCGGTTCCGGGTAAGGTTTTGCGTACCGGTTCCGCTTTGATTTTCCGGCCATATCGCGTGCCGATTGACAGGGCCGCCTTTCGCACCTAGCCTTTTATCAGGACCGGTGTTTCCGGCGCCCGGAGTTGCCAGGACTTTGATATGATCCGCATCCTGCGGACAGGTTTTGATCTCTCCGGCCCGGTATCAGCGGCAGTCCGGCATGAGCAACCGGGGGACGCCTTTTTCTACGAATCGTTCCCTTCATGTCCGCCTGTCCCTGGCTTGCGACATCGCAAAGATACCGGTCCGCTCCATTCTCTCTTTCAGGTTTCCCATGACAGATAAAAACTGCTCCGTTTTCATTCTTGGCGGTGCGCGCTCGGGCAAGTCCCGTTTCGCCGAAGAGCTTGCGGGGAATGCCGGCGGCCATCTGCATTATCTGGCCACCGGCCGGGCATGGGACGATGAAATGCGCGATCGCATCGATCACCATCAGGCGCGGCGCGGCGGGGGATGGACAACCCATGAGGCGCCCGTGGATATCGCCGCCGTGCTTGCCCGACTTGACGGGCCGGACAATGTCATCCTCATCGACTGCCTGACATTGTGGCTCACCAATCTGATGATGGAAAATGCCGATATTGAGGTCGGTTTTGCCGCGCTTGAGGCGGCGATCACATCCACCAGGGCGAAACTCATTCTCGTCTCCAACGAGGTCGGTCTCGGCATCGTGCCGGAGAACCGCATGGCGCGGGAATTTCGCGATCATGCGGGGCGGCTGCACCAGCGCGTCGCCGCCATTGCCGGCGAGGTCTATTTCGTCGCTGCGGGTCTGCCATTGAAGATGAAGGGCTGATGCCGCCCGCCTCTTAAGCCGGAACCGTTTCGGAACCCGGCCATTTTGTTCTGACATCGTTTGTGCATGAACGCAGCGTTTTTCCCCGCTGCGACAGCTTTGCTTTCTTGATCTGAATCAAGGTGGCTTCCCCACGCCGGTGGCAATGCTCCAACCGACGCAAAGGCCCGTTTCCGCTTAGTCAAGCGCGCGCCGTGCCTTTCGTCGGTCGCTTGCACGTTGGGGGAAACCAACAATGAATTACACGTTAGAAACCGCGATCGTGGCCCTGGGGGCCTTTCTCGCGTTGCTCGGGGCAGCCTTTGCCCATGACAGTCTTTTTGCCGCCCATATGTGGGTGCTGTTCTTTACGCTTCTGGTCAGCACGGTGCTTCTGCTGCGCCGCGTGTCCTTCGCGCCTGTCGATCAGGCCGCGCGCGCGCGCCTCAAATCGCAATATTTCGACGAGGTGGTGAAATACGGCGTCATCGCCACGGTGTTCTGGGGGGTCGTCGGTTTTCTGGTTGGTGTCGTCGTGGCGCTTCAGCTCGCCTTTCCCGATCTCAACATCGCGCCCTATTTCAATTTCGGCCGCGTACGGCCCCTGCACACCTCTGCGGTGATCTTCGCTTTCGGGGGAAATGCGCTGATCGCCACATCCTTCTACGTGGTGCAGAGAACCTGTCGCGCGCGTCTGTTCGGCGGCAATCTCGGCTGGTTCGTGTTCTGGGGCTACAATCTTTTCATCATCATGGCCGCCACCGGCTATCTCCTGGGCATTACGCAGGGCCGTGAATATGCCGAGCCGGAATGGTATGTGGATATCTGGCTGACCATCGTCTGGGTCGCCTATCTCGTCACCTTCCTCGGCACGATCCTGACGCGCAAGGAGCCGCATATCTATGTGGCGAACTGGTTCTATCTTAGCTTCATCGTCACCATCGCCATGCTGCACATCGTCAACAATCTGGCGATTCCGGTTTCCTTCCTCGGCGTCAAGAGCTACTCGGCCTTCTCGGGCGTGCAGGATGCGCTGACACAATGGTGGTACGGCCATAACGCCGTCGGCTTTTTCCTGACGGCCGGCTTCCTCGGCATGATGTATTATTTCATTCCGAAGCAGGTGAACCGCCCGGTCTATTCCTACCGCCTGTCGATCATCCACTTCTGGGCGCTGATCTTCATGTATATCTGGGCCGGCCCGCACCACCTGCATTATACGGCGCTGCCGGACTGGGCGCAGACGCTGGGCATGGTGTTCTCGATCATGCTGTGGATGCCCTCATGGGGTGGCATGATCAACGGTCTGATGACGCTTTCGGGCGCCTGGGACAAGATCCGCACCGATCCCATCGTGCGCATGATGGTGATGGCGGTGGCCTTCTACGGCATGGCCACCTTCGAAGGGCCGATGATGTCGATCAAGGCCGTCAATTCGCTCAGCCATTATACCGACTGGACCATCGGCCATGTGCATTCGGGTGCACTCGGCTGGAACGGCATGATCACCTTCGGTGCGATCTATTACCTGACGCCGAAACTGTGGGGCAGGGAGCGTCTCTACAGCCTGCAGCTCGTCAACTGGCATTTCTGGCTCGCCACGATCGGCATCGTCATCTACGCCGCCGTCATGTGGGTGGCCGGCATCCAGCAGGCGCTGATGTGGCGCGAATACGATACCCAGGGCTTCCTCGTCTATTCCTTCGCGGAATCGGTCGCAGCGCTGTTCCCCTATTACGTGATGCGCGCATTGGGCGGCCTGATGTTCCTCAGCGGCGCGCTGATCATGGCCTACAACGTCACCATGACCATCCTCGGTCATCAACGCGAGGAGGGCGCCAGCAAGGGCGCGGCTCCTTCGCTGCAGCCTGCTGAATAGGAGGGGCCGATGTCCATACTCGACAAACACGGCGTCATCGAACGTAACGCCACCCTGCTTCTGGTCGGCTCGCTGCTTGTGGTCTCGATCGGCGGTATCGTGGAAATCGCACCGCTCTTCTATCTCGAAAACACCATCGAGAAGGTGGAGGGCATGCGGCCCTACACGCCGCTGGAACTGGCCGGGCGCAACATCTACATCCGCGAGGGTTGTTATGTCTGCCACAGCCAGATGATCCGTCCGTTCCGCGATGAGGTGGAGCGTTACGGGCATTACAGCCTGGCGGCGGAATCCATGTACGACCATCCGTTCCAGTGGGGCTCCAAGCGCACCGGGCCGGACCTCGCGCGCGTCGGCGACCGTTATTCGAACGAGTGGCATGTGCAGCATCTCGCCGATCCACGCTCGGTCGTGCCGGAATCGATCATGCCGTCCTACGCTTTCCTGAAGACGACGGCACTCAAGGTGACGGATGTCGACATGGAGCTGAAGGCAAACCGCGCGGTCGGCGTGCCCTATAGTGACGATATGATCGAAAAGGCGGGCGCCGACATGAAGGCGCAGGCTGACCCGAATGCCGATACGAGCGAGCTTCTGGCGCGCTACCCGAAGGCGAAGGTCGGCGATTTCGATGGCGATCCGGCAAAGCTTACCGAAATGGATGCTCTGGTCGCTTATCTGCAAATGCTCGGCACGCTGGCCGATTTCTCGACCTATGACGATGCCGCCGGATATCGGTGAGGAGGCGAAACGATGGAAACCTACACAGCCATGCGCCACTTCGCCGATAGCTGGGGTCTGCTTGCCATGACCCTGTTTTTTGCCGGCGTCGTCATCTTCACACTTCGCCCCGGTTCGAAAAGGGCCGCGGACGATGCGGCCAGCATTCCGCTCAGGGAGGACTGAACATGTCCGAAAAACACATCGATAAAATCAGCGGCGTCGAAACCACCGGCCATGAGTGGGACGGTATTCGGGAGTTGAACAACCCCATGCCGCGCTGGTGGGTATGGACCTTCTACTTCACGATCCTCTGGGCTATCGGCTACACCATTGCCTATCCGGCATGGCCGCTGATCTCAGGCGCGACACAGGGCCTCCTCGGCTGGAACAGCCGCGGCGAGATCGCTGCCGATTTGGCCGCTGCAAAACAGTCGCAGAGCGCTTTTGTGGACAAGATCGCCAGTTCGTCGCTCGCCGACATCCAGGCAGACCCGACGCTGAGGCAATTTGCCCTTTCCGGCGGTGCAGCCGCTTTCAAGGTCAATTGCATCCAGTGTCACGGTTCGGGTGCTGAAGGCGGGCAGGGTTATCCGAACCTCAATGACGACGACTGGATGTGGGGCGGCAGCGTCGACGACATCTACACGACGGTGAAGCACGGCATCCGTTTTGCCGATGATCCTGACACCCGTATATCGGAAATGCCGGCTTTCGGCGACATTCTGAAATCGGATGAAATCCGCGAGGTTGCGGCCTATGTCACCAGTCTGACGGGAACGCCTTCCAATCCGGCGCTTGTCGAACCCGGCAAGCAGCTCTTTGCCGATAATTGCGCCTCGTGCCACGGCGAAGACGCCAAGGGCAACCGCGAGTTCGGCGCGCCCAATCTGGCCGATGCGATCTGGCTGAAGGCCCATGGCGAAGAAGGTATCGTTGCGCAGATCCGCTCGCCGAAACACGGGGTGATGCCTGCCTGGGGCGAACGCCTTGGCGATACGACGGTCAAGCAGCTGGCCATCTTCGTGCACTCGCTGGGTGGCGGCGAGTGAAGCATTCGAAATGTAGAGAAGGGCGCCGCTGAGGCGCCCTTTTTATTTTTCCGATCAGGTGTTTTCGGCCCGTCCATCCGGATATTCGGCGGGTCCCTTCAACTCGATCTTGTTGCCGAAGGGATCACGGAAGTAGAACGAGTGTCCCATCCCCCTCGCGCCGCCGTGAAAGGCTTCCTGTTCGATCGTGACCTTGAATTTTGCCAGATGTGCGCGAAGCGCATCATGGTTCAGAGGACCGGTCGCAATGCAGATGTGATCGACATTCCGTCCTCCGGCGACGGGCGGAGCAGCCTTTGTGCCACCGGGATGCGTGACATCCCACAGTACGATCAAGGCATTTCCGCACCAGACCTGTTCCATCCCGAGAGCAGGGTAAGAGTAACCACCCCTGCACCCCAGCACGTTCCGGTAAAAATCGAGTGCCCGCGTCATGTCGTCGACGATGAAGACGATATGATCGATACCGACCAACGAAAAAGGCGGCGTTGTCAAAGTCATGGCGGATTCCTGCCGATCAGTTTTTCGACCAGACGGCCAGTTCGTATCCATCCGGATCGGTGAAATGGAAACGCCGGCCGCCGGGAAAGGCGAAGGTCGCGACGCTGATCTGGCCGCCGGCGGCTTCGACACGCCGCTGCACATTCTCGATATCGGCGGCGTAGAGAATGACGAGCGGTCCGCCCTTGGCCGAGACCGGCGCCGTGGTGGTGAAACCGCCGGTCAGCCGGCCATCGGAAAACTCGCAATATTGCGGACCGTAATCCTTGAAGGACCAGCCGAAGGCGCCGCCGTAAAATTCCTTGCTGCGTTCGATATCGGCGACGTTGAATTCGACATAGTCGATCTGCCGGTCGTTCGTATTCGTGGTCATGCTTCCTCCATCAATCCTTTTCGAGCAGCGCCTTCAGCGTTTCGAGATCGGCCGTGACCGCTCTTGCATCCTGCTCGAAATCCTCGTCCGTCATGCCCTGAAGGCGAAGCAGGGTGAAACTCACCTCCGTGCCGCTGCCGTTCGGCGTTACCCGTAGCGCGTTATAAACCTTCACGCCATCCGGCAAGGTCACGACATGGTCGATGACGCCGAACTCGTTTGTGGGCGCGAAATTGACGCGCACCTCGCCAAGCGGCCCGCCCTCGGCGATCCAGTCTTCGCCGTCAGGCTTCAGCCCACCGCCAAGACCTGCCGCCCAGTGCGGCATATTCTGCGGGTCGGAGGCGAAGTCGTAGACCTGGCTCCAGGGTTTTTCGATCGACAGATGAATGATTCTCGACTGCATGACAGGCATTTCATCCTCCCTTGGCGGCGCGTTCCCATACTGCGCCACTTTGTCGTCACTTGATGCAAGTCAAGGATGTTTCACCGGGGAGATGGGAGAAAGCAAGGAGATAAAAACGGACTCCTATCATGAACATCTATCGCGCCGGACAGGATCGCCCGCAACAGCCCGTCGAGAGGCTGGAGGCGGAAGCCGTCAATTCCGCAAAAACGCGCAAACCGCTCTACGAAGCGCGCAGGAAGATTTTTCCCAAGCGTGCGGAGGGGCGGTTCCGGCGGTTCAAATGGCTGGTGATGCTGGTCACGCTCGGCATTTATTATCTGACGCCGTTTCTGCGCTGGGATCGCGGTCCCTATGCGCCGGATCAGGCGGTGCTGATCGATATCGCCAACCGGCGCTTTTATTTCTTCTTCATCGAAATCTGGCCGCAGGAGTTCTTCTTTGTCGCCGGATTACTGGTCATGGCCGGGCTTGGGCTCTTTCTCGTCACGTCCGCTATCGGGCGCGCATGGTGCGGTTACACCTGTCCGCAGACCGTCTGGGTCGACCTGTTTCTGGTGGTCGAACGGGCGATAGAGGGCGACAGGAATGCGCGCATGAAATTGGATGCGGCGCCCTTCACATTCGGCAAATTGCGCAAGCGGGTGCTGAAACACGCGATCTGGCTGGTGATCGGCGTTCTGACCGGCGGCGCCTGGATTTTCTATTTTGCCGATGCGCCGACGCTGGCCATGCAGTTCATGACCGGGCAGGCGCCGATGATCGCCTATTCCACCGTCGCCATCCTCACCGCCACCACCTATGTCTTCGGCGGGCTGATGCGGGAACAGGTCTGCACCTATATGTGTCCCTGGCCGCGCATTCAGGCGGCGATGCTGGATGAGAATTCGCTTGTCGTCACCTATAATGACTGGCGCGGCGAACCGCGCTCGCGGCATGCCAAGAAGGCTGCGGCGGCAGGGGAGAGCATCGGTGATTGCGTCGATTGCAATGCCTGCGTCGCGGTCTGTCCCATGGGTATCGACATCAGGGACGGTCAGCAGCTGGAATGCATCACCTGCGCGCTCTGCATCGATGCCTGCGACGGGGTGATGGACAAGATCGGCAAGCCGCGCGGGCTGATCGCCTATGCGACGCTTTCCGAATACCAGTCCAACATGGCGCTGGCGACCGGCAATGGTGAGCATGCCATCCGCCCCGCCAATGTGCGAGAGGAGGACGGCAGCTTCAGGAAGAGCATCCGCCACTTCAACTGGCGCATCGTCTTCCGGCCGCGCACGCTGCTTTATACCGCCATATGGTCGGCAGTCGGCATCGGCATGCTGTTTGCACTGGTGACGCGGGAGCGGCTGGCGCTCAATGTGCTGCATGACCGCAATCCGCAATATGTGCTGGAATCGAACGGCTCCATTCGCAACGGCTATACGGTGCGCATTCTCAACATGGTGCCGCAGCCGCGCATAATGAGCCTCACCATCGAGGGCATTCCGAATGCGGTGATGAAGATCAACGGCATGCCGGACACGGCCGCACGCACCTTCGAAGTGACGGTGGAGCCGGACGAGGCGACGACGCTGAAGGTCTTCGTCACCCTGCCGGGCAAAGATGTCGCGCGGGCGGCGGAAAATTTCGAATTCATCGTCAGCGATACGGGCGGCCATGAGACGGCCCGCTACGATGCTGTCTTCAACGCTCCGGGAGTGAAAAAATGACCGTGAACAATCGTCAGACGTCCGGTTTCACGTTCACCGGCTGGCATATGCTGGGTGTCATGCTGCTGTTTTTCGGCACCGTCATCACCGTCAACATGGTGATGGCCTGGAACGCGGTCAACAGCTGGAGCGGGCTCGTTGTGCCCAACACCTATGTGGCCAGCCAGCAGTTCAACGCCAAGGCGGAAGCCGCCAAGGCAAGGGCTGCGACCGGTATCAAGGGCAAGCTCATCGTGGATGAAAAGACCGTGCGTTACGAGGTGTTTCATCCCGACACCGGCCCGGTCGACACGGATAAGGTGACGGCGCATTTTCGCCGGCCTGTGGGGGAACGCCAGAATTTCGACATGGAACTGACCCCGGTTTCCACCGGTGTCTTTACCGGACCGCATGATATGCTGCCGGGCCAATGGATCGTCGAGGTTACCGCCGTCAAGGACGGCCGGATTATCGTGCATGAGGGCACGCGGATCGCCGTCATCAGGGGGCGCAAATGAGCTGCTGCGCACCGGGAACGGAAGGTTCGCTGCAACTCGGCGAGCCGGTCAATCCACCATCGTCAGAGGAGTTGATGCTGGCGAGCCGCGATCTGGGGCAGGGGCTGCGGCAGAGCGATCTCAGCGTGCCGGATGTGTATTGCGGCGCCTGCATCACCACCATCGAGACCGCGCTCGGCCGTCTGCGCCAAGTGGAGCGGGCGCGGGTGAACCTGTCGTCCAAACGCGTGGCGGTCGTCTGGAAGGAGGAGGTCGATGGCGTCAGGACCGATCCTGCCGAGATTGCCCGCGCCATTCTTGCGACGGGATATCGCACGCATCTTTTCGCCAGCGGGCAGGATGCCTCGGACGCCTTGCGTTCGCAGCTGATCAGGGCGGTGGCGCTGTGCGGCTTTGCTTCCGCCAATATCATGCTTCTGTCTGTCTCCGTCTGGTCGGGGGCGGATGCGGCGACGCGCGACATGTTCCACTGGATTTCGGCGATGATCGCCGCGCCGGCGCTGATCTATGGCGGGCGTTTCTTTTACCAGTCGGCCTGGAATGCGCTGAAACACGGCCGCACCAATATGGATGTGCCGATAGCGCTCGCCATCACGCTCTCTTATGCCGTCTCGCTGTGGGAAACGATCCATCACGGTGAGCATGCCTGGTTCGATGCGACCGTCTCGCTGCTGTTCTTCCTGCTCATCGGCCGGACGCTTGACCATATCATGCGTGACAAGGCGCGTTCGGCCATTGCCGGGCTTGCCCGTCTTTCGCCGCGCGGGGCAACGGTGATCGGTGAGAATGGAACGCGGGAGTATCGGCCGCTTGCCGATATCCAGCCGGGAATGTCGATTGCGATTGCGGCCGGGGACCGGGTGGCCGTGGATGCCGTGGTCGTCTCCGGCAGCAGTGATCTCGACATGTCCATCGTCAATGGCGAGAGCGCACCGCGTCGCGTTGCGGCAGGCGACAGCCTTCAGGCGGGCACGCTCAATCTCACCGGTTCGCTGATTGCGCGGGTGACGGCATCGGCAAAAGATTCCTTCCTGTCGGAAGTGATCGGGTTGATGGAGGCGGCCGAAGGCGGGCGGGCGCGTTACCGGCGCATTGCCGACCGCGCCGCAAGCTATTATTCACCCGTGGTGCATCTTCTCGCGTTGTTGACGTTTCTCGGCTGGGGCATTTTCGGCGGCGACTGGAAACAGGCGATGCTGATCGCCATTGCGGTTCTCATCATCACCTGCCCCTGCGCGCTTGGTCTTGCCGTTCCCGTCGTGCAGGTGGTGGCCGCCGGAAGGCTGTTCCGACACGGCATCATGGTCAAGGAAGGCTCGGCCATGGAGCGGCTGGCCGAAATCGACACTGTGCTGTTCGACAAGACCGGCACCCTGACCATCGGAAAACCGAGATTGGTCGAGACCGGCGATGTGAAGCCCGCCACCATGGCGATTGCGGCCGGGCTTGCCGCCCATTCGCGTCATCCCCTGTCGAAAGCCCTGCATGCTGCCTATAGCGGCGCTGTGCCGACCTATGAGGCGGTACGGGAAATTCCGGGCTCCGGCGTCGAGGCGGAGACGGAAGCCGGAACCTACCGGCTGGGCAATCGCCGTTTTGCGTGCCCGGATGAAGTGAGCGTCGACAATGGCGATGCGCGGTCGGAAGTGGTGCTGTCCCTCGATGGCAGGCATCTGGCGAGCTTCGGTTTCGAGGATAATCCGCGCGCGGGTGCGGTTGCGGCATTGCGCAGCCTCTCAGTCCGTGGGCTGATGCAGGAAATCGTTTCGGGTGATCGGGCAGCAGCCGTCAGCGCCATGGCGCAGCGGCTGGGGATCGGCAACTGGCGTGCCGATCTGTCGCCGAAGGACAAGGCGGCGCGCTGTGCCGAACTTGCCGGCGAGGGGCGCAGGGTGCTGATGGTGGGAGACGGTATCAACGACGCGCCGGCGCTCGCCGCCGCGCATGTGTCCATAGCGCCCGCCACCGCCGCCGATATCGGCCGGCAGACCGCCGATTTCGTATTCATGCAGGAGGATCTCGATGCCGTGCCTTTCGCAATCGAGACATCGCAGCGGGCAGGAAGGCTGATCCGGCAGAACTTCGCGCTTGCCATCGGCTATAACATCATTGCCGTTCCGATTGCGATTGCCGGTTATGCGACGCCGATGATCGCGGCCATTGCGATGTCGACATCTTCACTGATCGTCGTTGCCAATGCGTTGCGCCTTGCCGGTGCGGCGGAAACCATTCGTCCCCGGAACGACGTAAAAACAGGATTTGCGGGCGAGGGGGCGCAACTGGCATGAACATGCTGATCTATCTCATTCCCGTCGCGCTGTTTCTGGGCGCGCTCGGGCTTTTCGCCTTCCTCTGGTCGGTTCGATCAGGGCAGTATGACGATATGGACGGGGCCGCCTGGCGGGTAATCGACGATGGTGATGACCGGCCACGGCCCTCTTGAAGGGGACGCAAAAGGTCAGTTTTGACCTGGCCTCGACCTGTCGCAAATATGCAAAGCTGATTTGCGTCATCAAAATTTAATCGTTTCAGTCGCCCCCAGCCTTGCCGTTTGTTCATTACAGTGCCACAACACGACCACCTAAAAGCAAGATGGAGGCACATCCGTGGAACAGGCAGAAATCGGTTTGATCGGTCTCGGCGTCATGGGCTCGAACCTGGCGTTGAACATCGCGGAAAAGGGCAACAAGATTGCCGTATTCAACCGAACCCCTGAAGCGACGAAAAAATTCTACGCCGAGGCTGGGGACTTGCAGGGACAGTTGATCCCCTGCGAAACCATCGAGGAATTCGTCGCCGCCATTCGCCCTCCGCGCCCGATCATCATCATGATCAAGGCCGGCGATCCGGTCGACCAGCAGATGGAAATCCTGAAACCGCACCTCGCCAACGGCGACATCATGATCGATGCCGGCAATGCGAATTTCCGCGATACGATCCGCCGTTTCGACAATCTGAAGGATAGCGGCCTGACCTTTATCGGCATGGGCGTTTCCGGCGGTGAAGAAGGCGCGCGCCATGGACCGTCGATCATGGTCGGCGGCACCGAGGATAGCTGGAAGCGCGTCGAGAAGGTGCTGACTTCCATTTCCGCCAAGTACAACAACGATCCGTGCGTGGCATGGCTCGGCAATGACGGCGCTGGCCATTTCGTCAAGACCATCCATAACGGCATCGAATATGCCGACATGCAGATGATCGCCGAAATCTACGGCATCCTGCGTGATGGCCTTGGCATGAGCGCCGTCGAAATCGCCGATGTTTTCGCCGAGTGGAACAAGGGTCGCCTGAATTCCTACCTGATCGAAATCACCGAGAAGGTCCTGCGCGCCGCCGATCCGATCACCGGCAAGCCGATGGTCGATCTGATCCTCGACAAGGCCGGCCAGAAGGGCACCGGCAAGTGGTCGGTCATCGAGGCGCAGAACATGGGCGTCGCCGCAACCGCCATCGAGGCGGCCGTGGCTGCCCGTATCCTGTCGTCGCAGAAGGACGAGCGCGAAGCTGCCGAGAAGATCTTCGGCCTGCCGACCCTTGCAGCGGCACCGGCTGACAAAAAGGCCTTCATCGCCGATCTGGAAAGCGCGCTTCTGGCCGCCAAGGTCGGCGCTTATGCGCAGGGCTTCGCCATCATGTCGGCCGCTTCGAAGGAGTTCAACTGGAACCTGCCGATGCCGACGATCGCGCGCATCTGGCGCGCTGGCTGCATCATTCGCTCGGAATTCCTCGATGAGATCACCTCGGCCTTCACCAAGGACCCGCATGTGGCCAACCTCATCGTGACGCCTGCCTTTGCCGGCATCGTCAAGGATACCGACGCACCGCTGCGCCGTGTTGTTTCCTATGCCGTTCTCTCCGGCCTGCCGGTTTCGGCGCTGGCTTCGGCACTCGGTTACTTCGACGCCTATCGCCGTGGCCGCGGCAGCGCCAATCTCATTCAGGCGCAGCGCGACTTCTTCGGCGCGCATGGTTTCGAACGCACCGACGGTGTGGACAAGCCGCATGGCCCTTGGGGCAGCGGTGCCGACATTTTCTGATCGGCTGAAACGACAAACGACAAAAGGCCCGCGCGAGCGGGCCTTTTTCATTTCATCGATGCCTGGATTAACGGGCGGCGGCGAGGCCGACGATCAGGCCACTGACGGCATTGATGAGCAGGAACTGGTTGTCGACGCGGACCCAGCGCTGGTCGCGGCGCGGTTCGGCAAGGCGATAGCGTCGATAATCGCGGCGGTCGATCACATGGCGGCGTTCGCCCGCAGACAGACGCTGGCCGCGATCCCAGCGGTGCTTCTTGACGATGACCTTCTTGGTGGTGACCTGACGCTCGACGGTGACGCCGCGA
The DNA here is from genome assembly GCF_058803865.1 of Agrobacterium sp. GW821-FHT14E08. Taxonomy (NCBI): domain Bacteria; kingdom Pseudomonadati; phylum Pseudomonadota; class Alphaproteobacteria; order Hyphomicrobiales; family Rhizobiaceae; genus Agrobacterium; species Agrobacterium sp. GW821-FHT14E08. The sequence goes on along the minus strand of NZ_JBXAPJ010000001.1, from coordinate 1,020,495 downwards.
TGGCGATCGTCGTGGCGGCTTTGGGCCTGAGCCATCGGAGCGGCGAGAACGGTAGCGGCCAGAAGAATGGTGACGAACTTTTTCATGGAAGTTTCCTCTTGGGTTTCGATGAGGAGAACTTACGAATAAACGAATGAACGGAAACTGAATTTAAAATTACATTTATGTAATGGTTATTAACGGTTAGGGGCGGGAGTTAATCTTCTATTTTGAGATTTTTCTTGCTGCCAAAGTGATCCGACCACCCGGCCGTCGTTTTGTCCACCACGCCGTCACGTGCAAATGCTGCTGTTGATTAAACCCCAAAATCCGCCTTGCCCGCGAAAGCGCAAGTACCATGGCGCCGAGGCTGACGGCAGGTTCCAGTGCGCGAAACGCACCACGGAGCCTGAGCCGAACGCGCGCTGCGATGGCATTCAACGTCGATCCGTTGTGCCAATTATAGTTTTATTCACCTCAAAAAACGTTCAAATTCTGAAATGTTTGCAATTAGATACGTGCGACTTTAGTGAGAAATATATATCTGACCACGACCAAGGCGAGTAGAAGAGATAAGCATGAAGTCAAGATTAGTTACATCAGTGTCGCTCATATTGATCACCCTTAGTGGCTGCACAACTGCGCCGACAACGCTTAATAACGCCGGGTCGTCTTCTGACGCTTGTGGTGCGTCGCGCTACCAGAAATATATTGGAGGGCCTTCATCCGCGACTGTTGGTCTGAATATTCCCGGAGACTCGCGGCATTATGGACGACAAGAGCGCGTTGCTAATGACACACCGTCAAGATTGAACTTTGTTCATAGCGGCACTGCCACAGAATCTGTGACTAATCCGAAGTCGACCGTCATTCGCGTGTTCTGCGGCTAATAAAGGAACCTCGACCCAAGCTTGGGTAACCCATGTGAGCGCGCGGGGGGCTTCGGGGCCATTCGAAAACGGCCGGATTTCCTACAACGAGCCCCTTCTGTTCCGGTAGCGACTTTCGCTGCCTCATTGAGTGATAGGACCACCCGGCAAAACCGGGCGGTCTTTTTTTCGGTCAGACCCGTTCGGCGGATTTTGCCCAGAGGTTGATATCCGCTTCCTTGGCGTAACCGTCGATTTCGGCAAGCTCTTCGGCCGTGAAATCCGGCTTGTCGAGCGCCTTCACGCAATCCTCGACCTGTTCGACACGGCTTGCGCCGATGAGCGCCGAGGTGATGCGGCCGCCGCGCAGAACCCAGGCAATCGCCATCTGCGCCAGCGTCTGGCCACGCCGCTCGGCAATGCTGTTGAGTGCACGGATGTTCTCGACATTGCGCTCGTTGAGGAAGGCCGGGTTGAGCGACTTGCTCTGCGCAGCACGGCTGCCGTCCGGCACGCCGCCGAGATATTTCGTGGTCAGCATGCCCTGCGCCAGCGGGGAGAAGACGATGGAGCCGATACCCAGTTCTTCCAGCGTATCGACGAGACCGTCTTCCTCGATCCAGCGGTTGATCATCGAATAGCTCGGCTGGTGGATGATGCAGGGCGTGCCGAGGTCCTTCAGGATCGCTGCGGCCTCACGGGTGCGCTTCGAATTGTAGGACGAGATGCCGACATAAAGCGCCTTGCCCGAGCGCACGATCTGGTCCAGGGCGCCGCAGGTTTCCTCAAGCGGCGTATTGGGGTCGAAACGGTGGGAATAGAAGATATCGACGTAATCCAGCCCCATGCGCTTCAGGCTCTGGTCGCAGGAGGCGATTACGTATTTGCGGCTGCCCCATTCGCCATAGGGACCTGGCCACATGTTGTAACCGGCCTTGGAGGAGATGATCATCTCGTCGCGATAACCTCTGAAATCCGTCTTTAGGATTTCACCGAAGGCGGTTTCGGCGCTACCGGGCGGCGGGCCGTAATTGTTGGCGAGATCGAAATGGGTGATGCCGAGATCAAAGGCGCGGCGGCAGATGGCCTGTTTGGTCTGGTGTGGCGTGTCATTGCCGAAATTGTGCCAAAGGCCGAGCGAAATCGCCGGCAGTTTCAGGCCGGTCTTTCCGCAATGATTGTATTTCATGGATTTGTATCGGTTTTCGGCCGGTTGCCAAACCATGGGTCTTCCTCCATTTGCTGATGATCGGCTGCGCAGAATCCGGCAGCCCTTTGAACTGATGGGACAGGCGCGGGCGCACCTGTCATTTCCGAGAGGGATGGTTATGCCTTTCTCCGCCTTGTTTCAATGCGAGGATTGGCAGGTATAAAGATCGAAGATGCGGAAATGCGGCTGCCCGCCATCCGCTTTCGGGGTGAAGATGATACGGCGCGTTTCGCCAGCGGAAAGATCGAACAGATTATCCGAATAGCGCCCGGGCTGATCGGCCTCCAGCATGACGAAGAGGGCGAGACCCGTAGCCGTCACATCGATTTCGAACTGGCCGTTTTTCAGTGTGTTGGTGGTGAATGTCAGGCCAGCAGGCTGAAGCTCCAGCGCTTTGTAGGTGTCGCGCACATGGTGGCCTTCGCCGGTCATGCCGTTGGAAGCGATGAAATTCCAGGCGAGGATGGCGCCATCAGGCAGGCTGTCCATGTCGATATCCGTCAGCGTGGCGGCCCTGTCGGTCGCGCAGGTGCCGTTGGCGGATTTCAGCGGCACGCGGTTGCCGTCCATGGTCAGCGCAACGATGTTCATGTCGATTTCCACATCTTCCGCCGTGTCGTTGACCATGGAGAAGCTCACCCGGCGTCCATCGTCGGAAGGGATGGCCGAGACGGTGACGGGCTGGAAGAAACGGCGGGCGGCATAATGAAGCGCTTTCCAGCCGCCGCCATAATCGAGGCTCGACCATGAGGCGACCGGCCAGGTATCGTTGAGCTGCCAATAAAGCGTGCCCATGCAATGGGGCTTCAGCGAGCGCCAGTAATCGACAGCCGTGCGGATGGCCAGCGCCTGCTGCACCTGGCTCAGATAAACGAAATTCTCGAAATCCTTCGGGAAGCGGAAGTAGCGGAACATGGTGCCGGCGATGCGCTCATTGCCGCCGACATTCTTCTGGTGCAACTCGATGACCGGGGAGGCGATGTTCATGTCCCTGTCTTCCGCGTAGGTGCGGATGACGGGCATGGATGTATAGGACTGGAAACCGAATTCGGAGCAGAAGCGCGGCTTCACCGAACGGTAATTATTAAACGACTTGTTCTCGTGCCAGACGGACCAGTAGTGCATGTCGCCGGAACCATCCGCGTGCCAGGCATCGCCATAATCGAGATAACCGGAGGCGGGGCTCGATGGCCACCAGAGCGCTTCGGGAGCGGCTTTTTTCAGAGCCCGTTCGATGGTGCGGTTCAGGCGGTCATAGGCTACGAGATAACGGTCGCGATTGTTGCGAGATTCATCGAACCAGGTCAGCGCACCCACCAGCTCGTTATCACCACACCAGAGCGCGATGGACGGATGGGAGGAGAGGCGTTTCACCTGATAATCGACCTCGTGTTCGACATTATCGAGGAAATCCTCGCTGCAGGGATAGAGATTGCAGGCGAACATGAAATCCTGCCAGACCAGCAGGCCGAGACGGTCGCAGAGATCGTAAAACCAGTCTTCCTCATAAAATCCGCCGCCCCAGACGCGGATCATATTCATATTTGCCTCGACCGCGGAGCAGAGAAGGTCCTCGGTCTTTTCCCGGCTGGTCAGCGAATAGAGCGCATCGGCGGGGATCCAGTTGGCGCCGCGGCAGAAGATTTCCCTACCATTGATGCGGAAGGCAAAGCGGCTGCCGGCCTCGTCCTTGTCCGTTAGAAGCTCGATGGTCCTGAAGCCGATCTGGCGGGTGACTGTCTCATCAGGCAATTCCACCGTCAGCGTGTAGAGCGTCTGTTCACCACTGCCGGCCGGCCACCAGAGCTCCGGATTTTCCACGAAGAAGACGTGGCGTACCACCGTTTCACCGGCTCCGACGCCACAATCGAGCCTGAGCCTTTCATCATTCAGCGACAGATAGACCGGCAGACTCGCGGGGCCCTCGGCAAACAGCGTGACGGCGACATGCAGCTCGACGCCGCCTTCGACATGGTGCTGGAAGGTGACGACATGTTCTATACGTGCGGTATCAAGGCGCTTCAGCAGGATTTTGCCGTAAAGGCCGAGTGGCGCAATCGCGATGTTCCAGTCCCAGCCGAAATGGCATTGCGGCTTGCGCAGCATGTTGCCATTGGCGATCGGCGAATTGCCCGGATGATAGGGAATATAAAAAGGCTGCCGCGCCTGCCGTTCCGCGCCGGCGGCGATGTTGGAGTGGAAATGGATGCGGATGGTGTTTTCGCCGGGCCGCAGCGCGCGCGATACGTCTGGGCGGTAACGGCGGAAACAATTGTCTGCCGTGAGAACCGGGACATCGTTGACGAAGATGATGGCGACTGTATCGAGGTAATCGATGTCGAGATACCAACTGGCTTCAGCGTCATCGAGCACGAATGTCCGCTGGATGATCCAGTCCCGCTGCGCGACCCATTGCACCGCATTTTCATTGGCACCGTGATAGGGGTCGGGAATGATGCCTGCATTTTTGAGTGCGCTGTGAATGTCGCCGGGTATGGAAAGTTCGGTCGCATGGTCTCCTTCCGCGGATTCCAGGCGCCACAGCCCGGCCAGATCGATGACGGTTTCGGGCGTGGAGGAGGAAATCATGATCGGACCCTGCGTAATATGAATTCGAAGCGGATGGGCCGGCATTATGATGCAGGCTTGTGTCAGAATCTGGGGAAGACGGATGCCCGTGCACCGGCTGATACAAGCTCGTCCGGCTAGACAGTCTCCTCCCTCCGGCAACGTTACCGTAAAATAATCGTTCCGTCATGCCTTCAGGATGAAACTTACAAAGGTAAAGATGCCTGCCGGCGGAAGGCGATAACTGGCAGAGGGTATTTTTTTTAATATATCATGTTTTTACGTTTTGAATCATATGTTTCATTTGATTATTTAATCTAAATAATAAGGATTTTTTCGCCTGGAAGCGATCGCGATCTCTGCATCTGAGGTTAGGGAGGTTTTGCGGGCGCCGGAGGAATTTTTCCCTGCCTATATCGTTATAGTCATGATTTGCGTCGCCATGAGCGCGCTGGTCGGCGGTTTGTGACGTTTGCCTTTGCAACAGAGCAAAAGCTATCTATGATTACTGTCCGGTAAAGCGTGGCGAAATGACATGAACGATACAGGTAAATCCGGCGGGGGCGATATTCCCGCCATGACGGGCGAACGCCCGACCTTGAAGACCATCGCCTTCATGACAGGCCTGGGCATTACCACCGTGTCTCGCGCGCTGAAGGATGCACCGGATATCGGCGCTGAAACCAAGGAGCGTGTGCGGCTTATCGCCCGGCAGATCGGCTATCAGCCGAACCGTGCCGGTGTGCGTCTTCGCACCGGCAAGACCAATGTGATTGCCCTTGTGCTGAGCGTCGATGAAGAGTTGATGGGTTTCACCAGCCAGATGGTGTTCGGCATCACCGAGGTTCTCGCCACCACTCAATATCACCTTGTCGTTACACCACACACCCATGCCAAGGATTCCATGGTGCCGATCCGCTACATTCTCGAGACCGGCTCGGCGGATGGGGTGATTATTTCGAAGATCGAGCCGAACGATCCGCGCGTGCGTTTCATGACGGAGCGCAACATGCCCTTCGTCACCCATGGCCGCTCGGATATGGGCATCGCACATGCCTATCATGATTTCGACAACGAGGCTTACGCCTATGAGGCTGTCGAGCGACTGGCTCAATGCGGACGCAAGAGGATTGCCGTGATCGTGCCCCCGTCACGCTTTTCCTTCCACGACCATGCCCGCAAGGGCTTCAATCGCGGGATCAGGGATTTCGGCCTTTCCGAATTTCCAATCGATGCCGTGACCATTGAAACGCCGCTCGACAGGATTCGCGATTTTGGCCAGAGGCTGATGCAATCGGACGATCGTCCCGATGGCATCGTCTCCATCAGCGGCAGCAGCACCATCGCCCTTGTGGCGGGTTTCGAGGCGGCGGGTGTGAGGATCGGCGAGGATATCGATATCGTCTCGAAGCAGTCCGCAGAGTTTTTGAACTGGATCAAGCCGCAGATCCACACCGTCAATGAAGATATCAAGCTGGCGGGCAGGGAGCTTGCGACAGCCCTTCTTGCGCGCATCAATGGCGCGTCACCGGAAACCCTGCAGAGCATCAGCGGTCCGGTCTGGTCCGAGATGGCGCCGAAGCCTTGAGAGAAGGATCGCCAGTCCGGATCAGGACAGGCAATCCTTCAGTGAGGCGGCAATGCCGCGCATCAGCTTGAAATAGAGATCGGGACCGGGCTCCAGCGTCGCCGCTTCCGGATCGAGCGTTGCGGATTTTGCCGCCGTGCCCTCGGTGATGACCGAGATTAGTTTCGGCTCGAATTGCGGTTCGGCAAAAACACAGGTCGCACCAAGCTGGCGGACTTTTTCCTGCATTTGGCTGACGCGATCCGCGCCTGGCAGGGTTTCGGGGCTGACGGTGATCGATCCCGCCGTCTTCACGCCGTAACGGTGTTCGAAATATTGGTAAGCATCGTGGAAAACGATGAAGGGCTTGTCCTTCACCGGCTTGACCGTTTCCGCAATTTCGGTGTCCAGCGCGTCGATGTCATCGATCAGCTTCTTCGTATTGGCCTGATAGGTTGCGGCATTGCCGGCATCTGCCGCAATCAGCGCGGTTTCGATCTCCTGCGCCATGGCCTTGGCATTGGCGGGATCAAGCCAGAGATGCGTGTCATATGCGCCGTGCTCATGATCGTCGTGATCATGGGCATGATCATGCGTGCCTGCCTTTTCGGCATGGCCGTCATGTTCGCCGTGTTCTTCTTGGCCATGATCATGCGCCTCGAAGGGGCCGCCTTCGCGGAAGGGCAGCTTTTCCAGCCCCTTGGCGTCTTCCAGTTCCACCACAGTCGCCTTGCTGGTCAGCGCCTCCAGCGGCTTTTCCAGGAAAGCTTCGAGCCCGGGCCCGACCCAGAAGACCAGATCGGCCTTTTCCAGCGTGCGTGCATTGGAGGGCCTGAGATTATAGGTGTGAGGAGAGGCCACACCTTCGACGAGGAGCTGCGGTTCGCCCACGCCCTGCATGATTGCCGCGACAAGGGAGTGGACAGGCTTGATCGAGACCACGACATTGGGTGCGGCCGTTGCGCCGGAAGCGGCCACTGCTATTGCCACCGATGCCATGAGCGGGATCAGGATCGACTTCATGAAATGCACTCCACTTGAAGAAGTATAGTTATGTTATTACATTTATTGCGTAACTCTATAACGTATGCAATAGCGGTAAGCAACATCGCCAATCGGACAATCCCATGCTTCATTCCGCCCCCAAGGGTAGCGACATACTGGTTTCCCTTTCCAATGCCGGCGTGCAGCGCAACGGCCGCTGGCTTGTGCGCGGCGTGGAGTTTTCCGTCAGCAAAGGCGAGATCGTTACGCTGATCGGCCCCAATGGTTCGGGGAAATCCACCAGTGCGAAAATGGCCATCGGCGTGTTGAAGCCAAGCGAAGGTGAGGTGTCGCGCATTGCCGGTCTGCGTGTTGGCTATGTGCCGCAGAAGCTATCCGTGGACTGGACCATGCCGCTTTCCGTGCGTCGGCTGATGACGCTGACCGGGCCGCTCGCTGCCTGCGAGATCGATGCGGCGTTGAACGCCACGGGCATCGCGCATCTGGCGGGTGCAGAAGTCCAGCATCTGTCCGGCGGCGAGTTCCAGCGTGCGCTTCTCGCCCGTGCCATCGCGCGCAAGCCGGATCTGCTGGTTCTTGATGAGCCTGTTCAGGGTGTCGATTTCTCCGGGGAGATAGCGCTCTATGAACTGATAAAAAATATCAGAAATTCAAGCAATTGCGGAATTTTGTTAATCTCGCATGATTTGCATGTGGTGATGGCGGAAACCGACACCGTGATATGCCTGAACGGGCATGTCTGCTGCCGCGGAACGCCGCAGGCGGTGAGCCAGAGCCCGGAATATATGCGGTTGTTCGGCGGGGCGGCCGCCAAGGGCCTTGCCGTTTACAGTCACCATCACGATCACACCCATCTGCCCGATGGCCGGGTACAGCATGCGGATGGCTCCGTGACCGATCATTGCCATCCCGAAGATGGCCATCATCACACGCATGACCATGGTCACCGCGATGATGACCATGGCGAATGCGGCTGCGGTCACGAGCATGACCATCAGGGCCACGGCCCCGCAAGCCACGGGCAGGGAGAGCGCCATGTTTGACGATTTCTTCGTTCGCGCCATGCTCGCGGGCATCGGCGTTGCCCTGACCGCCGGTCCCCTCGGCTGTTTCGTCGTCTGGCGGCGCATGGCCTATTTCGGCGATACGATGGCGCATTCCGCACTGCTTGGCGTTGCCTTGTCGCTGCTGCTGCAGCTCAACCTCATCGTCAGCGTTTTTCTGGTGGCGTCGGCCGTTTCGATCCTGCTGATTTTCCTGCAAAGGCGGCAGGCGCTTTCCGCCGATGCGCTGCTCGGCATCTTGTCCCACTCGGCGCTTGCGATCGGTCTCGTCATCGTCGCCTTCATGAGCTGGGTGCGCATCGATCTCGTCTCGTTCCTGTTCGGCGATATTCTGGCCGTTACCCGCAGCGATATCGCGCTGATCTGGGGCGGCGGACTGGTGGTTATCGTCGCCATGGTTTTCCTGTGGCGGTCGCTGCTCGCCTCCACCGTCAATAATGAGCTCGCAGAGGCGGAGGGGCTGAACCCGGAACGGGCCAAGCTCATCTTCACCCTGTTGATGGCGCTGGTGATCGCCATTGCCATGAAGGTGGTCGGCATCATGCTGATTACCTCGCTGCTCATCATACCGGCGGCGACCGCAAGGCGCTTTTCGGCCACTCCTGAGGTGATGGCCGTGGTCGCCTCGCTGATCGGCGCGGTTGCCGTCATTGGCGGCCTGTTCGGCTCGCTGACCTATGATACGCCGTCCGGCCCCTCCATCGTGGTTGCCGCCGTGATCCTGTTCGTTATAAGCCTGTTACCGGCGCCGGGTTTTTCCCGCTCCGCGGATGAAGGAGGCAAGTCATGAATGTGCAGACCCAGCAGAACCTCACCAAGAACCAGTCGCTGGTCATGAATGCCCTGTCGAATGCGCATCAGCCGCTCAGCGCCTACATGATCCTCGACAAGCTGCGGGATGATGGGTTCCGCGCGCCGCTGCAGGTTTACCGGGCTTTGGAAAAGCTTGTTGAATATGGTCTCGTGCACCGGCTGGAAAGCCTCAACGCCTTCGTTGCCTGCACCCACACGCAGGCCGAATGCTGCTCCCATCATCACGGAACGGTGGCCTTTGCCATCTGCGAATCCTGCGGGCAGGTGACCGAATTCCATGATCACGAAATCGACCATCGCCTCGAGCGCTGGGTGAAGGACAGCAAGTTCAAGGCGGAAAAGACCACGATTGAAATTCGCGGCCTCTGCGCCAATTGCGCGTCATAGGCATTGTTGCCCGGGCGGGCGTTATCGCCCGCCGTTTCTCATCCTTCGATGATCGCCAGGTCTTTCGAAAAACGCTTCCAGTTCTCGATGTATTTTTCGGCTGAGCGGCGAAGGCCGGCGACGGCCTCGTCATCCAGCGTCCTGATCGCTCGCGCCGGCGATCCGACGATCAGCGAATTATCCGGGAATTCCTTGCCCTCGGTCACCAGTGCATTGGCGCCGACAAGGCAGTTGCGGCCGATCTTCGCGCCATTCAGGATCGTCGCGCCCATACCGATCAGCGAATTGTCGCCGATAGTGCAGCCATGCACGATGGCATGGTGGCCGATGGTGCACATTTCGCCGATCGTTGCGGCAAAACCGGGGTCGCTATGCACCACCGCTCCCTCCTGAATATTGGTGCCGCGCCCGACGCTGATCGGTTCGTTATCGCCGCGCAGTGTCGCGCCGAACCAGATGCCGACATCCTCACCCAGCGTCACAGAGCCGATGACATTGGCGTCGGGAGCCACCCAGTAACGATCCGCAGCGGGGGTCTGCGGCACCCGGTTGCCGAGACGAAAAAGCGGCATGGCGGTTCCTCCCTATGGATTATGCGTCGATCATGATCAGGAGACAGTGACGGACAGCGTGCCGACACCTTCGACGCCACATTCGATCCTGTCGCCGCGCACGATGGGGCCGACGCCAGCCGGCGTGCCGGTCATGATCACGTCGCCGGCGGCAAGCGTGAAGAGCTTGGAAAGCTCGGCGATCACTTCCGGCACCTTCCAGATCATCTGCGCAAGATCGCCCGTCTGCTTGCGTTCACCATTGACATCGAGCCAGATCGCGCCGGTCGCCGGATGGCCGATTTTCTCTGCGGGGACGATGGCCGAAACCGGCGCGGAATATTCAAATGCCTTGGCGCCCTCCCAGGAGCGTCCCATCTTCTTCAGGCCGTCCTGCAGATCACGGCGCGTCATGTCGATGCCGACGGCGTAACCCCAGACGTGGTTCAACGCTTCGCCCGCCGGAATATCCGCACCGCCGCTTTTCAGCACCACGACGCATTCGACTTCATAATGGACGTTCGAAGACAGTGACGGGTAGGGGAAATCCTGACCTTCGGGCAGGAGATTGTCCGGGTTCTTCTGGAAATAAAAGGGTGGCTCACGCGAGGGATCGTGACCCATCTCGATCGCGTGATCGGCATAGTTGCGACCGACGCAATAGACCCGCCGCACGGGGAACATGTCGCTCGTGCCGTCCACGGGCAGGAGCACGGGTTGCGGGGCGGGGATGACGGTGGCGGCCATGGGAGTTTCCTGTCGTCTTTTTAAGGTGCAATTCTTGTCCCGCGATTCCGGGCTGATTTCCAGTTGAAAATGCTGGCGAGGGCAAAACTGGCTTTTTGCGGTCCTTTGCTGTAGAAGCCGGCGCAAAGAGGTTAATCCATGTACAGACAAGCGCTTGCAAGCGGCGAAAAAATCTTCGCCGTGGCCCCGATGATCGATTGGACCGACTAGGCTGCTTTTCAGGGCAAAAAATGGGTTTGTTGTACCTCTCGTCGTACCGGACCATCTGACAGTCTTGGCAAGCTGAAGACGAAATCCGATATTTTTTACAAATGCGTCAAACAATTTATTGCAACCGCCGGTGAATAAACCAGTCGAAATTTTTGTAAAATCAGTCTATATATTTTGTGTTCGCGATTGTGGTGGTCGCGATATTTGAAGGGGTGGTGCCCTTCACGAAGCAGCGCCGGGTGACCCGGCTGAATGGTGCGTCGCACCGCTAACCCTAACCCGGCATAGCCCGCGACCGATCCTTCTCAAAATCCACATTTTCACTTTAGCGCCCAGACTCCGTCTGGAGGTGAGGAGACACCATGCGATTGAATACTATCGAGGCGTCGGCGTACCTTGGTATGTCGCCTTCATGGCTTAATAAGACGCGCCTAAACGGTACTGGTCCGGTCTACATGAAGACGGGGGGACGCGTTCAATACGAAACTAGCGACTTGGACGCTTGGTTACACGGCTCGCGTCGAACGGCCGTTTATGACTTTGCGAACGATAACGCACGGGCGAGGGTGACCGCATGACAGACCGCTCTGCTGAATTCGCCAAATTCCTGATCGAGGAATACCGCAAAATCCCCGAGCGGCATCGCGTCAGCGTCGTCCGTGACCGTTTCCCAGATATCGAGCATTCCGACTTCATGCGCGGGTTTGCCATTGCGGAAGAGATTGCTGTCGCTGATGCGATGAGCATTCCCGCCTAATTCTCCACCACCATTCCCAACCACATTCAACGTCCGGCGCTGCCGGCGAAGGAGAAGCTATGACTGAAACACAATCCTACGTTCTCACCGCTTGCGATTTCGATACAGTATTGCCCCCCCCCCTGTGACGTCATCGGAGTTCCTTGGGATGCTAGCAGAGAGACTGGCCTACAAATTCTCCGAAGAATTTGAGCAAGAATCAGAGGGCCGAGAATGCTCTTTCGAAAAGCTTGAAGATGAAGACGCGCTCATATGCATCGACTTCACAGTCTCAGCATGGCGAGCCATCATCGCAAATCTGCGCACAATCGCAGCCGCCTGACCACCCCCACTCACACCGCTAACAACCTGCCGGCACGCGTCGGCAGGTACCTACCCAATCGCTGAAATGTGAGGCCAGTCTATGGAAAACGAAAGCAGTTTTGCTGATAATTATTCGCTCAGAATTGCGGTGCCTTCATTTAAATACCTGGAGTCTTCGTGGCGAAATTGGCGCGTTTGGGCCATAGACCACCACGTGGAAAACGGCATGGTAAGATTGAACGTCTTCGCTGAACCAACCGATGGTGACCAAACCAAGCTCGAGCAGTCTTTTCATTTTATGTTGGATAAAGAAGGCTGCAAAGCCTCTGAGCGGTTCCTCGCTTTTTGCGTCGCGTGCGGTATTCGTGACGAAATTTCAAACACGAGAGAATTACTTGGCCGATTTTTTTCCATGCGTAACGATGGAAAATACGCGATCGATTTCATGCCGTTTGAGCTAAGGAAGGTGGTTGCGTGACACTCAATGGCCATTCAACGCTTTCCGCAGTTGGCAACCCGCCTCCATTACACGCCACGCCCTCACCGATGGACGTGGCTTTATCTTACAACGACAAGGCGTGGGCCGTGTTTCCCTGCCGCTCACACTCTGAGGAGCATGTCGACCCGGCAACCGGCGAGATCATTACGCTTGGCGAAAAGACGCCTTTGACGCCTAACGGCTTCAAGGGCGCTACCCTCAATAGGCCGCTTATCGAACGGATGTGGACGAAATATCCGGATGCAGCTGTTGGCCTGCCAACGGGCGAGAAGACAGGATTCTTCGCACTCGACATCGACAACAAGCCGGGCGGCGCCAACGGCTTCGACTGGCTGGCCGAGATGGAGGCCGAGCACGGTCCGCTGCCCGACACGGCACGCGTGACGAGCCCTAACGGCGGGCTGCATATCTACTTCAAATACGTTGTGGGCACCCGCAACCGCGGCGCGCTTGGCGCTGGTGTCGATATCCGCTCCGAAGGCGGCTACGTGCTTGCCGCTGGCAGCACGATGGCCAATGGCCGCTCCTACAAATGGGAAACGGACACGCGCGAAATCGCAGACGCGCCGGCGTGGCTGCTCGACCTGCTGCTGCCGAAGTCTGCGCCGGCCCATACGCAGTACAGTCTGTCTGCTGCGACCAACAACGCCTATGTGGATGCCGCCGTCGACCGTGAGCTGGCGGACCTTGCTGGTGCGCCCATGGGCAGCCGTAACAATGCACTGAACGATGCTGCCTTCTCCATCGGTACCATCGTCGGCGCAGGTGCGATCGGTGAAGCGGAGGCACGCGCGCTGTTGCAAGACGTTGCACGTGGCTGGGGCAGGGACTGGTCACGTTGCTGCAAGACCATTGAAAACGGGCTGAAGGCTGGCATTCAAAACCCGCGCCATATTCCGGAGCCCGACTTCCCGGCGCAGGACAACACACCGATGATGGACCAAGATGCCATCTCGCGCTTCATTGTAAACAGCGTCGCAAAGCGGCTTGCCCGATTGGAGGAGAAAGTCGCCGCGAACGACAATGTCCCTATCGGGCCGGTGTTCTCAATCTTCGACTGGACCGTGGATCGCTTCAAAGGCGAGCCGCCCAAGGTCGAATACCTAGTGGACGGTGTGATGCCAGCGGGTGTGCCTGGAATGGTGTCTGCGATGGGTGACACGGGCAAATCATACGCAATGCTCGAGCTCCACCGACGCGTCTCGTTTGGCTCAGGCGCCTATGATACGCCGATATTCGGCGGCAAGGTGTTGGCGCGGGGCACATCGGTGATGATCACAAGCGAAGATGACGCCAGCGAAGTTCATCGGCGCATCGCTGCCCTGGACCATAAGGGGCACAGGTTTTCCGAACTCGGCCGGAAGATGATCGTCGTCCCACTCCCGTCTGCAGGTGGCGCCCAGGCCTTCTGGAAGGACGACAAAAAGAAGGGTCTGCAAGAGACGGACAACTATCGCAGGATCTGCGATCAGCTATCGGAAATCGATGATCTCCGGCTGGTGACATTCGATCCGTTGGCCAGCTTCGCACACCTCCCGCTCAATGAGGATCCAGCCGCGGGGCAGTTCGTCTGCTCGTCCCTTTCAAGGCTCGCTACGGAAACGGGTGCTACAGTACTTGTCGCGCACCACATGAGGAAAACACCGAAGCCGATCGAAACGCTCAGCGATGCGCGCGACAGCATCCGCGGCAGCACGGCATTGGTCGATGGCCTACGGCTAGCCTACGCCATGTGGCCGGCAGAAGAGGGAAGAGCGCGCAAGGTGTGCAAGGCTATCGGCGTCGAGTTCATGCCCGGGAAGGTGGTGCTGGGTGGCGTCGTTAAGGCCAACGGTGCGGCTCGGCGCGTCATCTCTACTTACGTGCGAAATGACCATGGCCTGTTAGTCGACAAGACTGCTCTGCTGGGCTCGGCGACTCCGCCGACGGGTGACCTGATTGGCGCCTTGGTGGTGACGATCGAAGCCGCGGCAAACGCTGGAGCTCCGTTCACAAAGACAGGCGCCAGCGGCGTGTTCGAGATGCGTGAGAGACTTACGGACGAGTTGAAAGCCCTGTCGAAATCACGGCTTCACGGCCTGGTCGACGACGCCCTCGGCAAGGGCATGCTTGTCAGGGCGGCAGCGAAGGGTGAGAAGATCGCAAAGTGGCTTGACGTGCCAGGCGGATATTTTGCCACCGGGCTCGGTTCGTTCACAACTGGCGCGGTGCGGATTTGAACGAAGGGGCGGTCGCGATGCCGCCCCTTTCTTTTATTGCAGTTTGCTATCAAGCCAGTCGATGACGTCTTTCGTCGCTTGGCCGTAATAGGGATTTTTCATCGTGACAACCAACAAGTTGTCATTTCCGTCCAAGTGCTTTTTGAGACGATCATAGACCTGACGGGGGGTCTCGTTAGTTTCTATTGCGTAGGACGATTCTGATAGCATCGCCCAGCTGTCTCCGTCCCTGATATCTTTCAATATGTCGGGGCGTTTGGTCTCTTTGTTTAAATCATAAGTCACTAAATAAACTGCCGTTTGCGTCCTCCCGATTCTTCAACCTGAGGATACATGCTTCAGCAACAGGCTGAACAGCCACCAGGCGAAATATGTCGGCTGAAATTGCAGCGCAAGCGGGCGTCCAGCCTCGTGAGTGCGCTGATGCGTGAAGGCGCGCTTGTGGAGAGAGAGGAGCGTGATCCGGTCAGGCGGGAGTTGGCGGTGTTTGTGAGGGCGGCCTAGTCGATGTTGCCTGCGGCACGTTGAACTGTCAGAACGACCTCATCCGGCGCGTGGATCAGTCCTAGGTTGTTTTGTGCCAGTATTTCGACTATCGCCCATTTCGCCGCATTCATGTGGACTTGCCGAACATCTACTCGACCGCTCTCTAAATTTTCGTATGTCCGTAGAGGAAGGCCCATCGCTATCGAAAAGTCTTTCTGGGACATACAGGTAGATTTGCGCAACGCCTTCAGTTCTTCAGCCGACATTGAATTCCACACTCCCTTTTGTTATCTTGGGGAACCGGAGAGGTTGCAGCCCCTCCGGCCCCCAGTTTAACGGCCGATGGAGATCGTTACTCTCCACTTGCCGAACCGGACTTGGACGGTGAGCTTGATGCTCATGGTATCCTCCAGTCGGGTTGCCGAAGCGGGTTTGCTTCGGTGATTTCTTTATGCCACCATTTTGGTGGTCACGCAAGCGAAAACCACCATTTTGGTGGTAAAATATAGAGCCGCCGGCCTTGCAGGGCTGGCGGCTTTTTTTGTCTCGTCTGCGGCGGCTTTGATCGCCGTTCTTACTTATCGGGGAACCATTTGCGCTATCTTGCGTTTTCTCCTCACACAACAAAGAGGAGACATATCAATGGATTGGAACCGCGTAGAAGGTAATTGGAAGCAGATGAAGGGCAAGGTTAAGGAGCAGTGGGGCAAACTCACCGACGACGACCTTGATGTCATCAACGGTAAGCGCGAGCAGCTCGAAGGCAAGATCCAGGAGCGCTACGGCTATGCCAAAGACCAGACCAAGAAAGACGTCGACGACTGGTATGGTCGTCAAGGCTGGTAATTTTAGGAACCCCGCTTAGGCGGGGTTTTCTATGTCCGAGCGCACATCTGTCGAACATCAGCAATGCGGGCGGCGCGGGGAAACTCTGTTTGTGAAACTTTTCCGGTCGCACCGAGTTTGGCCTTAGAGCAACCAGCTCTTGTTTTTCGCAGCACACAATCACCCGCCACGCGGAGCCGATATTTTCCCTCCGGAGGAGACGCAACATGAACTCTATCATTTATCTCGTTGGGCTAGTCGTAATCGTCCTGTTCATTCTCTCATTTTTGGGGCTACGCTAATGGTCGATCCTATCGGTACTGAAACAAATCGCAGCTATGTTGATTGGCCAGCCATCTTCGCGGGCACCGTAATAGCATCCGGCGCAGTCGCCATCCTTACCGCTTTTGCCGGAGGTCTGGGTCTGAGTTCGATATCGGCCGATGACGGCGGTGAAATCAGCGTGATCTGGCTGATCATTACAGGATTGTTCGTCGTTATCTCGATGGTTGGCTCTTACATGTTGGGCGGCTATATTACGGGTCGTATGCGGCGCCCGGCTGGATCGGCCGACCGTAACGAACTGACGACACGAGACGGCATCAATGGTCTCGTTGTTTGGGGTCTTGGAACTGTTATTTCGGCCTTGCTTGCTCTCGGTGTCGTGTCAGGTGGCGCAAGGGCCGTTGGCAGCGTAGCGCAATCCGCTGTAGAGGCGACTGGTTCTGCGGTCGGCGGAGTTGCCCAGGGCGTTGGCCAGTTGGCTGGCGGGGTTGTATCTGGAGCCGGTAACGCTATTGGAGGCGTCGCTCAAGGCGCTGGTCAGGCTGCGGCTCCGAGCATTGAAGAGGCTCTTCCTCAGGGTTTAAAGGCAAATCCGATCGACTATTTCACTGACACGCTTTTGCGAACTGATACGCCTGCAATTGACGGCGATCAGAACGGTGCCGATTTTCAGCGTCAAGCCGGTGGTATTCTGAGCAACCTGCTTTCAACTGGAGAAATTTCCGACGCCGATCGCACCTGGCTCACTAATCAGATCGCGGCTCGTACCGGCATTAGCCAGCCTGACGCTCAGACGCGCGTCAACCAGACAGTCGATCGCGTGCAGGCGGTGCGGACACAGGCGCAGCAGAAAGTCGACGAGGCTCAGAAGAAGATCGACGATCTGAGGGCTGAGGCTGAGAAAGCCGTGGAAGACGCAAAAGCGAAGGCTGTAGATGCCGCTGAAAAGGCACGAGTTGCGGGCATCTTAACCGCGTTCCTCTTGGCTGCTTCTGCTCTTGTGTCTGCGGCAGCTGCCTACATTGGGGCGGTACACGGCGGTCGTCACAGGGACGAGGGCCGTGTCTGGGGCGGCCTCGCATACCGGAAGTAAATAACGCTTGTGCACTGACCACGGATGTACTGGCAGACGCGATAGCTACAGGAAGGCTGGGGCGAATAGCACCGGCCTTTTTTGTTGGCTTTAACTAACCGCGAGATGTGACTTCAGTGGCGTCGACATGCGCGCAATTGTCCAGGATATATTTAGCTATAATAGAGCGGTTGTCGGCAGTTATCGCTGTCCACCGAGTATCCCAAACGCCATATGCATGCCAGGAATATCCAAGCCGCTTTCTTTTGCTCATATGCTCCATCGAGTACTGAACTGACTTTAGATAGGTGAGCTCGATTGATGTGCCCCGGACATCCACCAACCCTCCCAAATATGTTAGCCAAGAGGCAAGATGAACATATTGTTCCCAAGCGCCGCTTTGTCCGCAAAGAGATGTCTTCTTGGTGATGATGTCGGCTAGAACTTGCTCCACGCGTTCCTGCTTCAGGTCAGCTCCGACGGCACCTAACGCCGAAATGATTTCATAAAATGAGCTCTCAACCGAAATGTACGTTTCTTTATATGATCGATTTTTATTCAGTACTTTCTTTATGTTGCTCAAAGCTTTCTTGACTGTAGAAACGTCGCTTTTCTGCTCTCCGATTTTCTTGAAGAACTCCTCGATACCGATTTCAGATATCACACGTATTCCGTAGCTGTTCGAATAGTAGTCCGCGACACGCTGATCAACTTTGCTTCGGGATACCAGGAACACGCTGTTGCTTACCGCGTGGCTTCTGACAAACCCCCGGTACTCATTCAGAATGGCCTTTAGATTTGTGTCACCTAGTGAGTATCCAAGGATAACCACGGTGTTCTCATGAAGGATGGTGCTCAGTTTCCGAGAAAAGTAACTCTCAGTATGCATAAAATTAAAATAGTCGTCGGCGGTGATCACCATCTTGTTGGGCACATCGATCGAGCCGTGAACGTGGTACACCTTTACACGAGCATCTGATCTTGGGACCGGGCGGCCCGGACACAAAGATAGGCAATCATCCTCAGCCAACTCTTCTATAAGTTTGTCGTAGTTTGTGGTGACAATTCTCAGCGGTTTTTCCGACAAGAACTTTTTTGTCTCTGCGAAGCTTCCGGATAGCTTAACTTTGGATATCAGGGCTGCCACCTCCTCATGCAGACTGATATCTTTCCTCGCCAACTCGATGCCAATTATTTGAGCGGCCTCCTCAAGTAGGAGGTGACTTCCGCCGCTCTTCGAGAAAATTGCGTCTTTAAACGCCTGATTTTTTATGTGGGCATCGCATATTTGCTCAAGCAAACCATGCCAACTCGGCGCGCTATTTTCGCTCATGGCCATTGAAAAGCCAGTACCGGTGAAGAGGCAGAGTCGGTTCGACGCCGCCGCATATGCAATTTCAAAAAAGTCGCTCAACGCCCAGTCCCCATCACAGAATGCCGTGGGGGAACACAACCAATTTCGAATTAATATTCAACTAAAAGTTAACGCACGGATACCAAAATTCTATCCGTGCAGTAACTGTGCACATCCGGGGTATGGCGGCGGCATGCTGCTCCCTCTGAACTAGCCAACTCGGTGAAAATAACATGCAAGCCGCACCAGAAATATTGGGGCGTTGTTGGTGCCGCAAATGACAATCTTAAGTTGGACAAGTCGCCCAGACATCTTGAAAAGAAAATAAAATACTGATTCATTCGGGATCATCTGCTTGGGGGCGTTAGTGCTAGAAACAATACTGCAGTCGGGATCCGTTAATCGCGACATCTTTGTCAGTGTCGCAGGTATGTTGATTGGCACTGCCGTCTTGGCGGTCACCAAGCCGTCTTTACCACGCTCGCTGTGGGCGCGGATAAAGGCCAGGTACTTCAGTATGAGGAAAGGGGACGCGCTTGGCGTATTAGTTTGTGATCTTCGGGGCGATGATAACCGCTCTATCTCCTACCTGATACTCTCACATCTGCGCCAAAATTACGTTCGACCAGTCGGCGCCGATGGTGGAGAGGGCAGGCCGCTGATTGCCGCAAAGTTCCCTCTGTCCCTTCAAGGCACGGGTGATACGGACCAAGACGAGCGCCGTATCGAGCAGCGTGCTATGAAGTGGTTGGCGAAAGCCAATGCAGATATCATCATCTGGGGTGACCACGCAAAATCCGGGAATATCAATACCATCAATATTTTAGGTCTACGGTCCAAGGAGAAAATTCACGCAAAGATTCATGTGGATTTCAATGATGGTGCTTTGAATAATCTGATCGCTGAAGTCGTTACGCGAGAGGTTGCATCTATTTCCACCGACGCGTTCGCTCATCCTTCGAAGTACGATCTAGATTCGTTGCGCAGCATTCTGCGAAACACTCGACAACTCGTAGAATCATCATTTCCGGGCTTCAATGCGGTAACCGAACTACGGATTAGGGAAAGCATAAGCAACGTTCTGAGCGAACTGTGCAGGCGATCTAGCAATGTCGCTGATTGGCGTGCGGCGACAGAGAACTCACACAAGATTGTTGTAAATCTCGAGGCAGAAAAATTTAGCCCACGATGGGCGGCATCCGTCAACAACCTGCTTAGATACCAAACTGTGGCCGCTTGGTCCGGTGAGTGTTTGGAGACTTTGGATTATACACTGCAGGCTGCTGCCGACTTGGAGACATATGGCTCTGAGTTTTATTCAGGGGCTACCCCATCGCTCGCCTGCAGAGTTTCTATTCTGAAATGTATCTCGAAGATTAATACACCAGACGACAAGGTAGCGATTCACCCTTTGATTGTTGCAAAAGATTTGCGGGCTTCAAACTTTTTTATCAACACGGATTACAATAAAAAACTCAATCAGGTCCTGTTCCCAACAAGTCGCGTGTCGCTTTCCGCCTTTGTGGGGTTCGTCGATGATTTGGTGATAGAAGATTCCATAAAGTGCTTTCTCGTGCATGGGTATTTGGAATCAATCTTCTCTTTTGAGGCCGATGCGCATAATCATCATGACATCGTTAGATACCTAGCATCATTGATTAAGGAGGAGGTGCCGCTACTCACAGAGAAATCCGCATGGAAAAACTATCTTAGTCTGTTCGTACTGACGAGAATCGCATCTAATGACGGTTTCTCTCCCATATTGGATTCGGATAGATCTACTCCTATCGAATTCTTAATGCGGGCAGCGTCGACTAAGCTTTATCATTTCAGTAGTAAATTTCCTGAGAAGAGTCCGACTAGGGTGGCATTCCTCGATTTGACTGCGCACACATTGGCAAAATGTGCTCTTTATTCTAAAGATGATCATGTTTTCAAACTATCAGAAGATTTCTGGGGCGAAACTCATAGATTAGCGATCGTGCACCATCCAAAGAGTTTAGTGCGATTGAAGATATCTCGATGTATTGACCTAAATAATTGGGGTGTTCGCAAACCCGACCTTCAAGCGCTAGATAAATCCATCGCAATAATTAAATTGTTCGCATTGGATAAGAGTCTTCCGGCTAACGACCGAGTTCATTCTGGATACGTGATGGCATTTGCATGGGCAGGTAAGGCGGCCGTGGGGCGCCACACTGATTTTGCTAAAGCAAAACGCGATGCTGAAGAGGCTCTGGATATTTGTCAGCGATGCGAGAGCGTCGTTCTCCCAGGTGATGAGTTGTCCACCAGAAAATCTATATCATCCGTCCGAAAGCTACGCATTTACATCGACGAGTTGGAATTGGCGTGATGAGAGATTGTCCGCTTTTTCATCGGTCGGCGACGATGCATGTATTCTTCTCTTCGCAGCAAAAATCCCGTTCCCGGAAATTTCAGAAATGGCCGTTCCCATGGGAACGGGAACGGTAAATTATTGATATCATTGAAAAACACGTTCCCATTCCCGGCGTTCCCGACGCTTCTGGAAACGGCATAAACATCTGAAATCATTGACGTTCCCGCGTTCCCGGTCTTTACCCCTCTTACAGAGGGGAAGGCGTATGGAAACGCCATTCCCTGTAAGTGGGATTGGGAATGGGCGCGGTCTCGGTCACTTATCCTTTGCCTTTTCTCGATTGAGATACCAACCGATCAACACGGGTACGAGCGCCAAGATGAACGGGTGAGCGAAGAACGCACTTATAGCTTCAGAAAATTCAGAATAGGACATTGCTGCCACTGCCTCTTGGGAAAGGTGTGAAGACCGAATTGCTCAAGGCAGGTCTCCTGGCTCACGGATCACCGCATCAATTCCGGCCTTCCCAGAGCCTGCGCTCTAGTGACCCAATCGGAATTGTGCTCACCGCTTACAGTTGCGGGGGCAGCTTCGGCACTGCGCCAAGGCGCTCACCGAATTCCCGTCTTAGCTCCCAATCCTTGCGAATCGGAAGAACCTCGAACACGGAATATCGTATTCAAAGTAATCCACATGTCAATGCTTTGTGATCGGACTACCACGCACTGGTCCGTCGCTATCGCTGCCTCACTCACGGTCGCCAGGCTGGCCTACCGGAACAGGTGGCGCGGCTTCATGTTGTTGGTGATGATGTCCTCATCCTTGGCTCTTGGACGCCATGTGGAGCCGCGTGTGGCTTTCGGATCGTCAGGCTTACCTACAGTGTTCCCATTCATATCTCTCATAACGGTCTCCTTTCGCAATGCGAACCGCCAAGGCAAGCGGAGGTTCCTGTGGCGGGAACTCGAATCAGGGTTTTCGCATTTTCGCCTCACAAAGGAGGGCGCAATGCCAGACAACGAGATGCAGCCATACACCGTTGAGCAGCTCCAGCAGAAATACTCGGTCAGCCTGTATCTAGCCGTAGAGGTCCTGGAGCGCTTCGCCGGTGATCGGTCAAAAATAGACAAGTTCATGAAGCGCTGTCCTCACCGTGATGGCGAGCAACACTAGCAAACAGCCGGCGTTTTTTTGTCCAGCCAGTCTTGACGCCGAGTGGGGCGCCACCAATATTTTTCGTGCTTCTTGATCTGGTTGTTTTGGATTGGAGGTAAGAAATGAACAGCCAAGATGTTTTGTTTCGAGCACCCGTTCGTGTCCGCCTGCAATGCGGAATCGAGAGAACATTCCTCAGCGTTTACGATGCGCTTGATTACCTGGAGCATGAATGGCCACTCCGTCACGGGGAGCGCTACAAGAGGGCGGTAGACAAATGCCGCGCCGCGTTGATGTGGGTGGTGCCTACCGAAGTGGCCCGCGAAGCATTCATTGCAGCTTGCCTTGAGGCGGGTATGCCGATGGTTATGGCAAGTCCACCGCCGGCTGGCAAACACAAGCCCGATCTTCACGCAACTGGATAGATACACAGCCCCGCGGAAAGCGGGGCTTTTTTTGTCGTGAGATCACGTCCAGAAATATTTCACAAATTGACTACCCGTTTTCGGCCCGTTCTCGGAAAGTATGTGTGTCGCCACCACCATGGGCGCCACCACATGAGGAGACCGGCATGCAGCAAACCACACGCATCAACGGCAAGCGCGTCGTCATTCGCACTTCGCCCAAAGGCACAGTCACCGTCGCAGACGCACCCATCAAGGAAAGCGAAGGGCAGGCGGCCCAGGTTCGCGCCCTGCGGTCGTTGCCGGAGTACGGCCGCCAGTTCCTGCTTGCTGGCGACATGAACAGCGCGAAGCGCGGGCCACGGGCCCAGGCTGACGCAATCGCAACCGGCATGACGCCTGGCGAAGCTGACCTGCGGATCTACCTCAAGGGCGGCACCCTGCGGATGATCGAAAACAAGGTCGGCAAAGGTCGGCTGTCTCCGGCGCAGATCGAGCGTCATGCGTCGCTGGCGCGGCTCGGGCATCCAGTGGAGGTGGTGCGGTTCACATCAACCACGGAAGCGGCCAGCAAGGCCGTGGCGCTGGTTAAAGGGTGGTTGGCCGACAACGACAACACCAAGCAGCAGTAACGGCGCCTACCAAGCGTCAGCACCACAGGGGAGACGATATGAACGAGGAAGACCAGATCATCGACGCCACTGGCAGGGCAGCATTCACCGGAGACCAGCCGCATCCATACAGGACCAACACTCGCTTCCGTAAGGTGGATGGAAAGTGGGAGCCAATCGAGGAGACGAAGACGAGAGACGCATCTAGGGCTCTACCAAGCGCAGAAGAGCGTGCCGCAGATAGGCATAGGGCAAAAACCAAGGCAGCCGATGAGGCGAGGAAAATGGCGAAGGTTCGGAGGGCGATATTGAAGCGACAGTCGATTGGTGATCCCTCTTGTGTTCAGAGCCGCGGCGAGGACTTTCCGTTGCTTGAGGCGCTTCGCCGTGATGAGCGTGAGGATCTTGTAGCTGTCGTCCTTCGATATCGTCGGCTTGTGGCGCTGTGTGAGGCTGAGCCGTTGAAAGGGTTGGACTACAGCAAGGCCGACGGCGGCGAGGTGGTCAGGGAAACTAAACGCCTCACACCAGAAGCGGACATTGACCGAGCGGCAGCGTCCGACTGGAAGGAAATACCGAGTGGCGAAATCAAAATCTCTACGAAGGTCAAGAAGAGCAAGGGATCGCATTCGATACCGCCACGGAGGACTGTGGTTGCGGCCAACGACAACGTGGCTTCAGGCAGCGTGATCAAGACGGAAAGCCTGCATGTGAAGATCACCGATGAAATCTTGAACGAGCACATCGATGCCAAACCGATACTGGCCGAACTCCGGTCATCCCTTGGCCCGCTTGTTGAACCTTTTGAGGACGCTGTGCTGGGAGGCCAAACATATACCGAGATCGGTCGGAAGGCTGGTGAGCGAACACAGCCGTCGGTCGCCGGCAGGGCGGTAGTCGGCACCGCCATCGGGTTCATCAGCATTAAGTGGCAGGAGATTGATAGGCGTGAAACGCGGTTGGCCGAACTGGCGCTTAGTCGCTTTCGCAACCGCGCAGCATAGTACCGTATGCCACGCGCATTCAAATCCCCGAGGGGTGAGAGGGTATCGAAAGATACTTTCGCCCCTTTGCGGTCACGACCGCCCCGCCGTCATGCTGCATTCGGTGCAGCCGCTGAACGCAGCGGGTAACTATCCAAATGGCCGACCCAATCCTCTGCTTGCAAGCTTGGCCCTGAATTGACAGGCGTGCACCACGGACGCGTGGTTGCTGGTCGGGATCCTTTATCGTGGAGTAGAGCAGCCCGGTAGCTCGTCAGGCTCATAACCTGAAGGCCGTGAGTTCAAATCTCACCTCCGCAACCAATCAGGCGATGATGTTCGGTGCTGTTCTGGGTCAGCAGCGGTATTACGATCCGAACATCTATAAGCGGCTCAGCGGTCGCCTGCTTCCTAATCCCATGCGCGTTCTCCTCCGCTTGCATGGTGATCGTGCGGCCCGTTCCCTTTGCTGGTTGAGCGGGCCGCTTTTGTTTTTTCTTCCGAAGATCGGCGCAATTCTCGACCTCTTGCGCTGGTGTCGCGGGTGGGCTTCGGCTCACCCGCATCAACATGAGGTCGACAAGGAGTCGAGACCTTGATGGATGGACTATTCGGCGGCCCGGTTGCCGCCAATGATAACGCTGAGCGTGCATGCCCTATGTGCGGTTCTGCAGTTACAGGGCCAAAAGCTAAAAAATTCTGCTGCGCCAATTGTCGCAGAGCAAACGAGCGCCTCAATCGAGATCTTGGCAAAGAAAGAATTCGGAAAGCAGAGCTCTCTCCCGAGAGAGTATGTGAGCATTGCGGCGCTACATTTAGGCGGAGGAGCGACAGCAAGAACGCTGCAAGGTTCTGCTCAAGGAAGTGCGGTTTCGACGCCGGCTCAAACATATCTGATGCGCAACGGTTACGGTCGCTTGCCGCTTCAATGATCGTGTCATTTGCGGTGAAGGTATGTTGCTGCATCTCGTGTGGGACTCACTTTCGCGCCGCTACACTTGCTGAGAGGTATTGCGATGAAAAGTGTCGAGATAAGTTCACTCGTGAGCGCTACATTGCTGCGAACGACAATGGCCGAGACAGATCAGAGCGACCTTGCGCAGAATGCGGGACGTCTTTCGCGCCAGAGTATGGCGACCGACGCAGGATGTTTTGCTCGTCAGAATGCTCTGTGAAAAAGGCGCGTCGCGTCAGCCACCGAAAGAACCGAGCAAGACTTCGGAATGCGTTCGTCGAGAACGTGGATCCAATTTCGGTATTTGAGCGAGATGGTTGGGCTTGTAGAAATTGCGGTTGCGCCACCCCTCGTGAGAAACGTGGCACATACGACGCTGACGCACCAGAGTTGGACCACATCATGCCGCTGTCGTTAGGCGGAGCGCATAGCTACATGAATACGCAGTGCCTATGCCGCTCGTGCAATGCCAAGAAGGGCAATACGCCACCGCAGCAGGTGAGTCTTTTCGCCTATGGTTAGCAAACACAGAGAGAGCGCGACTTGGCAGCGATTGTACAAGACGTCCCACTGGCTGCGCTTGAGGGACGCGCAGCTGGCGGCTGAGCCGTTGTGCCGCTTCTGTCTAATGGTTGAAGACGTTACCGAAGCTACGGTCTGCGATCATGTGGTCCCCCATAAAGGATCGATTGAGTTATTCCACGATCCAACGAACCTCCAATCGCTCTGCACCCAATGCCACGACAGACTAAAGGCTCGCATCGAGGCCGGCCGAAAGGCGGTCATCGTCGGTATTGATGGTTACCCTGTCGAAGTAGGTGGGTAGGGGGTGCATCGAGAGTCTACCGACCTCCGGCTTAGGAGCGCCGGGGTAACGCAATTCAAATGCAAACACAGATTTTTGCCTAGCGCGTGCGCAAGCGCGCGTGCGCGAGGGGATTCCGTATGTCTGAGAAGAAAAGCCGCGTCGACAGCGTTGATGAAGCCATAAGGATTGCCTCGGCGGCTTCTGAGGAGATCCAGTTTCCCGAGAACGTGCCGCTCGACGACGGCGACGTTCCATTTTTCAAGAACGTCATTGCCGAATATGCACGCGCCGACTGGTCGGCGCACCAGCTTGAGATTGCCGCGATGCTCGCCCGCACGATGGCTGACCTTGTGAGGGAGCAAGACCTGCTCCGCAGCGAGGGATCGGTCGCATACAGCGAGAAAGGCACGCCTCTGGCGAACCCGCGCAAGGCAATCGTCCAGATGCACGCTTCCTCCATCCTTTCGTTTCGCCGATCGCTGGCGCTGCATGCGCGGGCCGTACAGGGAGAGGCGAGGGACGCAGCCAAGCGGCGCGACCATGCCAAGGAGATTGAGGCTGGCGCTAGCGTGGACGACGAACTCCTAGCCTGATTGAGGTTGTGAATGCTTTCTGAGGCCGTGGTCGGCGCCATCAAGTGCGGCCCGATCCCGGTTCTGCGCGATTGGCGCGGACTACCGACGTCGGAGCTGACGCGCGGCGAGAAAATGTGCCGCTTCGTGGAAGAATATCTGGTTGTGCCAGAGGGCGCGCTGGTCGGGCAGCCGATCAGGCTGCTGGACTTCCAGGTGGCCTTCATCCTGTCGGTCTACGATAACCCAAACGGCACGTCGCGAGCGTATTTGTCGATCGCACGTAAGAACTCCAAGACGGCCACCATCGCCTGCCTCTTGCTCGGCCACGTTATTGGACCCGAGGCATTTCCGAACAGCCGCATCATGTCGGGCGCGCGTTCTCGCGACCAGGCTGCGGAAGTCTTCAACTACGCCAGCAAGATGCTGATGATGTCGCCGCGCCTGAAAGGGCTGTATCGCATCATCCCATCCGGCAAGATGATTGTGGGCCTGCGCAAGAACGTCGTTTACCGGGCCAGTTCTGCGGAAGCTAAGAGCGCGCACGGTGGTTCGCCACTGGTCGCCATCCTCGATGAGGTCGGCCAGATCAAAGGCCCGCACGACGACTTCGTCGAAGCGATAGTGACATCGCAAGGCGCCTACGGCGACAAGGCGATGATCTTCGCTATCTCGACGCAGGCAGCGACTGATGGCGACCTTTTTTCGCGATGGCTGGACGATGCCGAGACATCAAAAGCACCACGAACGGTTTCGCACCTCTACACGGCTCTGGCTGATTGCGACGTCCTCGACGAGGAAGCGTGGAAGGCGGCAAACCCTGCGCTTGGCAAGTTCAAGTCCGTTTCATCGGTTCGCGACGATGCTGAGCGCGCGGCACGTATGCCGACTGAGGAGGCCAGCTTTCGCTGGCTCCATCTCAACCAAAGGATCGATGCCAATGCTCCGTTTGTGTCGCCGGCTATTTGGCGAGCGTGCAACGCTCGAGTTGTGGACTTTGATGGTCTCCCTGTCTTTGGTGGGCTCGACCTTTCTGAGGTGAGCGACTTGACTGCTCTGGTGCTCATGGCGCCGAAAGAGCAGGAAGGCAAAACCATCTGGCACGTGAAGCCGACGTTCTGGCTGCCCGGCGAAGGCATACGCGCGAAAGCTAAGGCCGACCGCGTGCCTTACGACGTTTGGCACGATCAGGCTCATCTCGAAGCCGCCCCAGGCAGAACAGTCGACTACGAGTTCGTCGCGCATTACCTGCGCGACCGGTTCGAAGAGATGGATATCCGCAAGATCGCGTTCGACCGCTGGAATTTCAGGCACCTGAAGCCATGGCTGCAGAAGGCTGGCTTTACTGACGATCAGCTTGAAGGAGACGACGCTGTCTTCCAGCCTTTCGGGCAGGGCTTCCAGTCGATGTCGCCGGCTCTCCGCGAGCTCGAAAGCATCATCATCAACGGCAACCTTGCCCACGGCGACCATCCAGTGCTGACGATGTGCTTGATGAATGCCACCGTCAAAGCGGATCCTGCCGGCAATCGAAAGCTCGTCAAACACAATCGCGAACGCCGCATCGACGGCGCGGTCGCCTTGGCAATGGCAACGGCGATGGCCGGAACCTACGAGGGCGGCGATAGCGGCAACCTGGACGACTTTGTCAACAATATCATCTCTGTCACCTGGTGACGGGCAACCTAGTGGTGAGGCCTGATGGGCTTTTTTGAGAGATGGGTCGGAAGGCCTATCAAGCTCACCGACGGCGAGTTCTGGCGAGGCTTCTTTGGCCTCGGCACCACGTCTGGGGAGACAGTCACGATTGAGAGTGCCCTGTCGCTTGATGCGGTTTGGGCATGCGTCAACCTCGTGCAGAACGCGGCCGGCACCCTTCCTTGCATCGTCTATGGCGAGGACGGCGTCACGGTCGATAAGAACGCTCCGCTATACGAGCTTCTGCACGACATGCCGAACATGGACGACACTGCGCCAGAGTTCTGGTCGATGGCGGCGATGTGCCTGCTGCTCGACGGCAATTTCTTCGCCGAAAAGAAGATGAACGGCGAGCGCCTCGTTGCACTTAATCCACTTCACCCTTTGAGCGTGGACGTGTGTCGCTCCAAAGATGGGCGGAACACGCGCTACTACGAGGTGACGGAAGACGGCAAAAAGCGCCGAGTGCCAGAAGGTAAGATGTTTCACGTCCGCGGCGTCCGGCTGCCGGGCTGTGATCGAGGCATGTCGCCGATCGGCGTGGTGCGCAATACGGTCGGGAGTGCATTGGCGGGCGAGAAGGTCGCCGGCCGCATGTTCAAGAACGGCCTGCTTTCTTCGCTTATCGTTAGCTCGGATCAGATCCTGAAGCCTGAGCAGCGCAAGCAGATATCCGACACGCTGACGCAATTCGCCGGTGCCGAGAAGGCTGGTGGGGTGACGGTATTGGAGGCTGGCTTCAAGCCGTACCCGATGTCGATCAACCCAAAGGATGCTCAATTCCTTGAGGCGAGGCAGTACAGCGTCGAGCAGATCTGCCGCATTTTCGGCGTTCCTCCCGTGATGATTGGTCACGCGGCAAACGGCACCACGACTTGGGGCAGCGGCATCGAGCAGCTGATCCTCCAATTCACCAAAACCTGCATGCGGCCGATGCTCAAGCGCATCGAAGCGGCAATTTATCGTGACTTGCTGGACGCAAAGACCAGGAAGACCACGAAGGTGAAATTCAACATGGAAGAACTCTTGCGCGGCGACAGCACGGCGCGGGCAGAATTCCTGTCGAAGATGGTCACGAACGGTATCTACCTCGTCGATGAGGCTCGCTCTTACGAAGACAAGGCGCCAGTGGACGGCGGCAATAAGGCCATCGTGAACGGCACGATGACGCGCCTCGATACGCTCGGCAAGACCGAAACACCGGCGCCAACGCCAGCAGCACGCGCTGCATAAGGAAAAATCATGAAGTTTGAACACCTGATTTCGGCCTTTCTGGCCGAACCTTGGGCTATTCAGCGCGAAAAACTGGGCGTTTTGGCTGATGTTTTGGTGGCGCGGGCCGAAGGTGAGAAGCTGTTTTCGTCCGAGTTCGCTGCCTCAATCGACGAGGCCCGAGCGAAGGAAATCGCGGAATCGACCGGCAGCGTGGCCATTATCCCGGTTTACGGGGTCTTGGCTGACAAGATGGACCTGTTTTCCGCGATGAGCGGCGGCACTTCCTATGCCGGCATCAAGAAAGCGCTGCACAAGGCGCTTTCGAACGCCGACATCAAGGCTGTTGTTCTCGATATCGATAGCCCCGGCGGCACGGTTCCAGGCACCGACGAACTAGCCACCGAGATCCGTAAGCTTCGTGGTGGCGAAAAGCCAATCATCGCGCAGGTCAATAGCCTTGCGGCAAGCGCGGCTTACTGGATCGCCGCGTCAGCTGACGAAATCGTCGTGACGCCATCCGGACGTGCTGGGTCGATCGGCGTTTACACTGCACACGATGACCTGTCGGCGGCCCTTGAGCAGCGCGGCATCAAACGCACCTACATTTCTGCAGGCAAGCACAAAATCGAAGGCAACGAGACCGAACCGCTCGGCAAGGAAGCGCTGGCGCATGTGCAGGACGGTGTGAACCGCTCGTACAATCGGTTTGTTGCAGCCGTTGCTGAAGGGCGCGGTGTGACGGTCAGCAAGGTTGAGGACGGCTACGGTCAGGGGCGCGTGTTTTACGCAGAAGCCCTCATGGACCGAGGAATGGTCGACCGTGTTGCCACACTTGACGAGACCTTGGCCCGCTACGGCGCGGACACGGAACCTGCGCCGGTAAAGCGCATCAAGGCTGCAAACGCTGCGAAGGCTGAGGCCGCACAGACGCTGGTCGCAAAGATGTCCGCCGGCGAGCAAATCACAAAACGCGAGTTCGAAAACGGCATCAGGGGACTGATGGGGTTGTCGGGCTCTGAGGCAGAGCGGGCCGCTCGGCTCTACCTCAAGGATGGTCAGGGGGCTCCTGACATCGAGACGGATGCTGTTGCTTTGGCAGCGCTGAGAAAGGCCTTGGCCGAAGCGCAATCCTTCAAAATCAAGCTTTAGGAATCCTTATGTCCGATGAAATGGCAACAGGTCTCGCCGACCTGACGAAGTCGCTCGCCTCCATCAAGGAGAATGTGACTGAACTGGCGACAGAATTCACTCGCAAGACCGCCGCTGGTGAAAAGGTCTCTGCCGATCTCACTGAAAAAACCGACAAGGCGCTTGCCGAACTCGGCGATGTCACCACTCGCCTCGGCGATCTCGAAAAGCGCGCCGCTCGCGAAAAGGAAACTGGCGAGGAAGAGCAGAAGTCGCTCGGCCAGCTGGTTATCGATTCCGACGCCTACAAGGCCGGAAATCTGACTGGCTCCAGCCGTGCGTCCATCAAGGTTTCGGCTGACCGCGCTGCAATTACGACCGCCAACACCACCGTCGGTACTGGTCGTTCACCAGGCACGTCACTTGTACCGGGCGCCCGTGTTCCCGGCATCTTCGGTCTTCCTGAGCGACAGATGACCATCCGCGACCTGCTGCTGCCTGGCCAGACCTCTTCGAACAACGTCGAGTACGTGAAGGAAACCGGCTATACGAACAATGCCGCACCGGTGGCGGAAACGACTGCAAAGCCGTATTCCGACATTACGTTCGACATGACGTCTGCGCCGGTTCGGACGATTGCGCACCTGTTCAAGGCCTCTCGTCAGATCCTGGACGACGCGCCAGCGCTTCGCTCCTACATCGACGGCCGTGCTCGTTACGGTCTCCGTTTCGTCGAAGAAAATCAGCTTTTGAACGGCTCTGGCACGGGCCAGAATATCGCCGGTCTGGTTCCGCAGGCGTCGGCGTTTGCTCCGGCATTCGTTCCGTCGGCGGCGACCGGCATTGACCGTCTTCGCCTCGCAGTCCTGCAGGTCGTTCTCGCGGAGTATCCGGCCACCGCGTTCGTTCTGAACCCGATCGACTGGGCGAAAATCGAACTGACGAAGGATGCCGGCGGCAACTACATCATCGGCAATCCACAGGGTTCGCTCACGCCCACGCTCTGGAACTTGCCTGTTGTCTCGACGCAGGCGATGGCTTCTGGCCAGTTCCTTACCGGCGCGTTCTCCTACGCTGCGCAGATCTTCGACCGCATGGAAATCGAAGTGCTGCTGTCCAGCGAGAACGTCGACGACTTCGAGAAGAACATGTTCACGATCCGCGCCGAAGAGCGTCTTGCCTTGGCGGTCTACCGTCCTGAGGCATTCGTAACCGGTGCCGTTTCGCCTGCCTAATTCATCTGGGGTGCCAGAAGGCACCCCACTTTCGCTAGGAGGCGAATATGACCGACTACATCAAAGTGAAGCCGCTAAAGACGTTTGACAACGGCTCCGGCCTGAAGACTGCAGATAGCGAGCCTTTCCCGGTTGAAAGAGGTGAGGCGAATGCGCTTAAAGCCCTCGGCCTAGTCGACATTGTCAGTGAGGCCAAGGTTGAAGCCACCGTTGAAGATGACGACGCAGAGGAAGCCCGCGACAATAGCGCCGATGGCGACGCTGCCGTGGCAGTCGAGCCCACAAACGGCGATGCGCCAGCAGATACCGCAAGCGAGCCGCCAGAACAGGTGACGGAAACGCTTTCTACGGACGCTCCAGCTACCGATGGTGAGCCGGCGCCTGACGCCAAGCCGTCGAAGCGCAACAAAAAGGACAAACCCGATGCTGACAACGAAGGCTCGTAAGCAAAGGGTCGCGTCCTATATCGGCGCCGGTATCGTCAACGGTATCGGCTCACCGGTGAATTCTGTCGCACCAGCCATCACGGGCACCGCACAGGTTGGCCAGACGCTTACGGCAACAACCGGCACATGGTCTGGTTCCCCAACTTATGCGCGGCAGTGGTTTGCTGCTGGCGTCGCGATTTCTGGCGCTACTGCTGCCACCTATGTTCCCGTTGCTGGCGACGTTGGAAAGGCCATCACGGTCCGCGTCACGGCAACGAATGACAAGGGCAGTGTGCCTGTCACAAGCGCGCCTACGGCCGCAGTAGTGGCGGCCTGATATGGCCATCGTCGATCTCGAAACCGTCAAAAAGCATCTCCGTGTCTTTCATGAAGATGAAGATACGGAGATCGGCCTCTATCGCGACGCCGCTGAAAGCATCGTGGCGCAGCATCTTGATCGTGAAGTTGTAGCCGTAGGCGAAACGCCCACGGCTGCCGACGGCATTGCAGCAACGCCTGCTATCGTGTCGGCGATCCTTCTTGTGACCGGAGATCTCTACGAGGTGCGCGAGCCTGACCCGAAGGCAGTGGGTGACGCAGTCCTTCCGCGTGCCGTAAGGATGCTTTTGGCGCCGTGGCGTATCTGGCGAACAGTGCAGGATGACTATGTGGCTCCGCTTCCATGAACCGTTCGACTGGCGCCAGCCAGGCTTCACCATCGCCTATCCGGTCGGCCTCTACAACGTCACGCGCAAGTGCGCCGAGGCTGCAATAGCGGCCAAGGCTGCTGAACTCACCAGGGATCGACCCAATGCCAAAACGCAAGAGGGCGGGCGCAGGCTCGCTGAGTGAGCGCATCGGCTTTGAGGCCGAGGATGAGGGCGATGATGGGTATGGTGGCGTAGTGGTCGGATTCGCGGAGCAATTCGTAGAGCCAGCACGTCTTGAGCCGCGCGTCGGCAGCGAGCCTGTGATTGCAAGCCGCCTTCAGGGCTTGCAGCCCTACACCATGACCGTCCGCAGCAACGAACGCACGCGCACTATCACGTCCGCGTGGCAGGCGCGGAATAAGCGGTCTGGCGTGGTCTACGCAATCAAGACTGCGGTCAACATCGACGAACGCAATCAGTGGATCGAGCTGCTTGTGGTGCAGGGGGAGGCGGGGTGATCAAGGCGAAGGTTCTGGGCCGCGAAGCGCTGACGAAAAAGCTCAATCAGATCGCTCCGCTCGCCAACAAGTACGCCGCCGAAGCGAAGCTACAGATCGCTACCGAAGCCGCCGATAAAATCTCCGACCGAGCGCCGATAAGTAACAGCGCAACGGCTGGCGACTACGCTGCCTCAATACAGGGCGCCAAGATTTCCGACAGACCGACTGCGAAAGCGCTTGTCGGCGCATCGGCCAGCAAGGATCCGGATGCGACTGGCGTTTTCGCTGCGTGGATTTGGCACTTTCTGGAATTCGGCACACGGCCGCATAACGTTGCGAAGGGTGGCGGTACGGTTGCCGGCAAGAAGCAAGCGGCCGGCGCAAAAATGCACCCTGGCACGCGGGCGCAACCGCATATTTTCCCGACGTGGCGAGCATTTAGAGCAAAAGCGAAGAAGCGCATCAACGACGCCGTCTGGCGTGGCGTAAGGGAGGCCATGAAAAAGTAATGGCTAACCCAGATCTAGAATTACAGGGCGCCATCGTTGCGAGACTGAAGGCGCGCCCCGCGCTGACGGCTATTGTCGCACAGCGTATTTACGACCGCCCTCCGACCAATGCGGCGTTTCCTTACGTCGAATACGGCGAGAGCCAGGTCATAAGGGATGATGTCGGCTGCTTAAAGTCGAACCTCATCTACGTGACGATCCACGTTTGGTCGCAGTACTCCGGAGGCTTCAAGGAGCTGAAGGAAATCATTCACGAGGTTATAGAGGCTCTGGATGAAGCGCCCTTAGCGCTGCCCTCACATCGATTGATATCGATCACGCGGCAAGACACCCGTCATTTCAAAGACCCGGACGAAGTCACGACCCACGGTGTCGTCGAGTTTGTCGCTCGCGTCGAGACACCGGCCTGATTGGCCACCAACCCCTACTTTTTGAGGTTTACAAATGGCCGACGGTCAACAGATTGGTCGTACGCTGCTTATCCAGATTGGTGACGGCGAAACTCCTGAAGTCTTTTCGAACCTGTGCGGTCTCACGACCCGCAGTTTCAATATGTCCGCCAATGAGGTCGACACGACCATCACGGACTGCGTCAATCCAGAGAATACGCCGCAGAAAACAGCAGAGCCGGGCATCAAGAACCGCACATTCTCTGGTTCCGGCAAGTTCGTTAAGAGCGCTTCTAACACAGCGTTCATGACTCACGTCAACGATGCGACCAAGTTCAATGCCAAGGTAATCGTGCCTGGCCTAGGTACTTACACCGGCCCTTGGTTCGTTTCTGAATTCGAGTTCAGCGGCGAGATGGAGGGTAACATGGAATTCACGGCCACGTTCGTTGCTGCCGGCGTTCTGACGTTCGTTGCGGAGGTGTAATTTGGCTGATGCTGAAAAGCCGTTCCCGCTTGAAGTGAATGGAGCTCGTGGGGAGGTCGGCCTGTGGGTCGGCAAGGAACCGCTGGTCATCGTCGCGGAGATGGGTGGACTTGCTGCCGTGTCTACTCGCCTGTCGTGCAAGAGCATGTCTGATTTATTTCTTCGCCTTTCCGGCGTCGAGCCGGCCGCTACTGTGGCCGCACTTGACCTTCTTACCGTGCGTGGCGACAAAGTCGCGGCAATTGGCGCGCTGAAGCTCAAGCACTTCGGCGCCGTAGCCAAGGCGATCTCTGAGGCATTGTCCCATCATTTTGATGAGGAAGACGAGGGAAACGGGGAAGCCGCTCAAAAGGCGGCGTAGAAGAACCTTTCCCGTGGCGCGATTGGCAAAAGATCGCATTCGGCGGCCTCGGCTGGACCCCAGGAATATTCTGGGCGTCTAGCTTGACCGAGTTCACCCTTGCGGTGAAAGGGAAGGCCGAAGCGAACGGAGCCAAAAAGTCCGTGGCGCCGCCGTCTGACGAAGAAATGGATGAATTGATCAAGAAGTACGGTGGTTGATCAACGTTCAGCAGCAAGCTGCTGTTTGTACGTGATGTAGCCGTTCTCACGGCACCAATCGCGCAGGCGCTTTGCGTCGCCCAGTTGCCAGGCATAAAGCGGGCTCAGGCTCTCCTTGCAGCGCTCCACCTTGACCATCTCAGTGTCCCCCGCGGCGGGGATGCTGGGTGGTGTCCGAACTTGGCCGATGACGCTGTTTTGTGATGCAAAGAGCAGTGCCGCCGTCGCAACTCCAGAATGCAAATATTTCACTATATCCATCCTTCTCGGCTCGCCATTGGCGGGCTTTTTCACGTTAGGACACCGACTTGGCCGGCAACAACAGTGATGATCTGATTATCTCAATCAGCACCGACCTTGCAACCGTAAAGCGTGCGCTGAATCGGCTGGTGTCGGACGTAGGCGCGGCATCTAACGGCATTGAGAAACGTTTTGCGGCTACCGGTAAGTCGATCAACAACTCGCTCACCACCTCGATGCAGGATCGCATCAACAGCATGGTGGGCATCGGGACGACGGCAGCAAAAGAATGGAACGGGGTTCTCGCTGATCAGCAGAAAGAGCTTGATCGCCTCCGCGCCAAATACAGCCCGTTGTTCGCAACAATTTCGAATTATAAGAACGCGGTCGCCGAAATTCGGCAGGCCCATGCCGCCGGCGCAATTTCTGCCAACGAGATGGCGTCTGCGATTCAGAGAGAGCGACAGGCGGCACTTGCGTCGACCGCGGCCATTAGGGGTCGCAACGCGGCTCTTAAAGCGGGGTCCACAAGCGCGGTCGGTGCTGGAAGCTGGAATACCGCTAATATCGCTGCGCAATTTCAGGACATCGGCGTCACTGCAGCTATGGGCATGTCACCCATCCAGATTGCTTTGCAGCAGGGCACGCAGCTTTCAGCGGTTCTGCAGCAGATTAAAGATAGCGGGCAGGGCGTTGGCAAGGGGCTGGCCGCCGCTTTCGGGCAACTGATTTCTCCCCTTTCGCTAGTAACGATCGGCACTATTGCTGCCGGAACGGCGGCCCTTCAGTACTTCTACAATGTGATGACTGAGGGCGATAAGTCCGCGGAAGTGCTGAAGGAACAAGCGGCGCTCATTTCGTCTGTCGCCGAACGCTGGGGCGATGCGATCCCGGCCCTTCGGGAGTACGCTGACGAGCTGAAGCGAGCGCAAAATGTTGTTGACCTGAAAGAAGGTGCCGAGATCATCAACGCGAAGACACTGGAGGGTGTGAGGGCGGAAGTTGATAAGGCAGTCGTTTCATTCGCGGATCTGCTCGACCTACTTAGGCTGGCAGGTGAAAAGACAGACACGATAACCAACCTTCAGGTCGCGTTCGATAAGTTTGCAGGGTCTGCCGAAGAAGGAAAGGTACAGACCGAAGAAGTTAAGCGCGTACAAGACGCGCTAGTGGCTGCTATTAACGGGACGGGTCTGCAAGCTGCGTCTGACTTCGCCGACAAGTTCAATGATCTGGCTGCTGCTGCACTCGTGGCTGCCGGCAACGTTCAAAAGGTCAATGATGCCACGTCAAGAATGACTGACATCACAACCTGGCGCAGCTACAATCCCAACAGCGGGAAGCTTGAGACCAACGCCGACCCTTGGGCGGAGAACATTCAGAATCCTGGTTTTATGACGCCAGAGTTCGGCCCGACACCAGATCGACGCCCGTCCGATCTGGACACAGACAAAAACAGGGGTTTCGGCACACCGAAGCGGGCGAGAACTCCGCAAAAGACCGCATCCGACCGCTTCGCAGAAGACCTTCAGGCAGTTCGCGATCGAACCGAAGCGTTGCGCCAAGAAATGAACCTTATTGGCTTGTCCAATGAGGCTCAAGTCAAGCGCCGTACGGCCCTTGACCTAGAGCAAAAGGCACTCGCTGACCTTCGCGAAGAGGCGCGCAAGAAGGGCGAAAAAGACTTGGAAAGCATCACGCTTTCGCCCGACAAGATTGCTGCAATCGAGCAGGAGTCTGCTGCATATGCTCGGCAATCCGAGGCGCTTAGAAAAGCGCAAGAGGAACAGCAGAAGCTGAACGAGTGGAACAACGTCGCGAGAGACGCAACGCGCGGCTTCATCGACGATTTGATCCATGGCGAGAGTGCTGCGGATGCATTTGCTGGCGCGCTCAGTCGGATCGGC
The DNA here is from genome assembly GCF_058803865.1 of Agrobacterium sp. GW821-FHT14E08. Lineage (NCBI taxonomy): Bacteria > Pseudomonadati > Pseudomonadota > Alphaproteobacteria > Hyphomicrobiales > Rhizobiaceae > Agrobacterium > Agrobacterium sp. GW821-FHT14E08. Next base: position 982,949 of record NZ_JBXAPJ010000001.1, on the reverse strand, counting down.
GACGCACTACTCGACGACGTGCTCGCCAGCTTGTTCAAGGTAAACAGTGCAGCTGGCGGCAGTGGGGGGCTCCTAGGCGGACTGCTTGGTCTTTTCGGCGGTGGGGCATCTCGGTACGCCGGCCTGTCAGGCGGCCTTTTCTCAGAAGGTGGCTTCACTGGTCCGGGCGGCAAATACCAGCCTGCCGGCATCGTGCACAAAGGCGAGGTTGTGTGGTCGCAAGCCGATGTGGCGCGGGCCGGTGGAGTAGGGGCAGTTGAAGCGCTCCGCAAAGGCTACGCCAACGGCGGCCCGGTCGGGATCTCGGTTCCGTCAATCCCGTCGCTGCGCCCGGCAAACGACAATGCCGTAAAGGTCAACTACGCGCCTGTCATTGACGCGCGCGGGGCTGATGCTGAGGCTGTGGCCCGACTTGAGAGGGTAGTCGCAAAGCAGGGCGCCGAAATGCAGGGCCGCGTCGAGGCGGCTGTGCGATCGGCTCAAAAACGAAACGTGAAGTTGGGGTAGGGCGGCTTCGGCCGCTTCAACTGTTTTAGGAGATGGATATGAAACGTCGAAGCTTCTTCGCGGCCCTGCTTGCTGCACCATTCATCCCCTATGCTGCGAAGTCCGCGCAGGCAGCAAAGGCTCCGTTCATAATTCAGGACGGAGTGTTGTACCTCAACGAGGTGAAGGTGAATTCTCTTTCTGCGCTGTCTGGTGTGCTCGGCAACGTCGATATTACCGGCTGCTGTTACACAAGCCCGCTCAGCGTTGGGAGTTCTAACATTGAGGTGGATCGACCCTTCGAAGACGGGCAACCTGTTGAGATGGTGAGTATTCTAAGGCCAGATGGTTCAGTAGAATCCGTCCCAAGACTACATCGAAAGGTAATCCTAAAGGACGGCATTCTCTATGAACAAATCGGACGTCTGTCAGGTCATTGATGCCGACAATTGCGAGGCTCCCCTCGTAAATCGGTTGCCCGGCTGCCCCATTAACATGGGTTAATCCGACAACTGGTAGATTGAGGCGACCAGCAAGTTCAGGATCTATGTAAATGTGATCCGCCCCGGTATCCACTGCCGCCCATACCAACTCACCTTCGGATCGTTCCGAACCGTTCGACCTCGGGAAGACCATCACCTGGACGCAAGGATGGCGCATAAACTCTTCCGTAGAAGTTCCTTCACGGCGCAATAATGAGATGTCTGCAAACATAAAATCCCCCTTCTGGCTTGGCGCTAGAAAAGGAGCATGGATGCAATCGGGAGTCGAGCGGAAAGGCGTTGCCGACACCAAAGTCGTGCGCTGTATCGGCCGATCAACCGCGCAAAAAAAAGGCCTCCCTAATCGGGAGGCCTTGGCAACCGACTTTAGGCGGCTTTCTTTGCAGCCGACCTCTTGTTGATTGACGTGACCGCGAGGTTGGTCAGCTTGTTGTTCGTCGCCTTTTCCTGATCGAGGATTTCGCTCAGGATTTTGTGCGCTTCATCATGGCCGAGATCCTTTGCCCATTCGCGAAGCGAGCCGTAACGGGCGATCTCGTAGTGCTCTACTGCCTGGCACGCAGCGAGAAGTCCAGCGTCGAGCGCGGTTCCCTCGGCCTCTTCCATAAGACCGTCGGCTTCTTTGATTAAGCCTTCAATCGCATCGCACTTTTCGCCTGACGCCTTCTTTCCGATGGATTTGAAGACCTGATCGAGCTTCTTGATTTGATCTTTCGTCTCCGCGAGGTGATCTTCGGCGGCCTTCTTCAGCTCGGCGCTTTTGGCTGCCTTGGCGACCTTGGGCAATGCCTTCGTGATCGCATTCTCGGCGTAGTAGACGTCCTGCAACGTGTGCTCAAAAATTTCCGCAAGCGTTTTCATGGCTTCCTCCGGTGCTTGATTGCTCCCGGGGGAAATGCGTGGTTGCGAGCTTTGTTCCTTTGCTGTCACTTAACGGCGGAATCCACAATGACAATCACATACCCGCTCCCAGCTTCGTTTTTCGACGAGTTCCCAGGCTGGTCGACCGAGTTCAATCTGCTTTGGCGGCAAGAACAGTCGCGCACAGCTGGCGGTAGAACGGTCGTCAAGGACATGGGATCGCCGCTTTGGCAGATGACGGCACAATCTCGCTCGATGAAGCCGAACGAACTGGACTACTGGCGTGCGCGGCTCACCAGCTTGGAAAACGGGCTCAAGACCTTCCGCGCATTCCCGAAGTCGCGCTGCTTCCCGGTGGCGTATCCAAACGGTAGCTGGCCAACCGGTGGCGCTTTTGCCGGTGTGGGGCAGGTGGCAACCATCGCATCAAACCGCAAGGCTATCTCGCTCTCAGGTCTGCCGGTTGGCTACCAGGTCTCGATCGGCGATTACATCCAGATCGGCGACAAAGACTTGCACATGGTTATGGAGCCTATGACGGCAAGCGCAGGTGGCGTGACGACGCAGTTTGAGGTTCGTCCGCATCTGTGGCCGGGGGTGGCGGCGCCTGTCGCCGCTGCGCTGGTCACGCCTTCCTGCATCATGGCAATCGTGCCTGGTTCAATCTCGACGACTGCCGACATGGCAACGGGTCGCGGCACGGTCACGTTTCAGGCGATTGAGACCAGGTAGTCATTGAATTTTCACCCCGAAATGCGCCGCGATCATTTTCGATTCACGCGTGCCCTCGGCAACTTCACGATCAAAGCACTTCGCGTACAGCTCGGTGCCCTTCTTCTCACTGCAAGCGCGCTCGGCATTCCTGTTGACCGCTTTTTTCCAGTCGAACGGCTCTGACTTTACGATGGGACCTTGTTGGCAAGCAGTGAGGCACGCGGCCGATAGCGCGACAATTAAGTACTTCATGAAATCTCCGGAGCAAAATCTCAACGCGGTTGCACATGTGCGTAACGAGCCATGATGCCGTCATAGAATTTTTTACGGCCGCGAACTTCTCGCTCGTAACACGTAGCAAACTGCTCCTTCCCTTTCGTGGTGCGGCAGTAGCGATCGGCGCCGTCTTCAATGGCCCTCTGCGCTTTCCATTCCGTAGGCGTTTGGGTCTGGCATGCGGTGAGCGTCAAAGCCGCAATGGCTAGAAAAAAGTACTTCATGAAATCCCCCAGTGACGGCGGGATTAATGCTCAACTTTAAGTCTGTGTCTAGGCCACCTCAGGTGGCTTTTTGGTGTCAGATCCCAACGGGAAATCAATGAGAAACATCTCAGCAGAAAACCTTGCTGCGCTTGAAGCGCGGCAGCTGGTGGCTCGCGACTTCCTCTGGTTTGTCGCGCGAGACCGGGCAACTGGCGCGCCGGTCACCGATGGCATGTGGTCGGACGTCGGCAATGTGTCTGCGGCTGTCGTTCATCCAGACACGGGCTTGCCTGTCACGCGTGACTGGTACGGATCCGGCACACTGGTCCAGATCGATGACATTCCGCTCGTCGCCAATCTGTCGGTGCAGAACGTCAACATCCGCCTGTCTCAGGTTAGCGAGCACGTTCAGACGTTGGTCCGCCTGTACGACTGTAAACAGGCTCGCGTCGAGATCTACCGCGGCTTGTTCGATCCGGATAGCCGCCAGATGGTCGCGCCGGCAGAGTGCCGTTTCGTAGGCTTTGTCGACACAGTCACCATCACGACGCCAAGCGAAAACGAGGAGGGCAGCGTGACGATGGTTTGCGCCAGCCATACTCAGGAAATGACGCGCTCCAATCCGTCGACGCGCAGCCATGCTACGCAGGTTCTGCGGCAGGCCGGTGATGCATTCTACACCGATGCGGACACCTCGTCCGAGTGGGAGTTCTTCTGGGGTTCCGAAAAGGGCAAGGTCGCGACGCAGCCGAAGCGCAAGAAATTTCTTGGGATCTTCTGATGGATGTTCGATTTGCTACTGCCGAAGACCGCGACCGCGTGGTCGCGTTGTTGCGCGACAGCCATGAGGCCGCTGGCTTCACATTCCCGTTTCAGGCGGCTTACGCAGACCAGCTGTTTCAGCAGCACCTAGCGTCCGAAAAGGCCTGCGTGATCGTGGCCGGTAAGCCAGCGCAAGGCGTTCTGATGGCGGTCGCTTTTGATCACCCGTTCGGCGCTGGTCGCATCGCCAAGGAAACGGTCTGGTTTGTGACGCCAGAGGCCCGCGGACGTGGCGCGATTAAGATGCTCGATGCCTATGAGGTGTGGGCACGATCGGTCGGCTGCGTCTCTGTCGGTATGGCGTCTCTCACCACAAATGACGTCTCCCGCCTCTACGAGCGGCGCGGCTACAGCGCTGTCGAAACACACTTCATGAAGCCGCTCTAGCGGCATTCCTTCGGCGCGACCCGCGCCCCGCGCGCAAGGCGCATCCCAAGGAAAATCGATGGCTATTTTCACTTCCATCGCCACGGCGATCGGCAGCGCGCTGGGATTCGGCGCCGCGTCGTTCTTCGTGACGGCTACGGCGTTTGCTCTGAAGGCGGTGGCGGGTCTTGGCCTTAGCCTTCTCGCGCAGTCTCTCGCAGGCAAGCCAAAAGACCCGACGTTCTCTATCAACGGCACACTGCAAGGCGGCGGCGATATTTCGCGCTCCTTCATCATGGGCCGCACGGCTACCGCTGGCTCTCTGGTATTCGTCAACACCTGGGGACAGGACGGCGACACGCCGAACGCTTACCTGACGCAGGTTATTGCGCTGTCGGACATGCCGGTGCGCGGTCTCGCTGAAGTCTGGGTCAACGGCGAGCGCGTGACGCTCGGCGGCCTGACGGATCGTGGCTATGCGGTCAACGAATACCCGGACAGCCTCTGGGTCAAGTTCTACGATGGCACGCAGACAACGGCACACAGTTTCCTGTTTACGTCCGTGTCGAACGGCAACAGGTGGTGGAACCCGGATCGCATTGGCAGGGGCGTTGCTTACGCCATCGTCACTGCGCGCGTGTCCAAGAACATGTTCTCCGGTGTGCCGTCCTTCAAGTTCGTGCTTGAGGGTATGCGCCTCTACGACATCTCGCGTGACAGCACGCAAGGCGGCGTAGGTTCCCAGCGTTATGCCGATCCTGCCACGTGGGGCGGAGACGGCGACTTCCTGCCGGCGGTGCAGATCTACAATCTTCTGCGCGGCATCACCCATAACGGCCAGTGGTTTTATGGCCTGCAGAACCTTTCATCTGCCCGTCTGCCTGCTGCCGCGTGGATTGCGCAGATCGAGAAGCACCGCGCCGGTATTCAGGAATCCACCGGTATCGTAAACACCTACCGGAGTGGTGGGGAAATCCAGGTCGAGGCTCCGCTGACCTCTGCTGTGGAGGCGCTCCTCACAGCGTGTCAGGGCAAGATTTCCGAAGTTGGTGGCGTCTATTATCTTCACTCCGGTGCTCCTGACGCTCCGGTCATTGCCTTCACCGATGACGATATCCTGTCGACGGAAGAGCAGGAGTTTACGCCGTTCCTCGGGCTTGCCGATACCATCAACGGTGTTTCGGCTAACTATCCTTCGCCGGCAGATGGGTGGGTCGCAAAGACTGCACCGCCCCTCTATCGCACCGACCTTGAAGCAATCGACGGCAATCGCCGTCTTATGGCTGATGTCGACCTGAACTTCGTTCCATACCCGGAGCAGGTTCAGCGCTTGATGAAATCGGCACTGGAGGAGGCCCGTCGCTTCCGCCGGCATACGATTGTGCTGCCGCCGAAGTTTTGGGCATACGCGACGCCGGGAACAGTGTTTTCGTGGACGTCTGAGCGCAACGGCTACATCGCCAAGCTGATGCGGATCGACGGCGTTGCCGATCGCGCCAACCTTGATGTGATGATCGACATCACCGAGGTGGATCCGAGTGATTACGACTGGAGCACGGATACCGAATTCAAGCCTCCGGTTGATGGTCAGATCGGTGTCATTCGCCCAACGCCGCAGCCGATTGTTGATTGGTTCGTGGAACCCGCAACGGTCAAGGATAGCACCGGTCAGGATCGCCGGCCCGCGATTCGCCTGACGTGGGATAATAGCAATGGCCGTCTCGACGATGTCATAGGCATTGAGTACGAGGTGCGGCTGCAGGCAACGCTGGAGAAGATCTCCGAAGGCCGAACGGATCAGCCGCAGGTTGGCTCGATGCTGATTTCGCAAGGACTGCTACCAGCCGAAAGCTACGTCGTCCGGGGGCGCTATATTCCCGGTGGCGACAGGCCGGTGTTGTGGTCTGGATTTATTCCGGTCATCACGCCGAACATCCTGCTTTCCGATAAGGATGTGTTCGTTGATGTCGATCTGTCGAACATCGAGGACGCCCTTGGCTGGCTCCGCAACAGCACCAGAACAGCACAGGACGCAATCGACGGGTTGATATCCGGAATGATGGAGCTTTCTGTTGTCGCTTATAAGGACACCCGAAAGCTCGCGAGAGAACTGTCCGTCGAACTTGGCGCGGCCCGCGCTGAATATCGAGAGGATATCCAGCTTGCCGTGAATGAAACCGTGGCGGTCGCCGGCAAGGTGGAAAGCCTGACGGCGGCGCTGGGCGGCAATACCGCTTCGATCAACATCGCATGGGCAGCGGTCGCGGCTCCCGTTGGTTACTCGGCGCGTTACGGTATTACTGCTGCTGTCAACGATGAGAACTACCGTGCGGCATCATTCCTCATGGACGTGCCATCGAACCCGGCGAACCCCACTCGCATCATCATGAAGGCCGGTCAGGTCGTCATGGTGAGCGATGACGACGCCACGATAAAGCGGCCGTTCGTTTTCCAGTCGGGTGTTCTCTATCTTGATGAGGTGAAGGTCAACCAGTTGTCGGCGCTGTCGAGTGTGCTTGGAAACGTCGATATTTCGAACGCCTACATCGGCAACCTTGTTGTTGGAAAGTCCAACATTCAGGAAGGCATCGTCGTTGCTTATGAAGTCGCCGCAGTTGGGACGTTTTCGACGTTCTCCCAGACCTACGTGACCGCTGGTTCCTTGACCATAAACCACGGCTCTGGATCGCCTCTGATCGAGATTTCGATCTCCGGACTCCTCGGTTTTACTCAATGCCAGTATCGCGTCATTTCAGCGAATGATGGCGCGACAATCTACGAGTGGCAATCCAACGACGTGCGGACCATGTCGATACTGCGCCCCCACACACCACCGTCAGGGCGAACATCCACCACCTATGAATTTCAAATTCGAGCAACGGCGCCATCGACAAACGTCGGTATCGACAACTTGTTCATGCGCGTCATGGCGATCAAGCGGGCGTAGGACGAAATACAATGACAACCGGCAACACGATGCAGGTCGACGCTCTCGTCGCCCTGCAGGAAGCAGAAGTGCGCGAAGGTTTTTTGAAGCAGCGGACCTTGCTGCTTGGTCAACACCTCTCGATGCAGAAGCAGGAAAACCAGATCCTTCTCGACAAGATCAACGGGCTTGAAGCCGAGCTGCGCCTTGCGAAAGGCGAGGGCGATCCCGTCGACACCGGAAACGGAGCATCCAAATAATGGCTAACACCACATGGTACGGCGACGGAACGGCAACGATCGCCGTCGGCTCTCGCACCGTTACCGGCACGGATACTGGCTGGCTGACGCCAGTAGCCGGCATGACGCCGATCAAGGCCGGTGATAAGTTCGGCATTCACGTCGGCCGTCCTATCGTGATTGAGACCATCGTCAGCAACACTGAGCTCTTGCTAGCCGACGACTGGCCCGGTCCGGCGCAGACTGATGCGCCGTACAAGATCGAGTTGACGAACCCGACCATCGTTGCCGTCGAAACAATGCGGCGGTTGATGCTCAGCCTGAGCGGCGGCAATCTTGATAGCCTGTCTGAAATTACTGTTGGCACTGACGATATACCGATCGGTATCGGCCCGGGTGTCTTCGGCACGATCAAGAAATTCGAGCTGAAGGATGGCGTTCAGTTCGATGAAGCAGTTGCTACGCTCGCGGAGCGCGCGGCCTACGATGCATCCGCTGAAGGCTTTAGAGTGCTGGTGGCCAACATCGGCGATGGACGTACGGCGGTATACATCAAAGAGTCGGCGGCGTCGGGCGATTGGAGCGTTCCGTACTACATCACCGGTCCAGTCGGTCCGTCTGGACCTTATACTGAGATAACGATTGGCCCAACGACGACTCTTCCGGCCGGATCGTCAGCAACGGTTACGGTGGTCCCCATTGATGCCGACACCATCCGGCTGGACTTCGGCTTGCCGAAGGGGCTGGATGGGACGGGAACCGGTGATGTAGTCGGCCCGAACGGCGGCACTACAGCAAAACAGGTTGCGGGCTTTGGCTCTACGACTGGCAAAGCGATCGTCGGGCTAACGCCTGCTGAGGTTCGTTCCTTTGCGGCGGTGCCAATCAGCAACTTCCGAAACAAGATCATGAACGGTCTGGGGGCGCTTAATACCCGTGGCGTTAGCGGTCCGGTCACCCTTGCTGCCGGTGCGTTCGGGCATGACAGAATGAAGGCTGGCGCTTCAGGCTGCACATATACTCCGACTACGGTGAACGGGGTGACCACATTCGATATTACGGCCGGATCGCTTCAACAAACCATGGAGGCGCGCGGTTTTGCAGGACAAACAGGACGATACTGGCTTTCTTGGCTTGGAACGGCACAGGCTCGTATCAATGGCGGCTCATATGGTGCCTCCGAAACCCTGTTTGTGGATGTTGATGCCTCTGCAAATGTCACCGTGGAGTTTGGAGTCGGGAGTTTCTCTCTTCCGCAATTCGAACTAGGCTATGTCAGCGCGTTTTCTGGTCGACCGCACGTTGTTGAGGAAATGCTATGCCGGCGCTTCCTCCCTGGCATCAAGTCTGACGGCGCTGGCACGATCCCGACTTTCGGCTTCGCCGTGAATGCATCCGGCGCAGTGTTCACTGTCCCGTTCCCCGTCAAGGCAAGGATAAAGCCCACGGGGCTTGTTGTGGCTGGCTCGGCCTCTTTCACAACGTTCGCATCCGATCAGTCTGTAACCGGATGGACCTTCGGCGGACAAACGTCCGAGGTCGCTGGCGAGGTTTCAATATCCACGTCAGGCTCCGGTTACACCCCGTCACATTCCGGATGGCTCCGCGCGAGCGGTGGCGCTTTGAACATTTATTTCACAGGGGCTGATCTATGAGTAGATGGACGCTTGCGACACCGCCCGAATACGAAGGCGAGGCGGTCGCCTTCCGCGTGCTGGAAGATGGCACACACGAAAGCTGCCTAGTGTCATCGGCAGAGTATGTCGCGTGGCTAGAGGCGGGAAACACGCCTCTGCCGTACACCGGCAGCAATACGCCAACACCCACCATCAACGAGTACGAAAACGCCATTCAGAACCTTGTCGATAGCACCGCTCGCGAGCGTCAGTTCCGAGATGGCGTGACGCTGGCCTCTTACATCGGATCGACAAAACCAAAATGGGCGGCCGAGGCACAGGCTTTCGTCGCGTGGCGCGATAACGTTTGGTTCTACGCTTACGGCGAACTTGCAAAGGTGCAGGCCGGTCAGCGCCAGCAGCCGACCGTCGAGCAGTTTCTGGCGGAAATTTCGCCCATCGCTTGGCCGGTGGCCTAATTGCATGGAAATGCGTCAATGAGCGACTTCAGTACAACATACCCTAGCTGATTTGCCATTCGGCTTCCATCGTCAGGGTGGCTGTCGATAAATCGGCGGACAATGTCTACATGCTGATCTGAAGTGATTGCGAGTTTTGATGGGGGACAGAAAGCCCTCTGGCCTCCGTTTACCGAGAAGTATGAGTTTGCCCACCCCATACCATCGGCCAGCGAAGCCACACGGAGCTTAACGAGGCCAGCATCTTCATTATCAAGCAATACGTCTCGGACAGTTTGCGCGATAGAATCGGTAGGCGACGCAAACAACCCCACAATCAGCACCCATTGAACCTTCATACCGCCAAGCCCCCGAGCCAGTGAAGTCAGAGCGAACTTAAATCATGGACGGGTGCGGCGCCAGTTAGTCAAGACTGAACTTTTCGCTTCATCACCAAGGAACACCCATGCCAATCACCAAAATCTCCACACAGGGGAGGGCTTTCGTGCGCTTGCATGAGGGCAATCCACTTACCTGCTATCTCGACCCCGTCAGCATTCCGACGATCGGCACTGGCTTTACGATGCGCAGCGATTCCGTGCGCCGCGAATTGGCAAAAATCGGCATTACCAAGCTCGTTCCGGGCAAAACTAAGATCACCGCCGCGCAGAGCGATGCCATCCTCGACGCCGTGCTTGCTGCTGAATACGTTCCGGCCGTGGTTGCAGGCTCTCCTGAGAACCGGAAGCAGCACGAGCTGGACGCCGCCGCATCGGTGACATTCAACCTCGGCGTCGGCGCCATGAAATGGACGTGGGCCGAATACTGGCGCAAAGGCCAGATCAAAAAGGCCGCCGCTCACCTCGCCAGCAACTACAATACCGCAAAAGGCAAGAGACTGCCGGGACTGGTGCGTCGTCGAAAGGAAGAGGCCCTGCTTTTCGAGAAGGGCATCTACACTGGTGTCGGCGTGACAAAGGAAGCCACGCCAGAACCTTCCAAGCAGCCTGACCCAGTCGTTAAAGAAGCGCAGGAGCTTTTGACTGCGGCTGGCCTCAATCCCGGCGCCATCGACGGCTGGATGGGCGAGAAGACCAAAGCCGCGGTCATCGCCTACCAGAAGGCGCACCCGCATCTCATCGCCGATGGCATCATCGGTCCCGCCACGCTTGCTCAGCTTCGGCGCGATGCTGGGGCTGCAAAAGAGGCAGTGACAAAGGGCGTCGGCTCCGCCGCGAGCTCGGGCTTGCTGGCCTTTGTCGCCGGCCTTCCCTGGGGCTGGATTGTCGCCGGCGTCGCAGTTGCTGCCGTTGCTTATGTCGCCTATCGCAATCGCGATGTGATCGCCCGCCGCTGGAATAGCTGGCGCGGCAAGGAGGTGGTGGTTTGATGATCATCGCCAAACTCAAAGGCTGTCTAGCCGGAATCGGTACGGCGCTCGCGATCCTCGTGGGCGTCTTTTTGTATGGCCAGAGGGCAGGGCGCTCCGCGGCAAAGGACGAACAGGCCACAGCAAATGCCAAGGCCATCAAGAACGCCGGGGATGTCGAAAATGAAATCAGAAACCTGGATGACGCTGGCGTTGATGGCGCTCTTGGCAAGTGGATGCGCGACAAGCGGTAGCTATTGCGACATAGCGCGGCCGGTACGTCCTTCCGTCGACGACCAAATGACGCCAGAGACAAAGCGACAAATCCTCACCGAGAACGAAAAGCTGCAGAAGCTTTGCGGGGTGAGGCCATGAGCGGTCCCGAAATCATGGCCGTCGCCGTCTTCTTCATCACTGTTTTCGGCTTTCTGTTCGGCCTCTGGAAATACGTCGACGCCAAGATCAGCGCTGCGAAGACCGAGGCGTCTGCGGCAGCGTCAGCTGCATCGGCGATGGCATCTTTGGCGAGGGAAGAACTCGCCGCTCATCGCCTGCATGTTGCTGAGACCTACGTTTCCAAGTCCGGCCTTCGTGAGCAGACAGAGCAAATCATGGGCGCTATCGGCGCCGTGAAGGATGCCGTCGACAAGATGACGCTGCGCGTGGACCGCATCGTCGAAAATCAATCAAAGCCGCGCGCGACGCGGGCAGGATAAAGCATGGCTAGACAAGGAAATTCATCTTCCGCGCGTCATGCGCGTATGCGGGCGACTGCGAGTTACATCGGGGCTGGGGTTGTTGGCGGGGCAAAGTTACCCTTGGCACTACCTGTCGCACCATTGTTGTTTGCTGGAAGCGCTAAGCTTTACGGTTGGGCTGGAAGCGCTGCAAAGATTGCCCGCAATGCCAATCCATCGACGCCCGCGACCTTTGGGTGGGCGGCAGATAACCGCCTCGACCTTGCGGCGATTGAGACCTATGTCGGCGGCGTCAATTTCTTTGCCAGGGCAGATACCTTTTTCGATCAGTCTGGAAACGGGTACGATCTGGTTCAGACGGTTGATGGCGCGCGCGGAGCCATTCGCAGATCACAGATTACTGGTGGCGGCCTTCCTTTCGTCGGCGGCCCCAACGTCCAATACCCTATCCCTGCTGGCCTTTCCGTGGACCGGGCCAATCATTCGGTCTTTCTGGTCTTCAAGCCAAGGTTGGCGAGGGCCGCTTATTACTGGCTCAGGCTCGGTACGACGCTGCAATTTGGCACGGATGCGCCGGATGTCAGTGTCTCAGGTGGTGGCTTCCGCGTGTATGACAGCGCCAACAACGTTCGGAAAACTGCAAGCCGTGCGCCGAAAACATCTGGCGTATCCATCATCGGCTATTCCAGCGGTGCATCCGACGTGAAGATGTACAATAACCGGAAGATCGAGACGATTGCTGGCGCATTCGCTTCCGGCACGTTGACCGGTGGCAATGTCGAAAATGGTAACGGCTATAGCGAAATCATGGCGGTGGTCATCTTCCCCCGAGCGCTGACCGAAACTGAGATGGCATCTGTTGGCCGGCAGTTGGAAGCAGTGGCGGCGATCCAGATCGGACAGACCAAGGGTGTGTTCATGATCGGCGATAGCATCACCGCTGGGCAGGGCAGCATTGCCACTTACGTTTCCGGTCTTGGAATGTCGGCAACTGAACCAGATCAGCTTTTCGGGGCGCTCGGAAGTCCTTCGGATGTGGGCGTGTTCAATTGCGGTCAGCCGTCGATCCCGATCACCTCCCTCAATGGAACGAATGCTCGCAATCGCATCAAAGAGCTGATGGACGGATACCCCGAAATCACCAAGCGGGTGGCCCGTGTTCATGCCGGCATCAATGATCTGCGCGCAGGCTCGACCGACACGACGGTCTATAATGCCATCGTGGCGTATTGCACCTGGTTGCGCACTCAGGGCGTAAAGGTGATCGTCTCGACCATCAACACCCAGGTTATCGACGCAACTTACACCCAGCAGGCTGAAGACCGTCGGGTATTGATCAACAACCAGATACGCACCAACTGGCCGACGTTTGCGGATGACATAGTGGATTACGCCAACATTCCAGAATTGGTCGATCCAAATAACGGAACCTATTACGCGTCTGACAAGCTGCACCAGACGGCGCAGACATATCAACTAAAGTCTGCCCTAGTCGCCCCGAAAATACTGACGCTTCTTGCCTGACGGTAAAGCAACGGTTTTAGTTTTATACTAAAATAAAAATCTTCATTACTTTAGGAGATTTGAAAATGGATAAATCAAAACTGATGGCGATTGAGGATCACCTTAAGGCCGCGTTGCTGCTGGCGGAACAGGCGAACATAGGCCTGCTAATATACTTGCTAAATATGATCCTGATGGACGTAAGGGACAGGCTCTCAGGGAAGGTAAAAGAAAACTAACAAGCCTATCTCCACTCGCACGTCGCTTTAGGCCGACGGTCGAGGCGCTCAACCCGCTTGCCGAGAGGTGAGCGGGTCTTTTTCTTTGTGAGGGTAGTGCTCCCAGCAATGCCAGGTGGATTTCTCAGCCTTCGACCGACTGAAACCAAAGCCGCCCCATTCCTTACACCCCGGATGCTCGCACCAGTGGTTCTCATGGATGCCGTCTCCGGCTTTGCTGGATTGGTCACTCACAGGTAGGCGTCTCCGGTTATGTCCAATGGTCCCCGCGACGTCTCAATCAGCGGCCAGCGGACTTTCTTCTTCCATTCTGACAAAGCTTCGTCTGGAGATGTGCAAAACACCCACTCGATGAAGGCATCAGAAATGTTGGGGTGGTCGTAGAGGATGGCGGCGATGCCTTTGCGCTCGCTGAACAACACCTGAATCCTCGCTCCGGTCGGAATGTCGTCGTCATCGGCCCAGAGTTCCATGGCGACATATCCCGAATAGGCGGTGGGGTCGGATTCCCTATCAACTTCGGCGACCAGGCGCTTATCTAAATGTTCGTGAGTGCTTCAGGACATCAGGGAGCTTGAATGCAGTGTCGATTTCCATCGGCACAATTTCGTGCCGTTTAAAATCAACGACTTAACGGGAGTTTCGACATCCCACTACGAGACAACAAAAGACGGCTTCACCTTCCTCGCCATTGGCTTCGCCGGCACGAAAGCGGCTCGCTTCAAAGAAGCCTACATCGCGCAGTTCAATGCGATAGAAGCCGAGCTTCGGGAGCGCGACGACGAGCCGCAGATAGTCTCCTACACGCCAGAGGCGGAGGCCGGCCTTCTCGTCGGGCAGGCGCGGCGGGATGAAAATTATTTTGCCGCCGCAGGAACGTCGCCACGGTTCGAGGGTTCTCCAAGTCCAGCACTCAAAATTTGATCGGATTCCCGGATGGCTGCGGAAAAGACATTGCATGACGTGTTGCCTGACGGGCTCGAGGACATCGGCTTTTCCGCAAACCAGACACTGAAGGCCCAGCCGAAAATGGCGTGAGCCGCCCACTCTGTTCGGGCCGCCTTTCAGGGCGGCTTTTTCATTTCCGGGCCGCGATAGGCCCATTCCAGTTCAGGAGCCACACCATGGCCAGGACCACCAACAGCACCAAGACCACCAACAGCAAATCACCGCAAGACAAGACGCAGACCGTCACTATTCACGACCAGAAGCTGGAGCGCGGCGCCGGCGGCGAGCTGCACCAGGCGGCCGAAGCAGACGCGCCTGTGCTGACGACCGCCCAGGGCGGGCCGGTTGCCGACGACCAGAATTCTCTGCGGATCGGCGCGCGCGGGCCGCTTGTCGTGGATGATTTCCATTTCCGGGAGAAAATCTTCCACTTCGACCACGAGCGCATTCCCGAGCGCGTGGTGCATGCGCGCGGTTACGGCGCGCATGGCTTCTTCGAGACCTACGAATCCTTTTCCGCCTATACCAGGGCGGATTTCCTGCAGCGTGCGGGCGAAAAGACCCCGGCCTTCGTCCGCTTCTCGACGGTTGCCGGCAACAAGGGTTCGGCCGACCTTGCGCGTGATGTGCGTGGTTTCGCCGTCAAGCTCTACACCCGGGAAGGCAACTGGGATCTCGTCGGCAACAATATTCCGGTGTTCTTCATTCAGGACGCCATCAAGTTCCCCGACCTGATCCATGCCGCCAAGCAGGAACCGGACCGGGCCTTTCCGCAAGCCCAGACCGCCCATGACACGTTCTGGGACTTCATCAGCCTGACGCCGGAAAGCATGCACATGATCATGTGGGCCATGTCGGACCGGACCATACCGCGGTCCTTGCGCTTCATGGAAGGTTTCGGCGTCCACACCTTCCGCCTGGTCAATGCCAAGGAAGAATCGACATTCGTCAAGTTCCACTGGAAGCCAAAGCTGGGGCTTCAGTCGGTCGCCTGGAACGAGGCGGTCAAGATCAACGGTGCCGATCCCGACTTCCACCGCCGCGACCTCTGGCAAGCCATCCAATCCGGCGACTTCCCGGAATGGGAGTTGCAGGTGCAGCTGTTTGACCAGGACTTTGCCGACAGCTTCGACTTCGACGTGCTCGACCCGACAAAGATCATTCCCGAGGAAATACTAAAGCCGCAGCCGGTCGGACGGCTGGTGCTTGACCGCATGCCCGACAACTTCTTCGCCGAGACCGAGCAGGTCGCCTTCATGACGCAGAACGTGCCGCCGGGCATCGACTTCAGCAATGATCCGCTGTTGCAGGGCCGGAACTTCTCCTATCTCGACACCCAGCTGAAACGGCTTGGCGGGCCAAATTTCACCCACCTGCCCATCAATGCGCCGAAGTGTCCCTTCGCGCATTTCCAGCAGGATGGCCACATGGCCATGCGCAATCCTGTCGGCAGGGCGAATTACCAGCCGAACTCGTTTGGTGAGGGTCCGCGGGAATCGCCGAGCCGCGGCTATCGCCATTTCCCGGCCGAAGAACAGGGAAGCAAGGCGCGACTGCGCCCGGAAAGCTTTGCCGATCATTACAGCCAGGCCCGACAATTCTATATCAGCCAGACACCACCCGAGCAGCGTCACATCGCCGCCGCCCTGACATTCGAACTGAGCAAGGTGGAAACATCTGTTATCCGCGAACGCATGGTTTCGCATCTGATGAACATCGACGAGACGCTGGCAACCACCGTTGCGCAGAAGCTGGGATTAAAGTCGATGCCGAAGCCGGCGGATGCGGCCATGCCGACCCGTCAGGATCTGGAGCCCTCACCGGCGCTCAGCATCGTGGAGCGCGGCCCCAATCGCTTCGAAGGCCGCAAGCTCGGGATCCTCGTCACCGATGGGGTCGATGCCAAGCTGCTGAATGGCCTGACGTCGGCGATTGCGAAGGAGAAAGCTGTCTGCGAACTGATCGCGCCGAAAGTCGGCGGCGTCACGGCCTCGGATGGCAGCTGGTTCGAGGCCCATCACATGATCGATGGCGGGCCGTCCGTTCTTTTCGATGCGGTCGCACTGCTGACCTCCGCCGAAGCGATAGACGATCTGGTCAATGAGGCAACGGCGCGGGACTTCGTGGCCGATGCCTTCCAGCACTGCAAGTTCATCGGCTATGATCAGTCGGCGCTGCCCTTGCTGGAAAAAGCCGGCATTGCCGACGCTCTTGATGAGGGCACCGTTGCCCTCCCCGGGGAGGAAGGCCTCGCCGGCTTCGTATCGAACCTCGGCAAGCTGCGTGTCTGGGGTCGGGAACCTTCGGTAAAGCTCGGAAAGGCTTCACCGCCAGTGAAATGACATCACCAGCGGGCGCGGCAGCGATGCCGCGCTTGGTGGCGCAGGCACCTTCGGGAAAGGAATATCCGGCAGGTTAGCCGAGGTCGGAGGCTGTCAGGATATTCATATTGCGACGCGATTTGGCGTAGACCTTCTGTGCCGCGGCATAGATGGCCGTGCGCATCGCGTCGAAAGAGGAAAGGCACTGGGCTTCCGACATGCTCATGGCGTGTCCCCGGCCCTTGGTGAGCGCTTCGGCCTCGACAAGAAACCGGATCTCGAACATGCCGTCATGGCCGAAAAAGCGAACCGCTTTACGCCCCTCGTCAAAACTGCAATTCTGACCTGCCCCTAAGGGCTGAAAAGGTTTCGACGAGATCGCTAGCCTTTTGAGTTGAGCCGCTTCTTCTAGGCCTGGTCCTACGGCCCGTTCCTCTTAGCTGGGCCTGTCACGATCGGATCGTTAAACAGCTTTTGAAGCTCGCGCTCCAGCTGATCTTGTGTATACGGCTTGCCGAGCCGTGCAACTTCAAGATCAACTCCAGACGGCAGTTCTGCATAGCCCGAGGCGATGAGTATCGGAAGATTTGGGGCAATATGGCGGACCGCAATCGCCAGATCCGCTCCGGTCATGCCAGGCATTGAATAGTCGGTAATCAGGAGGTCAAAGCAGGTTCCATCCCCTAGATGCTCCAGGGCCTCTTTCCCCGAATGCGCTTCAACCACATCGTGACCGAGGTCCATCAGCATATCGACTGAGCTCATGGCTATGAGAGGATCGTCATCCACCAGCAAGATTCGTTTCGGTCCTGAAGCGCTCGCGATTGGGCCAGCCGGCACCTTAATCGCTACGGAGTCGTTTGTGATTTCGGATGTCGAGACTGGGATCCACAGTTCTGCCTTTGTGCCCTTACCCAACTCGCTCGTCAGCTTGAGGTCGCCTTTCAACTGGGACGCCAGACCGTGGATCATTGAAAGGCCGAGACCAGTTCCTTTTCCCAGTTCCTTGGTTGAGAAAAATGGCTCTACAGCTTTTTGCAGTGTTTCACGATCCATTCCATGGCCTTGGTCAATCACCGAAAGGACGACGTAATCGCCTGCCCCAAGCTCACCGTCCGGTATGGACTGATGGATACCGTTCAGGCCAATGCGGATATCACCTCCATCCGGCATGGCGTCACGGGCGTTGACAACAAGATTGAGGAGCGCAAGTTCAATCTGGTTTGCATCCGCCGAAACTAGAGGAAGATGCTCCGGCACGTCAGTTTTAATTACCACTGTCGAGCCAACGGATCGTTTCAGCAGGTCTTCCATTCCCTTGACCAGCGCGCGCATATCGACCGGGTCGATGCGCAGGTCCTGCCTGCGCGAGAAAGCGAGAAGCCGCTGGGTGAGGGAAGCGCCACGTTTGGCGCCCTGTTGGGCACCATCGATCAGGCGGACCGCTCTCGCATCATCACCAACGTATTTTCGCAGGAGTTCAAGATTGCCAAGCACGGCCATCAGTAGGTTGTTAAAATCATGTGCCACGCCACCCGTGAGCTGACCGATTGCTTCCATCTTCTGAGATTGGCGCAATTGTTGTTCAGCTCGCTCTCGCTGGCTAACCTCTTCCATGACGGTAGCATGTGCTTCTTCCAGTTCACGGGTTCTTTCCGCGACGCGCTCTTCCAGAACCTCGTTCAACCGCCGTTGGTCTTCTTCCGCTTCCAGACGGGAGGTGATGTCGGCTGAAACGCCGACAAGTTTGATGGCCTTGCCGGCACGGTCCCTGTAGAGTTGTGCGCGGATTTCCGCCCAGTGGATCGACCCATCATTCCAGATTGTTCTATATTCTATCGCGTAATCTGCGTCGGTCTCGATCGTAGTACGAACAGCCAGTTGCATGCGCTCGAGGTCGTCAGGGTGGATCGACGCCAACAAATCCGCATAAGAGAACTCCTCTTCGGGCCCTCGGCCAAAAATCGATCGACACGTCGACGAAGTGGTCAGTTCATTGGTTGCAAGATCGAGCTCCCATGCGCCAAGCCTGCCGGCGCCCAGCGCCGTCTGGAGGCGACGTTCGCCTTCGTCTAGCGCCTCTATCCTCGCCCGAGCATCAAACTGCCGACGCCGGCCGCGCATGGCCGATCGAGCGACGCTTATGAAGGTCGTGGCGTGGAAAGGCCGTTCGACAAAACTCACGTTGCCCAGAACCTCTGACAACCTGGCCGCAGTCGGATTACGTTCAGGTCCGCCGCCACGGTTTGTCAAGATGATGAATGGCAGGTCAGACCAACTGGGCTGCGCTTCGATCCAGGCGGAAATACCTCTCAGGTCGGCTGAACGAAACGCCTCCTCGGTCACAACAGCGAAGGCAATGTCGTCTCCTAGACGGGCGACAAATGACACAATGTCAGCGACTGCGCTGGAGGATACACCGGCTTCGTTTAGGAGAGACGCTGCAATCTTTGAATCACGACCGATTGGAGCGTAGAGCAGGGCTCTTGTGTCGCTGTCAGGAATTGTCGCCACCCTCTTCGGTCAGAGGAAGAAGCGGATGCTGGTCGCCGACGAAGTTTGGAACACCGCGAAGGATACCCTGGAACCCGGAAAGCGGCGCACCGAGCGTCAATCCGTTACCGGATATTCGGAACTCACGGATCGTATCTTCGTGAGGGCCTGTGCGCTTCTTGATCACCGATACGGCACGCCGCACTTTTCCGAGCGCTTCGAAGTACCTCAGAAGGATGACGCTATCGGCGAGATAGGTGACATCTACAGGTGATTTCATATCTCCGACAAGGCCATGCTGGGCAACCGTCAGAAAGGTATTCGCGCCCTGCCTGTTAAGGTATTGCAGCAGTTCATGCATGTGCAAGATGAGGGCATTCTCTTCCGGCATCGATGCCTGATAACCATTGATGCTGTCGATAACGACCGTCTTGGCATCGTAAGTCGCCACCCGGTCTCGCACGCGCTGTGCAAATTCCCCCGGTGACAGTTCCGCAGCATCGAGTTGCTCGATATGGATATGCCCGTCTTCATGTAGCTTCTCAAGATCGATACCCATGGATTTTGTGCGGGCAAAGAGAAGACCAAGCTCCTCATCGAAAATGAAGATCGCTGCTTTTTCCCCACGCTCCACCGCAGCGTTGACGAACTGCAGAGCAAACAGACTTTTGCCCGTCCCGGCAGGACCAATAAGCAGCGTGCTTGATCCCCGCTCTATGCCACCCCCGAGCAGCCCGTCGAACTCGGAAAGGCCGCTGGAGAGGGTGGTTCGTTCAAATCCGGTCTTGTGCTCGATCGCGCGGAGGCGCGGGAAAACTGCAACCCCGCCAGTTTTGATGACAAAATCATGATAGCCGCCGCGGAACGACTGACCACGATATTTTATAACCCTCAACCGACGACGCTCGGATCCGTAGTCCGGAGCAAGCTGTTCGAGATGAATGACACCATGGACTACGCTATGGACCGTCTTGTCAAAATTTTCCGACGTCATGTCATCAAGTAGCAGGACCGTTGCATCGGAGCGTGCGAAGAAGTGTTTCAATGCTAGGATCTGTCTTCGGTACCGCAACGAACTCTGCGCTAAAAGACGAATTTCAGAGAGGCTATCAATCACAACGCGCTGGGGTTTGATCCGCTCAAAGGCTTCGAAAATCAGTTTTGTCGTTTCACCCAACTCGAGATCTGAGGAGTAGAGCAGGCTTTGCTGTTGTTCGGCATCGAGAAGGCTTTCCGGGGGGACGAGCTCAAATATCTCGATCCCGCTACCAATCTCCATGCCATGCGATCTAGCGCAATCGCGCAATTCTTCGTCCGATTCCGACAGACTGATATAAAGGCAGCGCTCTCCCAGCTTTTCTCCCTCAAGAAGGAACTGCAAGGCAATCGTTGTTTTGCCTGTCCCTGGTGAGCCCTCAAGCAGAAAGACATGCCTGCGCGTAAAACCACCCGAAAGAACGTCGTCCAGTCCCTGGACACCGGTTTCTGCTTTTTGACTTAAAACCTGATGCATATTTCCTCCGGACTTTCTAAAATACTTAGAGTGCGACCTTAGGAGAATCAAGGGTGTAGGGGTGTTCCAGTATAGAGCCGCTGTCTGCTCGCCGGAGCTCATCCATACAGCGGTGGCTAAAGAGCAAGTTTCGACATGGCTGACACCGCAAGTTGAAGAGCTTGATCACGGCGCTACGGTAAGGTTTATAAGGCTCAATTTTCGATGGAAATAATGCGGCTAACCGGATCGGTTCTGTGCAGAGAACCCCAGCGCGCCCTTACCTTCATCCGAGAGCTACGCAGCAAGTGTGAGGATCTCGTCGACAATCCGAACGGCTTCGCCCTCGTACCCCATTGCGAGCACCATGGCAGCTGCCGGCGCGGTCGTGGCAACTATCTGATCTTCTACCGCGTCAAAACGGCGAAGGTGATAATCGTCCATATCCATGGCGCCACCGACTATGGCGCCATCCTGTTCGGTGATTAGTTTCGGTGGACCGGTCTAGGGCGATTTTTCGCTCGAGATGCGGAGTTAAGCGGCGACCTTCTCCGCCGCAACGTCCTGTCGAGCAGATGTCGCGAGCGTCTCCTTGACCTCTCGTTTGTTTTTAAGCTTTGTTTTAAGGCGTCAAAGGAGCCTTCCTTGCTCCACCGGCTCTCCGGATTTGGAAACGATGGTGGATCCGTACGGTTCGCGCGAGGAAATAATCAGCGCCTCGTCTGGCAGAGGCCGGGCCAGTTCCTTTGCCTCCTCCCAAGGCGCCCGCATCCACATGTTAGCTTCTTCCTTCGTCATCAGCAGGACAGGCATGGCCTTCTCGTGGATCGGCTTCACAAGATCGTTCGGATCCGTGGTCAGGAAGCCATAGAGATCGTCCGTGGTCATTCCATCCTTCACCTTGCGGACGCTTTTCCATTGCGGCACGTGGATACCGGCGAAGAACATCAGCGATTTCTGTTCGTCGCGGGCAAACCATGCATTCGGCACTTTGCCGGCGGGTTCCTGGCTAGCCGGATCCGGTTCAGCAAAGCTGGTGACCGGGACAAGACATCTGTGCTCGACGCCGAACCAGCGCGTCCAGTGAGGCAGGTTGAGCTTGCGGACATTCGTCACGCCGCGGTCCGGCTCCATTCGGATGAGTTCGTCCATATCGACGGACTTGCCCTTGGCCTTCAGTTTATCCGCTCGAGCTTCCGCAGCCTTCTTCTGCACGAAGATGGGTGAGGGCAGGCCCCAGCGCGCATGCACGAGCTGCTTCTTGCCATCCGCAGTTTTGCGGACGATGGGCCCCATCTGGTCGGGGTTCATTTGATAGGCCGGCATCAGGTTGATAAAGCTCTCAGCGTCCTGAGCCCACTTCGAGACCCAGTCCTTGTCTTCCATGCGATACAGATTACACATGGCAGCAATTCCTCCGTTGCGACCGAATGCAGTTTGTCGGGTTTCCTGCGTCGCTAGTCGAGCCTGTAAACGTCGGCATTGTCCTGCCGTTCCCGCAAGCCTTTGTAGGAAGCATGTCGCAATTTGCGGTCCCCAGTCCAGACCCGGAACTCGATCTCGGCGATCAAGGTCGGCTCGACCCAGACGATGTCTGATTTTTCGGTAAAGGGTACAGGCGGCTGCTTTCGTTTCCAGCGCAGCTTGTCGAGCGTTTTTCGAAGCCTGATCATCTCGGCTTCTTTGAAGCCCGTGCCGACGTTTCCGACATGGATGAGCTCGTCGCCGCGATATGCAGCCAACACCAGCGATGCGAACCCCGTTGGCGATGTCGTCGATCGCTCGTAGCCGACGACCATGAACGCTTCGCTCTCAACGCATTTGACCTTCACCCAGTCGCCGGTGCGGCCGGAGCGATAGGGCTGATCGAGATGCTTGCCGACGATCCCCTCGAGGCCAAGGCTGCGGACATGCTCCAACAGGACGTCCGGTTCGGCGTCGAGTGTTTCCGAGAGACGGATGGCGCCGTCATTTGCCTTTATCGTATCCTCGAGAAGATGCCGGCGTGATCGGTATTCCATCTCCCGCAGATCCTGACCGTCCAGGTACATAAGATCAAAGGCGTAGAGGACGGCATCAGATGCTCGATTGCCGGCCGCCTTGCCCGAAGCGCCCAACGACTTCTGAAGTAGCCCGAAATCCGGCCGCCCTTCATCGTCAAGCACCACCGCCTCGCCATCGATGATCATCGTTGCCGGGCCCAGCGCTCGGGCTGCCTGTTCTATCGCCGGAAACCGGTGCGTCCAGTCATGACCCCCACGGGTAAGGATGCGGACCCCTGTCGGCTTGATGTGGACCGCCAGCCGATAGCCATCCCACTTCAGCTCCCAGCTCCACTGGTCACCTCGTGGCGGATGGGCCTTCAATTGTGCAAGCGCCGGCTCGACGCGGTCGGGCATCGGATCGAACAGAAGCTGTGGCTGTGCAGGGTTACGCTTCCGACGCGGCTTTGAGCGGATCGGGGCTTCGATATCACGAAGGAGCGGCTTTGATCTCGGTGGCTTCGTCATTGGAAGAGTTCAGCACGAAAACCTTAAGAACATTGTGACGCCGCCCATCTATCCCCACTATCCACCATCTGGAGCCGACAAGAGCGAAGTGCCGTAAAAAATTGTCGTGATGTCTATATCCTTGAATCCTTTTCGAATCTTCGGTTTTGCTAATACTAGGATTGTATTCCTCAACCTTGTGGTGCTTGACTCTCTAGCGTCACTAGAACAAACAATGAACAAATAGCCCGTGCGACATGATGCCGATCCTTTGAACACGACCTTAAAGGGAGCCGTGAACGATGACTGCTGCCCGTTCCCCCAGGGCTCCTGGAGGGGTCTTAGATGTGATCTGCGACTTGCGTGAACGCATCGCATCGCTGGAGGGCGGGTCCGCGAAACGCGCCGGAACGCTCGCCTTCGGCGTCCCCGAAATCGACGCGGCCTTGCCTGGCGGGGGTCTTGCTTATGGAGCCCTGCATGAGTTTGCGGGCGGAGGATCCGGTACAGTCGACGGAGCGGCTGCCGCGCTTTTTGTGGCCGGCATTGCCGCGCGAACCAAAGGCCCCGTCATCTGGTGTCTGACCCGGCCGGATCTGTTTTTCCCGGCGCTCGCAGAGGTCGGTCTCCATCCCGACCGCGTCATCTTCGTGGAGTCCGACAGGGAAGAGGATGTTCTGGCCAATATGGAGGAGGGGCTTTCCTTCGGCGGTCTCGGGGCGGTCGTCGGCGAACTTGTCCGCCTGCCGATGGTCAGTTCCCGACGCTTGCAGCTGGCTGCCGAGCGAACCGGGACGATGGCGCTTGGTGTCCGCCGATGGCGACGGCAGACGGAGGCGAATGATTTTGGCCAGCCGACGGCGTCAACCACCAGATGGCGGGTGAGTGTGATGCCATCGGAGGAGCTGCCGGTACCGGGGGTCGGCAGGCCTCAATGGTTTTTGGAATTGATGCGCGTGAAAGCGGGTGAGTGTGCTGAGTTTCTCGTGAGAGCGTGTGATGACAAGGGTCGTATCCATTTATCTTCCGGATCTGCCGACGGATCGCATTCGTCGAGCCGATCCCTCCATTCCGCCTGAACAGCCAATCGCCGTGATCGCGAGAAGCGGTTCGAAGCGATGGGTGTCTGCCGCCGATCCGGCTGCCAGAAAGGCGGGCGTGCATGCCGGCTTGGCGGCGGCAAAGGCGCAGTCGCTGTTTCGCGGCCTGATGCTGGTTGACGCAGATTCGCAAGCCGATCGAGCCGCGCTCGAGCGCATCACGCTCTGGGCGCTGACGATCTATTCGCCGATCGTCGCCGTCGACGGGATTGATGGTATCGTCATGGATACGGAGGGCGCCGAGCATCTGTATGGCGGCGAGGTGCCAATGGTGACAAAGATCGCCAACCAGTTTCTGGGCAGGAAGCTGACTGCCCATGTAGCGGTCGCCGACAGCTGGGGTGCTGCCCATGCTTGCGCGCGGGCCATCAATCGCGAGACGATCGTCATTCCGTCAGGCGAGACAGTGCGAGCGGTGGAAAAACTGCCGATTTCGCTTCTGCGCCTGCCGTCAAAGATCGTCTCTGATCTGCGCATTCTCGGTTTCCAGACAATCGGCGAGCTTGCCAACACCCCGCGGGCCCCGCTGACATTGCGCTTCGGTCCGGAGGTCGGCCGCCGTCTCGACCAGATGCTCTGTCGTATCGCCGAGCCGATCGAGCCAATCCGCACGCCTCAGCTGCTTGAAGTTTCCAAGGCCTTTGCAGAGCCGATTGGCGCTGCCGAAACAATCAACAAATATGTCGGGCGCCTTGTCGTGCAACTGGTCGATGAGCTCCAGAAGCGCGGCCTCGGTGTCCGCCGAGCCGACCTGCTCGTCGAGAAGGTTGACGGCACCAGGCAGGCAATCCGCGCCGGAACAGCCAAGCCTGCCCGCGACGTTGCCTGGCTGACAAAACTGTTTCGCGATCGCACGGATAAGATCGAGCCGGGTTTCGGGATCGAGAAACTCACCCTTGTTGCGGTTCTGGCCGAGCCATTGGAGGAGGCGCAGAAAGTCTCTGCTCTGGTCGAGGATGACATCACCGATGTGACGCCGCTGATCGATATCTATGGAAACCGGGGCCAGCGGGTGTATCGCGTCGCACCGGTCGCCTCCGATGTGCCGGAACGCTCCGTCCAGCGGATCAGCCCCGTCGCTGAACCGATCGCCGTTGAGTGGGTCAGCCATTGGCGCCGGCCGGTCCGGCTTTTACCACGTCCCGAACTGATCGAGGCGATCGCGCTGATGCCTGACCGGCCGCCGGTCTCCATCGTCTGGCGCGGAAAGCGCCGTAAGGTCAAACGCGCCGACGGCCCGGAACGCATCTTCGGCGAGTGGTGGCAGCGCGACGCCGAGATGGAAGCTGTGCGCGATTACTTTGTTATTGAGGACGAATCCGGTGAACGCCTGTGGGTGTTTCGCTCTGGCGACGGTGTTGATCCTGAGACCGGGTCCCATCGCTGGTTCTGTCATGGGATTTTCGCATGAGCTACGCCGAGCTGCAGGTCACGACGCACTTCTCCTTTCTGCGTGGCGCATCTTCAGCGCAGGAGCTGTTCGAGACCGCCAAGATCCTGGGGATCGAAGCACTCGGCGTCGTCGATCGCAATTCGCTGGCAGGCATCGTCCGCGCGCTGGAAGCATCCCGCGCCACCGGTCTGCGTCTGGTCGTCGGCTGTCGGCTCGATCTCGCCGACGGCATGTCGCTTCTGGTCTATCCGATGGATCGATCCGCCTATTCGCGTCTGACTCGGCTGATCACGCTCGGCAAGTCGCGTGGCGGCAAGAACAACTGTATCCTGCATTGGGACGATGTCGTCGCCTATTCTGAAGGTATGATCGGCATTCTGGTGCCGGATCTGCCGGATGCCACATGTGCCGCGCGGCTTCGAAAAATGGCTGAGCTATTTGGTGATCGCGCTTACGTGTCTCTCTGCCTGCGCCGGCGCCCCAACGACCAGCTGCGTCTGCATGAGATATCCAATATGGCGAGCCGGTTCAAAGTCAAAACCGTCGTCACCAATGACGTGCTGTTCCATGAGCCAGGCCGCCGGCAATTGCAGGACATCGTCACCTGCATCAGGCACAACACCACGATCGATGATGTCGGCTTCGAGCGTGAGCGCCATGCCGATCGCTACCTCAAGCCACCGGAGGAAATGGAGCGCCTGTTTCCGCGATACGCGCAAGCACTGGCGCGAAGCCTGGAAATCGTGCGCCGCTGCAAATTCTCGCTTGAAGAACTGACCTACCAGTACCCAGAGGAGGCCATCGTGCCGGGCAAGGATGCCCAAGCCTCGCTGGAGCATTATGTCTGGGAATGCGTGCCGAACCGCTATCCAGAGGGAATGCCGCCGGATGTGTTGAAGACCGTTCGGCACGAACTCGATCTCATCCGCACCATGAAATATGCGCCTTACTTTCTGACGGTGTTTTCGATCGTCCGTTTTGCCCGAAGTCAGGGCATTCTCTGTCAGGGCAGGGGATCGGCGGCCAACAGTGCCGTCTGCTATATTCTCGGCATCACGTCGATCGACCCCTCAACCAATGATCTCCTCTTCGAGCGTTTCGTCAGCCAGGAACGCGACGAGCCGCCCGACATCGACGTCGACTTCGAGCATGAACGGCGCGAGGAGGTCATCCAATGGATCTACACGACCTACACCAAGGATAAGGCGGCCCTCTGCGCGACCGTCACCCGCTACCGGGCCAAGGGCGCAATCCGCGATGTCGGTAAGGCACTCGGCCTGCCGGAGGATGTCATCAAAGCGCTGTCGTCCGGCATGTGGTCCTGGTCGGAAGAAGTTCCCGACCGAAACATCAGGGAACTCAATCTCAACCCCGATGACAGGCGTCTGGCGCTCACCCTGAAACTCGCGCAGCAGCTGATGGGTGCACCGCGTCATCTTGGCCAGCACCCCGGCGGTTTTGTCCTCACCCATGACCGGCTGGACGATCTCGTGCCGATCGAGCCGGCGACGATGAAGGACCGGCAGATCATCGAATGGGACAAGGACGATGTCGAGGCACTGAGATTCATGAAGGTGGACGTTTTGGCGTTGGGCATGCTGACCTGCATGGCCAAGGCTTTTGATCTCATCCGCGAGCACAAGGGCCAGCACCTTGATCTCTCGAAGATCGAGCAGGAGGATGCGGCGACCTATGCGATGATCCGAAAAGCCGATACGCTCGGGACCTTCCAGATCGAAAGCCGCGCGCAGATGGCGATGTTGCCGCGCCTGAAACCCCGCACCTTCTACGATCTGGTCGTGCAGGTGGCGATCGTCCGGCCCGGTCCTATCCAGGGCGACATGGTGCACCCCTATCTTCGCCGCCGCGAAGGCAAGGAGCCGGTCGAATATCCCACACCCGAGCTTGAGGCCGTGCTTGGCAAGACGCTGGGCGTGCCGCTGTTTCAGGAGAGCGCCATGCGCGTCGCCATGGTCTGCGCCGGTTTTACCGGTGGCGAGGCCGACCAGCTGCGCAAATCGATGGCCACCTTCAAGTTCACCGGTGGGGTCTCCCGCTTCAAGGACAAGCTCGTCGCCGGAATGGTGAAGAACGGATATTCGCCGGAGTTTGCCGAGAAGACGTTCTCGCAACTTGAAGGCTTTGGCTCCTATGGCTTTCCCGAGAGCCATGCAGCCTCCTTTGCGCTGATCGCCTATGCTTCGAACTACATCAAGTGCCATTACCCGGATGTCTTCTGCGCAGCTCTTTTGAACAGCCAGCCGATGGGCTTTTATGCCCCCGCTCAGATTGTCGGGGATGCGATCAAGCATGGTGTCGAGGTTCGGCCGGTTTGCGTCAACCGCTCGCGGTGGGACTGCACGCTGGAGAGGATCGGCAGCTCCGATCGGCATGCTGTTCGGCTTGGTTTCCGGCAGGTGAGGGGACTGGCGGTCGCGGATGCGGCGCGGATCGTAGCGGCCCGCATAAACAACCCGTTTGCCTCTGTCGATGACATGTGGCGCCGGTCCGGTGTGCCGACCGAAGCGCTTGTTCAACTGGCAGAGGCCGACGCCTTCCTGCCACCGCTCAAACTCGAACGACGCGATGCGCTCTGGGCGATCAAGGCGCTGCGCGACGAACCCTTGCCGTTGTTCGCAGCCGCAGCCGAACGCGAGGCGGCGGCGATTGCCGAGCAGCAGGAGCCAGAGGTGGCGCTTCGGCAGATGACGGACGGCCATAACGTCATCGAGGACTACAGCCACATCGGGCTCACTTTGCGCCAGCATCCGGTCGCCTTTCTTCGCGATGACCTGTCGGCACGCAATATCATCACCTGTGCCGAGGCGATGAATGCCCGGGATGGCCGATGGGTTTACACCGCTGGACTCGTGCTGGTGCGGCAGAAGCCGGGATCGGCCAAGGGTGTGATGTTCATCACCATCGAGGACGAGACGGGTCCCGCGAACATCGTTGTGTGGCCGTCGCTATTCGAGAAGCGTCGGCGTATCGTACTGGGATCCTCGATGATGGCGATCAACGGTCGGATCCAGCGGGAAGGGAAGGTCGTCCATCTCGTCGCGCAGCAACTCTTCGATCTCTCAGGCGATCTAGTTGGCCTTGCCGATCGAGATACGGGGTTCAGGCTGCCGACCGGGCGGGGCGACGAGTTTGCCCATGGAGGCGGCGGGCCGGATTCACGCGACAGGTCGAAACCGGTGGTCCCCCGGGATATGTTCACACCCGATCTTCATATCGATACGTTGAAGGTGAAGAGCCGGAATTTTCAATGATTTGCAACAAAACCACTCCTCAAAAGTTTGTTCGCGGATAGCCGAACCGACATGCGCAGCCGGTCCTCTCCGACCTCCTAGCTAAGAGGCGCTTTTTACGTTCATCGTCGCGCAAGCAATTGCGCGCCAGTAATTCAGTCTGGCATCAAGTCGGCAATTTGCCCGTGAGAAACCAGCAGGCGAGGGTTCGCCATACTGCCGCTCTCTTCGTCGACGGTGACAGCGTACGCCGCAACGCCAACGTGGCGCGGTGCCATAGCGCTCGCCATTTTCTCGGCAGAAGCTTGATTTGAGGCCGGCCGCATCTCACCCGGAACAATGCCGCCGCGACCGTTTTTGAACTGCACGACAATAATTTTCTCAGCGTCGGACATATTTACTCACTCCAAGTTTGTTCTACAAATGTTCTCGTTTTAGAAGGGAGTCAATGGGCGCGTGCCTATAATCCTAGGTCATTGGGTAAGTCTGGTTCAGGTTCTGCTCGTTCGTCAAAGCCGAGGATTAAATGGTGCCATACTGGGAAGCTGCCACGCTGAAGAACTTCTCGTAGAACGCGCGCTGTGAAAGTATTTGCGTCAAGCGAAAGGAAGTCGTTTTCGTTTTTAAGAAGGCCGCTATGAGCTGCGGCAGAACGGTGTGCGTAGATTTTCTTCGCTTTTTCGAAGACCTGGATCCTCTCATTTGGATCTTTTCCAAGAAGCCAAGCTGCTCGGGATGAAAGCTTGTATGTGATCTCAGCGTTTCCTCCGCCACCATTGCCGTTCTCGTGCATCAGGGCAATTTCCAATGCCATCCCAAGGTCAAGCGCTTTGTCCACATTAGATGACAGGCCTCTCGCTTTGCCAAGACGGTCTATCGCAACATAAAGCGCAGCAGGGCTCTTGAAGTCCTCGAGCAATCTCAGATTTTCTCGGACAGCGTCGGTGTCTGGTTTTTCTGATTGGAAGCCTGCTGTCTCAAGAAAGCCACTGTAGGCCCTGTCCGCATCCATTAGGTGGTCGATGGCAGCACGATAATAGGTGAAAGGCATGCTAACAGAGCAACTCGTTGAGAGGATGATGGCCCGCATGATCTCAAGTCTTTTATTGAAGCGCTCCTCATTGAAAGTCCCGAACCGGTCTTTCGACATATTAACGCCCGTTGGGCGATATTCTGCGTCAATTACTTTGTCGTGGCGGAAGTGGTGAACGAGAGCGCAAGAGTTTGGAGTACGAAATATGCCAGTGTTATCAAAAATTAGTCTTTTCCTGGCGTCAGACGGAAGTCTGTCATGAGGCCATAATTCGTAGCCTTCTGTAATTCTTACGATGTCATTAACCTCAACGCCGCTGACTTTGGTTATCTCCAGCGCATCATATCCGTTTTCGGTATAATGACTGTTGGCGGTTTCGATAATTGTAGCTGGAGGAATGCCGGCGAGGAGCTGGCGTGCGACCCATTGGAGTGCGTTGCCTTGCCGCGGAACTCCTGATCCAGTGGGAGTCCAAAGCGTGCTTTCGTTTATGTGAGAGAAAGGTGGAAATCTATATAGATGTGTTTCTAGCACCTCGCTCCTATGGAAATCTGCAAACATTAGAGCTGCATAGTGACTTGCATGCGATGGAGGGCGTGGAACAATCTTTAGCTCAATTTTGGCTAGCTCAAGAACTTGTTCCAACGTGAGCGTTCTAGAGTGGTCGTTTGCAAGGGCACGGATTGTAAGTAACTGGTTCTCGTCATCTTCGGGCATTGCGTCGCTCTCGTTCATCGCTAGCATCACTGATCTAACTTTTTTGCCTCCTTTCCCTGTCAGGGGGCAACAATGTCTGACGTCAAAAAATTGTAGTTTCGTCCGTCAGATTCAACTGTAACAGGTAATATCGCCGATCTGCTCACGTCAACGTCTTTAGAGATTGGATAAAGTTGTCTACAGGGCTGCTCTGCGTGGATTTCACTTTGCAATTCGATGTTGAACTAACTGGAAATACTGGGCTCCGTAGGCCTTATTTCACACGCCGCGCCTTCCCATGTACCCGAAAGCATTGAGGGTGCGATTGGATTTGTACGCAGTGGTGTCCGGCACTTCGAGTCCGATTCGTGACTTCCATTTTTCTAACTCATCATCTTCCGCATAGCGCTAGCGGCCAATTCAGCGCGCCCGCCGAGATAGTGCATATCGAGTATAGCCTCGACATCCTTCAAGCTGTGGCCCGTAACTGCGGCTATCTCTGGCACGGTGCAGCCAGCCAGCGCCATCCTCGTGATCGCCGTTCCACGAAGGTCATGGAAGGTGAGGTCAGTGACGCCAGCCTTCGCGCAACATTTCCTCCATGAGGTGTTGAACCCATCGCTTGTCCAGGCTGCGCCGCGGCTGTTTCTAAGGATGGCGCCATTGCCTCTCTGAGAGCTTAGGACGTTAGCCAGTGGGCCCATAGGCACCAAAACGCGCGCCTTCGTTTTGGACTGAGTGAACCGTAAATTGGAATCGTCAAAATCGCTCCAGGAGAGCCGCAGAAGGTCTCCTTTGCGCTGGCCGGTCCACAGCGCCAACTGAATGGCTAAACGCATGTAGGCAGGCGCCACAGCCTCAAATGCGGCCACGTCAGCGTCACTCCACGTCCGATCACGCCTCGTCGATCGGTACAATCGGCCGCCTCGTTCGGCGATGTTGACCGAGATCATTCCACGGTCTTTTGCAAACGACAACACACGAACCAAAACCATCCAGGCGAAATCGGCGGTGCGGGGCTTGTCGGCCAGCCGGTCGCGCCATTCCTTAAAGGCGCCGCGGGTCGGCGGTTGCTGTAGCTCCTGGAGCGATAGGCGGCCGAACTCCATTCGGATCTTGTCCAGATATCGATCATATTCCTGGCGGGTGCCAAGCTTTGTGCGGCGAAAGTCTGAAGAGCCCCGGTAGAGGGTGACCAGCGACGACACGTTGGTAGGCGAGGGTGCTTTGCGCTGCTCGTGGGCTGCGCTGAATGCGCCATCGAGAATGGTGTCACCAGGCTGTATCGGCTCGTCCTTGTCGTTCTTGAGCAGCGGACCTCCGCGCCAAGCGTAGCAGTAGTAGATGGTCTTGCCGCTTGCGAGGGTCTTTTTGACCTTTGCAAGGCCTTTTAAGGTTGTCGACATTTCTGATCCTCCCTTCACGCTTCGCACTCACTTGGTTCTCTTTTTCGCTTCTATTCGCCGCAACCGCTGCGCCAGGAAGCCTTCGCCAGCAACCGTCAGCTTGGTCGCAGTTTGATGTGGGTTTTTTCGACCGGTGACACCTGCAGCCTTAGGTCCAAAGCTAACGAAATCACGCGCGGTGTTACGCTTGATAAAGCTTTCGATTTCATCAGGTGAAAACACCATGTGGGTTCGCTCAGTGCCTCGCCCGATTTGGATGTAGGCGAGCTCACCGTGCCTCACGAGATCCCTGACGGTCGATACGGAAGTGGTGAATATCTCAGCGACTTCTTTGGTCGTGAGGGGGCGACGGATTGCTTGAGCAACCATGCCGGCGAGGAAAGCGAGCTGAATATCCTCGCGCTGCCAACCCTTGTCATCGTCAAGAGGAATTGTTGTTTTGGCGTATTGCAGAGCCGCCCGCTGCTTTATTGTATCGTCCATACCACGTCACCAACATTAGAGAACCGTTGCTGCCGGCACGAATGCCGTAAGCGTTTTGTCGTCTCCTCTGGTGGTGGTGTGCGGCTGGTGACCGCGGATGTAGGTTAGGCAGGATCGTGTGTGCGGGTCAAGTGCGATCACGCAATCGGACGCCAGGGCCGTTACCGTTGGACGGTATGAAGATAATGCCAAGATCAAGGAGGGCTTGAACCACGGCCGCCACATTGTTGGTCATTCCGGTTACGGCGCCCTCACTTGCCTCCATTCTCCGTAAGGTGGGCGCCGAAATGTTCGCTTTTCCAGCCAGTTCGACTTGTCCGATGCCAAGCAGCGCTCGCGCCGCCGCAATCTGTTTACCTGTGATTTGATTAATTTCGCTCATAATGAATATTTCCGCTTGACGTATTAACCTTGTTGATTAATAGTTACCTTACTGAGCGAAATTAATCAATATGGGATCCAGAATATGGTAAACGACGCATTACCGGGGGACGCCGATGGCGTGACAGAATCCTTCATCTCCCGCATGACCCGCCTCTTCATGGAATTGCACACCATTGGTGAACGTGTCGGGGAGATGCCGGATGACGCAATGGACCACATAACGGAAGCGCACTGGATCGTCTCAAGGGCCATCATCAATGCGCCGGTGACATGTGAGGCGGACATCGCAGGCAAGCTGCGCCACGCTGCTTTGTTGGTAGAATGCCCGCATGGTGAGTACATCGACGAAATTCCAGCTGTCACGACCGCGCTTCACAATCTGAAGGCCTTCCGAGCTGAAGAGTGGAATTCGGTTATGAGTGGCCGCTCTTAAAGTTTTCCGCGCCAGCCCTTCGCATTTCGGGCTGGCCAACTTGCCCAGCGCGCCCATGTGGCTGCGCGGGTCTTTTATCACCATAGGCCAGCGGGACTTTCCGCTACCAACGGTTCCGGCCGCCTAAACACGCAGCCGCCCGCTGGCCGTTAAAATCCGTGAACGCAATTTTGCACAATCATTTAAAATCAACCACATGAGGAGAAACATCATGCCTGAAAAAGAAACAAAACTCACTGCGCTACAAGAAGAAAATGTGCGAGCTCTTATTTTGAGGCTACGCAAAAATCCGGATCGGATGATTGATTTCGCCGCATGGGTGGTGGCCGAAATGTGGGACTCAATTATTGATCAAAGCAACGTGGTCACTTTGGATATGAGTGAAACGATGCGAAGGTCGGGATTTAATCAGGACTTCTTGGACAGGCATCCAGAGGACGTAGCCGACATCGCAACGGCAAGGGATAAGATCACCAATAGGAAATGATCCAACCGCCACCACAGCGCCAAGAAGGCCCACCGGAATCACCAACTGGCGGGTTTTCTCGACTGATTTATTATTGCGTTGAAACCTTTCCAACCACCATCACTTGGATTGGCGTTGGTCCGTTCATCAGCGTCACGTCTCCGGAAATTCTTGACTGGGCCCACGCTGCGGTCGGGCTATCTCTCAGCGCAATTGTTGCCAAAGAAATTGCGATTATCGTGAGAATGAATTTTGTATATCGATCGATCATAGCACCCTCCAGCGAGAATCGTCTTAGCCCCGGATTTTGTACGAGCGCCACCCGTGACGCAACAAAATGCATCGGCCACATTCAGTTCACCCATCCGTCACCGTCTTCAACCACTTCCAACCCTCGAATTTATCTCCTCTCTCCCTAATCTGCGTATACCGTTTCAAGCTGTTCCATGTTCGATGGCCCGACACGCTGGCGGCGAGTGGGATCGTCCTTCCCATCTCGAACAGGCGCGATATCCCTTCGTGCCGCAAGTCGTGGAAATGTAGGTCTTCGATCTCAAGGAACTGGCAGGCACGTGTGAACGCGGCGCCGACCCCAGCTGCACCGTAGGGGAATATCCGTGGCCCATTCTTAGGCATAGCTTTGATGATCTGCATTGCCTCAGGTGGAAGCTCGCACCACACGTCGTTACCCTTCTTTTGGCCAGGATGCTTTAAATCCCTGACAAGAATGCGGCTGTGAACCTCGTCCAGATCCTCCCATTCTATGCGAACGATCTCCTCTTGCCGGCGCGTCGAATAAATAGCGAAGGCGACAACCCGATCCATGCGCGACACATGCGGCGTGGCCTGATTTCGCTTGGTAAAGTATTCCATGATCTTGTCGAGTTCGGCTAGGGTAGGGCGGCGCGTTCGGCTCTCCGAATTTGCAATGGTATTGAGTTTCCGCAGCACGGTCTGTGCGTCGCGAATTACAACTGGATCTAGCGGCATACCCCAAGCCGGCCGAGCAATGGAGAATATGGAAGACAGGTGCGAAATGTAGCTTCCGACCGTCTGCGGCTTACGGCCCTCGGCCAGTTCGTTCGCGAATGTGACGATGTCGTCGCTTCGAATATCTGCGCAGTCCATCGTGGCGAGCTTGAAGGTCTTGATCGTCCGAAGCACCTGATATTTGGTGGCTCCCATCGTTCCTTTCTCTTTCACGTACCGATCAATGACGTCTGACAGGATGAAGCGGTTCGCATTCAACCGCTCCAGCGCGCCAGGCTTATCGATTTCAGTCTCGCGAAATCGAACCCACGCCTCCGCCTCGCGCTTTCGATCAAAAGTCTTGGCTTCCCGGAAAACAATACGCCCGCCTTTTTTTCGAAGGATCTGCGCGGTATAACCAACTGAACCGTCTTTTCGTTTTCTCGCGGTGATGGTGCCCATCGGTACA
Organism: Agrobacterium sp. GW821-FHT14E08; assembly: GCF_058803865.1. NCBI lineage: Bacteria > Pseudomonadati > Pseudomonadota > Alphaproteobacteria > Hyphomicrobiales > Rhizobiaceae > Agrobacterium > Agrobacterium sp. GW821-FHT14E08. Next base: position 947,841 of record NZ_JBXAPJ010000001.1, on the reverse strand, counting down.
ACATTCCTTTCTCGGTACGACATTGTTGTACTTGACTATGAAACTGGGTGCAACATCGTGAAAAAGTACGACAGGAAACGATAACCATTGACATTAAGATAGTGGACCTAAAGCGTTGAATTTTTACGAAAGTGCAGTGAAATCAGGCGAAAAAATCTTCGCCGTGGCCCCGATGATCGATTGGACCGACACGAGGTGCAGATTTCTGCACCGGCAGCTGTCGAAGCGCGCGCTGCTTTATACCGAAATGATCGTTGCCGACGCCATCATCCATGGCCAGCGGGACAGGCTGCTCAGCTATCACCCCCAGGAACATCCTGTCGCATTGCAGCTGGGTGGATCGGATCCGTTCAAACTCTCGAAGGCCGTGCGGATCGCCGGTGATTACGGTTATGACGAGATCAATCTCAATGTCGGCTGCCCTTCGGACCGGGTGCAATCCGGCACCTTCGGCGCCTGCCTGATGCGTGAGCCGGATGTCGTGGCGCAATGTGTTGCGGCGATGAAGGCCGTTGCAAAAGTGCCGGTCACGGTGAAATGCCGCATCGGCGTGGATGATCAGGAACCGGAGGCCGTGCTGCCGGATTTTCTGGCGCGCGTTATCGCCGCCGGTGCGGACGCCATCTGGATTCATGCGCGAAAAGCATGGTTGCAGGGGCTTTCGCCGAAGGAAAACCGTGAGGTGCCGCCGCTTGATTATGAACTCGTCTATCGCATGAAGCGGGAAAATCCCGACGTCTTCATCGGCATCAATGGCGGCATCGCCGATCTCGATCAGGCCTGCGATCATCTGCACCATATGGACGGCGTGATGCTTGGCCGTGCCGCCTATCACAATACCTCCATCCTTGCGGATGTCGACCATCGCATCTATGGCGAGGACGCCCGGCAGCCGGACTGGATGGGCCTGCGTGATGCCATGATGGCCTATGCCGCCGACTATATTGCCGCCGGCGGGCGTCTCAACCACGTTACCCGGCATATGGTCGGTCTGTTTCAGGGCATGCCGGGTGCACGTCGTTTCCGGCAAATCCTTTCCAGCGATGCGACCCGGCCGGGCGCGGGCACCGAGGTGATCGAGGCGGCGTTTGCGGCTATTGATTTCAACCCGTCGAAAGAGCTGGCTGGCTGAGGCCCGGCAAGGGCCTTGGTTTGCAGCGCCGTCGGCGCAATGGGAAAGCCTTTCAGGGAACAACCCAGACCAGTCCGCGCCACTCCCTGTCGATATCGCCCGGAACCGTAAAATCCAGAGATGGTTCCCGTATCAGGCCAAGGCGGGCCATGACGGCTTGCGATCGGATATTATCGAAACTTGTATAGGCGACGATCCGGGTTATGTCTGAGCGACTGGCCGCATGCGCCAGCGCCGCTCTTGCGCTTTCGGTTGCGTAACCCTTTCCCCAGGCCTGCCGGATGAAACGCCAACCGATTTCGTGGTGCAGGCCGAGCGGATGCTCGTCTGTCATGCGCGGCATAATGCCGGCATAACCGAGAAAGACGCCGTCCGGACTTTCCACCGCCCAGCGGGCAATGCCGTGGTCGCGCTCCGCCTTGCGGTAACGCTCGAATTTCTCTCTGCTCTTTGTGTTATCCGCCGGCCCACCCTGATCGGCCATCACGTCCGGGTCCGCCTGCATTGCGGCGAAAGCTTCAAAATGATCGTCCCGCCAGTGATGAAGGCGCAGACGTTCCGTTTCAATCATTCCCATTCCCGGCCAACCCTTTGAAGACGATGGAGGTCTCGAGATATTAGCCGGCACGAGATGACCGCAATAAGACGGGGGCATCTGTTCCCTGATTTTTGGTGCCGCCTGGTCAGGAGGATCAAGCGATCGCGAGCGAGCTTTCCCGCTCAGACCGCTTTCTGCAGCGCCTGCGCACCGTTCGGCGCATTGACCTTGCCGCCGGTGATGAAGAAGGCGAAGACGTCGCGCGGCGTTTTTTCGATTTGCCTGTCGGGCGCGATCAGCGGCAGGTCATCCGGCACGCCGCCCGCCGCATAGGTCTTGACCCGTTTTGCCCAATGGTCAATCCCGGTCTTCGGATAGCAGGTCTCGATATCGTCCTCGCCCTTCTGCAGCCGGCAATAGACGAAATCCGCCGTTACATCCGGCAGCATCGGATAGTCGTGGTGATCGGCGCAGACGACGGCCACCTTATGTCTGGCGAGAAGATCGATGAATTCCGGCACCTGAAATGTCGGGTTGCGCACTTCGACCACGTGACGAAGGCGGATGCCGTCCTGTTTTTCGGGAAGCAGCGCCAGAAACGCGCCGAAATCATCCGCGTCGAATTTTTTCGTCGGTGCGAATTGCCAGAGTATCGGGCCAAGGTGAGACCCAAGCTCGGTCAGGCCCTGTGTCAGGAATTTCGTCATCGATTCGCCCGCTTCGGCCAGAACCCGGCGATTGGTGACGAAACGGCTTGCCTTAAGGGAGAAAACGAAATCCTCCGGCACATCCGCCGCCCATTTGGCGAAGGTCTCGGGTTTCTGGCTGCTATAATAGGTGCCGTTCACCTCGATCGCCGTCAATTGCCGGCTGGCATGTTCGAGCTGGCGTTTCTTAGGCAGTTTCTCCGGATAAAACGTGCCTTCCCACGGCTCGAAGGTCCAGCCGCCGATACCGGTGCGGATCGTGCCTGATGTCGACATATGCTGCTCCTCCCAATTAGGCGTTTTCTTTTCAACGTCGCTCTCGACGTCGTCCTCACCCTTGAGGCGAGGATCCATGTTCTCGGCGGCTGTGGATCCTCGCCTCAAGGGCGAGGATGACGGAGGGGGTGCGAAATTCCCGGCAATATCCGGGAATTACTCCGCAGCCTCACGTTTTCCGGCCGGCCGGCGTTCCAGAAGTTCCTTCAGGAAGTGGCCGGTATAGGACCGCTCGTTTTTGACGATGTCTTCCGGCGTGCCGGTTGCCACCACTTCGCCGCCGCCAGTGCCGCCTTCGGGGCCGATGTCGATGATCCAGTCCGCCGTCTTGATGACTTCGAGATTATGCTCGATCACCACAACGGAATTACCTTGGTCCACCAGCGCCTGCAGCATTTCCAGCAGCTTGTTGACGTCATGGAAGTGAAGGCCGGTCGTCGGTTCGTCGAGAATGTAAAGCGTGCGGCCTGTCGAGCGTTTCGACAGTTCCTTGGCAAGCTTGACGCGCTGCGCCTCGCCACCGGAGAGCGTATTGGCCTGCTGGCCGACCTTGATATAACCAAGGCCGACATCGAAGAGCGACTGCAGCTTGTCGCGCACCGCCGGAACGGCGGCGAAGAATTCCACGCCTTCCTCCACCGTCATATCCAGCACGTCGGCGATGGACTTGCCCTTGAAGGTGACATCAAGCGTCTCGCGATTATAGCGTTTGCCGTGGCAGACATCGCAGGTGACATAGACGTCAGGCAGGAAGTGCATCTCGATCTTGATAACGCCATCGCCCTGGCAGGCCTCGCAGCGGCCACCCTTGACGTTGAAGGAGAAACGGCCCGGTGCGTAACCGCGCGCCTTCGCCTCCGGCAGACCGGCGAACCAGTCGCGGATCGGCGTGAATGCACCGGTATAGGTGGCGGGGTTGGAGCGCGGCGTGCGGCCAATCGGCGACTGGTCGATGTCGATCACCTTGTCGATGAACTCGAAACCGTCGATGCGATCATGTTCTGCCGGAATTTCACGCGCGCCCATCACCCGGCGCGCCGCCGATTTATAGAGCGTTTCGATCAGGAAGGTGGATTTGCCGCCGCCGGAAACGCCGGTAACGGCGGTGAAGACGCCAAGCGGCACCGCCGCAGTCACATTCTTCAGATTGTTGCCACGGGCGCCAAAAACCTTGATCTCGCGGCCCTTCTTGGGCTTGCGGCGCTCAGCCGGCACGGCAACGCCGAGTTCGCCGGAGAGATATTTGCCGGTCAGCGATTTCGGATTGGCCATAACCTCCTGCGGCGTGCCTTCGGCGGTCACCTGACCGCCATGAATGCCGGCGGCCGGGCCGATATCGACCACATAATCCGCCGTCAGAATGGCGTCCTCGTCATGTTCGACCACGATGACGGTATTGCCGATATCGCGCAGATGTTTCAGCGTATCCAGCAGGCGGGCATTGTCCCGCTGGTGCAGGCCGATGGACGGCTCGTCGAGAACATAGAGGACACCTGTCAGGCCGGAGCCGATCTGCGAAGCCAGACGGATGCGCTGGCTTTCACCGCCGGAAAGCGTGCCGGAATTACGCGACAGGCTGAGATAATCCAGCCCGACATCATTGAGGAAGCGCAGGCGCTCGCGGATTTCCTTGAGGATGCGGACTGCAATCTCGTTCTGCTTGGCGTTCAGGGTTTCCGGCAGGGTCTCGAACCAGTCGCGCGCCATGCGGATCGACATCTGGGTGACTTCGCCGATCTGCAACCTGTTGATCTTGACGGCGAGCGCTTCGGGTTTCAGGCGAAAACCCGCACAGGCCGGGCAGGGGGCGGCCGACATATAGCGTTCGATTTCCTCGCGCGCCCAAGCGCTGTCAGTCTCTTTCCAGCGGCGCTCCAGATTGGGCACGATGCCTTCGAAATTCTTCACCGTCTTGTAGGAGCGAGCGCCGTCCTGATAGTTGAATTCGATCTTGTCATCGGTGCCCTGAAGGATGGCGTGCTGTGCCTCCTTGGACAGATCGGACCATTTGCTCGAAAGCTTGAAACCGAAGGCCTTGCCGAGCGCTTCCAGCGTCTGGTTATAATAGGGCGAGGACGATTTGGCCCAAGGGGCGATTGCGCCGTCGCGCAGGGTGCGGGCCGGTTCGGGCACGATCAGATTTTCATCCACCTTCTGCTGCGAGCCAAGGCCGTCACAGCTGGGGCAGGCGCCGAACGGATTGTTGAAGGAGAACAGCCGCGGCTCTATCTCCGGAATGGTGAAGCCGGAGACGGGGCAGGCGAACTTTTCTGAAAACAGCACACGCTCATGGGTCTCATTGAGCGACTTGTTGGCGGAGCCGCCAGCCGCTGTCTCTTCCGGCGGCAACGGCTTGTCGGCGAATTCGGCAACCGCCAGACCGTCGGCGAGCTTGAGGCAGGTCTCGAGACTGTCGGCGAGACGCGCCGCCATATCCGGGCGCACGACCGCGCGGTCGACCACCACGTCGATATCGTGTTTGTATTTCTTGTCGAGGGCCGGAACGTCGGCGATTTCGTAGAACTGGCCATCCACCTTGACGCGCTGGAAGCCCTTCTTCATGAGATCGGCGAGTTCCTTTTTATATTCGCCTTTGCGGCCGCGCACCATCGGCGCGAGAATATAAAGGCGCGTGCCTTCCTCGAAAGCGAGGATGCGATCCACCATCTGGCTGACCGTCTGGCTCTCGATCGGCAGGCCGGTGGCCGGCGAATAGGGAACGCCGACACGCGCAAACAAGAGGCGCATATAGTCGTAGATTTCCGTGACCGTGCCGACCGTGGAACGCGGATTGCGCGAGGTGGTCTTCTGCTCGATGGAAATCGCCGGCGACAGGCCGTCGATCTGGTCGACATCCGGCTTCTGCATCATTTCGAGGAACTGGCGCGCATAGGCCGAGAGGCTCTCGACATAACGGCGCTGGCCCTCGGCATAGATCGTGTCAAAGGCAAGCGATGACTTGCCCGAGCCGGAGAGCCCGGTCATGACGATCAGGTTGTTGCGCGGCAGATCCAGATCAATGCCCTTGAGATTATGCTCACGGGCACCACGGATGGAAATCGTCTTCAGTTCACTCATGACAAGGCTCGGACAAAAATAACAGGCTTGATGGCGGCGCGCCCTTATGTAGTGACGCAGCCGGACGTGTCGAGGTCTATTCCCTATAGTCGGCAGCTTTTCGGCTCACTTGACTCGAATTTCACGATTCAATAGAACAAAAAAGGAACAAATAGCAAGTGCGAATATCCCTTTGGGGCGCTCAAGATTATTCGCTGTGGATAGTTCCCCTGTTGCGGTGCCTTTTGATGCCCGTGGCGGTTATTGTGTGCCGAATTTTTTGAAATGCAATTGCCGGTCATGACGGCTGGCGGACAGGATGACGAGATGGCTGGTAGCGTAAACAAGGTAATTCTGATCGGAAATGTTGGCGCCGATCCCGAAATCCGCCGGACCCAGGACGGCCGTCCGATTGCCAACCTGCGCATCGCCACCTCCGAAAGCTGGCGGGACCGCAACAGCGGCGAGCGCAAGGAAAAAACCGAATGGCACACGGTCGTTGTGTTCAACGAAGGCCTGTGCAAGGTCGTCGAGCAATATGTGAAGAAGGGCGCCAAGCTCTACATCGAAGGCCAGTTGCAGACACGCAAGTGGCAGGACCAGACCGGTAACGACCGTTACTCCACCGAAATCGTGCTGCAGGGCTTCAACTCCACGCTGACCATGCTTGATGGTCGCGGCGAGGGCGGCGGCGGTGGCCGTAGCGGCGGCGGAGACTTCGGCGGCGGCGATTATGGCAGCGGCGGCGGTGGCAATTACGGTGGTGGTTACGACCAGCAGTCGTCGTCGCGCGGCGGCTCCTCGCGTGGCGGCGGCCAGCCCTCCGGCGGCTTCTCCAACGACATGGACGACGATATTCCGTTCTGAGCGGACGGCGAATGAGAGAAGGCGGGCGTAGCGAATCTGCCGCCCGCATTGAGGTTGCGGCTGTTTATGCCGCAGCCTTATCCGCCAGCATCGCGACCATGACATCGGATTGCGATATAACGCCGACCATCTTGCCGTTGGCGTCGATCACCGGCAGGTAATGCAGCCCTTCTTCCGCAAAGCGGATGATGGCCTCCTCGATTGCCGTTTCCGGCCTTACGGTTCTGACCGGCGATGTCATGATGTCTTTAACGGTATCGTTGGGGGCGCTTGCCCCTGTAAGGATAAGACGCAGCCGCTGCAGGAAACCGATGGAGGGACGGCCGTTTCTCCAGCTCGCCTTTTCCAGAAAATCCGTCTGGGTGACGATGCCGACGATTTCGGCGCGGTCATTGGTGACAGGCAGCGCTTTGAAATGACGGTTGCGCATCAGCGCATGGGCGTGGCGCAGGCTATCATCAGGGGCGACGCCGACGACATCGCGTGACATGATGCTTTCGCAATCGAGATGAAGGGCGCGACGACGCCAGGAGCGCAGTTCGGTCCTGCGCAGGATGGTCTCCAGATCGTCGCGGTCTATATCCAGAATCTCGTCATATTCCTTCAGCACCTCATCGAGATCGGTCGAGGAAAAGCCGATTTTCTGAATTGGCGTCGGGTCTGCCGTGCCGTGGCTCGCCTTTCCCAGCTTCAGACCGTGCGGATAGGCGCGGCCGGTGGCGTTGTTGTAGGCGAGTGCGAGGGCAAGAAGGATCAGCGAGTTTCCGGCGACGGGCCAGAGGAGAAAACCATAACCGAGGCTGTGCACGGCGGGGCCGCCAAGAACAGCCGTCAACGCCACCGCGCCGCTTGGCGGGTGCAGGCAGCGCAGCGCCATCATGGCGGCAATGGCAAGGCCGATGGCGAGCGCGCTGGCAAGGAAGACATCCGGGACGAGAAGCGCCGCCGTCACGCCCACGAAAGCCGAAACGAGATTGCCGCAGAGGATGGACCACGGTTGCGCCAGCGGGCTGGAGGGCACGGCGAAGAGAAGCACCGCCGAAGCGCCCATCGGCGCGATCATGGCGGGCAGGGTGGGGTCGAAGCGAAAAGCGAGGCTGCCCAGAAGCCCGGTCAGCAGGATGCCGACAAAAGCGCCGGTTGCGGCACGCAGCCTTTCCCTGTGACTGACGGGAGCGGCATCCGGGATGAGGCGGCGCAGCGTGGAACGCATGGAGAAAACTTTCGAATCCGAAGAACACACGTCTTTTAGCCGAGGCTGACCCCGGATTTAAAGGACGGATTTTTCGCAATTTCCGCCCGTCGCAGGTTTTTGTTGCACGGGCGTCAAGACGGGCGGCAGCTCAGAAGCCGAAGGCTGATTTTATTCCGTCGACCACGAATTGCACGGAAAGGGCTGCGAGCAGGACGCCAAGCAACCTTGTGAGGATCGCGCGGCCGGTATTGCCGAGAAAGCGGTCCATGCGCTCGGACACGATCAGTACGGCATAGACGAGGGCCATGGCGAAAGCGAGGATGAGAATGAGCACGACCATTTCGAGTGTCGTCTTCATCGTGCCGGCCAAAAGCACCGTGGCGGAAATGGCGCCCGGCCCGGCAATCAGCGGCAAAGCGAGCGGAAAGACCGCCAGATTGTGCAGGTGGTCCTTGGTGATGGCAATCTCGGAGGTCTTTTCCTTGCGCTCCTGGCGTTTCTCGAAAATCATCTCGAAGGAAATCCAGAACAGCAACAGGCCACCGGCGATGCGGAAGGCACCGAGCGAAATGCCGAGCAGGTTGAGAATGGTAAGACCGAACAGGGCGAAGACGGCGAGAATGCCGAAGGCGATCAGCGAGCCGCGCAGCGCCACCTGACTGCGCTGGCCACGCGTCATGCCGGTGGTGAGTGCAAGGAATACGGGCGCGAGACCGGGCGGATCGAGGGTGACCAGAAGTGTGGTAAGCGCGTTAATAAGGATTTCGCTGCTGGCCATTTTTTCCCCGCTTTTTGCCTTTTTGTGCCTGAGCCTACGCAAGTCGCGCCTGCATTGAAAGGGAGCGGCGGCGCTTTTGCCAAGCGAAATGGCGAAAAGCGGTGTATGTCTTGCAAATGACGCAAAAGACTGTTCAAAACTCGCTGGGAAATTGGCTTAACGTAGCTGTTTCCGCTATAAAAATCCATCCGATTCTTAACAGAGAATGTGATCCGTTTTGACTGACCAGAGCCCCCCCGGCGGCGGAAAACTTCCGCCAGGTATTGAACCGATTTCCATCATGGAGGAAATGCAGCGGTCGTATCTCGATTACGCCATGAGCGTCATCGTCTCCCGCGCGCTTCCCGATGTCCGTGATGGTCTGAAGCCGGTTCATCGCCGTATTCTTTACGGCATGTCCGAACTTGGCATCGACTGGAACAAGAAATACGTCAAATGCGCCCGCGTCACCGGTGACGTGATGGGTAAATTCCATCCGCACGGTAATTCGGCGATCTATGATGCGCTGGCGCGTATGGCGCAGGACTGGTCGCTGCGTCTGCCGCTGATCGACGGGCAGGGCAATTTCGGCTCCATCGATGGCGATCCGCCGGCGGCCGAACGTTATACCGAATGCCGCCTCGAAAAGGCCGCGCATTCGCTGCTCGACGACCTCGACAAGGAAACGGTCGATTTCCGCGACAACTATGACGGCACCCTGCAGGAGCCGGTCGTCATTCCGGCCAAGTTCCCGAACCTGCTGGTCAACGGCGCAGGCGGCATCGCCGTCGGCATGGCCACCAATATTCCGCCGCACAATCTCTCCGAGGTCATCGACGGCTGTATCGCGCTGATCGAAAATCCGGCGATCGAGCTGCAGGAACTGATGCAGATCATTCCCGGCCCGGATTTCCCAACCGGCGCGCTGATCATGGGCCGGTCCGGCATCCGCTCGGCTTACGAGACGGGCCGCGGTTCGGTCATCATGCGCGGCCGCGCGACCATCGAGCCGATGCGCGGCGACCGCGAGCAGATCATCATCACCGAAGTTCCCTATCAGGTGAACAAGTCGTCGATGATCGAGAAGATGGCCGAGCTGGTCAAGGAAAAGCGCATCGAGGGTATTTCCGACCTGCGCGACGAATCCGACCGTCAGGGTTACCGCGTCGTCATCGAGCTGAAGCGCGACGCCAATGCCGATGTCATCCTGAACCAGCTCTATCGCTACACGCCGCTGCAGACCTCCTTCGGCTGCAACATGGTGGCGCTGAACGGCGGCAAGCCGGAGCAGATGACGTTGCTCGACATGCTGCGCGCTTTCGTGTCCTTCCGTGAGGAAGTCGTCAGCCGCCGCACCAAGTACCTGCTGCGCAAGGCGCGCGATCGTGCGCATGTGTTGGTCGGTCTGGCGATTTCGGTCGCCAATATCGACGAGGTCATCCGCGTCATCCGTCATGCTCCCGATCCGGCTTCGGCCCGTGAAGAGCTGATGACGCGGCGCTGGCCGGCGCGGGATGTGGAAAGCCTGATCCGCCTGATCGACGATCCGCGGCACCGCATCAATGATGACGGTACCTACAATCTCTCTGAAGAGCAGGCGCGCGCCATTCTCGAATTGCGCCTTGCCCGCCTCACCGCGCTTGGCCGCGATGAAATCGGCGACGAGCTGAACAAGATCGGCGCGGAGATCAGCGAATATCTCGAAATCCTGTCGTCGCGCCTGCGCATCATGCAGATCGTCAAGGACGAGCTTGGCGCCATCCGCGACGAATTCGGCACGCCGCGCCGGTCCGAGATCGTCGAGGGCGGCCCTGATATGGACGATGAAGATCTCATCGCCCGCGAAGACATGGTCGTTACCGTTTCGCATCTCGGCTACATCAAGCGAGTGCCGCTGACCACTTACCGGGCGCAGCGTCGTGGCGGCAAGGGCCGTTCCGGCATGGCGACACGCGACGAGGATTTCGTCAACCGTCTCTTCGTTGCGAATACGCATACGCCGGTGCTGTTCTTCTCCTCGCGCGGTATCGTGTACAAGGAAAAGGTCTGGCGCCTGCCGATCGGCACGCCGCAATCCAAGGGCAAGGCCCTCATCAACATGCTGCCGCTGGAGCCAGGCGAGCGCATCACCACCATCATGCCGTTGCCCGAGGACGAAACGACCTGGGAAACGCTGGATGTGATGTTCTCGACGACACGCGGCACGGTTCGCCGCAACAAGCTCGGCGATTTCGTGCAGGTCAACCGCAATGGCAAGATTGCCATGAAGCTAGATGAGGAGGGTGATGAAATCCTCTCCGTCGAAACCTGTACCGACCGCGACGACGTGCTTCTGACGACTGCTCTTGGCCAGTGCATCCGCTTCCCCGTGGACGATGTGCGCGTCTTTGCGGGCCGTAACTCCGTCGGCGTGCGTGGCATCAACATGGCCGAAGGCGACCGCATCATCTCCATGACCATTGTGGGTCACGTGGAGGCTGAACCGTGGGAGCGCGCCGCCTATCTCAAGCGTTCGGCCACCGAGCGGCGCGCCGCTGGCGTCGATGAGGATGATATCGCACTGGTTGGCGAGGAAGTGACGGAAGAGGGCGAGCTCAGTGAAGAGCGTTATCAGGAGCTGAAGGCACGCGAAGAATTCGTGCTGACGGTTTCCGTGAAGGGCTTCGGCAAGCGCTCGTCTTCTTACGATTTCCGCACATCGGGTCGCGGCGGCAAGGGCATCCGCGCCACCGACACCTCGAAGACAGCCGAGATCGGCGAACTCGTTGCCGCTTTCCCGGTCGACGAAGGCGACCAGATCATGCTGGTTTCCGATGGCGGCCAGCTCATCCGCGTACCCGTGAACGGTATCCGTATTGCCAGCCGTGCGACCAAGGGTGTCACGATCTTCTCGACCGCCAAGGATGAGAAGGTGGTTTCCGTGGAGCGCATCAACGAGCCGGAAGGCGACGATGAAGGCGAAAACGGCAATGGCGAAGAGGCCGATGACAATCTGCCGGATACGCCGGAGGCACCGGAGAGCGAGGCGTAAGCCGCCTCGTTTCCCTCTCACTGCCGATAAACAGAAAACCCCGCGTAGCCTGAGCTCCGCGGGGTTTTTATTTGGATATTGTCTGCCAGTCCGGTCTTAGCGAATGCGTATATGGACCGGCGCGCGGCCTGAACGGCGTGCGACATGAAGGTGGATGCTGGCTTCCGGCTGGTTGGCGCGCCAGGCGCGGGCGCCGTGCGACAGAAGCAGGCTGACGAGATCGCGCGTCTTTGCCTTGGAACGGTTGAGACCGAGATCGGCGATACGCATTGCCGCCTCGTGAATGGGATGCAGAACCGACAGACTGCCATGCCCGTTGCCAGACGCAATGTCCGAATAATTCTCGTTGACTGCCATCTTGGAAAGCCTCGCTACACATTACACAATTCGAGGAGACAGGCGATGTTTCGACAATGAACCACCGCCTGCGGAAACGTCTGTTACTGGAGTGACGCCCAGCAGCTGACGCCTTTCTTTTTCAATGCATTGCATGCATTCACCGCAGCGTTCTGGCCATCAAAGCCGCCGAAACGGGCGCGATAAATCTGGGAGCCGTCCTTGCTGAAGGCGACCGTGAAGGGTTTTGCGGAACGAAGGGCGGCGCCACCCTTTTCCTGTGCGTTCTGCAACAGGCCGCGCGCGGAGTTTTCATCCGGCGATGCGCCGATCTGGATCACCCAGCCACCCTGGGCAACCTCTGCCTTTGCGGAGACCGAAGGGGCAGACGATACCGAAGGTGCGGTCGATGCGGTGACGATATTGTCGACCTTGGTCGAGTTGGTAATCAACTTGCGATCGGGTGCGACGGGCGCCTGATTGATGGGATCCTTGCCCTTCTGCCAGGTGGCGGCCTCCATGGCCTTTACGGCTGCATTGGAAGAGGAACCTGCGAAGGCGGTAACCGGCGCTTCTTCGTAACGGGTCTGCGGCACAGGGCCTGAATTGGGCAGGCCGGCTGCAGTTGCGGCAACGGCCACGGAAGGAACGGCTGCCGCCACGGCAACGGGTTCTTCAACCGGCGCGGACCGTGTCTGTGCGATGAGGTTGCTGTTACCGCCACGCGATGCCTGCGGCAGGTAGGTGGCAACAAGCTTGCGCATGGTGGCATCGCGGGCGGCGCTGGAGCGTCCACCAAGAACAACGGCGACGATGGAGCGGCCGTCAAGCTGCGCCGAGGTCGCAAGGTTGCTGCCGGCAGCGCGGGTGTAACCGGTCTTGATACCGTCCACGCCTCTTACGGTTCCAACGAGGCGATTATGGTTGCCGATGACCTGCTTGCCGAAATTGAAGGTACGGGTGGAGAAATAACCGTAATATTGCGGATAATGCTGGCGAAGGGCGATGCCGAGGCGAGCCTGGTCGCGCGCCGTTGTCATCTGCGCCGTATTGGGCAGGCCGTTGGCATTGCGATAGGTCGTACGGGTCATGCCAAGCGCGCGGGCCTTGGCGGTCATCATCCGGGCGAAACGGTCTTCCGAACCGCCGAGATATTCACCGAGTGCGGTTGCCATGTCGTTGGCGGAGCGGGTGACGAGCGCAAGGATCGCCTGCTCGACGGTGATCGAGCCGCCGGCGCGCACACCGAGCTTGGAAGGCGGCTCCTTGGCGGCATTGGCCGAGACGGGCACCTTCGAATCGAGCGAGATACGTCCGGTATTCAGCGCTTCGAATGTCAGATAAAGCGTCATCATCTTTGTCAGCGACGCCGGGTAACGCAGGCCGTCGGGATCCTCGCCGTAGAGAACCTTGCCGGTCTTGGCATCGATGACGATGCCCGCATATTTCGGCTCTGCCTGCGCAGTCCCCACGGATGTTGCGGTTATGAACGCCGCAGCAAGGGTCAACGCAACAAACCTTACAAAAGACGCCGCGCCTACATTGCGCGAAAGTGCCCCGGATAGACTTTTCAACACTGCTGAACTCTTCAATCGCATATTTCTGTTCCGCTCGGACACGCCCCGCCCGAATGCTCCGGGAAGAAACTTTATCGGGATGGCGTTACCAAGTGGTTTATGAAAGGTATCCGGTTTCCATAAAATGCGACTTTTCGCCCGCAATCTGTTCCGTGCCGTGTCACGGATTTCTGTCTTTTACGAGGCGCTGCTCGACATAGGCTTTTATATCCGCGTCCAGCTTTGCCCATTGCGGCAGCAGGGTGGTTGAAAAACGATAGAACAAGCTGAGGTCCTGACCGGCGTGGATATCCCTCTGGCAATCGCTGCCCGTCGCTTCCTGCGGTGTCTGCGGCAGGAGGCAGCGGACCGCATAGTCGTTTTCGCCTTCACGTCGGCCGGTCAATATGACTTCCTTGCCGTAACCGGAATCGGCGCGCAGGCGATGCAGCATCAGGCCGTGCTTCAACGGCACCGGATCTCCTTCCGTCAGCCGGGAATAAATCGGCCTGAAACGGCCTGACATATCCTCCGACATCGTGCTTTGCGACAGCTGGACGTAAATCAGGCCCGCTGACCGTGACGGATCGTCAAAGACAGCGCGATTGGCGTCTTCATATCCCCTGAGCTCTGGCCATGTCAGATAAAGATCGACCCGCTCGCGCTCGCCATCCTGGCGTTCGGACGGCACGCGCAGCGTGTTTTTCGCAAGCGTCAGCCGGTCGTTGCCGATTGAAATCAGCACCTCATCGGTGGCTGTCGTATGGGTCGCCTGGAGAATCCGGTCGCCATACCATTTGATGCCCACATTGAGTGCGGCGACGAGAACGAGAATGATGACGGCGATAATCGCGAAGCGCCGCATCAGGGACGATGAAAGCAGGGGTCTTTCGTTGTGCATGAGCTTCCACATTCGTTCTTGCCATCGGGTGTATTTTCCCGCGTGGAAATAGATGGGCAAAGCTTTAACCTGCGGCGATCGCCATTGAAATGATGTTTTGCCGCTGCTACCTGATGAGATGCAAGCAAAGGACGGCATATGGCAGCGCGTGACAGATATTCCCGGAAGCTCGAATGTTCCAAATGTGGCCATCAGGGGTTTGCCGAGGTGTCGGAATCCGATGAAAAGGGCCGCGCAAACGTCGATTTTCGCGTCGATGAAATGCCGCGCGGTTTTCGGACCGAGCGCGCTTCGGGCGACCCGACGGATTTTATGATCCGCTGCGCACAATGTGGCAACATATTCCGTTTCCTGCAGAAAACTGCCTATGCGCCGGGAGGCGAACCGCGCGTGAAGGCCTGAACGGAAGGTGCCGGCATGACCATACCGCAACAACCGAACGGGACGCCGCAAAGGCGTAAACCGATCTGGCCGTGGATCGTGCTTCTGGTGCTGACGCTGTGCGCCATCTATTCCTATAATCGCGCCAACGACATCATTGCCGAATTGTCCGACACATTGCCTCCGGCGCTGCTGGGCCTTTTCGAGGATATTCTAAGGGGTGGCGGGCGGCACGGTGATGGCGGACCCAGTATCGGCGTCTGACCTGCCGAACCGGCCAGGAGGTGCTTTCTGTGCGCCCAACCTTTCGCCGACGGTCCTAATTTTTAATCGCTATCAAAGAAAAAAGCCCCGCAAAGGAGCGGGGCAGGTTGATCGCTCGGGGAAAGTTGGGCAATGCCCGGGAGCGATATGATTATATAAGCGACAATATTGCTGACGCGATAGGCCACTTCCGTCCCAAACAGTACGCTGGCGCATAAATTTTGCTCAATCGGTGAAGGTAGGCTTTGGGCCGGTATTCGTCGGCCCGACTGCTTTCTCCGTTTGCAGTTGCAAAACGTGCCACGCAAACCGACAATCCACCCGCAGGTTGCCCGATTCTTGATGTTGCCTCGAATTACACATATTCGACCCTAACATAACCGGACATGAGCAGACGCATGGATAAATCCGGAATTCTCTTCGTGGCGCTGTTGCTGGTGCTTGTTGCAATCGTCCTCAGCCTGACGCTTTTCGATTCGAACCAGCAGATCCCTGCTGTTCCCTCGGGCGAGGGGTCTTTGCTGCCGCCGGCGACGACGCCCGGGCAATGATCCTTGGGCTTCCGCCATGAGAAGAGGCTGGCTTTTCCCAGCGGGATTGACGGCCATTTTCAAACCGCTATAAAGCCTCACCACCGAAGGATGGGTGTCCGAGTGGTTTAAGGAACCGGTCTTGAAAACCGGCGTGCGTGAGAGCGTACCGTGGGTTCGAATCCCACCCCATCTGCCATCAAGCTCAAAATTATCATTCGAACGAACGGAGCGCTCGCCGGTCCGTATCACGTGTTTGAGCGACAATACCGTAACGCCACAATAAACGAAGAAGCCCGCCTTTCAGCGGGCTCCAAACGTCATATGCAATCAAATTTCCGGACAACCACGTTCATTGGCGAAGGTGATGCGGTCCGGTCCGCGGCGGGTGAAGCCTTCGACGACAACACGGCCTGGGGTGACGCGCACGACTTCCGGGTCGCGTAGACCGGCTTCGCGGGCGGCGGCGCGGGCTTCGCGTTCGCTACAGCCACGCATGCGGGGTGGGCCGCGGCGGTCCACATCCCGGTCACGATCCCGGATAACGGGGCGAACGCCATCGGGGCCGATCCTCAGCTCCATATCCTGTGCGCCTGCCGGGATGGGCGCGGTGATGGATACCAGGGCTATACCGAGTGCCAGACCCGTAGCTTTTAACGACTTCAACATGTTTCCTCCCTCAGCCGAAAACCGGCGGAAGCTTGGTTGTTTGCGGGGTGGAAACGCGGCGGCACTGCGTTTGTTCCGTCGGCGCGGATGCCGGAAAGCGAGCAGATCAAGGGCAGGTGGCATATTCCACGCCGCCCAAAAAGAGACAAATCATTAACCATGTTCATTACAATTTTATCGATTTTGCAGAAGTCGTTCGCATTTTCGCCACGTTATGCACAAGATTAAGCGACTGTTAGGTGCTTCGATGGCAGGGGCAAAGCAATCGAAGCGGAAGAGGGTGCGGTTCTCCGAGCCTGTAAGCAGCGTGGGGCAGACGATTTGAATTCTACGGTCAAGAAACTCGGCATCAGCACCAGATCGGGTGCGAAGTGGCTTGCAATTTCCGTGCTTTGCGCCGCGACAGCGTCGTGTTCAACCACCTCCGATACCAAGCCCAAGCCAAAGCGCAGCAAGGAATATTTTTCCGAATCCGAATATGGCGTCAAAGCCAGCCCGCGTGTGGCGGACGGAAAAATCATTCCCAAAGGCGGCGGGCGCGAGCTTGTCGGCAATGCCTATACGGTCAAGGGTCGCCGTTATTTTCCGAAAGAAGAGCCGGGTTACAACAAGACCGGCCTTGCTTCCTGGTATGGCTCCGCCTTCCATGGCCGCCTGACGGCGAATGGCGAAGTCTACGACAAGGAACATCTTTCCGCCGCACATCCGACATTTCCCCTGCCGAGCTATGCGCGCATCACCAATATGGAGAACGGCGCTTCGGTTCTGGTGCGCGTCAATGATCGCGGCCCCTTCCATGAGGGCCGCCTGATCGACGTTTCCAGCAAGACGGCCGACCTTCTCGACATGAAGGCGACCGGTACGGCGAATGTGCGGGTGCAATATGCCGGCCGTGCACCGCTTGACGGTCACGACATGCCTTATCTGATGGCGTCCTATATTCCGAAGGGCTCACGTTCGCCGGGTGTTGCGCCGGAAGGGCAGATCGCAACCGGCGTCATGGTGGCTTCGGCTTCTCCGAATTTCGTGCCGGCTCCAACATCAAACCCCAATTACGGCGCTTCCACGCAGACGGCGCTGGTGGGGTCCAAGAAGAATGCAGCGCTGCAGGCCATGCCGCTGGTCAATGGCCCGGCGCCGGTCTTCGAACAATTTGCGATTTTGCCGGAAATCGGTCCGTTCCTGGCCGAGCGCCCGGAAGGCAATTTCATGCGTGAGCCGGCGGCACCCGGCGGCAATTATCTGCGCGTGCCGACGCCGTCCTCCAAATATGCAGCCGCTTATTCCGAGGAATCTGCTACGGTCTCCAGAACGTCGCGTGCGTTTGACAGCGTGCTCGTCGATCGTGGAACGCTGAATGAGGATTCCATACTCGCCCATGTGAAGCGTCAGCAGGCGAAGACGCGCTGACCAATTGAAAAATTTATGGCTGACTTGCGTTTTCGTCGCGAGCGGCGGGTTGCGGCAGGGAAAGCTGGGCGGTTTCATGCGCAAGGCCATACATCGTTCTATTATTTCGTTCGCCGGGGCGGCGGCATTTGCGTTTCTCGGCGGCAATCCGGCGCAGTCGCAAACGGCGCCCTTCATCGCCAAGGCCGAGCAGGCCTATATGATCGATGCCGAGACCGGCACGGTGCTTCTTTCCCAGAATGAGAACCAGTCCTTTCCGCCCGCCTCGCTTGCCAAGCTGATGACGGTGGAGGTGGTTCTGGATGCGCTGTCGAAAGGGCAGGTGACGCCCGAGACGCCTTATCCCGTATCGGAATATGCCTGGCGCACGGGTGGTGCGCCATCGCGAACCTCGACCATGTTCGCGGCGCTGAAATCCGCCGTCAGCATCAATGATCTCCTGACCGGGATTATCGTGCAGAACGCCAATGACGGCTGCATCATCATCGCCGAGGGCATGGCGGGTTCCGACCCGGCGTTTGCCAAGCGCATGACGGTGCGGGCGGGCGAACTTGGCATGAACCGCAGCACCTTTGCCAATTCGACAGGACTGCCCGATCCGGGCAACCAGACGAGTGCGAAGGACATGGTCCGTCTCGCCCAGCATCTGCACGATACCTATCCGGATCGCTACGGGCTTTTCACCCGGCCGGATTTCGAATGGAACCGGATTTTCCAGCGCAACAAGAATACGCTTCTGGGTAACGGCATAGACGGTCTCGGACTTGGTTTTGCCGAAGGTAGCGGTTTTGCGGCCGTGGTTTCCGCGGAGCGTGAAGGGCGCCGGGTCTATCTGGCGCTTGCCGGCATCGTCGACGACAAGACACGGCAGGAAGAGGCCAGGCGGGTGGTGGACTGGGGGCTGACGGCCTTCGAGAAACGCCACCTTTTTGCCAGGGACGAGGCGGTTGGTTCCGTCAGCGTCTATGGCGGCAATGTTTCGCATATCGATCTTTCGCCGAGAGAAGACGTCAGCGTGCTGGTGCCGGTCAATAATCCCGAGCGTATTTCCGGGCGGATCGTTTATCGCTGGCCACTCAACGCGCCGCTCGACAGCGGCGCGAATGTCGCAACGCTCAAGGTTTTTTCAGGCGAACGGCTGCTGCGGGAAGTGCCGCTTTATACGAAGGCTGCCGTGGGCAAGGGCACGCTGACCCAGAATGCGACAGGCGCGCTCAAGGAATTGCTGCTGTTCTGGCTCTGACGCCTTTTGCGCAGATGACAGCTTTCTCCATGCTTTTGTTCAGTCAGCGGATTTTCGCAAAAGCGCTTCACACTTTTCGGTTCGATGCTGTAAACAGGCATTTCGAATTTTGAGAAATCCCCTGCAGGAAATGACATTGGCCGAAAAGACCGGATTGTTCATCAGCTTCGAAGGCGGCGAGGGCGCCGGCAAGTCGACGCAGATTCGCACGCTTGCCGAGGCGCTTCGCGGCCGTGGTTTCGAGGTGGTCGTGACGCGTGAGCCGGGCGGCTCGCCGGGTGCGGAGGCCGTTCGGCATGTTCTCCTCTCAGGTGCGGCCGAATCCTTTGGGGTGCGCATGGAAGCCATCCTGTTTGCGGCGGCGCGCAACGATCATGTCGAGGAAGTCATTCGCCCGGCACTGGAGAAGGGCGCAATCGTTCTCTGCGACCGGTTCCTCGATTCTTCCCGCGTCTATCAGGGCACGACCGGCAATCTGGAGCCAGATTTCATCGAAACGCTGCAACGGGTCGCGATCGACGGCGTTGTGCCGGAACTGACGCTGATCTTCGATATCGCCGCCGAAAAGGGCCTTGCCCGCGCCAGAAAACGCGCAGATGAGGGCGCCACGCCGGATCGGTTCGAAAAAGAGGAAATCGAGACGCACGAGAAGCGGCGGGAGGCCTATCTGGATATCGCGCTTGCCGAGCCGCGGCGCTGCCGGATCGTCAATGCCGATCAGCCGGAGGAAAAGGTCACGGAGGACGTCATGTCCTTTGTCGAGCCGTTACTCGAGCGGCTGAAGACTGCGGCGGGCGCGGAGCATGAGTGACGTTCAGGGCGTTCTCGACGGCGCAATAGCGCCGCAGCAGAACACGAAGCTTTTCGGTCATGCCGAAGCGGAGGCGTTTCTTGCGCAGTCCTATCGCTCCGGCAAAGGGCATCATGCCATTCTGATCGAAGGGCCGGAGGGTATCGGCAAGGCGACGCTCGCCTTCCGTTTCGCCAATCATGTGCTCAGCCATCCCGATCCGTCGCTGGCGCCGGATTTCCTTGCCGATCCCGATCCTCAATCGCTGGTCAGTCGGCAGATTACCGCCGGCGCCTCGCACAATCTGCTGCACCTCACCCGTCCCGTGGACGAAAAAACCGGCCGTGTGAAATCCGCCACCACTGTGGACGAGGTGCGGCGGGCAGGGCACTTCTTTTCCCAGACATCCGGCACCGGCAACTGGCGTATCGTCATCATCGATCCCGCCGACGATCTCAACCGCAATGCTGCAAATGCGATCCTGAAAATACTGGAAGAGCCGCCCAAGCGTGCGATGTTCCTTGTCCTGTCACATGCACCGGGAAAATTGCTGCCGACCATCCGTTCGCGCTGCATGCCGCTGAGGCTCCTGCCGCTTTCCGATGCTGCCATGGTGCAATCCCTCGATCATCTCGGCATCAGCCCATCCGGCGAAAAGCGCGACGCCCTGCTTGCCGCCTCAAAGGGCAGTGTGGCGCAGGCGTTGAAGCTGATGAATTACGGCGGCTCCGACATTGTCGAGGCCTTTGCGGAAGTCATGGCGGCTGAAGGGCCCGGCGCGCGCAAGCAGATGCACAAGCTTGCCGAGGTTCTGGCACAGAAGGATGGCGACATCGTTCTCGGCTTCTTCATGGAGCATGTGACGGAAGAGTTGATGGAGCGCGCACGGGCGGCGGCGATGGCGGGCGATATCGCTGCGGCGGAAAAACACGCGCGGCTTTCCTCGACACTCTCGGAACGGATTACCGTGGCGCAGGCCTATAATCTCGACAAGAAGCAGATGGTGCTTTCCATTCTGGAGGATATTCGTTCGGTTTAAGCGCCGCGGCCAGGATTCATACCCGAAATGGGGAAGTTGTTGTTTCGCTGCTGCGAACAATGGTTTAAGAGCGGTCTATCCAAAAAACAGCCTGTAAAGTCGATAGACCGTCATGACAGACAAGACACCATTCTACATCACCACCGCGATCTCCTATCCCAATGGCAAGCCGCATATCGGCCATGCCTATGAACTGATCGCGACGGACGCCATGGCACGCTTTCAGCGCCTGGATGGAATGGATGTGTTCTTCCTGACCGGCACCGACGAACACGGCCAGAAGATGCAGCAGACGGCGCGGGCGGAAGGCATTTCGCCCGAAGAACTGGCGCAGCGCAACTCCGACCAGTTTCGCGAGATGGGCAAGTTGCTCAACGCCTCGAACGACGATTTCATCCGCACCACGGAGGAGCGTCACCACGAGACCTCGCGCAATATCTGGAACCTGATGGCCGATAGCGGCGACATCTACAAGGATAGCTATGCCGGCTGGTATTCCGTGCGCGACGAGGCCTATTACGGCGAGGACGAGACGGAAGTGCGCGCCGACGGCGTTCGTTACGGGCCGCAGGGCACGCCCGTCGAGTGGGTAGAAGAGGCAAGTTATTTCTTCAAGCTCTCCGAATATCAGGAGAAGCTGCTGAAGCTCTACGAGGATAACCCGGATTTCATTGGTCCGGCGGAACGGCGCAATGAAATCATCTCTTTCGTCAAATCCGGCCTCAAGGACCTGTCGATTTCCCGCACCACCTTCGATTGGGGTATCAAGGTTCCGAACGACCCGAAGCACGTCATGTATGTCTGGGTCGATGCGCTGACCAACTACATCACCGCGACCGGTTACATTGAGGACAAGAACGGCCCGCGCGCAAAATACTGGCCAGCCGATGTGCATATCATCGGCAAGGACATCATCCGTTTCCACGCGGTCTACTGGCCGGCTTTCCTGATGAGCGCGAAGCTGCCGCTGCCCAAGCGCGTCTATGCGCACGGCTTCCTGCTCAACAAGGGCGAGAAGATGTCGAAGTCGCTCGGCAACGTCGTTGATCCGGTCAATCTAGTCAACCATTTCGGTCTCGATCAGGTCCGCTATTTCTTCCTGCGCGAAGTCTCTTTCGGCCAGGACGGCAGCTATAGCGAAGAGGGCATTGCCACCCGCATCAATGCCGATCTTGCCAACGGTATCGGCAATCTCGCCAGCCGTTCGCTGTCGATGATCGTCAAGAATTGCGACGGCCAGATTCCGACGCCCGGCGAGTTCACCGATGAAGACAAGGCGATGCTTACCTCCGCCGACGGGCTGCTTGAGATTTGCCGCGAGGAGATGGGCAAGCAACTCATCCACCGTGCGCTTGCGGCCATCATTGCCGTGGTGTCCGAAACCGACCGCTATTTCGCGTCGCAGGAGCCGTGGGCGCTGAAGAAGACCGATCCCGAGCGCATGGGCACCGTGCTTTACGTTACGGCGGAAGTCGTGCGCCAGATTGGCATTCTCTTGCAGCCCTTCATGCCGGAATCCTGCGAGAAGCTGCTCGATCTCGTTGCTGCCCCTGCCGATAAACGTGATTTTGCAGCGCTCGGCGGAGCGGGACGTCTGGTTCCGGGCACGCCGCTTGAGGCACCGAAGCCGGTCTTCCCGCGTTACGTCGCTCCGGAAGCGTGAAGGCGACGACCATGCTGATCGATACCCATTGCCATCTGGATTTTCCCGATTTCGAGGCTGAGCGCGACGATATCGTCGCCCGCGCCCACGCTTCGGGCGTGAGCCAGATGGTGACGATCTCGACGCGGGTACGCCGTCTGCCCGAGCTTTTGAAGATCACGGAGAAATATCCGTCGGTCTTCTGCTCGGTCGGTACGCATCCCAACAGCGCCGCCGAGGAGCTGGATATTTCCGCCGACGATCTGGTGCGGCTGGCGGAAAGCCATGACAAGATCGTGGCGATCGGCGAGGCGGGTCTGGATTATTTCTACGACACGCAGAAGCCAGAGGACCAGAAGACCGGTCTCCTTCGCCATATCGAGGCGGCAAGACGGACGATGCTGCCGCTCGTCATTCACAGCCGCAGCGCCGATGACGATATGGCCGCGATTTTGCGCGAGGAAAGCGACAACGGTGCCTTCCCGTTCATCCTGCACTGCTTTTCCGCCGGCCCGGAGCTGGCGAAGACCGGTGTCGAGCTTGGCGGTTATGTGTCCTTTTCCGGCATTCTGACTTTCCCTAAATCGCAGGACATCCGCGATATTGCCGCCACCGTGCCGCTGGACCGGCTGCTGGTGGAAACGGACGCGCCCTATCTTGCGCCGAAGCGCTGGCGGGGAAAGCGCAACGAGCCGTCCTATGTCGTCAACACGGCGGAGGTTCTGGCCGAGGTGCATGGCATTTCCTTCGAGCGGATGGCTGACATCACCACCGAGAATGCCTTTCGCTGCTTTTCGAAGATGACAAGGGTGTAGGCGTGGCAATATACCGTCGCCGCTTCACGGTTCTCGGATGCGCGTCGTCGCCCGGCGTGCCGCGCATCAACGGCGACTGGGGCGCCTGCGACCCTGAAAACCCCAGGAATCGGCGCACGCGCACGGCCTTCATGGTGGAGCAGATCGGACCCGATGGCGGCAAAACGACGGTCGTCATCGATACCGGCCCGGATTTTCGCGAACAGATGATCGCCGCGAAGGTAGAGGCGGTCGATGCGGTGCTTTATACCCATGCCCATGCCGACCATCTGCACGGCATCGACGATCTGCGCATCTATTTCGCCATTCAGCAAAACCGCATTCCGATCTATGCCGATCCCGTCACCATGGCGCGCATCTGGGACGGGTTCGCCTATTGCCTGGAAACACCGCCGGGCAGCAGCTATCCGCCCATCGTCGAACCGCGGATCATCGCCGATATCGATGCGCCCTTGATCGTCGAGGGGGCAGGTGGGCCGATACCTTTCAACGTGCATATGCAGCAGCATGGCGACGTGCATTCGCTCGGCTTCCGCATCGGCGATATCGCCTATTGCACCGATGTCAGCGATTTTCCGACTGAGACCCTGCCAAAACTCGCCGGTCTCGATATTCTCGTCATCGACGCGCTGCAGCACCGCTATCATCCCAGCCATCTTTCGCTGGAACAGGCGCTCGGCTGGATCGAAAGATTTGCCCCCAAAAGGGCGATCTTGACCCATATGCATATTCCGCTCGATTATGACACGGTGATGCGTGAAACGCCTGATCATGTTGAACCGGCTTACGATCAGATGCGTTTCGAAGTCGAGATCGAGATTGAAGCGCCCTAGTACCGCCTGAAAAGGAACAGCATGTCGACCCGGCCTTTCCGTGCACCCAGTATGGCGAGCTTTTTCGACAATCTGCGCGCCAGCCGCCTGCGGGCGATGTTCCGGCGCGGCGAACTGGGGCTGGTGGCTCTTTCCGTTCTCATCGGCATCGCAGCGGGGTTACTGGTGGCGCTGATCGGCGCCCTGAGCACCGCGCTGCATGTGCTGGTCTTCGGTGTCGAGCGGCTGAGCAGCAGCGATCTGTCCGGGTGGATCGTGCTTGTGGGGCCAATCATCGGCGGCATCGTGCTCGGCCTCATCATTTTCATTCTGTCAAAGACCCGCAAGAAACCCATGGTCGACCCGATCGAGGCGAATGCGCTGCATGGCGGCCGCCTGTCGCTCACGGACAGCATCATCGTCTGCGTGCAGAACATTGTGTCCAACGGTTTCGGCGCGTCCGTGGGGCTTGAGGCCGGTTATACGCAGATTGCCAGCGGTGTCGCCTCCAAGATCGGCATCAAGCTGAAGCTGCGGCGAGGGGACATGCGAATCCTCGTCGGCTGCGGTGCAGCGGGGGCGATAGCGGCGGCCTTCAACGCACCTTTGACCGGGGCATTCTACGCCATCGAACTCATCATCGGCACCTATACGGTCGTGACGCTTGCCCCGCTCATCGTCTCGGCGCTGGTGGCGACGACCGTCATAGGGGTTATAGGCGGCCATGGCCTCTCAATCGATATCGTCGATGCCAGCCGCGTGACGCCCGCCGACTACGTACCCGCCATCTTTCTTGGCGTCGTATGCGCGGCGATTGGCATCGCGCTCATGCAAACAGTGTCCTTCATCGAGGAGACTGCGCGCAAAAGTGCTATTCCAGGCTGGCTTCGTCCAGCCATTGGCGGCGTGGCTGTGGGCGCCCTTGCGTTGATATCACCGCAGGTGCTTTCGAGCGGACATGGGGCGCTGCATCTCAACATCGATGCCGAACTGACGATCTACGGGCTGGCGGGGCTGTTTCTGCTGAAAGCGGCGGCCAGCGCCGTTTCCATCGGTTCGAATTTCCGCGGTGGCCTGTTCTTCGCCTCGTTGTTCATGGGATCGCTGCTCGGCAAGATTTTCGCGCTCTGCGCCCCCTATATCGGTTATGGGGCGACAGCGCCCATCGTCTATGCCGTGATCGGCATGAGCGCCTTTGCCGCCGCCATCATCGGCGGTCCGCTGACGATGACGTTTCTGGCGCTGGAACTGACCGGAGACTTCCAGATCACGGCTCTGGTGCTTGCCGCCGTCATCACCACCTCGCTCGTGGTGCGCACGACCTTCGGTTACTCCTTCGCCACCTGGCGCTTTCACCTCAGAGGCGAAAGCATTCGCAGCGCCCATGACATTGGCTGGATCCGCGACCTGACCGTGGGCAAGATGATGCGCGCCGATATTCGCAAGGCCAATGTCAGCATGGGGCTTCCGGCCTTCAAGGAGAAGTTTCCACTGGGTTCGACGCAGCGTGTGATCATGACGCATGATGACGGGCGCTATGCCGGCATCGTCCTCGTGCCGGAAATCTACGCCGACCCGATGGATCGCGACCCGAGCAAGATCAGCCTCGAAACCTATCTGCACTACAAGAATGACGTGCTGCTGCCGACGATGAATGCGCGGCAGGCGGCAGCCGCTTTCGATGCCACGGAAAGCGAAGCGCTGGTTGTCGTCAACGACAAGATAGAAAACCGCCCGGTTGGCCTGCTGACGGAGAGCCACACGCTCAGGCGCTACAGTGAAGAGCTTGAATTGCGACGCCGCGAGGCCTCCGGTGAATTATAAATTACTTTATGTTTTTTGTTTTAAGTATTGATATAATTATATATTTTATTGATTATATCTTCCGTTTTATTTTTGGTTTCCGCGCAGTGACGGCTGTGGGTGAGCCAATTCGGTACCACATCGTAAAACATGGGGTTGACCAGCAAATAAAACTGCGTTTATGTAACTTTATAACGTAACAATCGATTGGACGAAGGAGACTTGCGTAGCGTGTTCACTTGCGGCGCAGGCGGTTGACAGCGGCCTGCGGCAGTGTAGGTTCGCTCCGTCATGGTTCTTCCGTCACCCGGTGGAAGCTAAGAGGGAATCCGGTGAAGACCCGGAGCTGTCCCGCAACTGTAAGCGGTGAGCCAATCGCCCACGATGTCACTGGCAGAAATGCCGGGAAGACGGGTGAGGTGGCTTTGACCCGCAAGCCAGGAGACCTGCCTGACATATTGTAATTCCGTGGTCGGGGGGTGCCATGGGAATGATGGCTGTTTCCGGCATTGATGCCGGAGGCCCGTCATTTTCGTCGCCGCCTCGTGAATGAGGCATTGTGACAACCGAGATCCAACCAACCTATCGAGAGCCCTCTCAGCCCGACGCCGTGCTGCTTGTCGCCAAATCGGCTTTCGCGGCGGCGCCGCATCAGGACATGCAGCGTCTTGCGGCGCTGGCGGGGCAGCTGTGCGGCGCGAGAACCGTTCGCATCGCATTCACCGAGCAGGGCACGCCGTCCTTGCGCGAAGCGCTCGGCGCGCTCATCGATGAGGGTTTCGGCAATCTCCTTCTCGTGCCGCTCATGTTGCCATTGGAGCCGAGCTTTCAAAACTGGCTGACCAAGACCCTGAAACGATGGCGGGCAGCGGACCCACGCCCCTGGCCCTCGCTGTCGATAACTGCGAGCCCGACCGCAAGCAGCCTGATGACGCTTCTTATCGAAGACCTTGCCGAAACGGCGAAGGAACTCGATCTTTCACCGTCGGTGCGCCCGGCAGGCGAGGGGTCGCTGGTGCCTGCGCAAAAGCGCCGTGTGCTCGTCTGTCAGGGTGCCCCGTGCAATTCAGCCGGTGCGGACGCCATCTGGGGGCATCTGCGCAACCAGCAGGAACGGCTGAAACTCAGGGTCACGGGCGACGGCACCATGACGGCCAAATCGACCTGTCTCGGCCCCTGTAACCTTGCGCCGGTCATGCAGGTCTTTCCTGAGGGTACCTATTATGGCGGCGTCACCGAAGAGGCCGTCGATCGTATCGTTGCCGAACACCTGCTTGGTGGTCGTATCGTCGAGGACTTCGCCTATCACCCGACCGGCCGCAAACAGCGGCTGCGCAATCTTTCCGAATAGCATGAGAGGAAACAAAATGCCGATAAAGAGCTTTTCGCGTCTGGCAGCAGCCGGGCTCGCGGCTTTCATCACAGGCGTGGCGGCCGATGCGCTTGCCACCGAACCCTTGCGCGTCGGCGCCACCTACATCACAAGTGGCCTTGATCCCGCAAAGGGCTCCAATGGCTGGGCTCTTGTCAGTCATGGAGTGGGCCAGAACCTCTTTACCGTCGACAAAGAGGGCCGGCTTGTGCCGGACCTTGCCGAGAAAGCGGAACGTACCGGCGATTTGACCTGGACAGTGACGCTGAAACCGGACCGGACCTTCTCCGATGGTTCTGCCGTAACGGCAGCAGCCCTTGCGGCCGGATTTGAGCATACTTTCGCAACCAACAAGGCGGCGCTTGCGACAGGTGGAAAGCTTGGCTTCAAGGCAGTCGATGCACTGACGCTCGATATCACGACGGAGAAACCGGTGTCCTTCCTGCAGGCGCTATTTGCGGAGTGGCCGCTCGTCGCCTATACGCCGGCCGCCGATGGAAGCGCTCTCTTCACCGGGCCGTATCAGATTGCGGATTTCAAGGCAGATACATCGCTGAAACTCGCGCCGAATGCCAATTTCGCCGATGCGGCTTCCCGCTCCCCGGTCGATTTCCGCAGGTTCGGTGACGCGCAAAGCATGACACTTGCGCTGGAGGCTGGCGAATTGGACCTCGCCTTCGGACTGCCCTCGGAAGTCGTGAAACGGCTGGAAACCAATCCGGCCCTGACGATCAAGTCCTTCCCGGTCGGTTATCAATATCTCGCCTTCCTCAATACGAAGCGGCCGATTACCACCGACATCAAAGTGCGGGAGGCGCTGGACCTGACTTTCGATCGCAAGGAGCTGGCTGCCGCGATCAATGGCGGTGAGCCGGCCACCGGCGCTTATGCCGCCTATTTCCCCTTCGCTGGAAAGCAGCCGCGGCCGACCGACATCAAGAAGGCCGAAGCGCTTCTTGATGACGCCGGATGGGTCAAGGACGGGGCAGGGAACCGCACAAAGGACGGCTTGCCGTTGCGGCTTCTCGCCATCACCTATCCGCAGCGCCCGGACCTTGTTACCATGCTGCCTGTCGTGAAGGCGCAGCTTGCCAGGGTCGGTATCGCGCTTGACACCAAGGTCGTGGAAAACATTCAGGATGTGGCGGCCGCGGGCGAATTCGATATCGCGCTCTGGGCGCAGCACACCGCGCCCAACGGCGATCCGGCCTTTTTCCTCAATTCGATGCTGCGCAGCGGTGCTTCGCTCAACTATTCGAAATATTCCTCTGCGGAATTCGATGCGATCCTCGACCGCTTCGCTACGGCGGGTGGGGCCGGCGAACGGGCCGCGATTGCCCTTGATGCCCAGGCAAAATTGTTCACTGACGTTCCGGCTTCCTTTCTGGTCTCGCCGGTCTGGTATGTGGGCCTTTCGAAGCGGCTTCAGAATTATGAACCCTGGGGTTCGGACTATTATGTCCTTCGCGCCGATATCGGCGAGACCAGGTAGTTCTGATGCAATTGTTCCGGTTCGGCATGCGTTCGGCTTTGGCAATGCTTGCGCTTTCGCTTGCATCCTTCACGCTTATTGCCCTTATGCCCGCCGATCCCGTGCAAATCGCCATCAGGGTATGGAACCTGACGGCAACGAGTGAAACCGTCGCCGCGCTGAGGGAAGAATGGGGCCTCGATCGGCCCCTTCTTCTGCGTTATCTGCAATGGCTTGCGGATTTCGTCACCGGTGACTGGGGGCGGTCCTTCCGCACCGGTGAACCCGTTTTCGCGGAGTTTAGCGAGCGTCTTCCGGTTTCGCTCATGCTCGGCCTTGCGGGCATGCTCCTCGCCATCGCCGTCGCAGTGCCGATCGGATTTTTCGCAGCGGCACGGCCAGGTGGAGTTACCGACCGCGCAAGCCGCGCATTTTCAGTCTTCGTTCAGGCCGTTCCAGGTTTCTGGCTCGGGCTGGTTCTGCTCTGGGTTCTCGGTGTCCAGCTGCGATGGATACGTCCTTTCGCGACCGACGCCACCGCGATCGTGCTGCCCGTCATGCTGATAGCCTCGCATTCAACCGCCGTCTTTGCGCGCGTCTATCGGCGAGACATGATGGAAACCATGCGGCAGCCCTATTTCCGCACCGCTCTCGCCAAGGGGCTTTCGCGCCGGCAGGCTCTCTGGCGTCACGCGCATCGCGGTGCTTTTTATGCGCTGCTTTCAGCGGTTCGCTCGGAGGCTGGCTGGGTGATCGGTTCGACCGCAACCATGGAAATTCTCTTCAATCTTCCGGGTCTCAGCCAGTTTCTCGTGCAGAGCATTGCGGTTCGCGACCAGATGGTCTTGCAGGCCTATGTCATGGTCATTGCGCTGTGGCTGCTCCTCATGAACCTGATCGTTCAGATACTTCAACGTTTTCTCGATCCGCGGCTTGGGCGATGATCCGGTATTCCGCACTTGCCGTATTGCTTCTTTTCCTGCTCCTGAGCACCTTCTGGCAGCCCTATGATCCGGATGCGGTGGATATTCTTGCCCGTCATTCGGGCATGACAGCGAGCCACCTGCTGGGAACCGATCACCTCGGCCGCGATCTTCTGTCCCGCATCATGGCGGGCGGGTGGCGCACGGCGCTGGTGGTTTTTTCGGTTGGCTTCATTGCATTTACCGGCGGGACATTGCTCGGAACAGCGGCTGCCGTACTGGGTGGCTGGAAGGAGCGCGCATTGCTGCGCTGCTGCGAATTCTTCATCACCGTCCCGACGCTGATCATCGCGCTCACGACAGCGGCGGTTTTCGGTCTGACGCCCATGACGGCGGGACTGGCGCTTGGCCTTGCCGGCATTGGGCCGACGGCCCTGTTTGCCCATTCCCTCAGCCAGCGCGTGCTTGGACAAACCTTTGTTCATGCGGCGGAGGCCCTGGGTGTGCCGCCGTTCCGGATGATCATCCGCCATCTTTTGCCGAACATTCTGCCGCTGATGGTGACCCATACCGGCAACCAGGCGGGTTTTGCGGTCACCGCCTATGCCTCGCTCGCCTTTATCGGCCTTGGCGCGGATCCATCAAAGCCGGACTGGGGCTCCATGCTCTTCGAATATCGCGTTTTTATCTTCGACCATCCGAGCCTGATGATCTGGCCGGGTGTTGCGATTGCCATGACGGTCGGAACGCTCAATGCGCTGTTCGACACCGCTGACTGACATTTCGCCAAGGTGGAAACAACGTGCAATACATAAAGGATGAAACGATGGATGGCGGCAATTTCGACCTTAAGGAAGAAATCCGGGACTACTGGTCGAAAAGATCCGAAACTTTCGATCTTGCCTTTGGACACAGGATTGCTGCCGGTCCGGAGGCGGATGCATGGCAGAAGCCGATCAGGGACTTGCTGGGTACAGAGCCAAAGCGCATCCTTGAACTGGCCTGCGGCACGGGCGAGGTGACGCGACTGATTCACGACCTCGGTCATGAGGTCACGGCACTGGATTTTTCAGAGGCGATGCTGTCCGTGGCGCGGGCGAAACATGCCGGAAAGCCGAGGCTACGTTTCATCATGGCGGATGCTGAAAACACCATGGAACCGGACCAGTCCTATGATGCAATCATCTGCCGGCATCTGGTCTGGACATTGACTGAGCCCGAGAAGGCCTTTCGGGAATGGTTCAGGCTGCTTCGTCCGGGTGGTCGCCTGCTGTTCTTCGATGGTGACTGGGCAAGGCCAAAGCCGACAGGGCGCTTCGCAAGCCAGCTGATCTGGCTCATCGACCGGCTGGTGGGCGCCGACAAGAGCTACGATGGGGCCCAGAGTGTTCACCACGCCGCGATCATGAAAGCTCTTCCGTTCGGGCAGGGGCTGAGGCCCGACATGCTGATGCCGCTTCTGACGTCCGCAGGCTTTGCCGGCATCGAACTGCACTCCCACGACCCTATAGCGCAAGCGCAGCGTAAAAACGCCAACCTGCGCAACAGGCTGCGCACCTATGTCTACCGACGTTTCATACTGACGTGCCGCCGCCCGTGAGCGAGATAATGAAGTCATCGCTGTTGACAGCGGCAATATATCCGTTATTCTAGATATATGGATAGCAGCATTGCGATAACGGCGCTCGGCGCGCTCGCCCAATCCACCCGACTGGAGACTTTCCGGCTTCTCGTACGCCACGAGCCCGAGGGTATTGCGGCGGGTGAACTTGCGCGTCTCATCGATATTCCGCAGAACACGATGTCCGCACATCTTGCCACATTGTCGAGGGCAGGGCTTGTCAAAAGCGAGCGGCAAAGCCGGTCGATCATCTACCGCGCGGATCTCGATGGTCTGCGTGAGCTGATCCTGTTCCTGTTGAAGGATTGTTGCGGCGGTGCGACCGAACTCTGTGCTCCGCTCCTTGCCGAACTTACACCCTGCTGCAGCCCGGAGGCGAAGCCCTCGTGAGGTCTGCCAGGCCGTCGACCTAACCACGGATCAAGAGACCATGACAGATAACGTCCATGACGTGCGCAGCCCGCGCATGAATAATCACGCGCGCTCAATTTTCTCCCATCGTGAAGGGCGGGGGGCCGGCCAACGGTCGCATTATCCTTCCCCGACGATGACGCAGGGAAAGTCCGTATAATGTCCAGGTTCGAACGTTATCTCACGGTCTGGGTGTTCCTGTGCATCATTGTCGGTGTCGCCCTCGGCCACCTGATGCCCGGCGTCTTCCAGCTTGTCGGTGCGGCCGAGATCGCCAGGGTGAACATGCCCGTTGCAATATTGATCTGGCTGATGATCATTCCGATGCTGCTGAAGATCGATTTCCGGTCTCTTGTGCAGGTCGGCACCTACTGGCGGGGCATCGGCGTGACGTTGTTCATCAACTGGGCCGTCAAGCCGTTTTCCATGGCGCTGCTGGGCTGGCTCTTCATCGGCTGGCTGTTTCGCTCCTATCTCCCCGGCGACCAGATCGATTCCTACATTGCCGGGCTGATCATTCTCGCCACCGCGCCCTGCACGGCCATGGTTTTCGTCTGGAGCAACCTGACACGCGGAGAGCCGCTGTTCACCCTCTCGCAGGTCGCGCTCAATGATGCGATCATGGTTGTTGCATTTGCTCCGATTGTCGGCCTGCTGCTTGGCCTGTCGGCCATCACGGTTCCATGGGACACGCTGATCCTGTCCGTTGCGCTCTATATCGTCGTGCCTGTCATCCTTGCGCAGCTCATCCGGCGGAAACTCACGGCCGACGGTACATCACGGGTGCTGGATCGCGTGCTTGCCAGGCTGCAGCCGATGTCGCTGTTGGCGCTGCTCGCAACCCTGGTTCTTCTCTTCGCCTTTCAGGGGGAACAGATTATCGCACAGCCAGCCGTCATCGGCTTGCTCGCCATCCCGATCCTGATCCAGGTCTATCTTAATTCCGGGCTCGCCTATCTTCTGAACCGCATGGCTGGCGAACGGCATTGCGTTGCCGGACCGTCCGCCCTGATCGGCGCCAGCAACTTCTTCGAACTCGCGGTCGCGGCCGCCATCAGCCTGTTCGGCTTTCAGTCAGGCGCGGCACTCGCAACCGTCGTCGGCGTCCTCATCGAAGTACCGGTCATGCTCTCGGTCGTCTGGATCGTGAACCGCTCAAAAGACTGGTATGAGGCCGCCCCCGCTGTTTCCCGAACAATAGTCACCGAAAGGCAATGAGTATGGACATCACAATCTATCACAATCCGTCCTGCGGGACATCGCGCAACACGCTGGCGCTGATCCGCGCCGCCGGGATCGAACCGAAGGTAATCGAATATCTGCAGGAGCCGCCGACGCGCGAAGAACTCGCGACGATGATCTCGGATGCAGGACTTACCGTCCGTGAGGCCATCCGCGAAAAGGGCACACCCTATGCCGAACTCGGTCTCGACAATCCGGACCTGAGCGAAGACGAATTGCTTGACGCCATGATCGGCACACCGATCCTCATCAACCGTCCCTTTGTGGTGACACCGCTTGGCACCAGGCTCGCACGTCCTTCCGAGGTTGTGCTGGATATATTGCCGGACAGCTTCAAGGGACCATTCTTCAAGGAGGATGGCGAACAGATACTGGATCAGAAAGGAAAGCGAATTGCCTGATACATTCCCGGCACTGAATGGCGAGCATCTGCAGTCGATCGATCTCGATGCGCTCCGTCCATCCTTCGCAACCCACAAGCCCCGCATCCTGATCCTTTATGGCTCGCTCCGCGAGGTGTCCTACAGCCGTTTGCTCGCGTTCGAAGCGGCGCGGCTCCTCGAAAGGCTCGGATGCGAGGTGCGGATATTCGATCCGAAAGGCCTGCCTTTGCCCGATGAAGCGCCCGTCAGCCACCCGAAGGTGCGGGAACTGCGCGAGCTGTCGCTGTGGTCTGAAGGTCAGCTATGGGTAAGTCCCGAGCGCCACGGCGCGATGACCGGCATCATGAAGTCGCAGATCGACTGGATTCCTCTTTCTGTCGGATCCGTGCGCCCGACGCAGGGCAAGACGCTTGCCGTGATGGAGGTTTCCGGTGGCAGCCAATCGTTCAATGCCGTGAACCAGATGCGGATCCTCGGACGATGGATGCGGATGATCACCATTCCCAACCAGTCATCGGTCGCGAGAGCCTATCAGGAATTCGACGCCGATGGCCGGATGAAGCCGTCGTCCTATTACGACCGGGTGGTGGATGTCTGCGAAGAGCTGGTGAAATTCACCCTGCTGACGCGTGACGCCTCAGCCTATCTGACCGACCGTTACAGCGAACGGAAAGAAGAGGCGTCCGCGTTGGAGAAGCGCGTTTCGCTAGGCTCAATCTGACGGGTGAGGGGCGTCACTCCTCGTCTTATAAGGATAAGTTTTCAACGAATCTGGATCGGCTGAAACTCTTTTCCCGTCCGGCTCGTATCTTCCCTTGCTCCGATTGTGGAGTGTCAGCCCGAGGAGGCGCGTAGCGAGCGTCGGGGCAATCGAACAAGAGGAAATTACGATGATCAGGTCCACGATAGGCACGCTTGCAGTCGCAACAATCGTGTCCGCCATCTCCGTCAGCGCATTCGCCGCCAATCCGAAGGTCGGCGGCGCTGCCATGTACGAAAACAAGAACATCGTTGAAAATGCGATGAACTCAAAGGATCACACGACCTTGGTCGCAGCCGTCAAGGCCGCCGGCCTGGTTGAGACACTTCAGGGGAAGGGGCCTTTCACGGTCTTCGCACCCACCAACGAAGCTTTTGCCGCGCTGCCCAAGGGCACTGTGGAAACCCTGCTGAAGCCGGAAAACAAGGCGCAGCTTACCAAGGTTCTCACCTGCCATGTGGTGGCCGCCGATGCCATGTCGAAAACCATCGAAAAGATGATCAAGGACGACAAGGGTACGCATGACGTCAAGACCGTTGGCGGCTGCATTCTGAAAGCGAAGGAAAGCATGGGCAAGATCACGCTGACCGACGAGACCGGCGGCGTGGCGCATGTCACCATCGCCGACGTCAAGCAGTCGAACGGCGTCATTCACGTCATCGACAAGGTTCTGCTTCCGAAGATGTGACCGGCGAATAACCGGCGTCATGGAAAAGGCTGGCCCCAAACGGACCAGCCTTCTTTTTTGTTCGGAGCCCGTGATCGCAAATCACATCGCTGGAAGGACCGTGATATCACGCAGGCCGTTCTCCGCGCCGGTGATTGCACCGACTTCGGTGGCCGCGCCGGTTTCGAGGTTGACGGTGTAGAGAGTATTGCCCGCGGCCAGATAGGCGGTGTTCTTGCCGCCTTCCTCACCGTGAATGTCAAACGCATAAGTAGCCGGCTTCTCCTTGAGGCCAAGCTTGCCGATCGCTTTCAGCGTGCCGTCATTCGGTTTCGTCTGCTGTATCAATGCGCCGATGGTGGCATCGATATTGTACATCGCCGTTTTTTCCGGCTTGCCTATCGAGTTGGTATAGGCGGCGGCAACGATGTTGGGCGTTTCGCCCTTGTGCATGTCGCCGTCTTCGAAGGCGAGTGCGCCATCCACCGTCACGGCGCCGGTATCGGGGTGGACGCGGTGATTGGTCGTTCCTGTCATGAAGCGCAGACGATCCGCCATCGGGTTGAAATCGACCACCACCGGCGCCTCCGTGAGGGTCAGCATCTTGTCCATCTTGGCCACTTCGGTTGCCGCGCCTGTCTCAAGATTGATGGAGACGATGCGATGATCCGGCGTTACACCGATAACGGTCTTGCTGCCGGGGCGAAAATCTATGCCGACAAGCTTGTCGACACCGGTGACATCCATCGTCTTGGTAACGGCCGGCTTTTCGCTGTCGAACATCACCAGCGTCCTGTCTCCGGTCAGTCCAAGTACCGGCGCTGAAACGGCGACGCCTGCGGTCGCTGCGAAAGCAACGGAGGCAATCAGAGTGAAGCGGATAGTAGTCATGTCTTTCTCCCGTGCGTTGATCCGTTTGGAAGCCGCTCAAGCTTTGGCATTTAACGCTTCCAGCAATGAAGACACGCGGGGCAGGCCGTTTGGATGCAGCCGGTAAAAAAATATCTGCCGCATGCATCCATATCGCCGCTCTATGGGTATTATGCCAGGATCGGCCGTTCCTGCGGTCAGAACTCGAAAGGTTTCGCATGCGTATGGGCTCCGTGCCGGACGATCTCGACAGGGCGCTCGCTGCCTGCGCCAGAGGTGACCGAAACGCATTGCGCGCTATTTTCGACCGTGAAGCGGGGCGGTTGATCGCGGTGGCCGAGCGTATCGTCAAGCGCCGGGAACTGGCGGAAGAGGTGGTGCAGGAAAGTTTCGTGCGTATCTGGACGCATGCTCACCAATATAGGAGGGACCAAGGTTCGGCGCGGGGCTGGATTTACGCCATCGTCAGAAACCGGGCACTGAACCTTCTGCGGGACGGCAGGCGTGAAATCGCGGTCCAGGATGTCGAGACGCTGCGCGATAGCGAACAGGCCGATGAAGTGATCGCCGCCTGGCAGAAGCTCGACAGGAATTCGCGCCTTTATGAATGTCTCGGTGCGCTCGACGAGACCAAAAGGCAGGGCATTCTGATGGCTTACGTCGCCGGATATTCCCATGGCGAAATCGCCGGCCGGCTGCGGGCTCCGCTTGGCACGACGAAATCCTGGATAAGGCGCGGACTTTCGGCGCTTCGGGAGTGCATGGCATGACGTTTGATCGCAAAGACATTCCCGCTATTGCCGATGACTATGTATTGGGGCTGCTCGAAACGTCGGAGGCTGCGGCTATCGAGACGGCAATGGAAAGGGACGGCGAATTGCGGGCGGCAGTCGCGGCAAGCCGGGAGCGCTTCCTGCCGCTCGATACCAGCGTTGAGCCCGCAGCTGTCAACGGTGAGTTATGGAACAATATCCAATCCCGTTTGCCGCTTCAGGAGAAATCCGCGGCCAATAAACCGATCCGCACCGCAAACGACAATCAAGGAAACGGGTGGCGATCGATTGCCATTTCCGCGATTGCCGCAACCGTCGTTCTTGCCGCCGGCCTCACTTTTAGCCTGACACGGACAATGGAGCCGCTGGTGATTGCAGTCCTCGTCAACGAGGCTGGCGAAGTTCAGGCCGTGGTCGAGGATTTCGGAAATGAAAAGGCGACTGTGCGGATGCTGGCTGATTTTGCCGTACCGCAGGACAAGACGATCCAGCTATGGACCTTGCCTTCCAAAGAGGTTGGGCCAGTCTCACTCGGCCTGATCGAAGGCGTTCGATCAGCACATCTCGCAGGACCGGCTTTGCCGACACCAAAAAGCGAGCAGCTTTACGAGATCACGCTCGAGCAGGCAGGCGGATCACCAACGGGCAGACCGACCGGACCGATTCTGGCGAAAGGTTTTGCACGAATGCCGCGGTGAGAGTGTCAGGCTGGATACAAATGCGCCAGGCCGGACAGCCAACCGTTGGCCGGACTCCGTTCATGTCGTTGAGGGGTGCCATCGCTGGCGCGAAATTTGGCGGACCAACGGGTGGAACGCGTCAACCCGAATTCACGAGCGCGGAAGCGACAGATACCGGATGGAGCTCTGTGGCGGAATGTGGATCGCTTACTGCTTCGTAAGCCGAACGTAGAAATAGCGTGGTGCAAGGGACATTCCGGCATAGCCGGGAACGATCTCGCGGATCGTTTGGCCCGCATCAAGACGATTGCCTAGGTTGCCTGAAAGGTCATTGGGATTAAAAGCACGTATCCCAAATGACAATTAAGTTCCATAATCTATCTTATGCGATTATTATTTGTTGATAGAAGGCATCTCCCTCACGGATGTTTTGCCCGACGCACAGTCAAAGGCGGTATTCCCCTATAGGAGGGATTTTGACGATCTGCCGGCGTGGTGCGGATTAAACCTCGTCCTGTGGTGTTCTCCTGAGTGCGACTACTCATGAAGGAGCTTGCGCCGTGAAATATTCCCACTCCATCACTCTCCTTATCCTGACATTGATTTGCACGCCGGTGTCTGCCAGTCCATTCTCGTCGGCGGCCGGACGCTATCGTATCGATCCTGCCTCTCACATCCGCTTTTCAATTGCGCAGGTTGCCGGCCCTGGGATCAAGGGCACAATTCCTGATATTTCCGGCCGCTTTGATATCGACCCGGACCAGCCGGCCAGATCTTACGTGGAAATCAGTCTCAATCCTTCCAGCGTCCAGACCGGGCAAGAACGGGTGGAAAATTTCCTGCGATCCAGTGCGGTTTTTAATATTGCCGTTTATCCGCAGATCGTGTTTCGCTCCAGCCGCGTTACGCAGGACGGACCGCGCAGCGCCGTGGTTGAAGGCACATTGACAGCCAGAGGCATATCCAGACCCGAAACGTTTCACGCGACATTCGTTGAACAACAGAAGGGATCCGTCACCTTCCATGTCACCGGCAATGTTGCACGCCTGCCCTATGGCATGGGTGTCGGAGTACCGCTCTATTCGAATACGGTTGCATTCGACATTGATTTGAAGGGCGTCAGATAAAGGCGCTGGGGCAGCAAAAAATCGAGCGGCGATGGGATTAAAAGCCGCGGGCGGGTGTTTGTCTAATATCGGGCATATCGTCCGATCCGTTACCCTTCAAAGGACCATCGTGATGCGTGAACATCATTTCATTCTGGCCGGCGTTGTCGCGCTTGCCGCCTCGGCTGCCCTCGCCGAACCCTATGCCGGTGGCGCCCTGGTTGAAAAGGCAACGGCCAAAGGTACGATCCTGACCGACGCCAAGGGCATGACCCTCTATACATTCGACAATGATACCAATGGCGCATCGGTCTGCTACGACGGCTGCGCAAAGAAATGGCCGCCCCTCGCCGCCTCGAAAACCGACAAGGCGGATGGCGACTATAAACCAATCTCCCGCAAAGATGGTACGATGCAATGGTCGCATGACGGAAAACCACTCTATCGCTGGCAAATGGACAAGAAGCCCGGCGATGTCACGGGCGATGGCGTCGGCGGCGTCTGGCACATTGCCAAGGAATAGTATCCATGCCGGATTTTCTGGACGAGATGACGAGTTGCATACCAGCGCTTCGCCGCTACGCGAATGCGCTCACGCATGATCGCGACACGGCTGACGATCTCGTCCAGGACTGTCTGGAAAGAGCCATCCGTAAAAAGGCGCTGTGGAAACCGCAGGGACCGTTGCGTCCGTGGTTGTACCGGGTGCTCGTCAACGTTTACCGCAACAATATGCGCGGCCGCAATCGCCGGCCCTCGCAAATCCCGATTGACGATGTTGCGGAGCAACTGTTTGTGCCGGCGGCGCAGACGGGCCGGATTGCGCTTGCCGAAATGGCCCGCGCCATCGAAAAACTGTCCGGCGAACATCGCGAGGCGCTGCTCCTCGTCGTCGTTGAGGGCCTCAGTTATGCGGAAGCGGCAGATGTTCTTGAAATTCCGCTGGGCACGCTGATGTCCCGTCTGGGGCGGGCCCGAACGGCTCTCGCCCGGATGACCCAGGAGAACCAGCCAAATCTCAAGGTGATAAAATGACCGGCAGCGAACCGCAGATAACCGAAGCCGATCTCATCTCTTATGTCGACGGGCAGCTCGAAGACAGGCAGCGTGACGCCGTTCGTGCCCACCTCGCCTCCAATCCGGCCGACGCGCGTAAGGTTGCGATGTGGCAACAGCAGAATGCGACGCTGACGGCTCTCTACGGCCCTCTTGATACCGACGCCCTTCCCGAGCGCCTCGATGTTTACCGCATCGAGCGGCGTCTGCGGTCGCAGCGCGCGGATTGGCGTAACATGGCGGCGGCATCCATCCTCATTCTGGCCGTTGGCTTGACGGGCGGCTGGTTCGGGCGCGGGCTGGTGTCCCAGGTCGCGGAACCGGCCCACTCCATCGTGGCGGATGCAACGCAGGCGCATAAGCTTTTTGCGAGCGAAGTTCTGCATCCGGTGGAAATCCGGGCCGATGCGGAGAATGCTTCCAGCCTGCCGAAATGGCTTTCGAAGCGGCTGGACCGCAAACTGAACATTCCCGACCTCACCCGCCACGGTCTGTCCCTTGTCGGCGGCCGGGTTCTTCCCAGTTCCGAGGGCGCCGCCGCCCAGCTGATGTATGAGGATAAAAGCGGGCAGCGCGTCACTCTTTATATCGTGGCTGCGGCCGATTCGAGCGACACCGCCATGCGGCGTTCCAGCTTCGGTTCGCTGGAGGCCATCTCCTGGGACGACGAAACCATCCGCTGTGCTTTGGTTGGCAACCTGCCATCCGACCGTATGGACGCCATCGCGAAAGATACCTATCAACAATTGAGCTAGCCGATGAGATATTTCGAGGATCATTCCGATAGCGCAACGACGCGGGAACGGGTGTGGCGTAATACGTCCATATCCTACGGACTGCTGGCAATCGCGTTCCACTGGACAATCGCGGTGCTTTTCCTGGCGCAGCTTGCGCTGGGATATCTGATGAGCCGCGACAATATCGACCCGGTTCTTCAGTTCGACCTGTTCCAATATCACAAGTCGATAGGATTTCTGGTGCTGGCCCTCGCCGTGCCGCGTTTCCTGTGGTCGGTTTTCAGTAGAAAGCCGCAGGTTCTAGAAGGTGAAGGGCTGGCAGCGAGGTGTGCTGCGCGGGCTGCTCACGCCGCGTTGCTGTTCCTGACGCTCGCCGTTCCCCTCGCCGGCTGGGCAATTGCGTCGACTTCGCCTTTGCAAATCCCCAGTTACGTCTTCGACCTCGTGGTCGTGCCGGGATTACCTCTGATGATTTCCGACCGGGCGGAGGCCTTCTGGAGCGAGGTTCACGCCACCCTCGCCTACCTTGCTGCGGCCATCGTATTTCTTCATGTAGCGGCGGCGTTGTGGCACCATTTCATCCGCAGGGATTCGATTCTCCGGCGTATGCTTCCGTTTCCGACAGCCGCAGATAACAGGCGTAAAACCGCCGCCACCCGGAAATAAACGCACAAGCCGTTGTTGTGTAAGTATATGTTTCAATTATTTTTTATGAGAGATAAAATCCGGCCGGTGGCCTCGTTTTAACCGGGAAGAGCGGGTGGGTCACCTAACGTTGCATAAAAGTCGCATCGCAGCGGCTTTCCGCCTTTTCGCCGCACTGGATGACTCTGTTTCGGAGCGATCATTTGTTATTGTCGCCGCCGAAGAGCATTGGCGCATCGAGGTAGACTTTGCCTAAGTAAATACCGGTCTCAATCCAGTTTCACCCGTATTGCGGATAGCCACAGGCTGTCGGCGTATGATCATGTTCATCGGGTGGTGGCAAGAGACCGGTCTGGCATTGTTACAATGTGCCCTGCGCAGCGCCGCTGTCTCAGCTCTTCACCACCCAAAAACACCGCCATGCCGTTCCCGTAAGGGTTTTCTCCTGCACCATCTTGGTGGACTTCCGAATGGAAGACCAAGAGACTATGTGCAACTTACTTCGGGTCCAATGGACCATTACGCCACGAACGGCGCCCCAGCCCTGGCTTGCATGCAGCGGATGCGGTGGCCTGAGGGCATTTCAGGCCAGCGGCAAGATCCGGCTCAATGCCAATGGCCGCAAGCTGGATGCCTGGCTTATCTATAGATGCATGATCTGCGACAAGAGCTGGAACAGGCCGATTTTCGAGCGGCAGAATGTCCGGGACATCAGCCCTGCCGTTCTCGAAGCGCTGCAGTCCAACGATCCGCACTGGATAAGGGCGGAGACATTCAACCTCGAAGCCTTGAGACGTAAATCGCAGCGCGTCGACGAGTTTCCCGAATTCGATATCGTGAAACAGATAAGGGATGAACCTCCCGACTGGGCCATGGCAGAGATTGATCTCACGGTTCCGTTTCAGGCCGGCATACGCCTTGACCGTCTGCTGGCGTCTGAACTCGGGCTTTCGCGGTCGATGCTGCAGAAGCTTCAGGGTGACGGTTCGCTTCGGGCGCTGTCCGACCGTTCCGATCTTTTGCGGCGGCGCGTTAAAAACGGCACCCGGATCGTGATCGCGCGTTGCGGCGGCTTCGATCCGGAGCATTTGTGGAAACCCGTCACGGCGGATTTCTAGCGGCACGGCGAGGGCCTGAAGGTTCGGGCCCTCGCTTGCAGCATCGTTCAGCCGGAAAACCCCTGCTCCGCCTCAGGCGAGCGCCTTCTTCACCGCAGCGAGACCGCGGCGCAGGAACGGATCGGAATGGACGTAGAAGAATTGCACGCCACGCTCCCGCCAGTGCGGCATTTCATCCAGCGTCGCGAGCGTTCCCGCGATTTTTCCGGCTGCGCGTATCTTGTCGACAGCAATGGCGACCTTCTCCATCACCACATCCGGGCGTGGCTCGCCGAATGGCGGCGCGGGCGGATAGCCCATATCCTGCGAAAGATCGCCGGGGCCGATGAAGAAGACGTCGATACCCTCGACCGTCAACATCTCGTCCAGAACATCGATCGCATCGACGGTCTCGATCATGGCGACGACCAGCCGCTTTTCATAATCCGACGGCAGGGCGTAACGCACCGCATCGACAATCGCGCGGGCCTCCTCGGCATTGCCGACCATGGGCACCATGATCCCGTCCGCGCCGGCGTTCAGGTAGCGGATGATGAGCGGCCGCTCGTGCGAATGCGGGCGCACGATGGCAGCGCCACCAACGGAGCGCACCACCTGCCCGGTCGCCCGCACATCCTCGAAGCTCCATGTGCCGTGCTCGCAATCGAGGAAGACCGCGTCCGCGCCCAGTTCCACCAGTCGGGCGGAAAGGCCGGACGACGTATGGTGCGGCGTGAACATACTGATGGCTTCACCCGCCGCAAGACGGGCGCGCAGCTTTGCTCCATTCATGGACGTCTCTCCCTAGTTCTTTTTCGGCATGTCCGGCGTATCGTCCGGCGCGCCCACCCAGCGCGCGACTTCGATATCCTTCGATGTGTCACGCATATGGGTCGGGCAGATGTGCAGTTCCGGAATGACTGCGCTTTTGTTCAGGCTGGCGCAGAGCAGGATGGCGCGGGCAACATCATGCGGATCCATCATCACGGCGCGTTCTTCCTTCAGAGGCGGACGCGCGCGGTTGTTCATGATCGGTGTATCCGTCTCGCCCGGCAGGATGGTTGTCGCGCGGATACCCTGGTTGCGATAGGTATTGTGCAGGAAGGTCATGAAGTTCTTCACGCCCGCCTTGGCAGCACCATATGCCACGCCGCCCAGAAGATTGGGATTAAGGGCGGCGAGCGAAGAGACGGTGATGACGGTCCCCTCACCCTTTGCGATCATTTCCGGCAGCACCGCCTGTGTCAGGTTGAACACTGCCGTCAGATTGACATTGATGGTGGCGTTCCACTCCTCCTCGCCGATGAAGCGGGCGTTGAGCACCTTGCTGGCGGAACCCGCATTGTTCACCAGAATATCAATGGGACCGACGGCCTCGCCGATCGACTTCACCGTGTCGAAGATCGCCTCGCGCGAAGCGATGTCGAGCATGCGGGCAATCGCCTTGCCCTTCTTCTTCTCGATCAGTTCCACGACCTCGCGCAGCGGATCGAGGCGGCGTCCGGTCAGAACGACCGTCGCCCCTTCTTTCGCCAGCAGGATTGCGGTTTCGCGACCGATGCCTGAACCGGCGCCGGTTACCAGCGCAATTTTTCCGTTCAGCAGTCCCATTCTCATCTCCTATTCGGCTGCGGCAGCAATGGCGCCAGAATAGCCGAAGATTTCTTTCGCCGCCTTCGCGGTTACCAGACCTTCGGAAATATCCTGTTCGATCAGTGCGCGCGGACGCTCGCTGGCCCTACCCCAGCCGCCACCGCCGGGTGTCTGAACTTCCAGACGTTCGCCGGTCTGAAGAACGACCTTGCCCTTGGGGAAATGCGATTTGCCCTGCTTCATTACCTTGCCGGAGGACCCGCTCTGGCCTTCCACCACGCCGAAGCAGGGATGGCGGACGCGTTCCGATGCCAGATAGATGTTCATCGGGTTCTTGCCGAGATTGCGCAGAACGACGCGCTGGCCAAGGCCGCCGCGATGTTTGCCGGCGCCGCCGGAATCGGCGATGAGTTCCTTGCGTTCCGTCAACACCGGAACGGCGACCTCGAACATTTCGATGGCCGTGACCTTGCAGTTGGACGGGAAGCTCAGCGTATCCAGCCCGTCGAATTCGGCGCGTGCGCCCTGCCCGCCATGAAAATTCTGCACGGAACCATATTGCGTGCCATCGTTACGCTGGCCGACGCAATTGGCCGCCCAGATCGGCGCGCCGCCGCTATCGCCCAGAACCTTCTCCGGCACGATGCCTTCCAGCGCCTTGAAGATCAGCGAAGGAATGACGTGACCGATCAGGTTGCGCGAATTGCCCGCCGTCCATTCCTGCGGATTGAGAATGCAGCCGAGCGGCGCCTCGTCGGTGATCGGGACGATGCAGCCCTCATTATTGGGCGTTTCGGCATCGAGCAGGCATTTCAGTGCGTAGACCGAATGGGCGTAACGGTAGTTCGTGCGGCAGTTGATCGAGTGCAGGACCTGATCCGACGTGCCGGTATAATCCACGTGAATGGAATCGTCCCTGACGATCACCGAGGCTTTCAGTGTGACGTCGACATCGTAACCATCGAGCAGGACTTCGGCGGAATAGGTACCGTTCGGCCATTCGCGGATTGCCTTGCGCGTTTGCGCCTCGGAGCGGGTGTGGATGGCGTCCGCCAGCCCGTCGACATCGTCCAGCCCGTATTCATCGAGGAATTTCACCAGTTCGCGGCCCATGACATTGTTGGCGGCGATCATCGATTCCAGGTCACCGCGCACTTCCGTGGGAAGGCGGACGGAGGCTGCGATGATATCGAACACGTCCTCGTTCGGCACGCCGGCCTTGAGCAGCTTGACGATGGGGAAACGGATGCCTTCCGCGAAAATGTCGCTGGCTTCCGAATGCAGCGGCGCGCCGCCGATATCGGGGAGATGGGCGATGGACCCCGCATAAGCGACAACCTTGCCGTTCTTGAAGATCGGCGTGATCATCGTCACGTCAGGCAGATGGCCGGTTCCGATTTCCGGATCGTTGGTGGCGAGAACATCGCCCTCTTCCAGCATCTCAACCGGAAACTTCGGCAGGAAATATTTCTGCGCGGCTGCGGGCAGCGAGGTGATGAAAACCGGGATCGACCAGGTGCATTGCGCCAGCGCCCTGCCCTTACTGTCGAGAAGTACGGTAACGTAATCATGGTTCTCACGCACGATCGGCGAAAAAGCCGTCTTGCCGAGCACGTTATCGGCCTGATCGGCGATGAAGATCAGGCGGTTCCACATGACCTGAAGGTTGATCGGATCGTTGAAATCGGTTGCGGGTTTCGACATCTGAATGCCCCCTTAGAGAATATTGATCACGAGATTGC
Source organism: Agrobacterium sp. GW821-FHT14E08 (assembly GCF_058803865.1). Taxonomy (NCBI): domain Bacteria; kingdom Pseudomonadati; phylum Pseudomonadota; class Alphaproteobacteria; order Hyphomicrobiales; family Rhizobiaceae; genus Agrobacterium; species Agrobacterium sp. GW821-FHT14E08. The sequence continues at coordinate 902,941 of NZ_JBXAPJ010000001.1, read as the reverse complement.
CGTGGGCATCGACGTGGAAGGCGCCGCTCGGCCCGACAACGGCCGTCGATTCACGCTGTTCCACAATGGCAGGCCCCTTTACCTCGTGGCCGACCGGCAGCTTGTAGTGGTCGTAGACCGAGGTCTCGACATAGCCGCCTGCCTCCTGAAAATAGACCTGCCGGCTACCCTTTCGGGCTTCGGCAACGACGGTTTCATGCGGCCGGGTGACCTGATCCTTTTCGCCGCTGGCGCGCAGACGCCAGGTGATGACTTCCAGCGGTGCGGCCACCGTGCGGCCGAACAATTCGCGATAGAGCTTGTAGAAGCTGCTACGCAATTCTTCGAGGAAAAGGTCTTCAGACATGTTACGGTCGGGCAGTACCACCGTGATCTCGTGTCCCTGCCCCACATGGCGCATATCTACGGTATAGCGATTACTGATCGTTTCCTTCGGAACGCCGGCGGCCGAAACGACTTCCGCACCCTGAGCGGAAAGATCATCGAGCAGGCGGTTCATCGCCTCGATATCCCAGGCGTCGAGCGCCATCGGATGGCTTGCGGAGAGATCGACGGCGACCGGCGCGATCAAAAGGCCGATGGCGGAGCTGACGCCGGCGCCGGTCGGGCAGATGATGCGCGAAATGCCGAGCTTGCGGGCGATGCCATAGGCGTGGACCGGGCCGGCCCCGCCGAAGGCCACCATCGGCAGCGAGCGCGGATCGACACCGAGATCGGTCGCGTGCATGGCGGCCGCCTTGCTCATGGATTCATTGACGAGATCGTGGATGCCCCAGGCGCAGCGCTCGACGGATACATCGAGAGAAGTGGCCAGTTTCGACATCGCCCCGTGGGCGGCGTCCTTCGACACCTTGAACGAGCCGCCGACGAAGGATTCCGTTCCCATGTAACCGAGCAGAATATCGGCATCAGTCACCGTCGGTTCGGTTCCGCCTCGCTGATAAGCGGCCGGACCCGGCATGGCGCCGGCGGAATGCGGGCCGACATCGAGAAGACCGAGTGGGTTCTTCGCGGCGATGGAACCGCCGCCAGCGCCGATCTCGATCATCTGGATCGACTGGATTTTCAGAGGAAAACCGGATCCCTTGCGGAAACGCTGGTAATGCGCGACTTCGAGATCGGTGCCGACATTCGGTTCGCCATCGGGAATGAGGCAGAGCTTGGCGGTGGTGCCGCCCATGTCGAAGGAAAGAACGCTTGCTTCGCCCGCCGTGCGGCCGAATTCGGCGGCGGCGACAGCACCTGCTGCGGGTCCGGATTCGATCAAGCGAACGGGAAGTTCGGCGGCGCGACGGCTCGGCACAAGACCGCCCGAAGAGGTCATCCACAGCACCTGCCGGTCGATGCCTTTCTCAGCAAATTCGCGTTGCAGATGGGCGACGTGGCCCGACATTTGCGGGCGGGTATAGGCATTGACCACCGTTGTCGAGGCGCGGTCGAATTCACGCATTTCCGGGCAGACCTCGGAAGACAAGGACACGAAGATATCCGGGTCTTCCTCGCGCAGAAGGGCGGCGACGCGCTGCTCGTGCTGCGGATATTTGTAAGCGTGCAGCAGGCAGACCGCCACAGAGCGAATACCCTTTTCCTTCAGCCGTCCGGCAATCTCGCGAACGGTCTCTTCCTTGAGTTCCGTCATCACCTCGCCGTCGGCGGCGATGCGTTCTTCGGCGCCGAAACTGTTAGCGCGGGTGACCAGCGGATCGGGATATTTGATGTTCAGGTCATAGAGATCGTAACGCCCCTCGTTGCGGATGCGCAGCATGTCCTGAAAGCCATCCGTGGTGACGAAACCAGTCTCCACGCCCTTGCGCTCCAGTACCGCGTTGGTGACGACGGTGGTTGCGCCAAGCACCTGCAGGTTCTCGATGGCAATCACGTCCGCATGCTTTTCGAGCAGCTCTGACACGCCCTGAACAACGGCTTCGGCCGGATTTTTCGGCGTGCTCAGGACTTTATGGAGGTGAAGTTCGCCGCTGTCGTCCAGAAGCGCGAAATCGGTAAAGGTACCGCCAGTATCGAAAGCCAGTTTTGCCATTGTTTCCCTCGAGCGACCATGCAGCCTCTTTGGCTGCCTTGTGGACCCAAATTTGAATCCGTTCACTGATGGAAAATTTGAAACGTTCGGCGGGCCTTTACCAACACAACCTCGGTCTGCCGCCATAGGGTTTGCTTATAGCGAATTCAGATGCCGCGAATGCCGGGGTGGTGACCGCTCTTGAGCTTGGTGACGATCTCGAGAAGCACGGAACGCGCCGCCAGAGCCGGCTCGGAAAGCGGCATATGATCGGAGACGCAGAGCGAAACCGTGGCGTCGATGACGGGGGTTGTGAGCGGGTGCAGTTGGGCGCCGCTGAAGCTCGGGGTTTCCAAAACCACCGAGGCCGGAAGGATCGTCGAGCCGAGGCCGTCCAGCACCGCAGCGCCCAAAGCAGGCACGGATTCCAGTTCTGAAATGACCTCCGGTCGCGCCCTGGCCCGGGCAAGACCTTCATCGATGAGCCGGCGAAGGAAATGCGCCTTGCTTGGCAGTAACATCGCGTGGCCATCCAGCGCCGAGAGCGGAAGCGGCTGACCGGGTTCGGCCGGCAGCTTCATATCGGCGGGCGAGACGAGGAACATTTCTTCCCGGAACAAAGGTTCCAGCGTTACGCCCTTGATCGGATCGGAGGTGTAGATCAGCGCCATATCCATCTTGCCGGTCATGATCAGCTCGCTGAGGATATGGCCGAAACTGTCGTTGATATGGACCGTAATGGCGGGGAACCGCGCCCTCATCTCCTTGATAAGCGGCAGGGACAGTGCGCTGGACGATGAATAGGTGGCAAGCCCGATGGAGACGCGGCCGGAGACCGAGCGGGCTGAGCGGTCGATATCGGTCTGCGCCTGCTCGATCTGCTTCAGCATGATCTGGGCATGGCGATAGAGGATCAGTCCGGCCTCAGTCGGTGCGATGCCGACATTGCTTCGTAAAAGAAGCTGGTGTTTGAAATGCTGTTCCAGCGACGCGATCTGCTGCGACAGCGCCGGCTGCGCCACACGAAGAATGCCGGCGGCACGCGAAACGCTGCCGGTATCGACGATCTTGACGAAGCTCTTGAGTTTTTTGAAATCGACGCTCATCGGTCCCCACTTTTTGGGGAAATCCTAGCGCATCAGGGCGGAAACAGGAATGGATTTCTGCGAGGACGGCGCGTAATTTCAATGGGATAGGTGTTTTTCGGTATATGTGAGGGTGCACGACACAGCTGTGCGAGTACATCCCCACCTCCGTCATTCCGGCCTTGAGCCGGAATCCAGTCGACGCGCGTCTGCGCGGCGAGATGAGTCTTTTCAGCCCAAGGACTTGGGCTGGCTGGATTCCGGCTCAAGGCCGGAATGACGGAAGGTGAAAAGCTGTACAAACCGTTGTAAAGGGGAGCCTGTTTACGGTTGCGATTTGCCCTACCTTAGCGCCGCCACCGCCCGTTCGATGCGGTCACATGCATCCTCCAGCACCTCCATGGAGGTGGCGAAGGAAATGCGGAAATAGGGCGAAAGCCCGTAGGCAGCGCCCTGAAGAGCCGCCACGCCGACGCTGTCGAGGAGATAGAGGACGAAATCGAGATCGTTTTCGATCACCTTGCCATCCGCCGTCGTCTTGCCGACCACCCCGGCGCAGCTTGGATAGAGGTAGAAAGCCCCATCCGGAACCATGCAGGAAAGGCCGGGGATCGCGTTCAGGCGCGATGAGGCGTAGTCACGCCGCTGTTTATAGACCGCAACGCTTTCCGTCACGAATGTCTGGTCGCCGGAAAGCGCATGGGCGGCGGCGGCCTGGCTGACGGAAGACGGGCAGGATGACATTTGCGATTGCAACTTGTTGATGGCGGCGACGAGTGCTGCTGGCCCTGCCCCGTAACCGATCCGCCATCCCGTCATGGCATAGGATTTTGAAACGCCGTTGGTCAGCAGCACGCGGTCCTTCAATTCCGGAACGACGGCAACGAGGGTTTTCATCGGCTCGTTTCTGAACCAGACCTGATCGTATATATCGTCGGAGAGGACCATTACATGCGGATGGCGCAGCAATACGTCGCCCAGCGCCTTCAGTTCCGCTTCGCTATAGGCGGCACCCGTCGGGTTCGAAGGGGCGTTGAGGATCAGCCACAGCGTCTTCGGGGTGATCGCCGCTTCCAGCGCTTCGGCCGTCAGTTTGAACCCTGTTTCCTCCGGGCATGCGACGATGACGGGCGTGCCGTCATTGGCGATGACCATATCGGGATAAGATACCCAGTAGGGAGCCGGGATGATGACTTCCGCACCGTTTTCCACGCTGGCCATCAGCGCCAGAAACAGGATCTGCTTGGCGCCGCCGCCGACGCAGATTTCGCTATCGCCATAGGTGATGCCGAGACGCTTCTGGAAGTCGCCGATGATTGCCTTGCGCAGCGCCGGCGTGCCGTTGACAGCGGTATATTTGGTCTCTCCCCGATCGATGGCGGCATGCGCTGCCGCCTTGACGGCTTCCGGCGTATCGAAATCCGGCTCGCCCACCGTCAGGTCAGCGATATCGCGGCCGGCGGCCTTCAATTCGCGGGCGCGGGCCGCCGCCGCCGTGCTTGGCGAAACCCTAATTTTCGACACGCGTGATGCTGGCACGAAAGTGCTCATGGTCTTTCCTCGTCTCAATCTAAAGCTTTGGACCAGTCAGTGCGCGGCTTCGAGTTCGCCGCGCATCTTTCCGGTCAGGAACAATTCGCCAAGTTCGTCATGGGTGATTTCCGCCGGCGTGCCGTCCCAGATCACCTTGCCGAGACGGAGGACGACGGCGCGCTGCGCCACCTCCATGGCCTTTTTGGTGTTCTGCTCGACCAGCAGGATGGTCATGCCATTTGCATGAAGGCGCAGGAGTTCGTCGAATACGATGCCGATTGCGGCCGGCGACAGGCCGACCGAGGGCTCATCCACCAGCAGCACCTTCGGCCGCTGCAAAACCGCCATCGCCACTTCGAGCAATTGCTGCTCGCCGCCCGACATATTGCCTGCGAGCGTCGAGCGCCGCGTCTTCAGGATCGGGAAAAGATCGTAGACGTAATCCCGGTCCGCCTTCACCTTTACATCGCGGATGATATAGGCGGCCATTTGCAGGTTTTCATCGACGGTCATGACCGGGAAGTTGCAACGGCCCTGCGGCACGAAGGATATGCCCTCGCCCAGAATGGCGCGCGACGACAATCCGGCGATATTCCTGCCGCGCCAGTCGATGCCGCCTTCCTTGATGGTGGTCATGCCATAGAGCGTCTTGAGTAGGGTGGATTTTCCCGCACCGTTCGGCCCCATGAGGGCAACGAATTGGCCGGCCGGCACATCCAGATCGACGCCGTTCAGGATATCGAGATTGCCGTAACCCGCGCGCAGGCCCTTGATGGAAAGATTGCTGTCAGCCGCCAAGATAGGCCTCCCTCACACGCTGGTCCTTGATGATGTCATGCGGCAGTCCCTCGACCAGTTTCGTTCCCTGATCGAGCACGACCACGCGCTGGCAGATGCTGGTGACGACATCGATATTATGTTCGATGACGAGGAAGCTCACGCCGAGCGATTTATTCGCATATTGGATCGTCTCCACCACGCGCTCGATGATCTTCGGGTTGATGCCCGCCATCGGCTCGTCGAGCAGGATAAGCTTCGGCTCCGGCATCAGCATGGAGGCGAACTGGATGAGTTTCTGCTGACCACCGGACAGATTGCCGGCGGGCTGGTGGCGAACGTCCCACAGCCCCGCCATCTTGATCAGCTCGCGCGCCCGCTCTCTCAACCCGGCCACGCGGCGGCGCGACATGCCGCCAAGGCCGAATGTCGACAGGAGCGAGGGAAAGGTGAACATCTGGCCGGCGATGACGAGGTTCTCCTCCACATCGAGCGCCTTGAAGGTGACTGTCTTCTGGAACGATCGCAGCATGCGGCCTTCACGGGCGATGCGGTTGAGCGACCAGCCGGTGATGTCCTGCCCGTCAAGGATCACCTTGCCGGTGTCCGGCCGGGCAAGCCCGGTGCTGCAATCGAAGAAGGTGGACTTTCCCGAGCCGTTAGGCCCTATCAGTCCGGCGATTTCGCCGCGATTGATGTGCATGCTGACATCGTTGACCGCCTTCACCGCGCCATAGGACTTGCTGAGGTTCTTTATCTCGAGGATGGGAAGATGAGCCGTCATTTCGAGCCTCCGATCGCGTTCCAGAAGCGATTGATCAGGGGAGCAAAGCCTTTTTTGAACCAGAAGACGAGAATGAGAAGGCAGAAGCCGTAGGCAATCATCCGCACTTCAGGAGCGACGCGCAGCGCCTCCGTCAGTCCGACGAAGAGCAGGCTGCCGAACACGGTTCCCGAAATCATGCCAGCACCGCCGCCAAGAACGATGATCAGCATCGTCGTGGAATAATACATCTGGAAGGTCAGCGGGCTGACCACCGTGAGGTAATGGGCATAGAGGCTGCCCCCCACCCCGGCAAAGACGGCGCTCAGCATGAAAACGATCAGCTTGTAGCGCCAGGTCGGAACGCCGAGGGATTCCGCCAGCGTTTCGTTTTCGCGAATGGCGACCATGTTGCGACCCGCCGGCGAGCGGACGATTGCCCATGCGGCAAGCGTTCCCAGCACGCAGATGGCCAGAGCCAGATAATAGAAACTGGTGGTTCCACTGACCGTGAAGGAGAGCGGGCCAAGCTCGAAATAGGGTTTCGGGATGCCGGAGAGGCCCATGTCGCCGCGGGTCAGCGAAATCCAGTTCTTGGCAATTGCCTGGCCGATGATGACGAAACCGAGCGTACACATGACGAAGGACGTTGAACGCAGACGCAGCGCCGGAATGCCGAGCGGCAGGGCAATCGCGCCGGTAACGAGGCCGGAGGCGATGAGGTTCACGTAAAACGGCGTCTCGAAATGCACGGCCAGCAGGCCCGCAGTATAGGCCCCGATGCCGAAGAATGCCGCCTGCGCTAGTGATAGCAGACCGGTATAGCCGACGAGCAGATTGAGCCCGTGGGCCGGCAGCATGAAGATGAGCGCGATGATCAGCGAGTGGGTAACGTAACGCGTGCCGATGAAGGGCGCGGCCAGCGCGACGACGATCAGGACTGCGGCGAGCGGAATGCGCAGATCGCGGCGGCGTGTCTGGGGAACGGTGTCTGTGAGAGACATGTCTAGTCCTCAAAATTCGAGTAAATTCGGCGGGCGCGGCTTCTAGAAGCGCGCCTGCGTCGAAAACAGGCCGTGCGGACGCCACATCAGCATCAGGATCAGCGTTGCGAAGCCCACCGTGTCGCGGAATTGCAGCCCGACATAGGTGGCGACGAGGCTTTCGGCGATGCCGAGGATCATGGCCGCGAAGAAGGTTCCCCGCACGTTGCCAAGGCCGCCCATGATGATGATCGGCAGGGTCTTGAAGGTGATGAGCTCCCCCATACCGCCATAGACGCTGACATTGACCGGCGCGGTGAGAACACCCGAAAGTGCTGCAAGCGCGGCGCCGAGGATGAAGGTGCGCAACACGACCTGCGAGACATCGATGCCAACCACACCGCAACATTCGACATTCTGCGAGACCGCCCGCATCGCCATGCCGAGACGGCTATAGGTCACCATCAGTTCCAGACCGACGAAGACGATGAGGCAGACGACCAGAATGAGCACGCGCTGCTGCGCCAGCGTGAAGCCGAGAATGGAAATCGGCTCGATATAACCGCCGGCGAAGAACTTATAGCCGCCGCCGAAGACGAAAATGATCGTGTTCTGCAGGATCAGCGCGATGCCGAGGGTGGCGAGAACGCCGGACTCCGCCGGCGCTCCCACCATTCTGCGCATCACCAGCTGGCCGACCACATAGGCCACGACCACGGTGGAAAGAACGCCGACGACGATCGAAGCCTCATAGGAAAGGCCGAGATAGTCGATGGCGAACCACGCCCCGAAGGTTCCGAGCATGTAATATTCGCCATGAGCGAAGTTGATGGCTCTCAGCACCCCGAAAATCATGGTCATGCCGACGGCGACGATCGCGTAGACGGAACCGGTGACGATCCCGTTTACGACTTGCTCGAGAATTGTCGAGAACATGGCTGTACCCCTCCCGGTCTATCAGTTCGCAGGGTACTGGATTTCCGCCGTATAAGCGCCCTTGATGCTGGGCTTGCCGTTCTCGATCTGGAGAAGGATCATCGGAAGGCGCGCCTGATTGTGATCGTCGAAGGTCACTTCGCCGACCGGGCTCTTGTACTTGATCTTGGAGAGCGCTTCGCGGACCGCATTGCGATCAGCGCTGCCGGCTTGCCTGATCGCCTGGGCGAGCAGGTTGACGGTATCCCAATGCACATAGGCGTGATTGTTCGGCGCTTCCTTGTATGTGTCGGTGAATTTCTCGACGAAGGCCTTGCTGGCCGGACTATCGAACTGCGGCAGCCAGGCGGCGGCTTCCACGGCGCCTTCCATGGCTTTCGGCGCGGATTTGATCGTCTTTTCGGTGTTGAATTCACCATTGCCGATCAGCACGACCTTGCCGGCAAGGCCGAGTTCCAGCATCTGGCGGGCAACAATGGGCGTGGTATCGGCGAGACCGTACATGATGATTGCCTGCGCGCCGTTATCACGGATCTTTGCCAGCACACTGCGGAAGTCGACCTCGCCCTCCTTGTAATAATCCTCGCTGAGAATTTCGCCCTTAAAGTCCGGCAGGTATTTCTTGGTGAAGGTGATGGCGGAGCGGCCGTAGTCGCTATCGACCGAAAGGACGGCGAACTTCGTGAAACCACGCTGTTCGGCGGCGTATTTCGCCACGACGAGCGCACGGTTCTCATCCGTCGGATAATTGCGGAATGTCCATTTGAAACCGCCGACGCCCGCCTGATAGGTGATCTTCGGGTTGGAAGACGCGGCGTTCAGCAGCAGAACCTCGGCGTCTTCGGCGACAGGCTGCATCGCAAGCGTCACGGAGCTGGAGACGTCGCCGATGACGAAATCCACCTCGTCCTGATCGATCAGGCGGCGGGTGGCCGAAACGCCTTCGACCGGCGTGCCCTGGCTATCGGCATTGAAAAGTTCGATCTGCTGGCCGTTGATACCGCCGGCCGCGTTGATGTCCTTTACCGCGAGTTCCGCGCCGTGCATGGAGAAGGCGCCGTAGCGCGCATTCGGGCCGCTCATCGGCGCGACGAGGCCGAGCCTTATCGTCTCTGCCGCATAAGCGGTGGCGGAGAGCGCCGGCGACAGGCTCAGGATCGGAGCGACCGCTGCGGAAACCAGTAGAAGTCTGCGAGTAATACCGTTTTTCATGTTCCCACTCCTTTTCGGATTATCTGTTCCGGCTTTGGCCGGGCGAGCTTTTGCCGCTTTTGCGGTTCTTGTCGATTAACGTCATGCTAATCTTTCAGGCAGAGTAGGTTCATCGCCGGATATTTTGCCAACACAAGTCCTTTCTGCCGCTATAGCGTTTCCTTATGCCGGCAGTTGTTCCCCCCTATCCAGACGTCGGGTTTCGATTTTTGCATGTCTTCCATGCAGGCAAATGCCTGTATTTTTCGCGTCAGAATGGGCATATTTTATGCAATCTCATCACTGGAAACCATGAAAATGAAACTTCACGAAACCGTTCGAAACTATTTCCGCAACCGTCGCGCCGTGGCCGAACTGAGCGCGCTCGATGACAGAAGCCTTTCCGACATCGGCGTCAGCCGCTCGCATATCCGTTCCGCCGTGGAAGGTCGCCGCTAACAGGCAGAAATGGCCGCCTTCACGGGCGTCTGCGCGCAGCACGATCTTCAGGCGCTGAAAATTGCGCCTCAGAATCGGTAAAGCTCCTGTAGAACTCTTCTCCACATATTGGGCGGCGCTTTCAAAGCGCGGCCAAGAGGAGAGTCGAATGAACCACCCCGATTATTCCCCCGACTATTCCATTGTCGCGAAAACCCCGTCTGTCGAGGACTATCTGCGCCTTCGCGCCGTGGCGGGGCTAAGCCCCTTTTCACGGGAGGCGGCGGAGAGGGGTTTGCGGGGCACGATCTTCTCCGTGCTGGTTCTGCATGCAGGTTCCGCCATCGGCATGGGCCGGCTGATCGGCGATGGCGGCTGCTTTTTTCAGGTCGTGGACATTGCCGTCGATCCCGCCCATCAGGGTCGGGGCTTGGGCAAGGCGGTCATGGAGGCGCTGATGAGCCATGTGAAGAGCGAGCTTCCGGCTTCGGCCTATGTCAGCCTGATCGCCGATGTGCCGGCAAACAGGCTATACGAAAAATTCGGCTTCAGGGAGACCGCGCCGAGGTCGCTCGGAATGGCCTATCGCGTCAGCACCTCGGCTTGACCGCTGGCGGTCTGCAGCGAGGGTCTCTCCGGTCGATGCGGTTCAGCCGTTCGATGCGGCTTTGAAAATCGCCAACTGATCGGCAAATGCGCGTTTATAAGCGGGACGCGCCTCGCCCCGGGCGACATAGGCCGCGAGATTCGCGTATTCATCGAGAATTCCCGAACTCTTTATCCGCTGCAGCACCGATATCATCAACAGATCACCGGCGCTGAATGCGCCGTCGAGCCACTCGGCCTTCCCCAGTCGACTGGACAATTCGCCGAGCCGCTTGCGAATACGTTCATCGACGATCTGCAGGCGCTCGCCGTGCCAGCTTTTGTCCCTTTCAAGAAAGCCGGTGACAAAATGCTCGACAATGGGCGGTTCCATGGTGCTGAGCGCAGCGAACATCCACATGATCGCGCGCGCCCGCGCATTCGCATCCTCTGGCAACAGGCCGGCATGGCCTTCGGCTATATGGAATATGATCGCACCGGATTCGAACAGGACGAGATCGCCCTCCTCATAGGTCGGGATCTGCCCGAAGGGTTGAAGCGCCAGATGCGCCGGTTCCCGCATCGCCTTGAAGGAAAGGAGGCGAACGTCATAGGGCTGGCCTACTTCTTCGAGGGCCCAGCGGACACGCATGTCGCGGGCGAGACCTTTGCCGCCATCGGGCGAGCGTTCAAAAGCGGTAATGGTGATTGTCATTGCTGTTCTCCATCACTCCCCATCCCCGGAATGCTGTCGCCTGACGTCGCGTCACACTATGCGCTGGGATGAGCGAAAACAACGTCGTCGTATTTTCGGCATATCCTAGGCGGCGGTGCGCTTTCGACGGGATACCCATCCATCAGAAGGTTAACGATGCCCAGCACCCAGACCGTGGCTGGAATGCGTGCCCGACCCGTCGCGGAAACAGGCGCAGAAGAAGTCGTCATGATGCCCCCCCGATCGTCTCTGGAATAATCATGTCCTCCTGAAACAATCAACCGGGCGGATATCGTGCAACCGCGACAAACGAGGAAAATCGGGGTCATCAAATCTCTGTGGGGCTGAAGCAAATACCGCCGAAGCCCGATGAAAGGGCTGGCCATTTCACGCAAAAACTCTAAGCTCCGGCGCCGGACACGGATTGCCGAGAACCATCAGTTTTCAGTTCAAATCATTAGGGAGAAAACATCAGATGAGCCTGCGTATCAACGACATAGCACCCGACTTCACCGCCGAGACCACCCATGGTCCGGTGAGCTTCCATGACTGGATCGGCGACGGCTGGGCGGTCCTGTTTTCGCATCCGAAGAACTTCACGCCAGTCTGCACGACGGAACTCGGCGCGATGGGCGGCCTGCAGCCGGAGTTCGAAAAGCGTGGCGTCAAGATCATCGGTATTTCGGTCGATCCGGTCGAAAGCCATGAAAAATGGAAGAACGATATTCGCACCGCGACCGGTTTCAATGTCGATTATCCGCTGATCGGCGACAAGGACCTGAAGGTCGCCAAGCTTTACGACATGCTGCCCGCCGGCGCTGGCGACAGTTCCGAAGGCCGCACGCCTGCCGATAACGCCACCGTGCGCTCCGTCTTCGTCATCGGTCCAGACAAGAAGATCAAGCTGGTCCTCACCTACCCCATGACCACCGGCCGCAATTTCGAGGAAATTCTTCGCGCGATCGATTCCATCCAGCTCACCTCCAAACATCAGGTGGCGACACCGGCCAACTGGAAGCAGGGCGAGGATGTCATCATCACGGCCGCCGTCTCCAACGAGGATGCGATCGCCCGTTTCGGTTCCTACGACACGGTTCTTCCCTATCTGCGCAAGACCAAGCAGCCCGGCTGATTTGAAACCTGAGATGGGGCGGTGAAACATCATCGTCCCATTCTCCCTTAGGTATGACAGCAGGCTCTAGCCGGCGTCCTGCCTGACGACGCGCAGCATGGGCCGGGCATCGAGTTCGGCGGGCGTAAAACGCGCAAGAAGGTCGAAAGATGTTATGGCTTCGCCGGCAGCGAAGCGTCGCCCGTTGACGACGAGATGCCCGAGGCCGAATAGCGTGAGAAGCGCTTCCGTCGCATCTCCGGCCGGGGTCTCGAAAAGCAGATTCGTCTGGCCGAAATGTTCCAGACCCGTTGTCCAGGCCCTGATCTTTTCCCCCTCCTCCATCACGAAGGTTCCGAAGGCCAGCATCGTTGCCATTTGCTGCGGTTGGTCCAGATGGCTGTTTGCATAATTCAGATAGTCATCGAGATTGGCGTGGCCGACGATCATGTCGAGATAATGCAATGCAACGGCCTGCATGGGAGCGACCTGATGAATGCCGAGCAGGGCTGAGGCAATCTCGTTATGGGCGATTTCAGGATCGTCCTCATCCGCCATGATGAGGAATCTGAACTCGCACTGATGTTTCGCGCGGCTGAAATCGTCATATGCCGCCTTGGCGTCAACGCAAAAGGTCTTTGACCAGTCAACCCCGGCCTCTGCGACTGCCGGATATTGGGCCGGCGCAACCGGTGCCACTGCGACCGGCTCGGGAGTGCCGACAAAGACCCTGGTCGAACCGCGCAGGCCGTCAAACACGCCCTTTTCGCTCAGCCGCTCACATTCATATCCCTCCTCGCCCCACGCTTCTGTCAGCGTTGAATCAGAGATCGTGGGTTCGCTGTCGAAATAGAGTGTCGCCTTGAAAAATAGAGTGTCGCCATTTGCCATTACAAATCCCGTCAATGGCATTTTCTGTGCGTTATGGCTTTATGATCCCGCCATGATAGTCAAGCCGGTACGTTTCGACATGGCCCCGGTAAATGCGCTCGATGCCGGTGAAGGACCGGAATTCGCCTTCATTCGTATCGACATAGACCAGATTTTCCACCGGGTTGGTGAAACCGCCAAGGAACCGGCCCTCCCGATAGAGCGTGGAAAGCGACCGCTGAATGACCATGCCAGCCGTGGCGCCATCGATCATGTCTGGCCGGAGGATGCGGCCGTAATAACTCATCGCCCACACCGCCGTCCCCTCATGCCAGACGACCTCCTGGCCGATGAAATCGGTTCCCCCGAAATAGCTGTCGATATAGTGCCAGTCGCCGCTCTGATAACCGAGATCGTGCGATCCCTTGCGCGTGGGCGTAGCGGATTTGTTGCCGCCGCCGACATAAGTGGCGGACTTGGCCTGCACGATGAACTCTTCCAGCATGGGAAACCTTTCGGGATAAGAACATAAAGTGAACATAGGCGATTTTTGGGGTGGTCGCAAGTGCGGTCCCTGCCCGGCATCGAACCCGCATTTCAGCAATGGCGGGGTTGGTAATCGCGGCGTTTGCGCTTAGAAGCGTGGCAGGAATTATCCGAAAAGAGTGTCCATGCCGCAAAACCCGCAAATCTATGTCGATGCCGATGCCTGCCCCGTGAAGCCGGAGATTCTCAAGGTGGCGGAGCGGCATGGGCTGGAAGTGACCTTTGTTGCCAATTCCGGTCTGCGCCCGTCCCGCGATCCCATGGTGAAAAACGTCATCGTATCCGCCGGTTTCGACGCGGCGGATGACTGGATCGCCGATCATGCCGGTGAGAACGATATCGTCATCACCGCCGATGTGCCGCTGGCCGGGCGCTGCGTCGCCAAGGGTGCGTTGGTGACCGGGCCGACGGGTCGCGTTTTTGACCAGTCGAATATCGGGATGGCGACGGCGATGCGCGATCTTGGCGCGCATCTGCGTGAAACCGGTGAAAGCAAAGGATATAATGCGGCTTTTTCACCGCGTGACCGCTCCGCCTTTCTGGAGACGCTTGACCGCTTCTGCCGCCGTGTCAAAAAATGACGGCGCCAACAGAAAGGTGCCGCCCATGACCCCGGCCAATATGAAAAGCAACAGCTATCGCCGCCATCAACCTTTCGTCATTGCTTTTTTGGTCGGTGCCGTGAGCCTTGGCCTGGCGCTGGTTTTTGCGCCGCCACTGGCGATCGAGATCGCGGCCGTTCTGTTTTTCCTGACCTATCTCACCCTGATTGCCTTTCGCCTGTCGGGCCTGACGGCGCAGCATCTGAAGGCCCATGCCGATAGCGACGATCTGCCTGCGGTCGCCATCATCGCCGTCACGCTGCTTGCCGTTGCCGTCGCGGTGGTATCGCTGTTTCAGGCCCTCAACCATACGGGCGAAACAGTCTGGGCGCTGCTCATCGCCTTCGCCTCGGTGATCTTCGGCTGGCTGACCATCCACACCATGACCGCCCTGCATTACGCCCATCTTTACTGGCGGCCCGCTATGGTGGACGGCAAACGCCAGCATCGGGGCGGCATGGATTTTCCGGGCACGAAGGAACCCTGCGGTTACGACTTTCTCTATTTTGCCGTGGTGATCGGCATGACGGCGCAGACGTCGGATGTGGGGATAACCACGACCGCCATGCGCAAGGTCACGCTGCTGCACTCCATCGTTTCTTTCTTCTTCAATACGGTTCTGGTGGCGGCGGCGGTCAATGCAGCCGTCTCGCTTGCGGGCTGAACCGGGAAATTTCACAAGGAATGGCTTCATGAACATTATTTCGCAAAATACGGCCTTTGGCGGCATGCAGGGCGTATTTTCGCACACATCGGAAACCCTGAAATCTGAGATGAGCTTTGCGGTTTATGTGCCGCCGAAGGCGATCCACGAGCCCTGCCCTGTCCTGTGGTATCTTTCCGGCCTCACCTGCACCCATGCCAATGTCATGGAAAAAGGCGAATATCGCCGCATGGCCTCCGAACTCGGGCTGATCGTCGTCTGCCCGGATACCAGCCCGCGTGGCAATGATGTGCCGGACGAGCTGACCAACTGGCAGATGGGTAAGGGCGCCGGATTTTATCTCGATGCCACAGAGGAGCCCTGGTCCGAGCACTACCGGATGTACAGCTATGTGACGGAAGAACTGCCTGCCCTCATCGGCCAGCATTTCCGTGCGGATATGAGCCGCCAGGGCATTTTCGGCCATTCGATGGGCGGCCATGGCGCGATGACCATTGCGCTCAAGAACCCCGAGCGTTTCAAGAGCTGCTCCGCCTTTGCACCGATCGTGGCTCCCTCTTCGGCCGACTGGTCCGAGCCGGCGCTGGAAAAATATCTCGGTGCGGATAAGGCCGCATGGCGTCAATACGACGCCTGTGCGCTGGTCGAGGACGGCGCGCGTTTTCCCGAGTTCCTGATCGATCAGGGCAAGGCCGATAGTTTTCTTGAAAAGGGCCTGCGCCCCTGGCTGTTCGAAGAAGCGGTCAAGGGCACGGATATCGGCCTGACGCTGCGCATGCATGAGCGCTACGACCACTCCTATTATTTCATTTCCACCTTCATGGATGACCATTTGAAGTGGCATGCGGAGCGGCTGGGATAAGGATGGAGAAGCAGGCCGGCGGCGCCCTGTAAGCGCGGCCGCTGCAGATTTAACCTGACATTACGGGATGCGGGCAATGACCTTGATCTCGAAATCGAAGCCGGCAAGCCAGTTGACGCCGACGGCCGTCCAGTTCGGGTAAGGCTTTTGGCTGAAAATCTCCTGCTTGACGGTCATGATCGTTCCGAACTGGTTTTCCGGATCCGTGTGGAACGTCGTCACATCCACAATATCATCGAAGGTGCAGCCCGCCGCCACAAGCGTGGCCTTGAGGTTTTCAAAGGCCAGCCGGACCTGACGTTCAAAATCGGGTTCAGGCGTTCCATCGGCACGGCTGCCGACCTGACCGGAAACGAAAAGAAGGTCACCGGATCGGATCGCTGCGGAATAGCCATGCTCCTCGTAAAGCGCATGCCTGTTAGCGGGGAAAATTGCTTCGCGTGCGGTCATTGTGCATCTCTCTTATGGCTGAGTGGTCATGGACGCGAAAAGCGTTGCTCTTTTTAAAAGATGCTTCGGACGCCCATTTACATACGTTACGTATGTCAAATAGTCACATACGCGCCGCATGTCAATTCCATATACGCGACGTATGCGAAATTAAGGGCACCGAAGATGCGCCTGATTGAAGCTTGAGATATTTTTGAAGCTGAAGTGCGGACGAATAGTCGTCACGCCCTCGCCTTTGTGTCCTGCTTATGGAAATAGAGCCGTCGCAAGCGTTGTCGGGCCGGGGCGGCTGAGCCTGAACTCGCGGATCACGCGTTCGGCGACGCCATAGGCAAGTTCCTGCTCTATCGACTGATTGTCGAAGCTGACGACGGTGGCGGTGAATTTGGCCTCTGCGATCACCTCTCCCGTCGCGACGGCGGCGGCGCGGACGATGACCCTGGCTGACGCCCTTTCACCGAAAAGAAAGGGACCGCGTGTGACGGATGCGAGGCGAATGGTCAGTACCACGCGTGGTCTGATTTCGCCGCGTGCCGTCGTCTTGATCGCATTCTGCACCTGCGCATGAATGGACTGCATCAGCGCCGGAGCGACATCCGGGCGTGCGGCGACGAATGCGCCGCGCACATCGTAAAGCAGCCGGTCGGTATTGGTCGCTTCCGGTTCCAGCCTGAAAGACATGAGCGTGAAACACGCCAGCACAAGAATGCCAAGGCGTTTCAGCGTGGTGATCATGATCAGCGGCTCCCCTAACGTGAGGTAACCGCATATTCGACCATCAGGGTTAGAAAAGCGTTAAGGCGCGCTCTTCAGGGACTCCAGAACATTGAGTGCGGCGCGCATATCGACAAGCCTGACGGCGCGGCGCTCCAGCGCCTCCTCGTCCTCGCCCCATTGCTCGGCCGTCCAGTCCTCGTCCAGATGGGCAAGCGCCCAGGCTTCCTCCAGCGTCAGCTCCGCTTCCGCCAGTGCAAGGGCCAAAATGGCGGAGCCGGTCAGCGACGTCATGGTGTGAAGAGCGGCAAGCGCAATCGGCGTATCGTATTTCTTCAGCGTTACCGCAAAGGCCGCGATGGCTTCGCGCGGCTGGTCCTGATGCATCACGCCTTCAACGAGAATGAAGCGCGCTCCCAGCACATTGGCCGCCCAGTCCAGAACTGGATCCCAATGGTCCGTCTGCCGCGCGACCAGCGCTTGCGGATCGCCGGCGCGATAGCAGAGGAGATCGGAAGAGGAAAAACGAAGTATGTCTTCAAAAACCGCCTGGGTATCGTTGGCAACGCCATCAATGGCCGTGTTCACATGCCGAGAGACGGGCATGACCACCGGATTGACCACTTCTTTCTGGGCATCCCATTCATCGCGAAGCAGTTCCGCCAGCGCACGTGTCGGGACGGTCAGCGGCTTCTTGGCGGGGGTGCGCAGCGGCTTGCCATCGAGAAGGATGGTAAAGCCGCCCTCTTCCGTCTCACCGACGGTGACATCCTTGTAGAACCGCTTCGGCAGAGGTTTCTGCATCTGGATCTGCGCGCGCAGGATCGGATCGGGATGGCTCAGGCCCTCCGAAAGGTCATTCAGGAGATCACGCATGGCACGTCCTCGTCAGTCGGATAAAAAGATTATTCAAGAATATCGGCCGGAACATAGGCCGATATTTCGCGCGGGTGGCTGACGACCGCATCGGCGCCCGCCTTCCAGAGATCGTCGACCGAGGCATACCCCCAGGCGACGCCGATTGCTTTCGCGCCCGCAGCCTTGGCCATCTGCATGTCGTAGATCGCATCGCCGATAACGACAGTGTCGGCCGGAACCATGCCGGTTTCATGGCAGCATTCCATCACCATGGCCGGATGCGGCTTGGAGGGGCAATCATCCGCCGTGCGCGACACGATGAAATGGTCGGCAAAGCCATGCGTTTCGAGAATATGGGTCAGCCCGCGACGACCTTTGCCGGTGACGGCGCCGATCAGGACATCGTCGCGTTTCGCCAACTCGTCGATCAGCGCCGCAACGCCATCGAAAAGCGGCTCGATCATTCCCGGGCGGGCGCGGACCGGATGATAGATTTCCTTATAGCGCTGCGTCATCGCCAGCGCCTCGTCATCCACATGCGGCTTGTCGAGCATGCGGGCGATGGCGATATCCAGCGTCAGGCCGATAATGGCCTTGGTCTGCGAGATATCCGGACGCGGTTTTCCGAAATCGGCGAATGTATCGGACATGACGGCATGGATGAGGCCGGCGCTATCCACCAGCGTGCCGTCGCAATCGAAAAGAACGAGTTTCATGGGCTGTCAGCCTTCCCTGTCGCCATCGGCCACGTCGAGGCCGAGCAGGTTCCAGGTCTGGACCATATGCGGCGGCAGGGGTGCGCTGACCCGAAGCCGGCCGCCATTCGGATGCGGAATGTCGATATGGCGCGCGTGGAGATGCAGGCGTTTCTGGATGCCGCCCGGAAAATCCCAGTTTGGATCATCGATGTAATATTTGGGATCGCCGATGATCGGGTGTCCCATATGCAGTGCATGGACGCGAAGCTGGTGGGTGCGGCCGGTATAGGGTTCCATTTCCAGCCAGGCAAGGTTCTGCGCGGCGGTATCGATGACACGGTAATAGGAAATGGCGTGGTCGGCCCCCTCCTCGCCATGCTTGGCGATGCGCATGCGGTCACCATCGGCCGTCTGTTCCTTGACGAGCCAGGTGGAAATCTTGTCCTGATGCTTGCGCGGCACGCCCTTGACCAGCGCCCAATAGGTCTTCTTGGTATCGCGCTCGCGGAAGGCGGCGGTCAGTTTCTGGGCAGCGCCACGGGTGCGGGCGACGACCAGCACGCCAGACGTATCGCGGTCGAGGCGGTGGACCAGACGCGGCTTTTCGCCCTTCTGGTTGGTCCATGCTTCGAGGAGCCCGTCAATATGACGGTTGACGCCGGAACCGCCCTGCACGGCAATGCCGGCCGGCTTGTTGAAAACAAAAACCTTGTCGTCCTCATGCAGCAGCATACGGGCCAGAAGCTCGGTATCTTCCGAATGCTTGAGGTCCCTTGATCCGATCGGGCCGCTCTTGACCTTGAGGTCGGAATCGACCGGCGGTACGCGAACCATCTGCCCCGGCTGCACCCTCGCATCGGTTTTTACACGGCCGCCATCCACGCGCACCTGTCCGGAGCGCAGCAGCTTCTGCAATTGCCCGAAACCTAGGCCCGGATAGTGAATCTTGAACCAGCGATCGAGCCGCATACCGGCCTCGTCGGCCTCGACCTTGATATGCTCGATACCTGCCATGAAATTTCCAGTCTCTCTGTCTTGATCGCACGCCCATATCTCTGGCGCGCCGTTTGAACCAAGCCTTTAGAACAAACTGCGGCCCAAGGCCAGCCCGGCAAAAACCGCAGCGATGGAAACCACAAGACTTGCAATGACGTAAACGGCTGAAAGACCGAGTGCGCCGCGCTCAAACAGTGCAACCGCATCGAGCGAGAAGGACGAAAAGGTGGTGAATCCGCCGAGCACGCCGGTAACGAGAAACAGGCGCATTTCCATCGAGGCGTTCAGCCGGCGCGCCACAAGCTCGACCAGTAAACCGATCAGGAAGGACCCAACCACGTTGACGGCCAATGTTCCCCAGGGAAAATTCGGACCAGCCAATCGCATGCTCCAGACACCGACCAGATAACGAAACACGGAACCGATTGCGCCGCCTGTGGCGACAAGGGCGATATTGATCATGGGGATTATGTCTCCGGAGGAAATTGCCGGACGATCTGTCCGAGGCATTTCTAGACCATGGCAATCCCGCGCGAAAGTCCACTACCCCGCGCTTTCGTCCATTAAAATACGATTAAATTGCAGGTCCGCGATTTAGCCTTCCAACAAGACGGCGGTGTTAGTCTCCTGTTTTTACGGGTCGGCGAAGATGGCCGGAGGTTGGATGACACAGGTTCTTTCCGTTTCAGCAAATACGGCCGCCTATGCACTGGAGGCGGTGAAGCCGTCGCCGCGCGTGCCGCGCAGGAGCGAGGTCGAAGAGGCCATTCATGAACTGGCGCGCAAGGCGGAAAACGGAGACGACTTTCAACTCAGAGCCCTGATGACGGCCATCAAGCCGCCCGCACTTACCCTTTATTTCCTGACCAATGCCAGCCAGCGTCACGAACCGCAGACAACGCTCGATCAGGCCGTGGAGGCCTATGAGGAAAACAACTCTCCTTCAGATCATAAAAAATAAATTTATATCAAATAGATGTGTTAATATTCTAATTTTACAGTTTAGGTTTGGCCGATTTAAATTCGGCCTTCCCATTCAGGCTGATGTCAGGCTGATTTTCTAGATATCACCCATCGAATGCCGGAAAAATCACGGAGGCGATGGCCATCACGCCTTTTCCGTCACGGCGCTGAAAGCAAGGAAATAACCGAAAAAGCTTGCGGCTACCGGACATGTCACGCGTTCCGGTAGCCGTTTTTTTTCAGCCATCAATTATGCTGGTGTTCGTCACCCTTGGCCGAGCCTGCGGACAGCACGATTTCGACCTTGCCGGCTTTTTCGAAGATCAGCGTCACCGGCACCTTGTCACCTTCGGCAAAGGGCTTCTTCACGTTGAAGAACATCATGTGCAGGCCGCCCGACTTCAATTCCACCGTCTGGCCGGCGGGAATGACGATGCCGTCATCCAGCTTGCGCATTTTCATGACGTCGTTGACCATGGCCATTTCATGAATTTCAGCGCGACCAGCGGCGGCGGATTCGACGCCGATCAGCTTGTCATCGCTATCACCGGCATTCTTGATCGTCACATAACCGCCGCCGACGGGCTGGCCCGGCAGCATGGCCTTGGTCGTGGCGCCGGAAACCTCAAGGCTGCCAGCCTTCACTACATCCATATCCATGGCCATGGCGGAATGGTCATGCCCGCCGGCATGGGTCTTGGCAGTAACGCGGATGGCCGGGGCCGGGTTTTTCAGCGAATGCGGATCGACGCCCGCCGCTGCCACCTCGTCCCAGGAAACCTTGCCCTTGTCGCCGCAAAGCTGCGTGACCTTGAAGGGCAGGTCCTGCCCTGCCTCTATACCGGAGATTTTTCCCTGTATCGCAAAGGTGTCGTAGAACTCGTCCGGCAGGTTGCCGCCTTTCCAGCGAATCTCGACCGGGCCGCTTTTGATCTCCTGGCCGTGGTTCTTGTAGGCCTTCTGATAGTCGCCCTTGATGATTTCCAGTTCCCAGCCGGCCTTGGGCTGCGGCTTGGCGGAAATGAAACCTTCCGGCAGCTTGACCTGAACTTCGGTCGTGGCAAGACCGCCTTCGCAGCCATGCGGCACCTGAAGAGCGGCGACGACGGTGCTTTCCTGTTCGGCCGAAGCGTCAACGAAGCTGGTATGGGCAAATGCCTGGACGCTGGAGACCGAAGCGGCAAACAGGGTGCAGGTGATGATCCTGGTGGTTTTCATTGTGTCTTGTCCTTGCGACTGCGCCCCACGGGCAGTGCAGCCATTGCGTGCCGCCAGCCGGCGGCGATGATCCTGTGAAACGAAGAGATCAGGCGGACAGCAATGGCGGGCCGCGCGCAGCCTGTTTAAGGATCGTCAGGACCGAGCGGAAACTCCACTCCGCGGATAAACGATTGTCGAGCCAGGCGAATTCGGTCCTCAGCCAGCCGTCCGCATCGGGCACGGGCAGGAGAATGGACGAGGCCAGCAGGCAGGCCTCGCAAAACAGGATCGCATCGCTGGAATGGGTCGGACCGTCTTTGGCGTGCGAGGCATTCACCCCGCCGCCGTGGCCGAGGCAAATCTCTGCAAAGGTGCCATCCGGCAGCCGGTAACTCTCATCAAGCACGACTTGCGAGGCAGCGGCAAGTACGGGCTTGTGGGCAAAGCCGAGCGACAACATCAAGGTCGCGCAGAAAATGCGAAGCATTTTCTCCATCCCTGTCAGCCGTCGCTTTCGATTTGCGTCCATATTCTGGCGATACCTTTCTTTCTCACCGATTTCAAAGGGGAAATTTGCCGCAGCCCCAGGCTCTGAACCGGAACAATCGTCGGAGCGCGGCATTTTCCCTCCGATAAACTGTTGCGGAAGGAGTATCCGACATGCCGGCCAAATCGAAAGCCCAGCAGAAAGCGGCGGGCGCGGCGCTGGCCGCTAAACGCGGCGACATCAAGAAATCCAGTTTACAAGGTGCTTCAAAAAGCATGGAGAAGTCCATGACAGAAAAGGAACTTGATGAATTGGCATCGACAAAACGCAAGGGTTTGCCGGAGAAAAAATCCGACTGATATTGTCCGGCACTCAGGCTATTGACTGCATCTTACGCCGACGATGGCGCAGATGGAGCAAGAATCTGTTCAGATGCGTCATTTGGTCCTTGCCAATAACGGGTCTTCGAAGATAATGAGCGTCGCATCATCGTTGGGAGAAGCCGCTTCACTGCGGTGCCGAAGGAGCAACCGCCCCGGAAACTCTCAGGCAAAAGGACCAGCGGTGACGACGGAACTCTGGAGAGAAGCCACCTTTCATTAGGACGGCTCGCCGAAGGGATAACAATCTCAGGCGACAAGGACAGAGGGGGCTCTTGAACCCGGCGCGTTTTTAGCGTCATGACCTGAGCCCGCGCGATCTTTCGCGCAACCCTGGAGGCGTCCTTGGACGATACCGCCGAGCTTCAAATCACGCCGCTCAATTCCCTGCATCTATCGCTTGGCGCCCGCATGGTGCCTTTCGCCGGTTATGACATGCCGGTGCAATATCCGGCCGGTGTTCTGAAGGAACATCTTCAGACCCGCACCTCCGCCGGTCTGTTCGACGTGTCGCATATGGGTCAGGTGATCCTGAAGGCGAAGTCCGGCAGAAATGAAGATGCCGCACTCGCGCTGGAAAAGCTGGTGCCGGTGGATATTCTCGGCCTGAAGGAAGGCCGCCAACGTTACGGTTTCTTCACCGATGAAAATGGCGGCATTCTCGATGACCTGATGATCACCAATCGCGGCGATCACCTGTTTGTCGTCGTCAACGCTGCCTGCAAGGATGCCGACGTCGCCCATATGAAGGCGCATCTTTCAGACAGCTGCGAGATCACCCTTCTCGATGACCGGGCGCTCATCGCGCTTCAGGGACCGCGCGCTGAGGCCGTTCTGGCTGAACTCTGGGCCGGCGTCTCGGAAATGAAATTCATGGATGTGCAGGAAGTGCCGCTGCATGACGTGCCCTGCATCGTCTCCCGTTCCGGTTATTCCGGTGAAGACGGCTTTGAAATCTCCGTACCCGCCGACAAGGCCGAGGAGATTGCCAAAGCCCTGCTCGAACATCCCGATTGCGATCCGATCGGACTTGGTGCGCGTGACAGCCTGCGTCTGGAAGCTGGCCTTTGTCTTTATGGCAACGATATCGACACGACAACCTCCCCCATCGAAGCCTCGCTCGAATGGGCGATCCAGAAAGCGCGCCGCGCCGGTGGCGACCGCGAGGGCGGTTTTCCCGGCGCAGAGCGCATTCTCGGCGAACTGAAAGATGGCACATCGCGCCGCCGCGTCGGCCTGAAGCCGGAAGGCAAGGCGCCGGTGCGCGGCCATTCGAAGCTGTTTGCGGATGCCGAAGGCAAGACAGAGATCGGTGAAGTGACCTCGGGCGGTTTCGGTCCTTCGGTCGAAGGTCCCGTCGCCATGGGTTACGTGCCTGTTTCCCACGCTGCTCCCGGCACGGCTGTCTTTGCGGAAGTGCGCGGCAAATATCTGCCCGTCACCGTCGCCGCCCTGCCCTTCATCAAACCCACCTATAAACGATAATCTTCATCCCATCTCCGGAGAGAATACGATGCTGAAATTTACCGCAGAACACGAATGGCTGAAGTTCGAAGGCGATATCGCCACCGTTGGCATCACCAGCCACGCCGCTGAACAGCTTGGCGATCTCGTTTTCGTCGAATTGCCGGAAGTGGGCGCCACCTTCTCCAAGGATGGCGACGCGGCGACCGTTGAATCCGTCAAGGCGGCTTCCGACGTCTATTGTCCGCTGGATGGCGAAGTGGTGGAAATCAACCAGGCCATCGTCGACGATCCTTCGCTGGTCAATTCCGACCCGCAGGGCGCCGGCTGGTTCTTCAAGCTCAAGCTTTCCAACGCCGCAGATGCCGATACGCTGCTTGACGAGGCAGCCTACAAGGAGCTGATCGCGTAATGACGACGCCCACCGAATTCCATTTCACCGACTATCAGCCCTATGATTTCGCCAACCGGCGTCATATCGGGCCGTCGCCGTCGGAAATGGCCGAGATGCTGAAGGTCGTTGGCTATAAGAGCCTCGACGCCCTGATCGACGCCACCGTTCCCTCTTCCATCCGCCAGAAGGTGCCGCTGACCTGGGGTGCCGCGTTGACCGAACGCGAGGCGCTCGACCGTCTTCGTGAAACGGCCAACAAGAACCAGGTTCTGACCTCGCTGATCGGCCAGGGCTATTATGGCACCATCACGCCGCCGGTCATCCAGCGCAATATTCTGGAGAACCCGGCCTGGTATACGGCCTATACGCCCTACCAGCCGGAAATCAGCCAGGGCCGTCTTGAGGCGCTGCTGAACTACCAGACCATGGTCTGCGATCTGACCGGTCTCGATGTTGCCAACGCATCGCTGCTCGATGAAGCGACGGCGGCTGCCGAAGCCATGGCGATGTGCCAGCGCGTCGCGAAATCCAAGGCGACCGCCTTCTTCGTTGACGCCAATTGCCATCCGCAGACCATCGCGCTGATCGAGACCCGTGCGGCCCCGCTCGGCTGGAAGGTGATTGTCGGCAACCCCTTTACCGATCTCGATCCGGTCGATGTGTTCGGCGCGATCTTCCAGTATCCGGGCACGCATGGCCATGTCAGCGATTTCTCCGGTCTGATTTCCCGCCTGCACCAGACGGGCGCGATTGCCGCCGTCGCCGCCGATCTTCTGGCGCTGACGCTCCTGAAATCTCCCGGCGAAATGGGAGCCGACATCGCCATCGGTACCTCGCAGCGCTTCGGCGTTCCGGTTGGTTACGGCGGTCCGCATGCGGCCTACATGGCCGTCAAGGATGCGCATAAGCGTTCCATGCCCGGCCGTCTGGTCGGCGTTTCGGTCGATGCGCGCGGCAACCGCGCCTATCGCCTGTCGCTGCAGACCCGCGAGCAGCATATCCGCCGCGAAAAGGCGACGTCGAACATCTGCACCGCGCAGGTGCTGCTCGCCGTCATGGCCTCCATGTATGGCGTCTTCCATGGCCCGCAGGGTATCAAGGCCATTGCCCAGCAGACCCACCAGAAGGCGGTGCTGATGGCCAAGGGGCTGGAAAAGCTCGGCTACACCATCGAGCCGGAAACCTTCTTTGACACCATCACCGTTGAAGTCGGCCATATGCAGGGCGTCATCCTGCGTTCGGCCGTGGCGGAAGGCGTGAACCTGCGCAAGGTCGGCGCGACCAAGATCGGCATGAGCCTTGACGAGCGTACGCGCCCGGCAACGCTTGAGGCCGTCTGGCGTGCTTTCGGCGGCAATTTCTCGATCTCGGATTTTGAGCCGGAATATCGCCTGCCGAAGGAATTGCTGCGCACCAGCCAGTATATGACGCATCCGATCTTCCACATGAACCGTGCCGAAAGCGAGATGACCCGTTACATCCGCCGCCTTTCGGACCGCGATCTGGCGCTCGACCGCTCGATGATCCCGCTCGGTTCCTGCACCATGAAACTGAATGCGACAGCGGAAATGCTGCCGATCACCTGGCCGGAATTTTCCGACATCCACCCCTTCGTGCCGGCAGATCAGGCGCTCGGTTACAAGGAGATGATCGACGATCTCTCCGAAAAGCTGTGCTCGGTCACCGGTTACGACGCCTTCTCCATGCAGCCGAATTCCGGCGCGCAGGGGGAATATGCCGGACTTCTGACCATCCGCAACTATCACCTCGCCAATGGCGACACACATCGTGACGTCTGCCTCATTCCGACTTCCGCGCATGGCACCAACCCTGCCTCGGCGCAGATGGTCGGCATGAAGGTGGTGCCGGTGAAAGTGCGGGATAACGGCGACATCGATATCGATGATTTCCGAGCAAAAGCAGAGCAGTATATGGAAAACCTCTCGTGCTGCATGATCACTTACCCGTCCACCCACGGCGTGTTCGAGGAGACGGTTCGCGAGATCTGCGAGATCACCCACAAGCATGGTGGACAGGTCTATCTCGACGGCGCCAACATGAACGCCATGGTCGGCCTTGCCCGTCCCGGCGATATCGGTTCCGACGTTTCGCATCTCAACCTGCACAAGACCTTCTGCATTCCGCATGGCGGCGGTGGCCCCGGTATGGGTCCGATCGGTGTCAAGGCGCATCTTGCTCCTTACCTTCCCGGCCATCCGGCGACGGACGGCCGTGAGGGTGCGGTGTCTGCTGCCCCGTTTGGTTCGCCGTCGATCCTGCCGATTTCCTGGAGCTATTGCCTGATGATGGGCGGCGAAGGGCTGACGCAGGCGACCAAGGTGGCGATCCTCAATGCCAATTACATCGCCGAACGGCTGAAGGGCGCTTATGACGTGCTCTACAAGTCCGAAACGGGACGTGTGGCGCATGAATGCATCATCGATACCCGCCCGCTGGCTGACAGCTGCGGCGTGACGGTGGACGATGTCGCAAAACGCCTCATCGACTGCGGTTTCCATGCGCCGACCATGAGCTGGCCGGTTGCCGGCACGCTGATGATCGAGCCGACGGAATCCGAAACCAAGGCGGAAATCGACCGTTTCTGCGATGCCATGCTGGCGATCCGTGAGGAAGCCCGCGACATCGAGGAAGGTCGTGCGGACAAGACCAACAACCCGCTGAAGAACGCGCCGCATACGGTGGAAGACCTCGTCGGCGAATGGGATCGTCCCTATAGCCGCGAAAAGGGCTGCTTCCCGCCTGGCGCCTTCCGCATCGACAAATACTGGTCGCCGGTCAACCGCATCGACAATGTCTATGGCGACCGCAACCTCATCTGCACCTGCCCGCCGATGGAGGCTTATGCCGAAGCCGCCGAATAAGGCACTCGTTTCGAATAATAAAAAGGCCCGGACAGATCCGGGCCTTTTTTCGTTGCTGCGACGGAAACGTTCCCGGAACCGCGCTGACACGATTGATCGCCCGTCGATCCATGTTAAACCGGACCATGCAAACCAGCGGCGATGGAGTGTGAATGCGTCTGATCTGCCTGAACGGTTGGGGCGGAAAGCTCCATGACGAGCTCGTTTCCTATATTGCCGCGTCCGATCCCGATATTCTGTGTCTCCAGGAAGTCATTCATACTCCGGCGGCCACGCAGGAGTGGCTGATCTATCGTGATCACGGTATTGACCTGCTGCAGAGGGCGAATTTCCTGCAGGATGTCGCAAAGTCCCTGCCCGATCATCTGGCGGTGTTCTGCCCGGCAGCGCAGGGCGATCTGTGGGATGGTGAGATGCGGTATCCTTCCCAGTGGGGGCTGGCGACCTTCGTGCGCAAATCCATTGCCATCGTCGCGCAGGCGCAGGGTTTCGTGCATGGCGCCTTTTCCGCGGACGGATATGGCGATCATCCTCGCTCGCGCACCGGTCATGCCATTCGTGTCTTTGATTTCACGACCCGTAAACCGGTCGTCATCGCCCATATGCATGGCCTGCGGGAACTCGATGGCAAACAGGATACACCTGCCCGTCTGGCGCAGGCAGAACGACTCGTCCAGCTCGTCAGAAACATCGCCGAGGATGGCGACCGGGTCATCGTCTGTGGCGATTTTAATGTTCTGCCTGATAGTGAGACATTCGCCGTGCTGAAGACGCTGGACCTTGTCGAGCTCGTTACGACACGCGGCTTTACCGACACGCGGACATCGCACTACACGAAACAAAATCGTTATGCGGACTACATGCTGGTCAATCCCGCCGTGAAGGTCGATCACTTCCATGTCGTGATGCAGCCGGAAGTCTCGGACCATTGCCCGCTGCTTCTTGAGTTCAGCTGAAAATCTGAACTCAGTGTCAGACTCTCGCCAGCAGCGAGCCGAAAGCAATCAGCGCACCAGCCGGATGTCGCTCGTCACCACCGTCTTACCGGTCTTGCCGTCCTTGTCGGTCGTGCGCAGCCGCAGGCCATTGTCACCGACTTTTTCAATGGTCATGGCCGCGACGCGGTCGCCGTTGATTTCACGGTTCCAGCGGACCGTGAGATTGATTGCATTTCCCTGACGGTTGCCGGCCAATGCCGAAGGACGGCCGGAGGGACCGGTATAGGTGCCGCTGTAACGCGCACCGCTGGCGGCTAGGTCAGCGGCGATCGCGCGCTTTACCACGACAAGGCCACGGCATGTGCCCGACATGCGCAGCGCCGTCGCCTTTGCGTCGGAACTCAAGGTGCAATTGACATTGATCGGCGGCATGCCGATGCGGGTGATCACCGTTCCCTTGCCTGTCCATGTGCCTTCCAGCGACGACAGGAACCCGCTTTCATCTGCGCGCGTCGGGCTTGCGGCAATGAGGCTTGCGAAAGAAAAGATCAGGGCTGCCTTCGTTTTCATGGCGATCATCCGATACTATTTGATGAAAGGTAACTCGCGGATCGCCGAAAATGTTCCTGATGCCATTTTTCAGGCAACTGAAAAAACGGCAGCGAAAGTTTCGTCCGCGTCGATGCAACCAAATGCCGGCAGGCATGTTCTTGGCGAGCCACGGTGACCCTGTGCCAATATCGGGCATATTTCGGAGCTTGTTCCATGACGACTATCGGCATTTCGGCATCGAAGGCCAATATCCCTTTCGGGGGGCTGCCGCGCAGCGGTTTGTCCGACCGCACGCTCTTTGCGCTGGCGGCGCTGAACTTCTTTCTTGCCGATGCGCGTGACGGGCTTGGGCCGTTTCTGGATGCCTTTCTGGCCACCAAGGGTTGGTCATCGCTTTCGCTTGGTTTGATTGCGACGGTCGGCGGACTGGTCGGCCTTCTGGCGACACCCCTGTGCGGCGCCCTTGTCGATGGCACGGTGTGGAAACGGACGCTGATCGCGGTGCCTGTCGTTCTGGTGACCATCGGGGCGCTCATTACGCTCATCTTTCCCGATGTCTGGATTGTCTGGACCGGCCAGATCATGACCGCAGTGGTTGGCGCGGTGGTTGGTCCCGCCCTCGCCGGGCTGACACTCGGCCTTGTGGGCGAACGCCTGTTTTCCCGGCAGATTTCGCGAAACGAGTTCTGGAACCACGGCGGCAACTTTGCCTCGCTCTTCGCCACCTATGTTGCCGTTTCCTTCTTCGGCCTGCATGGCGTCATCGGTCTCATGCTGTTGACAGCGGCGGGAGCACTCGTTGCCGCAGCCGCAATCGACCCTGACAGGATCGATCACAAGGTTGCGCGCGGTCTGGGTGAAGACAAGGGCGAACCGGGCCCCTCCGGCATCAATGTGCTGTTTCACGAACGCGGATTGATCCTGCTCGCCGTCATCCTGCTCATCTTCCATTTCGGCAATGCGCCGATGGGGCGGCTTCTGGCCCAGGATTTCGCAATCGAATTACAAACGCCGTTCCGCACCACCGCCATCATCACCGGCGTTGCGCAGTTTGCCATGATCTTTGTGGCTGCCATGGCGCCTTTTCTCATACGCCGCTTCGGCCTTGCCACGGTCTTTCTCATTGCGCTCGCAGCATTACCGATCCGTGGGTTTCTTGCGTCCGCCTTCACGGATTTCTGGGTTATTTTCCCCGTGCAGTTTCTCGACGGTATCGGTGCGGGCCTTTTGGGGATTGTGACGCCGGTGGCTGTGGAGCGAATCCTGAAAGGCACAGGGCGTTTCAACGTCGGTCTCGCCAGCGTGATGATGGTGCAGGGTATCGGCGCTTCGTTCAGCAATGTCGTTGCGGGCTGGCTGGTGACGAAAGGCGGTTATGCCCTGTCACATCTGGTTGGCGGCGGCATTGCGGCCATCGCCATCGCCCTGTTCCTTGTCTACAGGAATGAGATCGCGCCAAGGCAGAATGACGAGGTCGCCGCCAAATAAAAAGGAGGCCTTTCGGCCCCCTTTTAAAACGTCTCTACGGATATTTCCTCAGCCGACAAAAGCACGCTCGATCACGAACTCGGCTGGCTTGTTGTTGGCGCCTTCGTTGAGCCCCGCCTTTTCAAGCAGTTCCTTGGTGTCCTTGAGCATCGCGGAAGAACCGCAGATCATGCCGCGATCGATTTCGGGATCGAGTGCCGGAACACCGAGATCCGCAAACAGCTTGCCGTTCTCGATAAGCGTGGTGATGCGGCCCTTGAAGGGGTAGTCCTCGCGGGTGACCGTTGCATAATGCTTCAGCTTGTCGCCGACGATCTCGTTCAGGAATTCGTGGTTGCGGATTTCCTCGACCAGATCGAAGCCGTATTTCAGCTCGGCCACGTCGCGGCAGGTATGGGTGAGGATGACTTCCTCGAACTTCTCATAGGTCTCCGGGTCACGGATCAGGCTCGCGAAAGGCGCGATGCCGGTGCCGGTGGAGAACATGTAAAGCCGCCTGCCGGGCGTCAGCGCATCCAGAACCAGCGTGCCTGTCGGCTTCTTGCGCATCAGCACGGTATCGCCGGGCTTGATCGCCTGAAGATGCGAGGTCAGCGGGCCATCCGGAACCTTGATCGAGAAGAATTCCAGTTCCTCATCCCAGGCGGGGCTGGCAATGGAATAGGCGCGATAGATCGGCTTTTCACCGACCATCAGGCCGATCATGGCGAATTCGCCGGAGCGGAAACGGAAACCGGCCGGACGCGTCATGCGGAAACGGAACAGGTGGTCCGTATAGTGCTCCACCGATAAAACCGTCTCGGCGTAAACACCATCAGGTATCTTGATCGCGAAATCTTCCGTCTTGGCTGGCGCGTTCATTTCAGGTTCCGTCCATTCTTATTCGATAAGCGACATTCTCCGACCGGGCAATTATACCATTTTTGCTCCGGTTTGAAGGCATGAGAATGTCAATACTGCCATGTGCGCAGGAAATATGTATCAAAAACTCATATTTCCCGCATCATGCGTCAACCGGCCGCACGGCGGCGCCAGCTATAGGTCTCTCCGCCAGCGGCCTGTCTGGCCGTCGGCTGGTAATAGACCGGAATTTCCGGCAGGCGATTTTCGGACAGGCGGCGGATCGCCGTGCCGTTCGTCACCGCAAAGCTGGTAAAGCCCGTGCGCAGCATCAGCGGCACCTGATCGATCAGCACATCGCCGACAGCCCTCACCTCGCCTGTAAAGCCAAGACGGCTGCGCAGCAGCGAAGCATGGCTGAAACCACGGCCGTCATTGAAGGCCGGGAAGCTCACGGCAACAAGCTCGATACGGTCGAGATAAGGTTCAAGCCGGGTGACATCGTCGGCAGGCGCGATGAGAACACCAAGGCCGATATCGTTGCTCTCGGCAGCGCGGACTAGGAAATCGGCAAGCGGCAGCAAGGGCCTCTGCTCGGCTGTCGCCTTCACTTCTTCCGTTTCAATCACCCAGGGATCGTTTTCCACGAAACCGTCGCGGTTCCAGATTTTCGTCATTGCAATCTCCTCAGGCGGCTTCGGCTGCGGAACCGTAGAGCGCATCCTTGAAAGGCTGCGGTCCGACGCGGCGATAGGCTTCAAGGAAGTTCTCTTCCTTCGAAAGGCGAAGACCAAGATAGGTGTCGACGATGGTTTCCACCGCATCGGTCACTTTTTCCGGCTCGAAGCCACGGCCGATGATCTCGCCGATCGAGGTGTTTTCATCGCCCGATCCGCCAAGCGTGATCTGGTAGAGTTCCGCACCTTTTTTCTCCACGCCCAGAAGGCCGATATGGCCGACATGGTGGTGACCACAGGCATTGATGCAGCCGGAAATCTTGATCTTCAGCTCGCCAATTTCCGCCTGACGCTCATGCGCACCAAAGCGGGTGGAGATTTCCTGCGCCAGCGGAATAGAGCGCGCATTGGCGAGCGCGCAATAGTCCAGCCCGGGACAGGCAATGATATCGGTGATCAGCCCGGCATTGGCGGTGGCCAGCCCCGCGCCGACAAGCGCGCGATAGACCGGTTCGAGATCAGCCAGCGCCAGATGCGGCAGGATGATATTCTGCTCATGGCTGATGCGGATTTCGTCGAAGGCATATTCTGCGGCGATATCGGCGACAAGTTCCATCTGCTCGTCGGTCGCATCGCCCGGAATGCCGCCAATCGGCTTCAGCGAAATCGTCACCATGCCGTAGTCGGGATGCTTGTGCGGTGCGACGTTCTGCTCGACAAAACGGGCAAAGCCTTCATCGGCCCGCTTCCAGCGCGCCAGGCTTTCCCAGCCTTCGGGGCGGTCCTTCAGTTCCGGCGGCGCGAAATAAGCGGTGATTGCCGCGATATCGGCATCCGGCAGTTTCAGCTCGGTGTTCTTGAGTTCCGCGAATTCCACCTCGACCTGGCGGGCCAGTTCTTCCGCACCGGTTTCGTGCACGAGGATCTTGATGCGCGCCTTGTATTTGTTGTCGCGACGGCCGTGCAGATTATAAACGCGCATGATCGCCGTGGTGTAGGACAAGAGATCCTCTTCCGGCAGGAAGTCGCGGATTTTCTTGGCGATCATCGGCGTGCGGCCCTGCCCGCCGCCGACATAAACGGCAAAACCGATCTCACCCTTGTCGTTCTTTTTCAGATGCAGGCCGATATCGTGAACCTGAATGGCGGCACGGTCGCGCTCGGCGCCCGTCACCGCGATCTTGAACTTGCGCGGCAGGAAGGAGAATTCCGGGTGGACGGAAGACCACTGACGCAGGATTTCCGCATAGGGACGCGGATCGGCGACCTCATCGGCGGCCGCACCGGCGAAATGGTCGGCGGTGACGTTGCGAATGCAGTTGCCGGACGTCTGCAGCGCATGCATTTCGACACTTGCCAGTTCGGACAGAATATCCGGCGTATCGGACAGACGCGGCCAGTTGTACTGGATGTTCTGGCGGGTGGTGAAGTGGCCGTAACCCCGGTCATATTTGCGGGCGATATGGGCCAGCATCCGCATCTGCTTGGAATTCAGCGTACCGTAGGGAATGGCGACGCGCAGCATATAGGCATGCAGCTGGAGATAGACACCGTTCATCAGGCGCAGCGGCTTGAACGCATCCTCGGCCAGTTCGCCGGAAAGGCGGCGCTCGACCTGATCGCGAAACTGTGCCACGCGGCCTTCAACAAATGCGTGATCGAACTCGTCGTAACGGTACATATTCTTCCTCAGACTGCGATGAATGCTGCATCGGCCGGCTTGAAGCCGGTGGCATAGTGCACGGTTGGGCCAGCGGCGCGAATGCGTTCGCGAAGACGGGTCGGCCAGAGCTTGCCGTTCTCCTCGACAACATCGATGACGGCCACATCCACGACCTTGTTGGCGGAGAAATCCCGCTTGCCGATTTCCTCGAACGAGGCGACGGCCTCCGCATGGCGGGCCACGATCGCCCCCTGCAGGTTCTCCGTCCATTCGCCATTGGCGTCGAGCCAGACGGCGATACCGTCGCTCAGGCGGTTGGCGGTCAAAACCTTGTCAGCCATTTGCATACTCCCGTTTGAGGTTCGCCGGCCTTGCGGCAAGCGCAAGCGCCTCGGACCTGTCGAAATTAGCACCCGCCACGGCATCGCCGATGATGACCATGACCGGGCCGGTCAGCTCATCGCGATGTTCGAGGTCGGGCAGATCGTTCAATGTGCCATGCAGCAGGCGGCGATCCGCGCGGCTGGCGTTTTCGATGACGGCGACCGTCGTTTCCACGCCAAGCCCCGCCTCGATCAGCCTTGTCGCAACCGAAGCGGCGACGCTGCGGCCCATATAGACGGCAATGGTCGCGCCGGAGACGGCAAGACGGGCCCAGTCGGGCAGGACATCGCCGGTCAGGTCATGGCCGGTGGTGAAAATCAGCGACGAGGCGACACCGCGCAGCGTCAGCGGCAATTCGAAATCCGCAGCGGCGGCGAAGGCGGAAGTGATACCGGGCACGATCTCATAACCGATACCGGCATTACGCAGCGCCGCCATTTCCTCGCCCGCCCGGCCATAGACCAGAGGATCACCGGATTTGAGGCGCACGACACGCTTGCCATCCTTGCCGAGGCGCACCAGCAGGCGGTTGATTTCCTCCTGCGATTTCGTGTGGCAACCCTTGCGCTTGCCGACGGAGAGACGCTCGGCATCGCGGCGCCCCATATCGACAATCGCCTGCGGCACAAGCGCGTCATAGACGATCACATCGGCTTCCATCAACACGCGCTGGGCGCGCAATGTCAGCAAATCTTCCGCCCCCGGACCGGCACCAACCAGCCAGACGCGGCCTTCGCTGCGCTCAGGCGATTGCAGCAGACGGTCAGCGGCTTCACGTGCTGAAGACGTATCGCCAAGAGCCACGGCATCCGCGACCGCACCGGAAAAGAACCGCCGCCAGAAATTGCGCCGCAAGGCGCCCTTCGGCACGTTTTCTTCGGCTGCGTCGCGATATTGCACGGCAAGACGCGCAAGCTTGCCGAGCGACGGCGACAACATCTGATCGATGCGCGCGCGGATCATCTGGGCAAGAACAGGCCCCGCCCCTTCCGTGCCGATGGCAATGGCGACAGGCGCGCGGGCGACCAGCGCCGGCGTGAAGAAATCGCAGAATTCCGGCTGATCCACCGCATTGGCAGGGATTTTCTTTGCACGCGCCGCAGAAACGATCTCACGGTCCAGCGCCTCGTCACCAGTTGCGGCAAAAACCAGCGTTGCACCATCGATCAGACGGCTTTCGAAACCCAATGCCCGATGATCAATGCTGTTTTCCTGGAGATAACGTCTAAAATCCGCTTCCGGCTGATCGGCATAGGCGACGATATGCGCATCAGTGTTGGCGAGAAGCCTTACCTTGGCGAAAGCCTCGTCTCCATTTCCGAAAACAGCGACCGGCCGTCCCTCAACCCGGAAGAAGGCAGGGAAGGTTGAAAGGCGGTCGCCAGCAGCGGAAAAATCATGTTCGTTGTGCATTGGACATATATCCCGCATTGCGGTGCAAGATTGAAGAAACAGAAATTCAAGCCTTTCCAGCACCTGGATTTTTATTTCTCGAAGACCCCTGTTTTGGAGGAAAACAAACCGGCAGTCCCTTTTCGGGCCTCAGAATCCCTTCAGAATCCCTTGACAAACCGGGTCCTCGCGCCGAACAAGGAGCGACCGTTTCCTGTCGATTTCTCCATGCGAAGACCGCTTTTCTGCAGGCGGCACGAAGGACCAGCCCCTTGACCAGCCACACCCTCGCCGCCCGCCTTCTCGATGTCATCGAACACGATATCCTGCCGCTGACAGCGCGCGGGGTCAGCCTCGGCAACAAGGTTTTCGGTGCGGCGATCCTGCGCAAATCCGACCTGTCGCTGGTCGTGGCCGAGACGAATAATGAGCTGGAAAATCCGCTCTGGCATGGCGAAGTGCACACGCTGAAACGGTTTTACGAACTGGGTGAAAAGCCGAATACCAAGGAACTGATTTTCCTTTCGACCCACGAACCCTGCACCATGTGCATGTCCGCCATCACCTGGGCCGGCTTCGACAATTTCTACTCCTTCTTCAGTCACGAGGATTCCCGCGACGCTTTCGCAATCCCGCATGATCTGAAAATCCTCAAGGAGGTTTTCGGGCTGGAGCCCGGCGGATATCGCCGCAACAATGCCTTCTGGAATTCCTATTTCATCGCCGATCTGGTGGAGGGCGAAGACGATCCGCTGAAGACCACGCTGAAGGCGCAGACGGCCCGGATCAAGGCCGTCTATGACGATCTTTCCACCAGCTACCAGTCCTCAAAGGGTGACAATGACATTCCGCTCAACTGACGCGGTTTTGCATCCGAACAAAGAGTAAAAACGAAAAGACAGGGCATTTGCGGGTGATCCCGTTTCCACCCATACTCCCCGCAAGAACGAAGGTTTGAGACATATGGAAGCCTCGAAGGATATTTCCCGCCTGATCGAGATCATGCAGGCCCTGCGCGAACCGGAGACCGGCTGCCCGTGGGATGTCGTCCAGACCTTCGAGACCATCAAGCCCTATACGATCGAAGAGGCCTATGAAGTCGCCGATGCCATCGAGCGCGAGGATATGGACGATCTCTGCGAGGAGCTGGGCGACCTGTTGCTGCAGGTGGTCTTCCATGCCCGCATCGCCGAGGAAAAGGGCGAATTCGCCTTTGGTGACGTGGTTGAGGCCGTCACCTCGAAGATGATCCGCCGCCATCCGCATGTCTTTGCCGCATCGGACGCCGATACGCCTGACAGTGTCAAGCTGCAATGGGACCGGATCAAGGCCGAGGAAAAACGCGAGCGGGCGGAGCGCCGCGTGCGCCGGGGCATTACGGAGGATTTCAAGGCGGGCTTTCTGGGTGGGATACAACGTAGCCAGCCGGCGCTGACGGAGGCCTTGAAACTACAGGAACAGGCGGCCCGCGTCGGTTTCGACTGGTCGGATCCGGCTCCCATTCTCGACAAGATCGAAGAGGAAATCGCCGAGCTGCGCGAGGCGCTGGCGGAAGGAAAACCGGAAAAGGTTTCGGACGAACTCGGCGACCTGATTTTCGCGCTCGTCAATATCGGCCGCCACGTCAAGACCGATCCGGAAAATGCGCTGCGTGGCACCAACACGAAGTTCCGCAGGCGTTTCAACCATATCGAAACATCACTCTCTGACAGTGGCGAGACGCTTCAGGAAGCGAGCCTTGAGAGAATGGAAGACCTGTGGCAGGCGGCGAAACGCATCGAACGGTCGCTCGATACGGTTTCGTCCTGATTGTTCTGATATTCCGCTAAGGAGCGCTTAGCGCTCCCAGTCTTCCCGCTCGCGAATGGTCGCCTTTCCAAGCTTCCGTTCGAGTTCAGCCGCCTGCGTTTCCGAAAGGCGCACATCAAGCGCAACCGAGCCATCCTCATGGTCTTCGCGGCTATCGACGATGGAGTTGCTGTAAACCCATGATATGAGCGGCAATTGTTCAACGGACAGGAGAACGGTTGTTTCCGTCAAAACACCGGACAGGCGTTTTGAAATCTCGTCCATGAGGGCATCGACGCCCTCGCCCGTGATTGCCGAAACGGCGCGGATATCCGAGCGGCCTTCTGCACGCTGCATGATGGCGTCATGCGCCTCGGGTTCCAGACGGTCGACCTTGTTCCAGACCTCGATGATGCGCTTTTCGGCTTCCTTCTCGTCAATGCCGAGATCGCCGAGAATGCGCAGCACGTCAGCCGATTGCGCGGCATTGTCGGGATCGGACATGTCGCGCACATGCAGAACGAGATCGGCTTCCAGCACTTCTTCTAGCGTCGCGCGGAAAGCGGCGACGAGATGCGTCGGCAGGTCGGAGATGAAGCCGACCGTGTCGGACAGGATGACGGTTCGGCCATGCGGCAACTTCATGCGACGCAATGTCGGATCGAGTGTGGCGAACAGCATATCCTCCGCCAGAACACCAGCACCCGTGATGCGGTTGAACAGCGTGGATTTGCCTGCGTTGGTGTAGCCCACCAGCGCGACGATCGGATGCGGCACCTTGCGGCGCTTGGCGCGGTGAAGCTGGCGGGTACGCACCACCTGCTCCAATTCCTTCTCCAGCTTGACGATGCGATCCTGCAGCAGGCGTCTGTCGGCCTCGATCTGGGTTTCACCCGGACCGCCCATGAAACCGGCGCCACCGCGCTGGCGTTCAAGGTGGGTCCAGCTTCTGACGAGGCGGCCCTTCTGGTAGTTCAGATGCGCAAGATCGACCTGCAGCGTCCCTTCCTTGGTGGAGGCGCGGCGGCCGAAGATTTCAAGGATCAGACCGGTGCGGTCGATGACCTTGGCATTCCACTGTTTTTCGAGATTGCGCTGCTGCACCGGGGTGAGCGGGTGATCGACGATCACGAGGCCGGAATTGGTCTCATCCAGAAGATGGCCGATTTCCTCGATCTTGCCGGTTCCGAACAAGGTGGCGGGACGCGGCTGATTGACCGGAACGACAAGACCCTGCGTCACGTCGAGATCGATGGCGAGCGCCAGACCCTTGGCTTCCTCAAGCTTGGCTTCAACGGAGCGACCGGGGGAAGGAGGTGCCGACGCCGCATCGCGGCCTTCGCGTTGCTGCTTGAGAACCGGCACGAGAACCACGGCGCGCATGTCGTCGCGGCGCTTCTCCTGCTCCGGAATGATCGATTCGTTCGAGGTGTCTCGCGTCGAAATGGGCTCAGCCTTATCCAGAAAGAACATTGCGGCCGACCGCGTCCGCGCGGGCGGCCCTTAGAATAACCTGACGGAACCGGAAATGTTCCCTCTTCACGTCAGCCTATGTCGAAAGATACCGTCGAGGGAGCCGGATCAGGCTGCGCCTTCTTCGCTCTCGAACATCTGCATCGGCTGGCCGGGCATGATGGTGGAGATTGCATGCTTGTAGACAAGCTGCGAATGACCATCACGGCGCAGAAGCACGCAGAAATTGTCGAAGGAGGTGACAACGCCCGTCAGCTTGACGCCGTTGATCAAGAAAATCGTGAGCGAAATCTTTTGCTTACGAACGGTATTGAGGAAGAGATCCTGAAGGTTTTGAGAACGTTCCGCCATGGCGCCGCTTCTTTCTTTTTTGCCGGCAGGGATACCGGAAAATAATCAATCAATAATAAGCCGGCCAAGTCTTGTCCCCCGCTTGGTCGACCTCAAACTCTGGTATCAAATCGTGTTCCGTTCCGCAACGGTCAAAACAGCCGAATGAGTACGAGTATTGACCCGCTTTTTCGATTCGGGACAGTCAGAAATATTGTATTGAAACACGGAAAAGTTGTTCCACGTCGCGCACCGCATCGGCGGATGCAAACAGCACGACACGGTCCTTCGCCTTGATTTTTGTACTGCCGTCCGGGCGGATCACCACGCCGTCGCGATAGATCGCGCCAATGCGCACGCCGTCAGGCATATCGATGTCGCGGAACGACTGTCCGACCAGCGGCGACGTTTCCAGCGCCTCCGCCTCGATCACCTCCGCCGACCCGCGCTGCACGGCATAGACCGAGCGGATGCGGCCCTTGCGCACATGCTGGAGAACGCGGGAAATGGTGACGGCCCGCGGGTTGATATAGGCATCCAGACCGAGCGAACCGGCGACCTCATGGAAAGACGAGCTGTTTAGCAGCGCGAGGTTAGACTTGCAGCCGAGCTGCTTGGCCATCACGGCCGCCAGAATATTGGTCTGGTCGTTATTGGTCAGGGTAACGATGAGATCCGAATCCTGAATGTCGGCCTGCATCAAGATCTTATGGTCAAGCGCCGATCCATGCATGACGATGGTGTTGCTGAGCTGTTCCGACGCGGCAATAGCCCTGTCGCGATCCGACTCGATGATCTTCACCCGTGTTTTCGGCTGCATCTCCTCAATCTTGCGGGCGACGAAGTAGCCGATATTGCCAGCGCCGGCGATAACGATGCGCTGCGCCTCCTGCTCCTCATGACCGAAAAGGCTTAAGGTGCGGCGGGCGTGCAGGCGCTGACAGATCACATAGGCGAGGTCTCCGACCCGCAGCTGTTCCGAGGAATGCGCGACCTTGAGGATGCCGTTCCGGTAAACACCCACCACCGTCGCGATCAGGTCCGGGAAAAGGTTGGACAGCTGCTGCAATGGCGTGTTGATGACAGGGCAGTCCTCCATGCATTCAATCGCCAGCATGAAGATCGTATCATCGGCAAAACGCACGACATCGGTCGCGCCCGGAAAAGCGATGCGTCGGAGCACCATTTTGCCGACCTCGACTTCCGGCGAAATCGTCACGTCGATCGACATGTTCTCGCGGCTGAAGAGATCGGCATATTCCGGTTTCAGATAGCTCTGGTCGCGAATACGGGCAATCTTGGTCGGAACGCTGAAGAGCGCATGCGCCACCTCGCAGGCGACGATATTGATCTCGTCATGAAGCGTCACGGCGATGATCATGTCCGCCTGGTCGGCACCCGCCTTCGCCAGCATATCGGGATGCGCGCCATGGCCGACATAACCGCGCACATCCAGCGTCTCGGTGATGGCAGTGATGAGCGGCGCGGCCGTATCGATCACCGATACTTCATTATCCTCCCGCGACAATTGTTCGGCGATGCCGTAACCCACCTGCCCTGCGCCGCAAATGATGACTTTCATGCTGTCTCTCTGACGGAATAATCGGTTGCGGCGACTTGGCCTTCGCTCCTTATACGCCGAGAGATTTCAGTTTGCGATGCAGTGCAGACCGTTCCATGCCGACAAATTCCGCCGTTCGCGAAATATTGCCACCGAAGCGGTTGATCTGGGCGACCAGATAGTCCCGTTCGAACATTTCGCGGGCTTCGCGCAGCGGCAGGGTCATGATGTGCTGGTCGCCCTGCGCCGAAATCTTCGGCAGCATGTCACCAATATCCGATGGCAGCATGTCGGCCGAGATCGGCGCTTCGCCGCCTTCGGGACGGGCAAGGATCATCAGCCGCTCGATATTGTTGCGCAGCTGGCGGATATTGCCCGGCCAGTCATGCGTCTGAAGAACGGCCATGGCGTCGTCACCGATCTTGCGCGGGCGTATGCCGGCCTGCTCGGAAATCTGGCGCATGAACATGTCGACAAGGAAGGGAATATCCTCGCGCCGCTCGGAAAGCGCCGGCACCTTCACGGGCACGACGGCAAGGCGATGGTAAAGATCCTCGCGGAACTGGCCTTCAGCGATCAGGCTTTCAAGGTGATGGGCGGTCGAGGAAATGATGCGCACATCCACCTTCACCCGCTTGCCGCCACCGACACGCTCGAACTGCTGGTCAACCAGCACACGCAGGATCTTGTTCTGGGTTTCGCGCGGCATCTCGCCGACTTCGTCGAGATAAAGAACGCCGCGATGGGCCTCTTCCAGAGCGCCCACCTTGCGTGGCTGTCCGGGCAGGCCCTCGGTGCCGAAGAGCGCAATTTCCATACGGTCCGGCGTGATCGTTGCGGCATTCAGCGCCACGAAAGGTCCGGTGGCGCGTGAGGATTTCTTGTGCACCATGCGCGCCACCAGTTCCTTGCCGGAACCGGAGGGCCCGAGGATCATGATGCGGCTGTTGGTGGGTGCTACCCTGTCGATGGTCTGGCGCAGTTGCGAAACCGCAAGCGACGCGCCGACGAGTTCAACCGCGTCACCCGTGCGCTTCTTGAGTTCCTGAACCTCGCGTTTCAGCTTGGAGTTCTCCAGTGCCCGCTCGGCGATCAGGATCAGGCGATCGGCCTTGAACGGCTTCTCGATAAAGTCGAAGGCGCCGCGCTTGATGGCGTTGACGGCGGTTTCGATGTTGCCGTGACCGGAAATCATGACAACCGGAATTTCGGGATGGCGGCTCTTGATCTCATCCAGCAGCGCCAGACCGTCGAGCTTCGAGCCCTGCATCCAGATATCGAGAAAGATCAGGCGCGGTACGCGCTCCGAAATGGCGGCCAGCGCGCTGTCGCTGTCGAACGCCATGCGGGTCTCGTGGCCCTCGTCGGACAGAATGCCCGCTACGATTTCGCGAATGTCCGCCTCGTCATCCACGACCAGAATATCAGACGCCATATGCTGCTTCCTTGTTATTTTCGCCGCCGACCGCCTCGATATAGGGCAGCAGCACTCTGATCATGGCGCCATGGCCATGGTCGAACTCCGGCGGGGCATCATGGAGCTCCAGATACCCGCCATGCTCTTCGATGATTTTCTTGACGATGGCGAGGCCGAGGCCCGTGCCCTTGTCCCGCATCGTCATATAGGGTTCGAGAATGCGGTGACGGTTCTCGACGGGCAGGCCGCGGCCATTGTCGATGATGTCTGCCACAAAACGGGAATTGCTCTCGTCGAAGGAGGCACGCACCAGGATTTTTC
The DNA here is from genome assembly GCF_058803865.1 of Agrobacterium sp. GW821-FHT14E08. Classification (NCBI taxonomy): domain Bacteria; kingdom Pseudomonadati; phylum Pseudomonadota; class Alphaproteobacteria; order Hyphomicrobiales; family Rhizobiaceae; genus Agrobacterium; species Agrobacterium sp. GW821-FHT14E08. The sequence goes on along the minus strand of NZ_JBXAPJ010000001.1, from coordinate 860,953 downwards.
CAGGCCGCTTTTCGCCTTCCACCGCCTCGATGGCTTCCGTCGCATTCTTGATGAGATTGCCGAAGGCCTGACCCAGCATGCGGGCATCGAACATGCCCTCCAGCGGGATGTCGCCCAGTTCGGTTGAGAATTTCGTATCGGCGGCGCTGATTTCGCGCAGGAATGCGGCATCCTTCAGGATTGCCCGCAGATCCGACTTTTCCTTTGTCGGCTTCGGCATGCGCGCAAAGGCCGAGAATTCATCCACCATCCGGCCGATATCACCGACCTGCCGGACGATGGTGTCCGTACACTGGTCGAAGACGGCGCGGTCGCTCTCGTCGATCTGCTTGCCGAAACGGCGCTTGATGCGCTCGGCGGAAAGCTGGATCGGCGTCAGCGGGTTCTTGATTTCATGCGCAATACGGCGCGCCACATCCGACCATGCCGTCGAGCGCTGGGCGATGACGAGATCGGTAATATCATCAAGGGTGATGACGTAGCTGTCGCGGCTGTCGCGGGCATCCTCGCGGGTCACCTGGACATTGAGCGTGCGCTCCTTGCCGCGTCGCATGATATTGATCTGCTTGCGGAAATTGCCGCGCGACCAGGTATTCGCCTCGGTCACGACCTGCTCGATTTCAGGCGCAATCTCCGAGAGTTGCGCGCCGATAAGCTGCTCGGAGGTCTGCGCCAGGAATTCCTCGCCTGACGGATTGACGATGGTGATCCTGCGGTTCTCATCGACACCGATGACGGCGGCGGTGACGCCTGACAGCACGGCTTCAATGAAGCGGCGGCGATCATCGATATCGTCCTTGGCCTCGATGATCTGTTCCTGCTGGCTGCGCAGTTCCGAGACCATCTTGTTGAAGGTGCGCGACAGGCGGCCAACGTCACCATCGACGGCGCGCACGGGCACCAGCACATGCATGTTGCCGGTGGCGACACTATCGGCGGCACCGATGAGAAGGCGGATCGGCCGCACGATACGGTCGGCGACCGCAATGGCCGTCCAGATGGCGGCGAGAAGCACGATCAACGCAAAGCCGAGATAAAGGATTGCGAAGGCGATCTGCAACGGCGCGCGGCCCGCTTCCATCGCCTTGTATTCGGCGCGGTTCTCTTCCATCAGCCGCATCGCGCCCATCACCTTGGGATCGACGGCGCGGACCGTGTAAAGGAAGGTACCGCCGATGCCTTCAAGCTTGATGATGGCACCGACGAGGTTGGTGATGCCAGGTGGGATCAGCGTCGGCTGGCCGGCGGCCGCTTTTTCGAGCGCGTCATGCGGAATGGCCGGAAGCGGCTTTTCCGTCTTGATATCGGCCTGAGCGACGGCGTCACCATCCTCCTGCACCAGAAACGCGCCGAGCAGGCCGCGGCCCTTGGCCTGGCGGGTCATGAGATCAATGAAGCCGGTGCGGTCGAGATAAAAAAGGGCGCGGTTACGATCGAGGTCGGTCGCCATCGACAGGGTCTGGCCCTGAAGATAGCCGGCATTCTCCATCATATAGGCCTGGGCAATATTGCTCGATGAATCGACGATCGATTGCGTGCGCAGCGAAAACCAGCGGTCGAGGCCAACATTCAGCGTCAGGCTGGCGAAAATGGCGACGAGAACGGCCGGTGTGATCGCCACGATGGAGAAAAGCACGACGATGCGCACGTGCAGGCGAGCGGCGGCCCTGCCCTTTTTGCGGGCTTTCAGCAGCCGGTTGATTTCGCGCCCGATGAGGAAGATCAGTCCGATCACGAAGATCGAATTGATCACCACCGAGGCGATGACGACGTTCGATGTCGGCGCAATGGGGGTGACACCCAGAAGCACGAAGAGAGTGAGGATAGCGCAGACAAGGGCGACGCCGGCGAGCACCAGCCCCGGCAAAGCGAAAGACATCCTGCGATCGGCAACCACCATTCCCGCTGCGTCGTCGGCAACGGCTTTTTCGGCGGCGGGTTTCCGCATGCACTACTCCCAATCGCTGGCCAGCCAGCACCACATTTCTGAAGTCAGGCGAGACGCGCCTCAGACTGGCGAATCTCTTTCCTTCTAGTGTTTTTCAAGCAACACAATGTGGCGAAAGTGCAACGACAAATGCGGCCTTGTCAACATTCTCAGCTTGGGCGGGAGCTACGATAGACCGAAACGCCAAGCTCGCGGATTTTCTTGCGCAGCGTATTGCGGTTCAAGCCAAGAAGATCGGCGGCCTTGATCTGGTTACCGCGCGTCGCCGTCAGGGCGGCGAGAATCAGCGGATATTCCAGTTCGCGCAGAACGCGGTCATAAAGGCCGGGCGGCGGCAGGCCATCGCCGAAGCTGGCGAAATAATCGCGCATATTCTCCTCGACCGCCTGCGAAATGGTGAGCGAACCGGTGCGGACCGCCATCTTGTCGAGCGGGCTGTCGGGAACATCCGATTGCAATTCCTGCTCGATGATCTCGCGGGTGATGACTTCCTGAGGATAAAGCGCCATCAGGCGGCGGATCAGGTTTTCCAGCTCACGCACGTTGCCTGGCCAGGCATAGGCCTTCATAACCTCCAGCGCCTCGCTCTCGAAACGCTTGCCTTCCAGACCTTCCTTCTCACCCTGCTGAATGAAATGGCGCACCAGATCGGGAATATCCTCGGCGCGGTCACGCAGCGGCGGCAGGCGCAGCGGCACGACGTTCAGGCGGTAATAAAGGTCTTCGCGGAACAGACCCTGATTGATCGACTGTTTCAGGTCCTTGTTGGTGGCAGCAACGATGCGGACATCGGTGCGGATCGGCGTGCGGCCGCCCACCGTCGTATATTCGCCCTGCTGCAACACGCGCAGCAGGCGCGTCTGGGCGTCCATCGGCATGTCGCCGATTTCATCGAGGAACAGCGTGCCGCCCTCGGCCTGTTCGAAACGGCCGGTGGAGCGGTTCTGCGCGCCGGTGAAGGCGCCCTTCTCATGGCCGAAGAGTTCCGATTCAATCAGGTCGCGCGGGATTGCCGCCATGTTGATGGCGACGAAGGGACCGTTGCGGCGCTTGCCGTAATCATGCAGCGCACGCGCCACCAGTTCCTTACCCGTACCGGATTCACCAGTGATCATCAGCGTCAGGTCGGTCTGCATCAGGCGCGCTAGAACGCGGTAGATTTCCTGCATCGCCGCCGAACGGCCAACGAGCGGCATACCGTCCTGCATGTCGTCATCGAGCTTGGCCGGCTTGCGCTTCGGTTCTGACAGGGCGCGGCCGATGATGGCGATCAGTTCCGTCAGGTCGAAGGGCTTCGGCAGGTAATCGTAAGCGCCTTTTTCCGAGGCTTTGATGGCCGTCATGAAGGTGTTCTGCGCACTCATGACCAGAACCGGCAGGTCCGGGCGAGCCTTCTTGATACGCGGCAGAAGGTCAAAGGCGTTTTCATCCGGCATCACGACATCGGTCACGACAAGATCGCCCTCACCCGCCGAAACCCAGCGCCAGAGCGTTGCGGCATTGGAGGTGATGCGCACGTCGTAACCGGCGCGGCTCAGCGCCTGGTTCAGCACCGTGCGGATTGCGGCATCATCATCGGCGACGAGGATCGTAGCTGTCATAGGTCATTTCCTGTCGTGTTCGGCAAAGTGCGGTCGTCGAACGCCACTTCCGGCGAGACGGGCATCAATACGCGGAAAGTCGTGCGGTGGTTCTGGCTGTCGCATTCGACAATGCCGCCATGGGCGCCGATCAGCTTGGCGACAAGCGCCAGCCCGAGGCCAGAACCATTCGTCTTGGTGGTGATGAAAGGATCGAAAAGATGCGGCAAAAGATCGGCCGGAACGCCCGGGCCATTGTCATGCACGCAGAATTCGAGCGGCAGAGAGATACGCTCGCGGCTGCCGGCAACCGAAAGCCGCATGCCGGGGCGATAGGCGGTGGTGAGGATGATCTCGCCATCCGGCTGATTGCCCACGGCTTCCGCCGCATTCTTCACCAGATTGAGAAAGACCTGCACCAGCTGGTCGCGATTGGCATAAACAGGCGGCAGCGACGGGTCGTAATTCTCCGAAATCTTGATATTGCGGGCAAAACCGGCCTTGGCGATGGCCTTCACATGATCGAGCACGGAATGGATATTGACCGGCACGCGGTCTACCGGCCGCTCGTCGGAAAACACCTCCATACGGTCGACCAGCGAGACGATGCGGTCGGTCTCGTCGCAGATCAGCCGTGTCAGCGCCCTGTCTTCATCGGCAACCGACGTCTCAAGCAGCTGGGCAGCGCCGCGAATGCCGGACAGCGGATTCTTGATTTCATGCGCGAGCATGGAGGCAAGGCCGGTAACGGAGCGCGCTGCCGCCCGGTGGGTCAATTGCCGGTCGATCTTGTCGGCCATCGACCTTTCCTGGAAGACGACGACAACCGATCCCGGTTCGCTGACAACGGGTGCAACGTAGAGATCAACCAGCTTGTCCTGGCCGAGACGCGGTGAACTCAGGTCGACGCGATATTCATTGACCGGCGCGCGGCGCTCCCGCACCTGATCGATCAGGGCGAGCAACGGGCTGCCGAAGGGAATGAAGGTGGAAACGCGGTAGCGGGCGAGATGGGAGGCGCTCGCCCCGAAAAAGGCTTCGGCTTCCCAATTGGCGAAGGCGATGAAACCTTCGGCATCCACCAGAATGACGGGGTTCTGCACCGCGTTCAGAACCGCCATGGCGAGCGGGTTTGCATCTGCCGGGCTGTGTTTGTCAGCGCTCATGCGGCCTTCCTTGCGGCTTCTTCGCCCGCATTTTCGCTAAGGGCGGAGCGCAGCAGATCCGCCACTTCCGCCGTGTCACGCGATGTCATGATTTCAGCCTTGTCAGTCGTGGCGATCTCTGGCGCGAAACGGTCGAGATACCAGCCAAGATGTTTGCGGGCATGCCGGAGACCGGCTTCCCTTCCGTAGAATTCCAGCATCATCTCGTAATGTTCGATGGCGATGGCGGGAATATCGTCGCGGTGCGGCGCTGAATGTCCGGCGAGCGCCGCCGGCAGCCAGGGCTGACCCTGTGCGCCGCGACCGACCATGACGGCATCAGCACCCGAGCGACGCAGGATTTCCCGCGCATCTTCGGCTGTTTCCACATCGCCATTGGCGATCAGAGGCACGGAAATCACCTCGCGCACGGCGCGGATGGCGTCCCAATCCGCACGCCCCTCGTAAAACTGCATACGGGTGCGGCCGTGAATGGTGATCAGCTGAACGCCTGCGGCTTCGGCACGGCGGGCGATCTCCGGCGCATTGATGGTGTTCTGATCCCAGCCGAGCCGCATCTTCAGCGTCACAGGCACGTCGACCGCATTGACCGTTGCCTCGATCAGCGAGAGTGCATGATCGGGATCGCGCATCAAAGCCGAGCCGGAATAGCCGCCCGTTACCTTCTTGGCTGGACAGCCCATATTGATATCGATGATTCCGGCGCCGTTATCGGCAGCGATCTTCGCCGCCTCGGCCATGAAATGCGCTTCGCGCCCGGCGAGCTGCACCATATGCGGAACCATGCCGGCATTTTTCAGCCGCGCCCAGGATTCCCCGCGATTGGCGACAAGTTCGCGGCTTGCCACCATTTCCGTGACAACAAGGCCCGCACCGTAACGCCAGGCGAGCTGCCGGAACGGCAGATCCGTCACGCCCGACATGGGCGCCAGCACGGCGCGATTACGGATCGCAACTGAGCCGATGCTGAACGGTTCTGACAACTCCGGAAAGGGCAACTGATGATCTTTCATGCAGAAGGGTTATTTGCATTATTTTTAGACAGTGTTTGTGCAGTTGCCAAGCACTTTTAGAGGGTTGCACCTTTTATTTGCTGGGCGACTGCCTGCCTGTTTTGCTGTCGGCAGCAATTTGTGCAGGTTCGAACACGCAAGGATTGCGGATCCTGCGAGGTGCAGGGGCGGATGCGCGTCTTATCGGGCTGGCCATCCGGGTTTTGAAACGCTAGAGCAGGACTGTCAACCGCTAAGGGTTGCGCGCAAAGCATAAGACCAATGCAGGAAAGTACTATGAAACTCGGCATCGTCATCGTCGCCGCAGGACGCGGCGAAAGGGCAGGCTCCCCCGAGGAAGGGCCGAAACAATATCGCCCGATCGGCGGCAGGGCCGTGATCGAGCATACATTGTCGACCTTTCTGGATTGGGATCACGCCTCTCCGATCGTTGTCGTCAGCCATGCAGACGATGCAGCACTGCTGTCGCCGATCCTTGAACGGCTGAATGCCGGAAAGCGGATCGTCACCGTCACGGGCGGCGCGACACGCCAGCAATCGGTGCTTGCCGGTCTGGAAGCGCTCTCCTCGGAAGAGCTGACGCATGTGATGATCCATGATGCCGTGCGGCCTTTCGTCGCCGTGGACATGCTGGAACGCATTATCGCCCTGCACCGGGCCGGTGCTAGCGGCGTTCTGCCTGCCCTGCCCGTCACCGACACGCTGAAGCGCGGTTCGGATGGTCGCGTCGTGGAAACGGTTTCCCGGCAGGGGCTTTATGCGGCGCAGACACCGCAGAGTTTCGGCTATGGCGATATTCTCGCCGCGCACCGCGCCGCTGCCGCCTCCGGAAAGTCCGATTTTACCGATGATGCTTCGATTGCCGAATGGGCGGGACTGACGGTAACGCTGACCGAAGGTTCGGTCGACAATGTAAAACTCACTCTCAAGCGGGATATCGCCATGGCCGATGAAAAGCTCACCCACGGATTGCCGGACGTGCGCACCGGCAATGGTTACGACGTGCACCAGCTGGAGGCCGGCGACGGTGTGACGCTGTGCGGCGTCTTAATCGAACACGACCAGAAACTCAAAGGTCATTCGGATGCGGATGTGGCCTTGCATGCGCTGACGGATGCGCTGCTCGCCACCTGCGGTGCTGGCGATATCGGCGATCACTTCCCGCCTTCCGAGCCTCAATGGAAGGGTGCCGCCTCACGCATCTTCCTCGAACATGCGGCGAAAGTGGTGCGCGACAATGGCGGCACGATCATGAATGCCGATGTCTCGCTGATTGCGGAAGCGCCGCGTATCGGCCCGCACCGCCAGGCCATGCGCGAAGCACTCTCGGACATGCTGGGCATCGCGCTGGAGCGCTGCTCGGTGAAGGCGACGACCAATGAGACCATCGGTTTCGTCGGCCGCCGGGAAGGCATTGCTGCAATCGCCACCGCTACCGTTGTCTACAGGGGCAGACCTTTATGAGCCTTTTTCCCGCTGACATAGAAGAGCTGGCGCGGCAGATCATTGTCGATTTCACCGCGCATGGCCTCATGGTCTCGACCGCGGAAAGCTGCACCGGCGGCCTGATCGCCGGTGCCCTGACGGAGATTGCCGGCTCCTCCGCTGTCGTCGATCGTGGTTTTGTCACCTATACCAATGAAGCCAAGATGGACATGCTGGGGGTTGGTGTCGAGACGCTGGCGAATTTCGGCGCGGTTTCCCGACAGACGGCGCTGCAGATGGCGCATGGCGCCCTGTTTCGTTCACGGGCGGATTTTGCGGTCGCCGTTACCGGTATTGCCGGTCCGGGTGGTGGTTCCGCCGACAAGCCGGTCGGGCTGGTGCATCTGGCCGCCAAGGCGCGCGATGGCGGCAGCCTGCATCGGGAAATGCGTTACGGCGAGATCGGCCGCACCGAAATCCGGCTTGCGACGGTGAGGACCGCGCTTGAGATGCTGATTGCCCTCAATCAGGCCGGGTCCGTATAAATTTTATCGGCACGCGTTTCGAAGGCTTCGGCGAACATGCGGAAGGCCCTGTCGAACATCGACCCCATGACTGCGCCGAGCAGACGGTTCTTGAATTCGTAATCGATGAAGAAATGAATGGCTGAGCCGCCCTCGTCCGAGGCCTCGAAACGCCAGCGATTGTCGAGATATTTGAACGGGCCGTCGATATATTTCACGTCGATGGCGCGTTCGGCCGGGTTCAGCAGCACCTGCGTGGTGAAGGTTTCGCGAATGGCCTTGTAGCCCACCGTCATATCCGCCACCAGCAATACCTTGCCATCGCGCTCCTTGCGCGAGCGGACGGTGAGCGCCTCGCAAAGGGGCAGAAACTGCGGATATTTCTCCACATCGGCGACAAGGTCGTACATGCGGTCGGGCGAGTGTTTGACGTGGCGATGCGTTTCGAACTGTGGCATGAGCGGCAGTTAATCCTCGATACGCAGAAGATCAAGAAGGCGGCGAAACTGTTTTCGGCTTTTCAGCTGGAATACCGGCACATCAGGACCATAAAGCGCGAAATTCTGCTCGAAGATCGGCGTATGGCGCCGCTCGAAATTCCAGATATAGCGCAGGAAATCGAGATCGATCCTTTCAGGGCAACCCTCCGCCATTTCGGGCCTCGCCTTGCCATAACCCTTGATGATTCGGCTGACCGCGCCCCACAGGCAAAGCCAGCGCGGCATGCGCACCCACAGGACGATGTGGGATCTCGGCAGGCGCATGTCGAAAGATGACGGGTTGCTGCCATCCATCAGCCACTTCTCCTCTGCGACGATGGCGGCGATCTTCTGCCGTTGTTCCTCGCGCGGACGCGCCTGCCAGCCCGGCAACCAGAAAATCTCGCGATCCATGGAAATGTAGCGAAGCCCGAAGGCAGCCGAGAGCTTATGTGACAGTGTCGACTTGCCGCCACCAGAGCAGCCAACGACCATGATACGTTTTGCGCCCGCAATGATTTTTGCTGCGTCTTCGGCTCTATCCAGATAGTGCGGCATCGCGTAAGCCTCGTCAGGACCGCTGGAACACCGTGCTGCCAACCCGATATAGCGTTCTAGAACGATATCGTCGTTGCGCATGGCAGTTACGGAAAATTGACTATTGCAACCCCCTCGCAGGGATTGCTATTTATTTGCCACTAATATTACACCCACTGGATGCAAACGCGCCGGGCACTCCCGATTTCCCCACGCGTATTCACCCTTGGGTTCAGACCCGACATAACCGCTTTGAGCCACTGAGTGAGCCGATGGACGATTTTTCCAACATCATCAACCTTCTCGAATCCGCCAAGCAACTCGCATCGATGAATGGCATGCCGGTGCTTGCCTATCTCATTGACGTTGCAAAATGCGAGGCGAGAGAGAACAAGCCGGTTCTGCGCAAGCGCAAACGCGGCGAATCGACCGCCAAAGAAGACTGTTAATTGCCGGCGCGCAGAGCCGACCGATAAAGCCGACTGGCCCAATCTTCAAGACGATGTCATAATCAAACAATGAAACTGGCCGCTTTTTCGAGGCGGCCATTTCTTTGCACAATGGAAACGACAGCGTCATGATGGCCGCATCCGCAAATATCAGAACCTACAGGGAAGAAAGACCGAAGGAACGGCATGGCTTCGTGCAGATCGTTCTTCCTGTCTCCGGGCGTCTGCTGATCGATGTGGCTGGATGGCAGGACGAATTGTCGACCGGACGCGGCGTGTTCATCCATCGCGATGCGCCGCATACGCAGGAAGCGACGGCAAGCAACCGCTCGCTGGTGGTGGATATCGATGAAGGCGCCCTTCCCGAGCAAACGCTCGAGAAATTCGCCCATTCGCCGTTTCTCGACATAGCGCAGGATACGCGGCAATTGATCGCCTATATGCGCGGCGTCATCGGAACAGAGGGGCGACGCGACGATATTGCGGACCTGTGGGCGCCGCTCCTGGTCGACAGCCTTGCCAATGAGAAAGCCGACATCCGCCAACGCCTGCACAGGCTCGTTGCACTCATCAGGGCGGAACCGTTCTTCCCCTGGACCATCGAGATGCTGGCCTCCTGCGTGACGATCAGCGACAGCCGCCTGCATGCGCTGTTTCTCGAGGAATTCGGCCTCCCGCCTCACCGCTGGCTGGCCGGGCTGCGCATGGACAAGGTCTGCGCATTGCTCAGCAATTCCACCCTGCCAATTGCTGAGATCGCCTTGCGGGCCGGTTTTTCCGACCAGACTGCACTGACACGCGCCATGCGCAATGCAGTGGGTGAAACGCCCGCAGCTTACCGTCGGATCTACGGGATTCATTAAAACCGCCAGCACATCCGTCAGGAGTTTTTGTCAAGACAGCCGCAAAGCGCTGTGGCACATCGCAGGCAAATGTGAATGCGGATGTGACATGACATGAACAGAACAGGTCTCGGTGTTTTTTACGGCATGCTGGCGGGTGCGCTCTGGGGTGGGATTTTTCTCGCCCCGAAACTCGTGCCGGATTTTTCGGCCCTGCAACTGTCGACGGCGCGTTATCTCACCTATGGGCTGATTTCCCTCATCATCATCGGGCCGCGCCTGAAACGCGTGTCGGCCCATTTTGGCGCGCAGGAGTGGATAGCACTCGGCTGGCTGAGCATGATCGGCAACATCGCTTATTATGTCTTCATATCGACGGCGGTGAAATTGAGCGGTGTCGCCTTCACCTCGATCATCATCGGTTTCCTGCCGGTCGCCGTCACCATCATCGGCAGCCGTGATCATGGCGCGGTGTCGCTGAAGCGGCTGTGGCCGTCGCTGGCCTTCGGCGCAATGGGGATTATCGGCATTTCCTGGCAGTCGCTGACGGAAAACGATGCGGGGCTCGATGTCTCTCGCGTCATCGGGCTTGCCTGTGCGCTCGGTGCGCTAGCGTCATGGACGGCCTTTGCGGTTGGCAATGCCCGGTGGCTCTCCCGCCTTCACGATGTCAGCGCCGATGACTGGAACATGATGACCGGTGTGGTGACCGGTGGGCTTGCGCTGGCGCTCGCCATTCCGGCCTTTGGCTTTGGCGGCGAAAGCCATAATTCGAGCGACTGGCTGCATTTTGTGGCCGTTGCAGCCGGACTGGGTTTCACCGCCTCCATTCTCGGCAATGCCTTATGGAACCGCATGAGCCGCCTTCTGCCGCTCACCATGGTCGGGCAGATGATCCTGTTCGAAACGCTGTTTGCGCTGCTTTACGGATTTTTATGGGAAGGACGCGGGCCGACCATTGTCGAGATCGTGGCGATCTGTTCGGTGGTGCTGAGCGTGATCTTGTGCATGCGGGCGCATAGGCCGGAGAAGGTTGTGGTGTGAGCGAGGCAAGCTAAAATAAGGCAGTCAACGTTTTCCTGACGAGCCCCCCACTCGACGTCGTCCTCGGGCTTGACCCGAGTATCTACCATTGGCGGCGACCAATGGATCCTCGCCTCAAGGGCGAGGATGACGAAGGAGGGAGATTGCGCCCCTTGTGGGCAATCCAGCCCTACTACCCCTGCTTACTCCGCAGCCGCCAGCAGCTTCTTCTCGCGGGCCGCACGCAGGCGTTCGAAATCGTCGCCGGCATGGTGCGAGGAGCGGGTCAGCGGGCTGGAAGACACCATCAGGAAGCCCTTGGTATAAGCCACGGTCTCGTAGGACTTGAACTCTTCCGGCGTCACGAAAGCCTCGACCTTGTGGTGCTTGCGGGTCGGCTGCAGATATTGACCGATAGTCAGGAAGTCCACATCGGCGCTGCGCAGATCGTCCATCAGCTGCAGCACTTCGTTTCGCTCTTCGCCGAGGCCGACCATGATGCCCGATTTGGTGAACATGGTGGGATCGAGTTCCTTCACCCGCTGCAGAAGGCGCACGGAGTGGAAATAGCGCGCGCCGGGACGAACCGTGAGGTAATTGCCCGGGACGGTTTCCATATTGTGGTTGAAGACATCGGGCTTGGCGGCGACGACCCGCTCCAGCGCGCCGGGCTTCTTCAGGAAGTCGGGGGTGAGGATTTCGATGGTCGTGTTGGGCGATGCCGCACGGATCGCCCAGATGACCTTCTCGAAATGTTCAGCGCCGCCATCGGCGAGATCGTCGCGGTCGACCGAGGTGATGACGACGTGGGAAAGGCCCATCTGCTTGACGGCCTTGGCGACGTTCTCGGGCTCGGCCATATCCAGCGGATTGGGCTTGCCGGTCGCGACATTGCAGAAAGCGCAGGCGCGGGTGCAGATTTCACCCATGATCATGAAGGTCGCGTGTTTCTTGTCCCAGCACTCGCCGATATTCGGACAGCCGGCTTCCTCGCACACCGTCACCAGCTTGTGCGAACGCACCAGTTCACGCGTCTCGTGATAGCCCTTGGATGTCGGCGCCTTGACGCGGATCCATTCCGGCTTGCGCATGACCTCGGTATCGGGCTTATGCGCCTTTTCCGGGTGGCGAATGCGCTTTTCGTCGGACGACGTCCTGTCGAGAATAGTGACCATTAAAAACCTGCTTCCATCGCCCCTGGCGACCTAAACATCTGTTGGTCCGATGCTTTAGAACAATTCCAGAAAAAGCGTAAGCCCCTTCCGGTCACGAAGCCTTTCAGCGCCGTACCAGCTTCGCCAGAAACAGCAAAAGGCTGGCGCCGATGAACGACGTGACGAAATAGCCGAGCCTGCTGTCCTGCACGAAAACATCGAAGGTTCGAAGCATCGCAACCGCAACCACCGAACCGACGATGCCGAGGATGATGTTCATGAAAATGCCGAAGCGCATATCCATGAGCTTGCCCGCAAGCCAGCCGGCGAGACCGCCGATGATGATCGCTGCAATCCAGCCTACACTTTCCATTCCCACGCTCCCTGAAAGAACCAGCCCCATTTAAGGAGCCTGCATCGAGACATATGGGACACCCGGCATGGTTAAACAATGCCGGGTATCACGGAGCACTTATGCGTTCAGAACACGCCCATAGGCGTCGAGCACGCTTTCCTTCATCGATTCCGAAATGGTCGGATGCGGGAAGATCGTATGCATCAGGTCTTCTTCAGTGGTCTCGAGGTTCATCGCAACAACGAAGCCCTGAATGAGTTCGGTGACTTCCGCACCGACCATATGCGCGCCGAGCAGCTCGCCGGTCTTCTTGTCGAAGATGGTCTTGACCATGCCCTGATCTTCGCCGAGCGCCACGGCCTTGCCGTTCGCCGCAAAGGAGAAGCGGCCAACGCGGATGTCGCGGCCCTGTTCCTTGGCCTTGGCTTCGGTGAGACCGACAGAAGCGACCTGCGGGTTGCAATAGGTGCAGCCCGGAATCTTGAGCTTGTCCATCGGGTGCACATTCGGCAGACCGGCGATCTTTTCGACGCAGATCACTGCTTCATGCTCGGCCTTGTGGGCGAGCAGCGGCGGGCCGGCAACATCGCCGATGGCGTAGATGCCCGGCACGTTGGTCTTGCCGTAACCGTCGATGACGATAAAGCCGCGATCGGTCTTCACGCCGGCAGCCTCGAGGCCGATGCCTTCGATATTGGCGACGACGCCAACGGCCGAAATCATCCGATCGGCGGTGATCTTCTCGGAAGAACCGTCCTTCTTCTCCAGCGTCGCAGTGATGGAGTTCGCGCCCTTCTCAACCTTGGAAACCTTGGTCTCGAGGTGAATTTTCATGCCCTGCTTTTCGAGCTGCTTCTTGGCGAAGGTGGAGATTTCCGCATCCTCGACCGGCATGACCTGGCTCATGATCTCGACGACGGTGACGTCGACGCCCATGGTACGGTAGAAGCTGGCGAATTCGATGCCGATAGCGCCCGAGCCCATGACGAGCAGCGACTTCGGCAGTTCTTCCGGCTTCATCGCCTCGAAATAGGTCCAGATCAGCTTGCCATCCGGCTCGATGCCGGGCAGCGCGCGCGGGCGGGCGCCTGTGGCGACGATGATGTGCTTGGCGGTATAGGTGCCCTCACCCAGCGTGTTCTTCGGCACGGGACCCTGCGGCTGAACCACCGGCTTGGTGGATTTGCCGACGACGATCTCGCCCGGCTTGGTGATTTTCGCTTCACCCCAGATGATATCGACCTTGTTCTTCTTGAATAGGAAACCGACGCCATTGTTCATGCGCGCAGCAATGCCGCGCGAGCGCGCCACGATCGCCTTGACGTCCGGCTTGATCGAGCCTTCCAGCGTCAGGCCGTAATCCTTGGCATGGGTGGCGGTGTGCATGACATCGGCGGTGCGCAGCAGGGCCTTGGTGGGAATGCAGCCCCAGTTGGAGCAGATGCCGGCCAGATGCTCGCGCTCCACGACGGCAACCTTCATGCCGAGCTGGGCTGCGCGGATCGCGGCAATATAACCGCCCGGTCCCGAACCGATGATGATGACGTCATAAGATTGAGCCATTGGAAATCCTGCCTTGTCTTATTCGGAAAACGGCAAACCGCCCCGAAACGAGAATGAGTGTCAAAGTCCGAGCATCATGCGGACGACGGGCTCCAGCCCGCGGCCGATGGCCCGCGTGTTTTCAGCATCGAGATGAACGCCGTCCACCGGCGTCGTGCGGGCAACGGAGCCGGCATCGAAAAAACCGCAATCGAGATCGTCGGCAAGGTCCCGGTAAACCGAAGCCAGCATGGCCGATTCATCGATCGCATCGCGATAGATCGCCCCCATCACGGGGTTTGCCGTTTCGCAAAGCTGCGGCGGCGCGACGATCAGAACATCCGGCGCTTCCCAGTCAGCCACTTGCCAGACGTGATTGCGCGTGAGTTTCACCAATCGCTCGATACCCTTCATGGCGACAATGGCCGATCCGTGGATCGACGGTTTCATGTCGTTGGTGCCGAGCATGATGATGACGAGATCAAGCGGCGCATGGCTGTGCAGCAGCGTCGGCAGAAGCCTTGCGCCATTGCGGTCACAATCGGCCGTCAGATCGTCATAGGCGGTAGTACGGCCACCAAGACCTTCGTGGATCACGTGCACGTCGGAACCGAGCGCCTTTTGCAAGACGCTCGGCCAAAGATCGTCATGGCTGTGACGGCCACCCGTTTCCGCATTTGATCCCCAGGTCAGGGAATCGCCAAAGCAGAGGACCGATTTCACCATGTCACGCTCCGATCAAACCAGCATGCCCATCGGGTTTTCGATGTAGCGCTTGAAGGCGCCGATCAGTTCGGCTCCGAGCGCGCCATCGACGCAGCGGTGGTCGGTGGAGAGCGTAACCGTCATGACGTTGGCGATCTTGATCTCGCCATTCTTCACGACAGCGCGTTCTTCACCCGCACCGACCGCCAGAATGGTGGCATGCGGCGGGTTGATGACGGCCGAGAAGCTCTTGACGCCCATCATGCCCATGTTGGACACCGCGGTCGTGCCGCCCTGATACTCCTCGGGCTTCAGCTTGCGCTCCTTGGCGCGCTTGCCGTAGTCCTTCATCTCGTTGGAGATTGTGGAGAGCGACTTCTCTTCCGCCTTGCGGATGATCGGCGTGATCAGGCCACCCGGAATGGAAACGGCGACGCCGACATCCGAATGCTTGTGCTTGACCATGGCGCTTTCCGTCCAGGAGACGTTGGCATCAGGCACATCGCGCAGGGCAAGAGCCAGCGCCTTGATGACCATGTCGTTGACCGACAGCTTGTAGGCCGGCTTGCCGTCCTTTTCGGGGGCAGCCGCATTGAGCTGGGCGCGCAGCGCCAGAAGCGTATCGAGTTCGCAATCCACGGAAACGTAGAAATGCGGAACCGTCTGCTTGGATTCGACCAGACGCTTGGCGATGACCTTGCGCATGCCGTCATGCGGTACCAGCTCGTAAGAACCCTGTTCGAACAGCTTGAGAACGGCTTCGTCCGACTGGCCCTTGGCGAGGGCCGGAGCCGGTGCGCCTGCGGATGCAGCAGCAGACGGTGCGGCCTTCGCACCGCCGGAAGCGGCGGCCTTTTCCACGTCGGTCTTGACGATACGGCCATGCGGTCCGGAACCGGAAACGGCCGAGAGGTCGAGACCGGCTTCCTTGGCGAGACGGCGGGCAAGCGGCGAAGCGAAGATGCGCTCGCCGGACGCCGACGCCGGAGCGCTATTGCCGACACGGTCGCCTCCAGCCGAAGCTGGACTTGCATTACCGACAAAACCGTTTCCAGCGACTGCCGGGGCAGCAGCTTCTACCTTGGCTTCCTGTTTGGGTGCCTCGGCCTTTGCTTCCGCCTTGGCGGGAGCAGCAGCGCCGCCCTTTGCCGCTTCGGCCACATCCTCGCCATCAGCGGCGAGGATGGCGATCAGGGCGTTGACCTTGACCGCTTCGGTGCCTGCCGGAACAACCAGCTTGGCGACCGTGCCTTCGTCAACGGCTTCCACTTCCATGGTCGCCTTGTCGGTCTCGATCTCGGCGATCACGTCACCGGGTGCGACCTTGTCGCCTTCCTTGACCAGCCACTTGGCCAGATTGCCCTCTTCCATCGTCGGAGAAAGGGCAGGCATGGTGATGTTTATCGGCATCGAAACGCCTCCCCTTACTTGTAGCAGACGGTTTTGACGGCCTGAACGACTTCATCGACGTTCGGCAGAGCCAGCTTTTCGAGGTTTGCCGCGTAAGGCATCGGAACATCCTTGCCGGCGATCGTCAGGATCGGCGCATCGAGATAATCGAAAGCGGCGCGCATGACCTGGTTGGCGATGAAGTCACCGACCGATGACTGCGGGAAACCTTCCTCGACCGTGACCAGACGACCGGTCTTCTTGACCGATTCGATGACGGTGGGCAGATCCATCGGGCGGATGGTGCGCAGATCGATCAGTTCGACGTCGATGCCGAGCTTCTCGAGTTCCGCAACCGCCTTGATGGCATAGGTCATGCCGATGCCGAAGGAAACAATGGTCGCATCCTTGCCCTTGCGGTGAATGCGCGCCTTGCCGATCGGCAGCACGAAATCATCGAGCTTCGGCACTTCGAAGCTCTGGCCGTAGAGAATTTCATTTTCCAGGAAAATGACCGGGTTCGGATCGCGGATGGCGGCCTTGAGCAGACCCTTGGCGTCGGCAGCCGTATAGGGCATGACGACCTTGAGGCCCGGAATATGGCTGTACCATGCGGCGTAACATTGCGAATGCTGGGCGCCGACGCGGGCAGCCGCACCGGACGGACCACGGAACACCATCGGAGCGCCCATCTGGCCACCCGACATGTAAAGCGTCTTTGCCGCCGAGTTGACGATCTGGTCGATCGCCTGCATGGCGAAGTTGAAGGTCATGAATTCGACGATGGGGCGCAGGCCCGTCATCGCAGCGCCGACGCCGATACCGGCAAAACCGTGCTCGGTGATCGGGGTATCGATGACGCGACGCTCACCGAATTCCTGCAACAGGCCCTGGGTGATCTTGTAAGCGCCCTGATATTCGGCGACTTCCTCACCCATGACGAAGACTTTTTCGTCGGCGCGCATTTCTTCGGCCATGGCGTCGCGCAGCGCTTCACGCACCGTCGTCATCACCATTTCCGTGCCTGCCGGAATGTCCGGATCGGCAGCGACTTCGATCTTGGGTGCTGCCGGAACCTTGGCGGCTTCCTTGGCAGCGCTCGGCTCTTCGGTCGCTTCGCGGGTCTTGCCGCCGGCCGCATCCGAATCGGAATTCGCGGCTTCTGCCTTCGGCTCTTCTTTCTTCGCGGAGGAAGAAATGTCGTCGGCGCTTTCGCCGTCCTGAAGAAGAACGGCAATTGCCGTGTTGACCTTGACGCCTTCGGTGCCGGCATCGATCAGCAGCTTGCCGATGACGCCCTCATCCACGGCTTCCACTTCCATGGTCGCCTTGTCGGTCTCGATCTCGGCGATCACGTCGCCGGAGGTGACCTTGTCGCCTTCCTTTTTAAGCCATTTGGAAAGCGTGCCTTCCTCCATGGTCGGGGAAAGGGCGGGCATAAGAATTTCTACTGGCATGGGTTTCCCTTTCCCGATCAGAGCAGAATGTCGGTGTAGAGCTCGGATACATCCGGCTCTGGGTCGTTCTGGGCGAAGTCGGCGCTGTCGGCGACGATATCACGGACATCCTTGTCGATGGCCTTGAGTTCGTCTTCGCTTGCCCAGCCCTGCTCCAGAAGCCGTGCCTTGACCTGCTCGATCGGGTCATGTTCGGAGCGCATCTTCTGCACTTCGTCTTTCGAACGGTATTTCGCCGGGTCGGACATGGAGTGACCACGGTAACGGTAGGTCAGCATTTCCAGAATGATCGGCCCCTTGCCGGAACGGCAATGTTCCAGCGCCTGATCGGCGGCGGCCTTGACGGCGCGCACATCCATGCCATCCACCTGGATGCCGGGAATGCCGAAGGACTGGCCGCGCAGCGAATAGTTCGACTGGGCGGTGGCGCGGGCGGTCGAGGTGCCCATGGCGTAACGGTTGTTCTCGACGATATAGATGATCGGCAGTTTCCAGAGAGCGGCCATGTTGAAGCTCTCGTAGACCTGGCCCTGGTTGGCGGCGCCGTCACCGAAATAGGTTACGGAGACATTGTCGTTGCCGCGATAGCGGTTGGCGAAAGCGAGACCGGTTCCGAGTGAAACCTGCGCACCGACGATGCCGTGGCCGCCGTAGAAATGTTTCTCCTTGGAGAACATGTGCATCGAGCCGCCCTTGCCTTTCGACAGGCCGCCCTTGCGCCCGGTCAGCTCAGCCATGACGCCACGCGCGCTCATGCCGAGCGCCAGCATGTGGCCGTGGTCGCGGTAAGCGGTGATAACCTGATCGCCTTCCTTCTGCGACATCTGCATGCCGACGACGACAGCTTCCTGACCGATATAGAGGTGACAGAAACCACCGATGAAGCCCATGCCATAGAGCTGGCCGGCCTTTTCCTCGAAACGGCGGATGAGCAGCATTTCACGATAAGCGTGAAGCTCTTCTTCCTTCGAGAAGTCCGGGCTGTTCTTGCCGGTGAATTCGGTTGCGGCCTTTGCCGTGGTCTTGCGGCCGGATACGGTCGCTGGTTTTCGCGGCGCCATTCATCCCTCCCTGAGTTGCCGTTTGAATGGATAGAGTGGCGCGTACCATATGCAAGAAAATGCCATGCAGCAATGCTTTAAACGCATGGCACATATTCACGCTAAGATGCTGTGAATAAATCAGAAATGTTAAATTAACTTGATTTAGGTTAATTAGAAATATGTGTTCATGATGACGATTTCGTCCGTGCGGGACATATTCAGCTGGTAACGGGAAATCTCGTCGATCATGTCCCGCTCAAGCGAGCCGTCGCTCAGCAATTCCACCTGCCGCTCCAGCGCCACACGGGCCTGCGTCAGCTTGGCAAGCTCCGCAGTACGGGTGATACGCTGCCGCTCCAGCCGCTCCGTTGCCTGAAGGCCGAAGTCGCCATGAATGGAATGATAGCCGAAATAGGAAAGAAAAGCGATCGTGATGGCCGGAACGATCAAACGGCCGAATCGTCTCTTTTTATGATGTCTGGTCCACATGCCGGAGAGAAGCCTTAAAACGCATAACCTTTGAATCTCGAGATTAAGGCTGATTGTTTAACTATCCGTTGACCTTAAATTGTCTTTGGCAAATAGGCGCAAAAAAGCCCGCCGGAGGGCGGGCTAAGAATGGCAGCGACGTCAAAAGAACCCTCGTCATGCCGGACTTGATCCGGCATCCAGCCACAGCGCGTCTGCGCTGTGGGGAGAGTCTTTCGCGATCAAGGACTTGATCGCGCTGAACCCCGGATCAAGTCCGGGGTGACGGAATGCGGATGCTACCGCTCGCCCCTGAATGAGCCCGCCGAGGCGGCGGGCCGCATCACAAACCAATACCGCCGGAATTACCCGCGCAGGATCGAACGGCCGGCGTAAGCGGCCTGCGGACCCAGCATTTCCTCGATGCGGATCAGCTGGTTGTACTTTGCGAGCCGGTCGGAACGGGCAAGCGAGCCGGTCTTGATCTGACCGCAGTTCGTCGCAACAGCGAGATCGGCGATGGTGGAATCTTCCGTCTCACCCGAACGGTGTGACATGACGGCGGTGTAACCAGCCTTGTGTGCGGTCTCAACCGCATCCAGGGTCTCGGAGAGCGAGCCGATCTGGTTGACCTTGACGAGGATGGAGTTTGCAACGCCCATCTTGATACCATCACGAAGGCGAGCGGAGTTGGTGACGAAAAGATCGTCGCCGACCAGTTGGCACTTGTTGCCAATAAGATCAGTCAGAGCCTTCCAGCCGTCCCAGTCGTCTTCAGCCATGCCGTCTTCTACGGAGATGATCGGATACTTGGCGACGAGTTCAGCCAGATATTCGGCCTGCTCGATCGGCGAACGGGTCTTGCCTTCGCCTTCATAAACGTAGTTGCCGTTCTTGAAGAATTCGGTTGCGGCACAGTCGAGACCGATGAACATGTCGTCGCCCGGACGGTAGCCAGCCTTTTCGATCGACTTCATGATGAAATCGAGTGCTGCCGGCGCGCTTTCCAGACCCGGCGCAAAACCGCCTTCGTCGCCAACATTGGTGTTGTGGCCCTGTGCAGACAGTTCTTTCTTCAGCGTATGGAACACTTCAGAACCCATGCGCACGGCTTCGCGGATGTTTTCCGCACCAACCGGCAGGATCATGAATTCCTGGAAATCGATCGGGTTATCGGCATGCGCGCCGCCATTGATGATGTTCATCATCGGAACCGGCAGAAGATGTGCGTTCGGGCCGCCAACATAACGGTAAAGCGGCAGGCCGGAGGCTTCAGCAGCAGCCTTGGCAACAGCGAGCGACACGCCGAGGATGGCGTTGGCGCCGATGCGCGACTTGTTCGGTGTGCCGTCGAGAACGATCATCGTCTGGTCGATCTGGATCTGGTTTTCGGCATCGAAACCGCCGATGGCGTCGAAGATTTCGGTATTGACGGCTTCAACCGCCTTTTCCACGCCCTTGCCGAGATAACGCTTGCCGCCATCGCGCAGCTCAACCGCCTCATGCGCGCCGGTGGAGGCGCCGGAAGGAACGGCGGCGCGGCCCATGGAGCCGTCTTCGAGGTAAACATCGACTTCAACGGTCGGGTTGCCGCGGCTGTCGAGGATTTCGCGCGCGATGATATCGGTAATGGCAGTCATGGTCTCTCCCTTGGGAATGGAACAGATATTTTCCGTCGCCTGTCTTAGACGATGGCGAAGAAATTACAATGACGACGGGCGGCAGAAACGGCCCGCCCGCCATTAAAATCGATTGGCACAGACAGTGCCCGCCTCGCCGCTCAGGCCTTGGTGATGGCGTCGAAGGCGAGCAGCTTTTCCAGCAGTTTCGGCATATCCTTCAGATGGACCATGTTGGGGCCGTCGGACGGCGCATTGTCCGGGTCCTCATGGGTCTCGATGAAAAGCCCGGCGACACCGACAGCAACCGCCGCCCGCGCCAGAGTCTCGACGAATTCGCGCTGGCCGCCCGTGGAGCCGCCCTGCCCGCCCGGCTGCTGCACCGAATGGGTGGCATCAAAGACAACAGGCGCGCCGAGCGAAGCCATGATCGGCAGCGAGCGCATGTCGGAAACGAGCGTGTTGTAACCGAAGGAGGCGCCACGCTCGCACAGAAGCACATTCGGATTGCCGCTCTCATTCAGCTTGGCCAGCACATTCTTCATGTCCCAGGGGGCGAGGAACTGGCCCTTCTTGACGTTGATGACGCGGCCGGTTTTCGCGGCGGCGACGAGAAGATCTGTCTGGCGGCTGAGAAAGGCCGGGATTTGCAGCACATCCACCACTTCGGACACGATGGCGCATTGTTCTTCGGTGTGAATGTCAGTCAGAACAGGAAAGCCGAATTCCTTCTTGAGGTCGGCGAAAACCTGCATGGCGCTCTCAAGGCCGATGCCGCGCTTGCCGGAAAGCGAGGTGCGGTTCGCCTTGTCGAAGGACGACTTATAAACGAGCCCGATCCCCAGCTTGTCGCAAAGCTCCTTCAGGACACCGGCGATCATGAAGGCATGTTCGCGGCTCTCCATCTGGCAGGGGCCGGCAATCAGCGAAAAACGCTCTGTATTGGAAAAGGAAACCTTGCTGGCGCCATCGCCGGCGGTGACTTTGAGATTGTTCGTAACGCTCATCATTTTTCCTCGAAGGCGAATGTTACGCCCTGACCGGGTGCTGCTGCCACCACCAGGCGGCCGCCCGCTTTTGCGCAGGACACGCCATTAGCAGCAAGCACAGCTTCTGTCACGGCAAGATCGTGTGACAAAAAGATGACGCCCGCGCCGCGCAATCCGCCGTCGCCCCACTCCCTGGCATCCATGCCATGCCCGCCAAAAACCGGCTTTGCCGCCAATCGGATGCGCGCATTGCCGGTTGCGAAAACCATATCACCATCCGGGGACATTTCACCCTTGCAGCGAAAAACCGTTTCGATCAGCCGCGCCGCATTTCGATCGGCTCCTGAAAACAGAACGATCTCGCTGAGGCCGAGAACCCCATTGGCATGGCGCTCCAGTGCCGTGCGATCGCCCGGCAGCACCTGAAGCCGCTGACAGCTGAACGAAAAGAAATCCGCAGCCGTCCCGCTTGCTGCTGCAAAAGCAAGCCGGAATGCCGCCTCGCTTTGCGAACCGTCCGGCATTCGAACAGGCCGCGAAAATTCAAAGATATCGCCCGCCGAAAGGCCGGAGACCGCAAATCTCTCATGATCGGCAAAGGCATCCCCGGTTCGGGCTACCAGAGCGGAAAATCCCTCCCTGCCATGACCCTGCCGGAAGGCTTGATCCCTGCCTGTGAACACATCGCCACGGTTCACGGAGGCATTATATTTAGCCGGATCAGCAATTGCCAACGGCTCCAGATAGGTCCCATCGGTGAAAAAAACGCATGCATTCTGCGTGCCGAAGGGATGAAGAGCCTCCGGCGCAACCGTGAAGCCGAGGTCTTCATAGCGCTTTTCCGCAACGGCAAGAGCCTGCACGGGCAAGACGAGATGATCGATGCAATAGGGTTTCGTCATTGTCATTCCTGCTGGCGGCGCGACAGGAAGCCATGCTGCACCGGTTCGAGGCGAAGAAAAGCACAATTTCGTGCGATGAGGCAAATCATCAAAACAACAGATAGCAGCTTCACGAAATTTTAGGGGATTGCGGAACACATATGGAACATATAGTGTTCGTTCTGTATTTGTTTCGCGATCTCCACTACGATTCTCAAGGGTGTTTTCCTCATGCTCACGCGCAAACAGCAGGAATTGCTTCTCTTCATTCATGAAAGAATGAAAGAGTCCGGCGTGCCGCCCTCCTTCGATGAAATGAAGGACGCACTCGATCTTGCCTCCAAATCCGGCATTCACCGGCTGATCACTGCCCTCGAAGAGCGCGGTTTCATTCGCCGGCTACCTAACCGGGCACGGGCGCTGGAAGTCATCAAGTTGCCCGAGGCCTACGCGCCGGGCGCAAGGCCGCAGCGCGGCTTTTCGCCGAGCGTCATCGAAGGCAGCCTCGGCAAGCCGAAGACGCCGGAACCGACCCCTGCCCCCAAGGCACCAGCCAATGATCTCGGTGGCGCCGTTACCGTGCCGGTCATGGGCCGTATCGCCGCCGGCGTGCCGATTTCCGCCATCCAGAACAACACCCACGACGTTGCCGTGCCGGTGGATATGCTGGGCACCGGCGAACATTACGCGCTTGAGGTCAAGGGCGATTCGATGATCGAGGCCGGCATTTTTGACGGCGACACCGTCATTATCCGCAACGGCAATACAGCCAATCCGGGCGATATCGTTGTGGCATTGGTGGATGACGAGGAGGCGACGCTGAAGCGCTTCCGCCGCAAGGGCGCCTCCATCGCGCTCGAGGCTGCAAACCCCGCTTATGAGACCCGCATCTTCGGACCGGATCGGGTGAAAATCCAGGGCAAGCTGGTTGGGTTGATCCGCCGTTATCATTGACCCGATGGACGGGATGTCATCCGGTTTTCGACAGGCGTCGTCTTGATGATGACGCCTGTATGAGAGGTGAAGACTGCCTGAAGCATGGCATAATTTGGATACGCACGGTGGTATGTGACTGACGCGGGCGATGCCTGATGCCTTCCGAAACTGGCTACAGTTTCATGCTGATTTTCCGTTTTGCTAGTATGACGACATAGGTCTGGCCTGCCGCATTCAGCTCTTGAATTCTCACCAAGCCTTCGCGAAGTTGAATTGCATCGTCGGTCGATTGGTGATTTTTCAGCTGTCTCCGGACGGTGATATTTGCGAAGCGTTGCCGTCCATGCCCTCCCCTTATCATTCATCAATACGGCTTATGGGAGCCATGGATTATTTTCGATATTCCACGGACGCCCGGCAGGTATAAAAATGCGCGTCATATCCGGGAGATACGCCATGTACGATCTTTATATAGCGAATAAGAACTATTCTTCATGGTCGTTGCGGCCGTGGGTGTTGATGCGCACGCTGGGTATCGCGTTCACCGAAAAACTCATTCCGTTCGGTGAAGGAATTTCCTTCTCCTCCTTTTCGCCAACCGGCAAGGTGCCGTGCCTTGTCGATGACGGCTTCATGGTGTGGGAAACGCTTTCGATCGCTGAATATCTTGCTGAAAGACATCAGGGTGTCTGGGCGAGCGACAAGCAGGCACGGGCCTGGTCACGGTCGGCGGCAAGTGAAATGCATGCCGGCTTTTCTTCGCTGCGCAATCTCTATCCCATGTCTGTCGGCATCAGGGCAAGACCGAAGGGCGGGGATGCCGGGCTTGCCGCCGATATCAAGCGCATTGATGCGCTGTGGAGCGAAGGCCTTGAAAAATTCGGTGGACCATATCTCGCCGGCGCGAAATTCACGGCGGTCGACGCCTTTTTCTGCCCGGTGGCGTTCCGTTTCCAGAGCTATGGCGCCGATCTTTCACCCGCGGCCAGGAGCTATTGCGAAAGGCTGCTCGCCCTGCCCGCGATGCGTGAATGGTACGAGGCCGGTTTGAAGGAAACCTGGCGTGACACGGCGCATGAAGAAGAAATTGGCGGGATCGGCGACGTGATCGAAGATCTGCGCGCCAGGGCATGATGAACCACGCTGGCGGCTCACTCTGACGTCGCCAGCAGCCTGTTGACGGCCTCAGGCACCTCATGATCGAAACGGCCGCTTTTCCAGTCGTAATAACGATGTTCGCTCCACGGCCTGTCCGTTCCAGATATTGCGGCGCGCAGCCGTTTTACCACGCCTGCCTGATCCATATTGGCAAAATCTATTTCCACTGAACCGATACGTCGCAATATGTCTCGATTGAGAAGCAGCGCCCCGGAGCGGCACTGTGAAAACGAAGTTCGGCGGGAAACGATGACAATATCGGCGATATCACAGGCTGTTCCGGCAAAGCGGCCATCCTCCAGAACGATGATCCACTCGCCGCTGCCGGCGCGGGCCACGCACCATATGTCTTTTCTGCAGGTGAAGACCCCAGCCTTGGCATCCCTCAGCGCCGCCGTCATCTCTTTCGTCACCGCCGCCATCTCTTTGGGTGGGAGTTTCGTTTTCGGCGCCAAGCCGGCAGTGCTTACCCGAACCTCCGGCTCCACTACTATTGGCGGCACGGGTTTTTCCGGCAGCAGCAGCGCCCTTTGCCACTGGCCATACACAAAGTCCGGTGGCCGCGCTCTTGTCGTGAAGACCTTGCCATCCTCCAGCATGGCCACCAGCTGGCCGTCCTCGTGCACCAGGAGATGAGGCGGATAACGGGGGGGCAAAGCTGACAGGCCGAAGGCGAAAATCAGGACCGGTATACCGAGAAGGGCAAGCCGGCTGCGCAGCAAAGTCAGCAGCAGGAAACCCGCTGTGGCGAGACCGATAAACCACCCATGCGGCCGCCCCGTCGCCGCGCTGCCACCCCATGACGCCACCTCATTGGCGACCTCGATGACAAGAGCCATGCCATAACCCATGATCTTCAGGAAAGGCGCATCGAGCCCGAAGGGCATCAGCAGCATCGCGAGAAGACCGAACGGCATGACGATCAGCGACATCAACGGCATGGCAGCCAGATTGGCGAAAAGTCCATAAGTGGTGACACGATGGAAATGTTCGGCGGAATAGATCGCCGTCGAAAGTCCGCCGATCAGCGATGTCGTGACAACACCGCCAATGACGGCACCTGCCATTTGCAGCACCGTCATCCAGCCGGGCCTGCGCCCGACCAGCAACCGATCCCGCTCGGTCCGCCAGCGGTTCCAGGCGGCATAGGCAGAAACAAGCGCTATGGTGGCCGCAAATGACATCTGGAAACTCGGCCCCATGATTTCCGATGGCGAGAAAGCCAGAATGACCAGAGCGGAAAGGGCAACATTTCTCAGGCTGAGAGACGGCTGGTCGAAAAGAACTGCGATCAGCATCACCGACATCATCAACCATGCGCGTTCGGCGGAGACGGCAAAACCGGAAATGAGGTAATAGGCGAGTGTCATCAGCAGTGCTGCAAAGGCCGCGATCTTCTTGACCGGCCAGCGCTGCGCAAAGCCCGGAAACAGGCTGAAGGCCAATCTCAGGCCAACGAAGAAAATGCCTGACGCCAGCGCCATGTTGAGCCCGGATATCGCAACGATATGGGCAAGGCCGGAGAGCCGCAAAGCCTCCATCGTTTCCGCCGAGATCGCCTGTCTCTCATCGGTGACGATGGAGGCGGCGAAAGCGCCGGCATCACCGCCGATGGTGGAGCGGATACGTTCCGCAATGGCGCTGCGAAGTCCGTAGAGCCACATATCCGCCCATTCGAGCCAGCCCGCCTCGGCCTTGATGTCCCCTGCAGGTGACGGAAGCGTCTGCGGTGGCTTATAAAAGAAACCGGTGGCGCCTATTCCCTTGAAATAGGATGCGAAGGCAAAGTCGTTCAATCCCGGCAAGGCGGGGCCGGACGGCGGCGAGAGGCGCACTTTGCCGCTGATGGTGGCGCCCAGTGCCGCCGGTTCACCCCTGCCGCGCGATAGCACGGAAATCATCTGTGGCGGACGAGACAAAACCGGCGCCGCCGTCGCGGTCAGCCGAACCACATATCGCCAGGAACCGCGCGCATCAACCTCCCGGCGCGCAACCGTGCCGGTGAGGGTGGTGGTGACGGGCGTATCCAGCACCACGGTTCCGGCCCGCCGGGTTTCAAAATCGGCCAGAAGCATGCCGAGCAAAACAAAAGCGCAGAGACCGCAAGCCGTCGACATGAAGCCGGGGGTATATCTGACGAGGAGCGCCAGGCCCGCGACAAGCAAAAATGCAATCGCCAGAACGGATGACGCGGGCGTGACGTCGAGAGAAAACCACAGAACTGCGCCGCAGCCGATGAGAACGGGAATAAAAAGAAAATCATGGCCAAAAGCGCGCTCTTCGGCGACCCATATGGCAATTTTTCCAGTGACAGAGTTTTTGAGATTTTGCCGGGGAATAATGGCGGGCGTGCCATATGTCGCAATGTCGCTCGTCCGACGAAGGGGAAGCAGAATATCCCGCGTGCCGGGCAAGTCGCCCTGCAACGTTTCGGCATACCGGAAATGCTGTTTTTCCCCTTGACCAAGCAATTTGCGCCGCCCCTTGCCGCACCGGAAACAGATTTGCAGGCACGCGTGAGGGATTGCAATCCTTTCCTTTAACCCTGCGTTGACCGAGATTGAATTGCTATCGCCACGAAAGCCCAAAGCAACGGGATTGCTTTTGCCGCAATGCACAATTTGACCTTCGGATAGCTTGGCATCGGCGCAAGGATCATATAGCTAATCGGTAGACGCTTAACCGCGGGGCGTGTCTCAACGCCCCCACCCGCATGTTTTCGGAGGATCAGTATGACGGAAAAAAGCGCTACAGTGACACTTGGCGAAAAACAGGTCGAACTCCCGGTCAGGGAAGGCACGATTGGACCAAGCGTCGTCGATATCGCCACGCTGTACAAGCACACGGGCTCTTTCACCTACGACCCGGGTTTCACGTCGACGGCCTCCTGCGAATCCAAGATCACCTATATCGACGGTGACGAGGGCGTTCTCCTGCATCGTGGCTTCCCCATCGAGCAGCTCGCCGAACAGGGTGACTTCCTGGAAACCTGCTATCTGCTGCTTTACGGCGAACTGCCGACCGCGGCTCAGAAGAAGGATTTCGACACCCGCGTCACGCGCCACACCATGGTGCATGAGCAGATGAGCCGCTTCTTCACCGGCTACCGCCGCGATGCGCATCCGATGGCCGTCATGTGCGGCACGGTCGGCGCTCTCTCGGCCTTCTATCACGACTCGACCGACATTACCGATCCGCACCAGCGCATGGTCGCCTCGCTGCGCATGATTGCGAAAATGCCGACGATCGCCGCCATGGCTTACAAGTACCATATCGGCCAGCCCTTCGTTTACCCGAAGAACGACCTCGATTACGCCTCGAACTTCCTGCACATGTGCTTTGCCGTGCCCTGCGAGGATTACAAGGTCGATCCGGTTCTGGCCCGCGCCATGGACCGCATCTTCATCCTGCATGCCGATCACGAGCAGAACGCTTCCACCTCCACGGTGCGTCTTGCCGGTTCTTCGGGTGCGAACCCGTTCGCCTGTATCGCGGCTGGCATCGCCTGCCTCTGGGGCCCGGCTCATGGCGGCGCCAACGAAGCGGCGCTCAACATGCTCAACGAAATCGGCACGGTTGACCGTATTCCGGAATATATCGCCCGCGCCAAGGACAAGAACGACCCGTTCCGCCTGATGGGCTTTGGCCACCGCGTCTACAAGAACTACGACCCGCGCGCCAAGATCATGCAGAAGACAATGTACGAAGTGCTGGAAGCCACCGGCAACTCGGACGATCCGATCATGCAGGTCGCGCTGGAACTGGAAAAGATCGCCCTTTCCGACCCCTACTTCGTCGAAAAGAAGCTTTACCCGAATGTCGACTTCTATTCCGGCATCACGCTGAAGGCGCTCGGCTTCCCCACGACCATGTTCACCGTTCTCTTCGCTCTTGCCCGCACCGTCGGCTGGATCGCACAGTGGAACGAAATGATCGAAGATCCGCAGCAGCGCATCGGCCGTCCGCGCCAGCTCTATACGGGCGCCGGCAAGCGCGACTACGTTCCGGTTTCCAAGCGCTAAGCCGCGAAATCCTATAAGATCAAAGGCCGGCAGGTTTTCACCCGCCGGCCTTTTTTGTTGGGCATCCGAACGGTCCTCAATGGCGTGCAGCAACGCCCAGGAACTGCTTGAGTTCGGGTGTCGAGGGATTGGAGAACACCTCTTCCGGCGGGCCTATTTCATGCACCCTGCCCTCATGCATGAAGACGACGCGGGAGCAGACGTCGCGCGCAAATTTCATTTCATGCGTCACCATCAGGAGCGTCATGCCTTCGGCCGCGAGTTCACGCACCACGGCAAGCACTTCCGCGACAAGTTCGGGATCGAGCGCCGAGGTGATCTCATCGCACAGGAGCGCGATGGGCTGCATGGCGAGCGCCCGGGCAATGGCGACGCGTTGTTGCTGGCCGCCGGACAATTCATCGGGATAGGCATCGAATTTATGTGCAAGCCCAACCCGTTCCAGCATCTTGCGGGCAACGGCTTCCGCTTCCGGCTTTGGGGTCTTCTTCACCACGGTCTGCGACAGCATGACGTTGCCGCCAACGGTCTGGTGCGGGAAGAGATTGAACTGCTGGAAGATCATGCCGACCTTCAGCCGCAGGGCTTTCAGATGCAGATCGTCTTCGAGAAGCTGCGCGCCGGCGACCGATATGGAACCGGCCGAAATCGTCTCCAGCCCGTTGATGCAGCGAAGCAGGGTCGATTTTCCCGATCCGCTCTTGCCGATGATGGCGATGACCTCACCAGGCTCCACATCGAGGTTGATGCCCTTCAGAACCTCGTTGCTGCCATAGCTTTTGCGGACTTCAGTGATTTCGATGAGCGACATTGAGCTTCCTTTCGAGGATCTGGCTGCTCTTCGACAGAGGCCAGCACAGCGCGAAATAGATGAGGGCGACGAGGCCATAAACGGTGAAGGGCTGGAAGGTGGCGTTGGTGACGACCGTGCCGGCCTTGGACAGTTCCACGAAACCGATGATCGAGGTCACGGCCGTTCCCTTGATGACCTGCACGAAGAAACCGACGGTCGGGGGAATGGCGACCCGCATGGCCTGCGGCAGGATGACGTAACGCATCTGCTGCAGGCGTCCCATGGCAAGGCTCGCCGATGCCTCCCATTGGCCCTTGGCGACGGATTCCACGCAGCCGCGCCAGATTTCGGTGAGGAAGGCAGCTGCCCACAGGATCAGCGTCAGGCCCGCCGCCAGCCAGGCCGGCACATCGATGCCGAACAGGCCGAGGCCGAAAAAGGCGATGAAGAGCTGCATCAAAAGCGGCGTGCCCTGAAAAAGCTCGACATAATAGCGCGCAAAAACCCGCATCGATTTTTTCCGGGAAATACGCATGAACAGCAGAAGCAGCGCCACCACGCCGCCGCCGACGAAGGAGACGAGCGACAGCAGCACGGTCCAGCGCGTGGCGAGCAGCAGGTTTCTGAGAATATCCCAGGTGGAGAATTCGATCATCGGACACTCCTGCGCGGAAAGATGAGGTTGCCGCCCAAGACAAGCACCTGCCGGAGAAGGATGGCCAGCACGAGATAAATGGCGGTGGAGACCATATAGGCTTCGAAGGCGCGGAAGGTGCGCGACTGGATGAAATTGGCGGCGAAGGTTAAATCCTCGGCGGCGATCTGCGAGACGACCGACGAGCCGAGCATGACGATCACCACCTGCGATGAAAGAGCGGGCCAGATGCGTTGTAGTGAGGGAACCAGAACCACATGCCGGAAGGTTTCGAAGCGGGTCATGGCAAGGCTTGCCCCCGCCTCGAACTGTCCCTTCGGCGTCGCCTGAATGCCGGCGCGGATGATTTCGCAGCTATAGGCCCCGAGATTGACCACCATGGCGATATTGGCGGCGGTCAGTTCCGACAATTGCAGGCCAAGCGACGGCAGGCCGAAAAAGATAAAAAACAATTGTATGAGGAATGGCGTATTGCGAATGAGCTCCACATAGGTCGCGACCGGCGGCCGCAGCCATTTGGGCCCGAGCGCGCGCACCCAGGCGCAGACGATGCCGAGGGCGATGCCGAGAACGCCGCCAATGGCAATCAACTCCAGCGTAACGGCGATGCCCTTGGCGATCTGCGGATAATAGTCGAGAAGCCATCCAAAATCGAATGTGTATTTCACCCGATGCTTCCTTTCGGCGAGGACAAACCATGCGCCGGTCCCGCCTCAAGGCAAGGCCGGCGCATGCATTTTGCCGGGTTGCTCAGAGATCCTTGGGCAGGTCGGTTTTCAGCCATTTCTGCGCGATCGTGTTCAAGGAACCATCGGTCTTTGCAGCGGCGATGATGGCGTTGACCTTCTCCAGCAGCGCCGGCTGTTCCTTGTTCAGGCCGATATAGCAGGGCGAATTCTTGATCAGGAACTTCAGCTCGGGACGCTTTGGCGGGTTTTTGGCGAGAATGGCGGCGGCCACGACATTGCCCGTGGCCACGGCCTCCACCTGGCCGGCGAGGAAGGCGGAGATCGTGCCATTATTGTCCTCATAACGCTTGATGGTCGTATCGGTAGGCGCCACCTTCGTCAGCTCCAGATCCTCGACGGCGCCTCGGGTGACACCGATGGTCTTGCCGGACAAATCTTCCGCCTTGGTGACGGCAACCGAATCCGGAGCGAACACGCCATTGAAGAAAGGCGCATAGGCGGCGGAGAAGTCGATGACCTTTTCACGGTCCGGGTTCTTGCCGAGGCTCGAAATGACGAGATCGACCTTGTTGGTTTGCAGATAGGGAACGCGGTTAGCGCTGGTGACCGGCACGAGTTCGACCTTCACGCCCAGCTTCTCGCCGATCAGATTGGCGACGTCGATATCATAGCCCTGCGGGGCCATATCCGTGCCGACGCTGCCGAAGGGCGGGAAATCCTGCGGGACGGCAACGCGGATCGTGCCGCGGGAGGTGATATCACCGAGCGCATCGGCAAAGGCTGCGGGCGAAAAACCAAGCGTTGCGGAAATCGCGGCAATGGCAAGCAACGAACGTCTGGAAAACATTGGGAATTACTCCTTGGGGCTTGGGGAAAGAGGCTGCAATGAAAGGGAATTGCGAAGCTCGTAGAGCGGGTCCGGCCTGCGAGTGAGATCGAGACCGGTTTCGACCTCGTCGAGATGGCGGATGGCGAGTTCGGCGGCGCCATAGAAATCGGCCGCCTTTATCGCCTCGAAGATGCGGCAATGTCCGTCATGCGATTGCTGCGCATGGAAATCCGACTGATAGAGCATGGAGATGAGAATGGTTCTGGCCGTCAGGTCGCGCAGCGTTTCGACGATGATGTCGTTGCCGGCGATTTCGGCGATGCGGATGTGAAAGTCGCCCATGAGGCAGGTCAGGCGCTGGCGGTCGCCTTTGGCAATCGCCGCCTTCTCCTCATCGAGATGATCGGCAAGAATGGCGATCCCTTCGGCGCTAACGCCGGAAAGATTGCGCAAGAGCCCATATTCGATGATGCGCCGCGCTTCATAGACCTTGATGGATTCTTCGGCGGAGGGTTCCACCACGAACCAGCCCCGGCGCGGGCTGACGGTGACGATACCGCGCGTCTCCAGCCGCATCATCGCCTCACGGATGCGCGTGCGCGACACGCTGAAAAGGCTGGCGAGTTGGTTCTCGCTGAGGCGGGTTCCCGGACGGATGCGGGCAGAAAGAATGCCGGAGATGATGGCGTCTTCTACCGCGCTCTGGGCGCTTTCGGATGTATGGCTATCTTGCATACAAGATTGAAAGCAAGAGGTGTGCCAGACGGAAATTCATGGGCTGCCAACCGCCTGATTATCAGCGGCTTGCCGTCCTAACGATCAAATGCAGTAAAATCGACCCCTTGCCTGCCCGCATCGGCAGCAGGCCGGCAGCCTGTCGGTAAGAAAGAATTGAAATGATTATGCCGAGGGATGAGCTTTGCTCTTCAGGACATCGAGAAGAATGCGCGCACCGGTTTCGCCCGGAGGCACATCTGTGCGTAAACGTTCCTGTACCAGAGCATAACCCTCAAGCATTGCCCGCCGCTCGGTGGTGTCGGATGACAGCCGCTCGGCCCAACGCAGCATCGAGCCCGCACGCACAACCTCGTTGAAATATTCCGGCACGACGGCATAGTCGGCAATCAGGTTCGGCAAGGCCCCGGTCCAGGTTTTCACCCGCTTGCTCAGCATCGTGAAAATCCAGTCGGTCTTGTAAACCGAGATCGTCGGTACACCGGCAAGTGCCAGTTCGAGAATGACGGTGCCGGACGCTGCAACCGCCGCATCAGCCTCAGCAAAGGCACTCCACTTGAAAGCAGAATCGCTGCCGATCTCGGGCCTGATGTCCTGCGGCCATGCCGCCGCCAATTCGCGGATGCGGCTTTCCTGGCGCGGTACGGTGGGAAGCAGAAACCGGGTCGGGCCGTTGCGTTCCACAAAAGCTTTTGCGGCCTCCTGAAACGGCTCCATCAACCGCGTCGTTTCAGTGGAGCGCGACCCCGGCAGGAGAAGAATGGTTTTCCGTTCGCCATGGGCAGGAAGCGACCGTTCCGCCCGCTTCGCCCGCACGGAAAGCACATCTTTATCGACGCTGAGGCGATGGCCGACAAAGGTTGTCGGGGGGCCGCCGAGACGCCGCATCGCCTCCGGCTCAAAAGGAAGCAGGGCGAGAACGTGATCGACATAGGATAACATCGCGGTGGCGCGATATTCCTTCCATGCCCAGACGCTGGGGCAGACATAATTGACGACCGGAAGATGCGGCAATTGTTTGCGGACTTTTTTCGCAACGCGGTGGGTGAAATCGGGACTGTCGATAATCAGCAGAACATCCGGTCTTGCGGCGATGATCGCCTCGGCAGTCTGGTTGATCCGCGAAATGAGTTTCGGCAGTTTCTTGAGGACCTGCGTGAAGCCCATGATGGAGAGTTCGGAATAATCGAACAGCGATGCCAGACCTTGCGCCTCCAGCGCCTCGCCGCCCACGCCCATCAGCTCGATGGATCCCTCATACCGGGTTTTAAGCGACCTGATCAGATCTGCACCCAGAAGATCGCCAGAAACCTCGCCGGCTATGACCGCCACTTTCAACGTTGCCGTCATCGCTTCATATCTCCGCCCAGCATGTCCTCACCGAGTGACGTATCGATGCCGCAGACGAATATGCCCGCCTGATCGGCCGCTTTCAACATCTCGTCACGGTCGAGCACCAGCGCCCGCCCCGCCTCGACTGCGATGCCCGCCAGCCCGGCCTTCTGCGCGTTCTCCACCGTTTCGACGCCGATGGTCGGCAGGTCTGCACGGACATCCTGCTGCGGCTTGCAGAGCTTCACCAGCACACCCTTGCGGCGGGGCGAGATGCGGCCCTCGGTGCGCAATGCCGCAACGCGCGCCAGCATGGCGTCCGTGCCTTCCACGCCCTCCAGTGCGACGATGCGGCCACCGACGGAGACCGCGCCCTGCCCGACATCGAGCGAGCCAAGCGCGAGAGCCGCCTGAGCAGCCTTGCGTATGTCGCGCAGATCATCCTCGGAAGGTTTTTGTGCGCCGAAAGCACCGATCGTCGCCAGCAGGCCAGGTGCGATCTCGTGGGCACCGATCACCTTCGCGCCGAGCGTACCGATTACCTTGATGACCATCTGCAAAACGGCATCATCCCCGCTGGAAAGCAGGGTGCGAACGATGGACGGCAGTTTCAGCACTATGCCCAGCGTGGGGCGGATTTCCCGCCACTCCGGACGCCGCGCCACGGCGCCGGACAGCACAACGCGGTCCACCCGATTTTCACGCAGCAGACGACCAAGGCCGGCGACGTCCCCGACACTGATCACGGCATTGTCGAAACCGGTCCAGTCAAAGCGGGAATCATCACGCAACCGCACAATGAAAGGGTTTTCGCCCATCTCGCGCGCAGCGGCCGCCACATAGAGCGGCAGCTGGCCGCTGCCGGCCACAATGGCGAGACGCCCGCCGCGTGTCACGGCTCACTTGCCCCGGTTGGGCGAAGAGATCGCGCGGTCGCTATCCGCACCGATGAAATCGATGACTTCAAGCGCCTGCGGGCAATCCAGATAGTCGTTACGGTCGATGGCGGCCGCATTGCCTCGGATCGTGCCTTCGGCCTCGAAAATCGCCTTGTAGACACGCCTGACCTTGTGGATATCAGCACGGTCGATACCAGCGCGTGTCATGCCGACCACATTGAGCCCGCCGAGAATACCGGGATTGCCGTTCAGCATGCCATAGGGAATGACATCGTAATTGACCGCCGAAAGCCCGCCGATAAAGGCCTGGCGGCCAATACGGGTAAATTGATGCACGGCGCAGCCGCCGCCCAGAATGGCGCGATCCTCGATGGTGACATGGCCCGCCAGCATGACATTGTTGGACAGCACGATATGGCTGCCAAGGCGGCAATCATGCGCCACATGCGAATTGGCGAGGAAGAGATTATCGTCGCCGATAATGGTCTTGCTGCTGCCGTCGGAACTGCCGGCGTTCATCGTCACGCCTTCGCGCATGACGCAGCGCTCACCGATCTCGAGCGTCGTTTCCGAGCCATCGTGGCGAATAGCCTGCGGCGTGCCGCCGATC
This sequence comes from Agrobacterium sp. GW821-FHT14E08, assembly GCF_058803865.1. Classification (NCBI taxonomy): domain Bacteria; kingdom Pseudomonadati; phylum Pseudomonadota; class Alphaproteobacteria; order Hyphomicrobiales; family Rhizobiaceae; genus Agrobacterium; species Agrobacterium sp. GW821-FHT14E08. The sequence goes on along the minus strand of NZ_JBXAPJ010000001.1, from coordinate 825,707 downwards.
ACCGCCATGGGATGGATGACCGAACCACGGCCGATGACGGTCAGGCCGGAAACAACGGCGTGATTGTGCAGCCGGACATCGTCATGCAGCGTGACTTTCGCACCGACATAGCTCAGCGCACCGATGACGACATTTTCACCGATCACCGCGCCGTCTTCGATCACAGCCGTCGGGTGAATTCTGGCCGAGGCGGCAATCGTGCTCATTGCTGGTCCTCGGGGATCATCATGGCGCCAACATCGGCTTCCGCCACCAGCGCGCCGTCCACCTTCGCCTCGCAATGGAATTTAAAGACGTTGCCGCGCTGGCGCTGCTTGACGACATGGATTTCCAGCCGATCGCCGGGGATCACGGGCTTGCGGAAACGCGCATTGTCGATCGTCATGAAGTAAACCAGGTGACCACCCTCGCCCTGGCTGCGAGCGCAGATCGCGCCTGCCGTCTGGGCCATGGCTTCGACGATCAGAACGCCTGGCATGATCGGCCGGTCCGGGAAATGGCCGGTGAAATGCGGCTCGTTGACCGTGACGTTCTTGATGCCGATCGCCGAGTTGTTACCATCGATCTCGATGATCTTGTCGATCAGCAAGAATGGGTAACGATGCGGCAGAAGCTTCATGACTTCCAGAATGTCAGCCGCGCCCAGCGCCGTCTTCGTTTCTTCAGTCATCGTTTTTTTCTCCTGTTTTTTTATCACGCCCTTCAGCGCGCGCCAGAATTTCGGCCATGTCGCGCAGGAAATATTTCATAGGACGCGCGGGCGTTCCGCCGTAGCGCGCGCCTGCCGGCACGTCCGCGACCACACCGCTCATCGCGGCGATCTGCACGCCGTCGCCGATGTTGATATGGCCATTGATACCTGCCGCGCCGCCAATCATCACACCGTCGCCGATGCGGGTGCTGCCCGCAATGCCAACCTTGCTGACGATGCCGCAATGGCGGCCGATGCGGACGTTGTGGCCGATCTGGACCTGGTTGTCGATCTTGGTACCTTCGCCGATAACGGTGTCATCCATGGTGCCGCGATCGATCGTGGTGTTGGCGCCGATCTCGACATTGTCCTGAATGATGACCCGGCCGATCTGGACGATCTTCAGCATGCCGCGCGGACCGGGCGCATAACCGAAACCGTCCTGACCGATACGGGCGCCGTTATGGATAATCACGTTGTTGCCGAGGAGAGAAGCAAGGATGCTTGCGCCACCGGCAATGGTGCAATCGCGGCCGACCTGCACATCGGGCCCGATGATGACACCGGGACCAATCCGGGTGCCAGCACCGATATGGGCGCCAGCGCCGATGACCGCGAGCGGCTCGACGATCACGCCCGCTTCCAGCTTCGCGGAAGGATCGATATGCGCGGCACTGGAAATTTCACCTTCCATCGGCGCAATCGTTGCCGGACGCATGGCCGCGGGATGCAGCAAGGCACCCACCTGCGCAAAAAGCGTATGCGGATTTTTCGATATCAGGGCCGGTATATGGGGCGGAAGCATATTCTTCAGCGCCACGTCGCAAATCACGGCGCCTGCCTCGCAAGTCAGCAATTCGTCGCGGTTCTTGCGGGAGAGAATATAGCAGAGCTGGTCGGGCTTTGCCCGATAGACCGGCGCGACGGACCTGATGATCCGCTCTCCCGCCGCATCTTCAGACAGTTCCGCCCCAAAACGGTCTGCGATATCTTTCAATCGCAGTCCCTCGTGGGGCGGAAAAAAGGCGTTGTATTCCATCAGCCGGAAACTCCAGAACGTTCAAAGTTGCAGTTCTGGACTGCCGATATCAGAAAGTGTTGGACATGCCAAACCGGAAACGCTGTTCCTCGTCGTAGTCTTCCTTGGCGATCGGAACGGCGTAGTCGACGCGGATCGGTCCGAAAGGCGACGCCCACATCACACCGATACCTGCGGATGCGCGGATGGAGTTGTCGTCCTTCACACCTGCACTGTTGGCGACCTTGTTGCCATACAGCGTACCGGCATCAACGAAGCCAGCCAGACGCAGACCGAAATCTTCGGGAACGCCAGGCATCGGGGCCGTGACTTCAGCGGAAGCAGCGAAGTAGGTCGTGCCGCCGATGGAGTCGTTACCAATGCGCGGACCGATACCATCATTCTTGAAGCCGCGAACCTGACGGCCGCCGAACTTGAACTGATCGAACACCAGCAGATTGTCGCCGGTGGGCACCACATGACCCGCCTGGCCGGTGATAGAGCCGATGACATCGTACTCGTCCGACAGCGTGTAATAGAAGCGCGCCTTGGCGTAGATCTTGTAGTATTCGGAATCGCCGCCGAGGCCTGCAAATTCGTTCGTCAGGGCCGCCTGCCAGCCTTCGCGCGGCATGTTGCGGTCGTCGAGCGTATTGTAGTTCAGCGTGTTCGAGATGATGGACTGTGTCCAGTCACCACCACGGATCAGAGCCTTATAGGGCTCGGCAAGATTGCTGCCGCTTTCCCAATCGCCCTCACCGTCGTAGTTCAGCTGCTTGTAGGTGTACTTAAACGTCGTCGAGAGGTCTTCGGTGATCGGCGCGGTCACACGCAGCGCGAAGCCCTGCTCGTCGTAGTCATAGTAGTCTTCGCTGCGGCTCTGGCTCTTGAACAGGTCGAAACCTGCGGCCAGACGGTAGCCAAGGAAATAAGGCTCGGTGAAGGACAGCGTGTAGCTGCGCGCATCATCTTCGCCAGCACCGGCGGCGAGACGGATGTACTGGCCGCGACCGAGGAAGTTCTTCTCTTCGATGGATGCTTCGAGCAGCACGCCGTCGTTCTGAGAGTAACCCGCACCGATACCGAACGAACCGGTCGACTGATCCTCAACGTCGACAACGATCACGACGCGGTCAGGCGCGCTGCCGCCGGCGGTCGAGATGTTGACCTTCGAGAAGTAACCGAGCGCCTCAAGGCGGCGCTTTGCCGCGGTGATGACGGTCTGGTTGAAAGCATCGCCTTCAGAAATATCAAATTCGCGACGAATGACATAGTCACGCGTACGGGTGTTGCCGCGGATTTCGATACGCTCGACATAGGCGCGTTCGCCCTGATCGACGATATAGGTCACGCCGATGGTGTTGCCGGCCATGTCGCGGTCGCCGCGCGGCGTTACGCGGGCGAAAGGATAACCTTCGCCGGCAACGCGCTTGGAAATCGCTTCCATGCTCTGCTGAACTTCCTTGGCGCTGTAGCTCGCGCCCTGGCGGGTTTCAACGAGACCCTGCAATTCAGAACCATCAACACCCGGAACGGTCGATTCGACGGCAACGTTACCGAAGTCGTACTTCTTGCCTTCATCCACCGTGATGGAGATGGTGTATTCGTTCTTGGACTCGTCCAGCACAGCATCGGACGACACGACCCGGAAGTCGGCATAACCGCGGTTGTAATAGAACTGGCGCAGCGCCTCTTCGTCGGCGCGCAGCTTGTCCTCGTTGTAGACGTCCTTACGCGTCAGGAACGACAGCATGTTGGACTTCTTGGTATTGATGACGGCAGCCAGACGGCCATCGCTATAGGCATTGTTGCCGACGAAATCGATGCGACCGATCTTCGTGCGCTCACCTTCGTTGATAACGAAAGCAATGTTCACGCGACCCTGGCCGACAGACACTGTCTGGGTGGTGACTTCAACGTCGCTGCGGCCGATCGCGGCATAGGCTTCCTTGATGCGCGCAATATCGGCGGTCACAATTGCCTGATTGAACGGGCCGAGCGACTGGGTCTGCACGATGCCGGCGAGCTTGTCGTCCTTGATCTTGCGGTTGCCGTTGAAAACCACCTGGTTGACGAGCTGGTTTTCATTGACGGTCACGACCAGCGTACTGCCGGAAACGCGCATGGAGACATTCGAGAAGTAACCGGTAGCGTAAAGACGCTTTACCGATTCATCGATGTCCGAATTGGAAAAGTTCTTACCCGGCGCAATGGTGATGTTGGAACGCACGGAGTCCGCGCCGGACCTCTCAGCCCCGCGAACATCGATCTTGCTGATAACAGCTGCATTTGCCGCACCAGCAGAGGCAAGCACGCCAAGGCCCGCAACCGAAGAAACACCAGCAGACAGCGCAACCGCCGACACAGCGTTCAAAAATCTTGAACCAGCCTTCATTTCAATTCTTACCTTTTTACGTTGTCCCTCAGCGGGCGGAACCCGACTCCGGCCATGTGCGTCGTTTTACCTGCTTTTCCCCTACAAGCAAGTCAGAACGTTAAATTCTGTTTACTTCGTGATCCAGAGTGGCTCATTCGCCACTTCGGCATAAAAACAGGGTAAACAAGCTGCTAACAAAACCGTTAAAACACTATCTTCAGCCGATCAAGCTGCTGATATCATTCCATGTTGCAAAAACCATAAGACCCAAAATCATCATCATGCCAATACGGAAAGCCACTTCCTGCGCAGCGGCGCCAAGCGGCCTGCCGCGAATGGCCTCGATTGCGTAAAACACCAGATGCCCACCATCCAGAACCGGTACAGGCATCAGATTGAGAAGACCGATCGACACGGAAAGAACGGCGGCAAGCTGGATAACGGCCGAAATTCCAAGCGTCGCCATCTGGCCGGACGCCTGCGCTACCCTGACCGGGCCGCCGAGCTGATCGGCATTCATGCGGCCGGTCACAAGGTTGCCGATATAGTTGAAGGTGCCGGTAATGACGTGACCCGTTTCGCGAACACCCTCGACGAGCGCCTGGGACGGCGAATATTCGATGTGGCGGAAATTGCCACTGCTCTGATCGGTGACAATGCCGATAATGCCCATTTCCAGCTTGTTGCCGAATTGGTCGGTGGTTTCGGTCCGGGTCGGAACCATCGGCAGCTTCAGTTCTTCGCCCGCTCTTTCCACCGTTACGGTGATCGGCGTGCCCGGCCGGATGCCGACATAACGGCGGACATCCTCGAAGGTCATCATCTTTTCACCGTCAATCGCGAGCAGCCGGTCGCCGGCGCGCACGCCCGCTGTCGCAGCGGCACTGTTTTCACGCACCTCCGCCACGACCGGATCGGCGATCATCCGGCCATAAACACCGAACAGGACCGCGAAGATGAGGATGGCGAGAATGAAGTTGGCAATCGGGCCGGCGGCAACCGTTGCAGCCCTCTTCCAGAGCTTGGCGCCGGAAAGCGTCTGCGCCCTCTCCTCCAGCGACATATGCGACAGGCCGGAACTATCCGGCTTGCTGGCTGCATCTTCGTCGCCGAAGAACTTCACGTAGCCGCCAAGCGGAATAGCGGAAATCTTCCAGCGCGTACCGCGCCGGTCGGTATAGCCGATCAACTCCGGACCGAAACCGATGGAAAAAGCTGTGGAGCGTATGCCGCTCCAGCGGCCGACGAGGTAATGGCCCATTTCATGGACAAAAACGAGCAGGGAAAGTACCAGAATGAAGGGCACGATATAGCCGGTCAGAAAGCCGGTTGCCGCCATTACTGTGTTCATGACAATCTGCCCTTTATTTCATGACCTTTCGCGCCGCTTAAAAGCCCGGTAACAGACCGCCACCCGATCCGGGTACGTCGCCGGTTGCTGCTGCATGCACGAAAGCGATGAGGAATACCGTAAAGCAGGCGAAAACAAGACCGTCGACCCGATCCATGAAACCGCCATGGCCGGGAATGAGATGGCTGGAATCCTTGACCTGAAACCGCCGCTTCACGAAGGATTCAAAAAGATCGCCGATCTGGCTGAATATGGAGAGGATGAGAGCGAGGCCCAGCACAAGCAGGCTGATCCTGCCATGATAGGCGAGCGATACCGCCCCGCCACCGATCAGTGCCGCCACTGCGCCGCCGACAGCGCCCGACCACGTCTTGCCGGGCGAGATTGCCGGCGCGAGCTTAGGCCCGCCAATGGCGCGCCCGACAAAATAAGCCAGGATATCCGTCGACCAGACGACAGCGAAAATAAACAGGATGGAGACGAAACCGGTCAGCTCGTCACCACGAATCGCGGCAAGCGATATGCCACTGAGACCGGCGTAAACGATGCCGCCCACCAGCCACCAGTTCCTGCCGCGCAGAACGGGGAAAAGCGCCGCGGTCAGGGTAAAGCCTGATAGCAGCGGCAGATCAAGCGACGGCTCGCCGAATATCGTATTGCCGGCGATGACCGCGACCGCAAACCAGCCCCAGGCATTGCCGGTGGGATTGGTTTCCGACAGGCGGGTGATCTTTGACCATTCATAGTAGATGAGAATCGCCAGGAGGCCCGCCACGATGCGGAACAGAATGCCGCCATACCAGGTCGCGACCAATATGGCGGCCGCCATGACAATTGCGGACACGATCCGCAGTCTGAGTTCACGGCTCATCAGGCGCCTGCCACGGCAACCGGCTCGGCGATTGCGCCGAAGCGGCGGTCACGCGTTGCATATTGCTCGATTGCGGAAAAGAACAGCTGCCGGTCGAAATCGGGCCAATATTCAGGAATGAACAGGAACTCGGAATAAGCCGCCTGCCAGAGCAGGAAGTTCGACAGACGCTCCTCGCCGCTGGTGCGGATGATCAGATCGGGATCCGGTATTCCGGACGTATCCAGTCTCGCCGAAATCATCTCCGAGGTGATCGATGACGCATCCAGCCGGCCTTCGGCGACATCGCGGGCGATCGCCATTGTCGCGCGGGTAATCTCGTCGCGGCTGCCATAGTTGAAGGCAATCACCAGCGTCAGCTTGGTGTTATCAGCCGTCATCTGTTCGGCTTCTTCGAGAAGGCTGCGAATGTCGTTCCTCACCCCCTCGCGGTCGCCGATAATCCGAACACGGACGTTTTCGCGATGCAGTTCGGCAAGGTCGCGCCGGATGAAAGCCTTCAGCAGGCCCATCAGGTCGCTTACCTCGGATTCCGGCCTGCGCCAGTTTTCCGACGAAAAGGCGAACAGGGTGAGATAACGGATACCGCATTCACCCGCTGCACGCACGGTTTCTCGCACCGCCTCCACCCCGCGGCGATGCCCCATCACGCGCGGAAGACCGCGCTGTTTTGCCCAGCGTCCATTGCCATCCATGATGATGGCGACGTGCTCGGGTATGGAGGAACGTGTCGTCGTCGGCATATCGATCCAGTAACAGGCAGTGCGGAATTAAAACGAATAAAATACAGGTCTATCGCAAGCGATATCAGACCTGCATGATTTCCTTTTCCTTCTCGCCAAGCAAGCGGTCAATTTCCGAAATCGTGTCGTCGGTCATTTTCTGGACCTTTTCGGACTGTCCACGGCTTTCGTCCTGACCGATGTCACCGTCCTTTTCGGCTTTTTTCAGACCATCCATGCCATCACGACGCACATGGCGAATCGCCACCTTGGACTTTTCGGCATAATCATGGGCTACCTTGACGAGCGATTTGCGGCGCTCCTCGTTGAGCTCGGGCAGCGGAATTCTGAGGTTCTGGCCATCAACGATCGGGTTGAGGCCGAGATTGGATTCGCGGATCGCACGGTCGACGGCATTGACCATCGACTTGTCCCAGATGTTGACGCCGAGCATGCGCGGCTCCGGTACGGTGATGTTCGCGACCTGATTGAGCGGCACGCGCGAGCCATAGGCCTCGATGGTTACCGGATCGAGAATGTTGGCCGAAGCACGGCCGGTGCGCAGCGATGCGATATCGCTCTTGAACGCATTGATGGCGCCATCCATGCGGCGCTTGATATCGTTGAGGTCAATACCACTCATCTAGATACTCCATCTCTGTCGGCCTTTCCGGCCGGAATTCGCCCCAGGGGACGGCATCTTTTCTTGATTACTTGTCGTGCACGATGGTCTTGCGGCCACCGCCGGTCAATATCTGCGCGAAACCGCCCTTCTCATGGATCGAGAAAACGATGATCGGGATATGGTTTTCGCGGGCAAGTGCCACAGCCGCGATATCCATGACCGCGAGACCCTTGCCGAGCACTTCGCTATGGGTCAGTTCGTCGAAACGGGTGGCTGCCGGATCCTTCTTCGGATCGGCGGAATAGATGCCATCCACCTGGGTGCCCTTGAAGATGGCCTCGGCGCCCATTTCCGCGGCGCGCAGCGCTGCGGCGGAATCGGTGGTGAAGAAGGGATTGCCCGTGCCGCCGGCAAAAATCACCACGCGACCCTGTGCGAGGTGGTGAAGTGCTGCGCGCTGCGAGAAGCTCTCACAGATTTCAGGCATGGCGATTGCGGACAGAACGACGGTATCGATGCTGAGCTTGCGCAGCGACGTTGCGAGCGCCAGCGCGTTGATGACGGTCGCCAGCATGCCCATATGGTCGCCGGTGACGCGGTCGCCGCCCTTGGATGCAACGGCGACGCCGCGGAAAATATTACCGCCGCCGACGACAACGCCGACTTCAACGCCCATCGCCCTTGCTTCAGCGATATCGGAGGCGATCCGGTCGGCCACCGCCACATCGATACCGAAACCCTGATCGCCCATGAGGGCTTCGCCGGAAGCCTTGAGAAGAACACGTTTGTAGATCGGCTTGGAAGACATCATGACTCCTCGGAAATGTAACCGAAACGCGGATACACGAAGGGCACCGCGTTGTCACGCGATGCCCTCCCGTTTTCCCAAGATTGGGTAAATATAATCAGCCCTTGGCGACGGCTGCGACTTCTGCTGCGAAATCGCTTTCTTCCTTCTCGACGCCTTCGCCGAGCAGCAGGCGAACCATGCCCGTCACTTCGATCGCCGCGCCGGCTTCCTTTTCGGCTTCCTTGATGGCAGCGCCGACGGTCAGGTCCGGGTTGATGACGAAAGCCTGCGACAGAAGGGCAACTTCTTCGAAGAACTTGCGCATGCGGCCATCAACCATCTTTTCGATGATGGCTTCCGGCTTACCGGATTCGCGGGCCTGTTCGATGAAGACGTTACGCTCGCGCTCAGCAACGGCGGCGTCGACTTCTTCAGCGCGGATGGCGAGCGGGTTGGTCGCAGCAATGTGCATGGCAACCTGGCGGCCGATCGAGTTCAGGACAGCCTTGTCGCCAACCGACTTCAGGGCAACGAGAACACCGAGCTTGCCGATGCCGTCGCCGGCAGCATTGTGGATGTAGGTCGCGACAACGCCGTGCTCGACTTCGAGCGCAGCCGAACGGCGCAGCGTCATGTTTTCGCCGATGGTGGCAATCGCGTCCTTGATGCTGTCCGCAACGGACTTACCGGTTGCCGGATAGGTGGCAGCGGAAACAGCGTCAACGGTGCCGTTGGTGGTGAGGGCAACCTGGGCGATACCGCGGATAAGGTCCTGGAACGCATCGTTACGGGCAACGAAGTCGGTTTCGGAGTTGAGTTCGACAACAACAGCCTTGTGACCCATGGTGGCGACGCCGACCAGACCTTCAGCAGCCGTACGGCCAGACTTCTTGTCGGCCTTTGCGATGCCCTTGGCGCGCAGCCAGTCGATCGCCGCTTCCATGTCGCCATTGGTCTCAGCAAGAGCCTTCTTGCAGTCCATCATGCCTGCGCCAGACTTTTCGCGCAGTTCCTTCACCATTGCGGCTGTGATTTCGGTCATTGTTTGCCTCTTATCGGTTCGATCGGTCAGCCGGCGGAATTTGCCGTGCCGAAGTTCTGGGTGATGACTGTACCCGGCCGCACACCCTTTGAAACCGGAGAGGATTTCAGGAAAGGGGCATGCGCATTCCCAAGTGCTGCGGCGTCTCCATGCATCGAAATGATGGGTGCCGCCGAAGTGTGACAGCGTTATGAAGACTGCCTTCCGTTTCAACCACATCGGACGCCAACGCTTCTCTAAAAAACCTGGCGGAGCGGTATGAAACGAACAAGGCCGTCAACCCATTGAAGGTCTTTGACGGCCTTGTCATATCCTGGTCGAGGAGACGGCGATCAAGAAATCGCCGCCAGACAGGGCCTAGATCAGGCGCCAGCCTCGTCTTCGAGCGCGGGCTCGATCGGAGCTTCTTCGGCAGCGCCGATGTCGCGGCCGGAAGCGCCCTGCTGACGTGCGATACCGTCGATGGCAGCGCGGGCGATCAGGTCGCAATAGAGCGAGATGGCGCGCGAAGCATCGTCGTTACCCGGGATCGGGAAGTCGATGTGGTCCGGGTCGCAGTTGCTGTCGATGATCGCAACGACCGGAATGCCAAGACGCTTGGCTTCTTCGATCGCGATCTTTTCCTTGTTGGTGTCGATGATGAACATCAGGTCCGGAACGCCACCCATATCGCGGATACCGCCGAGAGCCTTTTCAAGCTTTTCGCGTTCGCGCTCGAGGTTCAGGCGTTCCTTCTTGGAGTAGCCGGAAGCTTCCGAGTTCAGGATCTCGTCGACCTTGCGCAGACGCTGGATCGAGTTGGAGATGGTCTTCCAGTTGGTCATCATGCCGCCGAGCCAGCGGGAGTTGACGTAGTACTGGGCCGAACGCTTTGCGCTGTCAGCGATGATTTCGGACGCCTGACGCTTGGTGCCGACGAACAGAACGCGGCCGCCACGGGCAACGGTGTCGGACACGACCTGAAGGGCGCGCGACAGCATCGGAACGGTCTGAGCCAGGTCGATGATGTGGATGTTGTTACGGTCGCCGAAGATGTACGGCTTCATCTTCGGGTTCCAGCGGTGCGTCTGGTGGCCGAAGTGAACACCAGCTTCCAGAAGCTGGCGCATAGAAAAATCGGGCAATGCCATGCCTTGTTACTCCTTTTCCGGTTTAACCCCCGCGAAGCGAACAGCACCGATTTTCATCGATACCACCGGGCGGAACGGACCGGATTTCTCCCGGAACATCCCAAGCTTCGCGTGTGGAATGGTGAGCCGCATACAGTCGCCCGCATGAAAATGCAAGCATTTATGCGAAAAAACCGCAGAAACCGCCGCCTTTCAGCGGACAGGCTTGTTTTCGCAGGTTTCGGGCTTGAGAATATCGAGCTTCGCAAGCTTTCCCGTCAGAACGAAATCGCCGTAATCCATCGTCAGGTCGCGGGTGATTCCGTTTTCATAAAGCTTGAACGACATGCGGTAGATCGGCAGCGCGTCCGTACCCGTCTTGTCGTTGTAATAGGCGATGGTCACCGGCCAGAATGCAGCCTTGGCGAAATCGCCCGCCTTGCCGGCCTCGGCATCGCCGGCCTTCGGCATCTGCGACTTGCCGACCAGCGTGGAGGTGATCAGGCTTTCATCGCCATCATCCGAACCGTCGAAAATGCGGGATTCGAAGATGCGTTTTCCCTGTTTGGCATGTTCGATGACCTGGAACATGTGTTCTGTCGGAAATTCGCTGGCGACGAGACTGACCTGGCGGGCATCCGGACGGGTCAGATCGACCTTCACGCCCTCATTGCTGTCGATTGCAGCCCCCTGCACTTCCTTGTCCAGCTTGTCGTCGGTGTAGGACTTGGTCTCGAAGGTGAACTTCTTGGCGGCAAGGTCCTCGAAGGTGGTCGTCTGCTGGTCGGTCATGCGCACGGCATCGCCCGTGTTGATCTGCGTCACGAACCGGAAATCCGTCTTGTAGCCCTGACAGGCCGAGCCGGTGAACTCATAGACCATGCGGCCCGTCATGCCCTCGATGCCGGAGCGATCGGACGCATCCTTGAGTTCGAGATCGTAGACGGCGCGGTGTGCAACGAGATCCGGAACCGTGACGGGCAAGGCATTGGCAGCGTTTGACAGGCCGGTCATAAGCCCTGTTGCGGCAACGAAACCAAGCGTCCTGACAAACATGCAATATCTCCTGTTGGACTCACCGCTCATATTGTACAAGCAACCGCCCGGCTTTTGGATCAACATCTTCTGAATGCCGGATTCTTGAAGGATTTACAACAAAACCGGAGACGAAAATGTCGGACGTCATCGAAGGCCGCCTCAAGGAACTTGGCTTCACGCTTCCCGTAGCCGCAGCACCAGCCGCAAACTACGTTCCGTTCACCATCAGCGGCAATCTTCTTTATGTATCGGGTCAACTGCCGATGGAATCGGGCAAGATTGCGGTGACGGGTCTTGTTGGCCGCGATGTCGACGTGCCAGGCGCCCAACGCGCCGCCGAACTTTGCGCCGTCAACATTCTCGCACAGGTCAAGGCCGCGTTGAATGGCGACCTCTCGAAAGTCCGCCGCGTCATCAAGCTGAATGGCTTCGTCGCCTCGGTTCCGGAATTCGTCGAACAGCATCTTGTCATCAACGGTGCTTCCAATCTTCTCGCCAATGTTCTCGGCGATGCCGGCAAGCATGCCCGCGCCGCTGTCGGCATGGCCTGCCTGCCCTTCAATGCCGCCGTCGAGATCGACGCCATCGTGGAAATCGAAGCATGACCCTTAAACTCTCCTGGCTGACGGCCGAACCCGTCGCCCATCGCGGTTATCATGACCTCAACAAGGCCGTCTGGGAAAATACGCTTTCGGCATTTTCCCGCGCCATCGAGGCCGGTTTCGCCATCGAATGCGACGTCCAGCTGGCGGCCGACAGTGTGCCGGTGATTTTTCACGACCACGACATGGCCCGGCTGACAGGCATCAAGGGTGACGTGCGTGAACGTACCTCCGGTGAACTGTCGCTCCTTTCCGTCGGCCAGACCAAAGATCGCGTTCCGACGCTGAAACAGCTTCTGGCGCTCTGCGGCGGCAAGGTACCGCTGGTGATCGAGCTGAAAGGCCGTGAAGGCGAAGGCGTCGACGACGGTTTTGCCGAGGCGGTGCTGGAAGACCTCGAGGGCTACAAGGGCCATGTGGCGCTGATGAGCTTCGACCACCATCTGCTGAAGGATCTGAAGGCGGCCGGCTCGCCCTGGCCACTGGGCCTCACCGCCGAAGGCAACAAGCCGGAAGACTTCTTCAAACATGACGAAGCGATGCAGCTGGGTCTCGATTTCATCTCCTATCATTGGGGTCACCTGCCCAACAGCTTCATCGAGGCGCAAAGAAAACTTGGCCTTCCGGTGATTACCTGGACGGTCAGGGATGAAAACGCGCGCGAGACTACCTATAAATATGCGGACCAGATGACATTCGAAGGTTTCGACCCGAGAGAGAACCCGTCCGCCACGGCATGACAGAAGACTATTCCATCAGTATCGCGCAATCCTTTGGGGATATCGATCCGGAAAGCTGGAAACGGCTTTCCGGAACGTCGCGCAATACATCAGGAAAATATTATAACCCATTTATTTCCCACGAATTTTTATCCTCAATGGAGGATTCCGGGTCGGCGACTGCCAAGACCGGTTGGCTTGGACACCATCTGCTTCTCGAAAACGCGTCCGGCGCGCTGGTTGGGGCAATACCTGCCTATCTGAAGAACCACAGCAAGGGCGAATATGTCTTCGACCATGGCTGGGCGGATGCCTTCGAGCGGGCGGGTGGGCACTATTACCCGAAACTGCAATGTTCAGTGCCCTTCACACCGGCAACCGGGCCACGGCTGCTCGTTTCAGAAAACGAAGACGAGACACGCTTCAAGGCGTTACTGGCCTCCGGTCTCGCGCAGGTGACTGAGAAGATCGGCGTCTCCTCGGCACATGTCACATTTCTGGAAGAAAGCGATCTTTCCGCCCTTCTGCCGCGCGATTTCCTGCACAGGACCGACCAGCAGTTCCACTTCATCAATGACGGTTATCGCGACCATGGTGATTTTCTCGACGCCCTTTCCTCGCGCAAGCGCAAGGGGCTTAAGAAAGAACGCCGTGCGGCACTGGAAAACGGCATCGAGATTGACTGGTTGACCGGAAGCGACCTGACCGAGGATATCTGGGACCAGTTTTTCGCCTTCTATATGGATACCGGCGGCCGCAAATGGGGCCGGCCCTATCTGACGCGGGAGTTTTATTCGCTGATCGGCGAGCGTATGGCCGATGATGTGCTGCTGGTGATGGCGAAACGCGACGGGCGCTATATTGCCGGCGCGATCAATTTCATTGGCTCGGATGCGCTTTATGGCCGCCACTGGGGCTGCATCGAGGATCATCCCTTCCTGCATTTCGAGGTCTGTTATCATCAGGCGATCGATTTCGCCCTTTCCAGGGGATTGAAACGGGTGGAAGCGGGCGCGCAGGGCGAACACAAGCTGGCGCGTGGCTACATGCCCGTCACCACTCATTCGGCGCATTTCATCGTCCACCCGGGCCTGCGCCGCGCCATCGCCGATTATCTCCAGCGCGAGCGCGAGGAAGTCGAGCATATCGGCGATTATCTTGATGAACACACGCCCTTCCGCAAGGGCGAGAGACAGGAACAGGAACCGGACGCATAGTCCGCGATGAGGAGATCACCGATGACGGCCAGCGCTTATGACGACAACAATATCTTCGCGAAAATCCTGCGCGGCGAAATTCCGAGCCACAAGCTTTACGAAGACGAGCACACGCTGGCCTTCATGGATGTGATGCCACAGGCCCCCGGCCACCTGCTCGTCGTTCCCAAGACCGGCTCCCGCAACCTGCTCGATGCCGACCCGGAAGTGCTGGCGAGAACCATTCCCGTGGTGCAGAAACTGGCCGTGGCGGCCAAGGAAGCCTTCGATGCGGATGGCGTCTTCATCGCGCAGTTCAACGAACCGGCCGCTGGGCAGACCGTTTTCCATCTGCATTTCCACGTCATTCCGCGCAAGGAAGGAGAGCCGCTGAAGCCGCATTCCGGCGTGATGGCCGATGGCGAGGTGTTGAAAGCCCATGCGGAGAAGATAAAGGCGGCGCTTGCTTCCTGATAGCTGCCTCGCATGTGACGTCATCCTCGGCCTTGTGCCGAGGATCCAACCACGTATCTGAAATCAATCGGTTGCAGATGCTCGGGACAGGCCGAGCATGACGAAGGAGAGGTTTTCGGACTGATCATTCCGGAGAACGGTAAGCATTCCGTTCCGGCCATGGCCAGCCTTCAAGCACCGCCATATCCGGGCGGAATATTTCTACCTTCAGCGGATAACAGGCTGCCGTATCGCTGGAATGGGTAGCGCTGCAATCGCCGCCCGGGCAGGCGGAAAGAGCGCCGATGAGATCGATTTCCGCAAAGAATTCCAGATAGTCACCCGGCCGCACCGGGCTTGCTTTCATGAAATATTGGTGTGTGTCGTGGGTGAAACCCGTGCACATGAAGACATTCAGCACATCATGCACATGCGGCTCCGCCTGCCGGAACGACAGGCCCTTGGCGGAGGCTAGCGCATTGGTCAGATTGGAATGGCAGCAATGGTGGTAATCGCCGCCGCTCAGGAGCTTGTTGGTATAGGGATCGCAGCGTGTGCCGATCACGTCATGAACGCCGCCGCCGTCTTCGTCGAAGCCGTACCATGACAGGGTATCGTGGGTGATGGTCGCCATCGGCTGCAGGGACGGCAGGTTGCTCCACAACCGGTTGCCGACCGAAACATGGGTGGCGTGCAGGGCGCGGGTCTTGCCGCTGAAAAACCGTTCGGTCAGATCATTGGCGTTCCAGAGGTTGAGATCGCCGACCTGCGGCCCCTCAATGCTGACGATGCGGAAAAAATGCCCCTTCGGCACATTGAAGCTGCGGCCGTCGCGTGGGGGCACGATGACCTCGTCGATCTTCTCCATATGCTTCTTTGCCTTCTCGAGAAGCGCAAGGTCGGGCGCCTCAAGGGTGCCGTTCGGATAAACGACGACGGGGCGGACAGCGCGGCGCGTGGCGGCGTCAACGGGCTCGGCGGCAACAGGCATAGGGGTCATGAAATCCTCGGAGCGATGTAGATGTCGGCGCGAAACTGCGGCATGAATGGGCGGCTGGCAAGACGGGTTTTTCTTGCGCTCAGACCAAGTTTTACTTAGCCTTGGCGATATGAAACTGCCACCGCTCGCCACCCTCCGCGCCTTTGAAGCCGCCGCCAGAAGAACAAGCTTTTCCCTGGCCGCGCAGGAACTCGGCATGACGGCAACTGCCGTCAGCCAACATGTGCGCAATCTGGAGGCGTGGCTCGGCGTGGCTCTTTTCGAGCGCCACGCGCGCGGGGTCAGGCTCACCCCGGCGGGCCAGGAGTTCGGCATCACAGTTTCGGACAGTTTGCGGCAGATCGCCTCCGGCGCGCAAAGGATCAGGCGGGGCAGCGACGGCATGACGGTCCGTCTCGCCAGCCTGCCTTCGGTGGTGGCCCATTTCCTGACACCGCGCCTTCCCCGTTTCCGGGCGCTGCATCCCCAGATACAGGTGTCGATCAGCTATATCGGAGGAAATGATCACCCCGACCTCAGCATAATACACGGGCCAACGCCCGCACAAAAGGCCGTGGCGCTCTTCAGCGCCGAGACACGACCGACATGCGCGCCTGCCTATCTCGCGAAATCCGGTCCCTTCGATGACGTCTCGAGCCTGCTGCAGGTGGAATTGCTGCATGACGACAGCGAGACGGCGTGGCGGAACTGGCTCGCAACTGCTGGCCTGTCCCTTCCCAAGACCACCGGTCCCATCTTCGCGGATTTCAATCTGCTGGTCACGGCCCTCAAGGCCGGACAGGGCATCGGCCTTTGCCCGACCGCACTTCTTGGCGACGAGATCGCCGATGGTCAATTAAGCGTGCTTTCCGATCGGGCGGCCGATACGGACAAATATTACTGGCTGATAGAGGCGGAAGAGATGACCGCGCCGGCCCGCATCCTGTCGGACTGGCTTGTTGCGGAGGCCCGTGAGAGCGGAACGCGCGGCAATTATTCCGCCGCCACGATCTGAGGAGCGGCTACCATCCGCCCTGCCCGCTCCCTTGCGGAAAGCCAATTCAGCAGGCGGGCAGAAACCGCGCAGATGATGACAAAAGCGATTAAACCGCCGAAAACATCCGAAAGATGATGTCCGCCCTGAACGAGAACAGCCAGCGGCATCAAAATATTTACCGGTAGGATCACCGCCATCACCGCCCAGTGACGCGGCACGAACCAGGCGGACATTGCTGCCATGAACATGTGAAACGACGGAAAACCGATCAGCCCCAGCACATTCTTAGGCGAAATATAGACCACGCCCTCCGATGTAAGCCGGTTCAACTCCTGCCCGTAGGTATTATCAACAGCCAGGGGAATGGCCTGCGATATCCATTGTGGCAGTTGCACATAGGCCGAAGGTCCGAATGTCGGGAAAAATATCCAGAAGACGATGCTTGCAAATGCACCCAGCACGCCCGTGACAAGGAAGTGGTGCAGCCTCTGTTCCTTGCCGGTAAAGCCGAGCGTGATCACGATCACCAGAAGCTGCGGCAGTGACGTTGCATAGACCACGAACAGGACTGTCCCGATCCACGGATGTGTTGCTGCCCAGAGGACGATGCCCGCCCAGCTATAGCCAAACGCCGCATCCACGCTGAAGAGCACATGATCAATCGTCGGGAAAGCGACGGGCAGGAACATGTAGTTAAACACCGAGGCGACAAGCGTGAAGAGAATGAACAGGCCGCCCGCAATCAGGGCAGCGGCGATGCGAAGATCACGCCCGCTTTTGCGATAAAATTGACCGAGGATGAAAACGCCAGCGCCCGCCAGCGCGCATAAAAAATATCCGGCGTAATCGACCCTGATGCCTTTGACGGTGATCAAAGCCGCATCGATGGCGAATAATATGGCGATAAAGCCAAGTACAAAGCGCTCTGCCGCGAATAGCCGCATGGATTTGGCCCCTGTTTAGTCAGGGGCAAACTAGGGCAACGGGCTTAATATTCGGATAAGGAGAGTATTAAAAACCGAGCACCAACAATCCACCGGCCAAAAGCAGGATCGGGACGGCGACGCCGACGATGACGCGCTGGCCGGCCAACAGGAATGCGGCGAAGCCGAGTGCCGCCGCTCCGATACGCAGCCATAAAGGTGACGCTTCCAGCGACCCGGTTGGGAATACGATCAGCTTGGCGGTAACGGCCATGACGAGTGCGGTGGCGACCGCCCTCACCCAATGAAGCGCCTCCGAATCCTCCTTCAGCCGGTTGCCGGCGAGAACGCCGAGCCAGCGCCACAGATCGGTCGCCAGCCAGCCGGCAATGGCGATGAAGAGATAGGGCGCCCACCAGTTTTCGGTCATCATGGCTCGCTCTCCGGTGAAACGGGTTTGATCCTGCGGCGGAAGACGAAGCGGTCAATCAGATAGGCGGCGGTTCCGCCGCCGATCCCGGCATAGAGAATGTCGAATTCGGGCGCGATGACCGCGAAGACCGGGCCTGCGATCACCCCGATGACAAAGGCGACCTTGACGACGGAATGGCGGGCCGACGCCCAGATCGACGCCACGAAATAGACCGGTGTGAGAAAGAACAGGACGCCGGCAACCAGCGGCGGAAAGGCCGCGACGACGCCGTAACAAAGGCCGACGATGATCGCATTAACGACGGTAAGCGTGATGCCGAAACCGGCGAACCAGGCAGCACGCGCCTCACGCGGCACTTTCGAGAGGTTCTGCGTGGCGAAAACCCAGGCCGTGATTGCAACGAAGTGGGAAAGAAACAGCAAAATCCATGTCGGCGTCTTCGCACCGCGCATTTCCGGAACGATGGAAGCGACCATCGGCATCATCCGCACCGATGACAGCGTTACCGCCAGAAAACAGGCGGCGAGATTGGCACCGCCGACCATGGAGCCGATCAGGATCATCTTGGCCGGCAAGGCCCAGATCGTCAGCGTCATGAACACCGCTTCGCCGCGCGCCACACCCGATTCCAGCGCGAAGGCGCTGAAACCGACAAAGGATGTCATGAGAATGAGCGAGGGCAGTGAGAATATGCCCCGCATTCCCCTGAAAAACCAGCCGCTTAGAGGGATGGCATCGCTTTCGGCAGTCTGCATTGCTGATCCACTATGCATGAAAATGCCGGGCTTCCGCCCGGCATCGGTTTATATCTTTATTTCCACGCATTTTCCGAACGTAAAACTGCCGCGCATTTTTACCGGAAATGCTCCAAGGACCGCGATCACTTCTTCTTCGGCACTTTCGGCACCGTATTGGCCTTGCGGCGTGGCTTGTTGTCCTCGCCCGACTTGTCGGTCTCGGCCACAAGAACCTCCGCTTCTTCATTGGCCTTTGCCGCCTTCGAGGCAGGTTTCGCCTTGGCTTTCGCTTTGCCGGGCGATTTGGCCGCCTTCAGCTCGGCTTCCGGCTGCGGCTTCACGGGCGCTGTCTCCGGCAGAACCTCAAGTATGAGGCCGTCGGAGCCGTCGTCCTTCTTGCCGACGGTGACGCTGACGACACCGCCCTTCTTGAGCTTGCCGAAGAGGATTTCGTTGGCGAGCGGCTTCTTGATGTTTTCCTGAATTACGCGAGACAGCGGGCGAGCGCCCATCTTCTCGTCGTAACCCTTTTCCGCCAGCCAGGAAATCGCGTCCTCATGCAGATCGAAGGTGACATTCCGCTCGGAGAGCTGGGTTTCCAGCTGCATGACGAACTTCTGCACCACCTTGTGGATGACGGAAGTCGACAGCGGCGAGAACGGAATGATCGCATCCAGACGGTTGCGGAATTCCGGGGTGAACAGACGGTTGATCGCCTCTTCATCCTCGCCCGTGCGCCGCGAAGAACCGAAACCGATGGCGGATTTCGCCATTTCGGAAGCACCCGCATTGGTCGTCATGATGAGGATGACGTTGCGGAAGTCGATCTTCTTGCCGTTATGGTCGGTCAGCGAGCCATGGTCCATCACCTGCAACAGGATGTTGTAGATATCCGGATGCGCCTTTTCGATTTCGTCCAGCAGCACCACGGAATGCGGATGCTGGTCGACGCCGTCGGTCAGCAGACCGCCCTGATCGAAGCCGACATAACCGGGAGGTGCGCCGAGAAGACGCGACACGGTATGACGTTCCATATATTCCGACATGTCGAAGCGCAGCATCTCGACGCCGAGCGAGGCGGCAAGCTGCTTGGCCACTTCTGTCTTACCGACGCCCGTCGGGCCGGAGAAGACATAGGAGCCGATCGGCTTGTTCGGTTCGCGCAGGCCGGCGCGTGCCAGCTTGATGGCGGTGGCAAGCGCCTCGATGGCAATATCCTGACCGTAAACGACCGAGCGCAGCTCCTTTTCGAGGTTGGCGAGAACCATCTCGTCATCCTTGGACACCGTCTTCGGGGGAATACGGGCCATCGTCGCGATGGTTGCCTCGATTTCCCGTTCGGTGATCAGCTTGCGGCGCTTGGAAGCCGGCAGCAACATCTGCGCCGCACCGGTTTCGTCGATCACGTCGATCGCCTTGTCTGGCAGCTTGCGGTCGGAAATATAGCGGGCCGACAGTTCCACGGCAGCCTTGATCGCCTCGTTGGAATATCTCAGGTGATGATAATCCTCAAAGTAAGGCTTCAGCCCCTTCATGATCGCAATGGCGTCATCGATGGAAGGCTCGTTGACATCGATCTTCTGGAAACGGCGCACGAGCGCACGGTCCTTTTCGAAGAACTGCCGATATTCCTTGTACGTGGTGGAACCGATGCAGCGGATCGCGCCCGACGACAGGGCCGGCTTCAACAGGTTCGATGCATCCATCGCGCCGCCGGAGGTGGCACCCGCACCGATGACGGTGTGGATTTCGTCGATGAACAGAACCGCGCCCGGAAACTCCTCGAGTTCCTTGACGACCTGCTTCAGACGCTCTTCGAAATCACCGCGATAACGGGTTCCGGCAAGCAGCGTGCCCATGTCGAGCGAGAAGATCGTGTCGTTGGCGAGAGCCTCCGGCACCTTGCCTTCGACGATGCGCTTGGCGAGGCCTTCGGCGATGGCGGTCTTGCCCACGCCGGGGTCACCCACATAAAGCGGGTTGTTCTTGGAGCGACGGCAGAGGATCTGGATGGTGCGGTTGACCTCCTCATGGCGGCCGATCAGCGGGTCGATCTTGCCGTTCCTCGCCTTGTCGTTGAGGTTGACGCAATAGGCCTTCAGCGCATCCTGCTGCTTCTTGGCGGAAGATCCCTCTTCCTCGGGATTGCTGCGGCTCGCCTTGTTTTCGCTTTCGGGCTCATCGGCGCCGCGCGGCGTGCGCGTCTGCGAGGTGCCCGGACGCTTGCCGATGCCGTGGGAGATGTAGTTGACCGCGTCGTAACGGGTCATTTCCTGCTCCTGCAGGAAATAGGCGGCATGGCTTTCGCGCTCGGCGAAAATGGCCACAAGCACGTTCGCGCCGGTCACTTCCTCGCGGCCGGACGATTGCACGTGGATCACAGCCCGCTGGATGACCCGCTGGAAGCCGGATGTGGGCTTGGAATCCTCGTCGTAACCGGTGACGAGGTTGGTCAGTTCGTTGTCGACGTAATCGCTGACGGTCTTGCGCAGCGCATCGAGATCGACATTGCAGGCGCCCATCACGGCGGCGGCATCCGCGTCGTCGATCAGCGCCAGAAGTAGATGTTCCAGCGTCGCATATTCATGGTGACGCTCATTCGCAAAGGTCAGTGCCTGGTGCAGCGCCTTCTCGAGACTCGGGGAAAAAGTTGGCACGTTGCGATCCTCATTTCTTTTCCATGACGCATTGCAGCGGATGCTGGTGCTGTCGGGCGAAATCCATGACCTGGCTTACTTTCGTCTCTGCGACCTCATATGTAAACACCCCGCATTCGCCCACGCCGTGCTGGTGCACGTGCAGCATGATACGGGTCGCCGCTTCGCGATCCTTCTGGAAAAAACGCTCCAGAATATGGATGACGAACTCCATGGGAGTGTAGTCGTCATTCAGTAAAAGAACACGGTACAAATTCGGTCTTTTCGTCTTTGGCTTGACGCGGGTAATAACGGACGTTCCGCGGTTGGTGCCGCCGTCTTCCCCGTCGCCCTCGCCCTGCATGTAGATCGGCCTAGCGATCATCTTTCATCATTCTCCAAACCGTTCTCAAACCGACAGTTCTTTGCCAGGAGGGAGAACTTCGCCTCTTCATATCTAGGTCGTTAAGACGCGATTTTAAGCCCCTTGCGAAACGGTGCAATCACTATTGCGTTTGCGAAGAGGCAAACCTCGGGAAAAGTGCGGATGTGGAGGCAGCCAGGGCTCAAGGAAGACAAGCGCCCACGGCAGCGACGCGTTTTTCAGACCGGATGCAAACGGGTGCGGCAGGTCGCGGCGCAGCCAAATCCGCTTCACCGCCGCCGGCCTTAATCCTTGTCGTCGAGCATTTCCCGAACGGCGATGGCGAGCTGCTTCAGCGAGAACGGTTTCGGCAGGAAACCGAACTTGGCGTCCGCCGGCAGGTTTTTCGCGAAGGCATCCTCGGCATAACCTGAAACGAAGATGAATTTCAGGTCGGGATAGGATTTGCGCAGCTCCCTCAGCAGCGACGGACCATCCATTTCCGGCATCACCACATCGGATACGACGATGTCGACCTTGCCTTCCAGCTCCTCCATCACCTCCAGCGCCTCGGTGCCGGAGCCCGCCTCGTGCACGGTGTAACCGCGTGTTTCCAGCATGCGCTTGCCGCCGCGCCGCACCGCCTCTTCGTCCTCCACCAGAAGGACGACGGCGGAATTGCCGGTCAGGTCAAGCGGCTCTTCCTTCACCGGTTCCGGCGCCGCCACGGGCGCAAGCGCCGCCTCGCCGTGCTGCTGCCCATTGGCCTGAACGGCCTCAACCACATGGCGCGGCAGGTAAATGCGGAAGGCGGTTCCCTTGCCCACTTCCGATTCGGGGTAAATATAACCGCCCGACTGCTTGACGATACCGTAGACCATCGACAGACCAAGGCCCGTGCCCTTGCCAACTTCCTTGGTGGTGAAGAAGGGCTCGAAAATCTTGTCCATGATTTCCGGCGGAATACCCGTGCCATTATCGGCAACTTCCACCATCACCATGTCTTCGGCCGGGAATTCGGGACGGCCAAGGGCTGCGATTTCCTTGGCGTCGACGTTCCGCGTCCTGATGCTGATCTTGCCGCCGTCGGGCATGGCATCACGCGCATTGACGCAGAGATTGATGAGCACCTGCTCGAATTGCGACAGATCCGTCTTCACCGGCCACAGATCGCGGCCGTAGTCGACCTCCAGCTTGACGTTGGTGCCGGAGATCAGCCGATCCACCAGCATGCGCAGATCGCCGATCACGTCGGTCAGGTTGAGGATTGCCGGGCGCATGGTCTGCTTGCGCGAGAACGCCAGAAGCTGGCGCACCAGCACGGCCGCGCGGTTGGCGTTGCGCTTGATCTCCATGAGGTCGGCGAAGCTTGGGTCGGCAGGCCGCGCCTGCAGAAGCAGATGATCGGACGAGAGCAGGATGGCGGTCAGCACATTGTTGAAGTCGTGGGCGATGCCACCCGCCAGCGTGCCGACGGCATTCATCTTCTGCGTCTGCGCCATCTGGGTTTCGAGCGCCTTCTGCTCCGTCACTTCGATAGCATAAACGATGGCCACCTCTTCCGGCGCCTCGTCGTCCTGGTCGATAACGGCGTTGACGTAGAAACGGAAATGCCGGCCCTCGTCGCTCGGATGGCGGGAATCGAACGGGGCGATATCGCCCTGACGGTCCTTGGCTTCGGCCAGCGCCTGTTCCAGACGGGGTTTTTCATTGTCGTGGATGATGGTTTCGAGCGCAATGCCGCGATCGATATCGTCACGCCCGACCACACCTGAGAACAGCTTGAGGAAGGGCGCGTTGATGCGCAGGATGCGGCCCTCTCCGTCAAGCGAGGCAATCGCCATCGGCGTATTGTTGAAGAAGCGCGTAAAGCGCATGGCGGAGGATGATTCCGTGTCCTCCTGGCCCTTGGGGCGCATCAGAACGATGGTCCGGCTCTCGCCCGGCGCACCATCCTTGGAGGTGACCTGATGCACGAGGCGGGCCGGCATGCTCTGGCCGTTCACCCGGCGCATGTCGAGGTCGAGGATTTCCGTGCGCTTGGTGCTTCCCTGCGGATGCACGGATTCGATCAGCGCCATGCCCTCGCCGGCGACGATGTCGGACACCGTCATCGAGCCGGGAGAAAATTGCGCCAGATCGATGCCAAGCCATTCGGACAGGGTGGCGTTGAGATAAACGATTTCGCCCTTGCGGCCGGCGGAGAAGAAACCGGCCGGCGCATGGTCGAGATAGTCTATGGCGCTTTGCAATTCGCGGAAGAATCGCTCCTGATCCTCACGCTCCGGCGTGATATCGGCGATCTGGAAAACGTGCAGCCCCTCACCGCCCGCATCCTTCAGCACCCGCCCTTTCAGCCTGTACCAGTGCGGCCCGGCAGCGGCATCCTCGCCGAGCGGTTTCAGCAGCCGGAACTCTTCGTAACCGTCACGGCCTTCCCGCAGCACATTGATGAGCCGGTAGAGGGCCTCCGTCGATTCCCGGCTGCGCGACAACAGCGTCTCCAGGCTCTGTATATCGCTTGCCTTGGAGGTGCCGCTCATACGGCAATAGGTGGCGTTGGCGTAGACCATATGGCCCTTGGCATCGGTGATCAGCGTGCCTTCCGGGTGGGCCGACAGGAAACGGCGGGCAAGCCCGTCCGACTGCGACTGCGGCATGACCTCGATGAAACCGATGATCGACGAGACCAGAAAGAAAATTCCCATCATCGCCAGCACGCCGAGAATGCCGAGCACGATTTCGTTTTCCAGCGAATCCTTGAAATAGACGAAGGCGGCGGCAGCCGCGATCAGCACCAGCGCCAGAAGCAGAATCCGCAACACCGTGCCGGAACGGGCACGCCTGTCCACCAGCGGAAGGTCGTTGTCGCTTGTCTCGCGCACCCGTGTCATCTTGGCCTCGCAGTCGTGCAGGTCGTCATTCGGTCAGCCACATTTCCCAGACGGAATCGGGCAGCAGAATTTCTTGTAGCAACTCGCTTGACCATCAAAAAGCTCCGCGGGGACACAAAGGCTTAAAAACGCACAGAGAAACGACCCGAAAGGCGCAATGGACAAGGCTTTCCGGCGATGAGGGAACCGAAAGCCCTGCCAACCGGTTTTGCGTTTCAAACGGGCAAAGGCGGATAAACCTTGTATCGCGCCTAAAAAAATCGTCTTTTCCTGCTTAACGTTCACACTATAAGAACCACGGCAATATTAATTGCTCGAAAAAATCTGAAGGGACGATCTCCATGATGGATGATTTTATCGGGACCTATGGAAACAACCTCATCGTCGCCGTTGTCGGTGTGGGTGTGGCGCTGCTGGTGCTGGCGATTGCTTTGTGGCTTCTGCGCAGGCGCAGCGGTTCGGCCCCCTTTATCCGGGGTGGACGCAACCGGCAGCCTCGCCTGCAGGTTCTCGATGCGACGGCCGTGGATGCGCGTCGCCGCCTCGTGCTGGTGCGACGCGACAATGTCGAGCATCTGGTGATGATCGGCGGTCCGACCGATATCGTCATCGAAAGCGGCATCGGCGCGATCCCGATCGTGCGGGACGTACAGGAACCGGAACTGAAGGCGCTGCCGCGCCAGGAGAGCGACGTAAAAAAGGCCGAGCCGGCTATCCCGCAGGAGCGCCGCGCGGCCCTGCCGCAACAACAGCCTGTAGCGACGGTCGCTCCCGCTACCGCAACCGAAGAACCGGTAAAACAGCCGCAACGGCCTGAGCAGCCGGCCCCGGCGCCCCGCCCCGCACCTGCCCCGGTCTCGGCGGCACCGCTGCCGCCACGCCCGTCGATACCGCAGCAACCGGTTTCCGCCGCGCCTTCGGTTGTCCGCGAGCCTGCGCCGCCTGTAAGGCAGGCAGCGCCCGAGAGAGAGATCGCCCGCCCCGCCCCTTCACCGGCACCTGCACCTGCACCTGCACCTGTACCAACACCGGCACCGGTTACCGCGGCCACACCGGCAGTCGCCGTTCTGCCGGTTGCCGCTGTCTCGCTCGATATGGCCGCAGAACGGACCGACCAGGGGCGAGCCGAGCCTTTCGCGCCTGCGCCGGCCCCGGTCACGCCTCCCGTTACCCTACAGGCAAGGGCGCCAGAGGAACGGCCAGCGGTGCCCGCGCCGCAGGTTTTTGCCGCGCGTGAGCCTGTCATCGACCAGTCGAATGCTGCCGATTTTCTGGACGCCGCACGCGAGCGTGTTCTGCCCGGGCTGAAACCCGGAGACAATACGCCGCCAGCGCCCTTCCCGCCGCAGCCCGAAAATCCGGCCATCATCTCCGCTGACGCCGAACCCAGATTTTCCGATGACCTTGCCAGCGATTTCGAGAGCTTTCTCGAAGCCGAAATAGCCAAGAGCAAGGATGCCGAGAAAGAGCCGGAAATTGCTGCGGCAACGGAAAAGCAGCCCAAGACCCAGCCCGTCTCTCCGCCTGTTACCGGCGCGACACCGGATGGTGACATGCAGAAGGAAATGGCGCGTATCTTCGGTGAGCTTTCGGTTACCCGCGATCGCTGACAGGCCGGGGTCCGTTAGACGGATCGATTTGAAAGCAAAAAGGGCGCGGAAATAATTCCACGCCCTTTTTCATTTGTGTAATTTTCACCGACCGGTTCGCTGTGGCAACCGGAGAGCTCTCCGTCTTACTCGTCGCGGTAGACTTTTTCGCGACGCTCGTGACGCTCCTGCGCCTCAATGGACAGGGTCGCTATAGGGCGGGCGTCAAGACGCTTGAGGCCGATAGGCTCACCCGTTTCCTCACAGTAACCGTAGGTGCCGTCTTCGATCCGCTGAAGGGCCGCATCGATCTTTGAGATCAGCTTGCGCTGGCGGTCCCGGGCGCGAAGTTCGATCGCCCTGTCTGTTTCGGAAGATGCCCGATCCGCGAGATCGGGGTGGTTGGCGCTTTCTTCGGCGAGATGTCCGAGGGTCTCGCGCGCTTCTCTAAGGATGTCATTTTTCCAGGCGACCAGCTTCGCGCGGAAGTAGGCACGCTGGCTGGCATTCATGAACTCGTCGTCTTCCGAGAGTACATATTTGCTAAGATCGATCTTCTCACTCAACGCGATTCTCCTCGAAGAACATCTCAATGCGGCGGTGTATACTCCAATGATATAGGCCGGTTCAAGTCTACAGATCAGTTTTCAGGCATTTTTAAAACTGACATAAAAATCATCTAAATGACTAATTTTTATCCTTTATTGGCGTGGAAGCGATCTCTTCTTCGATCACTTAGACGCGACTTGCCAACAGGAAAGAGGACTTGCGGTCCCGTGAGCCTATCCTGTAGCATTCGGACCGTGCCCTAGAGTTTCGAACGCCGGTCCCTGCCCTTGACAGATCATCACCCGAAGCGAGTTTACCTTCTGCGCCACGCCAAGGCCGCCTGGGCGGCGCCGGGAGAGCGCGATTTCGACCGGGGATTGAACGAGGCGGGTTTCGCCGAGGCGGAGATCATCGCCGATCTTGCCGCCGACCGGCACTACCGCCCTGACATGCTTCTGTCATCGACGGCCGCGCGCTGCCGGCAGACCACGCAGGCCTGGCAACGCGCCTTCAACGAAGGCATTGACATCGGCTATGTCGATGAAATGTACAATGCGCGCAGCGAAACCTATCTCTCCCTCATTGCCGCACAAACGGATGTGCAATCCGTGATGCTGGTCGGACACAATCCCACCATGGAGGCGACGCTGGAGGCGATGATCGGCGAGGATCTGCTGCATGCCGCCCTGCCTTCCGGCTTTCCGACATCGGGGCTTGCCGTGCTCGATCACGACGACGGCGCCGAAAACGGCAGGAATCGCTGGCGGCTGGTCGATTTCCTGTCACCAGGCAGATAGCCGAAGGCTGCCGTGCCTGCGGGAGTGCTAAACGGGATGTCGTTGAAAATCCACGGGGTCGCTTCTTTTTTGGGCAGCCACGCATTCCTATATTGCAGCCGTGATCGTGAAACACAGCCGGGAAACTGCCATTGCCGCCTTCTCTTACGTCCCTGACGGACAGTGCGCTCATCGCGTTCGATAATCTGGCCGACCGTGCGAGCAGCCTCACCCACCCGACATTGCGGCTCGGCGTCACCGGTCTTTCGAGGGCGGGAAAGACGGTCTTCATTTCCTCCCTCGTCCACAATCTTCTGAATGGTGGCCGCCTGCCGCTGTTTGAAGCCATGCGGTCGGGCCGGGTCTCGAATGTGCGCCTTGAACCGCAGCCGGACGACGCCATTCCCCGTTTTCAATACGAGGACCATATTCAGGCGCTGGTGCGCGACCGGCTCTGGCCCGATTCGACGCGGGCAATATCCGAACTGCGGATCACGCTGGATTACCAGAGTGCCAGCGGCTGGGGCCGGTGGTTTTCGGCCGGCAAGCTCTCCATCGATATCGTCGACTATCCCGGCGAATGGCTGCTCGACCTGCCGCTTCTGTCGCAGGATTACAGGCAATTCAGCGACGCAACCGTCGCGCTCGCCGGGACCGGCATCCGTTCCGAGCTGGCGCAGGAATGGCTGGCGATCGCTTCCTCTCTCGATATCAACGCCCCCGCCGACGAGATGACGGCGCGACGTCTGGCCGAAAGTTTCGCAGCCTATCTGAAAGCCTGCAAATCCGACGAAAGATCGCTCTCCACCCTGCCGCCGGGGCGTCTTTTGATGCCGGGAGATCTGGAAGGATCGCCGGCGCTGACCTTCGCACCCCTGCCGGGCCTGACGGATGAGAAAGCACCGAAGGGCTCGCTGCGCGCCATGATGGAGCGGCGCTACGACGCCTATAAATCGATCGTGGTGAAACCCTTCTTCCGCGAGCATTTCGCCCGCCTCGACCGGCAGATCGTGCTGATCGACACGCTTCAGGCGGTCAATCGCGGCCCGGAAGCCGTGCAGGATCTGGAACGGGCGCTGGGCGATGTTCTCGCCTGTTTCCGCCCCGGCACCAATAGCCTCCTGTCGTCTCTCATCGGCCGGCGCATCGACAAGGTGCTGATTGCCGCCACCAAGGCCGACCACCTGCACCATGAAAGCCATGACCGGCTGGAGCGACTTACCCGCCGTCTGGTGGACCGCGCCATCACCACCATCGGCATGAATGGCGCCGGCATAGAGGTCATGGCGCTGGCTTCCGTGCGTGCCACGCGGGAAGCGACCGTGCGGCAGGATGGCCACGAACTGCCCGTCATCGTCGGCACGCCAATGGCCGGTGAGACCATCAATGGCGAAACCTTCGACGGCAACCGCAAGACGGCGATCTTTCCCGGCGATCTGCCTGATGATCCCGAGCCGCTGTTCCGCAGCATTGACAGGGATGGCGACAAGGCGACATTGCCCGACGTCAATGTCGTGCGTTTCCGGCCGCCCAATGTCGACGAGCCGGGCAGCGGCGGCATAAGGCTTTCCGTGCCCCATATCAGGCTTGATCGCGCCATGCAGTTCCTGTTCGGAGACAAGCTCGCATGAAGGTTCCCACACCCAACTATCCGCAGGCTCGCCGCCCGGCAGCTTTCACGCTCGAGACGGAAGAGACGGCACGGCCATCCGCGACGCAGAAACGTGCCCCGCGCAGCTTCGGCGCCGAGATTTCACTGACGCCCGACGAGGACGATCCGTTTCTCGCACCGGAAGAAATCGATGCAGCCGCCTTGCCGGTGGCCACGCCGAAGAAAAGCCGATTCTCCTTCGGCAAACTCGCACTCGGCGCATTGGGCGTGTTGTTCTCGCTTGCCTTCGGCCTCTGGGCGGATCAGCTCATCCGCAACCTGTTTTCCCGCTCCGACTGGCTTGGTTACACGGCGACCATCGCGCTTATTGTTGCGCTTCTGGCCGTTCTCGTCCTCGTCGGGCGGGAAGTCTTTGGAATCATGCGGCTCAATGCCGTGCAATCCTTGAAGGCTGATGCGGAGACGGCAAGCCTCGACAAGAGCCCGAAACCCGCCCGCGCCATCGTCACGCGCCTCAATGCCGTCCTCTCCCACCGGGCCGAAACGGCCAAGGGACGAGCGGCGCTGAAGGAAACGGAAAACGATGTGATCGACGGCCCACATCTGATCGAGCTTGCCGAACGTGAATTGCTGGTGCCGCTCGACCGGCAGGCGCGCGCCCTGATCCTTAATTCCTCCAAACGCGTCTCCGTCGTCACCGCCGTCAGCCCGCGTGCAATCGTTGATCTCGCTTACGTGTTGTTTGAGGTGACACGGCTGGTGCGGGCCATGGCGGAGCTTTACGGCGGCCGTCCCGGCACGCTTGGCATGTTGCGGCTGCTGAAGGATGTCGTCGCCCACCTCGCCGTGACGGGGTCGATTGCCGTCGGCGACGGCCTTGCCCAGCAGGTTCTCGGTCACGGTCTTGCCTCTAAACTCTCGGCGCGACTCGGCGAAGGTGTCATCAACGGCCTGATGACGGCGCGAATCGGCATTGCGGCCATGGATCTGTGCCGCCCGTTGCCGTTCAGGGCCGTGAAGCGTCCGGGGATCGGCGATTTCATGTCCGACCTGACGCCCGATTTAAGCGGCGGAAAAAGCGGTGAAAAAGCCTGAGTGGCAAGACATGAGCGGTTCAAAAGGTTACGGACGAAGCCGCAAATGAGAGCGAAATAAACCAAGCATTAACCATTCCGCCGGTAGATTGCGGCCTATCGAACAGGCTTCTTCGCCGGGGAAAGTATCATGTATTCGCGCTTCTTTTCGCTTGTGGGCGGACTTGCCGCCATATTGTCCGTCAGCGGCGGTTTCGGCCTGTCTGACGTCCATGCCGCATCGCGCGACCGCGACGACGTGTTTTTCCGCTCCGTGGCCGGCAGCTGGAAAGGCCCGGGCGAAATCGTCGCCGGCAAATACAAGGGCACCAAATTCACCTGCGATCTGACCGGCGAACCGCTTGATGACAAGCAGACCGGCATCAAACTCGGCGGCACCTGCCGCGTCGGCGTCTTCAGCCAGCCCATGTCCGCCGTCATCAGCCAGAAGGGCAACTCTTACGAGGGCAAGTTCCTCGACGGCGCCGAAGGCAAGGGGCTGGACATCACCTCCGGACAGGTCAGCGGCGACAAGGTCGTTGTCGGCATCAACCGCGCCAAGCTCAATGGTGCGATGGTCGCCCGTGTCTCCAGCGACAATTCGATGAATATCACCATTTCCGTCAAGGTCGCCGACCAGATGATCCCGGTCATTGGCGTGACGCTGGCGCGTGACATCGACCAGATGGCCGTCGGTTCGATCAAGCCGTAACCGCTGCAGCCTCGTTACTCATCACCGAGCGGGAGTGACCACCACTCCCGCTTTTCGTTTGCGCGGATGATGCCCGTCCTGTCTGCCTGCTGAAGCCATTCCAGAACGGATTTGCCTTTGACGTCAAGATCGGGCGCGATGTCGGCAAGCGGCATCAGCACAAAAGCCCGCTCCGTCATACGCGGATGCGGCACTTCGATGCTTTCCGTTACGAGAGATTCATTCCCATAGGTCAGCACATCGATATCGATGGTGCGCGGACCCCAGCGCTCCGTGCGCACCCGCTTCATGCCCTTTTCAATATCGAGGCATAATTTTAACAGCGAAGGCGCCGCAAGCGAGGTTTCCACCAGGGCGCAGCAATTGAAAAAATCCGCCTGATCCGTCTTTCCCCACGGTGGCGTACGGTAAAGGCCGGAGACGGCCAACAGGCGGCAATCGCCATGCCTGTCCAGTTCGCGCAGGGCTCTCGCCATCGCGGCGGCGGGATTGCCGATATTGCCGCCGAGTCCCAGGGCAGCGACGGTCGTCTTTTCAGGCACGGTGTTCAACGCTCACCTGCGCATAGTCCAGAATGCCGGGAACGGGGGCAGAGGGTTTGCGCACCGTTATTCGCAGCCAGACGATTTGCGGATAACGCTCGCGCAGCGCCTTGCAGATGTCATTCGCCAAAGCTTCGATGAGATAGCGGCGCTGGCCGACGACGATCTTTTCGATGACGGCGAAGGCCACGCCATAATCGACGGTATTTTCGATCTCGTCGGTTTCCAGCGCATCACCCGCCTCAACCTCCATCTCGGCATCGACGAAAAAGCGCTGGCCCAGCACCTCCTCCTGCTCGAGAAGGCCATGACGGGCGAAAAAGGAACAGTTTTTCAGGATGATGGTATAGCGGCTCATCGCATCGCCTCCATGGCAGGACTGTTTCGCCAGAAAGCCGCACCACTTTCGGGACGCGGCATTCCGGCACTCATTGATCTACGCATCGGCCTTTGCCGACGTTTTGGCAAGAACCGCATCGGCGATTGCCAGCGCATCACGTGTCGCGGCAACATTGTGCACGCGAAAAATCGAAGCGCCCGCCAGCCTCAGGATCGCGGTGGTCGCAGCCGTTCCGATATCGCGTTCCTCAGCCGCATCCCGGCCCGTCAGCGACCCGATGAAACGCTTGCGCGACGTACCGGCCAGAACCGGCAGTCCGAAAGCGGCCAGTTCGCCGAAACGCGCCATCAGCGCGACATTTTCACTCTCGTCCTTCGCAAAACCAAAACCCGGATCGAGCGCGATGGCGTCACGGGCAATACCCGCATCCTCGGCGATATCAAGCGAGCGATTGAGGAATTCGAACTGATCCTCGATCACATCGGCAAGCTTCTGCCGGTCGCGGCCGGTATGCATGATGCAGACGCCTGCGCGGGTGGCGGCGACCACATCAGCCATCTCCTCGTCTTTCTGCAGGCCAAAGACGTCATTGACGATATGTGCACCTGTCCCGATCGCCAGCCGCGCTGTCGAAGCGCGATAGGTATCGACCGAAATCAGCACATCCGTCTCGCGGCGCAATTTCTCGATGACGGGCAACACCCGGTCCTGTTCCTCGGCTTCCGTTACTGCGGCCGCACCCGGCCGGGTGGATTCCCCGCCTATATCGATGATGTCGGCGCCCTCCTCCACACAGCTCAGCGCATGGGAAAAAGCCGCATCGACGGCGAGATAACGGCCGCCATCGGAAAAGGAATCGGGCGTGGCATTGACGATGGCCATAATACGGCCACGCCCATCAAGTTTCAGGGAGCGACCATGGGCCGCTTGCCACACATTGCTGCCGGCTGTTATCACGTAACACGCGCCTTTCGGGAATAACGGAGTGTTATGCCAATTCTTATAAGTTCCGCTCCGCCTATGCAGCAAACCTTTTTCAAGTTCAACCGGAAGGCCGGGTCATGACCAAATCATCACGTGCTCTTTGCACCGCTCTGGCGGGTGCATTGGCCCTTTCCATGCCCGGATCGGCTTTTTCAGAAACTATCGTCCGCAAAACCTATTCCTATTTTTCGATCAGCGGCAAAACCGCCGCCGATCTGGACCAGCAGCTTTCCAAGCACGGTCCGCTGACCCGCAACACCGGTGCACGCCATCCGGGCGCGACCGAGATCAAATTCGGCGGCGAGCTCACCTATGTCGAAAAGAACGGCCTCTGCAGCGTGGGAACGGCAAAGGTGGTGCTGAATACCCGCATCCTCCTGCCGCAATGGAAAAACCGGCGGCGCACCACGGCGGAGCTGGCCTTTATCTGGGACACGCTGCTTGCCGATATCAAGCGCCACGAGGAACGCCACGCGGAGATCGCCCGAACCCATGCCCGCACGCTCGAGAGGCAATTAACGGCGCTTCGCCCGCAAAAAAACTGCGAGACGCTGCAGGAAATGGTCGGCAAGATCACCCAGACGGTAATGGACGAGCACGACAAGGACCAGATGCGTTTCGATGTGGTGGAATCGAAAAATTTCGATGCCCGCATGACGCGGCTTTTGAAAAACCGGCTCGAACAGGGCCAGAACCGGCGCTAAGCGACCTCACCTCTCGACCTGCCAAAAACTCACCCTGCGCAACGGGCATGACGTAACGTCATGTCCGATATCACCCGTGAATTCTCGTCATGGTGCGGTCGTCGAGACTCATTGTAGCTTGTTCACATGGTTTGGAACGGTCGCAGCTTACGGCGGGTCGGGCGTTTTAACCGTCTCCGGTTCTCCCGGTGCGCACTTGAGGGCTCGCAGGTGTTTCCTCCCTCGCCTGCATGCTGCGTACCCGCCTCGCCCCGCTCCCCGCTACCAGGTGAGCGGGGCTTTTTCTGCGTCAGGTAATGCCGAGGGTTGATCAGCCCTGGCGCTCGGGAACGTGAACGACAAGGCCGTCAAACTCGTCATTCATCTTGATCTGACAGGAAAGACGCGACGTGGGACGCACATCGAAAGCGAAATCCAGCATGTCCTCCTCCATCGGCTCAGGCCCGCCGACGCGCTCCGCCCATGCATCGTCGACATAGACATGACAGGTCGCACAGGCACAGGCGCCGCCGCATTCCGCATCGATGCCGGGAATGGAGTTGCGCACGGCATTCTCCATGACGGTGGAACCGTTGCTCACGTCGAGTTCATGGGGCGTGCCGTCAAAGGCAACGATGGTCAGTTTTGTCATGCCGGAAATCCAAAATGTGATCTAAGAACTGTTCTAAACACATAGAAAGGCCGGTCCGCCTTGGCAACCCGCTTCAAGGGCGCCAGACCCAACCGGCCTCACAAAACGGCTAATTTGATGGGTACCGCCTCAGCGGCAGAGCTTGAGGATGAAGTTTTCCGCTTCAACAATGGCAGCGGCGAGCCTTGCGATAGCCGCGCTGTCGTTGCCCTTGTCCTCCACCGCTGCTGCGGCCGTGGACACGGCGGATGCGCCGATGGCCTGAGCGGCGCCTTTCAGACGGTGGGCGGTTGCCCTGACAGCCTTGTCGTCAGCACCGGCCATTTCATGAAGGGCTGCGCGTGCATTGCGGCTGAACAGCTTCAGCACCTCGATTTCGAGATCCTTGTCGCCCATTGTCTGCCGGGCAAGATGATCGAAATCGATGGGCCTTGTGCCTGCGGCCGGCGCGCCGCCGCAATTATCCGGAGCTTCGAAAGCAATACTGACCGCTGCCATGTCTGAAATTCCTTGTGTCTCGCCGTTTCCTGTTTCGTGTCACATCTGTGTCGTATTTACGCATTGAAGCCGGTGCTATCGGCTTAAATTACGGCGTGACGCAGGCGAAAATCTTCTGCTATGGTTAATTTATGTTAAACTTATGCGAAACAAGGCGTTCAGAGCGAAACCGAGGTTTAAAAACTGTTAAAAAGCCGACACTTCGCTGCCGTCGCAAATCCGCATTAATTGTTTCGAACACCTAAATGTGTCACTACGGTACTGCCGTTCCTGCAGGGCTTGAGCTCAAGCTTTGTTATTCCGGCACAGTGATGTAATTTCGCCCGAAAGCTGGATCACCAGCAATTCGGGATTTGGTAAATGGCAGAATTGTTCTCTCATAAGGGATAATGTTCCGCTGGCATGATGGCGGCAGTCCGCTTGCGGGTCGCAAGTGGTCAACGGCATGAAGCCGGGCGTATGTGTAACGAGGCGTAACCGCATGGCGAATAACAAGATCAGCGACTCTGTCGACGAGACTGCATTTCAGGCGTTGGAAGACGCCTTGCAGCTTGGCGCTTTCGAAGAAAAGCCGGAGACGCGGAAAACTGCAGCGCCGAAGCAGCCGGAGGCCAGATTGAAGGAAGCAAGCAGACAGACCCCTGCTCCCGAGGCCGCACGCGCGCCTGCCGAACAGGCGCCCAAATCGCCCAATCTCGAGGCAGCCAATGACGGCTCCAAACGCAGCCCGGCCATGATCCTGAAGTCGCTCGAAGGCGGCTCCATCGGCGGCGCGCTTCGCAACGCGACGATCATGTCAGTCATCTGGGCGCTTGGCGGTCTCGGTGTCGCGCATCTTCTTTACGGCAATGCGCTGTGGAACATCGGCTCGCTTGCCGATCTCACCGCAATTCCCGGCCTGATGGCGATCGTCGTCGGCATCCTCGTTCCTGTTATGCTGTTCTTCGCCTTTGCGATCATGATGGCACGCGCCCGCGACCTGCGGAACGCCGCCCGCTCCATGGCCGAAGTCGCCCTTCGCCTTGCGGAACCCGAAACGGTCGCATCCGACCGCATCATGTCCGTCGGACAGGCGGTTCGCCGCGAAGTCTCGGCCATGAATGACGGCATCGAGCGCACCATTGCCCGCGCGACGGAACTCGAAACCCTCGTTCACTCCGAGGTCAACGCGCTTGAACGCAGCTATGCCGACAATGAACTGCGCGTGCGCAGCCTCGTGCAGGAACTGACCGCCGAGCGCGACGCCATCGTCAACCATGCGGAGCGCATCCGCTCCTCCATCGTCGGCGCGCAGGAACAGATCAAGGAAGAGCTTTCCATCGTCGGCGAAGAGCTTTCGATGCGGATCGCGACGACCGGTGAGGCTTTCGCCTCGATGATCGACACCCGCTCGGCCGCGCTTTTGGAAAAATCGCGCGCCTCGACCGAAGCGATGGGCAGCCTGATCGCCGCCAAGACCGAAAACCTGCTTCAGGCCCTGAATTCCTCCGGCACGACGATCTCCAACGAGTTCGACATGCGCCTGCACAACCTCACCTCGACGCTGGATGAGCGCGGTGAAGTGCTGCTCGAGCGTTTCGCGATCCACGCTTCGACGCTGGACAGCGGTGTGGAAAGCCTCAACAGCGCGCTGGAGGAACGCACCCGCCAGCTCAACGAGACCCTGTCCACCCGCACCCTTGAACTCAACCGCAATATCGATCGCGGCCAGCAGATCATCGGCGGTTCGCTGGATACCGTGCTCGACAAGCTCTCCACGACGCTCGAGGAAAAAGGTCTTTCCTTCCGCCAGAGCCTGCAGAGCACGGCTGACGATGCGATCATGGACCTCGATCTTCGCTCCGGCCTCTATGAGGAACGGTTGCAGGCGACGGTCGGCCAGGTCAATTCGGCCTTTGACGAACATGTGGCGGAATTTGCCAGCGCCTTCGATCAGCGCGCCGGCAGCCTCGACAGCAAGCTGATGGAAAGCCTCGCCCGGATTAACGAAACCGTTGCCGGCGGCTCCGAAGCCCTCGATACCATGCTGTCGAGCGGTCTTGAGCGCATCGGCACGACCATGACCGATCAGTCTCTGGCGCTCGCAACCGCGCTGGGCACGGGCCAGGAAATGCTCGAAAGCGCGCTTGAGACCCGCACCCGCGAATTCAGCGACGCAATCGGCCAGCGCACTGCCGACATCACCAATGCCTTCGCCAACTCGCACGAGAAGATCGACAGCGTGCTGGCGGAACGCAGCAACGCCCTGTTCGGCGCGCTTTCGGCCAGCCAGGACCGTTTCGACGAGGCGCTCGCCAGCCGTTCGCTGGCCATTACCGGCTCCGTCTCCGGTACGGCCGAACGCCTCGCCGCAATGCTCGACGAACGTGCAGCCGCGATCAACAGTGTCGTCGCCGATGTCGAGCGCCGCCTTTCGGAAACGCTCGAAACCCGGGCTGCCGCTATCACCGGCGCCGTTTCCGGCATCGAGGATCGCATTTCCGATACGCTGGAAAGCCGCACGGCTGCCCTGCACGACGTTGTATCCGGTGCGGAGAGCCGTATCGCCGACACGCTGGATGGCCGCACCGCTGCCCTTTCCAGCGCGATTTCGGGTGTCGAGGAACGCATTGCCGACACGATGGACAGCCGTACCCTGTCGCTCGACATGACCTTCGCCAATGTCGAGGAAAGACTTTCCGAAACGCTCGACAGCCGCACCTCTGCTCTCACCGGCATTGTTGCCAGCGCTGAAGAGAAGATCGCCGGCGCACTCGACAGCCGCACGGCCACTTTCGGCGACGTTGTCACCGGTGCCGAAAGCCGCATCGCGGAAACGCTGGATGGCCGCACCGCAGCCCTCAATGCCGTGGTCTCGGGTGCCGAAGAACGCATCGCCGATGCTCTCGACAGCCGCACCATGGCGCTCGACATGGCATTCTCCGGTGCCGAGGAAAAAATCACCGAAGCGCTCGACACCCGCACGGCAGTCCTCGGCGAACTGGTGGCCGGGGCCGAGAGCCGTATCGCCGGCGCACTCGACAGCCGCACGGATTCGCTGAAAAACGTCGTTTCCGGCGCGGAAGAGCGGATCACGGACGTGCTCGACAGCCGCACCATGGCGCTCGACATGAGCTTCTCCGGTGTAGAGGAAAAGATCGCCGATATCATCGACGGCCGCACCGCCGCCTTGCACAGTGCCGTTTCCGGTGTCGAAGACCGTATTGCCAGCGCCCTGGACAGCCGTACTTCCGCCCTTTCAGGTATCGTCTCCAGCGCAGAGGAGCGCATCGCCGACGCGCTCGACAGCCGCACCCTGGCGCTCGACATGACGATTTCGGGCGTGGAAGAGCGG
Source organism: Agrobacterium sp. GW821-FHT14E08 (assembly GCF_058803865.1). Taxonomy (NCBI): domain Bacteria; kingdom Pseudomonadati; phylum Pseudomonadota; class Alphaproteobacteria; order Hyphomicrobiales; family Rhizobiaceae; genus Agrobacterium; species Agrobacterium sp. GW821-FHT14E08. The sequence continues at coordinate 787,796 of NZ_JBXAPJ010000001.1, read as the reverse complement.
ATTGCCGAGGCCATGGATGCCAGAACGTCGTCGCTTTCGCTTGCGGCGGCCGGTGTCGGTCAACGTCTCGAAGCCACCGCCTTCACGCTTGAAAACGCGCTTGCCAGCGGCCACGAGCGGCTGGAAACGATGCTCGGCTCGCAGGCGGAACGCATTGCCGGCTCGCTGGAGCGCAATAGCGGTCTGATCGAACAGAGCGTTTCCGGCGCGGCCAACCGCATCGAAACCGTTGTGGAAGATGGCAGCAGCCGTTTTGCGCAGACAGTGGAAGAAGGCGTATCCCGCCTCGAAAGCAATCTGTCGCAATCGCATGAGGATATTCGCACCGCGCTCGACCAGCGCCACGCCGATATGGCAGCGACCCTGAGCTCGGCCACGACCCAGATGGGCGACATGCTCTCCGAGCAGGCGATGATGATCGGCACCACGGTCGCCTCCAGCGCCAGCATGCTCGAACTGTCACTAGAGACCCAGCAGGAAACGCTGCAGAAGGCTATTGACGGCAGTGCGGCGACGCTTGAAGAGCGCCTTCGCAACAGCGCCGGCGACATCGCCGTTAAGATCGGCGAAGCCGCACGGGAAATCGGCGGCGCGACCGACGCCCTGTCCTCGAAAATCGAGAGCTCGATCGGCAATGTCACCACCCGTCTCGACGAGACCGGCGCTCGTATCGAGTCGTCGCTCGACGCCCTGCAGACACGCGTCGGTGGCGATCTGGCCAACGTCAACACCTCGATTGAGGATGCCGGCCGTCGCTTTGCCGATGCGCTGGAAGACAAGACGGCCGCTTTTGCCCGCACCAGCGACGATGCCGCGCAGCGCATTACCGGCATTCTGGACGAGCAGGCCATACGTGTAACCGACACGTTCGAAAGCCGCACGAGCCGCCTGGCGGAAACCTTCGATGCCGGTACCGCCCGCATCGATGAACGTCTCGGCACCATGGACCGGGCGCTGACGATCGGCCTCGAAAACGTCAACCGCACCATCGAGGGCAAGGCAAGCGATCTCGCCGTCAGCCTGCGTGGCGCGGTCGTCTCCGCCACCCAGAGCATTGATGAGGAAGCCGTTCGCTCCTCCGCTCTGCTTGCCAAGTCCGGCTCTGAATTCGCCGAGCAGGTGCAGGCGCAGAACGAGGCCTTCACCAAGGCCATCGAGGAACGTTCCGGCGAGATCGTCAGCCGCATCTCCGATGCGCAGACGCGCTTGTCCGGCCAGGCCGCCGCCGTCGCCCAGACCTTCTCCGAGGCTGGCAACATCATCGTCAACAAGGTCGCCGAGGCCGAGGCGGTCGTGCGTTCGCAGGTCGGCGTTATCTCCGAGACGCTCACGGGCGTCGAATCCGCCCTCGACGCCCGCGGCGAATCCATCCGTTCTGCGCTGGACAACCGTACCCGCGAACTCAACTCGATGCTGGCCAGCCGTTCCGCCGAACTGTCGCGCCTGATCGAGGAGAAGGCCAAGCCTGTCGTCGACGAATATGCCACCATCGGCCGCGAAGCCGCCGAGAAGATCGTTTCCGCCGCCCAGCAGAGCGCCGAGCTTCTGTCGCAGAGCAACAGCGGCATGGTCGGCATGGTGGAACAGGCGATCAGCGATTATGCCAATGCCGGCACGGATGCGGCGAGCAAGCTTGTCGCGGCCACCCGCCAGAGCACGGATATGCTGTCGCAGACGCATACCGCCATGGCGGATGCCGTTGAACAGGGCATTGAGAAATATGCACGCTCGGGCAGCGATGCGGCCAACAAGCTGGTTGCCGCCACCCGCCAGAGCACCGACATGCTGTCGCAGACCCATAACAGCATGGCCGAAATCGTCGAGCAGTCGGCAACCAACTTCAACTCCGCCGTCGAGCGCGCCGCACAGGAATTCGGCTCGGCCGACGCAGCGCTGAACGCATCGGCGACCCGCTTCTCCGATAGCGCCTCGCAGGCCGCCGACATGGTGTCCAGCTCCAGTCGTCTGCTCGAAGGAAAGATCGACCGTCTGTCGAATATTTCCGGCCAGACGCTGGCGCAGGTTGCCGGCATCGTCGGACGCTTCGAGGAACATTCGAAGGTGCTGAGCCAGGCGTCCGAACTGCTGAATGCAGCGCAGTCCAGCCTCGTCGGCACGCTGGAAGAACGCCAGGATGCGCTTCGCAGCCTGTCCGTCGGTCTCGTCAAGCGTTCCGAGGAAATCGAAAGCGCCATGCGCAACGTCGTCGGCGTCGTGGAAACCACGCTCAACGACGCCGAGGAGCGTTCGCAGAACGTCGCCGGCAATCTGCGTGACAATCTGCAGGCGTCCTTTACCGATATCGGCCGCTCGCTCGATGAAACCGAGCAGCGCGCCCGCTCGGCGGCACAGACCATGCGGGGCGCCCTGCTCGCCGCCGGTCAGGATGCCAGCCGCTCGATTGAAAGCACGCTGTCCGACGCGCAGAAATATTCCGACGAGCTGGTCAACCGCCTGCGCGGCGGCGTCGAGTCCTCGCTTTCGGAAGTCGACAATCTTCTTGGCAGCGCCTCGGAAAAATCCAATGCCGCGGCTGCCAACCTCAAGGAAACCCTGCGTCAGGCTGTCGAAGAAGCTGTCAGCCGCTTTGCCGGCGCGACGGACGAAATTCGCCGCTCCAGCCACGATATCCGCCGCGAGCTGGATGCAACCCGCGCCGAACTGAAGCGCGGCGCATTCGACCTGCCGGAAGAGGCAAAGGAAAGCGCTGCCGCCATGCGCCGCGCCGTTTCCGAACAGATCAAGGCCCTGCAGGATATTTCGCAGCTCGTCGGTCGTTCGACCCACCAGATGGAAGTCTCCGAACCCGTTGCCCGCGCCATCGCAGCGACCCAGCCAGCCGCCGAGCGCCGCGTCGAGACGCGTCCGCAGCCGGCAGCAGCCGCTCCGGTTCAGCAGCGCCCGGCGCAGCCGCAGACTGCCGCCGCACCTGCATTGCGCGGTACGCTGCCGCTTGAGAACCGCCAGGTCGAAAACCGTCAGGCACCTGCCCCGTCGCAGACGGCAACAGCGCCTGCCGGACGTCGCGAAGAAGGCGGCGGCTGGATAAGCGATCTGCTGCGCGGCGCGTCACAGGAGACGCCAGCAGCGTCCACACCCCGCGCCAGCACTGAGCAGCAGCCGACCCGTGCGGCCGACACCCGCAATCCGCGCCACATGGTCGAATCGCTGAACTCGCTGTCCGTCGACATTGCCCGCGCCATCGACCACGATGCGTCGGTTGAGCTGTGGCGCCGCTACCAGCGCGGTGAGCGCGACGTCTTCACCCGTCGCCTCTACACGCTGAAGGGCCAGACGACCTTCGACGAGATCAAGCGCAAATACGAGCGGGAAGCCGAATTCCGCACCGCCGTGGACCGCTACATCACCGATTTCGAAAAGCTGCTCGCCGATGTGGCGCGCACCGATCGCGACCGGAGTGTTACCCAGTCCTACCTCACCTCCGATACCGGCAAGGTCTATACGATGCTTGCCCATGCAGCGGGTCGGTTCAACTGATCTCTGGTGCGAGTAGAAACAAGAAAACCCCGGTCATGACCGGGGTTTTTCATTTTGGCTGACAGGCGGGTTTAGACTGGAGTTCAGCCGGTTGCTAAATCAAAGCTCGAACGTGCCCGAAGCAACACGCACCGCGTGGCCGCCGATGCGGGCGCGGGCGATTTCGCCATCCTTGATGTCCATGCGCAGATGGATGTGAGAAGGCCGTTCCATCTCCACGCCCTGCTCTACGAGGATAGGGTAGTGCCCATCGGTCAGGCCGTCAAAATGATGGATCGCGCCGGAAAGGGCGGCGACGGCAGAGCCGGTGGCGGGGTCTTCGGAAATCCCCATATCCGGTGAAAACATCCGGGCATGGAACTTTGCCGCATGATTGACGCCGCCTCGACAGTAGATGTAGGCCGCCGCCAGGCGTCCTTCCACCAGCGGCGCGGTGCGCAGCCACAGATTGGCATCGAAATCCATGTCCCTGATCGCAGCGATATTGTGCAACGGCACGAACAGGAACGGCACGCCGGCCGTCCAGATCGACGGCACATGATTTTCAAAGCCGAGGTGGCCTTCGCTCACACCCAGCGCATCGGCAAGCGCGGCATGATCGAGCGGCAGGTCGACGCGCGAAGATTTGCGCGGCAGGTCGAATTCGGCGAAGCTGACTGCGCCAGCGCGCATCTTGACCGCGCAGCGCACCGGGCCCACCTGCTCCTCCAGCACGCAGACCATATCGATATCGTCATCGCCCTCGCCGCGGTTACGCTCGGCGATAGCGACAGCAGCACCGACGGTGGGATGGCCGGCGAAAGGCAATTCACCTGAAGGCGTGAATATGCGTACTGACGCTGCGTGGGCGGGATTGCCCGAACGATTGACAAAAACGGTCTCGGAAAGATTCATTTCCCGCGCGATCGCCTGCATTGTCGCCTTGTCGAGATCATCCGCGTCATACATGACCGCCAGCGGGTTTCCCGCCATTTTGGTCTCGGTAAAGACATCGTAGATATTGTAGTTCAGCACCACACACGTCTCCTGCCATCAGTCATTCCGCCTGCCTTGCGCAAACTGCCTTACGCCGCCCCGCATCGCAACCCTTGTCCGAAGCCATAAACCAAGAAGCTGTGGACCGGCTTCCTGTGAAGGCGAACGCCTGCCTGACCGAAAGGCCTTGTGGCCAGCCGCCGTCTTCATGTACCAAGGACGGGTCTTGTGGCTTGCAAGCGACCGTACTCCTGCCGGTTTAGAGATTACGAGCCACTTCAACAGGTTACAGCATCTGTCACAAGCCGGTTGCGGTTTGCGTCGTTGTCGAGGGAAGCGGATGTCGCATTCTACCTATTCACTATCCTTCGTTGCATCCGCCTCCGAGGAGGCACAGATGGCGATGGAGGAGCTGAAAACGGCTTACGGCAACGCGCCTTTCGAGGAAGCGGAGGTGATTGTGGCGCTGGGCGGCGACGGCTTCATGCTGCAAATCCTCAACGAGACGATGAATTCCGGCAGACGCGTCTACGGCATGAACCGGGGATCGGTCGGGTTTTTGATGAATGACTACCGCGTGGAAGGCCTGCGCGAGCGCATCGCGGTGGCGACGGGCAATGATTTTCATCCGCTGCGCATGACGACGACGGATTCCGATGGCGACGAATTTACGGCACTCGCCATGAATGAAGTGAGCCTCTTCCGGCAGTCACATCAGGCCGCCAAGCTTCGTGTCGAGGTGGATGGCAAGGTTCGGCTGGAAGAGTTGATCTGCGACGGCATGATGGTGGCGACGCCTGCGGGGTCGACAGCCTATAATTTCTCCGCCCATGGGCCGATCCTGCCGCTCGAATCACCGCTTCTGGCGCTTACCCCCGTCAGCGCGTTCCGGCCAAGGCGCTGGCGCGGCGCTCTATTGCCGAACAAGGTGACGGTCGACATTCATGTTCTGGAGCGTGACAAGCGCCCGGTGAACGCCGTGGCCGACCATACGGAGGTGAAATCCGTGCGCCATGTGCGGATTGCGCAATCGCAGGACAGGACGGCCAGAATTCTCTCGGATCCGGACCGTTCATGGTCCGACCGGGTTCTCGCCGAACAATTCAACAATTGACGCCAACGACCGACGATAGCCATGCATCTGAAAACACCGATCCTTGCCACTCTCTTTCTCGCCACAGCCGTGCTTTCCGCACGGGCGCAGACGGAGGCGATCGACGCCTTGCCGGTCTCGGCGATCTTCGTCGTCAGCAGCGGCATGTGGGAAGAGCAGAATCTGGAGCCGGTGAAAGGCTCTGACGGCCAGCTGCGGCCGCCGCCAGCAGCGCCGACACGCGGTTATTACAAGGTGGTTGCAATTCGTCAGGGGGATGGTACCGCGAAGATCTACCTGCAGCGCATCGTCTTTACCGCCGACGGACCCAATCTCCTCGAAAATGTCGAGCTGGAAGAGTTCAACCAGATGAAATCCTACGTCACGGATATTCGTCCGGAAAGCTCGAACGGCGCATCCGCCTCACCCGGCCTGTTCGTGACCGTTTATCTGAAAACCGACCCGATGGCCAAGGAAGCGGAAAGCTGGACGATCCTGATCGATGAGCTTGGCGAGATGAAGATCGAGAAAGCCTCGAACTGACGGCTAGAGCACGTCCGGTTTAAGCTCATGCGGCCCGGAAAGAACTGCGCCGAAATGATGTTTCCATAATCTGGCGCCGAGTTCGCCGCTGCGGTCGAGGCTTGAACCAACCGTCAGCCACGGCAGAAGCGTGGGGTGAAGTCCCGCGTCGAAAAACGCGAACCCGGCCGCCAGCACGCAGGTATCTGCCTGAATACCGCAGACCAGCACCCTCTCGACCTTCAGGGACAGGAGATGGTCGATCGCTTCCCTTGGCGGCGCATAACCGTGCTTGATGAATATCCGATCCGCCTGAACCAGCGAGCAGTCATCCCTGCCCGGCTTCCAGCCCAGTTGCCGCTCGAAAGGTGTCACGCTCTCATCATGGCGCTCGACGCTGGCGACGCTTGGCATGGTGGCGGCGAGCGCGGTTATGTCCGCCACCAGCGAAGCCGGCGGATTGAAGCTTGGCTGGACGTCGACGATATAAAGCGCCTGTTTCATGCATCTCCTCCAACGAAAAACCCCTCGCAATGGGTTTGCGAGGGGGTGATCATTTCAATCAACGCTTTGACGCGTCAGTCGATATCCGCCACTTCCACATCCGCGCCGCCGCTGATGCGGTGGGCGAGAGCGGCTTCCATGAACTCGTTCAGGTCACCGTCCAGCACGTTGCCGGGTGCGGTGCTTTCCACGCCGGTGCGCAGGTCCTTGACCAGCTGGTAAGGCTGCAGAACGTAGGAACGGATCTGGTGGCCCCAGCCGATATCGGTTTTGGAAGCGGCCTGTGCATTGGCTGCCTCTTCCCGCTTCTGCAACTCCACCTCGTAAAGGCGGGCGCGCAGCATGTCCCACGCCTTGGCGCGGTTCTTGTGCTGCGAGCGCTCCTGCTGGCAGGCAACCGCGATACCGGTCGGAATATGCGTAATGCGCACGGCCGAATCGGTGGTGTTGACGTGCTGGCCGCCCGCGCCGGACGAACGATAGGTATCGATACGGCAATCGCTTTCGTTGACGTCGATCTGGATCGAATCGTCAACCACCGGGTAGACCCAGACGGAGGAGAACGACGTGTGGCGACGCGCATTGCTGTCATAGGGCGAAATGCGAACAAGACGATGCACGCCCGATTCCGTCTTCAGCCAGCCAAAGGCATTGTGGCCCTTGACGAGGATCGTCGCGGATTTGATGCCGGCTTCTTCGCCATCGTGAACTTCGAGCACCTCGACCTTGAAGCCTTCGCGGTCCGCCCAGCGGGTATACATGCGCAGCAGCATGTTCGCCCAGTCCTGGCTTTCCGTGCCGCCGGCGCCGGAGTGCACTTCGAGATAGGTGTCGTTGCTGTCCGCCTCGCCCGAGAGCATGGCTTCCACCTGACGGCGGTTCGCCTCGTTCTTCAGCGCCTTAAGCGCATCTTCGGCGTCCTTGACGATCTCGTCGTCGCCTTCCATCTCGCCGAGTTCGATCAGCTCGATATTGTCCTTGAGCTGCTGCTCAAGCGCCTTCACGCCGCTGATGCTGTCATCCAGCTGCTGGCGCTCGCGCATCAGCTTCTGGGCCTCGGTGGCATCGTTCCAGAGGGTCGGGTCCTCTGCCTTGTTATTCAACCAGTCCAGTCGTCTTATCGCCTGGTCCCAGTCAAAGATGCCTCCTCAGCAGGCTTATGGCCTGCTTGATTTCGTCGACTACGTTCACGATTTCATTGCGCATTTCGCTGGTTCTTCGCCTTCATTGAAACTCGTTGCTCAAATAAATGCGGGGGGCGCGGATGTAAAGACCCGCGCCCCCCGATGATCCCTGAACTGGGGTCAATAAAGACCGCCGCCGCCGCCGGTAATGGCCTGCTGCGCCTGCGGCGAGGTCTTCAGAATATCTTCCTGCGACATGTAGTTTTCCGCGCCGATCACCGAGAAGCTGTCGGCCGGGCCGGTGCCGGGCTTGAAGGCTTCCATGATGGTGTCCGGTTCGCCTTCAACTGCCGCCATGCCGGTCTTGCGATTGACGGCGACGAAGTTCATGCCGCTCGGTACGATGAACTTGCTCGGCTCCATGTGCTTGGCCGCATCGGAGATGAACTCGCCGAAGATCGGCGCGGACAGCGAGCCACCCGTGCCGCCGCGACCGAGAGGCGCGGGCGAATCGAAACCGATATAAAGGCCGGCGACCATGTCCGGCGTATAACCGACGAACCAGGCGTCCTTTTCATCGTTGGTGGTGCCCGTCTTGCCGGCAACCGGCAGATCGACCTTGATCTTGCCAGCCGCCGTACCGCGCTGCACGACACCCTCCAGCATGGACGTCGTCTGGTAGGCGGTCATCGGGTCGAGAACCTGTTCGCGATTATCGACGATTACGGGCTCGTCCTGGTTCTGCCAGCTGGTGGCATTGCAGCCTTCGCAGGCACGCTCTTCGTGACGGAAGATCGTCTTGCCGTAACGGTCCTGAATACGGTCGATCAGCGTCGGCTTGATCTGCTTGCCGCCATTGGCAATGACCGAATAGGCCGAGACCATACGCATGACTGTCGTTTCACCCGAACCGAGCGACATGGCCAGAAGCGGCGGCATCTTGTCATAGATGCCGAAGCGTTCGGCATATTCCGCCACCAGATTCATGCCCATGTCCTGTGCGAGACGCACGGTCATAAGGTTACGGGATTTTTCAATACCGAGACGCAGGGTCGAAGGACCGGCGGAACCCCCGCCGTAATTCTGCGGCTTCCAGACCTGACCGCCGGAAACCACTTCGATCGGCGCGTCGAGAATGACCGATGCCGGGGTATAACCATTGTCCAGCGCTGCCGCGTAGATGAAAGGCTTGAAGGAGGAGCCCGGCTGGCGCATCGCCTGCGTGGAGCGGTTGAATTCCGACTGCGCATATGAGAAGCCGCCGACCATGGCCAGAACACGGCCGGTATGCGGATCCATCACCACCATGCCGCCCTGCACTTTCGGCGGCTGGCGCAAACGATATTCATTGCCGGAATTGGAAAGCGGCTGCGCATAGATCACATCGCCTGCCGCAACGACACCCACCGGCGACTTGGCAGTTGCCTTTTTGCCGGTCGCATCACGATAGGCCCAGCGCATGTTTTCAGCGGAGATATGGCCGCGAGTGCGCTTGTCGCCATCTTCCGTTTCCGTGTCCGGCTGCACGCCGATATCGACGCCATCGGCAGCAACGGCGAGCACGACTGCGACTTTCCATTCGGGAACATCACGCAGGCCCTTGACCTTGGCGAGCGCCGCCGTCCAGTCGCCGGTCGTTTCGATCTTTTCGATGGGTCCGCGGAAACCGCGACGCTCGTCATATTGCACCAGACCGTCCTGAAGCGCCTTGCGCGCCTCCATCTGAATCTGCGGATCGAAAGAGGTGCGGACCGAGAGCCCACCTTCAAGAAGCGCTTCCTCGCCGTATTTCTCGACAATCTGGCGGCGAACTTCTTCGGCGAAATAATCGGACGCGAAAATATGCGCGCCACCGCGACGCAGATTGACGCCAAGCGGCTGTTTTTTGGCATCCGTGGCGTCGGCGACCGTGATGTAGCCGTTTTCGGCCATGCGGTCGATCACCCAGTCGCGGCGCTCGAGAGCCGCCTTTTCGCGACGGATCGGGTGATAGTTGGCCGGACCCTTCGGCAGCGATGCGAGATAGGCCGTCTCGGCAATCGTCAGTTCCGTCACCGATTTATTGAAATAGGTGAGCGCCGCACCGGCAATGCCGTAGGAATTCAGGCCGAAGAAAATCTCGTTGAGATAAAGCTCGAGGATCTTGTCCTTGGAATAGGTCTGCTCGATGCGGAAGGAGAGAATGGCTTCCTTGAGCTTGCGGTCGATGGTCTGGTCGTTGGTCAGAAGGAAGTTCTTCGCCACCTGCTGGGTGATGGTGGAGGCGCCGACCGGACGGCGGCCGGAGCCGAGATTCTGGATATTGACGAGAATGGCGCGGCCGAGACCGAAGACGTCGACACCCGGATGGTTGTAGAAATTCTTGTCTTCCGCCGAAAGGAAGGCCGCCTTCACCCGGTCAGGTATGGCCTGGATCGGCAGGAACAGGCGCTTTTCATGGGCATACTCCGCCATCAGCGCACCGTTGCCGGCATGCACGCGGGTCGTTACCGGCGGCTCATACGTGCTCAGAACTGCGTAATCCGGCAGGTCTTTCGTCACGCCGTGCAAATAAATTGCACCGGCGGCGGCGGCGCACAGGAAGAGCACGCTGGCCAAGCCGAAAAAATATCCAATCAGTCTGATCATACCAAGCTACCGATAATTCGAATCGTAACCATCAACGCCCGACGATTTACGGGCGCATCCTTGCATATCGCGTGCCGTTTTGCACACCATACCTTCGATGACAAGCCGGATAGGGCAGCATTCTCCGATATGTTACCGGACCAACCGCCGCAATCGCACACCTGCCGCCTTGCGGATTGCCACCGAATCCGCTTCCCGAGTAACGCGGCGAATGTGAGTAAAATAGGGCTTTGCGTCCTTAATCGTCCGCAAGGCCCAAGAATTGAACAGCTTTTCGGCTGCAAGCGGCACGGCGGCAACAGTAGCGTTGCATCGCCGGGTGGCGCTTCATCCACCGTTCGCCATGGCCTTGGCTCTGTACCGTCCGACCGCCGTTGCCAGCCTGTCGGCGACCTTCCCGCGCCATTCGCCGTCGAGAAGCAGCTTTTCGTCTTCCGCATTGGAGAGAAAACCGAGTTCAAGCAGCACCGAGGGCACGTCATGGGCACGCAGCACCATGAAACCGGCGTAACGATGCGGATTATTAATCAGGCCGATCTGCCCTTCGAAAGAGGACACGATGTTTTCAGCAAGCGTTACCGAAAAGGCCTGGGTTTCACGACGGGTGAAATCGAGAAGGATATCGGCGACCTCAGGCGGTTCGGTGGAGGCGGCCACACCGGCGATCTGGTCGGACTTGTTTTCGCGCTCCGCCAGTTCCTGCGCCTGCCTGTCCGATGCCCGATCGGACAATGTGTAGACGGTGGCGCCCCGGATGCCCTTCTGCTTCAGGGTGTCGGCGTGGACTGAAATGAACAGGTTGGCATTATTCTGCCGGGCAATCGTCACCCGTTCGGACAGCGCAAGAAACGTGTCGGATTCGCGGGTCAGGAAGGCCCTGATGCCCGGCTCCCGGTTCAGCCGTTCCGCAAGCTCCTTCGCAAAGGTCAGCGTGATGACCTTTTCTTCCGTGCCGGTCGCGCCGCCCGTCGCACCGGCATCGATGCCGCCATGGCCGGCATCGACCGCAATGACGAATTCCGCCTGACGCGATGTCTTGTCGCCGGGGGTGATTGCGGCGGTGGTGACAGGCGCCGGCACCTGCCATTGCTGCTCCTTCACCAGCTCGGCGAATTTGCCCTTGGTGGTGATCTCCGTATCGAGAACGAAACGAAACGACGCGCCATCATCGCCCTTTTTGGTTTCGGCAACCGCCACCTGAACCGGTTTTTTCGCCGTCAGTACGATGCGGGCGCTGTTTTGCCCCATGCTGCCGAAGCGTATGTCCGAGAACAGGCCCGTCGGCTTGAGGTCGGATGCGGGAAAAGCGAAATTCACCGCCGGAAAATCCACGACGATGCGGGCGGGCGAATCGAGATAGTGAACGTCGAATTCCGGCTCTTCGGCAAAATCGAGAACGATGCGGGTACGCGCTTCATCGCCGATGATGCGGGCCTGATGGACGACAAGCGGTTCGGCGGCCAGGGCCGCTGCCGGAACCGCGGAAACATAAGCGGCGACAAGAAACGAAAAGGCGCCCGCAATCCGTGCGATTCGCGCACCAAGCGGCCCTGCCCCACCGAATATCGCTGCGCTGCGCGTGAAATTCATGGTCTTCAAGAAATTCCGTATTTCAGTCATTTTCGATAAATAGGGCGGAAAAGCACCGGGAACGGCACGATTTCGACCACGCCGGACGTTTGTTTGCGCGTTTGCGCCCCACAATCGCAGGCCTTGGTGAACCAATTATTAACCCGGAAATTCCACCAATAATATGGCATATTTAGCCAGCCTATTGCTATTATGACAGAGAAAACATACAACAAGGACGAGGGTTAAAAGTGTTGACGGGATAGATGCCCGCCGGCTGCCAATCGAAAAAGACGCTGGCGCTGCAAATCGGGCAATCATCTGCCGTCGTTACATTTATCCTGAAACTGGATCAATTCCGGCCGTGGCCGGAGACCTACCCGGTGGCAATGCCACCGCCGCTCTGAGGAGAGCAAATTCATCGGATCCCAAGGGGTCTATATATTATTGTCGTTCCGCCTGGCCAATGATGTCGCAGCAGTTTTCACATGAACCGGATACCAGGAGCAGGCCAAGCGCCTCGCCGTCGGTCCGGATGCTGCCAGTTTACAGAGGCCCGGCCGGAGACTTCATTTCCGGCACATCCTTGCACTCATATGAAAGGCTCGTCCGTGTGGCGGGCCTGTTCTCGTATAAAACAAGGCTGCGCCGAGGAGCACAGCTTACATGGCAGACAAAATGCTTATCGACGCCTCCCACGAAGAGGAGACACGCGTAGTCGTTGTCCGTGGGAACCGGATCGAAGAATTCGATTTCGAATCGGAGCACAAAAAGCAGATCCGCGGCAATATCTACCTTGCCAAGGTAACGCGGGTTGAACCCTCGCTTCAGGCGGCCTTCGTCGATTACGGTGGAAACCGCCACGGCTTTCTCGCTTTTGCGGAAATCCATCCGGACTACTACCAGATTCCGCTTGCCGACCGTCAGGCCCTCCTGAAAGCGGAAGCCGAGGATCATCGTCGCAGCGACGACTTCGAATCCGCTGACGCCCCTGAACCAGCAGCACCGATGATCGACCTTTCGCAGGTGGACCAGCCGGACGTTGGTATCGTTTCCGCGAGCGAAACCATTGAAACCGTTGTTACGGAAGAAACCACAGCCGTCGCGGAAGAGGTTTCGGAAGAGGCAGCCGTCGAGGCCGTAGCAGAAGAAGCGCCTGCCGAGGAAGAAAAGCCGAAGAAGCGCACCCGCCGCCCCCGCGCCAAGAAGAAGACTGCGGAAGAAGCAGCAGCCGAAGCCGCTGAAGCCTCAGCCGAAGAAGACGGCAGCACCGGCGGCGAGATGGCCGCAATGGTCGATACCGATACGATTTCCGAAGAAGTCGATGGCCTTCGCCGCGGCAATGACGATGATGATGACGACGATGACGACGATCATCACGAAAAGGAAGTGATCGAATCCGTCGGCGCCGAAGACGCCATGGAAGAGGTTCCCGATCGCGTCGCCCGCAAGCCGCGCAAGCAGTACCGCATTCAGGAAGTCATCAAGCGCCGCCAGATTCTTCTGGTGCAGGTGGCCAAGGAAGAGCGCGGCAACAAGGGTGCGGCACTCACCACCTACCTGTCGCTTGCCGGCCGTTATTCCGTGCTGATGCCGAATACGGCGCGTGGCGGTGGCATTTCCCGCAAGATTACCCAGCCGACCGACCGCAAGCGCCTGAAGGAAATCGCGCGCGATCTGGAGGTTCCGCAGGGCATGGGCGTCATTCTGCGTACCGCAGGCGCCAACCGCACCCGCGTCGAAATCAAGCGCGACTTCGAATATCTGATGCGCCTGTGGGAAAATGTCCGCACGCTGACGCTGAATTCCACGGCACCCTGCCTCGTTTACGAGGAAGGCTCGCTGATCAAGCGCTCGATCCGCGATCTCTACAACAAGGATATCGGCGAGATCATCGTTTCCGGCGAAGAAGGCTATCGTGAAGCCAAAGACTTCATGAAGATGCTGATGCCGAGCCATGCCAAGGTGGTTCAGCCTTACCGCGACATTCACCCGATCTTCTCGCGCTCCGGCATCGAAGCCCAGCTCGACCGGATGCTGCAGCCGCAGGTCACGTTGAAGTCCGGTGGTTACCTCATCATTAACCAGACGGAAGCTCTGGTTTCCATCGACGTCAACTCCGGCCGTTCGACCCGCGAGCATTCCATCGAGGAAACCGCGCTGACGACCAACCTCGAGGCGGCGGAAGAAGTGGCGCGGCAATTGCGCCTGCGCGACCTTGCCGGTCTTGTCGTCATCGACTTCATCGACATGGAAGAAAAGCGCAACAACCGCGCCGTCGAGAAGAAGCTCAAGGATTGCCTGAAGAACGATCGCGCCCGCATCCAGGTCGGCCGCATCTCGCATTTCGGCCTTCTGGAAATGTCGCGCCAGCGCATCCGCGCTTCGGTGCTGGAATCGACCACCCAGGTCTGCCAGCATTGCGGCGGCACGGGCCATGTGCGTTCGGAATCCTCTATCGCGCTGCATGTCCTGCGCGGTATCGAGGAATATCTGCTGCGTAACACGACGCATAACATCACCGTTCGCACCACACCGGAAACGGCACTTTACCTGCTCAACCACAAGCGCGGCACGATCGTCGATTATGAAGGCCGCTTCGGCGTGTCGATCATCATCGCCGCCGATTCGAGCGTCGGCGCGCAGCATTTCGCCATTGATCGCGGTGAAGCCGTTGAAAATCCGGTGAAGATCGAAAGCCTCATCCAGATGCTTCCGAACTTCGTGGAAGAGGAAGACGATTTCGTCGCCGAGGTGGAAGAGGACGAAGACGAGGAAGAAATCGTCAAGGCCCAGAGCGCCGAGCCGCGCCAGCAACCGCAGCAGAGCGACAATGGCGAGGACGGCAAGCGCAAGCGCAAGCGTCGCCGCCGCCGTCGTGGCAAGGGCGGACAAAACGAACAGAACGGTGCGCTTGATGCCGAAGCCGGAAACGAAGGCGACGATTCGGACGACGACGATAGCGTCGAAACCGATGAGGCCGGAGCGGAAGCCGATGAAAACGGCGTAAGCGAAGCTGCAACATCCGATGAGGACGGCAAGCGCAAGCGCCGTCGTCGCGGCAAGCGCGGCGGCCGCCGCAACCGCGCCGAAGACGAGGCTCTCGATGCCGCAGGCACCGAAGCTGGCGATGAAGGCGAGACGGAAGGTGAAGGCGAAGAGGCCTCCGCCGTAACTCCGGTCACCGAAGAGCCGGTCGCTGCCGACGTGGTGGAAGGCGTTGTCGCTGACGTCGTTGAAGAAGAAGCGCCGAAAAAGCCGCGCCGTACCCGCAAGGCGAAGGCCAAGACGGAAACGGAAGAGGCACCGAAGGCAGAAGCCGTTGAAACGGTCGAACCGGTGGTCGTTGAGCCAGCAATCGTCGAAGCGACCGTCGTTGATGTCGCTATCGAGGAAGTCGGTGCAGCCTCGGCCGATCTGGCTTCTCAACCGGAAGCATCCGCAACGGAAGAAAAAGTCCGTGCGAACCGGGGTAGCAACGTTTCCAGTTCGGAGCCGGTTGTGACCTCTTCCGGTACGACGGCAAATCCCGATGGTGACGAGCCGAAGCCGCGCAAGGGCGGCTGGTGGCAGCGCAAGGGTTTCTTCTGATAGAAACTGGATTAAAAAACGCCCGCAACAATGTTGCGGGCGTTTTGCTTTTGGTGGTGCAATAACGAGCGTTTTTTATGCTTGGGCCTCTAGTTGCGTCGGTTGAGGGGCCTTTTTTGTAGTCGCTCTCCTTTCCTCATCCTTGTACCTGTCACAGGAATGAGGGTTTGAGGATGCCCGCCCGTCAAACGGACCGCGTCAGGCCGCCATCGACGCGGATGTTCTGGCCGGTAATGTAACCTGCACCTTCTGATGCAAGGAATGCCACGGTGGCGGCAATTTCCTCGCTCTTGCCGTAACGCTGCATCGGCACGCTCCCGCGGCGTTCCTCCGTTGCCGGCAGGCTGTCGATCCAGCCGGGTAGCACATTGTTCATGCGCACATTATCGGCCGCATAGGTATCGGCGAAAATCTTCGTGTAGGAGGCAAGGCCGGCGCGGAACACGGCCGAGGTCGGGAACATGCTGCTCGGCTCGAAAGCCCAGGCGGTAGAGATGTTGACGATCGCGCCCGCCTTCTGCTTCACCATGACGGGGGCGACGATCCGCGTCGGGCGGATGACGTTCATCAGATAGACGTCAAGACCCGTATGCCATTGCTCGTCGGTGATATCGAGGATGGAGGCGCGCGGGCCATGGCCGGCACTGTTGACCAGCACATCGATGCGGCCGAATTTTTCGAGCGTCAGATCCGTGAGCCGCTGGAGATCGTCATTGGACTGGTTGGAGCCGGTGACACCGATGCCGCCAAGCTCCTGCGCCAGCGCTTCTCCCTTGCCCGATGACGACAGGATTGCGAGTTTGTAGCCATCCGCGGCCAGACGTTTCGCCACGGCAGCCCCCATGCCGCTGCCGCCTGCCGTTACAATCGCTACTTTTTCTGCCGACATCGCTTTTCTCCTTGTCCAATCCTAAGGGTGTCGCACACCACATTGGCCCATCTATAACGGGTTTCAAAGGCGAGTTCGAACCAGAAAGCCTTGCAGCGGCATGCAGAAAAACTGATGCTGGATACATCAGCCTAAGCTGTTCCCTCTGCCGGATGGGCTTTCCGGCTGTCGACTGGCGCTTCCTCCCGTTCCTCCAGGCCATAGTCGCGGATCACCTGCGCGATACGCAGCCGGTAATCGGAAAAAACACCGGACCGGCCCAGCGACTGTGCGGCGCGATGCGGCAGGGTGTTGCGCCATGCCCTCACCGCCTCTTCATCCCGGAAAAAGGACAGAGACAGCATCTTGTCCGGATTGCCGATGCTTTGAAATCGCTCGACGGACAGGAAACCGTCGATGGTTTCCAGTTCAGCACGCAGGCCTGCCGCGATATCGAGATAATGCTGCTTCTCACCTTCAGCCGGCCAGACCTCGAAGATAACGGCGATCATTGTCCGCCTCCGGCATGCGGAGCGGAGGCGAGACGCAGAAAAAGCCGGTCCTCGCGGCGGATGAACTGCTCACGGCGGGCGAATTCGTAGTTGTCCCGCCCGGCGGGATCGACGGCGAGCCGTGCCCTGTAGGCTTCGTAGGCGGCGAGATTTTCGATGTTGTAGACACCGTAGGCAATCGTGCTCGATCCCTCCTTCGGCGCATAATAACCGATCAGATCGGCCCCGCAGCGCGGTATCGCCTCACCCCATGTGCGGGCATATCGTTCGAAGGCGTCGACCTTGAAAGGATCGATCTCGTAGCGGATGAAACAGGTCAGCATCATTTGTCTCCTCGTGGTTTACCTCTTTCTTTTACGCCATTGCCTTGCATCAATGCTTCGGCTACCATCGAAGCATGAAAGACGGCCCCCTGATCGCCAATGTCGCCGCGCTGATCGGCGACCCTGCCCGCGCCAACATCCTGACCGCGCTGATGGACGGACGTGCGCTGACCGCAAGCGAGCTTGCCGAAGCCGCTGGCGTGACCCTGCAGACCGCCAGCGGGCATCTATCGAAGCTCTCCGAGGCGCAGCTCCTGAAAGCGGAAAAACAGGGGCGTCACCGCTATTTCCGCCTTTCCGACGAGGATGTGGCGCATGTTCTGGAAGCGCTTATGGGTCTTGCCCAGCGCACGGGCGCGGTCCGCGTCCGCACGGGACCGAAGGACAAGGCGCTGCGGGAAGCGCGCATCTGCTACGATCATCTGGCCGGGGAGAGCGGCGTGGCGCTGCTTGCCGCCATCACCGCAAAAGGGCTCGTGACGTCAGGCGACGATCCCGCACTGACGGAGAGCGGGCGTGATTTCTTCTCAAGCTTCGGGATCGACCTTTCGCCGCTCGAAAAAGCCCGACGCCCGATCTGCCTGCATTGCCTGGACTGGAGCGAACGCCGCCATCATCTCGGCGGCGGGCTTGGCGCATCGCTGCTTGAGGCGATGCAGCAGCGCGACTGGCTGCGGCGCGGAAACGGCCGTGTGCTGACCTTCACTGCCAAGGGCGAAAAGGCGTTTAACAGCACTTTCAGCTGCGCACCCGCCTGATCTTTTATGTGAACAGGAGAGCCGGCGGCTTATTTCAGCCAGCCGGCGATACGTCCCACAGCCTCGGCTATATCCGACACGGAACCCGCATAGGAAATGCGCAGCGCCCTGTGGCCTTCCTCGGGATCGAAATCCATGCCGGGCGTCGCTGCCACATCGATTTCCGCCAGCATGCGCTTGGCGAAATCCATGCTGTCATTGGAAAAACGGCTGGTATCAACATAGGCGTAAAAAGCGCCATCCATCGGGGATGCAAGCGGCAGGCCGATCTCCGGCAGGCGCGCCATCAGGAAATCGCGGTTGGTGCGATAGCTTTCCCGGTAAACATCCAGTTCCTCCGCAGCCGAGAAGGCCGCCGTCGCCGCCAGCTGTGACAGCTCGGGCGGTGAAATATAAAGGCTCTGCGCCAGGCACTCGACCGGCCTGACCAGATTTTCGGGCAGGACCATCCAGCCGATGCGCCAGCCGGTCATGCAATAATATTTCGAGAAGGAATTGATGATCACGGCATTGTCGGTGATTTCGAGCGCGCTTGTCTCTTCGCCGACAAAGGTAAGGCCGTGGTAGATCTCATCGGAAATGAAAGCCATGTCGCGGCTTTCGCAATAGCTTGCCAGCCGCTTCAGCGCCTCGCGGCCGGTAACCGTGCCGGTCGGATTGGCCGGGCTTGCCAGAAGCACGCCCTTCAGCTTGCAGCCGGCTTTCGTTTCCGCCCGTTCGAGACTTGCCGGCGTCAGCGTATAACCGGTTTCGGCGGTGACCGGCACTTCCACGACATTGAGGCCGAGCGCCTTCAGAATATTGCGATAGGCCGGATAGCCGGGCCTTGCGATGGCAACATGGTCGCCCGCATCGAAAAGGCTGAGGAAAGCGAGATTAAAGGCGGCAGATGAGCCCGTGGTCACGGCGATGCGGGCCGGATCGATGGCAACCTGGTGGCGCAGCCGGTAATGGCCGGCAATCGCCTCGCGCAGCTCGCGCAGACCCAGCGCATCTGTGTAACCGATGCGCCCGTGTTTCAGCGCGGCCTCAGCCGCCGCAAGCGAGGCTTTCGGCGCGGGATGCGAGGGCTGGCCGACCGCCATGGAAATGACGGGGCGGCCCGCCTGCCTGCGCCTGTTCGCTTCCGCCAGGATATCCATGGCGTGAAAGGGTTCGACTGCGCTCCGCTTCGACATCGTAATCAAGGGCATGCTCTTTCCTGAACCGTATTTCAGAGACTTGCCGCAGAATCACAATCTTCACAATCATGAGATCATAATGCGGACAAGTATTTTTGCCGTATGGCATTTGGCTTAAAGTAAGGTAATTGCCTTCATAAGATTTCAAGAGGCTTCGGCCGAACAGAATGAGGACCGATATGGCGCATTTTCTCCGTTCCACCCTTCTCGCCAGCGTGACGGCCCTTTCGACGGTATTCGCCTCCCTGCCCGCCCATGCGCTCGACGAGCAGCAGAAGAAGGAAATGGGCGAGTTCATCAAGCAATATCTGATCGAGAACCCGGAAATCATGCTCGAGGTTCAGGATGCGCTTGAGCGCAAGCAATATGCGGCGCGCAACGCCAAGGCGGCGGAAGCCGTCGCCGACAACAAGAAGGCCATCTTCGAATCGAAATTCGATCTGGCGCTCGGCAACCCGGATGGCGACGTCACGCTGGTCGAGTTCTTCGATTACAATTGCGGTTATTGCAAACGCGCCATGGGCGACATGGACAATATCCTCAAGAGCGACAAGAAGGTGCGCGTCGTCCTCAAGGAATTCCCGATCCTCGGACCGGAATCGGTTGCCGCTCACCGCGTTTCCAATGCCGTGAAGCTGCTTGCACCGGCCAAGTACCCCGAATTCCAGCGCACCCTGCTCGGCGGCCGCGGACGCGCGAATGAGGACAGCGCCATGGAAGTCGCGACCTCGCTCGGCCTCAAGGAAGCCGATATCCGCAAATCAATGGCGGAGAACCCCAATGACGAGCAGGTGCAGGAGACTTACAAGCTGGCAACCAGCCTCGGCATCACCGGCACCCCCTCCTATATTGTCGGCGACGAGGCGGTTTTCGGCGCCGTCGGCGCGGACCCGCTGAAGGAAAAAATCGCCAATATGCGCAGCTGTGGCAAAGCCACCTGCTCCTGATTTCCAAAAAAGCCACTGCATTCCCTGTGAGATGCCGGGCAAGCCGGCGCTTTCCGGCTTGCGGGGGCTTTTCCTTGGCGGCTGCGCAGTCTATAGCTGTCGCTGATTTTCTTATGGAAACTTGAATGAGCAACATCATCATCGTCATCAACGGCCCCAATCTCAACATGCTGGGAAAAAGGGAACCGGGTATCTATGGTGGCAAGACGCTGAAGGACATCGAGAATGATTGCCTTCAAGCCGGTGCCGATCTCGGTTTCGCAGTGGAATTCCGCCAGTCCAACCACGAAGGTGTGCTCGTGGACTGGTTGCATGAGGCGGGTGAACGGGCGGTGGGCGTCGTCATCAATCCCGGCGCCTACAGCCACACGTCCATCGCCCTGCACGACGCCATTCGCGCGATTTCCACGCCGGTCGTGGAAGTGCACATTTCCAACATCCACGCCCGCGAGGAGTTCCGTCACAAATCGATGGTATCACCGGCGGCGAAGGGCATGGTCTGCGGTTTCGGACCATATGGATACATCATGGCGCTTCACGCGCTGAAGAACATCACGGCATAAAAAGAAACAAAGAATAGGGTTTGTCATGTCTGAAAAGAAACAGGGTATCGACAAGGAACTGATCCGCGAGCTCGCGAATATCCTCAATGATACCGACCTTTCGGAAATCGAAGTGGAGCAGGACGACCTGCGCATCCGCGTTTCCCGCGCCGCTCCGCCCGCCACGGTCTATGCCGCGGCGCCCGCCCCCTACGCAGTACCGGCAGCAGCGCCCGCTGCTGCTCCCGCAGTTGCCGCGCCCGCAGCGCCTGCTGCCTCCGCAGCGCCTGCCCGCAACCCGGCCAATACCGTGTCCTCGCCGATGGTCGGTACGGTCTATCTGTCGCCTGCCCCGGGCGCACGTCCCTTCATCGAAGTGGGTGCAACCGTCAAGGAAGGCCAGACCATCCTCATCGTCGAAGCCATGAAGACCATGAACCAGATCCCGGCTCCCAAGTCCGGCAAGGTCGTGGAAATCGTCGTCAACGACGCTCAGCCCGTGGAGTATGGCGAAGCCCTCGTGGTCATCGAATAAAGGCGGTTCAGCATGGTTTCGAAGATCCTCATAGCCAACCGCGGCGAGATCGCGCTACGTGTCCTGCGCGCCGCCAAGGAGCTTGGCATTCCGACGGTGGCCGTGCATTCCACGGCCGACGCGGACGCCATGCATGTGCGCCTTGCCGACGAAAGCGTGTGCATCGGCCCGCCGCCCTCGCGTGACAGCTACCTCAACATCCACCAGATCGTTGCGGCCTGCGAAATCACCGGTGCGGACGCCGTTCACCCCGGTTACGGCTTCCTGTCGGAAAATGCCAAGTTCGCCGATATTCTCGACGCGCACGGCATCACCTTCATCGGACCGACCGCCGAACATATCCGCATCATGGGCGACAAGATCACCGCCAAGCAGACGGCGCAGGAACTCGGCATTCCCGTGGTTCCCGGCTCCGATGGCGAAGTGAAGCCTGAAAACGCGCTCGAAATCGCCCGGACGATCGGCTTCCCGGTCCTCATCAAGGCGACGGCAGGCGGTGGCGGCCGCGGCATGAAGGTGGCCAAGACCGAAGCCGATCTGGAAGAGGCAGTAGCGACTGCCCGTTCCGAAGCGGCGGCAGCCTTCGGCAACGACGCCGTCTACATGGAAAAATACCTCGGTAAACCGCGCCATATCGAAGTGCAGGTTTTCGGCGATGGCGAAGGCAATGCCGTTCACCTCGGCGAACGCGATTGCTCGCTCCAGCGCCGTCACCAGAAGGTGCTGGAAGAAGCCAATTCGCCGGCACTGACAGTCGAACAGCGCATGAAGATCGGCGAGATCTGCGCGAGCGCCATGCGCAAGCTGAAATATCGCGGCGCCGGTACCATCGAGTTCCTCTATGAAAACGGCGAGTTCTATTTCATCGAAATGAACACCCGTCTGCAGGTGGAGCATCCGGTGACGGAAGCCATCACCGGCATGGATCTCGTGCAGGAACAGATCAGGGTCGCTTCGGGCCAGGGCCTGTCGGTCACACAGGCGGATATCGAATTCCATGGCCATGCCATCGAATGCCGTATCAATGCCGAAGACCCGCGCACCTTCGTTCCCTCCCCGGGCACGCTGACCTATTTCCACACGCCGGGCGGCCTTGGCGTGCGCGTCGATTCGGGCGCCTATCAGGGCTACAAAATCCCGCCCTATTACGACAGCATGATCGGCAAGCTGATCGTCCACGGCCGCGACCGTGACGAATGCATCCGCCGCCTGCGTCGGGCGCTCGACGAATTCGTCGTCGACGGCATCAAGACCACGCTGCCGCTTTTCCAGGATCTTCTCCAGAATGAGGATATTCTGAACGGCGATTACGACATTCACTGGCTGGAAAAATATCTGGCCGGTGACGCGTCTCACTAAGACGATATGGCTGGGCGGCGCAGCAGAAATAACGGCATAACGGTCGATATTCTGCTGCGCGCCTATTCCGCCGGCCTGTTTCCCATGGCCGATTCGGCCGATGATCCGGAGCTTTTCTGGGTCGAGCCGGAAATGCGGGGCATCATCCCGCTCAATGATTTTCACATTTCCAAAAGCCTCGCCAAGGCGATGCGCAAGAAGCCGTTCGAGATACGCTTCAACACCGCCTTCGAAGCTGTCATGGCCGGATGTGCAGCGGAAGCGCCGGACAGGCCGAGCACCTGGATCAACACCACCATTCGCAGGCTTTATACCGAACTGCACCAGATCGGCCATGCCCACAGCGTCGAGGCCTGGGAAGGCAAGGAGCTTGTCGGCGGTCTTTACGGTGTCTCGCTCGGGGCCGCCTTCTTCGGCGAAAGCATGTTTTCCCGCCGCACCAACGCCTCGAAGATCTGCCTCGTGCATCTAGTGGAGCGGCTGAGAGCGAGCGGCTTCGTACTGCTCGATACGCAATTCACGACAGAGCATCTCAAGACATTCGGCGCAATCGACGTGCCGAAGCAGGATTATGCGAAAATGCTCGACCTTGCCGTCAACCGGCCCAGCCTGCAATTCTGAAGACTTTACGTTAGGTTATTTGCTTGCCGTTGAGGGAGCAGGAACGTCCGATTCCTGCTTGCAGCCCGTCAGCCACACGTCGTAGATCGGGTGTTCAACGGCGTTAAGGCCGGGGCTGTCGGCGAACATCCAGCCCGTGAAAATCCGCTTAATCTTGCGATCCAGGGTGATCTCATCCACCTCGATGAAGGCGTCGATCTTCTGGGTTTCGGTCTGGTCTCGGGAATAACAGACTTTCGGCGTCACCTGAAGCGCGCCGAACTGCACGGTCTCATCGATATAGACATCGAAGGAAGTGATGCGGCCGGTGATCTTGTCGATGCCGGAAAACACCGCCACGCGGTTTTCGAGACGGGCGGCGGAGACGGGCGAAATGAGGATGACAGCAGAGACCGCTGCAAACAGCGAGACTGTCAGCGCACGCAAAGAACGATCCCGCGTGATTTTCCTCATACGATATGTCTCCAAATATTTGCCTGTGTCGAACTGCCGACCGGATCAACGCCTAAGGGCGGAATGTGGCAAAAACCGGTGAGGCCGGATGCAAGCGCGGTGTTTTGCACAACACCGCGCATCACAAGATGCTTAGTTGCCGGGTGTCCAGGCGTCGTAGTCGCCGGTCACGCGCGGGCGCTCGCCAGCCACGGCCAACGATCCCTGAGGACGGTAGGCCTTGGACGAACCGGTGAGGTTCGGCTGATGCGGCTTCTGCCAGTCGCGCGCAACGTAGCTTTCCTGGCTCGGCGGCACGTCGGTGCGGTAATGCATCCAGCCATGCCAGCCGGGCGGAATGGCCGACGCTTCGGCATAACCGTTATAGATCACCCAGCGGCGCGGCATGCCCCAGGAGGTTGTGCCGCCTTCGTAATAGGTATTGCCCAACTCGTCCTGTCCTACCTTCTTGCCGAAACGCCAGGTATGAAACCGCGTTCCGATCGTCTGGCCGTTCCACCAGGTGAAGATTTGCGTCAGGAGAGTCTTCATTCTACGTTCCTCGGGCTTGAATGCGCCGCAGCGATTTTCCGTGCACGGCACAAGACATGCTTATGCCGCCCCTCACGGCAATTGTCCAGCATTTCGAGATATATCCGCGCTATTTCAGCTTCATCCTGAAGCCTAAATGCCGCTTCTCGAAACCCAGCCGCTCATAAAAGCGATGCGCATCCAGCCGGGCCATGTTGGACGTCAGTTGCGCAGCGTTCAGGCCCTGACGGCGGGCTTCTTCCAGGCAATGATTGATCATCACCGCGCCGATGCCGCGACCGCGCATGTCGGCGCGGGTCTGCACCGCTTCGATCAGCATGGACTTCGCCCCTCGCCCGACGAGCTTGGTCAGGATCGCCGTCTGGAAGGTGCCGACCACCTCGCCATCCAGTTCCGCCACATAGAGCGTTTCGCTCGGCGACGCTTCGATGGCACGGAAAGCGGCGAGATAGTCCGGCTGCGCCGATTCTTCCGCCGTATCCCCGTGGCCGCCGATCTCGTCAGCGGCAAAAATGGCGGCGAGTGCGGGAAGATCGTCTTCGCGCGCCGTGCGGATGATCAGCTTCTGCAATGTCTCATTCATCGGGTCAGGCTCTTTTCCATAACAATGCCAGGCAACCCCTCGATGCCCGCCATGCGCTCGATTCGGTCAACCTCGACAAATCCGACGCCTTCATAAAAGGCGATTGCGACAGTATTTTTAGGCTCGACTTCAAGACGCATGATTTCCGCATCCGGAAAGCAGGTTTCGAGTTCGGCGAAGAGATCGCGGCCGACGCCCTGCCGCTGAAGGTCGGGCGCGACATAGAGCTGGTGTAGCAGGGCCGTCTTCGCCATTTTGGTGGACATGGAGCCATAGGCCATGCCGCCAATCCGCTTGCCGTCATCGGCCACCAGAAACTCGCCGCCCTTTTTTTCGATACGGTCCTTCATGGCCTGTGGCGAATGCCAAGCGGCAATCAGCTCATTCACCTTGTCCGCGCCGTAGATGGCGTCATAGGTCGCATGCCATGTCGTGGCGAGCAACGCCCGGACGGGTTCGATATCGCGCTGGCTTGCCGTGCGGATGAAAAACATGATCTGGCTCCGTCTTGAAACAGAAATGCCGGGCGTTGATCCCGGCAGAAGTGATGTCGAATTTCGATACTCAACGTCATCCTCGGCCCAAGAGCCGAGGATCCATGCATCCGCAGGCCGTGGATGGTCGGGTCAAGCCCGACCATGACGCCGTGCAAGAGGCATGCTTCCTTATCACTCTTCCTCGATACCGAGCTTGGCCTTCACCAGCGCCTGCACCGCCTGCGGGTTGGCCTTGCCGCCCGTCGCCTTCATGACCTGACCGACGAACCAGCCGGCGAGCGTCGGCTTTGCCTTCACCTTCTCGACCTGATCCGGGTTGGCGGCGATGATCTCGTCCACGGCCTTTTCGATGGCGCCGGTATCCGTCACCTGCTTCATGCCGCGCGTCTCGACGATTTCGGCAGGATTGCCGCCTTCGTTCCAGACGATTTCGAACAGGTCCTTGGCGATCTTGCCGGAAATGGTCTCGGCCTTGATGAGATCGATGATACCGCCGAGCTGTTCGGGCGAAACCGGCGTCGTCTCGATATCCTTGCCAAATTTGTTGAGCGCGCCGAGCAGGTCGTTGATGACCCAGTTGGCGGCGGCCTTTGCATCGCGACCGGCGGCCACAGCTTCGTAATAATCGGCAATCGCCTTTTCCGACACGAGGATCGAGGCGTCATAGACCGACAGACCAAGATCGGCCACGAAACGCGCCTTCTTGTCGTCAGGCAGTTCCGGCAGATCGACCTTCAGTGCTTCCACGAAGGCATCGTCGAATTCGAGCGGCAAGAGGTCCGGATCGGGGAAATAACGGTAATCATGCGCATCTTCCTTGGAGCGCATGGACCGCGTCTCGCCCTTGCCGGGATCGAACAGGCGGGTTTCCTGATCGATGACGCCGCCATCTTCCAGAATGGCGATCTGGCGGCGAGCCTCATATTCGATGGCCTGGCCGACGAAGCGGATGGAGTTGACGTTCTTGATTTCGCAACGCGTGCCGAAACCTTCGCCCGGACGGCGCACGGAGACGTTGACGTCGGCGCGCATCGAGCCTTCATCCATATTGCCGTCGCAGGTGCCGAGGTAACGCACGATGGAACGCAGCTTGGTGAGATAGGCCTTGGCCTCATCCGACGAGCGCATGTCCGGCTTGGAGACGATTTCCATCAGCGCCACGCCCGAACGGTTGAGGTCCACGAAGGACATGGTCGGGTGCTGGTCATGCATGGACTTGCCGGCGTCCTGTTCCAGATGCAGGCGTTCGATGCCGATTTCGATATCCTCGAAATTGCCCTGGCGGTCCGGACCGAGCGAAATGGTGATGGTGCCCTCGCCGACGATCGGGTCCTTGAATTGCGAAATCTGGTAGCCCTGCGGCAAATCCGGATAGAAGTAGTTCTTGCGATCAAAGATCGAACGATTGTTGATCTGCGCCTTCAGGCCAAGGCCGGTGCGAACCGCCTGCCGGACGCATTCCTCGTTGATGACGGGCAACATGCCGGGCATGGCCGCGTCAACCAGCGATACGTTGGAGTTCGGCGCATTGCCGAAGGTGGTAGAAGCGCCGGAAAATAGCTTCGAATTGGAGAGAACCTGCGCATGCACCTCCATGCCGATCACGATTTCCCAATCGCCGGTGGCGCCGGGAATGAAGCGTTTCGGGTCGGGGGTGCGCACGTCTACAAGGGTCATCTGAAGCTCACGATATACGGGTTCTTTGGCCTTGGTGGGTAGAACAAATGGCGCGCGGGCGCAAGACATGTTGCGCCCTCTCACGCCAGGCCCGGGATTTTCGCCAATACAGGATACGCGTTTTTTACATTTCCCGGCTTCAATTCACGTCATGGTGACGATCGCTCTCTGTTTCACGACCTATATTGCCTTCAATCTTTTCGTCTTTCTTGTCTATTGGCGGGACAAGGAAGCGGCGAGGAATGGCGGATGGCGCATCCGGGAAAGTACGCTGTTATCGCTTGCGCTGATTGGCGGCAGCCTGGGCGCAATCTCGGCACAACGGCTGCTGCGGCATAAAACGCGCAAGGAGCCCTTCCGCAGCATTCTGATATCGATCGTGATATTGCAGCTAGGCCTTGTCGCATCGCTCGCCATCATGCCGGACTGGCCGATGCGGCTGGTGGGCGCTCTGCAAACTCTATCTTAGAAAGCCGGCCCATAAAGACCGCTCTCGACCTCGGCCAATTGCTTCTGCAGGCCTACCGATTGCACCTCGCGATCGAGCTTCGGCGCATAGGAGACGGAGAGCCAGCGGACGCTGTAGCCATGGTGGCGGAAAAAGGCGACGGCCGGCTCATTCTGGGCGTGGGTTTCAAGCCGGATGGTCTCGAAACCCCTGTCCTCTATCAGCCTTTCGACATCGCCCAGCAGGTGGCTGCCGACACCTCTGCGATGAAAATCAGGATCGATCCAGAAATCGGAAATCGTCTCGTCGAAATGCTCCCGCGCCGCCCAACCCGCAACCGAGCCGCCAAACACCGCCACCCTGATCGCCAACCATGACGAGCGGGTAAAATTGGAAAAGGCGCTGGCTGCATTGTCGTAAAGGGTCGGGGTGATGCCGAGAGCCGCGGTTGCCTGTCGCCATGCCCTGAGGCCAATGGCCGCCAGAACCTCCGCTTCCTGTTCATACGCATTGCGAATGACGATCAAACCGCGCCCTCCATGGCTGGAGGAAGTAAAGCACCGGTAGCGCGATTCTGCCAGTGCAGCCCTGAGACGCAATCTCGATCCATGCGACCGCCCGCGCGGCGGAGGATGCGAAAACGCCGGACTTGACCGCAACGGCTTCGCCCGCTAACCAAAAGGCGCAAGTCAGGAGTTTTTATGTTCGCTCAATCGGAGTCCCGGTAAAGGCCCTGCCCGCAAGTTTCTTGCGCGCCGGGCCATGCTGAAACCGAGCCGGATGCCTTAACGGCACCCGGATTTGCTTTCACGCGTCTATATGACGCCGACCGGACTTCCAAAAAATGGACATTTCCCGCGCCGAACAGCGCATTCTGCACCTGCTCGCCCAGGGCGGCAGAATTGAACTCGTACGAGACGACGCCCACAAAATCGAAAAACTCGCGCTCTATACGCGTGACGGCTGGATTTTCAGCGGCCTCGATCTCCTCACCTTCCGCAAACTGAAACGGAAGAGAGCCATCGCTTCTTCCGGCGGCAAGCCTTACCGCATCACGACGCGCGGTCTGGAACTGGTGCGGGGTGAGCTGGACAATCGATGAAAAACAAACGGGCGGCATTTGATGCCGCCCGTTCGTGTAGAGAGCTTGGTGAATCCACTCACCACCACTTGGTGGGCGTGAACTTGCCGGCTGCCTGCTCGATGGCATGCGCCGTCTTGAACAGCGTTTCTTCCTCAAAGGGCTTACCGATGAGCTGAAGGCCGAGCGGAAGACCCTTGCCGTCGAGGCCGGCCGGAACCGAGAGGCCCGGAAGGCCGGCCATGTTGACGGTGATGGTGAAAACGTCCTGCAGGTACATTTTCACCGGATCGGAAGCGAGTTCCTCGTCACCGACTGCGAAGGCGGAAGACGGGGTGATCGGCGCCAGAATGGCGTCGACGCCTTCGTGGAAGACGTTTTCGAAATCGCGCTTGATGAGGGTGCGGACCTTCTGCGCCTTCAGGTAATAGGCGTCATAATAACCGGCGGACAGCACATAGGTGCCAACCATGATGCGGCGCTGCACTTCCTTGCCGAAACCGGCGGCGCGGCTCTTTTCGTACATGTCGGCAATGTCCTTGCCGTCGACGCGCAGGCCGTAACGGACGCCGTCATAACGGGCAAGGTTGGACGAGGCTTCCGCAGGCGCAACGATGTAGTAAGCAGGCAGCGCGTATTTGGTGTGCGGCAACGAGATATCGACGACCTCAGCACCGGCATCGCGCAGCCACTCGACGCCCTTGGCCCAGAGCTTTTCGATTTCTTCAGGCATGCCGTCAACGCGATATTCCTTCGGAATACCGATCTTCAGGCCCTTGAGCGACTGACCGATGGCCTTTTCGTAATCCGGCACCGGCAGGTCGACGGAGGTCGTATCCTTGGCGTCGACGCTCGCCATGGTCTTCAGCAGGATCGCGGCATCACGCACGTCACGGGCAATCGGGCCTGCCTGATCGAGCGAGGAAGCATAAGCGACGATGCCGAAGCGCGAACAGCGGCCATAGGTGGGCTTGATGCCGACGGTGCCGGTAAAGGCCGCCGGCTGGCGGATGGAGCCGCCGGTGTCGGTCGCGGTGGCGCCGGCGCACAGATGCGCGGCCACGGCTGCGGCCGAACCGCCGGAGGAGCCACCGGGCACCAGCTTCTGGTCGGAACCATTGGCGCGCCACGGGTTGATGGCCGGGCCATACCAGGAGCTTTCATTGGACGAGCCCATGGCGAATTCGTCCATGTTGAGCTTGCCGAGCATGACGGCGCCCTGATCCCAGAGGTTCTGGGTGACGGTGGATTCATATTTCGGCTTGAAGCCGTCGAGAACGTGCGAACACGCCTGCGTGTGCACGTCACGGGTGGCGAATAGGTCCTTCACGCCAAGCGGAACGCCTTCCAACTCGCCAGCCTTGCCGGCGGCGATGCGGTCGTCGGAGGCTTTCGCCATGTCGCGCGCCTTTTCAGGCGTCAAGGCGACATAGGCGTTCAGCGCGCCGTTCGCCGCATCGATGGCGGAGAGATAGGCGTCGGTCAGCTCGAGGGCGGAAAATTCTTTGGCCTTCAGCTTTTCGCGGGCTTCGGCAATGGTCAGGCTCGTCAGGTCGGTCATGGTCGGCAACGGCTTTCGAAATCTTGGAAAAATCGGGCGGCGGAGGCGGTCGCTTATTCGACCACTTTCGGGACCATGAAGAAGTCCCGGTCGGTCGCAGGCGCATTGGCGACAATGTCTTCCGCCTTGTTGCCGTCAGTCACCACGTCGGCACGCTTTTTCATCTCCACCGGGGTCACCGAGGTCATCGGCTCGACGCCGTCGACATTCACTTCCGAAAGCTGCTCGACGAAACCGAGAATGCCGTTCAGCTGGCCGAGCATATTCTGTGCTTCTTCTTCGCTGACTGCGATACGGGCAAGGCGCGCAACGCGCTTTACGGTGGCGAGATCGACGGACATGGTTCTACTCCGGTCAGAATTTTCCTACCCGCTATAATCACCATGTCCGCCATTCGCAACGGTAGAAAGCATGTCGCATCAAACTGTGTAACGGTTTTGCCGTCACGACATGCGTAAAAGCGAAAGGTCAGAAGGACAGCGCATCGCCCGGCTTGGGCGTGTGGACGCGCGCTTCCGATCCTTCCATGCCTGCCACGAACTTATCCGGGGTCTGGTCGATGATCGGGAAGGTGCCATAGTGGCAGGGGATTACATTTTCGAACTTGAAGAAACGCTGACACGCCAGCGCCGCCACGGCGCCACCCATCGTGAAACGGTCGCCGATCGGCACCAGGCCGATATCCGGCTGATGCAATTCGTTGATGAGTTTCATGTCGGAAAAGATGTCCGTATCGCCCATGTGGTAGACGGTCGGGCCATCTTCAAAATGCAGCATCAGGCCATTGGCGTTGCCAAGCGAATGCGAGACGCCATCCTCGGTGATCTGCGCCGAGGAATGCAGCGCATTGGTGAAGGTGGCGGAAAAGCCGTCGAAATGCACTGTGCCGCCAGTATTGCCCATATCGACCTTTGCCACACCCTTGGTCGAAAGCCAGGCGGCGAGATCGGCATTGGCAAGAACCGTCGCGCCCGTCTCGCGGGCAAGCTGGACGGTATCGCCCACATGGTCGCCATGGCCGTGAGTGAGGAGAATATGGGTGATACCTTCGGCAGCCGCCTTCCCGTCCTGCCCGGCAAAACCGGGATTGCCGGTGAAAAACGGATCGATGAGGATCTTCGCGCCACCATTTTCGAGGCGGAAGGCGGAATGGCCGAGCCAGGTGATTTTCATGAACTTTCTCCTTCGTGTTGCCGACATAGTGTGACATAGGACGGCCTTACAACCGCACTACCGGTATTTCAGAGAGGCGACAATGGCCGCGAATGATGACGAATACGTGTATGACGAAGCGACCGGCGAATGGCGGCCCGCTTCCGAACTGGCCGCCGAAGCATCGCGCGCAAATGAAGTCCGCGATGCCGCAGGTAATCTCCTTGCAGATGGCGATTCCGTGACATTGATCAAGGATCTGAAGGTCAAGGGCACCAGCACGGTCATCAAGCAGGGCACCGTGATCAAATCCATCCGTCTGACCGACAATCCGGAAGAGATCGATTGCAGGCATGAGGCCGTCAAGGGTCTGGTGCTGCGCACCGAATTCGTCCGCAAACGATAGGGCAGCGCGCCATGGCGATACTCACCATCGAGGAACTTGCGGAAACGCTTCAGCCCGCGCAGGCTATTGCCGGTCTCGACCTTGGCACGAAAACCATCGGGCTTGCCATGTCGGACCTGTCGCGGCGCTTTGCAACGCCGCGTCCCGTTATCAAGCGGGTGAAATTCACGCAGGACGCCGAAGTGCTGCTGGCCTTTGCCGAAAAGGAGAAGGTCGCCGCCTTCATCATCGGCCTGCCAATGAACATGGACGGCTCAGCCGGGCCACGTGTGCAGGCAACACGCGCTTTCGTGCGCACCATGGGTGAGAAGACTGCACTGCCCTTCATTTTCTGGGATGAACGGCTTTCTACGGTCGCGGCCGAGCGTGCACTCCTGGAAATGGATGTCTCACGCGCCAAACGGGCCGAACGCATCGATTCGGCGGCAGCGAGTTTCATTCTTCAGGGCGCGCTCGACAGGCTTTCGGCACTTGCCCGCGCGGCCGACTGACGGCCCCGCCACCAATTGGCGATCTGCTTTCTCCTGCGGAATGCGACAATCGCAAAAACGATGAGGCTATCGACCGCTATGGCGCGCGCAACGAGCGGCGGCAGGCTTTCCGGCGGCAGGCCGAGAATATTGCCGTAGATCTGGAATACCAGATCATGGGTCTCGCGCGTCAGCATATAAAAACCGAAGCTCATGTCGTAGTAGGAAAGCCAGTACCAGCTGCCCAGCAATGCGACGGGGCCTGCCCAGAGGATCAGAAACCACTTCATGCCGTCTGCCCCCGCGCAAACATCGTGTCGGGGACGCCGGCAAGCACCGCCCAGCGCACCAGAGCCATCAGGCAAAGGTTCAACGCCGGCGCGTCGATATCCAACGGCAGCATCACAAAAAACGTCATCATGACGCCCAAAGCTGTCCAGCGGCTCACTTGCGGCTCCCTTATGCGCAATCATTGCGCATGGTTAACACTTCGTTAATTCACACTGGACCGGCTGCTGTGACGACGCAAATAAAAGCTGTGATTATGGTTAACACGGACGGATGGTCTGTGGACAAGCGTGCGGCCAAGTCAAAGGACAGCGCCGCCGAACGGTTGCCCGCCGGTGAAAACACGGCTGATTTTCCCCTGGTCCCACGCCAGCCTTCAAGTGCAGGACATATTCCCGCCCTCCTGAAGCGGCTTAGCCGTAAACGCCGCGCACCAGCCTTTTGACGGCGGTGACGATCTTGTCCCAGTCGCGGTCGGATTTAAGCGGCACGCCGGCAAACTGGCCGCTGGTTGCTGCGGAAATGACGAGGTGCTGGATGGCGGCGAACAACACGGCGTTGACGGCGGCAGTGTCCACACCCTTCGGCGCCGCCAGCGAACCGCGCATGCGCTCCAGCCATTTGCCAAGCGATTTGGCGCGGGCTTCGGCAAGCTGCCTCACCTGCGGCGAACCATCCGACACTTCCCAGGCGATGATCTTGCAGACGAGAGGATCGCTGCGCAGCGCATCCATGAAATAAAGCGCCAGCTTTTCCATGAGATCGCCATAGGTGAGAAGAAACATGCCGCCGGTGTCTTCGGGAATACGGTCCTTCACCCAGGAGCCGAGGTCCTCGCCGATCGCCTCGATCAGGCCGTCCAGACCGCCGAAATAACGATAGATGAGTTGCTTGTCACAGCCGGCGCGACGGGCGACCGCGTTAATGCCGAAACCCTGAAAACCCTCTTCCGCCAGCAGCGATCGCGCCGCATTAAAAATCACCTTCTCGGTTGCGGCGCGATCCTTGACGCGCTTTTCCGGTCTGTCGGCTGAAATTGCCTCTGCGGTCGCCAGCATGCTTCCCTACCCGTCTTTTAAAAAGGCCTGACTCAAGGGGTTAACAAAGCATGAAGACAAGGACAATGCGGCGGCGCAGTTGGGGAGAAGGTTCCTGTGGATGAGTGGAAATCGAAGGCTGTTGTCTCCGAAATTCACGGCAGAGATATCACTCCAGCGCCATGCCGAACCAAACGGTGCCGGGTGTTTCGTGGCTTTCAAGACGTTTGAAGCCGCGTGTTTCCCAAAAGCGCATACCCGCATTGTTGCGTTCGCTGGCACCGAGGTGAATGCCGTAGACGTTGTTTTGCCTTGCCATATCCA
This sequence comes from Agrobacterium sp. GW821-FHT14E08, assembly GCF_058803865.1. NCBI lineage: Bacteria > Pseudomonadati > Pseudomonadota > Alphaproteobacteria > Hyphomicrobiales > Rhizobiaceae > Agrobacterium > Agrobacterium sp. GW821-FHT14E08. The sequence continues at coordinate 754,138 of NZ_JBXAPJ010000001.1, read as the reverse complement.
GCCAGCGCGACAAAAGCCGCGTGCCGCCGCCCTTGCCCTGCGTGCGCGGCAGAAGGTTCATGTGGATATGGGCCGGAAACGGATCCGTGAGCCAGGTCGGCGAGCGACGTGGGTGGTGGATGAAATAGGCCCGGCGCTGGTCGGCGTCCCATGTCTGCGGGTCGCCGCCGGGGTCGGGATAAAGGGCGCGCAGATGCGGCCACCATTCCTGCTCCAGCCGCTCGTCATGCAAGGCCGTATCGAGCGCTCCGGCGATGTAACCGCAGACACCCTCCTCGTCCTCCGCCACAAAAACGGCATCGGGCCAAATATGCAGGTAAGGCACGGAATAGATATGGCCCACCATGCGGCCGTCACGATAAAGCGGCGTCGCGTCTTCGCCGGCGTCACCGGTTGCAAGACTTATGGCGTAAAGTGCGTCCTCATCTTCCAGACGGGCGGAACGAAAGGTCAGCATCTGCAGCCGCCTTCCATTACCGCGCCACGACAGATAAATGCACGCTCCACGCCACCGCTTTTTTTCAAATCCGAGCCCCCTCCCGCCGGGAATGCAACAACCATCAGCCCTTCGTCACTCAGGACGCGGGCGGATAGAGAAGATCGATAATATAATTGGGATCGAAGCGGGAATCGAGCATGCCGTAAGTATGGCGCCAGCCGCCCGCAAGACGGGTTTCCAGGAAAGCATCGGCGATCTTGCCGGCACCGAGACGGCAAAGCTCGGCGGCAGCGGCCGCAAGCGCGAATTGCTCCACCAGCAGGCGGGCCGCCCCTTCATCGCGCTCGGCAAGGGCAATTGCGGCGCGCAGAACATCGGTAGTCTTTTTGCCGGCAGCGCCCAGATCCCGCTCCAGCGTCTGGAAGACGAGATCGAACAGATCCTTGCCACGCTGAAGAACACGCAGCACATCCAGCGCCATGACGTTACCGGAGCCTTCCCAGATGGCGTTGACGGGTGCTTCACGGTAGTGGCGGGCAATCGGCCGCTCTTCCACGTAACCGTTGCCGCCAAGGCATTCCATCGCTTCGTAGATGAGCGCCGGCGCGATCTTGCAGCACCAGTATTTCACGATCGGCGTCATGACCCGCGCATAGGCGGCTTCCGCCGGGTTGTTACGCGCGGCGTCGAAGGCCGATGCCAGCCGGAAGGAGAGCGCCGTTGCGGCAGCCACATCAAGCGCCATGTCGGCGAGAACGCGCGTCATGATCGGCTGGCTGACCAGCATCTTGCCGAAAACCGAACGCCCGCGGGCGTAATGTACCGCTTCGGCAAGCGAGGCGCGCATCATGCCGGCCGACGCCAGCGCGCAATCGAGCCGGGTCAGCGTCACCATGTCGAGGATGGTGCGGATGCCGCTGCCGGGATCACCGAGAAGATAACCGAAAGCATCGGTGAATTCGACTTCGGCCGACGCGTTGGAGCGGTTGCCGAGCTTGTCCTTAAGGCGCTGGAAGTGCAGGCCGTTCTTTGAACCATCCTCCAGATAACGCGGCACCAGGAAACAGCCCATGCCGTCGCCCATCTGGGCCAGCATGACGAAACCGTCGCTCATCGGCGCGGACAGGAACCATTTGTGACCGGAGAGACGATAGATGCCCTCACCCACGCGCTCGGCCGTGGTGCGGTTGGCGCGCACATCCGTGCCGCCCTGCTTTTCCGTCATGCCCATGCCGATGGTGACGGCGGTTTTCTGCAGGGCCGGCTTTTGCGAGGAATCATATTTGCGCGACAAAATCTTCGGCGCCCATTCCTTCTGCACACGCGGCGAGGCCATGATGGCGGCGACGGAGGCGCTGGTCATGGTCAGCGGGCAGAGATGCCCGGCCTCGAGCTGCGAGGTCAGATAGAATTTGGTGGCGCGGGCCTTGTGTTCGTTGCCGCGTGTTTCGGCCAGATTTTCCCAGACGCTGGAATGAAGGCCCGATGACATGGAGCGGCGCATCAGCGCGTGCCACGCAGGGTGGAATTCCACCTGATCGAGACGTTCCCCGCGCGGGCCGTGGGTGTGCAGCTGCGGCACGCCCTGATTGGCCATGCGCGCCAGTTCCTGCGCCTCGTGCGAGGTGACGTAGCGCCCGAGCTGGTCGAACTCTTCTCTCAGATTGCGTGACAGGCCGGAGGTGAGGTCGACGATCAGCGGATCGGAACGATAGGCATTGATACCGGACCAGAGGCTTGGCTGGTTCAGTTCGGCGAGCGTTTCTTCTGTCCGGGAGTTCTGGGTCATCAACTGCTTCTAGCTGCTTTTTACTCGAATTGCATAGTGGGGTGATATTGCAAAATCCTGCCCACAGGAAGCGATTGAGACGATTAAAACCGGGCATTGAGCATTTTTCGGACTGCATCAACCGCAGGCCAGATACGGCGATGCAAACAAGCCGCGGCCACGGATTGCATCCCGTGCCGAATGAGAGAGCCGGCGGCGGCCTGACGGAACAGACGCGCATTGCAGGCGTTGATTTCACGTGGGGTATCTTCACTGGGCATTCTGCGCCTTCAAGTGCTCCTCTCGGCTCATGACCTTAAGGAACAAAGCTAGATTTGGAGAAGGCCCCATGGAGGCAAGCGTCAGAAAACTCTTTGAACGATATGAGCGCTTTTTCAACAAGTCTCTCAACGGCGACATGGATATGGAAGAGGTCTCATCCCTTTATGCCTCCGACTTCATCGCCGCATCGCCTGCCGGGGTGATGACCGGGAAGAACGACGAGCAGCTGAAGCAGGTCATGACGAAGGGTTATCAGCGCTATAGGGCCATAGGAACGAAAAGGATGCGGATACGCGATATCCACCTTTCGCCCATCGATGAACATCATTGCGTCGCCCACGTCGCCTGGACGGCAACCTTTGCCGGCAAGGACCAATCGGATCTCGCCATCGATTTCGATGTTCACTATTTCGTCCAGGCGCTGGATGGGAAGCCGAAAGTTTTCGGCTGGGCCTCAGGCGATGAGCAGACGCTTTTGAAAAAGCATGGCATCATCTGACGCTCACTCGCTTCATCGTTGCCCGCCGAAATTCTGCCGGACCCTTGCGTCTTCTGGAATGATTGTAACCTCGGCTAACCCACCTCCTTCTCGCGGACTGGGGAAACATGGCCGTGTTTTCATTTCAGGCGTTGCAGGCGCTTGCCCCTGCGGCAAGCAATCTCTATAGAGCGCAGGACCGAATTCCGCGGCACTCCTGAGGCGTGTTCACAGCGAATGGGAGCGCACGGATCAGCATTCGGGCGTTCCGGGCATTTTCACGGGAAAATGCGGCGCCCGTCAGGAGGCAAACCGCATGGTCTTCTTCCCCCATCGCCATCTCCTCGGCATCAAGGGGCTTTCCCATCAGGATATTACCCTGCTTCTCGACAAGGCCGACGAGGCGGTGAAAATCAGCCGCCAGCGCGAGAAAAAGACCTCGACGCTTCGGGGCCTGACGCAGATCAACCTGTTCTTCGAAGCCTCGACGCGCACGCAGTCCTCCTTCGAGCTGGCCGGAAAACGCCTTGGCGCAGACGTGATGAACATGTCGGTCGGCAATTCATCGGTGAAGAAGGGCGAGACGCTGATCGATACGGCGATGACGCTGAACGCCATGCGCCCGGATGTGCTGGTGGTTCGCCACTCCTCCGCCGGCGCCGCAGCCCTCCTCGCGCAGAAGGTCGCCTGCTCCGTCGTCAATGCCGGCGACGGCCAGCATGAGCACCCGACCCAGGCGCTGCTCGACGCACTGACCATCCGCCGCGCCAAGGGCGAACTGTCCGGCATCACGGTGGCGATCTGCGGCGACGTGCTGCATTCGCGCGTTGCCCGCTCCAACATCATCCTGCTCAACCAGATGGGCGCGCGCGTTCGCGTCGTCGCCCCCGCCACGCTTTTGCCCTCCGGTATCCGCGACATGAGCGTCGAGGTTTTCCATGACATGAAGGAAGGGCTGAAGAACGCCGATGTGGTGATGATGCTGCGCCTGCAGCGCGAGCGCATGTCCGGCTCCTTCGTACCTTCGGTGCGCGAATATTTCCATTATTACGGTCTCGATGCCGAAAAGCTCAAAGCGGCGAAGGAGGATGCGCTGGTCATGCATCCCGGCCCGATGAACCGCGGCGTGGAAATCGCCTCCGACGTGGCGGATGGTCCGCAGAGCGTGATCGAAAGCCAGGTGGAAATGGGGGTTGCCGTGCGCATGGCGGTCATGGAAACCCTGCTTGTCTCGCAAAATCAGGGTGAGCGCGTATGAGTGCCGTTACCGTTCTCAAGAACCTCCGCATCGTCGATCCGTCCCGTAACCTCGACGAGACCGGCAGCGTGATCATCGGCGCAGACGGCACCATTCTGGCCGCGGGCAAGGATGCGCATAATCAGGGCGCACCGGAAGGCGCGACCGTGCGTGACTGCAAGGGGCTTGTGGCCGTTCCCGGTCTGGTGGATGCCCGTGTCTTCGTCGGCGAACCTGGTGCCGAACACCGCGAAACCATCGAATCCGCCGCGCGCGCGGCAGCGGCCGGCGGTGTCACCAGCATCATCGTGATGCCCGATACCGACCCCGTTATCGATGACATCGCACTCGTCGAATATGTGAAGAAGACAGCGCGCGACAAGGCAATCGTCAATGTCCATCCGGCAGCGGCCCTGACCAAGGGCCTCAATGGCGAGGAAATGACCGAATTCGGCATGCTGAAGGAAGCCGGTGCGGTTGCCTTCACCAATGGCCGCAAGGCGCTTTCCGACACGCTGGTGCTGCGCCGCGCCATGACCTATGCGCGCGAACTGGGCGCTGTCATCGCGCTCGAAACCCGCGACAAATATATCGGCGGCGGCGACATGAACGAGGGGTTGTTCGCAAGCTGGCTCGGGCTGTCAGGCGTTCCGAAGGAAGCCGAGATCATCCCGCTGGAACGCGATCTGCGCATTGCCGGGCTGACTCAGGCGATCTACCACGCCGCCAAGATTTCCGTACCGGAATCGGCAGAGGCGATCCGCGTTGCGCGGCAGCGGGGCGTCAAAGCCACCTGCGGCATCTCGATCAACCATCTGACGCTCAACGAGAACGATATCGGCGAATACCGCACCTTCTTCAAGCTTTCCCCGCCGCTGCGCGCCGAAGACGACCGCAAGGCCATGGTGGAGGCGCTGAAGGACGGCACCATCGACATCATTGTCTCCTCCCACGACCCGCAGGATGTCGACACCAAGCGCCTGCCCTTTTCGGATGCCGCAAGCGGCGCGGTAGGGCTGGAAACCATGCTGGCGGCAGCGCTGCGCCTCCACCACAGCGGCGAGGTTCCGCTGATGCGGCTGATCGATGCGCTTTCCACCCGTCCGGCAAAGATTTTCGGACTGGATGCGGGAACGCTGAAGGCGGGCGCGAAAGCCGATATCACGCTCATCGATCTCGACGAGCCATGGCTTGTGACCAGGGAACAGCTGGTGTCCAAATCCAAGAACACGCCGTTCGAGGATGCCCGTTTCAGCGGCCGTGCCGTCGCCACTTATGTGGCTGGCAAAGCCGTTCATTCCTTGGCATAAGATCACCAACAGAGATCACGCGGCCAGCGCGACAGAGGGGACGTTTGAATGAGTGCTTTGACTGACTGGCAGACGGCGCCTGCCCTTCTCGCGCTGGCGGCGCTTATCGGTTACCTGTTCGGTTCGATACCCTTCGGCCTCATCCTCACCCGCATGGCGGGACTGGGCGACGTGCGCAAGATCGGCTCCGGCAATATTGGTGCCACCAATGTGCTGCGCACCGGCAACAAGAAGCTCGCCGCAGCGACTTTGCTGCTCGACGCGCTGAAGGGCACGGCGGCGGTTCTGGTCGCCAATGCGCTCTGGGGTTATGAGGCTTCTCTGGTCGCCGGTTTCTTCGCCTTCCTCGGCCACCTGTTTCCGGTGTGGCTCGGCTTCAAGGGCGGCAAGGGTGTAGCCACCTATATTGGCGTGCTTTTGGGGGCCGCCCCCCTGATGATGCTGGCCTTTGCGCTCATCTGGCTCGCAACCGCCTTCATCACCCGTTACTCGTCACTCTCGGCGCTTTTGGCCATGCTGATCATTCCCGTGGCCCTCTGGGTGCTCGGACCTGAGAAGACGGCACTGCTGGTAACGCTGCTGAGCGTGATTTCCTGGTGGAAGCACCGCGAAAATATCGCACGGCTTCTGGCCGGCACCGAAAGCCGGATCGGACAAAAGGGCTGAGGCCAGTCTTAAGGATATGTCATGCCGCATGAGGAAACGACACGGCAGGGCATAGAGCTTTCTTCCCGGCAGCGGGTCGCGTGGCTGCGGCTGATCCGCAGCGACAATATCGGCCCAGTCACCTTCCGCGAACTCATCAATCATTTTGGCAGCGCCGAAAAGGCGCTCGACGCCCTGCCGGAACTTTCAAGGCGCGGCGGTTCATTGCGCAGCCCCCGCATTGCCACTCAGGCGGAAGCGGAAGGCGAAATCGAGACCGCGGAAAAATTCGGGGCGCGTTTCGTCGGCATCGGCGAGCCGGATTACCCCTCCGCCCTGCGGCATCTGGACGGCGCGCCGCCGCTGATCGCCATGAAAGGATCGGCATCCACCGCAACAAGACCATGCATCGGTATTGTCGGCTCGCGCAACGCCTCCATCAACGGCGCGAAATTCGCCGCGATGCTCGCGCGCGACTGCGGCAGAGCCGGTTATACGATCGCTTCCGGCCTGGCGCGCGGCATAGACGCGGCCGCACACCGGGCAAGCCTTGCAACCGGTACCGTGGCCATGCTGGCGGGCGGCCTTGACCGTCCCTATCCGCAGGAAAATTTCGGGCTTTTGCAGGAGATATACGATCAGGGCGGCGCGACGATCAGCGAAATGCCGTTTGGCTGGGAACCGCGCGCCCGGGATTTCCCCCGCCGCAACCGGCTGATCGCCGGCGTCTCCCTCGGCGTTGTCATCGTGGAAGCGGCCGAACGTTCGGGTTCGCTGATTACGGCGCGGCTTGCCGGCGAAGCGGGCCGGCTCGTTTTCGCCGTGCCCGGTTCGCCGCTCGATGCGCGCTGCGAAGGCACCAACCGGCTGATCAAGGAAGGTGCGATGCTGACGACGGGCGCTTCAGATATTCTCGAGGCGCTGCGGCCGCTGATGGAACCGCAATTGCCCTATGAGCGCAAGATCGAGGAACCGAGATCCGACATGGAGATGTCACCACCAGGGGACGACGAGCGTAACATCATCGCCGCCGCTCTCGGTCCCTCGCCCGTGGATACGGACGATATCATCCGCCACACGGGTTTTTCCGCTGCCACCGTTCATCTGGTGCTGCTGGAGCTTGATATAGCCGGGCGGTTAAACCGGCATGCCGGGGGTCGGGTTTCGCTCCTCGCGGATTGAGAGCTTGCGTCGTCCGCTCTGGATGTCGCCGACTTCGACATAGGCCATCTCGATCAGGTAACACAGCATGTCGGCTCCCTCGCGGCTGGCGACCTGACGCAGTTCTGCCAGCATCTGGCGAATGTAAGCCAAGTTCTCCCGGGTCCCATCATTATCGGCATTATTGTCTGTCGCGTTCGGGACCATATATTTATCCTGGAAATTCCGCCTGAAACGAAAAGCATTAAGTAGATTCAAATGATGTTGGGTATCATAACCAATTTACCAAAGATTGCAATACAACAATAGATTATCCATAGGTTGCAATCATCTTGGAGCGATAAAATCGGGCTTGCCTCTTGACCCGGGGGCATTACCTGTCCATGTCGAATTATAAAGAAGGCGAATTGCGGCGTTGCGCTGCAATCGGGCCACGTTAACGGACCAGTTCCAGAGAAAAACAATATGAATGTCGTCGTCGTAGAATCTCCTGCCAAAGCCAAGACGATCAACAAGTATCTTGGCTCGGGCTATAAGGTTCTTGCATCCTTTGGCCATGTCAGAGACCTTCCTGCCAAGGACGGATCGGTGCTGCCCGACCAGGATTTCGAAATGTCCTGGGAGGTCGACAGCGCATCCGCCAAGCGCATGAAGGATATTGCCGATGCGGTAAAAGCCTCCGACGGCCTCATTCTGGCAACCGACCCGGATCGCGAAGGTGAAGCCATTTCCTGGCACGTTCTCGATCTTTTGAAGAAGAAGCGCGTTCTCGGCGACAAGCCGGTGAAGCGCGTGGTCTTCAACGCCATCACCAAAAAGGCGGTGCTGGACGCCATGGCGAACCCGCGCGACATAGACGTGCCGCTGGTCGACGCCTATCTCGCCCGCCGCGCGCTGGATTATCTCGTCGGCTTCAACCTCTCGCCGGTGCTGTGGCGCAAGCTGCCCGGCGCGCGTTCCGCCGGCCGCGTGCAGTCGGTTGCGCTGCGCCTCGTCTGCGACCGCGAATCCGAGATCGAGCGTTTCGTCTCCGAGGAATACTGGAACATCAGCGCGCTTCTGAAGACACCGCGCGGTGACGAGTTCGAGGCCAAGCTGGTATCCGCCGACGGCAAGCGGCTGCAGAGCCGCGGGATCAAGACCGGTGAGGAAGCGAACCGGCTGAAGGTGTTGCTGGAAGGCGCGACCTATGTGGTCGATTCCGTCGAGGCAAAACCCGTCAAGCGCAATCCCGGCCCGCCCTTCACCACCTCGACTTTGCAGCAGGCGGCGTCTTCGCGCATGGGCTTTGGTGCCTCGCGGACGATGCAGGTAGCACAGAAGCTTTATGAAGGTATCGACATCGGCGGAGAAACCGTCGGCCTTATCACCTATATGCGTACTGACGGCGTGCAGATGGCACCGGAAGCCATCGATGCTGCCCGCCAGGCCATTGGCGAGCAGTTCGGCGATCGCTATGTGCCGGAAAAGGCGCGTTTCTATTCCACCAAGGCCAAGAACGCCCAGGAAGCGCATGAGGCGATCCGCCCGACCGATTTCAACCGTACGCCGGATCAGCTGAAGCGTTATCTCGATGCCGATCAGTTGCGTCTTTACGACCTGATCTGGAAGCGCGGTATCGCCAGCCAGATGGCGTCGGCCGAAATCGAGCGCACCACGGTGGAAATCCTTGCGGACAAGAACGGTGAGAAGGCCGGTCTCCGTGCCGTTGGTTCAGTAATCCGTTTCGACGGTTTCATCGCCGCCTATACCGACCAGAAGGAAGATGGCGAGCAGAGCGACGACGGTGACGACGAAGGCCGTCTGCCGCAGATCAATGCGCGCGAGAACCTCGCCAAGCAGAAGATCAATGCCAGCCAGCACTTCACCGAACCGCCGCCGCGTTATTCGGAAGCCTCGCTCATCAAGAAGATGGAAGAACTCGGCATCGGCCGCCCTTCCACCTATGCGGCAACGTTGAAGACGCTGAGCGACCGCGAATATATTATCGTCGACAAGCGCAAGCTCATCCCGCATTCGCGCGGACGACTGGTGACGGCTTTCCTTGAAAGCTTCTTCTCGAAATATGTCGAATACGACTTCACCGCCGCTCTCGAAGAAAAGCTCGACCGTATTTCCGCTGGTGAGTTGGACTGGAAGCAGGTGCTGCGCGATTTCTGGAAGGATTTCTTCGCGCAGATCGAAGATACCAAGGAATTGCGCGTCACCAACGTGCTGGATGCACTGAACGAGGTTCTGGCTCCGCTGGTGTTCCCCAAGCGCGAGGATGGTTCGGATCCGCGCATCTGTCAGGTTTGCGGCACCGGCAATCTCTCGCTGAAGCTCGGCAAATACGGCGCTTTCGTCGGTTGCTCCAACTATCCGGAATGCAACTACACCCGCCAGCTCACCTCCGATGGTTCGGAAGCCGAAGCTGCGGCCTCGAACGAGCCGAAGGCGCTCGGCGCCGATCCGATGACCGGTGAAGAGTTGACGCTGCGCTCCGGCCGTTTCGGACCCTATATCCAGCGCGGCGACGGCAAGGAAGCCAAGCGCTCTTCGCTGCCCAAGGGCTGGAAGCCTGAGGATATCGACCACGAGAAGGCTTTGGCGCTCATCAACCTGCCGCGCGATATCGGCAAACATCCGGAAACCGGCAAGATGATATCGGCCGGGCTTGGCCGCTATGGGCCGTTCCTTCTGCATGACGGTTCCTATGCGAACCTTGAAAGCATCGAGGACGTGTTCTCGATCGGTCTCAACCGCGCCGTGACCGTCATTGCCGAAAAGCAGAGCAAGGGACCGGGACGCGGCCGCAGCGGCACGCCGGCAGCGCTGAAGGAGTTGGGCGACCACCCTGATGGCGGCCCGATCACCGTGCGTGACGGGCGTTATGGCGCTTACGTCAACTGGGGCAAGGTCAACGCCACCATTCCCAAGGGGCAGGACCCGGCTTCGGTGACACTTGAGGAATCGCTGGTGCTGATTGCCGAGCGCATTGCCAAGACCGGCACCGGCGGCAAGCCTGCCAAGGCCAAGAAGCCTGCCGCCAAGAAGGCTGATGGTGATGCCGCCGCAAAACCGAAGGCGACGAAAGCCAAGGCAGCAACCAAGAGCAAGACGGCCGCCAAGCCGAAGGCAGCAGCCAAACCCAAGAAGGCAGCAGAGTGAGCAAGACGCCGCGTCAGAGACAGGGTTCCGCCAGCGACGGCTTTGGACGCACCGGACGCGGCAAGCGTGTGAGCGAAGGTGAAGGCATCATCCATGGCGAGGTGCCTTCCCGCGAAGTGCTGCTGAAATTCATCGCCGAGCATCCGCAGCAGGCTTCCAAGCGCGAAATCGCCAAGGCTTTCGGGCTGAAAGGTGAAAACCGCATCGTTCTGAAAGCGCTGCTGAAGGAACTCGAAGTCGATGGCATGGTGCACAAGAGCCGCAAGTCGCTGACACGGCCGGGCGGTCTGCCACCGGTTACGGTTCTCGACATCACCACCCGCGACAAGGACGGCGAATTGATCGGCCGGCCGGCGGAATGGCCGGAAGATATGGGCGCGGCACCTGCCGTGCTCATCCGCCAGTCTTCGCAGGATCGCGGCAAGAAAGCCCCGGCAGCCGGTCTCGGCGACCGTATTCTGGCAAAGATCTTCCCCTCCAAGGAAAGCGTCGGCCCGGCCTATACGGCGCGCGTCGTAAAGCTGATCGACCGTCGCCAGAACGCGCTGCTCGGGGTGTTCAAGCAGACGGAAGGCGGCGGCGGACGGCTGATGCCGATCGACCGGCGTGGCGAGGAGATGGTGATCGACCCCGACGGTGTCGGCGACGCCAAGGACGGCGATCTGATCGAGGTGGAAACCTCGCGCAATAGCGGCCGTTATGGGCTGACGCGGGCAAAGGTTTTGTCGGTCATCGGCTCGGTCGCCTCGGAAAAGGCGATCTCGATGATCGCAATCCATGCCCACGGCATCCCGCACATCTTCCCGTCTAACGTTCTGGCCGAAGCGGATGCTGCCAAGCCCGCAACCATGTCGCACCGCGAGGACTGGCGCGACCTGCCGCTCATCACCATCGATCCGGCTGACGCCAAGGATCATGACGACGCGGTCTATGCCGAACCGGATACCTCGCCCGACAATCCTGATGGCGTCATCGTCACGGTCGCCATTGCCGATGTGTCCTGGTATGTGCGATCAGGCGCACCGCTCGACCGCGAGGCGCTGAAGCGCGGCAACTCGGTCTATTTCCCTGACCGTGTCGTGCCGATGCTGCCAGAGCGTATCTCCAACGATCTCTGCTCGCTGAAGGAAGGCGTCGACCGCCCTGCCCTCGCCGTGCGTATGACCTTCTCGAAGGAAGGCCGCAAGGCGGGCCACACCTTCCATCGCATCATGATGAAGAGCGCAGCCAAGCTCTCTTACCAGCAGGCGCAGGCCGCGATTGATGGGCGGCCCGACGACAAGACCGGTCCATTGCTGGAACCGATCCTGAAGCCGCTGTGGCATGCCTATGCCGTGATGAAGCGCGGCCGCGACCGTCGCCAGCCGCTGGAACTCGACATGCCGGAGCGCAAGATTCAGCTCAGGCCCGATGGCACGGTGGACAAGGTCGTCATTCCCGAACGTCTCGATGCGCATAAGCTGATCGAGGAAATGATGATCCAGGCCAACGTCGCCGCTGCCGAGACGCTGGAAAAGAAGAAGCAGCCGCTGGTCTATCGCGTCCACGATGCACCCACGCTTTCCAAGCAGGAGGTGCTGCGCGAATTCCTCGGCACCATCGGCATATCCATGGCCAAGGGTGCGGCCATGCGCGCCAATTCCTTCAACGGCATTCTGGCGCGCGCCATTGATACGCCGCACCAGATCATGGTCAACGAGATGGTGCTGCGCAGCCAGAGCCAGGCGATCTACAGCCCGGAAAATATCGGCCATTTCGGCCTCAACCTGATGAAATATGCGCATTTCACCTCACCGATCCGTCGTTATGCCGACCTCATCGTGCATCGCGCGCTGGTGGGTTCTCTGGGCCTCGGCGAAGGCGGTATCACACCGCAGGAAGAGGCGACGCTGGACGACATCGCCGCCGAAATCTCGACATTCGAGCGCCGCGCCATGGCGGCCGAGCGCGACACCGTCAATCGGCTGATCGCACATCATCTTTCCGAACGGGTGGGTGAAGAATTCGAGGGCCGCGTCGGCGGTGTCACCAAGGCGGGACTTTTTGTCGCGCTTCCGCAGTTTGGCGCTGATGGCTTTGTTCCTATATCTACACTCGGAACCGACTATTTCCTCTACGATGAGGCCCATCAGGCCCTGACAGGGGAAAAGACGGGTCTCGGTTATCAGCTTGGTGACACGGTTCAGGTGCGGCTTGCGGAAGCGGTGCCACTGGCGGGTGCGCTGCGTTTCGATATGCTGAGCCCGGGGCGCAAGATGCCGGTCGGTACGCGGTCGTTCCACAAGACGGGCCGGCGGACATCGCGTCCTGCCGCAAAGCCCGGAACACGGCCGCCCAGAAGGCGACGTTAGGACGGCGGCAATAACAAGACCGCGACAGGCGGTTAAGGAAACGGGAGAAGGACTTCAGGATGAGTGCACATCAGAGCTCGGAAACGGTCACCTTCGGCGACAACAGCGCGGAGCGGCCGCTTGGACGTTCCATCATGCGGGGTATGGCGAACCGCTGCCCCGCCTGCGGCGGCGGCCGCCTGTTTCGTGCCTTTCTGAAGCCGGTGGACAATTGCGCCGCCTGCGGCGCCGAAATGCATCACCATCGTTCCGATGATTTGCCGCCCTACATCTCCATCGTCATCATCGGCCACATCGCCGTCGGCGGTTTCATGATGACGGATATGGTGTTTTCCGTTCCCATGTGGGTGCATTTCGCCATCTGGGTGCCAATCACTATTCTGGCCGCACTTTTGACGCTGCAACCGATCAAGGGCGGCGTCATCGGGCTGCAATGGGCGCTCAAGATGCACGGCTTTGACGGAAAGCAGCCAGAGGCTCAGATAGACGGTTCCTCCCACTGACGACCGGCGGAAACTTGCACGTGCCCCAGCGTCCCATGAGCACCGGAGCGGCGAGCACGCCGATGCGTCCGCGCGATGCCGCTTCCATCATCCTGTTCGACCGGTCCGGGCCTGCGATGCGGGTACTGATGGGCCAGCGCAGCAGTGCCCACGTCTTCATGCCAGGTGCTTACGTGTTTCCCGGCGGCAAACGCGATCCGCGTGACCACGCCCTGCCCTTCTCCGGCGACCTTCATCCCGCCGTCCTCGACAGCCTCACAGCTTCCGCCGCGCGCCGCCTGAGCATCGCCGGGGCGAGAGCGCTGGCGCTCGCAGCCGCACGTGAACTTGTCGAGGAAACCGGCGTGGATATCGGGCTTGCCGCAGAAGGCCCGGACCTTTCCTGTTTCCGGTATGTCGCACGCGCCATTACCCCGCCCGGCAATATCAGGCGTTACGACACCCGATTTTTTTGCTGCTATGCCGACGAATTGCGGCTGGATACCCGGCTAACCCGGGACTCCGACGAGCTGCACAATGTGCAATGGCTTGACATGAATGACCTTTCCGGTCTGAACATGCCGAAAATCACGCGCACGGTTCTCGAAGATGTCACAAAACTCATGATAGGTGATCCCTCACTGCCCTTTGACAGCCCCGCGCGGCTCTATTTCACGCGCCACGGCCGATTCATTCAAGAGTTTGTATAAAGGCCGTTATGTCACAGATGAAATGCGAAGCGGATGCCATTCACTGGCCCTCACTGATCGCCGCGATTTCCGCCATCAGTGCGGTCGGTGTCGCCATCGGTCTTGGCCTGCCGCTCCTGTCGATCATCCTTGAGAAGCGTGGCATCTCCTCCACCATGATCGGCGTCAATTCGGCCATGGCCGGCGTCGCGGCGATGATGGCTGCGCCGGTGACGACCAAGATCGCCCATGATTTCGGCGTGGCCCGAACCATGCTGTTTGCCGTCGTCGTTTCAGCGCTGAGCGCGCTCTGTTTTTATTTCGCAGATGCCTTCTGGATGTGGTTTCCGCTGCGAATCGTCTTCCATGGCGCAACCACAACGCTGTTCATCCTGTCCGAATACTGGATCAACATGACCGCACCGCCCAAAAAACGCGGCATGGTTCTTGGCATCTATGCCACAGGGCTTGCGGTTGGTTTCGCTGTCGGTCCATTGCTGTTCTCCGTTGTCGGCAGCGAGGGTATCCTGCCCTTTATCGTCGGGGCGGCAATCATTCTCCTGGCGGCGATTCCCATCTTCATGGCCCGCGGCGAGAGCCCGGAACTGGATGAGCGGCCCAACCACCATTTCGTTCGCTACGTCTGGCTGGTGCCGATGGCTTCGGCTGCGGCTTTCGTGTTCGGTTCGGTGCAGGCGGGCGGTCTGTCGCTGTTCCCCATCTATGCGACGCGTGAGGGCTTCAACGAATCGCAGGCAGCGCTTCTGCTGACCGTGATGGGCATTGGCAACATGGTCTTCCAGATACCGATCGGCCTGCTATCGGACCGGATGAAGGATCGGCGCACCATGCTCGCGCTGATGGCCTTTGCGGGCGTTTGCGGCACGCTGGCGCTGCCCGTGCTGGTGGACAGCTGGATCCTCGTGGCAGCCCTGCTGCTGTTCTGGGGCGGCCTTGTCTCCGGCATGTATACCGTCGGCCTTACGCACCTGGGATCGCGCCTCAAGGGCGCTGATCTGGTTGCCGCCAACGCCGCCTTCATCTTCTGTTACGCCATGGGTACGATCGCAGGCCCCCAAGCCGTCGGCATTTCCATGGATGTCGCAGGCACCGATGGTTTCGCCTGGGCGCTTGCCGTATTTTTCGGGCTTTACGTGGTGCTTTATGGCTTCCGTTTTGTTTTCCGGGCAAAACAGACTTGACTTTTCAGGCGCGATACGTAGTTTCGCGCCAGATTTAGCCGAGGTGAGAAGCGCCTGCGGCTTCTCTTTTGTTTAAAGGCAGGACGACCATGGCGAAAGCTACAACAATCAAGATCAAGCTGCTGTCGACAGCCGACACCGGTACCTTCTACGTCACCACCAAGAACAGCCGTACGTTCACGGACAAGATGACGAAGACGAAGTACGACCCGGTTGTACGCAAGCACGTCGAATTCAAGGAAACCAAGATCAAGTAATTCTTGATCGGGTTCTCCGACAAAAGCGCGCCCAACGGGCGCGTTTTTTGTTTGTGCGGGGATCGGGCATCTCTGCCGATTTTCGGATGGCACCGACCTGGCGCGACTCAGAGCCGAAGTAACTTTAACCGCAGACAAGAATCCAATCGCTCGCACCGCCTTGCGAGGCGTGGTGTGCGGACAAACACAAGCACTCAATCACGCCGCAGGAACGATCTGAAACGTATCGCCGTGACTGACACCAGAGTGGTTGTTCCGCTGCCCGCAACACCCACAGCTGAACCACGTGACGACGGTATCGCAAGATTGTATGCTTGTTGCATGGGACGACTGACCTTCAGCATCAACGTGACCTTGGACGGCTGTATCGACCATCAGGAAGGTATCGCCGACGACGAGACACACGCCTTCTTCACTCGTCTCATGGACGATAGCGGAGCGATGCTGTGGGGCCGCGTCACCTACGAGATGATGGAGAGCTACTGGCCAGCGGTCGCTCGCGGCGAAGCGGACGTACCGCCGCCGATGCGTGACTGGGCGGTTAAGCTGGATGCCAAGCCGAAATACGTGGTGTCCTCAACGCGAAACGACTTCCCATGGAATAATAGCCACCACCTCACCGATGATCTGCGGACAGGCGTGAAGAACCTCAAGGATGCGACCCCGGCAGGCGTGCTTCTGGGCAGCGGCAAGCTCGCAGCCGAGCTGGATCGGCTGGATTTGATCGACGAATACAAGTTTCTCGTTCACCCCAGGATCGTCGGCCACGGCCCCACCCTGTATGAGAGCGGCTTACGGAGCGCGCGAAAGCTCGAGCTGGTTTCGGCGAAGCCACTCAGCAACGGCGTTGTTGCCATGCATTACCGATGCTCTTCGGCGAAAATTTCTGGGCAGGAATAGCGCATAGCCGGATTTCGGGAGTAAGGCGGTCGGCCAACGATGTGATTACGGCACGAGGAACCGATTCGGACATCGTCAGCCGACCGACCCCACGATTCAGGAGATGCGGCGGACCTGAGCATCATGGGGCATTCGAACTACGCAATACCAGCCCCTGACGAGCGAAACCACGGCGGTGTCGGCCGCCATTATCCCATCATCACAAGACGGAAAAACCGCCGGAAGAACTGTTACTCTCATCAGGGAGTTTGCGCAGAAGTAAAATAAAAATCAAGAAATTCTTAAGCCAGCGATACATCACCTGGAAAACATGGTTAAATATACAACGCTGGCACACTATAGTTTCCCGGCAGATTGAATTCAATGTATTTTTCAACTTGAACTCTATTAATCCCGCTGAATTTCACCCCTTCATTGCAAGAAGATAAAATACGGGCAAGATCAGGGATTTGGGTGTCCGGAGCAGCCTGTTGAATTCGTTGGCTGCGATCTCACAAAAGAGACGACAAGACTTTCCGTCTCACATGTCCGGAATGTTCAGGCGGCGGCCGCGACGACCCGGTTGCGCCCGGCGTGTTTCGCCTCGTAGAGAGCCCTGTCGGCATGTTTCAGAAGCTCGTCCGGCGTGCCGAAGGCAGCATTGCTGGTGGCAATGCCGAGCGACGCCGTAATGCTCAGTTCGCGGTCGATGGAGCGCACATAAAAGGGCTTGTCCTCAACGATTGCCCGCAGGCGCTCGGCAACGCTTGCTGCAAGCTCGATTGGCGTATCCGGCATGACAACCACAAATTCTTCCCCGCCATAACGGCAGGCAAGATCGGCACCGCGCACCGTGCTGCGAATACGCGTCGCAAATTCCCGCAGGACTTCGTCACCGACATCGTGGCCATAGGTATCATTGACCAGCTTGAAACGGTCTATGTCGGTCATGCAAATGGAAATCGGTCGACCACGGACGGCGGCACGGTCGAAAAGTATCTTGAGATGATTGTCGAGATAACGGCGATTGTTGAGGCCGGTCAGCCCGTCGACAATGGCAAGTTCCATCGTTTGCTGGAGATTGAGCCGCAGATGCTCGTTATAGCGCTTGCGCCTGATCTGCGTGAGCGAGCGGGCGACAAGCTCGTTCGGATCGATCGGGCGGAGAATATAGTCATTCACGCCGAGATCGAGCGCCCGCGCTACCACATCGTCCGCCCCCTGCTCCGCCACCAGGAGCAGCGGCAGGAAACGGGTGCGCTCCAGCGAGCGGAGCTGTGAGCACAGTCGCAGCGGATCGTAATCTTCGAAATTGGAGTTGACGATGACAAGCTCGAAGGGGTTGCTCGCCGCCTTCAGCAGCGCCGCCTGCGGCTCGGTGACGGCATCGACCTCGGCGACCGGCTTCAACGCCCGTATGATGCGCTCCTGCGAGCTGGCGCGGCCATCCGCCACAAGAACGCGACCGGGCGTCTGCATGAGGCCGTCGCTGCGCAGCATCTCTTCGATGCCGATCTGCCTTGCCGTTTCGGCGCGCGCCCGCAACTCGTCACTGACGGCTTTCAGACGCACCAGGCTTTTAACACGGGCAATCAGCTGGAGGTCGTTGACCGGCTTGGTCAGAAAATCGTCGGCGCCGGCCTTCAGGCCGCGCACGCGGTCGGACGGTTGATCCAGCGCGGTGACCATGACAACGGGAATATGCGCCGTTTTGGGGTTGGCCTTCAGGCGCTCGCAAACTTCGAACCCATCCATGCCCGGCATCATGATGTCGAGCAGGATGATATCGACCTGTTCCTCATCGCAGATCGCCAGCGCCTTGAAGCCATCCTCGGCAGTCACAACGTCGAAATACTCCGCCAGCAGCCGCGCCTCGAGAAGCTTGACGTTTGCGGGTATGTCGTCAACAACCAGAACTCTCGCCGTCATAACAGTTCCCCAGTCGCCTTATGCATCGCCAAGATAGGTCTTGATGATTTCGATGAATTTCGGAACGGAGATCGGTTTCGACACATAGGCCTCACATCCGCCCTGACGAATGCGCTCCTCATCGCCCTTCATGGCAAATGCCGTGACGGCGATGACCGGAATGACATGCAGCTCGTCATCCTCCTTCAGCCACTTCGTCACTTCCAGCCCCGACACTTCCGGCAGCTGAATATCCATGAGAATGAGGTCCGGGCGGTGCTTGCGGGCAAGGTCCAGCGCTTCCATGCCGTTGCGGGTCTGGATCGTCGTATAGCCAGACGCCTCGATCAGGTCGCGAAAGAGCTTCATGTTCAGCTCGTTGTCTTCGACTATCATGACCTGCTTGGGCATGGTGAGCAGTCCCCGTTTCACTTTGAAACCTTCACCCAGACATATAAGTTGTCAGAGAACCGATTCCATCGTCCATTTGTTGCGCAAGGCTAGAGGGATTTGGTTTCAAAATAGGTAACTTCGGGGAAGAAATGCTGCGCGATACGAAAAACAAAGGCAATGGCGACAAAGATCCGCAAGAAACGGCGGCCGCCATACTTGGCTGGCTGGCAAACGAGCCGGACATGCTGGCGCGTTTTCTGGCGCTGAGCGGATTGCAGGCCAACATGCTGCGCCAGGCCGTCAACGATCCCGGCTTTCTGGCAGGCCTCACCGATTTTCTGATGAGCCACGAGCCCGATCTCATGGCCTTCTGCGCCGCGACGGATACATCCCCCGAAACCGTGACCGCCGCCTGGCACCATTTTTCCGGGCCGGGGCTGGATTCAGGCGTGTATTGACAGGCCAGCCACTTGAGCCAAGGACACCACCGGAGTATGGTCGGCGACGTTCTGGTTTTGTTTTCGGTTCATGCTTACGTCGCACCACTATGATCCCGGTTTTTGCCGAGACTGTCTGGCCGGCCAGCCAGCCGGGCTGAGGCGTTGCCGTAGCTGCGGCAGTCCGCGCCTCGTCTACCATGACGAACTCTATGATCTCAGCATCGCCCATATCGATTGCGACGCCTTTTACGCCTCCGTCGAGAAACGCGACAATCCCGAGCTTGCCGACAAGCCGGTCATCGTTGGCGGTGGAAAGCGCGGTGTGGTTTCCACCGCCTGTTACATTGCCCGTATTCAGGGTGTACGTTCCGCCATGCCGATGTTCAAGGCGCTGGAAGCCTGTCCGGATGCGGTGGTCATCAAGCCCGATATGGAAAAATACAGCCGCGTCGGGCGCGAAATCAGAGCCATGATGCAGGAATTGACGCCGCTTGTGCAGCCGCTTTCCATAGACGAAGCGTTTCTCGACCTTTCCGGAACCGAGAGGCTTCACCACGATCCACCGGCCCGCGTGCTGGCAAAATTCGCAAAGCGGGTGGAAAAAGAGGTCGGCGTGACCGTGTCGGCCGGGCTGTCCTACTGCAAGTTTCTGGCCAAGGTCGCATCCGACCTCAAAAAACCCCGTGGTTTTTCGGTGATCGGGGAAGCGGAGGCGCTTTCCTTTCTCGCAACTCGGCCGGTGACGACAATCTGGGGTGTCGGCAAGGCATTTGCAGCAACGCTGGAGGCGGATGGCATCCGGCTGGTGGGTCAGTTGCAGGAGATGGAGGAAGGCGATCTGATGCGCCGTTACGGCGTGATGGGACAAAGGCTCTTCCGGCTTTCGCGCGGCATCGACGAGCGGCATGTGCACGACAACGACCCGGTCAAAAGCGTGTCTTCCGAAACCACCTTCTTCAACGACATTTCCCGCCACGACGATCTCGTCCCGATCCTGCGCTCGCTTTCCGAAAAAGTGGCCTGGCGACTGAAGAAGAACGGCATTGCCGGCCAGACGGTGGTGTTGAAAATGAAGACATCCGACTTCAAGATCCGCACCCGCAACCGCAAGCTTGATGACCCCACCCAGCTTGCCGACCGGATATTCCGCACCGGCCTCTCAATGCTGGAAAAGGAGACCGACGGCACCAAATTCCGATTGCTCGGCATCGGCGTCAGCGATCTGCGCGATGCGGGCCTTGCCGATCCTCCCGATCTCGTCGACAGGCAGGCCGGGCGGCGAGCAGCGGCGGAAGCGGCCATGGACAAGCTGCGCGACAAATTCGGCAAGGGCAGTGTCGAGACCGGCTATACATTCGGCACACGCAAATAACAGCCTGGGGTCCGATATGCGGGAG
Organism: Agrobacterium sp. GW821-FHT14E08; assembly: GCF_058803865.1. Taxonomy (NCBI): domain Bacteria; kingdom Pseudomonadati; phylum Pseudomonadota; class Alphaproteobacteria; order Hyphomicrobiales; family Rhizobiaceae; genus Agrobacterium; species Agrobacterium sp. GW821-FHT14E08. Next base: position 733,670 of record NZ_JBXAPJ010000001.1, on the reverse strand, counting down.
CTGCGCAAGCGCCGTCCATCGCCGGGCCTACTTATTTTAGATTTTACACAAATTAGTGATGTTGCAGCTGCCCCACCCTTAAACTTCATTAAACTTCACATGGTTGAGTGAGGGAAGTTTTGTACATGTGGTGTATTGCGTCATGTCCCTTCGCCTCAGTCTTCTGACCGGCATGCTGTCGGCCAGCATTCTTGCCTTTCCAGCACTTGCCGCCGACAGCAGGTCGCTGCAAATCCTCGTTTCGAAAAACGATCAGTCGCTGGCGCTATATGAAAATGGCGAGATCATCGCCACATCGAAAGTCTCAACCGGCAAGGCCGGTCACGAGACACCGAGCGGCATATTTTCTATCCTAGAAAAGCGCAAATACCACGAATCGAATATTTACTCCGCCGCGCCGATGCCGTTCATGCAGCGGCTGACATGGTCCGGAATAGCACTCCACGAAGGCAAGGTGCCGAATTATCCGGCCTCGCATGGTTGCGTGCGCCTGCCCTCCAAATTCGCAAAGTCACTCTTCGGAGACACCCAGCGCGGCGTGCATGTCATCATCACCGACCGGCCGGTCTCGCTGCGCTTCGTGCAGCATCCGGCGCTGTTTGAGCCGCGCGACGATGGCGATGACGGCAAGCTGCTTCTATCCGACGTCGAGCTGCGCCCGGCGACCTTCGATGCTGCATTGGGCACGGTCGAGGTTGCCGTCAATGAAAAGACGAATTCCCTTAAACCCACCGCAAAGGCTAGGGAATCCTCCCCCCTGCGCATTCTCATTACGCGGCGCGGCGAACGGGAAAAGGTGATGGATATTCAGACCGTGCTGACCCGCCTCGGCTTCGATGCCGGTTCTGCGGACGGTTATGCCGGAGAGATGACGATCAGCGCCATCAACGGTTTCAAACGCTGGAAAGGGCTGAAAACCACGGGCCCGCTTCTGACCGACGCTTTTGTGACAGCGCTCTACGCTTCCGCCGGGGAAGACCATCCCCCAAGCGGCCAGATCATGGTGCGGCAGGATTTCAAGCCGCTGTTCGAGGCCGCCATCGACATCAAGGATCCTGAAGTGGCGCTCGGAACCCATTTCTTCGAGGCTGTTTCGGTGGACCGCGCAAAAGGCACCGCCGAATGGAACGGCGTGACGCTGGAAAACCACCTACCGGCGGCGGCCCGCAGGCGGCTCGGCATCTCCGTTACCGAAGCGCCGGGCGGTTTCGATCAGTTGAGCGCCGTGCTTAGCCGACTCGAAATTCCCACGGAGATACGCAGTCGGATCGAGCAGGAGCTTACAAGCGGCAGTTCGATCACGGTTTCCGATCTCAGCCACCAGATGGAGACAGGCGCCGGCACGGACTTCATCACCGTGACGAGAGAAGGGCCGGTATGAGTGATGAGTGAGGCTTGAGCCTCACACCAGCTCCACATCGACGACACCTGGTGCAGACCGCAGCGCAGCGGCGATCTCCGGCGAGATACGGTATTTTTCCGTCAGTTCCACCTCGATCTCGCGGCTGCCCTCATCCTTGATGACGATGAAATAGACCGAGCCGTCACCCTTGGTGTTGAGGTGGCGTGCCACGGTTTTCAACGGGCCGGAATCGCGCACGTAAACGCGCAATGCCTTCTGCATCTGCACAGATTTCTCTTCCAAGGATTGCGCCGTCTGGATGCGAAGGCCGATACCTTCCGGACGCTCTTCCGCCTGCACAGTGATGACCAGCGATTTGCCGACCTCGAGCAGATCGCGGAACTGGCCGAGCCCTTCCGAAAACAGCACCGCCTCATATTGGCCTGAGGCATCCGAAAAAGTGACGATGCCCATCTTGTTGCCGGTGCGCGTCTTGCGCTCCTGCTTGCCGGTCACCGTCCCGGCCAGACGCCCGGCGGTCGCCCCCTGTTTCACCGCTGCTGAAAAATCGGCGAAATTCTGCACCCGCAATTTCTCCAGCACAGGGCGATAGGTATCGAGAGGGTGGGCGGTCAGGTAAAAACCGAGCACCTGATATTCGCGCAGCAGTTTTTCCGAGGCAAGCCAGGGCTGGAAGGCAGGCAGCACGAGCTTTTCCGGCCCATTCGCGCCGCCGGAGCCGAACATGTCAGACTGGCCGGTGACACGGCTTTCCTGAGCGCGCTGCGAATAACCGATGATCCGGTCCAGCCCGCCGATCATTTCAGCGCGGTCGCGGCCGAAACAATCAAAACCGCCGGCATTGATAAGGCTTTCCAGCACACGCCGGTTGATCTGCTTGGGGTCGATGCGCAGGCAGAAATCCTCAAGGCTCGTAAAGGGCTTGCCATCGCGTACGGAGACGATGTGCTCCACCGCCCCCTCGCCCACGCCCTTGATGGCGGCCAGCGAATAATAGATGCGGTTTTCTCCCGTCTCGAATTGCCGGAAGGAGGTCTGCACCGAAGGTGCGACGACCTCGATACCAAGGCGGCCGGCATCCTGGCGGAAATCGTTGAGCTTTTCCGTGTTCGCCATATCGAGCGTCATGGAGGCCGCCAGGAACTCCACCGGATAATGCGCCTTCATATAGGCGGTCTGGTAGGACACGATGGCGTAGGCTGCGGCATGGCTCTTGTTGAAGCCGTAATTGGCGAACTTCGCCAGGAGGTCGAAGATGGTATCGGCCTGCGGTTTCGACACGCCGTTCTTGATGGCGCCATCGACGAAACGCTCGCGCTGCTTGTCCATCTCCTCCTTGATCTTCTTGCCCATGGCGCGGCGCAGAAGATCGGCCTCGCCAAGCGAGTAACCGGAGAGAACCTGGGCGATCTGCATCACCTGTTCCTGGTAGACGATAACGCCCTGCGTTTCCTTGAGCAGATGGTCGATGGTGGGGTGGATGGACTCCAGTTCCTCCTCGCCATGTTTGCGGGCATTATAGACCGGGATGTTTTCCATCGGTCCCGGACGATAAAGCGCCACCAGCGCGATGATATCCTCGATGCAGTCCGGGCGCATGCCGATCAGCGCCTTGCGCATGCCGGCACTTTCCACCTGGAACACGCCGATGGTTTCGCCGCGCGAGAGCATCTCGTAGGTTTTGGCGTCATCCAGCGGAATGGCGGCAAGATCGACCTTGATGCCACGCTTGGCAACGAAATCGACGGCCACCTTCAGCACCGTCAGCGTCTTCAGACCGAGGAAGTCGAATTTGACGAGGCCGGCGCTTTCGACCCATTTCATGTTGAACTGGGTGACCGGCATGTCCGAGCGCGGATCGCGATACATCGGCACCAGCTTCGACAGCGGCCGGTCGCCGATGACGATACCGGCGGCATGGGTGGAAGCGTGGCGGTAAAGCCCCTCGATCTTCTGGGCTATATCCAGCAGACGGGCGACGACCGGCTCCTTGTCGGCCTCCTCCTGCAGGCGCGGCTCCTCCTCGATCGCTTTCGACAGCGGCGTCGGATTGGCCGGGTTGTTGGGCACCAGCTTGCAGATCTTGTCCACCTGCCCATAGGGCATTTCCAGCACGCGGCCGACGTCGCGCAAGGCCGCGCGCGCCTGCAGCGAACCGAAGGTGATGATCTGCGCCACCTGCTCGCGGCCATATTTGCGCTGCACGTAGCGGATCACCTCTTCACGGCGATCCTGGCAGAAGTCGATATCGAAGTCGGGCATCGACACGCGTTCAGGGTTCAGGAAGCGTTCGAACAGCAGCGAGAAGCGAAGGGGGTCGACATCGGTGATGGTCAGCGCATAGGCGACAAGTGATCCGGCACCTGAACCGCGGCCGGGACCCACCGGAATATCCTGCTGCTTGGCCCATTTGATGAAGTCGGCAACGATGAGGAAGTAGCCGGGAAACCGCATGCGCTCGATAACGCCGAGCTCGAAATCGAGCCTTTCGCGATAATCCTGCTCGGTATAGCCCTCAGCCATGCCGAGCGCTGCAAGGCGCTGATCCAGCCCTTCCACCGCCTGCCGGCGCAGCTCATCGGATTCGGCCCGTTCCGCCGCCTCGGGATCGTCGCTGGCGCCGGTAAAGCGCGGCAGGATCGGTCCGCGCTTCTTCAGCACATAGGAGCAACGCAGGGCGATCTCGATGGTGTTTTCCAGCGCCTCGGGAAGGTCGGCAAACAACGCCGTCATCTCGTCGCGGTTTTTCAGATAATGGTCGGGGGTCAGGCGAAACCGGCTGTCATCGGAAACGATGGCATTGTGCGCCACCGCCATCAACGCATCATGGGCCTCGTAATCGGCCTTTGAAGGGAAAAACGCCTCATTGGTGGCAACCAGCGGAATATCATGTTCATAGGCAAGTCCGATCAGCCGCCGCTCATGGGCGCGGTCGTAACCGGACTGGCGCTGCAATTCGATGTAGAGACTGTCACCGAAGAGCGACTTCAGCGTCAGCAGGCGTTCTTTTGCCTGGGATGCATGCCCTTCCTTCAGGGCCATATCAACGGGACCGCTGGAGGCACCCGTCAACGCGATCAGCCCGGCATTGGAGGCTTCCTCCAGCCACGCACGGGTAATATGCACTGAATGGCCACCGCTGCCCTCACCGTCCAGATAGGCGCGGCTGATCAGATCCACCAGCCGCTCGTATCCTTCGGCATTGGCAGCCAGAAGCACGATGGCGGGAAGCTTCGTGAGGTGGCTATTATGGTTGCGGCGATCATCCGCCGCATCCTGCATGTCAATCGACACCTGACAGCCGATGATCGGCTGCAGGCCCTCATCGCGCGCCTTTTCGGAAAACTCCAGCGCAACGAAAAGATTGTTGGTGTCGGTAATGGCGATGGCCGGCTGACCGTCAGCAACGGCCTTGGACATGATTTTCTTGAGGGGCAAGGCCCCCTCAAGCAGGGAGTAGGCGGAATGTACCCGCAAATGGACAAAACCAGGGGTTTTCAGCGTTCCGCCAGAGGTTTCTCCACGCACAACCGTATCGCCCATATCGTCGTCCTGTCATTCTGAATCGAGGGGGCGATTTTCCGATTTCCGGCGCTCAAAGTCCACAGCCTTGCGGCCTCTATACAGGCTTCTGCGCCGGTGCGTCCTTCACAGCGCGGTGAGGATCACCGAAAAGCTGGCAACAAAGACAGCGATGGAAGCGAAAGCGGCAACGTCACGGATGAAATCAGTCATTGGTCTCTCCTTACTCGTTATGTTCCAACTTTGTTCTCATTTTGTTCGATTGTCAACAGGGTTCTGCTGATGTTCCCCTTGCTAACGCAACAGAATCAGCCGGGGTTCCGTCGGCGTTGTCGGCAAGCCCCTGACTCCAAAGCAAAAAACCCGGAGGCAAAAAACGCATCCGGGTTCGGAAAAATTCAGTTGTGGAAGGGCGAGCGGCCGTCTGGGAGACGCAGGTGAGGAGACTCACCGGTTCGGACAGGGCGTCACAATGGTCGCCCTGTGCAGTCACGATCAGAAATCGACGATCTTTCCGTCGGCGAGTGTCACACGGCGATCCATGCGGTTGGCGAGCTCGTGATTATGGGTGGCGATCAGTGCTGCAAGACCGGACTGGCGCACCAGCGCCTCCAGCGCATCGAACACATAATGCGCGGTTTCCGGGTCGAGGTTGCCGGTCGGCTCGTCGGCGAGCAGCAGGAGCGGCGCATTGGCAACTGCGCGCGCAATGGCCACGCGCTGCTGTTCACCGCCGGACAGTTCGGCCGGGCGGTGTTCGCCGCGATGACCGACGCGCATATAGTCGAGCAACGCGCTGGCACGTTTGCGGGCCTCAGCCTGCGTCAGACCGGCGATGAGCTGTGGCATCATCACATTCTCCACCGCTGAAAATTCCGGCAGCAGGTGATGGAACTGGTAGACGAAACCGATATCGCTGCGACGGATCGCCGTGCGGGTTTCGTCGCCCAGCCCATTGCAGGGCGCACCGTTGATGAAGACCTCGCCGGCATCGGGATGTTCCAGAAGCCCTGCCAGATGCAGCAGCGTAGACTTACCCGTGCCCGAAGGGGCGACGAGCGCCACCATCTCACCGCTCTTCAATTCAAAATCGGCCTTGCGCAGGATGGAAAGCGACGTTTCACCCTGACCGTAAGTCCGTTCCACGCCGGTAAGCCGCAGCACTGTTTTTTTTGCCATATTGCGAAGCGGTCCTTATTCGTAACGCAGGGCCTGCACCGGATCGAGCTTGGAAGCCCGCCATGCCGGAAAGATCGTTGCCAGGAAAGAAAGCGTCAGCGCCATGATGACGACGGTGATGGTCTCGCTCAAATCCATTTCAGCCGGCAGCTGGCTCAGGAAATAGAGCTGCGGATCGAACAATACCGTGCCTGATATCCAGGAGAAGAATTGCCGGATGGATTCCACGTTGAGGCAGACGATGACGCCGAGCGCCACGCCGGCGAAGGTGCCGACCGTGCCGATGGCCGCCCCGGTCATGAAGAAGATGCGCATGACGGCGCCGGAACTGGCGCCCATGGTGCGGAGAATGGCGATATCGCTACCCTTGTCCTTCACCAGCATGATGAGGCCGGAAATGATGTTGAGCGCCGCCACCAGAACGATGAGGGTGAGGATCATGAACATGACGTTTCTTTCCACCTGCAGGGCGGAGAAGAAGGTCTGGTTTCGCTGTCTCCAGTCGGTGATATAGATCTGCCGTTCGGCGGCCTGTTCCACGAGAGGCCGGATTCCGTCGACATCGTCGGGACGGCTGACATAAAGCTCGATGGACTGCACGATACCGTCGGCATTGAAATAAAGCTGGGCTTCCGACAAGGGCATATAGATCATCGAGGCGTCATATTCCGACATGCCGATCTCGAAGACACCTGATATTTTGTAGGATTTGACGCGTGGATTGACACCCATCGGCGTCACATCGCCTTCCGGCGAAATGAGGGTGATGTCGTCGCCCGCCGTCACGCCAAGCTGGGCGGCGAGCCGCGAGCCCACCAGAACCCCGTCTCCCGCCATGAAGCCAACGAGGTCGCCGGTCTTGATGTTGGTGGAGACTTCCTTGATCTTGTCGATATCGTCCTGACGCACACCGCGCACCAGCGCGCCGGAGCCTGCACCGCCGCGACCGGAGGCCAGGGTCTGGCCTTCCACCAGCGGCAAGGCCATGGTGACACCCGGAACGGCAGCGAACTTCTTCGCCAGCTCATCATAATTATTGAAGGGCTGGTCGATCGGCTGAACGATCATGTGGCCGTTAATGCCAAGAATGCGCGAAATCAGCTCCGTGCGGAAACCGTTCATCACAGCCATGACGATGATCAGCGTCGCAACACCCAGCATGATGCCGACAAAGGAGAAGCCGGCGATGACGGAAATGAACGCTTCCTTGCGCCGTGACCGCAGATAACGCCAGGCCACCATGCGCTCGAAAGCGGAAAACGGCCGGGCGGTCTTTTCCCGGACGGAAGGAGCCGCACCCTTGTCAGCCTCGGCCTTTGCCATTTCGTCTCCCTGATCTCACCTTGCAAGATCGGTCTTTTCAAAGACCGGTCCCAATCTCTGCGGCATCCGCTCTAAAACTGGAGCGGTCTTCGGGTGAAGGCCGCTCCCATCTTTCCATTCGTGCTTAGGCAAGCACCCTGTTCATTGCCGCCTCGATCGTGACGGTTTCACGTTCGCCGGTCTTGCGGTCCTTCACTTCGACTTCGCCATTCGCGACCGAACGCGGTCCGACGATGATCTGCAACGGCACGCCGATGAGGTCGGCGGTGGCAAATTTCTGGCCGGCACGATCGTCTGTGTCGTCGTAAAGAACATCCTTGCCGGCGTTCGACAGCGAGTAATACAGCTTTTCGCAAGCCGCATCGCAGGCCTCGTCGCCAGCCTTCATGTTGATGATGACAACATCGAAAGGAGCAACCGAAGCAGGCCAGATGATTCCGTTCTCGTCATGCGATGCTTCAATGATGGCGGGAACAAGGCGTGTCGGCCCAATGCCATAGGAACCCATGTGGACAGGGTGTTCCTTGCCGTCCTTGCCCTGCACTTTCGCGCCCATCGGCTCGGAATATTTGGTGCCGAAATAGAAGATATGGCCGACTTCGATACCGCGTGCGGAAAGGCGCTCGCCATCGGGAATGGAGTCATAGGCGGCTTCGTCGTGCATTTCGGAAGTGGCGGCGTAATCGGCCGTCCATTCGTCGAAAACGCCTTGAAGCGCCGCGACATCGTCGAAATCGGTATTTTCAGCGGGAATGGCGCGGTCGAGGAAGCTCTTGTGGCAGAAGACTTCGGATTCGCCGGTATCGGCCAGAATGATGAATTCATGGCTGTGATTGCCGCCGATCGGGCCGGTATCGGCACGCATCGGAATGGCGCGCAGGCCAAGGCGCTCGAAGGTGCGCAGGTAAGCCACGAACATCTTGTTATAGGAATGGATCGCGTCTTCCTTGGTCAGATCGAAGGAATAGGCGTCCTTCATCAGGAACTCACGCGAGCGCATGGTGCCGAAACGCGGACGAACCTCGTCGCGGAACTTCAGCTGGATATGATAGAGGTTCAGCGGCAGGTTCTTGTAGGACTTCACATAGGAACGGAAGATGTCGGTGATCATCTCCTCGTTTGTGGGGCCATAAAGCATCTGGCGGTCCTGACGGTCCTTGATGCGCAGCATTTCCTTGCCGTAGTCATCATAACGACCGCTTTCCTGCCAGAGCTCGGCCGATTGCAGCGTCGGCATCAGAAGCTCGATGGCGCCCGAGCGATCCTGCTCCTGCCGGATGATCCTGTTGACCTTGTCCAGCACACGCTTGCCGAGCGGCAGCCAGGAATAAATGCCAGCCGACTGCTGCCGGATCATGCCCGCGCGCAGCATCAGGCGGTGGGAGACGATCTCCGCTTCCTTGGGGTTTTCCTTCAGGATGGGCATGAAATAACGGCTGAGACGCATGACGGCTTCCATTGATGTGGACGAGAGCGCGCAAAGGCGCGGGAATCGCCCCGAATAAAGGGATATTGGCGCCGGATATAGCCGTTTCCCGCCAAGAAGAAAACCCGCCATGAAAAGAGCCCGCAAGGCGATTTCATGGCATTTTCGCGATAGCTAATTCGCGTCAAAACGCTTTGATGGGAATATTATTCTTGTTCCGGTGCGACAAATTGCACCACAGGGAATTTTTTGCCGACTGTAACAAATATGCAAAAAATGAGATGACAAGCATGGGTGATTAAGCTAGCTTTAGCTTACAAAAGAGGCAGGAAGTCTAAATTCTTGCCGTTTTCGCGGTCAGTCTTGGGAGGATCAGATCTTAGGCGCGCTCGTTCGCAGCCCCGGCAACGGTTACAGATCACGCGAAACCTGAAAAACAAGGCTGAAAAGCCTTGTTTTTTTTTGATTCATCGACGCGACTACAACCCGGCTCGCCATTCCGGTAAAATTGTGGCGGTGAATCGGGTGCCAGACACGCTCATGCTGTGTGCACGACGGAGATGACATCCATATGACAATCTCCTGCGCCCTGTGTAGAAGCGGACAGCACCGCCAGAGTGTCGCCATACCCCCGTCATTGCGGCCTTGATCCTAGATTCATTTCGCCCAGCGTCTCGCAGGATGCAAACTGTTTCCAAGACAGGCATTTGGCGGCGTGAATTCCGGCCCGAGCCTAGAAGGACGATACTTCAGTCGTAAACGGGAATAATTCTCGGCAGATCGTCAAGGCTGATGCCGAACCACCAACCGCCGCCATACCAGATGCCGCAGATCAACGCCGATATCAGCGTCGTCCACAGGACGATGCGACCGCCTCTGAACCGCGACGGTGCGCTTGCGACCGTGCCCAGCGCCACATCGCCCTCTTCCGCCTGGGTACGAAGTCCGATCGGCAGCACGATGAAAAGAACCGTCCACCAGACGATGAAATAAACGGCGAAGACCGAAAGAAGCGGCATAACATCCTCCCTGCATAATGCGTCCTTTGTAACGCATTCATCCGTAAACCGGAATCACTTCCCTGCCACAAGCGTAAAAAGCCATGAATGGAAACAGGGCCGCGCTTTACAGCGCAAGCCCTGTCTCGAATAAGGTGATCGTTGCTCAGCAACTGACCGCCATCAGGCTTTCCGGCTGCTTAGACCTTCGTGACGAAAACCGTCACGATCGGCTTCTTGCCCCAGGTCTGGTTGGCTGCGGCGCGCACGGCGCGGCGCACCGCTTCGCGCAGCAGTTCCAGATCCTTGCGACGGGCGCGAGGGATGCTCTCCACGGCGCCGAGAACGGCGTCATAAAGCGTATCCTCCATGTCCTCGCCCTCATCATCGAATTCCGGCAGGCCGAAAGGCACGACATCGGGATCGCCGAGGAAGTCGTAACGGCTGTCCAGCACGACATTAACGGAGACATGGCCGGCGAAGGAAAGCTTGCGGCGATTGCTGATGCCCATCTCATCCATGTCGCCGATGAGGTTGCCATCCTTGAAAACGCGGCCATGCGGTGCATCGTCGATGACTTCCGCCGGGCCGGGCGCCAGGCGCAGAATATTGCCGTTACGCACCTTCGGCACCTGCGAAATGCCGGCCTGCTCAGCCAGTTCCTTCTGAGCCACCAGATGCGCAGCCTCGCCATGAACAGGCACGACGATCTGCGGCTTCGTCCATTCATACATTCTCAAAAGTTCGTTGCGGCGCGGATGGCCGGAAACGTGAACCAGAGCCTCATTGTCGGTGATGATATGGACACCCTGCTCGATCAGGCCGTTCTTGATATCGATGATCGCCTTCTCATTGCCGGGGATGGCGCGCGAGGAAAACACGACGGTGTCTCCCGCAGCCAGCGCCACATTGCGCATCTCGTCACGCGAAAGCTTGGCCAGTGCTGCGCGCGGTTCTCCCTGCGAACCGGTGAGGATCAGCACCACCTTGTTGCGTGGAATGTAGCCATATTCGTCTTCGGCGAGGAATGGCTTGATGCCCTCCATGATACCGAGATCCTGCGAGACGTTGACGACGCGTTTCAGCGAGGAACCAAGCAGCAGAACTTCACGGCCTGCCGCCTCCGCAGCCTGCGCAATCGAGCGGATGCGCCCGACATTGGAGGAGAAGGTGGTGACGGCCACTCGGCCTTCAGCATTTTCGATGATCTGCCGCAGGCCTTCGGAAACCTCGTGTTCGGAAGGCGAGACACCGTCACGAACCGAGTTGGTGCTGTCGCACATCAGCGCCAGCACGCCCTCTTCGCCGATGGCGCGGAAGCGGGCTTCATCCGTCAACGGACCGAGCGACGGCGCCTCGTCGATTTTCCAGTCGCCGGTGTGAATGACGTTACCGAGCGGCGTGCGGATGACCAGCGACATTGGCTCGGGAATGGAGTGGTTGACGCCGACAGCCTCGATCTCAAAGGGGCCGACATTGATGCGGTCGCCCGCCTTGAACGGCGTCACCGGAATTTCGGCGCGGGTACCCTCATAGGCGCGTTTCGCCTCCAGCATGCCCGCCGTGAAACCCGAGGCATAAACCGGCACGTTGAGGCCGGGCCACAGATCGTTCAGCGCGCCGTAATGGTCCTCGTGGGCATGGGTGATGATGATGCCTTTGAGGTTTTTCTTCTGCTCGGCGATATAGGTGATGTCAGGCAACACCAGATCGACACCCGGCAGATCAAGACCGGCAAAGGTCACGCCGCAATCCACCATGATCCATTCGCGCTTGCTTGCCGGACCGTATCCGTAAAGCGCCAGATTCATGCCGATTTCACCGACGCCGCCAAGCGGCAAAAATACCAGTTCGTCCTGTTTAGCCATTGTTCTTCTTATCCATTCACGAGAGCGCGCGAGCGACGGCGATCTGCCGTGCCCCGCGCCGGTTACCAGCATCGGACCTGTTAAATCATCTGATCGACCGGGCCGATGCGGAGCCGGTCTGCCACCCTGCTTTTCAAGAGCTGCAGGAAAGCTCCAACCTGTGGGATCCGGTTCGGCGCAGGCCTTCAGCCCACACCGCGCACCTCATCCGAAAAAGACGTCGCCGGCGGCGATGGAGCGTCTTGTACCCTCATCCTCGTCCAGCAGCAGATAACCATTATCATCAATTCCGACGAAACGCCCGCCGATCGAGCGATCGGGGAAGTTGACGGTGATATGTTCGCCGATACCGCAGGCGGCCGCCCGCCAGCCGGCCATGACACCGGCCACGCCCCTGCCCTCATCCCAGCCCGTCAGCACATCCGCCGTTTCGCGGAAAAGATGGGCGAAGAGTTCGTCGGGTGAACAGGAAGCACCGTGTTCGGACAACATGGTAACGGGATAAAGCGGGTTTTCCGGCTTGTGGGCGATATTGATGCCGATGCCGATGACGATGGCGCGCCGTCCGTCCGGCAGAAGCTCCGCTTCCATCAAAATGCCGCAGGTTTTCTGACGACCAATCAGCACGTCATTCGGCCATTTGATTTCAAGCGGGGCACCGCCTGTCGGCAGGACCGCACGGATGGCGCGATAGACGGCGAGCGCGAAGGCCAACGGCAGAGAGCCTATGCGATCCATCGGAGCGGGATCGATCAGAAGAAGCGAGGCGTAGAGATTGCCGGGTTCGGAAACCCATGGCCGACCGCGACGACCGCGCCCGCCGGTCTGGCGGATGGCGGTGATCCACAGATTGCCGCCATCGCCCGCCCGCGCCCGGGCAAAACATTCTATATTGGTCGATGGTGTTTCCACCATCGCCTCGTGCCGGAAGTCATCGATGGACACCCGGCCCGTATGCTTGGGCGTATTGGTCAAAAGAACGTCTTTGCCGCGACCGTGACCGCATTGCCGAGCGCACCGCCAAAGACGATGAAGGCGACAACGAACAGTCCGGAGAGCGCATAAACGACCTTCAGTTCACCGGCCGGACGTTCGAAGCTACCCTTGGCTTCATCGAACCACATGACCTTGACGACGCGGATATAATAATAAGCGCCGACGACCGAACCGATCACGCCGATGATGGCGAGCGGATAAAGCTTGGCTTCGATGGCTGCGAGGAAAACGTAATACTTGCCGAAGAAGCCGGCGAGCGGCGGAATGCCGGCAAGCGAGAACATCAGGATCGTCAGCACAACCGCCATGAAGGGGTTGGTGGAGGAAAGCCCGGCCAGATCCTCGACAGTCTCGACATTGCCGATTTCCTTACGGCGCATGGAGAGAATGCAGGCGAAGGTGCCAAGCGTCATGACCATGTAGATGGTCATGTAGAGAATGACGCCCGAAACACCAGCCTCTGTACCCGCCGCCAGACCGACAAGCGCGTAACCCATGTGACCGATGGAAGAATAGGCCATCAGTCGCTTGATGTTCTTCTGGCCGATAGCGGCAAACGAGCCGAGCAGCATGGAAGCGATGGAGATGAAGACGACGATCTGCTGCCAGTCGGCAAAAACCGGCTGGAACGCATCAATGACGATGCGAACGAAGATCGCCATGGCGCCAATCTTGGGAGCCGCGGACAGGAAGGCGGTGACCGGGGTCGGCGCGCCTTCATAGACATCAGGCGTCCACATGTGGAACGGCACGGCGGAAATCTTGAATGCCAGACCGGCGAGAACGAAGACCAGGCCGAAAACGAGGCCGAGCGAACGGGTCTCGGCCGTCAGCACCTGGGCGATTTCGGCAAAGCCGGTATTGCCGGTGAAGCCGTAAACCAGCGACATGCCATAAAGCAGCATGCCGGAAGACAGCGCGCCAAGCACGAAATATTTCAGGCCCGCTTCCGTGGAGCGCAGGCTTTCCCGGTTGATGGCGCAGACGACGTAAAGTGCAAGCGACTGCAATTCAAGCGCCATATAGAGCGAGATCAGGTTGTTGGCCGAGATCATCAGCAGGATGCCGAGGGTCGCCAGAACCAGCAGCACGGGATATTCGAACCGGCCGACCGGCTCGAAACGGCCCTGGCCAACAGAAAGGATCATGGCGGTGATCGAGCCGATCAGCGCCAGCACCTTCATGAAGTTACCGAAGGCATCGGCGACGTAAACGCCGCCGAAGGCCACACCCGAAGCGGGCGCAAAGACGATCCAGAGACCGACGACGAGCAGCAGGGCCACGGAGAGGCCCGTGACCGTCGTTGTCGACTTGTCGCCCGAGAAGACGCCAATCATGAGCAGCGCCAGCGCGCCGACCGCAAGGATCAGCTCGGGCGTCGCGATGTGCAGACTGGCAAAAAGGATTTCAGCGGTCATGTCCAACGGGTCCTGTCGTCAATTCATAGTGAGCGCAACATTTTGCGCCGCCTGCAATGCAGCCGTATAGTTGTTTACCAGAAGATCGACCGATGCGGCGGTGGCATCGAACACCGGCGCCGGATAGACGCCGAAGAAGATCGTCAGGACGACAAGCGGATAAAGGATGACCTTTTCGCGGGTCGACAGATCGAGCATCGCCTTCAGGCTTTCCTTCTCAAGCGCACCGAAAATCACGCGGCGGTAAAGCCACAGCGCATAAGCGGCCGAGAGGATGACGCCGGTTGCCGCAAACAGCGCGACCAGCGTGTTGGCGCGGAATACGCCGATCAACGTCAGGAATTCACCGACAAAGCCAGACGTGCCGGGCAGACCGACATTGGCCATGGTGAAGACCATGAAGGCGACCGCATATTTCGGCATGTTGTTGACGAGGCCGCCATAGGCGGAAATCTCGCGGGTATGCAGCCGGTCATAGACAACGCCGACGCAGAGGAAGAGTGCGCCAGAGACGATACCGTGCGACAGCATCTGGAAGATCGCGCCCTGCACGCCCTGAACGTTGGCGGCGAAGATGCCCATGGTCACGTAACCCATATGGGCAACGGAAGAATAGGCGATCAGCTTCTTGATGTCGTCCTGCATCATCGCGACCAGTGAGGTGTAGATGATGGCGAGAACCGACAGCGTGAAGACGAAGGGTGCGAAATAATCAGAGGCCAGCGGGAACATCGACAGCGAAAAGCGGATGAAACCGTAACCGCCGAGCTTCAGCATGACGCCGGCAAGAATGACGGAGCCTGCGGTCGGGGCCTGAACGTGGGCATCCGGCAGCCAGGTATGCACCGGCCACATCGGCATCTTGACCGAGAAGGCCGCGAAGCAGGCAAGCCACAGCCAGGTCTGCATGCCGGCCGGGAAGCCGTATTTCAAGAGTTCCGTCATGTCGGTCGTGCCGGCCTGCCAGTACATGGCCATGATGGCGAGCATGGTCAGAACCGAGCCGAGCAGCGTGTAGAGGAAGAACTTGTAGGAGGCGTAAACGCGATCCTTGCCGCCCCAGACGCCGATGATGATGAACATCGGGATCAGCGTCGCTTCGAAGAAGACGTAGAAAAGAACCGTATCCAGCGCCACGAAGACGCCGATCATGACGACTTCCAGCAGCAGGAAGGCGATCATGTATTCCTTGACGCGCTTCTCGATCGAATCCCAGCTTGCCAGCACGCAGAAGGGCATGAGGAAAGTGGTGAGGATGACGAACAGCATGGAGATGCCGTCGACACCCAGATGGTAGGCGGCGATGTTGCCGAACCAGGCGTGTTTTTCCACCATCTGGAAACCGGGATTCGAATTATCGAAACCGATCCAGATGAAGAGCGACACCAGGAAGGTGAAAACGGTCGTCAGCAGCGAGACATTGAGAATGTTGCGGCGACCATAAGGGCCGTTCTCATTCGTCAGAAGCAGGAGCACCACGCCGACGAGCGGCAGAAAGGTGACCGTTGAAAGAATGGGCCAATCGGTCATCAGAGGGCACTCCCGAGCATCATCCATGTGACAAGCGCCGCGATGCCGATCAGCATCGCAAAGGCATAATGATAGAGGTAACCGGATTGCAGGCGGACCATGCGGTTGGTCACGTCAACCACACGCGCTGCAATGCCGTTCGGTCCATAGTGGTCGATGACGGCGACGTCGCCCTTCTTCCACAGGAAGCGACCGAGCGCTTTTGCGGAACGTACGAAGAGGAAGTCGTAGAGTTCGTCGAAGTACCACTTGTTGAGAAGGAACTGGTAGAGGCCACGATGGGTCTCGGCCAGACGCTTCGGTGTCTCGGGCGACTTGATGTACATGTACCAGGCGGTCACGAAACCAAGCGCCATGGCGAAGAACGGGCTCCACTTCACCCACAGCGGAACGTGGTGGAACTCTTCGAGGATCTCGTTTTCCGGAAGCGTAAACAGAGCCCCCTTCCAGAATTCGGCATATTCGTGACCGAAGAAATAACCTTCGAAGGCCACACCGGCGAAGATCGCACCGACGGTGAGGATGAAAAGCGGGATCAGCATGACCATCGGCGATTCATGCACGTGGTGCATCACATCGGCCGAAGCGCGCGGCTTGCCGAAGAAGGTCATGAAAGCCAGACGCCAGGAGTAGAAGCTGGTGAACAGGGCCGCGATGACCAGCAGCGTGAAGGCGACACCCGAGAGAACCGAATGGGACGCGTAAGCGGATTCGATGATGACGTCCTTCGAGAAAAAGCCGGCAAAACCGATCATCGTGCCCGGAATACCAACGCCGGTCAGCGCCAGGGTGCCAACGGTCATGGTCCAGAAGGTGATGGGGATATGCTTGCGCAGGCCGCCCATGTAACGCATGTCCTGCTCGCCATCGACGGCATGGATGACCGAACCGGCGCACAAGAACAGCAGGGCCTTGAAGAAGGCGTGCGTGAAGAGGTGGAACACGGCAGCGCCATAAGCGCCGACGCCAAGCGCCACGAACATGTAACCGAGCTGCGAGCAGGTCGAATAGGCGATGACGCGCTTGATGTCGTTCTGCACGAGGCCGACGGTTGCCGCGAAGAAGGCGGTGATCGCGCCGATCAGCGTCACGACGGTGAGCGCATCATGCGACAGTTCGAAAAGCGGCGACATGCGGGCGACGAGAAAGACGCCGGCGGTAACCATGGTTGCGGCGTGAATGAGGGCAGACACCGGGGTCGGGCCCTCCATCGCGTCCGGCAGCCAGGTGTGCAGCAGGAACTGCGCCGATTTACCCATGGCGCCCATGAAGAGCAGCAGGCAGACGCCCGTCATCGCATTGGCCTTGTCCAGCTGCATGCCGAACAGGTTGATGACGGTGTCGGTGGAGGCGGCACCTTCAGCCGGCAGATAGGTCGCAGCGGCAGCGAAGATCGTTTCGAAATTGATCGAGCCGAACAGCACGAACACGCCGCCAATGCCGAGAATGAAGCCGAAGTCACCGACGCGGTTGACGATGAAGGCCTTCATGGCTGCGGCCGAAGCGGACGGCTTCTTGAACCAGAAGCCGATCAGCAGATAGGACGCCAGACCCACGCCTTCCCAGCCGAAGAACATCTGCAGCAGGTTGTCGGAGGTCACCAGCATCAGCATGGCGAAGGTGAAGAGCGACAGATAGGCGAAGAAGCGCGGACGATGCGGATCGTGGTGCATGTATCCGATCGAATAGAGATGCACGAGCGTCGAGACCGTGTTGACCACGACGAACATGACAGCCGTCAGCGTGTCGATGCGGAAGGCCCATTCGACATCGATGCCGCCGGACTGGATCCAGCGCAGCACGGTGACCTTGATCACCTCGCCCGGCTCACCATGGGCGAGCGCGACGGTGAAGAAGACGATCCACGACAGGATGGCGACCACGATCATCAGACCGGTGGTGACATATTCCGAAGCCTTGGCGCCGATCGAGCGGCCGAACAGGCCGGCGATCAGGAAGCCGATCAGGGGAAGAAAGACGATAGCCTTGTAGATCATAGCCTTATCAGCCCTTCATCATATTGACGTCTTCGACGGCGATCGATCCGCGGTTGCGGTAGAAGACAACGAGTATTGCAAGACCGATGGCCGCTTCGGCGGCTGCGACGGTCAGAATGAACAAGGCGAAGACCTGGCCGACAATGTCGTTCAGGAAAGCCGAGAAGGCCACCATGTTGATGTTGACCGCCAGCAGGATAAGCTCGATCGACATGAGGATGACGATGACGTTCTTCCGGTTGAGGAAGATGCCGAAGATGCCGATCGTGAAGAGGATCGCGCTGACCGTCAGGTAGTGGGAAAGACCGATTTCCATATTCTGTTTCCTTGGATCCGTTCGCGCCTCAGATGCCCTGGCCCGGCTTGACCTTGACCGTGGTAACGGCAGTCTTCGGGTCACGGCCGACCTGGGTGGAGATATCCTGCCGCTTGATGTCGGTGCGATGACGCAGCGTCAGCACGATGGCGCCGATCATGGCCACCAGCAGCACGAGACCGGCGAGCTGGAAGAAGTAGATGTAATTGGTATACAGCACGTCGCCGAGGGCTGCGGTGTTGGTGCGCTCGGTGACCGGCGGGATCGGCATGGTGATCGATTTCGCCGCCTGCGGGTTCAAGACGCTGCCGCCGACAACGACAATCAGTTCCGCCGCAAGGATCACACCGATCAGCGCGCCAACCGGGGCATATTGCAGCACGCCGGAGCGCAGCTCCGCGAAATCCACATCCAGCATCATGACGACGAAGAGGAAGAGCACCGCCACGGCGCCGACATAAACCACCAGCAGGATCATGCCGAGGAACTCGGCGCCCGTCAGCAGGAACAGCGCGGCTGCGTTGAAGAAGGTCAAAATCAGAAACAGCACCGAATGAACAGGGTTCTTCGATGCGATGACCATGAACGCAGACGCCACGGCGACGAAAGCGAATATATAAAAGAATACAGCGTGCAGACCCATGTTGGTGCCTTCTTGTCCTCATCGGGCAAAGATGGCTCGAAGGCCCCTCACCCGTTTCGTCCCCGCCGGCGAAAACCGCGCAGGCATTTTACTTTTCATCGTTTTCCGGGGTTTCCCCCGGAAAGACGGTTGCGCCTTAACGGTAAGGCGCATCCAGTGCGAGGTTGCGTGCGATTTCACGCTCCCAGCGGTCGCCATTGTCGAGAAGCTTCTGCTTGTCGAAATAAAGCTCCTCGCGGGTTTCCGTCGCGAATTCGAAGTTCGGGCCTTCGACGATGGCGTCCACCGGGCATGCTTCCTGGCAGAAACCGCAATAGATGCACTTCACCATGTCGATATCGTAACGCACCGTGCGGCGGGTGCCGTCATTGCGGCGCGGGCCGGCTTCGATGGTGATCGCCTGAGCGGGACAGATCGCTTCACACAGCTTGCAGGCGATGCAGCGTTCTTCACCGTTCGGATAACGGCGCAGCGCATGTTCGCCGCGGAAACGCGGAGAGACCGGGCCCTTTTCGAAAGGATAGTTCACAGTTGCCTTCTGTTTGAAGAAGTGGCGCATCGTGAGCAGGATCGCGCCCACGAACTCCTTGAGGAACAGTGAATTGACGGCTTGGGAGAGGCTTGCCATCTCAGTCTCCAGATTTCTGAGCAAGGAGTACGGACATCAACCGGCCCACCCCGTCAGCTTCAATACGAATGCAACAATAACGACCATGGCGAGCGACAGGGGCAGGAACACCTTCCAGCCGAGACGCATGAGCTGGTCATAACGGTAACGCGGAACGAAAGCCTTGGTCAGAGCGATCATGAAGAAGACCATGCAGCCCTTCAACGCGAACCAGACAATACCCGGAACCCAGTTGAGGAACCACACATCCACGATCGGCAGCCAGCCGCCCATGAACAGGATCGTCGTCAGGCAGCAGATCAGGACGATCGCAGCATATTCGCCGAGCATGAACATCATGTAAGGCGTGGAGCCATATTCGACCATGTGACCGGCGACCAGTTCCGATTCCGCTTCCGGAAGGTCGAAGGGCGGACGGTTGGTTTCGGCAAGGCCCGAAATGAAGAACACGATGAACATCGGGAACAGCGACAGCCAGTGCCAGTCAAGGAACGAGGCCGGCAGGCCAAGCATGGTGCCGAGGCCAGTCTTCTGGGCCAGAACGATGTCCGTCAGGTTCAGCGAACCGACGCAAAGCAGAACGGTGACGATGACAAGGCCGATCGACACTTCGTAGGACACCATCTGTGCTGCCGAACGCAGCGCGCCAAGGAACGGATACTTCGAGTTCGAAGCCCAGCCGCCCATGATGATGCCGTATACTTCAAGCGAAGAAATCGCGAAGATATAGAGAATGCCGACATTGATATTGGCGACGACCCAGCCTTCGTTGAAGGGAATGACGGCATAGGTGGCGAGCGCCAGCGTCACCGCAACCAGCGGCGCCAGAAGGAAGACGGCCTTGTTGGCGCCGGCCGGAATGACCGGTTCCTTCAAGATGAACTTCAAAAGGTCGGCGAAGGACTGGAAGAGACCGAAGGGACCAACGACGTTCGGACCACGGCGCAGCTGCACGGCTGCCCAGACCTTGCGGTCGGCGAGCAGCAGGAAGGCGATGGCCACCAGAAGGCAAACGAGAAGCAGCAGGGACTGGCCGACCATGATCAGCGCGGGCCAGACGTAGCTCCAGAAAAACTGTTCCATAAATCCCCTACCCTTACTCTGCCGCAGCCTGGAAATTGTTGCGGGCCAATGCGGAGCACTCGGCCATGACGGCGGATGCGCGCGCAATCGGGTTCGTCAAATAAAAGTCTTTAACCGGCGAGGCAAACGCCGACTTGTTGAGTGAGCCGGTCTTGGCAGCCAGCGCTTCGATATCCGTGGCCTTGCCGGCGACGATCTCGTCGGTTTCCGCAAGATGCGGATGCGCGACATAGAGCTGGCCGCGCAGGGCAGACAGCGAATCGAACGGCAGCTTCTTGCCGAGAACATCGGAAAGCGCACGCAGGATCGCCCAGTCTTCGCGGGCTTCGCCCGGTGCGAAACCGGCGCGGTTGCCGAGCTGCACGCGACCTTCGGTGTTGACCCAGATACCGGATTTTTCGGTATAGGCCGCACCCGGAAGGATGACGTCGGCGTTCATCGCGCCCTGGTCGCCATGGCTACCGATATAGACGGTGAACTTGGCGCCCTTGTTGGAGAGGTCGAGTTCATCGGCGCCGAGCAGGAAGAGAACGTCCATGGACGCGACCATTTCAGCGGCGGCAACACCGCCCTCGCCCGGCACGAAGCCAATATCGAGACCACCGACGCGGGCAGCGGCGGTGTGCAGAACCGAGAAGCCGTTCCACTCTTCGGTGACAGCACCTACCGAGGTAGCGAGCTTGGCGGCGGCAGCCAGTACGGCTGCACCATCGGCGCGCGCCAGAGCACCCTGGCCGATGATGATCAGCGGGTTCTTGGCGGACTTCAGCTTGCCAGCGAAGCTGTGCGAACCATTGGCCAAGTCGGACAGCGTTTCAGCGCCGGAACCGAGATATTCGTAATTGTAGCGAAGCTCACCGGCTTCACCGATCACGCCGATCGGGAAACCGCCGCGACGCCAGCGCTTGCGGATGCGGGCGTTGAGCACGGCCGCTTCGTAACGCGGGTTGGAACCAACGATCAGCAGGGCGTCGGCCTGCTCGATACCTTCGATGGTGGAGTTGAACAGGTAGCTGGCGCGGCCGAGCGAAGGATCAAGTGCAGCGCCATCCTGACGGCAATCGACATTGGCCGAGCCGAGCGACGCCAGAAGCGACTTCAGCGCGAACATTTCTTCCACGGACGACAGATCGCCGGCGATCGCACCAATCTTGTTGCCGGACGTTGCGGCAACCGCCTGCTTGATCGCACCGAAGGCTTCACCCCAGCTTGCAGGCTGCAGGCGGCCATCCTTGCGGACGTAAGGGCGGTCAAGGCGCTGCGTCTTCAGGCCGTCCCAGATGAAACGGCTCTTGTCGGAAATCCACTCTTCATTGATCGCCTCGTTGACACGCGGCATGACGCGCATGACTTCGCGGCCACGGGTATCGACGCGGATGGCCGAACCGAGCGCGTCCATCACGTCGATGGTTTCGGTCTTGTTCAGCTCCCACGGGCGGGCGGTGAAGGCGAAAGGCTTGGAGGTGAGCGCGCCGACCGGGCAAAGGTCAACAACGTTGCCCTGCAGCTCCGAGGTCATGGCCTGCTCGAGATAGGTGGTGATTTCGGCATCTTCGCCGCGGCCGATAAGGCCAAGTTCGGCAATGCCGGCCACTTCCGTGGTGAAACGGACGCAGCGCGTGCAGTGAATGCAGCGGTTCATGACCGTCTTGACCAGCGGTCCGATATATTTGTCTTCAACCGCGCGCTTGTTTTCCGCGTAACGCGAACCGGCGATACCGAAGGCCATGGCCTGGTCCTGCAGGTCGCATTCGCCGCCCTGGTCGCAGATCGGGCAATCAAGCGGGTGGTTGATGAGCAGGAATTCCATCACGCCTTCGCGGGCCTTCTTGACCATCGGCGTGTTGGTGAAAACCTCAGGCAATTCGCCGTTCGGGCCGCCGCGAACGTCGCGAACGCCCATGGCGCAGGATGCGGCGGGCTTGGGCGGTCCGCCCTTCACCTCGATGAGACACATGCGGCAGTTACCCGCGACCGACAAGCGCTCATGAAAACAAAAGCGCGGAACTTCGGCACCAGCCTCCTCGCACGCCTGCAACAGCGTGAAATGATCCGGAACCTCGATCTCTTTACCGTCAACCTTGAGCTTTGCCATGGTCCTACTTACGTCCTGTTGCCTGTTCGTCCCATGTCTCACACGGTCCGCAACAAATCCTTAATCACGCCCGGCACTCGTATCGTCTGCCAGACGCTTCATGGTGTCGCGAGGCCGGAAAATTCCGGCTCCGCCTGAAGCCTCAATGCTTATTCAGCGGCTTCCAGAACAGCGCCATCATCCATGGCCCTGTAGGTATATTGGTCGATGCGCTTTTCGATTTCCGGACGGAAATTGCGGATCAGCGCCTGTACCGGCCATGCGGCGGCGTCGCCGAGCGCACAGATGGTGTGGCCTTCGATCTGCTTCGTCACTTCGAACAGCATGTCGATTTCGCGCTTCTGCGCGTTACCCTTGACCATGCGCTCCAGCACGCGCCACATCCAGCCGGTGCCTTCGCGGCACGGCGTGCACTGGCCGCAGCTCTCATGCTTGAAGAAGGCCGCGATGCGGGCAATCGCCTTGATGACGTCGGTGGACTTGTCCATGACGATCATGCCGCCGGTGCCGAAGGAAGACTTCACTTCGCGCATGCCGTCAAAGTCCATGATGGCGTCCTTCATGTCCTCACCGCGAACGATGGGGCAGGATGCGCCGCCGGGGATGACGCCGAGCAGATTGTCCCAGCCGCCGCGAATGCCACCGCAATGGCGCTCGATCAGCTCACGGAAGGACAGGCCCAGCGCATCTTCGAAGGTGCACGGGCGCTCGACATGGCCGGAGACCATGAACAGCTTGGTGCCGACATTGTTCGGACGGCCGATGGACGAGAACCATGCAGCACCTCGGCGCAGGATGGTCGGCGCAACGGCGATCGATTCAACGTTGTTAACGGTCGTCGGGCAGCCGTAAAGACCCATATTGGCCGGGAACGGCGGCTTCAGGCGCGGCTGGCCCTTCTTGCCTTCCAGGCTTTCGAGCAGAGCTGTCTCTTCGCCGCAGATATAGGCACCCGCGCCGTGATGGACGTAGATGTCGAAATCCCAGCCGTTCTTGTTGTTCTTGCCGAGCAGGCCGGCATCGTAGCATTCGTCGATGGCCGCCTGCAGCGCCTCACGCTCGCGCATATATTCGCCGCGAACGTAGATATAGGCGGTATGCGCGCCCATGGCGAAACCGGCGATAACGCAGCCTTCGATCAGCGTATGCGGATCGTTGCGCAGGATTTCGCGGTCCTTGCAGGTGCCGGGCTCGGATTCGTCGGCGTTGACGACGAGATAATGCGGGCGGCCGTCATTTTCCTTCGGCATGAAGGACCACTTGAGACCCGTCGGGAAGCCAGCGCCGCCGCGACCGCGAAGGCCTGATGCCTTCATCTCGTTGATGATCCAGTCACGGCCCTTTTCGATGATCTGCTTGGTGCCGTCCCAATGGCCGCGCGCTCTCACGCCCTTCAGGGACTTGTCCTTGAGGCCGTAGAGATTGGTAAAGATGCGATCCTGATCTTTTAACATGCTTCACCTCTTACCGCGGCTTCTTGCCGAAGACCTTGATATACTCGGCTTCGCCACCCTTGGCGAGCGCCTCGGCCTGCTTGATCCACTCGTCGCGTTCGATGCGGCCCTTGAAATTCAGATAACCGTCAACCCAGTCGCATTCGGCCTTCTTCCAGCCCGCGACCTGCGCGAAGGTGAAGATGCCGAGCTCATGCAGCGTGCCTTCGATCTTCGGACCGACGCCGGAAATGAGCTTCAGGTCGTCGGGCGTGGCAGGCTTCTCGATGCCGGCCGGACGATCCTTGGAATCGAGCGACGGCTTCGCAGATCCCGAAGCTTCCTTTTCGGCGGCCTTGACGTTGGCTTCCGCAGCCTTCGGCTCGTTTGCCGGCGTCTTCAGCTTCGGATCGGTCTCCGGCGCATCGGTCTTCGGCTTGGCGGCGTTGGACGGCGGAACCGGTGCGGCATCCGCAGGCACTTCGGCCGGCTTGTCGAGATTGGAACGATCCGGCTTGATCTCTTCCGTCAGCGTCGTCAGTCCACCGACCGGCACGGATTCGTGACGGTCGATCTGCGGACCGGTCTTGACGGTGTCGCCCTTGCCCGCTTCGAACGTGTCGATGATCTCTTCCAGACGCTCTGGCGTCAGGTCCTCATAGGCATCCTTGAAGATGATGACCATCGGCGCGTTGACGCAGGCGCCCTGACATTCCACTTCTTCCCAGGAGAGCGTGCCGCTCTCATTGGTGTGCAGCGGATCGTGGTGAATCTTCTTGCGGCAGACATCCATCAGCGCTTCCGAGCCGCGCAGCATGCAGGGCGTGGTGCCGCAGACCTGAACGTGGGCGCGCGTGCCGACCGGCTTCAGCTGGAACTGGGTGTAGAAGGTCGCCACTTCCATGACGCGGATATAGGCCATATCCAGCATGTCGGCGATCTTTTCGATGGCGGCGCGGGTAACCCAGCCGTCCTGCTCCTGCGCACGCATGAGCAGCGGGATGACCGCCGATTGCTGGCGTCCCTCGGGATATTTCTTGATCGTCTTCTCAGCCCAGGCAGTGTTTTCCTGGTTGAAGGCAAATGCCACGGGCTGGAACTGATCTTCGGCTAGTCGACGAACGGACATACTTCCTCACGCCTTTTCAGTTTAACGTCTCACAACGCGATCTCGCCACCGTGACGAATTCGCAGGCGTAAGCCGCCTTGTCTTTCTGCATGAACACGATGAACTTGCTGCCGTTGGGAACCGAGGCCTTGATCTCGAAGCCCGAAGACAGAAGCTGCTTGATGGTGGAACCGCCGCCGCTCGACAGCGATACGCCGCCCTCGTCCGTCGCCGTCTGGGCGAGAACGGGGGTCGACATCGCAGCAAGAAAAGCCGGAATGGCGAGCGGCAGACGCATCAGCGGTCGACCTCCCCGAACACGATGTCGAGGGAGCCGAGAACGGCTGTAACGTCGGCAAGCTGATGGCCCTTGCACAGGAAATCCATAGCCTGCAGGTGTGCGTAACCCGGCGCGCGGATCTTGCAACGGTAGGGCTTGTTCGAACCATCGGCGACCACGTAAACGCCGAACTCGCCCTTCGGCGCTTCGACGGCGGCGTAAACTTCGCCGGCCGGAACGTGGTAACCTTCGGTGTAGAGCTTGAAGTGGTGGATCAGCGCTTCCATCGAACGCTTCATCTCGCCACGCTTCGGCGGAACCACCTTGCCGTCAAGCGAGGACACAGGGCCGATGCGATGCTTGCCGGAGAGAAGATCGACGCACTGCTTCATGATCTTTACGGATTCGCGCATTTCCTGCATGCGGATCAGGTAACGATCATAGCAGTCGCCATTCTTGCCAACGGGAATGTCGAATTCGAGATCGGAATAGCACTCATAGGGCTGCGCGCGACGCAAATCCCAGGCAGCGCCCGAACCGCGCACCATCACGCCCGTGAAACCCCAGGCAAAGGCGTCTTCAAGCGAGACGACGCCGATATCGACGTTACGCTGCTTGTAGATGCGGTTATCGGTCAGCAGGCCCTCGATATTGTCGAGAACGGTGAGGAATGGATCGCACCATTTGCCGATATCATCGACCAGTTCCGGGGGCAGGTCCTGATGCACGCCGCCCGGACGAACGTAGGCCGAGTGCATGCGGGCGCCGCAGGCGCGCTCATAGAACACCATCAGCTTTTCGCGTTCTTCGAAACCCCAGACCGGCGGCGTCATTGCGCCGACGTCCATGGCCTGCGTCGTGACGTTCATGATGTGCGACAGGATACGGCCGATTTCCGAATAAAGCACGCGGATCAGCTGGCCACGCATCGGGATTTCGAGGCCGAGCAGCTTTTCGACAGCGAGCGCGAAAGCATGTTCCTGGTTCATCGGCGCGACGTAGTCGAGGCGGTCGAAGTAAGGAACGGCCTGCAGATAGGTCTTGGTCTCGATCAGCTTTTCGGTGCCGCGGTGCAGAAGACCGATATGCGGATCGACGCGCTCGACGATTTCGCCGTCGAGTTCCAGAACCAGACGCAGCACGCCGTGCGCGGAGGGGTGTTCCGGACCGAAGTTGATCGTGAAATTGCGGACGTTATGCTCAGTCATTCTAGTGCTCCGCCGAGGTGATCATGGCGATGAATTCGGGGCCGGTCATGTTCTGCGTGGTTTCAGCGAAAGAATAGCTCGAAGGCTTCTCATCCGTGAAAATCTGCGACGCGAACTTGAAACTGGAGGGGTTATCGAAAGCCTGCAGCGAAACGGCAAAATGCTTGCCGTCCTTGGAACGCCACATCAGCGTGCTGCCGCAGTTCTTGCAGAAGCAGCGCTCACCCCATTCCGACGAGGAATAGACGCCGAGGTTCTCTTCGTTTTCGACGGAGATATCAGCGCATTCGACAGCCAGAAACGCACCGCCGGACCAGCGGCGGCACATGGAGCAATGGCAAACGCCAAATTCACGGGCACCGATGACGGCGTTGAAGCCGACGGCGCCGCAAAGACATTGCGCATGCTCTGTCGCGGGGGCTTGGCTCATTGCTTGGCCTTTTCGTCACCCGGGAGAACATATTCGGTTCCTTCCCATGGGGAGAGGAAATCGAAGTTGCGGAATTCCTGCTTCAGTTCGACCGGTTCATAAAGAACCCGTTTCAGCACGTCATCGTAACGTACTTCCACAAAGCCGGTAACCGGAAAATCCTTGCGCAGGGGATGGCCTTCGAAACCGTAATCCGTGAGGATGCGGCGAAGGTCCTTATGGCCCTCGAACGGAATGCCATACATGTCCCAGGCTTCGCGCTCGAACCATTCGGCACCCATGTAAACGGAGGTCGAAGACGGTACGCCCTCATCTTCCGCTACCTGCAGCTTGATGCGGACGCGCAGGTTCTGGCGCGGCGACAGCAGGTGATAGACGACATCGAAACGCTTTTCGCGCTGCGGCCAGTCAACGCCGCAAATGTCGATGATATTGACAAAACCGCACTGCACGTCGTCACGCAGGAAGGTCAAAAGCGCGATCACACTTTCAGGCGTCGTGTTCAGCGTCAGTTCGCCATAGGCGATATCAGCCGACACCACGAGGGAACCGCGCGCTTCCTTAACGTAAGCAGCAAGATCGTTGAGAGCTTCGCTCATTCTTAATCCGT
Organism: Agrobacterium sp. GW821-FHT14E08; assembly: GCF_058803865.1. Classification (NCBI taxonomy): domain Bacteria; kingdom Pseudomonadati; phylum Pseudomonadota; class Alphaproteobacteria; order Hyphomicrobiales; family Rhizobiaceae; genus Agrobacterium; species Agrobacterium sp. GW821-FHT14E08. Next base: position 706,216 of record NZ_JBXAPJ010000001.1, on the reverse strand, counting down.
CCTTTGCCCTTAGCGCTCGATCGTACCGGTACGACGAATCTTCTTCTGCAGCAGAAGCACGCCATAAAGCAGCGCCTCCGCCGTGGGGGGACAGCCCGGAACGTAGATATCCACCGGCACGACGCGGTCGCAGCCGCGCACGACAGCGTAGGAATAGTGATAATAACCGCCGCCATTGGCACAGGAGCCCATGGAGATAACGTAACGCGGCTCAGGCATCTGGTCATAGACCTTGCGCAGAGCGGGCGCCATCTTGTTGGTGAGCGTGCCAGCGACGATCATCACGTCCGACTGGCGCGGTGAAGCGCGAGGGGCGACACCGAAGCGTTCCATGTCATAACGCGGACCGGACGCCTGCATCAGGCCTTCGACGGCGCAGCAGGCGAGACCAAACTGCATCCACATCAGGGAGCCGGTGCGCGCCCAGGTGATCAGCTCGTCGGTCGAGGTGACGAGAAAGCCCTTGTCGGCCAGCTCGTCGTTGATTTCCGTGAAGTAGGCATCGTTGCTGCCAACCGGCTTGCCGGTCGAGGGATCGATGATCCCCTTCGGCTGCGGCGCAACGAGCGTGCTGTTGTTCTGGCTCATGCCCATTCCAGCGCTCCCTTCTTCCACTCATAGATAAAGCCGATGGTGAGGACGAGGAGGAATACCATCATCGACCAGAAACCGAACCAGCCCATCTCACCAAAAGACACCGCCCAGGGGAAGAGGAAGGCGACTTCCAGATCGAAGATGATGAACAGGATCGACACCAGATAAAAACGGATATCGAACTTCATGCGGGCATCGTCGAAGGCGTTGAAACCGCACTCGAAAGCGGAAAGCTTTTCCGGGTCCGGAGCCTTGTAGGCAACCGCGAAAGGCGCAATGAGAAGCGCCAGGCCAATGACGAGAGCGATACCGATGAAGATTGCGATCGGAATGTAGGAACTGAGGAGTTCAGTCATGGTCTCTTCCCTGCCCGGCCGGGTGCCGGACCTGCCTTTGCGACTGATAAGTCTCAAGGCGCACAAATATGTTGCAACGCCAAAGTGGTTAGCGCAGCCGCGCTCTCTCTGCAAGAGTTTAGGCACCATTTCAAGACACCTGCCGCATTGATTGGCAACAATATTGCCGGAATTGACGCAAATTTGGGCCACAATTCCGACCTAAGCCCCTCAAATACAATAATAATCGATTGAAGGACGCAACCGCAAAAAAGTCACACGAATTTTACGTCGAAATGGCGGCGAAGTGACGATATCGGGAGACCGAAACTTGAGTAAAAAAAGCAGGAAAAATCGCATCTGAAAAGACCGGAATCAGGTGCCGGAATCGTCAAAAAAACGGAGTCGCGCAGACGGCGCGTCGATCTATTTTTGAGGAGACATTTCAGGAAGAAGAAATGGCGCGAGTGACGGGGCTCGAACCCGCGACCTCCGGCGTGACAGGCCGGCACTCTAACCGACTGAGCTACACCCGCGCACCACAGACATTCATCTGTGTTTTCCGAGGAACAGGATGGCGCGAGTGACGGGGCTCGAACCCGCGACCTCCGGCGTGACAGGCCGGCACTCTAACCGACTGAGCTACACCCG
>NZ_JBXAPJ010000001.1:5480-704537 GCF_058803865.1 Agrobacterium sp. GW821-FHT14E08 | reverse complement strand
GCATCTCCTGACGACAGGAGCTTGTCCCGCCGCTCGAACCAGCCTCGGCTGTTCGATGAGCGGCTAACTACGGCGTTCGTGCGGGGGTGTCAAGCAGGTTTCACGACAAAAGAATAAGCTTCTTCATTTTGATCGGGAAAAACCGGAAGGCCTTAGAACGCGATTGCGGCAAACGCCCTGTTTTGCGGGCTTTTCCCAACGAAAACAAAAAACTTGTCCACAGACACGGGCGTCCGCAGGAAGATTCCCATGTGTCGTTCAAGCTGGTTGCGGCTTCGGTTTTTGCCAAAAACCCCGCAGTTGCTGCCTTTTCGCCATCAGCCATTCACGCAGGAAAAAGCTGCCGGCAAAAAAAACAAAAAAACTTCATAAAAGCCCTTGCGGTTTTTTTCCGATCCGAATACATCACGGCCACCGACGCGGCGGACATGATCCGCAGGACGCGAAGGGCGATTAGCTCAGTTGGTAGAGCGCCTCGTTTACACCGAGGATGTCGGGAGTTCGAGTCTCTCATCGCCCACCATTTTCCAAATCATCCAGATCGTTGCGTAGTTGAGCCCGACGTTTGTCGTGACACGCGTTCTTTGATGTGAATTTCCAGCTTAAGAATCATTCCCTTACCCGCTGGCATGCGGATTATCGAAGCCGGATCCTCGTTCTGGAGATGAGGAATCGCATTTTACGGTTCCCGTCTATGCCAAATCGGCACTTCTGTTCCACATTCCGACAGCTTTTTTAGGTCTGTGTGCCACCCCGCAACATACCGAAAAATAAGCAGATTCAGACTTTTTAAAGAGATTTCGGGCATTATTTTCGAGCCGTTTCATGATGAGCGGTAGAAATAATGGATGAAACCATGGTCGACGCGTTTGTAACACTCGCGCTCATAGCGCTGCCTGTTTATATTTTTTTTCGCTGGGTCCAGCAGGACTCGGAAAAAGACAATACTCCCAAAAGCAAGAATTCCATGGGGCGGTGATCCTTTGCGATCGGTCCTCGGCTTTTGCACCCTGTCCCCCGACAAATCCCCGATGACCGACAACGAAGCAGCAATGCCGGCTTAGCAGCCTGCATTAACATCGCACCAAACGGGCCCTGACCGGCTTGCTTATGCCACATAAAAAAGCCGGGCTATGCCCGGCTTTTCTCATTTGCGGCACTATCGGGGGCGATCAGTTGATCGCCTTCAGATCGACAGTGAAGAACAGCGTTTCACCGGACGAATCGTCGACGCCGTCATTGTCGGTGACGGCATAGGCCGTTCCCGCCTTGTCGAAGGTGAAGCCTTCCAGCTTGTCGACGACATAACCATTGGTCTGGGCCTTGAGGTCAGGCAGGAAATCATGCGCTTCCTGCTTGGCCACCAGCGGCAGTTCGCCGCCGATCTTGCCCGGCTTCAGGTCCGCGATTGCAACGCGGTAGAGCTTCTTGATCTTCGCCTTGTCGCCGATCTGGTTATCGCGCTCGACGATATAGACATAGTCGCCCTGGGCGGTGATTTCGGAAAGGCCGACCCAGCCTGCTTCGGTCTTGTCGAGCGGGTAACGCACGGCGCCCCATTCCTTGGACTTCGGGTTATAGGAGACGAGCTTGACGATGCCCTTCTCGTCCGTTCCCCATTCGCGCTGAACGGCCATCCACAGCGTCGCGTCGTCGCCCTTGCCGATCATGGTCACGCCTTCGAAACCGAAGCGGGTCTCACCGGCAAGAAGTTCCTTCGGCAGCGCGATTTCAGCCTTGATTTCACCCTTGGCGTTGACGTTGTAGAGCGCATGCGGAACAAGCTTGGCGCTGTCACCTTCCGATGCCAGCCAGAAGCCGCCCTTACCGTCGAGCGTGATGCCTTCGATGTCGAGCTTCTGGGCAGCGATGCCGTCACGCTTGACGCGCAGCACGCTGGTGATGGTGGCGGGTTTCTTCGTTGCGTCGATGGTGAAGATCGACGGCTGGTTGCCATAGACCGAGTCGGACACGGCGTAGAGAATGCCGGGCTTCTCGGCATCGCCGACCAGACCCGAAAGAGCACCCCAGCCGATCGGCGCGCCGTCGACGGTGGCGGAGACGAGCTGCGGATAGGCCGCCTCGCCTTCGGCACGCTCGTAAAGCATGACATGCGAGCGAACGCCGCCATCCTCGACCAGATCGACCTCGTTAGCCGTAACCAGAAGGTTGCGCGAGGGAATGGCGACGGCTCCCTCCGGCGAAACGCCGGACGGCAGAAGCTGCGTCAGTTCCGGCTCCTTGCCAGTGTCCTTGTAGACCGCGACAACAGAGGCGCGCTCGGCAAGCACGAAGAAATATTTCTGGTCACCGAATGTTGCCGCTTCCAGACCTTCCGGCTCGATGCCCTTGGCCTTGGAGCGCTTCTCCGGGTAGTGGCCGATGGCCGCAACCGCATGTTCGAGCGACGAACCCGATTCGTAGACGAGCTTGCCGGTCTTGTCGAAGATGGTGAAGCCGCGCGAACCGCCCTGCCAATCGCCTTCATTGGCGATGACGATGCGGTCATTGTCCAGCCACTTCACGGCATCCGGCTCGCGCTTGCGGCCTTCCTGCTTGTCGGTGAACTTCAGCTGGCCATCGCTTTTCGTGTCGACGCCTTCGAGATCGACCTTACCGGCGGAGAAATGCGTCTTCACCGTGCCGGTCTTGCCGTCGAGGATGACGATGTGGTTGTTTTCCTGGAGCGTGAGCGCGATCTCGCCATTGGCATTGATCGAGACGAATTCCGGTTCCGGATCTTCCGGAGCGATTTTGGCAAGGCCAGTCAGTTCGATCTTCTTCAGCGTTCCACAGTCAGCGACGCCGTTCTTCAGGCCGACCGTGACCAGATAACCGGCGGGCATCTGCGGCAGGGCGCCTTCGTTTACCTCTTCGTCGCGTTCGTTTTCGATCGCGATGGCGGCAAAAGTCTTGTCCGGGGAAACGGCGACGGAATCAGGCTGGCCACCGAGATCACAGCTTGCCTCGATCTTCTTGGTGGCGATGTCGACCGTTACCAGCTTGCCGGACGGCTTGGCGCGGTTTTCCGACGTATTGACGCCGGCCAGAACCTTGATACCTGCAACGGCGACAGAGGTCGGCTCGCCTTCGAGCAGCAGGGCGCCGCCAGCCTTGGGGGCCTTCGCATCGGTGATGTCAATGAAGCCGATGCCGCCAAGCGGGCTGTCTGAATAGATCAGCGTCTTGCCGTCTTCGCTGGCGGTGACGATTTCAGCTGAGGTGACGGACTTGGCGTCCTTGTCCGCGGGAAGGTTCTTCGCCACCGGAAAGGATGCAATGCGGTTAAAAACCGGCTCGGCCGCAGCCGGAAAGGCTGCGGATGTGAGCAGCGCAGCAGTCAAAGCCATATGAGAAAATCGGAACGCCATCATAATCCCCCTTGGGTCCAGAAATACCCCATGGCTTCTGCGTCAAAGACATGACAGTGGCATGACATTTCCTGTCGGGTGAATCAAAAAGCCCGGCCATAAAGACCGGGCTTTCCTGTTTATGCGCACATTCCGCGTATCGGAACACCGTGTGACCGGATGGGGGCTACACAGGCACGCTCCCCTACTTTCAATCAACATCATGCGGGTTGAAAAACTGGGCTATCCGAAAAAAGCTTTTCGAAAAGCCGCCCGGTTTTCGGGCCGGCATGATGGCGTCAAGGCGTCAAAACATGTTTCCTCGTGAACCTGAAAAGCCGCCCGCCCGCCGCCGGGCGTTGCGGCTTTCCGGAAACCTTATGAGTTAACAGCATCCTTCAGGCCCTTGCCTGCGGAAAACTTCGGCACGTTGCGAGCCGGGATATCGACTTCAGCACCCGTGGAAGGGTTACGGCCCTTGGAGGCTTCACGGCGGCTAACGGAGAAGCTGCCGAAGCCAGCGAGGCGGATGTCGCCACCGCTCTTCAGTTCGTTCTGTACGGTTTCGAATACCGCATCAACAGCGGAAGCAGCATCTGCCTTCGTGAGACCAGCCTTTTCGGCAACAGCAGACACGAGCTCGTTCTTGTTCATGTTTCCACCCCTTTCAATGGTTTGAAACGACTCAAATTAAGCCGGCGCAGAATACGTTCGCATCCGCGCGCAGCAACTCAAAAGCGCTGGAATCGCCTGAAAAACAAGGGGTCTGCGGTTTTTTTCACAAAAAAGGCCGACATTTCTGCCGGCCTTCCACATATTCGTGCCAAATTGGCATCACTTGTGCGGGCCGAAGCACCGCCTGTGCCTTCCGGCACCTAACGCATTGATTCTATGCATCACCTTTTGCGAAAACCGATTCCGGCCTCCGCGCCGATGCCTTGATCAATGCGCGATCGTCTGGCTGCCGTCATCGACACCTTCGACGGTGGCGATCACGGGCGTCTCGATGCTGCCGTCCCACTCGATGGGCTCCGGCTTGCGAAGCAGCGCGTGTTCGATCACCTCGCCCATGCGCGAAACCGGGATGATTTCCATCTCGTTCTTCACATTGTCCGGAATCTCCGCCAGATCCTTGGCGTTTTCTTCCGGGATCAGCACCTTCTTGATGCCGCCACGAAGCGCCGCAAGCAGCTTTTCCTTCAGGCCGCCGATGGGCAGCACGCGACCACGAAGCGTGATCTCGCCCGTCATCGCCACATCCTTCGAGACCGGAATGCCTGTCATGATGGAGACGATGGCGGTGGCCATGGCAACACCTGCGGAGGGCCCGTCCTTCGGGGTCGCGCCTTCCGGAACGTGAACGTGGATGTCGCTCTTGTCGAAGCGCGGCGGCTCGATGCCGAAGTCCACGGCGCGCGAGCGGACATAGGATGCCGCCGCCGAAATGGATTCCTTCATCACTTCCTTGAGGTTGCCGGTCACCGTCATGCGGCCCTTGCCCGGCATCATCACGCCTTCGATGGTGAGCAGCTCACCGCCAACTTCCGTCCAGGCAAGACCGGTGACGACACCGACCTGATCCTCGCGCTCGGCCTCGCCATGGCGGAACCGTGGAACGCCCAGATAATCCGGAACGTTGGCTGCGGTGACTTCCACGGACTTGACCTTGCCCTTGATGATCTCGGTCACGGCCTTTCGTGCAAGCTTCATCAGCTCGCGCTCGAAGCTGCGCACGCCCGCCTCACGGGTGTACTGCTGGATGACGATCATCAGGGCGTCATCGCTGACCGAGAACTCTTCCGGACGCAGGGCGTGTTCCTTGATCGCCTTCGGCAACAGGTGACGCTTGGCGATTTCGCGCTTTTCGTCTTCGGTGTAGCCGGCGATGCGGATCACTTCCATACGGTCCATCAGGGGACCCGGAATGTTCAGCGTGTTGGCCGTGGTCACGAACATCACGTCGGACAGGTCGTATTCCACTTCAAGGTAGTGGTCCATGAAGGTGGAGTTCTGTTCCGGATCGAGCACCTCGAGCAGAGCAGACGACGGGTCACCACGGAAATCCATGCCCATCTTGTCGATTTCGTCGAGCAGGAAGAGCGGGTTCGCCTTCTTGGCCTTCTTCATCGACTGGACGATCTTACCCGGCATGGAGCCGATATAGGTACGGCGGTGACCGCGGATTTCCGCCTCGTCACGCACGCCGCCCAGCGCCATGCGCACATATTCGCGGCCGGTCGCCTTGGCGATCGACTTGGCGAGCGAGGTCTTGCCGACGCCGGGAGGGCCGACGAGGCACAGGATGGGGCCACGGATCTTCGAGGCGCGCGCCTGGACGGCGAGATACTCGACGATGCGTTCCTTGACCTTGTCCAGACCGAAATGATCCTGATCGAGGATCTTTTCGGCAGCGTTGAGGTCGGTCTTGATCTTCGACTTCTTGCCCCAGGGCAGACCCAGCAGCCAGTCCAGATAGTTGCGCACGACGGTCGCTTCCGCGGACATCGGGCTCATCTGGCGAAGCTTCTTCATTTCCGCCTCGGCTTTTTCCTTGGCCTCCTTGGAAAGCTTGGTCTTGGCGATGCGTTCTTCCAGTTCGGCCATCTCGTCACGGCCGTCCTCGCCGTCGCCGAGTTCCTTCTGGATCGCCTTCATCTGCTCGTTCAGGTAATATTCGCGCTGGGTCTTCTCCATCTGGCGCTTGACGCGCGAGCGGATGCGCTTTTCGACCTGAAGCACGGAAATCTCGCCTTCCATGAAGCCGAGCGCCTTTTCAAGCCGCTGCTTCACGCTGACGGTTTCCAGCATTTCCTGCTTTTCGGTGATCTTGATCGACAGGTGCGAAGCGACCGTATCGGCCAGCTTCGAATAATCGTCGATCTGACCGGCAGCGCCGACAACTTCCGGCGAAATCTTCTTGTTGAGCTTTACATAGCTCTCGAATTCCGAAACGACCGAACGCGACAGCGCCTCGATCTCGACCGGATCTTCGGCAGGCTCCTGGAGCGGCGTCGCGGAGGCTTCGTAGAAGTCTTCACGGCCGGTATATTCATCGATCTGGGCGCGGCCCTTGCCTTCCACCAGAACCTTGACGGTGCCATCGGGCAGCTTCAGGAGCTGGAGAACGTTGGCGACCGTGCCGACCTTGTGGATGGCGTCCGGGGTTGGATCGTCATCGCTGGCGTTGATCTGGGTGACAAGCATGATCTGCTTGTCCGAACCCATGACTTCCTCGAGCGCACGAATGGATTTTTCCCGCCCGACGAACAGGGGAACGATCATATGCGGGAAAACGACAATGTCGCGCAGGGGAAGTACCGGATAGGTACCGCCAGATGCCGCAGACGTGATGTTCGTCATATCATTTCCTTTCCATGGTCCCTTTCGGGACACTTTGCCGGACGTCTTGGGGCGCCCGACATATTCATTTCTCGAGACTGAAAGTGGAGTTTCGAAACACCGATTTCAAGTCACCGGAAGAGACGGTCCACCCGCAGCGGCAAGACCGTAAAATTCCACAAAACCCAGCGCCGGCTATTACTCCCGACATTTCCGGTTATCCCAAAGGATCAGGAACCGGGTCGCCGACGGTAATTCACATTTCCGTCATATCGCGCTGCAAATCAGTTGTAAGACTTTATCAGCAAAGCGCAATCCGCTCCAAACGCAAAATCGGGCTCAGCCAAGTTAGGCGCAAGTTTCGCGCCCTGGCCCAACGGAAAAGGCCCGCACGGGTGCGGGCCTTTCAAATTCACCACAGACCGGATCAACCAATCAGGCTGAAACGTTGGTCTTTTCTTCCTGACGATCCGCATAGATGTAGAGCGGACGGGCGATGCCGCTGACCACATCGTTGGAGATCACCACTTCGCGCACGCCTTCCAGCGTCGGCAGTTCGAACATGGTGTCCAGAAGGATCTTTTCCATGATCGAGCGCAGGCCGCGGGCGCCGGTCTTGCGGGTGATCGCCTTGCGGGCGATCTCGCGAAGGGCGTCCTCGTGGAAGGTCAGTTCCACATCTTCCATCTCGAACAGGCGCTGGTACTGCTTGACCAGAGCGTTCTTCGGCTCGGACAGGATCTGGATCAGCGCATCTTCATCAAGGTCTTCCAGCGTTGCCAGAACGGGCAGACGACCGATGAATTCCGGGATAAGACCGAACTTCACCAGATCTTCCGGCTCCAGCTCGCGCAACACCTCGCCAACGCGACGATCGTCTTCCGCCTTGACGGTCGCACCGAAGCCGATCGAGGTCTTTTCACCACGGGCCGAGATGATCTTGTCGAGGCCGGCAAAGGCGCCGCCGCAGATGAACAGGATGTTGGTCGTATCCACCTGCAGGAATTCCTGCTGCGGATGCTTGCGGCCGCCCTGCGGCGGAACGGAAGCGACCGTGCCTTCCATGATCTTCAGAAGCGCCTGCTGAACGCCCTCGCCCGACACGTCGCGCGTAATGGACGGGTTGTCCGACTTGCGGGAAATCTTGTCGACTTCGTCGATATAGACGATGCCGCGCTGGGCGCGCTCGACATTGTAATCCGCAGCCTGCAACAGCTTCAGGATGATGTTTTCCACGTCCTCGCCGACATAACCGGCTTCGGTCAGCGTCGTTGCATCCGCCATGGTGAAGGGAACGTCGATGATGCGGGCGAGCGTCTGGGCAAGATAGGTCTTGCCGCAACCCGTCGGACCGACGAGCATGATGTTCGACTTCGCCAGCTCGACATCGCCATTCTTGGAGGCGTGCGCGAGGCGCTTGTAATGGTTGTGAACGGCAACAGACAGGATCTTCTTCGCCTGCTTCTGGCCGATGACATATTCGTCGAGGATCTTGATGATGTCCTGCGGGGTGGGAACACCCTCGCGCGACTTCACCATCGACGTCTTGTTCTCCTCGCGGATGATGTCCATGCACAATTCGACGCATTCATCACAGATGAAAACCGTCGGTCCGGCAATGAGTTTCCGGACTTCGTGCTGGCTCTTGCCGCAGAATGAACAATAGAGTGTATTTTTAGAGTCGCCGCCGTTGCTGCCGCTGACTTTGCTCATATCTCTTTCCTTCCAGCACGCCGCAGGTCCGCCAAACGGATCGCGGTCAACTTACCGCCCGCCGATACGGCCAGCCCTTGGGTGCATTGCCGTATCCGCCTCGTTTCCCGGGGTACTAGCCGTATCAGATACAGGAGCTGACAACCGGCTGCAACGAATTCCCCATCAAACCAAAGGCCACGTCATAAAAATTCAACACAGCCTTTATATATACTAATATCGCTTTCTGTTCCGGTTGAAAGCCCCGAAATTACTTTGCGGGGTTAAACAAACGTCAAAAAAGCGTCGCGCCTCAATTCGCGGCGGCGCCCTCGATTTCCTGGCGCGAGGTCAGGATCTTGTCGATCACGCCCCAGTCCTTCGCCTCGTCTGCATCCATGAAATGGTCGCGATCAAGGGTTTTTTCAACCTCTTCGAGCGTGCGGCCCGTATGCTTCACGTAGACTTCATTGAGACGGCGCTTCATCTTGATGATGTCGCGGGCGTGACGTTCGATGTCCGAAGCCTGCCCCTGGAAACCGCCGGAGGGCTGGTGCACCATGATGCGGGCGTTCGGGGTTGCGAAACGCATTCCCTTTTCACCGGCGGCCAGAAGCAGCGAACCCATGGATGCAGCCTGACCGACGCAGAGCGTGGAGACCGCAGGACGGATGAACTGCATCGTATCGTAGATCGCCATGCCGGCGGTCACGACGCCACCCGGCGAATTGATGTAGAGCGCGATTTCCTTCTTCGGGTTTTCCGCCTCGAGGAAAAGCAGCTGCGCGCAAACGAGCGAAGCCATCTGGTCTTCCACCGGGCCGGTGAGGAAAATGATGCGTTCCTTGAGAAGACGGGAAAATATGTCGTAGGAGCGTTCGCCGCGATTGGTCTGCTCTACGACCATCGGCACCAGAGCCATGGCGGTATCAACTGGATTTTTCATGTCCGTCCTTTGTCAAACTCTGCCCTTCGCGAAAAACCGCTCCGGAATCACTTCTAACCTTCATTCTTCCTACATAGAGTGTCCCTGCCCCGTACTTCAAGACACGAAGCCGCATATCCTTAACGGCTCAACAGCGTTTGCGGGCCTTTCGGGCCGAGGTTGACGGGGCTTTCGAACCGCCTGGTGCCGGTCGGGCCTCTTTCCTTCGCCGCCACCATTTTTTTACTATGGCAGGCGACGACGGCAAAAATCGGCCGCCATGCACAGATATAACTTCTCACCGGCAAGAACTCGTTAGTATTTGCTACAGATACTGACCAGCGAATTTTCGGTTCCCGTCGGGGGAATGCGCCCATCCGGGCGAAATGGCAGCTCAACAATTCAAGCGGGCATAACGCACCTCGTGCGCAAGGGCCCGCTTTTACGGCATTATGGCGCAGATAGGATTTTGCAATGCTGGATGCAAAGACGAGCACGCTACTATGGGCGGCGGAAACGTTCACCCTTGCCGTGCTTTTGGGAACGCTGTGGCTGCACCGCCCTTCCCGCCGGCATAATCTCTATTTCGCCGCCGGCTTCCTCGCCACGGGCTTCGGCACTGTCATGGTGGCCTTTCGCGGGGATATTTCCAGTTTTCTGTCCATTCAGGTCGGCAATACGCTTGCGCTTTCCGCCTTCGGTTTCTGGCTCGCGGGCCTGTTAGGCCTGGAGCAGCGCAAACTCGGCGGCTGGATTGCAATTCCCGCCCTGCTGTGGATCGCCGGAATGTTCGTGCCATCCGTGCGCGAAGACATGGTCGCCCGCATCCTGCTTTATCATGCCAGTGCTGCCACGGGCTATTTCATGCTCGCCGGTGTCCTTCTGGCCAGCAGGGCGCGCACAACACGCAGCCGAAAGGTACTGGCCACGATCCTGATCCTGCAGGCTTTTGCCGGGGCGCTCGTCGCATCCATCGTCATCCCCGCCAATGCCGCGGTTCCCAACGCCATTCCCATGACGTCGGCGCTCTCCATTTCCGGCATGCTCGGCTTCACGGCCATCATCATGATCAGCGCCAAGATCATCATGGAGGATACGGAGATTCGTCTCCACCGGCTCGCCATGACCGATCATCTGACCGGCGTTCTCAACCGTCGCGGTCTCCTGGAAGAGTTCGAGCGCATCAAAAAGCGGTCACCGGGATCCAGCCGCTATGTGGCTCTGGTGCTGTTCGATATCGATCATTTCAAGAAGATCAATGACAGATATGGCCACCAGTCCGGCGATGCGGTGCTCGTGCATTTCTGTAATATCGCGCAGCGCGCGATCGGCGATCGCGGCCTTTTCGTCAGAATGGGAGGCGAGGAATTCGCTCTGGTTGCCGAAGTCGAAAGTCCTTCCAGCACAGCGACGCTTGCGGAAGCCATCCGCAGCAATCTGCGCCTTTCAAAGATCAGTTCGCGCGGTGAAGGCATAGAGGTAACCACAAGCGTCGGCATATCCGAAGCGATGATCAAGGATGCGGACCTGAGCGTGATGATGACGGAAGCCGACCGCGCGCTCTATGCCGCCAAGAAGGCCGGGCGCAATCGGACCGTCATCCACGTCAATTCGGCCAATGTCGTCGTGCCCGCCTCGGACCGCGAGGAAAATCCGATGGACAACAATGCCGACCGTCAGGTCGCGGCCCTGAACCGGATAGCCGCCATCGCCAGCCGATGATGATGTAACCATCCAGTGACATGCATAGGGGTATCCGGAAGGGATTTCCCTCCCTTCCCAAAGCGCCGCGCGCGGAATAGATCATGGGTATGACAACGACATTTCCCTTTCTCAAAATCGATCCCGCCACCCGCCGCGTTTCCCTTGATGCCCGCGACCCGGCTTTCTACAGCGATCCGAACCCGGTCTATGCGGCCCTTCACGCTGAATGTCCCACCTTCTACTGGGAAGAGCAGCGGCAGTGGTTTTTCACCGGATACGACCACGTCAGCGCCCTTCTGCGCGACCGCCGGTTCGGACGGCAGATCCTGCATGTGGCAAGCCGCGAGGAAATCGGCCTGGCGGAGCCGCAGGACCATGTGAGGCATTTCGACGCCGCAGAGCAGCATTCGCTGCTGGAACTGGAGCCGCCGGAACACACGCGGCTGCGCACGCTCATCAACCGCGCCTTCGTGTCGCGGCATGTCGACAAGATGAAGCCGGAAATCGAGGAACTCGCCAACCGTCTGATCGACGCCTTCGAAGCAAATGGCGAAACGGAACTGCTCTCTTCCTATGCCGACATCATCCCGGTGACGATGATCGCCCGCATGATCGGCATTCCTGAGGAGATGGGGCCGCAGCTTCTGAAATGGTCGCATGCCTATGTCGGCATGTACATGTTCAAGCGCACGCCGGAAGACGAGCTTCTGGCCGACAAGGCCGCACATGAATTCTCAGACTATGTGCGCAGCGTGATCGCGGAGCGGCGAGCGGAGCCGAAGGACGATCTGCTGAGCCACATGATCCACACGGAACACAAGGGCCAGTACCTCACCGACGATGAGTTGATCTCCACCACCATCGTGCTGCTGAATGCCGGGCACGAGGCGACCGTTCACCAGATCGGTAATTCCGTGCGCATCATTCTGGAAAGCGGCATCTCTCCAGAGACCCTGTTTAGCGACGATGCGACCACAGAACGGACGGTGGAAGAAACGCTGCGCATCTGCGCCCCGGTCCATATTTTCCAGCGCTGGGTTCTGGAACCTGTCGAAATCGATGGCGTCACGTTCAAGCGTGGCGACAAGGTCAGCCTCATCCTGGCAGCCGCCAATCTCGATCCCGCAAAATTTTCCGATCCGCTGACCTTCCAGCCCGACCGCAACGAAGGCGCCAATGTCTCCTTCGGCGCCGGCATTCATTTCTGCATCGGCGCGCCGCTGGCAAGGCTGGAACTCAATCTTGCCCTGCCCCTGCTTTTCAAACGCCTGCCGGGCCTGAAGATCGCCGAGCCGCCCAGGGTCAAGGATGTTTATCATTTCCATGGTCTGGAGCGGCTCGATCTCAGTTGGTGAGATTTGGCTGATAGAGCACTCGCGAGGACCATCCGGTTTCAGAGCCGGATGACATAATCCTTCCGCGTCGTTTCCACGACCTCCCAGGTGCCCGTAAAGCCCGGACGCAGGATAACACGGTCGCCCGGTCTCAGATCGCGCGGCGCACCGCCGTCTTCGGTCAGGATGGAATGGCCTTCGAGAATGTTGAAATATTCCCATTCATCATAGACCACCCGCCATTTACCGGGCGTCGACTGCCAGATGCCGGCATAGATGCCGCCGGGAGCCTCCTCGAGATTCCATGTGGTGAATCTGGGATCGCCGGAGATCAACCGTTCCGGCGCGGGCGCGCCATATTCCAGTTCGGCAACGTCATCGAAGGACAGAAAATTCGTCATGACGTCCCCTGTCCGTCAAATGTGGTTGGGATACAGCTTTGCGCAATTGTGGGTGTCTCGTCAAATAGTCTCGAATATCCCGGCGGAGCGTTGCCGTAGAAGAAACGCGTCGCTATTCCATCTTTGTCCAGCCGAAAACCAGCCAGGTATATTTCGATTTCCCGTCGGGCTCGGCGGTATATGTCATCTGCATATCCCCATCCTTCGCATAAATATCGAGCCGGGGCGCCGTATCGAGTTTCAGCCAAAGCGAACTCCTGTCAAAAGACCATGTTCCGCACCAAACGCATGAAGCTGACGGGTCACCCGCCTGATGGAAATTATAACGCCCATCAGCGGTGATCTCGAGATAATCAAAGGCGGTATAAAATGTCGTCACCGTTTCCTGGAACAATGTCGCGTCCGCCTCCTGCTCGGGCGTTGGCTCCGTCTTCATATCCCGCGGCGGGCGGGTGGTCGCACCGCTGAGCTTCCATTTGCCGACAAAATCCTGCTGCGTCGGGTAATATTCCGACTGCGCCTGCGCCGGCGAAGCCGGTGCTATGCCCGGAATACCGGAAATGACCACAATTCCAATCGCAAGGGAGAAGGTAAAAATTCGAAGCAGTCCGGTGTAGCTTTTCATCTGGCGCATCTTTCGCGATGGGATTGCAAAGGTTTTGTTCTAGGCAGATTCGGTTCCGGAATCGATAGATGCACGGCCGGCATGTGTCGCGAACTCGACAGATCGACCGCCTGGCGGCGACAGCGTTTCCAGATGAATTGGAGAGGCCAGAGTCATAGAGCGCCTGCCCGCCTCCCCAGATTGCCGATGCGTGTCGGCAGCACCTCATCCTGAAAATGCATGAATTGTTTCAGATAGACGCCACCGAAAGCACCCTGTTTCCAGGGCCTCTCGGCGGCGGCTCAATGGCTGTGAAATTTCAGCTGAAACGATGCAAGATCAAGACCGTGTGGCGGACCGCATCAGACCTTGGCAAGCGATTGTTCGAGATCGGCGATGATGTCCTTGACGTCCTCGATACCGATGGACAGGCGCACGACATCCGGTCCGGCGCCCGCCGCCGTCTGCTGCTCCGTCGTCAGCTGCGCATGGGTGGTGGAAGCTGGGTGGATGACGAGCGAGCGGGTATCGCCGATATTGGCGAGATGGGAGAAAAGCTGCAGCCCTTCCACCAGCGCCTTGCCCGCCGCATAACCGCCCTTGACGCCGAAGGTGAAGACGGAGCCCGCGCCCTTGGGCGAATAATGCTGCTGGATGGCGTAGTTGTCGCTGTCCTCCAGCCCGGCATAATGCACCCAGCCGACCTTCGGATGCGCCTTTAGCCATTTGGCGACGGCAAGCGCATTGTCGGAATGGCGCTGAACACGCAGCGGCAGGGTTTCTATGCCGGTGAGGATGAGAAAGGCATTGAAGGGCGAGATCGCCGGGCCAAGATCGCGCAGGCCAAGCACGCGGCAGGCGATGGCGAAGGCGAAATTGCCGAAGGTCTGGTGCAGCACGACACCGGAATATTCCGGCCGGGGCTGTGACAGCGCCGGATACCGGTCCGTTGCCGACCAGTCGAAGGTTCCGCCGTCAATGATGATGCCGCCCATGGAATTGCCATGACCGCCGAGGAATTTCGTCAGCGAATGCAGCACGATATCCGCGCCGTGTTCCAGCGGCCGCAGCAGATAGGGGCTTGCCATGGTGTTATCGACGATAAGCGGCAGGCCGTGCCGGTGGGCCACTTCGGCGATTGCGGCGATATCCACAAATGTGCCGCCCGGATTTGCGAGGCTTTCGATGAAGATGGCGCGCGTGCGCTCGTCAATCTGACGTTCGAAACTGGCCGGATCGGTCGCATCGGCCCAGCGCACCTGCCAGTCGAAACCCTTGAAGGCATGGCCGAACTGGTTGATGGAGCCGCCATAAAGCTGCCGGGCCGCGACGAAATTGTCGCCGTGCTGCAGCAATGTGTGGAAGACGAGCAATTGCGCGGCGTGACCGGATGCGACGGCAAGCGCCGCCGTGCCGCCCTCGAGTGCGGCAACACGCTCTTCCAGAACGGCCTGGGTGGGGTTCATGATGCGTGTGTAGATATTGCCGAACTCTTTCAGTCCAAACAGGGCAGCAGCGTGATCGGCGTCACGGAAGGCATAGGCCGTCGTCTGATAGATAGGCGTCGCGCGCGCACCGGTGGTTGGATCAGGCTGCGCGCCCGCGTGTACGGCCAGCGTTGAAAAACCGGGATTGCTGCTCGACATGTTGTTTCCTCCAATGAAATTTTGGAGGGATCATAATGCCTTGCCGCCAAATGATAAGTCCGATCTGTACCAACTATCGCACAATATTGAGACGTGGATACTCAATTGCGGGGCAACGGTCCATCACAACGTTTATGCCATAGGTCTCGGCCTTGGCCGCGGCATTGTCGTCCCTGACGGAAAGTTGACCCCAGATCACTTTCGGCCGTCGCGGCAGCAATATCGCCTCTTCGACGATGGCCGACAGATATTCCGGCGCGCGGAAGACATCGACCATATCCACCGGCTCGGGAATATCGGCCAGCCGGGCATAGACCTTCTGCCCCAGTATCTCCTTGCCCGCCTGACCGGGATTGACCGGAAATACGCGGTAACCCTTGGACAGCAGAAAGCGCATCACGCCATGGCTCGGCCGGTCCGGATTGGGTGAAGCGCCAAGCAGGGCGATGGTGCTGACATCCGTCAGGATTTTTCTGAGGTAATCCGGCTCGTACGTATCATGCTGCATGTCAACTTATCCTTCTGGCAGATCGGGTAATTTAAACGCTCCCGGCCCAAACTCACGGTCGGAGAGCCGATGCAAGCATCACGTTTCCTGCATGAGCATCATTGGCGCCGTTACCAGCGGCGATCATCTCCATCTAGGAAACGGCATCGCTTTCTTGAACCCCTGCCCCGCCCGAAAATCACAAAATCACCAGGTCGCCATCTCCGTCCGTGAATTTTGGTCGCGCAAAATGATTTCACAAAAATACGGTAACCGCCGTTGTATTGAGTATTCTAATCCAGTTTCGAAAAAGGCGCATATTGGAAGAAATACTTGCAAAAACAACATTTGCGTGCATTTTATGCGCTCTTCGTCTCCTGTTTGTTTTCATTCCGTTCACCGATGAATTAGGCATATCTAATTTTCAGAAAGTTATTCTGCAAATCAATCCATATTCATATCTGTAACGTTGCAGTTAATCATTCAGTAATGATATGAAATTCCTTTTCATTTTTAGCGTCAGTCGCAGCATTAAATTGATGCAGTTTTTCGCGCGGGAGCCGACGCGATTTCAGTCAAACCCGGCGATAAAAACAGGCCAAATTTCAGGAAAAAACCACTCCATCACAGGAAGACCAGCTGTGCGTCCGGCACTGGTGGGCTCTTTTCGCAGATGAAATCATGGGCAGCGCGAGGCATCCCTTGACGCGAAAGCCGACCGTCTTGCCTCGCAACATGCATAAACCGAAAATTTGACACGCGTTGCAATCCGCAAAGCAGCTGCGGCCTGCCTAGAACATGATCCAACGGCGTTTCACATCCACTTTCGGGCGATCAGCCGTCCCGCATTACCTTTGTCGAAAATGGATTCCGGTTTTCAAACCGATGCTGTAGGTTGTCCAGAATAGCCTGCGAGCGAGTCTCTATTGTGACAATTGACATTCTTCTTCTTGTGCTCCTGGGCGCGATACTGCATGCCGGCTGGAATGCGCTGGTCAAATCCGGCTCCGACAAGTCACTCGACGCCTCGCTGATTGCGGCTGGGGCCGCCGCCTGCTCCTTGCCTTTCCTGCCCTTTCTGCCGTTTCCCGCCCCCGTGGCGATTCCTTTTCTGATTGCTTCGGCCGTTCTGCAGTTTGCCTATTTCCGCCTTGTCGCCGCCGCCTATACGATCGGCGATATCGGCCTTGTCTATCCCGTCATGCGCGGGGTGGCGCCGCTGATCGTCGCGGCGACAACCAGTCTTTTTCTGAGTGAGGTTTTGAGCCCGCTTGCGCTCGCCGGGATCGCCATCATTTCCGGCGGCATATTGACGCTCGCCTTCGAGGCGCGGCGGGGCGGCGGAAAGGCGATCATCCTTGCGCTTATCAACGCCTTCGTGATCGCCTCCTACACCTTCGTCGATGGCGTCGGTGCAAGGCTTTCCGGCAATGCGATTTCTTATACGCTGTGGATGTCTCTTCTGCCGCCGGTGCTGCTTTTCGGTTTTGCGTTTTACCAGCGCGGGGTAAGCCCTGTCGTCCAGCATGTCCGGCGTAACTGGTGGCGTGGACTGATCGGCGGCGGCGGCTCCATTCTCTCCTACGGGCTCGCCCTTTACGCCATGACCAAGGCGCCCGTCGCCGTCGTCGCGGCGCTCCGGGAAACCTCCATTCTCTTCGCGCTGGTGATCTCCGTGGTGATCCTGAAAGAACGCGCCAGCATCTGGCGTTATCTTGCCGGAGGCATCATTGCAGCGGGCGTTCTGGTGATGCGACTGGGGTAAAACGGGCCATAATAATGAGGTAAAATAATACCCCATCATCAAGCTATTGTTTTTACTTGTTTATTTTTACAGCCTCCAGAATTCGTCATGTTGACGCTTTCCCCCGCACACCGTATAAGCGCGCCAGATCGGATTCCAGCCGGAATAGGGTCATTTGCGGTTGCCTTTGATGGCAACCAAACCAAGCAACAAGAAACGCCCGTATGCTCTTAAAAGAGGATGCCGGGTCCACGTTAGAAAGTGAAATCCATGTCTACTTTCGTTCAGAAGCCTGCTGAGGTGGAGAAGAAGTGGGTCATCATCGACGCCGAAGGCCTCGTTGTTGGTCGCCTCGCCACCATCGTTGCAACCCGCCTGCGCGGCAAGCACAAGGCTACCTACACCCCCCACGTTGATGATGGCGACAACGTCATCGTTATCAACGCGGAAAAGGTTGCCTTCACCGGCAACAAGTACTCCGACAAGAAGTACTACTGGCACACCGGTCACCCGGGTGGCATCAAGGAGCGTACGGCTCGCCAGATCATCGAAGGCCGCTTCCCGGAGCGCGTCGTTGAAAAGGCCATCGAGCGCATGATCCCGCGCGGCCCGCTCGGCCGTCGCCAGATGAAGAACCTGCGCGTTTACGCCGGCTCGAACCATCCGCACGAAGCACAGCAGCCCACCGTTCTCGACGTGGCCGCGCTTAACAAGAAGAACGTAAGGAGCGCCTGATAATGGCCGATCTTTCCTCTCTGAAAGACCTCGCCCCGGCATCGGAAGCTTCGGCTCCCGTGCATGTCCGCAAGGTTGACACCCTCGGCCGCTCCTACGCGACCGGCAAGCGCAAGAACGCCGTAGCCCGCGTATGGGTGAAGGCCGGTTCTGGCAAGATCATCATCAACGGCCGCGATTTCACCACGTATTTCGCACGTCCGGTTCTGCAGATGATCCTTCAGCAGCCGATCGTCGCCGCTGCCCGCACGGGTCAGTTCGACATCATCGCCACCGTTGCCGGTGGTGGTCTGTCCGGTCAGGCCGGCGCCGTTCGTCACGGTCTGTCCAAGGCCCTCACCTACTTCGAACCGGGCCTGCGCTCCGTTCTGAAGAAGGGCGGCTTCCTGACCCGCGACAGCCGCGTTGTCGAGCGTAAGAAGTACGGTAAGGCCAAGGCCCGCCGTTCGTTCCAGTTCTCGAAGCGCTAATCGCTTCTACGAACGGTTCGTTCAGAACTTCGAAAGGCGGGGCTTCGGCTCCGCCTTTTTTCATGGTCTCCTCCCTTGTTTTTTCATCAGGAAGACAGCAACCTCGGCGCAAATCGCAATGGGGTGATCAATGCCGTCCAAAACCATCGACCATGCCTTCACCGCAACGACGCTGACATCGGCCGCCACCGACCCGACCCATGCGGGCGTCCTTTCCTTCATGCGGCGCAAATATACCAAGAACCTCAAGGGTGTATCGACGGCCGTCTGGGGCATTCCCTTCGATGCGGCCACCTCCAACCGGCCGGGCGCCCGTTTCGGGCCGCAGGCGATCCGCCGCGCCTCGGCGATCTTCGACAACGATCCGCAATATCCTTTCGCGCGCGACCTCTTCGCCCATATGCCGACCATCGACTATGGCGACTGTCTGCTCGACTATGGCAATCACTGGAAAACGCCTGATACGATCGAAAAAGAAGCGCGCCGGATCATCTCCAAGACGGATTACCTGCTGACGCTCGGCGGCGATCACTTCATTACCTGGCCGCTCCTGAAGGCGCATGTGGCCAAGCATGGGCCGCTGGCGCTGGTGCAGTTCGATGCGCATCAGGACACCTGGTTCGACGACGGCAAGCGCATCGACCACGGCTCCTTCGTGGCGCGCGCCGTGCGCGATGGCCTGATTGATCCCGACCGCTCCATCCAGATCGGCATCCGCACCCATGCGCCTGACGATTTCGGCATTCGCATCCTCCACGGTTACGAGGTGGAGGAAATGCGGGCGGGCGATATCGCCTCGCTGATCGTCAAGCACACGGCCGGCATGCCCGCCTATCTGACCTTCGATATCGATTGCCTCGATCCCGCCTTTGCGCCGGGAACCGGAACGCCGGTGGCCGGCGGGCCGACCAGTGCCAAAATTCTCTCCGTTCTGCGCGGGCTTGGCCAGCTCGATATTCGCGGCTCGGACGTGGTGGAAGTCGCGCCCGCATACGACCATGCTGACATTACCGCCATTGCCGGAGCCACCGTTGCAATGTATATGCTTGGCCTGCGCGCCGAACGACTGGCCAAGGCCGGCTGATAAAGAAAACGGCGCTTGCCAAACTGATTCCGATTACCCTCGCAACCCTTTGAAAAGTCAGGACAAGGACATGACAGCGAAGATCTTCATCGATGGCGAACACGGCACCACGGGTCTGCAGATCCGCACGCGCCTTGCCGGTCGCCGCGATATTGAGCTGCTGTCCATACCCGAAGCCGAGCGCCGCAATGCGGCGATGCGCGAGGATATGCTCAACAATGCCGACATTTCGATCCTCTGCCTGCCTGATGATGCTTCCCGGGAAGCGGTCTCGATGGTGGCCGGCAATAACAATGTCCGCATCATCGATACCTCGACCGCCTATCGCGTCCACCAGGACTGGGCCTATGGCTTTGCCGAAATGGATAAGGAACAGGGCGAGAAGGTTCGTTCCGCCCGTCTCGTCGCCAATCCGGGCTGCTACCCGACCGGCGCGATCGCCCTTCTGCGCCCGCTGCGCGCCGCAGGCCTGCTGCCGGACGGTTATCCGGTCAGCGTCAATGCGGTTTCCGGTTATACCGGCGGCGGCAAGCAGATGATCGCCCAGATGGAAGACCGGAGCCGCGATGACGCGATCAGCGCCAATAATTTCCTTTATGGCCTGACGCTCAAGCACAAGCATGTGCCGGAAATGACCATTCATGGCCAGCTCGACCGCGCACCGCTGTTTTCACCCTCCGTCGGGCGTTTCCCGCAGGGCATGATCGTGCAGGTTCCGCTGTTTGCCGCCGACCTGAAGGAAGGCGCGACCGTCGAAACGATCCATGCGGCGCTGACCGCCCACTATGCAGGACAGGACATCGTCAATGTGGTGCCGCTTGCCGAAAGCAAGGGGCTCGCGCGCATCGACGCCGAGGAACTGGCAGGCAAGGATACGATGAAACTGTTCGTCTTCGGTACGCCGGGCGGCGAACACATCAACCTCGTCGCGCTGCTCGACAATCTCGGCAAGGGCGCATCCGGTGCTGCCGTGCAGAACATGGAGCTGATGCTCTCCGCATGAGACTTTTCTCATGAACATTGCTCCGCCACCTTTTCCGGCCTCGTGGAATATCGAGGCCGCGAAACCTATTGCCGATACGCCGGCCGGGGTGGTTTACGAGCTTACGCGCGGCGACGGTTCCCTCGCCGTCGCAAAGGTTCTGAAACAGAAAGTGCTGGAAGACAGCCTTCGCGGCGCGGATTTCATCGCATGGCGCGCCGGCATCGGCTGCGTGGAGCTGCTCGACCGCTCTGACGATATTCTGCTGATGGAACATGCCGGCACGGAGACCCTGCGCGACGTGCTGTTTCGCGACGGCAACGACGATGCCACCACGGAAATCGCCGCCGATGTCCTGCTCAAATATCACCAGCCATCACAACAGCAGCCGCCTTCAAGCCTGCTGACGCTGCCGCTCTATTTCGAGAGCCTGTTCCGCAAGGCCGAACAGGACCGTACCGACGGTGTGGACAGCCCCTATATCGAGGCGGCCGGGCTTGCGCAGGAACTGATCAGCCAGCAACGGGATGTGAAGCCGCTGCACGGCGATCTGCATCACGAGAACATCATGCGCAGTGAACGCGGCTGGATCATCATCGATCCGGCCGGCCTGATCGGCGATGCGGCGCTCGATGTCGCCAACATGTTCTCCAATCCGCTCGACCGTTTCGACCTCACCCGCAGCGAGGCGCGCATCGCCTCCATGGCGGCGATCTTTGCGAAGGCGCTGCAACGGGACGAACGGCTATTGCTGCAATATGCCTTTGCCTATGGCTGCCTTTCTGCCGCGTGGCATGAAGAGGACGGCAATGCGGAGGAACGCGACAACGAACTCGCCGTCGCGGCCACCATCAAAACGGTGCTCGGGCAGTTCTAAGCCACCTCAGTCCCTGACTTCGATCGCAACGGGCGCCGGATATTCGCCGATGAACCCGCGCCAGTGGGCGACGGCGAAGCCGAGCACGATCAGCGCCATGCCCTGATGAGCGAGCGCGACGTGAATATCCACATGCATCAAAAGCGTGGTGATACCGAGCGCCGCCTGAATGGAGACGAGCACGAAGAACAGCACCGCGCGGCGGGCATGCGGTGTATTAGGCAAGGCGCGCGCCATAGACACCATATGCCACAGCGTGGCGGCAAACAGCGTGTAGGCGCCAAGGCGGTGGACGAATTGCACCGTCTTGGGGTTCTCGAAGAGGTTGATCCACCAGGGCTGTTGCAGGAATAGATCACCCGGCACCAGCGAGCCGTCCATCAGCGGCCAGGTATTATAGGAAAGACCGGCATTCAGCCCCGCCACCAATGCGCCGAGATAGATCTGGAAGAGACAGAGCACCGTCAGCAGTGCGGCAAAACCCCTGCCCGTCTTTTCGTCGGCGGCCTCGGGGGAATGATGCGACAGCCCGCGCAAAATCCACATGCAGCCGGCAAAGATGAGGCAGGCGATGGTCAGATGCGTGGCAAGGCGATATTGCGAAACATCCGTGCGGTTGACGAGGCCGGAAGAGACCATCCACCAGCCGATGAAACCCTGAAAGCCGCCCAGCGCCAGAAGGCCGACCAGCGGCAGGCGCAGGCGCTTTTCGACGCGGCCGGTGAGCCAGAAGAAGGCGAGCGGCAAAGCGAAGATGAGGCCAATGGCGCGGGCAAGCAGACGATGCGCCCATTCCCACCAGAAAATCGTCTTGAATTCGTCAAGCGACATGCCCTTGTTGATTTCCTGATATTGTGGAATGCGCTTGTAAAGCTGGAACTCCTCTTCCCATTCGGCAACGGAAAGCGGCGGAATGGCGCCGTGGATCGGCTTCCATTCGGTAATAGACAGGCCGGATTCGGTAAGCCGCGTGGCGCCGCCGACGAGGACCAGACAGAAGAGCGTGAAAAGCACGACGCGCAGCCAGACGCGCAGCAGGCGGCGGTCCTTCTCCTGTTTCTGCAGGGCAGCCTCCACCACCATTTCCGCAGAACCATTTGCCATCGTCATGCCGCTCGAACGCATCTTTCAGGTCTCCATCATACAGTCATGTTGATTAGCCCCAACCGGCACCACAAAACAAGGCCTCAGGGTTTGCGGCATCGGGTCGCGGCGCTATAGTCCCGCGCAGATACTCAATGACGGAAGACTTCATGCACCCTCGCCTCAGATCGCTTATCGGCACCATCGTCATCATCTGCCTCGTCGTCGTTTACGCCGTGGCGGCGACGGCCATCGCATCGGCAACGCTGGCGCAATCGCCCTGGTGGGTGCATCTCATCTATTTCGTCCTGAGCGGTCTTTTGTGGATATTGCCCGCCATGCTCGTCATCAAATGGATGGCCGGATCAAAAAACCGGGGGTAGCCGCCCTCTTTTCATGGGACATCCAGAGGTCGCAATTTTATAAACCGATTGTTTGCCGCTCAACGCTATAGTGCGATCGGAACAACCGGAGAGAGTGGATGGCGGCTGTGGGGCCGGTCACAACAAGCGAGGGCAAGGAACCTGCGGCCATGCAAGGCGAGCGGCGTGGCGCCGACCGTTTGTCCATCGATCTCGTTGATGATGCCTCGGCCATCCGCTCCGACTGGGAGCGGATGGAGCGTGATCCACTCAATTCCCTGCACCAGGGTTTCGGCTGGTGCTCCATCTGGGCGCAAACGCAGGACAGCCCCCTTGTCATCATTCGCGGCCGTCAGGGCGGAAAGACGGTGTTCCTGCTGCCGCTCGAAATCGTTCAGGAAGGCGGCATCCGCAAGGCGCACTTCCCCGGCGGACGTTTCAACAATATCAATACCGGACTTTTCGACGCGTCCTTTGCCGAAGAGGCGGGACAGAAGATCGCGGCGGCCATCGCCCGCGAGGCGCGAAAACTGCTGCATGGCCGGGCCGATATTCTCGCCCTGCAGAACATACCGCTGATTTGGCGCGGCAGGACCAACCCGCTCTCGCATCTGGCTTCGGTTGAAAACCAGAACCCGGCCTTCCAGCTTCCCCTGCTCGACAGTTTCGAAAACACCCTTCGGCAGGTCAATGCCAAGAGACGGCGAAAGAAATTCCGTATCCAGAGCCGAAGGGCTGAGGAAATGGGTGGCTATAGCCATGTGATCGCCCGTTCGCCCAAAGAGAAATGCGAATTGCTGCAGGCTTTCTTCCGGCAGAAGGCCGCCCGTTTCGCCTCTCAGGGCATTCCGGGTGCCTTTCGCGATCAGACGGTGAAGAATTTTTTCTACGACCTGGCCAATTTTCCGGAGACGGGCACGGACAGTCTTCTGGAACTGCATGCCATTCGTCTGCACGGCGAAAACGAAGGCGTCATCGCCGCCATATCGGGTCTTTCACGCAAGCAGGATCATATCATCTGTCAGTTCGGCTCAATCGATGAGGCGGTTTCGGAGCTCAGCCCCGGCGAGTTGTTGTTCTGGCTGATGATCGAGAGGGCGTGCAGGGAAAAAGCCGCGCTATTCGATTTCGGCGTCGGCGACCAGCCCTACAAACGCAGCTGGTGTCCGCTTTCCACCGTGCAGCACGATATATTCCTGCCGGTGACATTAAAGGGCCGCGCTGCGGCATCCGCTTACGTGGCGATTGCGAGAACAAAGAGCCTGATCAAATCCAATCCGTCGCTTTATGCGCTTATCCAGCGTTTCCGCGCCGGGCGGCGACGGACGGACGCCGAGGCCGCCGCCGACTAAGCATTTTGCAGCTGGTCAGGCGGCAAGGTCCGGCTTGCGCATGCCGGTCATCGGCAAGGCCTGTTCATATCCCTGAGCCACCAGGTCGTCGAGCGTCTTTTCCAGCATCTCGCTATCCTTGCCCGGCACGGAAATGATGATTTCCGCCGGAAGATTGCGCAACATCTTCTCAAGGCTCGATATCTGCACGGCGCCGCATTCGACAAGCACCGTATCATAGGCGTCGGAAAGGGCGCTGAGGATCATCGTCAGACGATCGATGGCGCGCATGGCCTCGCGTGGCTGCGCGTTGCCGCGCGGTACGATGTGGGCGTCGGAAAGTCGGTCGCCGTGAATGGTTTCGCCAAAGGCCGCGGCACCCGCCAGAAGATCCATGACACCCGGCAATCCAGCTTCGGGGGCCATAAGACGCGTCGGACAGGCCGATGCCGTCATATCGACGAGAACGACCGACCGGCCCATTTCCGACAGGGCACGCGCCAGCATGACAGTCGTTGTGGAACCGCTATCACCGGCCGGAGAGACGACGGCTGCGACGGGTTTGGCAAGGCGTGTAGCAAGGAATCCCGCGACGGCATCGATCGAGAAATCGCCCTCGGCGTCTGTCTCGTCTTCCGACAAATCCGGTATTGCGGCAGCCGGCTCTTCCGCCGGCAAGGCGGGTGGAGCAGCGACGGCTGCAACGGGTATCGGCCGCTCCTCTTCGATAATGGGCTGGGAAGCCGCGGCGGGCATCACCCGGACGGCGGGCTGTTCATCCTCATGAGGCGTGGACAGGGGCTGCTCCGGCACATCCGTGGTTTCGTCCTTTTCCGCAGGTGCCCGCGTTGGTGAAGGCGGATCGGACAAAGGCGGAATGTGGTTTTTGCCTACCGGCTTCAGGGCACGCCCGGTGAACAGCTCCACCAGCATGACGACGATGCAGGAGAGCAGGAACGCCGCCAGCGTAACGACGATGGTGATGGCACCGGTCTTCGGGAAATAGGGTTCGCGCGGTTCCACCGCCGCCGAGATCACACGTGCATCGGCGGGCGTGGAATCAACGGAACCTGCGCGCGAGGTCGCCTCGCGGTAACGGGCAAGATAGGTTTCCAGAAGCTGCCGCTGGGCTGACGCTTCACGTTCGAGATCGTTCAGGCCAACCTGCTGTTCGCCGGCGCGCACGCTCTCCGTCTTCAGCACGTTCAACTGCTGCACCAGCTGTCGTTCGCGCAGGCGGGACACATTGGCCTCGTTTTCGAGACTTGCGAGAACCTTGCGGGTCTCTTCCTGAATCTGTGCCTGTATGCCGTCAAGCTGGTTACGCAGCGCCCGGATGCGCGGATGGCCACCCAGCAGCGAGGACGAGAGATCGGAAATCTGGCTGCGGATGGCCGTTTCGTTTTCCTTCAGCCGCTGGATCGTCGGAGAGCCGACGACATCGGGGAAAGTGTCGAGAGGGCGACCGCTCGCAAGCGCGTTGCGCACGCCTTCCGCCCGCGCCTCCGCATTGGCCCTTTCGCCGCGGATACGGCCGAGTTCTGTCGAAATATCGCTGAGCTGCCGGGTGGCGAGCGTTTCACCCTGCCCCGCCGAGAGAAGGTCGGACGAGGCGCGATAATCCGCAACCTTCCGGTCCGCATCGCGTACCTTTTCACGCAGATTGGCGATTTCCGGCTCCAGCCAGCGCGCCGCCTCGGTGCTCGTGTCCAGCTTCGCGCCGCTTTGCAACGCGATATAGGCCTTCATCATCTCGTTGGGGATGGTTGCTGCGAGCTTCGGGTCTTCGGAGGAAAATTCGACGGTGATGACACGCGAGCTTTCGACCTGATAGACCTGCAGCTTCTCGCGGAAGGCCGTCAGAATGCGCTCCTCGGGCGGCACCTGCAGCGGGTCCTTCTTGACGCCGATCGCCACCAGCAGCCCTGAGATGAAGGAGGGGTGCGCTTCGGGATCGAACTCCTCCAGCTCATAAAGCTTCATGTCCTTCGCGACCTGCTTGATGAGATCCACGGATTGCAGGATCTGCACCTGGCTGGAAACGGTCAATTCATCAAGCACGGGTTCGGCCGGTGCGTTCGACTGCTGCGAGGCGCCGAAGGAGGCCGCACGGGATTCAATGAGGACACGCGCCTCCCCCTTGTAAGCGGGCGACATCATGCTCGCGATCACGAAGGCGGCGCCCCCGGCCAGCAGCGTCACGGCCGCTATCCGGCCCTTGCGCTGCCATATGGCCGCGACCAGCCGCGCAAGATCGATATCCACATCCCTGTCGTCAATGCGATCGCCGTTCATGCAGGCTCCGTAACCGAGGCAAACCTCGGGCGCTCAAATATAGATGGCCAATTTTCGCGGAGTTTAAGTCTTTCCGGTAACACAACAGTTAATCCCGCAGAATCCGACGAAATAAAGCCGATATTATCATCACTCGGGTCGGGCGTTTACCGCGCATTAACCCTAACAGAACGATAAGAATGATCAAAGATCGACTCGGAGCCAGATGAGATGCCGCTCGCCGGATCACGACATGCCACCGCACTGACGCTTGCCGTCCTAACGGCCCTTTCCGGTTGCGCGGCATATCAACCCGCACCCAAGGCGTTTCACGAGGTCGCCTTGCAGCCCTACCATGTCGATAGCGGCGACAGGCTGCGCATCAACGTGTTCGAACAGACCGGCCTGACGAATACCTATACGGTCGATCAGGCCGGTTACGTCGCTTTCCCTCTCGTCGGCCAGGTTCCTGCCCGCGGCAAGACGCTGCCGCAGCTCGAAGCCGCCATCGCCGCCAAATTGCGCCAGGGTTATCTGCGCGATCCCGATGTCACGATCGAGATCGACCGTTATCGCCCCGTCTTCATCATGGGCGAAGTCGGCCGTCCCGGCCAATATTCCTACGTGCCGGGCATGACGGTGCAAAACGCCATCGCCATCGCCGGCGGTTTCACCCCGCGCGCCAATCAGGCCGATGTCGACATCACCCGCAAGATCAATACCGAGGTGCTGACCGGCCGGATCGGGATCACCGCCCCCATTCTGGCGGGCGATACGGTCTATGTGCGCGAACGCTTCTTCTGACGAACGGAGTGGCACAGATGTCGGATGACGGCCCTCCCCTGCGCATCATTCACTGTTTCCGCTCGCCCGTCGGCGGTGTCTTCCGCCATGTACGCGACCTCATTGAAGAACATGTCAAACAGGGCCACAAGGTCGGCATCCTCTGCGACAGCTCCACGGGCGGCGCCCATGAGGAGCGGCTTTTTGCGCAGATCGCCCCGATGCTGGAGCTGGGATTGACCCGCCTTCCCATCAAAAGGTCGATCAGCCCGGGCGACCTGCCCGCCCTTCTCAAGTCCTATAACCATATCAAAAGTTTGCGGCCGGACATTCTGCACGGGCACAGCGCCAAGGGTGGCGCATTGGCCCGGCTGATCGGCTCATTGCTGCGGGCAAACAGGTATCGCGTAGCCCGCCTCTATTCGCCGCATGGCGGCAGCCTGCACTATGACCGCAAGAGCCTGAAGGGACAGCTGTTCCTGCGGCTGGAACGGTTTCAGGAGCGCTTTACCGACGCGCTCTGTTTCGTCTGCAATTTCGAGCAGGCGACCTACGAAGCAAAGGTCGGCAAGCCGCGCACGCGCACCGCGATGATCTATAACGGCGTGCAGGAAAGCGAATTCGAGGCCGTGCCCACGCGAGAGGGCGCTGCGCGCTTCCTTTATATAGGCATGCTGCGCGACCTGAAGGGACCGGATGTCTTCATCAAGGCATTTGCGAGCATGGAACGCAGCATCGGAAGGCCCATGTCCGGCGTGATCGTCGGTGACGGGCCGGACAGGGATAAATATGCGGCGATGATCGAAAAGGCCGGGCTCTCCCAACGCATTTCCATGCATGCCGCCATGCCCGCCAGACAGGCTTTCGAACTGGCGCCGACAGTGGTGGTTCCCTCCCGCGCCGAGGCCATGCCCTATATCGTTCTGGAAGCGCTCGCGGCGGGTAAAACCGTCATCGCCTCGCATGTCGGCGGCATTGCCGAGGTTCTGGGCGAGGACAGTGAGGCGCTCGTTCCGGCCGGAGATGCCGGTGCGCTGGCGCAGATCATGGTCAAGGACGCCGAAAACGACGACTGGGCAAAACGGGTGATGCCCCTCCCCGACAGCTTCAAGGCGAAATTTTCAACCCCGGTCATGGCCGATGACATGATGAAGCTCTATCGCGACCTGCTTTCGCCCTAGAAACGTTTCAAAAACACGATTTTTAATTGTATATTCCACTCTTCTGAAAAACTCATCATAAACGTTTCTTAGCATGTTTCGGCTAGTTTCCTGCTCGTAGAGTGCGTGCATCCATCCGGATGCTACATGAGGACACTCTACCACTTTGAAGTTGCGCATCGTTCCTGTCGAAGACCGATTCCGGTTTTCGGGCCGATGCGCTAGAGGGTGCGGACCAAGCAATGACCAAGGCTGACAAGGACAGACTGCAATTCGATCTGGCGTCGTTGCGCAAGCAGATCTCCGAGCGTGACGCCGGGGAACCATCGGCGTCCGAGACGGTCGTTCTCAATCCACTTGCGCGGCAGATCGCCAACCAGCTGCGCGTCGGCAACCATTCCCCGAACATGGTCATCGGCCAGTTGCGGCTGCTGGAATTTTCGATGCTTGTGGTCATCGCCGCCATCGTCAACGGCATTGCCGCCGACCGCGGCCTCGAGACCTTTCTGGCGGTTTTCGGCACTGGCGTGCTGGGTGCGGCGCTCTGCGTGTTCCTGCTGCAGGCGGGAGACTGCTACCAGCTTCCGACGCTGCGAACGCCGCTTAAAATGTTCGCCCGCATTCAAGGCGCCGTCTGCCTTTCCTTCGTCGGCGTCGCCTGTTTCCTCCTTTCCCTTTTCCCCGACGCGCTGCATTCCTGGCAGGCTTTCGGCATCTGGTATGCCACGAGCGCAATCGCGATTTTCACCGGACGGCTCATCCTCGGCTTTGCCATTCGCCACTGGGGGCGCAACGGCGTCATGGAACGCCGCGCCGTCATCGTTGGCGGCGGTGACACGGCGAAAGACCTCATCCGCTCGCTGGAGCAGCAATCGGACAACGACATCCGCATCTGCGGCATTTTCGACGACCGCAAAAGTGAGCGCTCGCCCGAAGTGGTCGCCGGATATCCCAAACTCGGCACCTTCGCGGAGCTGGTGGAATTTGCCCGCCTGACGAAGCTCGACATGCTGATCATCGCCCTGCCGCTCAGTGCCGAGGCGCGTATTCTCCAGCTGCTGCGCAAGCTCTGGGTGCTGCCGGTCGATATCCGCATCGCGGCTCATGCCAATAAATTGCGTTTCCGTCCGCGTGCCTATTCGCATGTGGGCAATGTGCCGATGCTCGATGTGTTCGACAAGCCGATCCGCGACTGGGATTCAGTGGCGAAACGGATATTCGACATCACCTTCAGCCTGATCGGCATTGCGCTTTTGTGGCCGGTGATGCTGGGCGCAGGCATCGCCGTCAAGGCAACGTCCAAAGGCCCCGTCCTCTTCAAGCAGAAGCGCCACGGCTTCAACAATGAAACGATCAATGTCTGGAAGTTCCGTTCCATGTATACGGAACTCAGCGATCCGACCGCAAAAAAGGCTGTCACGAAGAACGATCCGCGCGTCACGCCGGTCGGCCGCTTCCTGCGTAAATCCTCGATGGATGAGCTGCCGCAGCTTTTCAACGTGCTTTACGGCGATCTTTCGCTGGTGGGACCACGCCCCCACGCCGTCCATGCCCAGACGGGCGACCTGAAATATACCGAAGTGGTGGAGCATTATTTCGCGCGCCACAAGGTCAAGCCCGGCGTTACCGGCTGGGCGCAGATCAACGGCTGGCGCGGTGAGATCGACCACGGCGACAAGATCAAGTTCCGCACCGAATACGACCTTTATTACATCGAGAACTGGTCGCTGTTCTTCGATCTCAAGATTCTGTTCCTGACGCCGATCCGACTGCTCAAATCGGAAAACGCCTATTGACCCACACCGGCTACCAGCACGCCCCTGATTTCGACGCGCCGCTTGCCGCCATGCGGCTGGTCGGTGCGTTTTTTATCGCTTTCGGCGTGTTTCTTTCCGGTTTCGTGATTTCGGAGCCCGCGCCATACGAGGTGATGATGGTTGGGCAGGTGGCCATCTGGTTCCTGCTGGGCTTGCGCCTTTCACGAACCGTCGTGCTGCTTTTGTGCCTGCTGCTTGCCTTTAACGTCGGCGGTTATCTTTCGCTCACCACCATGGCCGATCTGGACGAGGGACCGCTTTATCTCGCCGTATCGACCTTTCTGGCGCTGACCTCGGTTTTTTATGCGGCGATCATCGAGGATAAATATCAGCGTCTGCTTTTGATTTTCCGGGCCTGGCTCGCGGCGGCGCTGATTACCTCCCTGCTCGGCATTATCGGCTATTTCCACGCCATTCCCGGTTTCGAGGTCTTCACCCTTTACGATCGCGCCAAAGGCGCCTTTCAGGACCCGAACGTCTTCGGTCCCTTTCTGGTGACACCCTCGCTTTACCTGATCTACGGCCTGCTGACCGGCAAGGCGATGCATGCGCCGTGGCGGATCGTCGGCCTGCTCATCCTGTCGCTCGGCGTCTTCCTGTCGTTTTCGCGCGCGGCATGGGGCCTATTCCTGTTTTCGGCCGTTCTTCTGGTTTTCGTCATGCTGCTGAAGGAACGCACCGCCGCCTTCCGTCTGAAAATCCTCGTGCTGTTTCTTGTCGCCGTCGCCTTGATGGTTGCGGCCGTCATTATCGCGCTGCAGTTCAAGCAGGTGGCGGATCTGTTCTCCAGTCGCGCCTCGGCGGTGCAATCCTATGATGGCGGACATCTCGGGCGTTTTGCCCGCCATTATCTCGGTTTCCTGATGGCGATGGAGCATCCGCTCGGCATCGGCCCCCTGGTCTTCGACAATATCTTTCCGGCCGCCGAACATAATATCTGGCTGAAAAGCCTGACCACGCATGGCTGGTTCGGTTTCGTCATCTATCTCACGCTGATCTGCTGGACCATCGCCGCTGGCTTCAGGAATCTGCTGCGCCAGCGGCCCTGGCAGCCGTTCCTGATCATTTCCTGGGTGACTTTCGTCGGCCATGTCATGATCGGCGCAGTCATCGATACCGACCACTGGCGGCATTTCTTCCTACTGCTCGGCATATTGTGGGGGTGCATGGCGCTCGAAAAACGCGAAAGCCTGCGCCGCAGCAGAAGCAACTCCTAAAATACTTACCCTTACGGAACCCTGCGCTATTTCATGCGTTTAGCCCCCGATTATGTTGTCACACGGGGAAACATCTTATGACGCAGACCAATAATCTCTATCTCATTATCGGCGCCCTTCTGGTCGTTCTTGTCGGGCTCGGAGCTTATGTCTGGCACGAAGAAAGCAAGCCGAAGGGGATCGAGATGAATATCGGCCCGAACGGCGTTTCCGTTCAGGAAAATTAAGACGCAAGCGTCGCGCAAAGTCCGGCCTTTAGACCGGGTGCAATCCAAGCCAGAAACGGCGTGGGATGCACCCGGTCTTCTTATGAGAGAGGACGAAAGGCGGGATCGAGGATCCGCGCCGAGCCGGTTCGGTACGAATGATGCGTATCGGAGCCGATCATGGAACAGTTAGAAAAATGGTCTCCTCCATCGACCTTTCCACACGCCTCACCGCCACCAAGCTCGCCCTCAAGGCCATCAGGGAGCAGGAAGACAATTCCGCGGCAACCACTTCCTCGTCACCACGAACGGCGCTGCTCGCTTCCTACGGGGTCGACACCTCCTCCTCGTCTTCCACCAATACGAGGCTGACGCAGCTTCTGGCCCAATATGGCCAGACCTCCGACGACGACACGCAGACCGACGATACGAACACGGTGTCTTCCGGGGATATTACCCAGGCCGACTTCATGAAGGAATTGAAAGAGACGCTGGAAGAGCTTTCCAAGGATGCGGACAAGTCCGGACAGGCCAAGGCGATGCTGGAAGCGCTTGCCAAGGGAACGCTCACCGTCTCCGATCCGGCGGAAGGCGTGCAGATAAAGGCATGGGATGTGGAGGACGACAAGAAGACAACGTCCAAACCGGCATCGGAAATCGCAACAACGGGCTGGAGCGATTTTCTGAAGGACCATCTCAAACGCGACGGCTCGGCCTATACCAAGAGCGCTGGCGGCGCCTATGTCGACCGCGTTTCCGGCGACAATGCTTTTTTTGGCAGCGTCGGCAGCCGTTATTATTACCTCACCTGGCCACAGGCGAAAGATGGCTCGCTGACGGTATAAGCGACCGTTTCCGGATTATGTCGAGAAATGGCTGCGACATGGATCATGTCGCAGCCATTTCTTTGTCTGCCCGCTTCACGCGGCGGGCGCGGCAGCGGCCTGTTCGGTTCCACCGGAAAGCGCCTTTTGCAGTTGCGCTTCCTGCTCTGGCGACAGCGAGGTTTTGATGACCCGCCCGCGCAGCCCTTCCAGTTCCGCCAGCACCTTTTCCGGTTGCACCTTGCGGATCAGCACGAAGAGTGCCGAAGAACCGTTCGGGATGGTCTCGCCGAGCGATTTGATGAAATCGTCGTCAATGCCGAAATCCGTCAGCGACCCCGCAAGCGCGCCCGTGCCCGCGCCAATCGCGCCGCCAATGGCAAATCCCGCCAGGGGATTGAGGAACAGCAGGCCAACGAGGCCGCCCCAGAGACCGCCGGACAGAAAACCCGAGCTTGCGCCGAGCGCGGTCAGATTGACGCTCTGCTTCAGATGCACCTTGCCGTTTTCATCGCGAACCACGACCACGGCATCTTCCAGATCGACCAGATATTCCTTTTTCAGGCTTGCAAGCTTCAGAAGGACCCGATCGGCCTCTTCCGTTCCGTCAAAACCAACAACGACGAGTTCAGACATATTCATCTCCCTGAGTTTCAGTTCCGCTGCGTTTGAACGCCAAAGACCACGGCAGGTTCCCGCAATGATGGAAAGGTGATGTGTCAGGCGTTTGACGGGCTATCCATCCGGCGGGAAGCCAAGCCTTTTCCCCTTCCACTCGTCCACATCCATTGTTCCTTTTTTTGAGAAAAGACGATTTTCCGCTTGCGCCCTAACAGGCTTATATATAAACGGCTTTCAGGTTCGGAGCGTAGCGCAGCCCGGTAGCGCACTTGACTGGGGGTCAAGGGGTCGTGGGTTCGAATCCCGCCGCTCCGACCAGTAAAAACAGATAGATAGCCAGTTCCCCCAGAGCTGGCTATATTTGTTTTAGCCCTCCTGCGGTCAGCGCCAGGCGCGAATTACTAAGACCGGTTCGGGTGTGTGTTTATCCAAAACTGAGAATGAGGCGTGCCGAGATGGCCAAAAAAACGAAAATCGAACACTCAGAATTCTCAGGCGAGTTTGAAGACGACGGCATCACGGTCCTGGTTGATATCCACCGTCCCGCTGGCACCCAGCAGGATTGGACGCTCGAGGTTATCAGCGAGCACGACGATGTCACCACCTGGGACGAGCCTTTCGCTACCGACAAGGACGCCTGGGAGGAATTCCTGGCCACCTGCGAAAAAGATGGGATTCGCAGCTTTCTGGACGGCGAAGATCCGTCGGTTCATTAACGCTTGCTTCCGCGTCACCGGCCCCGGAGGCCTCGGGTTCAAATCCCCCGTTCTGCCCATTTCGCTCTCGAGCATTCCATTTATGTTCGAGCGCATTCACGGGTTAAACCCCTGAAAATATGAACTCGATTGTAAAGCCGTCGGCCGTCGAGAGACAGCGCGCATTGCCTTATTGACTCTCCGCTAAAATTAGAACATTTAGTGAACAAAAGAGAGGTCATCCACTATGCCCGACGCTGAAAAAATCACTCCCATACGACCGGACGACATAGCGGGATATGTCATCCAGTGTCATGACGGCGATGCGAAGGCGGCTGTCGAGGCCCTTCTCGGCGAAATCGAGCATTTGCAGGAACAGCTTTCCCTCGCGGTTGCGATCATGGGAAAAGGCTATACGCGTGGATGGACACCCGATACCGGACGCGACTGAGCAACTTTATAACCCTGTTTTCGAGACGGGCTTGCTGCAAATGTCACGCCACGTGATCCAAATACATGCCCGGACTTTGTGAATTTACCCGGCCCATACCGACGGCTTCGCAGCTGCACAGGTCGCCTGCTCAATCAAGGCGGCGCGCAGCTGCTGTTGGATATTCAAGTTGCGGCAGGAGTTCTGACCGACCCGCCTTCAGAACTCGTTGGAGGCAACGGCGAAGTCGGCGGTGATCGGCATATCTTCCACATTTTCCCATGTCCGGTCCATGGCATAGGTTGCCGACAGATAGGGGATGCCGACGTGGCCGTAGCGGATGGAAAGCTGGCTTTCAGCCTCTTTTTCGCTGAGAAGCGCTATGCGGCTGAGATAGAGCGCGGTTGCGAGACCCGTCCTGTCCGCACCGGCCTTGCAATGGATGAGGATAGGTTTCGGCGCATCGCGCATGATGGCGACCAGCTGATTCACCTCGTTCATATTGAGTTCCCGGCTTGCCGACATGCCAAAATCGATATGGTTCAGTCCAAGCTCGCGCGCTGTTCTAATTTCGTCCTGATACCAGGCTTTTGATTCATTCGGGCCGCGCAGGTTGATGACAGTTCTGATGCCATTTTCCTTGGTGTAGCGAACGAGTTCTTCAACGCTCGGCTGGTTGGAGCGATAAAGCTGCCCAGCCAGCACCTCGTGGAAGTTGCCGAGAAGCTGGATGGCGTAGAGATAACCGCCTGTGGCAAGCACAGCAATACCCATGCCCCAAAAGGAGCACTTCCAGAATCTTCGCATAATAAAACGGTTCCCTTATTCGACAAGGGAACGGATA
This sequence comes from Agrobacterium sp. GW821-FHT14E08, assembly GCF_058803865.1. Lineage (NCBI taxonomy): Bacteria > Pseudomonadati > Pseudomonadota > Alphaproteobacteria > Hyphomicrobiales > Rhizobiaceae > Agrobacterium > Agrobacterium sp. GW821-FHT14E08. Next base: position 669,516 of record NZ_JBXAPJ010000001.1, on the reverse strand, counting down.
CAGGCGGATTCTGACAGTAGGCTGAAAGTTATGCGACAGTATTGTAAGAGTAGATATTTTCGCGCAGTCAACGCACGAAAACGTAAACCGCATAGACCGCGATGAGCGCAGCGGCAGCCGCAGCCGTGATGACGCCGAGGCGTTTTTCAATGAAATGGCGCACCGACTCACCGTATTTCTGCAGCAGTCCGGCGAGAATGAAAAAGCGCGCACCGCGCGTGACGACGGCGGAAAGAATGAACAGGCCGAGGCTGATATTGGCCGCACCCGAGAGGATCGTCACGACCTTGATCGGCGGCAGATGCGCAAGCCCGGATGTCACCAGCAGGAGAACGATGGTCTCATAGTCCACCGAATTCTTGAGGTGCTCGAAGCTGTCGAGCTTGCCGTAAAATTCCAGAATGGGCCTTGCAATGCTTTCGAAAGCGTAGTGGCCGAGGAACCAGCCGGCGATGCCGCCGAGAACGGAGGCGACCGTGGCAACAAATGCATAAAACATCGCCTTCTTCGGCTTCGCCAGCACCATGGGCAGAAAAAGCACATCCGCCGGCACGACAAAGACGGAGCTTTCCACGAAAGCCACGATCGCCAGCCACCAAACGGCCGTCTTGCGGGCGGCAAGCGCCATCGTCCAAGCATAGATGTTTTTCAGCATTTCATGTCCCCGGGGAAGATCAGCGTAGACCGAAGGCAAGGCGGGAGCCAAGGCAACTCAGCGGCGGTTTGTCGGCAGGGCACTGGCCGTTTCAGCCCATCACCCCATCACGATTTAGAGACAACGTACGACAATGGCAAATGTTGGGGCAAATATGGAGAGATTTATTTTTGCATTGCGGAAAACAGGAAAAACAAACAATTCCAGCCCCTAGCGGCAACAGGTTGCTGCGATGCGAAATTTCACCCTATGGTAGATAAACCTCTGTTTTTGCGATAGAATAAGGCGTGGAAGAAAGAGGAGGAAGTTATCATGGACTATGTCGGCTTCATTACGTCGATCAACCCGGTCATACTTGTCATCCTGCTGGTGGTTCTTCTCGCCGGTGCTTACAGCAGCTGGGTTTCGCACTAACAAAGGCGAACGACGCGACAGACGGCGAAGATGCCGATTTCTATCGGTGATAGGCATCGGGCCGGATGAATGTTATCAAACCCGGAGTTAAAACAACTTCCGGGAAGCGGCATGTCGAACGAATTCGCATTCACTGATACGTCTGAAAAGCTCAGCACCACGCTCGAGAAACTGATAGGAAAACTGCAGGGTCAGACGATCACATTGCGCGAGCTGATGGAGGCGATTGGCGAACAGGGCCTGTTGCTCATCTGCGCGATTGCCTCCCTGCCCTTCCTCATACCGGTGTCCATTCCCGGCGTCAGCACCGTCTTCGGTGCCGCAATCATTCTCGTGAGCCTGGCGATCACGCTTAACCGCCTGCCGTGGCTTCCCGCCAAAATTCTCGACCGGCAGATGGAAACGGCAAAGCTAGTGCCAGCGCTGCAAAAGGGTGTCGCTATCGTCTCCAAGCTCGATCGCTTCATCCGGCCGCGCATTCCCGCGCTGACGACGGGCATCGTCGCCAACAGGATAAACGGCCTTGCCCTGATGACAGCGGGTGTCCTGCTGATGATGCCGCTCGGCTTCATTCCCTTTTCCAACACGCTGCCGGGCGTCGCCATCCTCCTTTTTTCGGCGGGCATGATCCAGCGGGATGGCATCACGGTGCTTGGCGGCTATCTCTTCCTTGGCCTCACGGCCATCTACTTCACAGCGCTTGCCTATGCCGCCTTCTGGGCCGGTCAGGGCATCAGTAGCTCCATCGGCGGCTGAGCGGCTACTGGCGGCCTTTATTGCGGGCCTCGCGGCGGTTCTGTCGCGATGCCCACCACACTGCCAGTCGTCGCCGTCTGCGACGTACCGCCGGTAAATCCTGCGAAAGTACGATCAGGCCAAGCGGAATCATCCAGAAACCCAGGATGGGCAGGAATCCAAGTGTTCCGCCCACGACCAGCGCCGAACCCGTGACGATCCTGCCGACGCGCGAACGCGGCATGGCGAGGCTCCATTTTCCGAGATTGAGGCGACCCGTTCTGTGGTCCATACCGAATTTCATTCCATCCTGCCCTTTTGCATCCAGCCTGTGGATAATTTTTTCACAGGCGATAAGCCCGGAAAATCGGGACTCCGGCGATATAAAACAAGAGGAATGCGTTTTTTTTGAAAAAACCGCTTGGCAAATCGGAAAAGCATTTGTATTACCCCGCTCACACCGCGCCAAGCAGCGCACTTTCCCTGGTAGCTCAGCGGTAGAGCATTCGACTGTTAATCGACAGGTCGCCGGTTCGAATCCGGCCCGGGGAGCCAGTTTCAAAGGGCTTGTATCGAAAGATACGAGCCCTTTTTCATTTCAAGCCGCTGATATGGCCGAGAAACAAGACTTTCCCGCGCATTCTCTATTCTCGGCGCGTTTGCTTTTTTGATACATTTTCGTTACTTTCCTACCCGCACCCCTGTCGGACAGGACCTAGATGGCAGCGCACGTTGTCGTGAAATATGTGGCGCAGTTTAAGGGAACACGGCATCAGCAACGACAGGCAAGGATCTCGGCGCACGGTGCGTCTGCCCGCACAGGGAAACACCTTCGCTCCCGTCGGATGGGAACGTATCCTGAAATATTTCTCTAGGTGGAGCAATTCCGGCGAAACGGGTCGCCGGAATTGCTCTAGCCGTAAAATTATTTGCCCTGCGAGGGTAAGAACACACCGCGGAACCGCATCTTGCCGGAGGATAGCCGGTCATATGCCTCGGTTGCCTGATCAAGCGTGAAGGTTTCGACAATGGGCTTGACCTTGCCTTTTGCGGCGAGGTCGAGAATTTCGGCAAGGTAATGCTGTCCGCCATGCGTGGAGCCGATCACGCGTTGGCGCATCATGTGGAATGGCTTGCCATCGGACGGAATCGAAAACGGCTTGCTGAAGTCGAGCCCGCAAAGGACGATGCGCCCGTCGGGCCTTATGCCGGCCATCGCCTTTACGGCGGTGTCGAAGTCGTTGGTCGTGACCAGCAGAACGTCTGCGCCGCCTGCCGCCAGCAACGCCTCGCCATCGGCGACAACGATGTCGGCACCCAGATCGGTCGCCAGCTTGTGCTTGTCCGGCGAATGCGTGATCGCGACGGTCTCGAAGCCGCAGGCCTTGGAGAATTGCAGGGCGACATGGCCCAGCCCGCCGATACCCAGCACCGCGACCCTTTCACCGGGCTTCGGCGACGCATCACGCAGGCCGCTCCAGGTGGTGTAGCCGGCGCACATCATGGGTGCGGCATCCACGTAATCCAGCCCATCGGGCAACAACACAGTGCCTTCGGCAGAGATCGCAATATACTCTGCGTGTCCGCCCTGTGTCGCGAAACCGGTCGTTCTGGGTGAATCGCAGTTCATGGCCGTCTGGCCGGTCAACGGGCGGTTCTGGCGGCAATATGGGCAACGACCGCATGAGGATTGCACCCAGGTGGTGCCAACCCGGTCTCCGACCCTGCGCGTGTGCACACCCGCGCCGACCTCGACAATCTCGCCGACCACTTCGTGACCCGGGGTCTGCGGATAGATGTCACCACCAGCACCCTTCGTAGCCCATACGTCCGTATAACACATGCCGGAGGCGTGGACTTTCACAAGGACCAGTCCGGGCTCTGCCCTGGGAATGGGAACCTCCTGAACTTCCCAGGGGCGGTTCGCCCCGGTCATCACAACAGCTTTCATCTTCATCAACTTTTCCTCTCTTTGGCGGGTCGCTGGTGGAATTGGCGGTTCGGGGCTCTGGAAGCGACCAGTCCGTCGCTGCCCCCCGCAATGCTGCGCCCTGCGCGGAGTTTATGGATCGTTGACTATCGAAACAATCTGATCAATTCTTGATGACATGATGAAAGCAATTCACCAATCTAAGGGGAACGATCTGGCGGCCTTTGCCGCATTCCTGACGGTCGCGGCCCATCGCAGTTTTCGCAGCGCCGCAACCGAGCTCAACATGACGCCCTCGGCGATCAGCCATTCGATCAAGGTTCTCGAGCAGCGTTTGAACGTCCGCCTTTTCAACCGAACGACCCGCAGCGTCTCCTTGACCGAGGCGGGGGAACGCCTTGCCGCAAAACTCAGGCCGGCAATGGCATCGATTGAGGAGGCCGTTCAGGAGCTGGAGGGTAATGCTCCCGTTCCCACCGGCACCGTTCGGATCAATGCCAGTGAAGGCGCTATCCGCTTGATATTGCGGCCCGTGCTGGCGCGCTTCCTGCGCGAATATCCTCAGGTCCATCTAGACATAGTCAGTGATGGCAGGCTCAGTGATATCGTTGCCGATGGTTTCGATGCCGGTATCCGACTGGCGGAGGCCGTGCCGAAAGACATGGTGGCGATCCCAGTCATGAAGGAGGTGCGCTTTGCTGCGGTTGCGTCGCCCGGATATTTCGAGCAACGCGGCTATCCAATCGCGCCGCAGGATCTCTACAACCACGACTGCATCCGATTCCGGTTTGAAAGCGGTGCTATCTATCGATGGGAATTTGAACGTCTGGGCGTGGTGGAGAGGATCAACGTTTCCGGACCTCTCACATTAAGCGACCAACCGCTGATGGTGGAGGCGGCAATCGATGGAATAGGCATCGCTTTCGTGCCCGACCATCTTGCGACAGACGCACTTGAAGACGGTCGCCTCAAGCGCGTTCTGGAAGAATGGTGTCCGGTCTATCCGGGGCTATGTCTCTACTACTCGGGACGCCGGCATGTATCATCCGGCCTGAGAGCGCTGATCAACATGCTGACTGAAACGCTCTCAGGTAATTGACGACCAGCACCGGCGGCGCCCTGCCCCGGTGCCGGGCAAGGCGCATTCGACACGCATATTCGGGCCGAGCATCACTTATGCTACCCAGAGCACGGTTATGAACGTCAGCTTTTCTTGACCGCGCGCTTCGTCGCCTTGGTGGCGTTTGTGAGAGCCGGCGGATCACTGGCGGGGAAACTTTCTTCAAGGCTCTCGGTCAGGTCATCGACTTTTTCGTGGCTTGCAGCCTTCTGCTCTTTCTGAAGCGATTTTACTGCTGGTGATTTTGCCTTTTTTGCCGGGGCCTTGTTCACCGAGGGCTTGTTCGCCGGGGCCTTCTTTGCGGTAGCCTTGGCGGCGGCAGCGGGTTTTTTCGCGCCTTCTTTGCCATTGGCCTTCACGGTTTTCGCGCTTGCGGCAATCTCCCGCTCCGCCTCTATCCAGTGCCGTTCGTGGTGTCCCTCCGGCCGTCCCTCCCTTTCCCATATTGCGCGCGCTTTTTCACGGATTGCGGCTTCGCGATCATGGTTCATAACGGGCCTCCCTCTTTCGTTGCGCCGGTTTCAATTGTGCCGAGAGAAAAACAGAAAAGGCAAGAAATTGTTCCGCTCTGCCCCATCGCGAAGCGGCGTTTCCTCAAAAATAGGGAACCGTCCTCGCCGCTGATCGTTTGCCCTGCTGGAAACCCGTCAGGAGGATCATCCATGGACGCGCCGAAACACAAAGACAGCAAGCCGCTCGACATTCGCGACGAGGACGTGGCGCATTTCGAAACCGACAGCGAACTCAAATCCAGGCGAGGCGAGATTTATCCGGATGAATCCATGAACCTGCGTGCACGCCGACAGGCGGCCCGGCAGCATGAAGACGCCTTCATCGTCGCCACGGACCTTGAGGACGACGACCAGCGCGAGGCAGCGCCCGGCGTCAGGGAACAGCCATAGGCGCCTTAAAACAAAAAGGGCGGGCCATGGCCCGCCTTTATGGCAATGCAATGTTTCCTGGTCGATCTTCAGCGACGGACGGACACGATGGCCTTGCGATTGAAATTCGATACCTGCACCCGGCCCGACTGATTGCCGCCTAGGATTTGTGCGGTCTTGCCGCTCATGCCCTTCAATATACCGGCATGATAACCGCGTCCGTTGCGGATGACGACGACATCACCCGGCTTGGCCTGGTTCACCGGAACGGCGTAACCGAACGAGGTCCAGGATTTCGCAAATCCATAAGATTTCGGCGATTGCCGGCCCGCCTTGCTGGCGACGGCATGCAGGAAAAGGCCGCACCACGGTGTACTGCGGGGATTTGCCCCGAGAATATTTTTCAGGCTCTTGTTGTTTTTGGATTCATGCAGTCCGGTGTATTTTTCAGCCTGGTTCAGCATGCCAGCCGAAGCTGACGCCACGACTGTAAAAGACAATGCAGCGGATAGAATTAACGCGGATACTCTCAAACGTCTCGCCCTTATGTTAGAGGGCGTCCGTGTATTGTGACAATTTAGCGACAATTTGACGAGAAATGGGCAGAAATCAGACGCCTATTCATGCGCGCTGATCTGTCATTGCTTTAAAACAGGCTGCCCTGCGCATCATCCGCGTTGCTGCGGCCGGCATTTTCGAGATCAAGCATGCGCAATTTCGTGTTGGTGCCGCCCGGTGCGGAAAAGCCGCCAAGCCTGCCACCCGCAGCCAGAACGCGATGGCAGGGAATGATGAGCGGCACGGGATTTTTCGCCATTGCCTGTCCGACATCACGGGCCTTTTCCATGCCGAGGCCAAGCGTTTTCACAATGCCGCCATAGGTCGTCGTGCGGCCCCAGCCGATCTGCCGCGCAACGGCGTAAACATCGAGAAAAAAACGATCCTGCCCGGCAAGATCGAGTTCGACGGTGGCAAAATCGATTGCTTCGCCACTGAAATAGCGGGTGATCATCGCGATCACCTCACGCGTCCGTGTCTCGGGAACAGCGATCGTGGAGGATGGCAGACGTTTCAGCAGCAGCTTTTCTGTTTCGCCAGCGTCAGCGCCGGGCAATTGCAGACGGGCAATGCCACGCCCTGCCCATGCGAGGCCGCAATGGCCGAGTGCCGTTGGAAAAACAATATAACCGTAATGGTTGCTCATTGCCGTCTTGATCCGTCATTTCGCCTGCACGATGCCATATCCTGCGTTCGAAACAACCCGTTTCCTGCGCCTGAATGACGAAGGCCACCCGGTTCTGGCGGGTGGCCTTTCTGGTTTCGGTCCCGAAAATGCGGATCAGGATGCGATCTTATTCTGTTCCTCCGCCTTGTCCTCCATCAGGCATTGCGCCTGGCGGCTTGCGGCAACGAAGGCGGTGCGGGCGATTTCTCCTGCCACATCGCCCATCAGCGACGAACGGCACAGGCGAAGCGCCTGTTCATGGGCCTTGTCGCCACGTTTCGGCCATTCGTGCTGTAAAAAATCGAAGGCTTCGTAAACGCCGTTGAAAATCCGGGGAGCACCGTTTTCAAGGGAGATGGTAACGGGCTTTTCCCACTTAACGTCATTCAGCAACATTGATTGCACTTCCATGCTCTATTAACCCGCGACAAACGCCGGCTCCTCCAGTTGGTTCCCTTCACCTGCGGTTTCAAGGTCGAAAAAATAACCCTCGAGAAACCATGTGCCCCATCTTCCCATTCTAGCCGATTTGCGGAACAAAGCGTTTCAACACTCGTTCAAGCGGAAGTGAACCGGGTCTTTTCATGCCGACAGAAGCCTCTCCCGTCATCGTCTGGTTCCGCAAGGACCTGCGCCTTTCGGACAATCTCGCCCTCCTTGCGGCGCTCGAACACGGCGGCCCTGTGATCCCGCTTTATATAAGGGAGAAATCCTCCGGGCCGCTGGGCGGTGCGCAGGAATGGTGGCTTCACCATTCGCTGGCCTCTCTTGCCACCGAGCTGGAAAAAACCGGTAGCCGTCTGCTGCTCGCAAGCGGCGACGCCGGAGAGACGTTACGCCATGTGATAACCGAAACCGGTGCCGACACAGTGTTCTGGAACCGCCGCTACGATCCGGCGGGCATGGCGACGGACAAGGCACTGAAACAGACGCTGAGGGACGACGGCCTGACGGTTCAAAGCTTTGCCGGCCATCTGCTGCATGAACCATCCCGGGTACAGACAAAATCCGGCGGGCCCTACCGGGTCTATACCCCCTTTTGGCGGGCGCTGGAGGGCGGTGAGGAGCCACATGCGCCGGCGGATGCGCCGAAGAGGCTGAAAGCACCGGACACTTGGCCTCAATCAGAGAAACTCAACGATTGGAAGCTCCTGCCATCCAAACCGGACTGGGCCAAGGATTTCAGCGAAATATGGACCCCGGGCGAAATTAGTGCGCGGGAGAGACTCGACGATTTCATTGATGGCGCCTTGAAGGGTTATGAAGAAGGCCGTGATTTTCCGGCAAAGGATGCCACCTCGCTGCTTGCACCACATCTGGCTCTCGGCGAAATATCGCCCGCCGCCGTCTGGCACGCGACGAAAGGCCTCTCACGCCATATCGCCTCCAACGATATCAGCCGCTTCCGCAAGGAGCTCGTCTGGCGGGAATTCTGCTACCACCTGCTGTTTCACTTTCCCGAACTGGACGAAAAAAACTGGAACGACAGTTTCGACGCCTTCGGCTGGCGGGATGATGAAGAAGCCTTCGAGGCCTGGACGCGCGGCATGACGGGATACCCCATCGTCGATGCCGGCATGCGGCAATTGTGGAAACACGGCACCATGCACAATCGGGTGCGCATGATCGTGGCCTCCTTCCTCATCAAACATCTGCTGATCGACTGGCGGAAGGGTGAAAAATGGTTTCGCGACACGCTTGTGGATGCCGACCCGGCTTCCAATGCCGCCAACTGGCAATGGGTGGCGGGTTCGGGCGCGGACGCCTCGCCGTTTTTCCGCATCTTCAACCCCATCCTGCAGGGCGAAAAATTCGATGGCGATGGCGATTATGTGCGCCGCTTCGTGCCCGAACTCGAAAAGCTCGAGCGGAAATTCATCCACAAGCCGTTCGAAGCACCGAAAGAAGTGTTGAAAAAGGCGGGCATCGAGCTTGGCAAGACCTATCCGTTGCCGATCATTGACCACGGAAAAGCGCGTGAAAGAGCGCTTGCGGCCTATGCCGACGTCAAGAAGAACGCATAAAATTGGGTATCGGCAAAATTTTGCGTGGCTAAGCCAAAGCCGGGAAGATAATTTCTTGCCTTGAGGCGGTTGTAACGGGACATAACGGCACCTAATTTCCGCTCAGACAAGAAGGCTCAATCATGACCATTCATCCCTCTGCGCTCAGTGCTATCGGCAACACGCCGCTCATCCGTCTGAAAGCCGCCTCGGAAGCGACGGGGTGTGAAATCCTCGGCAAGGCGGAATTCCTCAATCCCGGTCAATCGGTGAAGGATCGCGCGGCGCTCTATATCATCCGCGACGCCGAGCGGCGCGGTCAGTTGCGACCGGGCGGCACCATTGTGGAGGGTACTGCGGGCAATACCGGCATTGGTCTGTCGCTGGTCGCCAATGCGCTGGGCTACAAGACGGTCATCGTCATTCCCGAGACGCAGAGCCAGGAAAAGAAGGACGCTCTGAAGCTTCTCGGCGCCAAGCTGGTCGAGGTTCCGGCAGCCCCCTATTCCAATCCGAACAATTACGTGAAGGTTTCCGGCCGGCTGGCAAAACAGCTCGCCGCGACCGATGAAAACGGCGCGATCTGGGCCAACCAGTTCGACAATATCGCCAACCGGCAGGCCCACATCGAAACGACGGCGCCTGAGATCTGGGACCAGACGGATGGCAAGGTCGATGGCTTCATATGCTCGGTCGGTTCCGGTGGGACGCTTGCGGGCGTGGCCGATGGCCTTCGCGATTTCAACCCTGACATCAAGATCGGCCTTGCCGATCCCGAGGGTGCGGCCCTCTATGAATTTTACAAGCACGGCGTGCTGAAATCGGAAGGATCTTCCATCACCGAAGGCATCGGACAGGGGCGCATCACCGCCAATCTGGAAGGTTTTACACCAGACTTCTCCTATCGCATTTCGGATGCGGAAGCGCTGCCGGTGCTGTTCGACCTCGTCACAAAAGAGGGCCTTTGCCTTGGCGGCTCCTCGGGTATCAACATTGCCGGCGCAATCCGTCTTGCCCGCGAGCTTGGTCCGGGGCATACAATCGTGACGATACTGTGCGACTACGGCAATCGTTATCAGTCGAAGCTGTTCAACCCGGATTTCCTGCGCTCCAAGGGGCTTCCCATTCCGCAGTGGCTGGCGACGAAAAGCGAGATTGCGGTTCCGTACGAAACCGTTTGAGGACATGCCGAAATGCCTGTGAATGCCCTGTTCCGTGACGATTTTTATCTTTCCACCGCAGAAGCGATCGTCACGGCGGTGCATGAGGATGGCGGCATAGAGCTAGACCAGACATGCTTTTACGCCACCTCCGGCGGCCAGCCGGGCGATAGCGGTTTTCTCGAGCGGGCCGATGGTTCGCGCATCGAACTCGGCATCACCAGAAACGGCGCCGACAAGAGCGTGATCGTCCATGTGCCGCTCGAAGGCCAGCCTTCCCCCGAGATCGGCGAAAAACTGACCCTGCATGTGGACTGGCCGCGTCGTTACAAGCTGATGCGGATGCATACCGCCTGCCATCTGCTATCCGTCGTTTGCCAGTGGCCGATTACCGGAGCCGCCGTCGGCGAGGACGAATCGCGTGTCGATTTCGACATGTCCGAGACCATCGACAAGGACGAAGTGACGGCAAAGCTGATGGAGCTGGTAAAAGCCAACCATCCCGTCTTCCTGCAATGGATCACCGACGAGGAGCTGCAGGCCAATCCGGGTATCGTCAAATCCAAGAATGTGCGCCCACCGATGGGCCTTGGTCGGGTCAGCCTCGTCTGCATCGGCGAAAATTCCAGCATCGACAGCCAGCCCTGCGGCGGCACCCATGTTTCCGAAACGCAGGAAGTGGGCGATATTCACATTGCCAAGATAGAAAAGAAGGGCAAGGAGAACAGGCGGTTCCGCATTCGTTTCGGCGCGCCTGAAGCTGTTGCCTGAGATTGGGAGAAACATCGTGAGCACGGATAAGAGCCGTTTCGTCGTTTCGGCGGACTGGGTGGAAAAGCAGCTCGGCACGGCCGGGTTTCGTGTCGTTGATGCCTCCTGGTATCTGCCGGCGCATAAGCGCAACGGCGCGGAAGAATTCGCAGCCGGCCATCTGCCCGGCGCCGTGTTCTTCGATCAGGACAAGATCGCCGATCATACCACCGGCCTGCCGCATTCCCTGCCCTCGCCGGAATTCTTCGCGGAACAGGCAGGCGCGCTCGGCCTCAGCGACACCGATACGATCGTGGTTTATGACGGCCCCGGTTTCTTTTCCGCGCCGCGCGTGTGGTGGATGCTGCGGGTGATGGGCGTGCGCAAGGCCTATGTGCTGGATGGCGGCCTCGACGGCTGGAAGCGCGAAGGCCGGCCGCTTGAAACCGGCACGCCGGAGATTGCACCCGCCACCTTCACGCCTGATTTCAACGAGAAGCGCGTGACTTCCTTGTCGACCATGCGCGGCATCGTCGACAGCGGTGAAAAGCAGATCGCCGATGCCCGTGGCGCCGGCCGCTTCACCGGCGACGAGGCCGAGCCGCGTGCCGGCATGCGTTCCGGCCACATGCCCGGCGCACGCAGCCTGCCGGCCACTGCCTTTTCCGAGAACGGCCATTTCAAGGACCTTACCGCCATCCGCAAGATGGTCGCCGATGCGGGCATCGACCTCAGCAAGCCGGTCGTCACCAGCTGCGGCTCGGGCGTCACCGCCGCCGTCATCACCTTGGCGCTGGAATCGCTCGGCCATCGGGACAATTCGCTCTATGATGGCTCCTGGTCAGAATGGGGCGGACTGGAAGATACGCCTGTCGTCACCGGCCCCGCCGAGCCTGTCCCCCTGGTATCGCATGGCCCTTTGAAGGCGCATGTCACACAGCTGGAAATGACTGCTCCGCCGAAGGTCAGCCTGCCGATTCCCGTCAATATCCAGACGGCGCTGATGCGGGTTACCGATATTCCCCTGCACTTCTACCGTTATATTTACTGGCGGGTGGGAAAACGCTGGCACTGGCAAAAACGCATGCGCATGAGCGATGCGGAACTCTCCGCCGTCCTCAAGGACCCGAAGAACAGCGTCACGGTTCTTTACATGAACGGCGCGCCTGCCGGTTTCTTCGAGCTGAACAAGGCGAACGACGAGGTGACCGAGCTTTCCTATTTCGGGCTTCTCGAAGAGGCGATCGGCGCGGGTGTCGGCAAGTGGTTCCTGTTGCAGGCGCTTTACGCCGCCTGGCAGGACAACCCCAAACGCGTGACGGTGACAACCAACACGCTTGATCATCCGCGTGCGCTTCAGCTTTACCAGATGATGGGTTTTTCGCCTGTCGGCACCTATGAGGCCTGGGTGGAGCCGCTTTCCGATACCGAGCTTCTGGAAATCTCGCTGCGCAATTGAGGTTTTGGCCTATACAAACGCCTCCTCATTCCTGTGCCTGTCACAGGAATGAGAGTGGAGAGACGCTACAATCAGGCCTTATCAATGATCAGGTGGGTGGCCCCCTCGCCCGATACCGTCTCCGTGCAGCGATAACCGAGCGCAGGTAAATCCAGCCCTTCGAACAGATGTTCGCCCTTTCCAAGGAAAACCGGCGCAAGCGCCAGATGCAATTCGTCGATCATGCCCCCGGCCATATATTGCCGGATGGTGGAAACGCCGCCGCCGATGCGGACATCCTTGCCGTCAGCGGCGGTGAGCGCCATGTCCAGAGCGGCCTCGATGCCCTTGGTGACGAAATGGAAAACCGTGCCGCCTTTCATGGTGAAGGATGGGCGCTCATGGTGCGTCAACACGTAAACCGGAACGTGATAGGGCGGCTCATCGCCCCACCAGCCCTTCCAGTTATCATCCGGCCAGGCGCCGCGGATAGGGCCGAACATGTTGCGCCCCAAAATCCAGGCGCCGATATTTTCGAAACTTTTCTCGGAGAATTTCTCATCCGTGCCGGTCGAACCGCCCTCCTTGCCGAACATGCGGTGAAAGGTGCGGGTCTTGAACGCCCATTGATGCAGCTCTTCGCCGTTCACGCCCAGCGGGTTCTGCAGGCTCTGGTCCGGCCCGGCACCATATCCGTCAAGTGAGATCGCGAAATTGCGAACGACGACCTTCGGCATGGCACTTTCCTCCATCATTCAGGAGGCCGGATCGCCAGCGCCGGCAATCTGCCTCAGATTTCTCTTTCCAGATTGACCGCTGTCGGAATTTGTCCGCCAGCAGCGCCCTTGTCTTCCGTAACAGTGTTCAGGAGATGATCGGCGATCAGCTCCGCCTGGAATTTACCAAGCTCGTAGCAATAGGTGATCTCGCGCTTTTCCGCCGACCAGTAGACATCGGGGCGGCCGCAGGACTTTGCCGTCAGCTTGACGTCGCCCTTGAGGCCATAACCGCCGAAACTGCGGCTGATGAGATCGAGAACCTTCGATTCCTTGACCATAATGGCATAGGGTTCAAGTTCAGGGTCACGCGGCGGCACATAGCTGACGGAAAATCTGGAAGGTGTCTGGCTGCGGTGGGGCGCCAAAAAATTCTCCCAGGCCGAAGCGACGCCGGGATAGGCGGCGGCGCATTTGCCGAATTCGGCATTGTCCAGCCCCATCATGGCGGCAAGATCGCCATAACCGTCCTTGTCACGGCCGACCATCAGGCAGGCCATGTTGCGGTCGCGGCTTCTGTCAGGCACCAGCGCGGAAAAGACCGGTGCTTCGTGATCGGGCAAGGTCTCCGCCTCGCGCGCCAGATACCAGCTGTCGGTGGCGTTGACGAGCGCGGTATCGAGCCATTCCTCATTGGCCTGGAGGATGAGAGTGCCCGCCAGCTGATCGGCAGGAGCCTGGACGCTGCCAGTATCCGCGGTTCCGAAATCCGAGATTAGCATGCGCGCACCCTCGTGGTAGAGCGAGAAGATTGCGTTGCCGATAACGAAATTGACCGCCTGCTGCAGCTGCTCGTCGGACAGGCCGTCGAGACCGGAGGCGACCTGCGCGTTCGCCGCAATCGGAGCCGTCAACGAAACGAAAGCCAGCGGAACGGCGGCCAGAAAACGACGGAACATAAAATCAGACCTTCCGGGATCGAGGAGCGTCACTGATTCCCGATGCTAACGAAACACGCAATGGGCTGGTTGCATCACCCCTCAAGAATCGGGTGGATAGTGTCCTGTTTCGAGATCATAGCTGCAAAGAAGCAACGCCGATCCGAACCGGAAGGACCCCACCATGACCGATCTCGTTTTTACAGCAATGCCGGCTAAGGATGCCGAAGCTTTCCGGGCGGGCGCTGCCGACGCCTATGGCAACCCGCCGGAGAAGGCCGTTTCCCCGGGCGGCATGCCGTGCCGTCATTGCCTCTCGCAGATCAATCAGGGTGAAGGCATGCTGATCCTCGCCTACCGGCCCTTTCCCTCGCTCCAACCCTATGCCGAAACGGGTCCGATCTTTCTTCACGCTGAGCCCTGTGAGCGATATCCCCAGACGGATGCCGTTCCCCCGATGCTCGATAGCCCGGATTATATCGTTCGCGGATATGGCAGCGACGACCGGATCGTCTACGGCACCGGCGCCGTGACGGCGACAGGCGATATTGTCTCACGCGCCGAACATCTCCTGAGCCGCACCGATATCGCCTATGTACATGTGCGCTCTGCCCGGAACAATTGTTACCAGTGCCGTATCGATACAGCATAATCGCAAGATTACCTGCAATTTTAACTGATGAACTAAACGGGCTTCAAGCTTTATGCGTCATGGTTGGGGCATCGGAAACAAATTGATTTGAGCAGCAAAATGGCAAACAACCTCAACATAGTGACCCGCGCCGCACCCCGGAGCAAGACCAGGATTTTTGCGACCGTGCATTACTTCAGCCAGTCGACCCGAGGCCGCGTGCTGGACCTGTCGGCCACCGGCATGGCGCTCGAACTGGACGGACCTTTCGCGGCCGCCAAGGGTAGCCGGGTCAAGGTGCAAAGCGAGGATCTGGGCTTCATCGAGGGCGAGGTGCAATGGCAGCATCAAAACCGCCTCGGCCTGCAGCTGAAGCTTTCCACCAATACGCTGGCGCAGCTCTCCTCCTATTTCCGCTTCTTCCATGAAGAAGTGAAGCCGACGCTCGCGCGTTAAGCCACTGGTTTTCGAAATCGGAATGCGCCGAGCGAACGCAGCGCATTCCCTTGCGATGGCGCATGCGGCGCAGTCGTGACAAAAAATTTATCAAACGGTTGAAAACAGGCCTCTCCGTCACCGGCCTGTCATTTTGATGATGGACTCCTCGGCGATTGCTTCTACCTTGTCGTCTTCCATGACAGAGCAAGCTTCATCCGAAGGAGTTCCCATGTCGTCGCTTCTCGCTCTCCACCCCATCAGCCGCCGTTCGCTTCTCAGCGGCATTGCCGCCTCCTCAGCGCTGGTGATGCTGCACCCGTTTGCCGCGCGCGCGGCCGCCAATCAGGCGCATCTGCGCATCATGGAAACGACTGACATCCATGTTCACGTCTTTCCCTATGACTATTATGCCGACAAGCCGAACGACACGATGGGGCTGGCGCGCACCGCCTCGATCATCGGCACCATTCGTGCCGAAGCCGGAAATTCGATGCTGGTGGATAATGGCGACTTCCTGCAGGGCAATCCGCTCGGCGACTATATCGCCTATGAGCGGGGCATGAAGGCCGGCGACAAGCATCCCGTCATCAACGCCATGAACGTGCTCGGCTACGACTGCGGCACGCTCGGCAACCACGAATTCAACTACGGCCTCGATTATATGTCGAACACGCTGGCGGGAGCGGGCTTCCCTTACGTCTGCGCCAACCTCACCAAGGGCCAGCTTGCTTCCGATCCGAAGAACGACGAGCTGTTCTTCAAGCCCTATGTCATTCTGGAGAAGCAGATCCGCGATGGCGCGGGCGTCACCAGCCCGGTCAAGGTCGGCATCATCGGCTTCGTGCCGCCGCAGATCATGATGTGGGATTCCAAGAACCTCGAGGGCAAGGCGCAGACGCGCGATATCGTCGAGGCGGCGAAAGCCTGGGTGCCGGTCATGAAGGAAGAAGGCGCCGATATCGTCATCGCGCTGTCCCATTCCGGCATCGACGGCAAGGGCCAGACCGAGCGCATGGAAAATGCCTCTCTCTATCTGGCGGGCGTCGAAGGCATCGACGCGATCTTCACCGGCCACCAGCATCTGGTCTTCCCCGGTCCGAAGACCTGGGACGGCATCGAGGGCGTTGATGCCGTCAAGGGCACCTTGCAGGGCAAGCCTGCCGTGATGGCGGGTTTCTGGGGTTCGCATATGGGCCTGATCGACCTGCTGCTCGAAAAGGACGGCAAGAGCTGGAAGATCGTCGATTTCACCTCCGAAGCCCGGCCGATCTATCACCGCGATGAAAACCGCAAGGTCGTTGCCGATTTTACCGACAAGCCGGAGGTCATCGCCGCCGCCAAGGCCGATCACGAAGCCGCCCTCGCTTATGTGCGCCGCCCGGTGGGCAAGACGTCCGCCCCGCTCTATTCCTATTTCGCACTGGTGGCCGATGATCCTTCCGTGCAGATCGTCTCCAATGCCCAGACGTGGTACATCAAGGACATGCTGAAGGAAGGGCAATATAAGGACCTGCCCGTGCTTTCGGCAGCGGCGCCCTTCAAGTCCGGCGGTCGCGGCGGTGCAGACTATTATACCGATGTCCCCGCCGGTGACATTGCCATCAAGAATGTCGCCGACCTCTATCTTTACCCCAACACCGTGCAGGCGGTGCTGATCAACGGCGCGCAGGTCAAGAACTGGCTGGAAATGTCGGCGGGCATGTTCAACACTGTCGAGGCTGGCGCCAAGGATGCGCCGCTGCTCAATGCGGATTTCCCGTCCTATAATTTCGATGTCATCGACGGTGTCACCTATCAGATCGACATTTCCAAACCGGCGAAATTCGACAAGGACGGCAAGGCGGTCAATCCGAACAGCAACCGCATCGTCAACCTGCAATTTGAAGGCAAGCCGATCGATCCCGAGCAGAAATTCGTGGTGGCGACCAATAATTACCGGGCGAGCGGCGGCGGCAAATTCCCTGATATTGCCGCCGACAAGGTGATCTTCGTGGCTCCCGACACCAACCGCGACGTGATCGTGCGCTATATCATCGATCAGGGCACCATCAATCCGTCTGCTGATGCCAACTGGTCCTTCGCGCCGGTTGCCAATACCTCGGCAATCTTCGAAACCGGCCCGAAAGGCCGCCACTATGCGGCCGATATCAAGGGCGCGAAGATCGAGGATGCCGGTGAAGGCGCGGAAGGTTTCGCGAAATTCCGTCTGGTTCTCTAGGGATTGCAGCCCTCCCGGCGGGAATGCGCCGGGAGGGCGAACTTGTCCACGACGCCTCCATCCAACTCGACGTCATCCTCGGGCTTGACCTGAGGATCCATTGACTGCGGCGGTGTGTGGGTCCCCTGGTCAAGCCCGAGGATGACGTTGAGCTTGATGAAAGCCTGTCAGCCACATCGCTGACTATTCCTCAATCACGGCCAACCACAGCGCGTAGCAGCAGCGGCAGTTCCGCCGGTGGTTTCTGCTCGATGCGCCGATAGTCGCTGCCGTCGCGGTTGCGGCGGATCAGCCGCAGGCCGACCATGTCACGCCGAAGCATCGCGGCATCCCGAAAGAGATGCAGACCATCCAGAAAGCCGCTGAATTCGCGTTCGGAGAAACTGCGGCCGGCCGGGATTTTCGCCCAGAAATACCAGAGGCATAGTTCCTGCTGGGATCGGCGGGCGGGCCATTGCATCAACCGGCCGTCGCCATCGAAAATCCGCGCGGTCTTCAGCACCCTGCCCTCATTGGCGGTGGGCATTGTCTCCGCTCGTGTCTGCGGTAACGGAGGCCCGCTTTCGGCGGATGGCGTGCGTGACGCACGCAGATGCTGGAAATTGCGGAACCCGGCAGCGCGGCTCAGAAGATTGAGCATCTCCACATGGCTTGGCTGGCGGTCCAGCCGGCCGATCTGTTCGCGGAGCGATTTGGCAAAGGTCGATACGTCGGCAATATCAATGGAAAGGATCGAACGTGGCATGACTTACCCTCAAGTGCCATTCCGAAACGGTGTCGCTGATCGCCGGCTTCCGACAAGGCACGGGATAAGTGCTGTCAATCTTTCCAAATGCAGGTTTAGCTTCCCTTGCGGGACGGCGATGCCTCGGTGAACTGCTGACCGTGGGTTAGGTATAGGCAGGCCGGTCGCTTGCGTCAATTGGTGTTGCCTGGGGCTTGGTGCCGAGATTGCTGCCTTTTTTCTTCTCCCCGTTGGGGAGAAGGTGGCCCGAATAGTCGGATGAGGGGGCAAGCTCTCGGTTTATTACGAACGTTGCCCCCTCATCCCGCTGCCGCGGACTTCTCCCCCTCGGGGAGAAGAAACACGCGGCACCTTCTCAGCCAAAAAGCATTTGTCGCGGTTTCAAATAATTTCACTCTGCGGCGACAGAAATATTCCTCTGCTTGCTTCCGGCAACTATCCTGTTGAAATCCTTCTGGTTCGGGCAGGCCGACAGACGCTGCTGGAATGCCGTGGCCAGCCACTGGCCGGCCGGGCCGGCGGGTGAATCGACACGGCGGAGCGCAAAGAGCGGGTACTCGCCCTGCTCATAGGCCTCGAGGTCCAGCGCCTTCAGGCTGCCATTGGTCAGATCGTTGCGGACGATCGATGCGGGCAGACCGCCCCAGCCGAGACCGCCCTTGATGAGCTGATATTTCGTGGCGATGTCGCTCACCCTCCAGGTCTTGTAGGACAGAACGTTGAAATCACGTCCCTTGGTCAGCCCCGACGCGTCGGTGACGACGAGTTGCACCTCCTCGCGGACATCGCCAAGGACCAGCGGCCGTTCGATCTGCGCCAGCGGGTGATCCGAAGCCACGACCGGCAGCATGAAGGAATGCCCGACCTTTTCGACGACCAGTTCGTCATCCTGGCGCAGCAGCGCGCCGCCGATGCCGATGCCGGCCTTGCGGGAAAGCACCATGTCCATGACCATGCCCAGCTCGCCGACATTGAGGCTGAGGGTGACAGTGGGGAATTCCTTGCGAAAATCCCGCAGCACGGCCACCATGGCCTCCGCCGGCACCATGGTACTGATGGCGACGGAAAGTTCCGCCTCAAGCCCCTGCTTCAGCCCCTTGGCGCGCGCGCGCATTTCCTGCAGGCCGGCGACGATGCGCCTTGCATCCTCAAGCATGGCGCGGCCTTCATCGGTCAGCCGCGGCTGGCGAACGCCATTGCGCTCGAACAGGGTGACTTCCAGTTGCGCCTCAAGATTGGCGATAGTGTAGCTGACCACCGACTGGGCACGATTGAGCGTCCGCGACGCGGCGGAAAAACTGCCGGTCTCAGCCACCGTCAAAAACACCTGCAATTGGTCGAGCGTCGGGTTCGCGTCCATGTTCCATCCATTTCATCGATAGATGGCTTCCACATTATCACAGTTTTCTTGATGGCAGCAATTCCTCATATAGGGGGCAATGGAAGGGCGTCGTGCTCTCCCGCCCTCCCAAGGCGCCCGTCAATTCATCGCATATTGCAAGGAAAGACCATGTCCAACATTCTGCTCATCACCTCCAGCCCGCGTGGCGAGGAATCGGTCTCCAACAAGTTTTCCGGCGAACTCGCCAGCAAGCTGAAGGCCAAATCGGCTTCCAACACCCTGGTCCACCGCGATCTCGCCGCCGACCCCATTCCGCATCTCGACACCGTCAAGACCGCTGCCATCCGCAAGCCGGCTGACCAGCGCACGGCTGAAGAAGCTGTTGCCGCCGACTATTCCGACAAGCTGGTTGCCGAGCTTCTGGCTGCCGACACGGTCGTTATCGGCACCGGCCTCATCAACTTCAACATCTATTCCGGCCTGAAGTCGTGGATCGACAACGTCGCCCGCGCCGGCCAGACCTTCCGCTACACCGAAACCGGTCCGGAAGGTCTTGCCAAGGGCAAGAAGGTCTACATCGTGCTCGCAGCAGCCGGCGTTTATTCGGAAGGCCCCGCCGCTCCGCTGAACCATGCCGTGCCCTACCTCAAGACCGTTCTCGGCTTCATGGGCATGACCGATGTGGAAGTGATCTATGTCGAAGGTCTGGCATTCGGCCCGGAAGCCGTCGAGAAGGCCGTTGCAGCCGCCGGCGCCAAGGTTGCCGAACTGGCGCAGGCCGCCTGAGCCTGTCTGATGGCGGCGTGATTGCCGCTATCAGCCGACCCACAATCCGTGACGGCCGTGGACCTGGTCCCGGCCGTTATTTTTTGCCGCGTAGAGCCGCGCATCGGCCTCCGATAGAAGCGCGCGAAAAAGCTGCCCGTCCTCGAAAGCCGTGGCGACACCGATGCTGACGGTCAATGGTGTGCCGTCCGGCCGTTGCAGGTCCGCGAGGATCGCCATTCTGAGATTGGCCGAAAAGGTGAGCGCGGCCTCATGCGGCACCGCCGGCAAAAGCGCCACGAACTCCTCGCCGCCGAAGCGGTACAAATGGCCATGCGGCTGCACGATGCGTTTCAGCACAGCGGCGAATTCCCGCAATATTTCATCGCCCTGCAAATGCCCGAACGTGTCGTTGACGGTCTTGAAGTGATCGATATCGACGATCAGCACGCTGACAGGGCGCTTTTTCTCCAGGCATTCCACGACAACCGAAGGCGCATCGAGCTCCATGCGGGCGCGGTCCGATACGCCGGTTAGCATGTCGCGGCCGGAGCGGGACAAAAGCTCCTCGTAGCGTTCCCGGAAGGTGAGGTCGTTGAAAACATCGGCAACGCTGCGGCGCGTCAGGAAGCGGCCCTTTGCCACCGTCAGCTTGAGATAGATGGCGAAGAGCAGAGAATAAATGGCGACCGCCGCCATTTTCGCCTTCCAGCCATCGTAAAAAACATCGATCGGCGCGTTCAGCATATATCGCAACGCCGCGTAAAAACCGGCCTGATCCAGGCTTAGAATCACGACGCCGCAGATTGCGAAACGCAGCACGATATGGCGCTGCAAATAGCGCCCCAGCTTTTCGTAGAAAAGGATGATGGCGATGGCGTCGATATAAAGAAGGCTGGTTCCCCAGACCATCAGCACGCCCATCTCATCCAGAAAACCGGCGCTGACCGATTGTCCGGGCACAATCGCCACCGTCTGATGAAAATGGATGATCTGCGCCATGATGACGGTCAGTATATTGCCGAGAAGCAGGCCGTAGATCGGCTGGCGGACGACCGCCGCATCCTCCCGCATATAAAGCATCAGGATCATCATCAGCTTGCCGGCAAAAAGGATCGAGGAGCCGGGAGATGCCACGCCGAAGGGCAGCTCGACGTAAAAGACGGCCGCCAGATAGGTCTCCAGAAAATGCATTACCCCCAGCGCGGTGAGAAAAACACCGATGCCGAGAATATGCCGGTAATGAAGGAATGCCGTCATTACCGCGAAATAGACGATGGCCTCCGTCGCGAAGAGTGCCAGATTTGCCCATTGCATCGGCACATGCCCTATCTATCCACGTCGCGCGTTCATTGGCGCGACTCCATGCTCCTCGGGGACGATAGGCCGAAGCAACCAACGGAATCTTAATGCAAGTCGCAAGAAACCGTCATCATTTTCCTGGGAAAAGCGATGCGCCGTTCTGGTCGATGATCAATCTTGCCTTGCGGACCGTAAACTCCACTGCATCGTCCAGGCTGGTGAAGACATCGGCGCGAACGAATTCGTGCACCAGCACTTCATCACCGACCTTTTTCTCGATACGGCCAGCCAGCCGGAACTGTCCGCCTTCTTTCAGCGGTGTCGCATAGATAAGATATTCGCCATGCGCATGCGGCTCCGCCTGGGCCGTCTTCTGCGGCGCGTCGGAAGACGGCTGGCCGGAGCCGAAGGCCGAGAGGATTTTGGAAAAAAACGATGCCATGGCTTTCACTCCCTCAATCTATGTCACGTTCGAAGGGCGGAGATGATCCGCCCTTCCCTGTCTTTAACTCCCCGATCAGATGATCAGGTTCGACAGGATATCGTTTTCGGTGATGTCTTCATAACCGAGACCCGCCGCCTCGAAGCGCTCCAGCAGGCCGGCGAAATTCTCCTTCGCGCTGGTTTCGATGCCGATCAGGATCGAACCGAAATTGCGGGCCGATTTCTTCAGATATTCGAAACGGGCGATATCGTCGTCCGGACCGAGAAGGTTGAGGAAATCGCGCAAGGCGCCGGGACGCTGCGGCAGGCGTAGAATGAAGTATTTCTTCACGCCGGTGTAACGCATGGCGCGTTCCTTCACATCCGGCAGACGCTCGAAATCGAAATTGCCGCCGGAGACGACGGCGATGACCGTCTTGCCTTCCAGCTTCTCACGGCCGAGCTTTTCGAGTGCGGCGATCGCCAGCGCGCCCGCCGGCTCCAGCACCACACCTTCGAGATTCAGCATCTCGATGATCGTGACACAGATGGCGTTTTCCGGGATGAGCAAGACCTGCTCGGCCGGAAAGTCCTTCAGCGCCTTGAAGTTCAGGTCGCCGATGCGGGCAACGGCGGCGCCGTCAACGAAATTGTCGACCTTGTTCAGCGTCACCGGTTCACCGCGCTCGATGCTCTTCTTCAGGCTCGGCGCACCTTCCGGCTCGCAGAACACGAAGTTCTCCTTGCGGACCGTGCCGGCGAGAAAACCTGAAAGACCCGCAGAGAGACCGCCGCCGCCAACGGGCATGACGACGATATCGGGCTTCGTGCCTTCCGGAAGCTGATCCATGATTTCGGCAGCGACCGTCGCCTGGCCCTCGATGATGTCCTCATGGTCGAAGGGCGGCACCATGTAGCCGTCATTGTCCTCGACATATTTGCGGGCAGCGGCGTAACATTGGTCGAATATATCACCCACCAGACGGATGCTGATGAATTCACCGCCGAAGATGCGGGTCTTTTCGATTTTCTGCTGCGGTGTCGTCACCGGCATAAAAACGACGCCGTGAACGCCGAAATGGCGGCAGGCGAAAGCAAAACCCTGCGCGTGGTTACCGGCCGACGCACAGACGAAAATCTTGTTCTTGCCAGCCTTGGCCACCGCCTTGCGGAGAAAATTGAATGCGCCTCTAATCTTGTAGGAGCGAACCGGGGACAGATCTTCACGCTTCAGCCAAATCGACGCGCCATACCGACGGCTGAGATGTTCATTCAACTGCAACGGCGTTTCCGGGAATATTTCCCGCACTTCCCGCCGCGCTGCTTCCACAAGCTGCTTGTCCACGATAGTCAATCCATTGAAATTCATAATGGCACCCGCTATGCCATAGGAAGGCGTCCGAGACAAAGACTCATTTCAGCGCGGCAACGAACTCCGGGTTTCATTTCTTGAACAGTAACCTTCTGCGCTCGGTCATCTATGTGGCTTCCATCTTCGGGCTTTACATGGCGACGGCCATGTTTCTGCCGGCGCTCACCGATCTCTATTACGGCAATGACGACTGGATGGTGTTTGCGCTGTCGGGTTTCATGTGCGGCGGTTTTGCGCTTGCCTGTGCGCTGGCGACCCGCGGGCCGATAGCCTCCTTCAACAAACGTTTCGGCTTTCTGCTCGTCAACCTGCTCTGGCTGGTCTTTTCCGTCGTCGGCGCGGTTCCGCTTTACCTGTCCGAACTCAACCTGACGCTCGGCCAGGCAATATTCGAATCCGTTTCGGCCATTACCACGACAGGATCGACAGCCATCGCCGGTCTCGACAACGCACCGCAGGGCATCCTTCTCTGGCGTTCGCTGCTGTGCTGGCTTGGCGGTATCGGTATCGTGGCGCTCGGCCTCTTCATCCTGCCGCTGCTGCGCGTCGGCGGCATGACCTTTTTCCGCATGGAATCCTCCGATACCGGCAACGACCGGCCTTTTGCGCGGCTGGCGAGCTTCACCCGGGCTTTCGTGGCCATTTACATCATCATGACGCTTGCCTGTACCATCGCTTACGATTTTGCCGGCATGTCGCATTTCGATGCGCTGAACCATGCCATGTCGACGGTCGCGACCGGCGGTTTCTCCACCCATGACGCGTCTTTCGCCTATTTCAACAATACGGCGCTGCTTTGGATTGCCACCATCTTCCTGATCTTCGGCAGCCTGCCCTTTTCGGTCATGATCCTGCTAGCCGTGCGCCGCAGGCTGGAGACGCTGCGCGATCCGCAGATCGCCGTCTTCCTCGGCTATCTCTGCGCGATCTCGATTGCGGTCGGTGTTTATCACCACTTCAGGAACGGCGTGCCCTTGGATGATGCGCTCAGCCATTCCTTCTTCAACATGACCTCCATTCTTTCCACGGGTGGTTTTGCGAGTGACGACTATACGCTCTGGGGGCCCTTCGTTGTCGTCGTCGCCTTTTTCGCAACATTCATGGGTGGGTGTTCCGGCTCGACGGCGGGCGGCATCAAGGCGTATCGCTTTCTCATCATGTTCAATGTCGTGCGGGCGGGGCTGAAAAAGCTGATCTATCCGAACGCCGTCTATTCGGTGCGTTACGGCCAGCAGGTGGTCGATCCCGATACAATCAGAACGATCTTCCTCTTCGTCAGCTGCTTCATAGCGCTGTGGATCGCCGGCAGCCTCGCCATGAGCCTGATGGGCTATGATTTCCTCACCGCCACCTCGGCCGTTGCGACCTCGCTTGCCAATGTCGGCCCCGGCATCGGCCCGATCATCGGACCGGCGGGCAATTTTTCCACGATCAGCGATCCGGCGCTTTATCTCCTTTCGGTAATGATGCTGCTCGGACGCCTGGAAATCCTCACCGTTCTCGTGCTCCTGATGCCGATTTTCTGGCGTAGCTAAAATGGCAGCGCGCTCTTTCAGCCTTTATGAATAAAGCGCTTGACCTTCCCACGTTGGAATAGTCCAGGCTCCTCCTGTCACGACTTCCAAACCAAGGAGAACCGCCTATGTGCACCGCCCACCAGCATCACCCCGAAACCGCCGCCGCACCTGTTGATGCCGACCTTTCTTTCCATGTTGAAGACATGACCTGCGGTCACTGCGCCGGTGTGATCAAGGGCGCGATCGAAAAGACCGTTCCCGGTGCCGCCGTGCATGCCGATCCGGCAAGCCGCACGGTCGTGGTTGGCGGCGTCTCCGACGCGGCCCGTATTGTCGAAATCATCACCGCTGCTGGCTATACGCCGGAAGCGCGCGCCTGATCGGATGGAATACCGGCGGCGCTTTATCCCCGCTGCCGCCGGCTTCGCCTTGCATGCCCGGTTTCACGCTGCACTTAGTTTATACCCGGCGAATGACATAAGCATTCGCCCCTCTTACCTCCCCAAACGGCAGATGCCCTCTCCTTTTTTGATCAGGGATGGTGATGGAGGTTTTCCGGTTTTAATGAAGCGAACACCATCCACATGCCGTTACACACCGGGCTTGTGCACGCGTCTGACTTCAGTTTTCGGCCGGTAGATAAAACCACAACATTTGTTGTATTCGTGATGTTCCCCTCCTCCGTCATTCCGGCCTTGAGCCGGAATCCAGCCAGCCCAAGTCCTTGGGCTGAAAGGAATTTTCCCGTCGTGCAGACGCACGTCGGCTGGATTCCGGCTCAAGGCCGGAATGACGGAGGAGAGGCTCGAGGGCCTTCTCATAAAAAAGACCCGGCTCTTGCGAGCCGGGCCTCTGTTCATCAGCAACATCACGCCGGTTTACTTCGTCGTCAGATCCTTCGTCATGATAAAGTAGTTGAGCGGATGCGGCTTGTAGTTTTCAAGCTTGGCCGAATAGGCGTCGAACACGGTTTCATGGATGAGGAAGACCGAGACGGCCTCGTCATATATCTTTTTTGCCGCTTCGCCGTAGATGGCGTAACGCTTGGCGGGCTCGGCCGCAGCGTAAGCGGATTTGATCAGCTTGTCCGTATCCGCATTGCAATAATGCGAGATGTTGTAGCTGCCGCCGCAGGTATAATCGGCGTTGAGGAAACCGGCCGGTTCGGCGACGTCAGTGGCGTAACCACGCGACAGCAACGCCATGTCGAAATTGCCGGCCAGCATATCCGGTTCGATCGCGCTATAGTCGGCAACGCGAACATCGACCTTGATGCCGACTTCCTGCAGCTGGGCCTGGATAATCGCCGCGACATCCTTGAGCTCCGTCTTCGCCGTATAGGCGAGAAGCGTCACTTTCAGACTGCCGGGTGCAACTCCCGCTTCCTTCAGCAGAGACTTTGCTTTTTCCACGTCATAGGTGGACTTGGATTCCTTTTCAGCCCAGGGCTCACCCGCTGCGAAGGGCATGGCCGCGCCCTTGACCACACCTTCATAGATACTGTCGGCGATGCCGCCCGTATCGATGGCGGCCTGGATCGCCTGCCGGACTTTGATATTGTTGAAAGGCGGTTTCGAATTGTTCAGCAACAGTTCCGTGATGCGGGGCGATGGGATCGGCGCAACCTTGACGCCATCCGTGGATTCGATGGTCTTGACCGTCCATGGCGGGACGAGGCGCGAAATCTGCGCTTCACCGGTACGGGCCTGGGTAGCGCGGGTATCGGCATCGGGCACGAAATTCACGCGTCCGCCCGCAAGCTTCGGCATGCCGCCCCAATAATCGTGATTGGCTTCCAGAACCATATGCTGGCTGGGGTCAACCTCCGTGATCTTGAAAGGTCCGGTGCAGGTTCCCACCGGATCGACCTTGCCGTCCTTATAGGCGGATGGAGCAAGGATGGAGGTGGCGGGGCTCGCCATCTGCGCCGGCAGCAGCACCGAAGGCTCGATGGTGGTTATCTTCACGACATCGTCGCCGCCAGCCTCGACAGCGGCGATCAGCTTCGGCGAAAAGGCGCGGGCCGGAACGGGCGCCTTCAGAAGATTGCTCAGCGCATTGACCGCGGCCTTGGCATCGAGCGGCTCACCGTTCTGAAATTTGACGCCCTTGCGCAGCTTGAATTCCCACACCTTGGGATCCGTCTGTTTCCAGGACTCGGCAAGGCTTGGCTCCAGCTTCATATCATAGCCGACGCGTACGAGGCTCTCGAAGCAACCCGCGCGTGAGCCGAGATAGGCGTCGTCAGAAGCCATCTGCCAACCGGTTTTCACACCAAAATTATCGTCATAGGTAATCGTGGCGGCCTTTGCCGCGTCAGCTCCGAACGAAACCACAATGGCGCATGTCGCCAAAAGTGTGTGTTTGACCATAGAATATTCCCCTTTTATTTTTGATGACAACGCTCACGATTCATTCACATTCACAAAATTTCCAATTTTCATTTATTACTTTTTTGAATGACAAAGCATATCCTCTAGATGTTTGCTCAACATCCATCTGAATATTATTCATTTTATGTTTTTATACTCGGAATATAATTCCGATATTAAATCGCAAACGCACTATTCATCTGTTTTTATCGGGTCAGAAGACTGTTATTGCGTTGTCCCTCAGCCCCACTCGCGCCAATGGTGACAGCGTGCGGAATGCTCCCCGGCGACCGTTTCCAGAACCGGTTCCTTTTCGCCGCAAATCTGCGTCGCATATTTGCAGCGGGTGTGAAATTTGCAGCCGCCGGGAGGATTGAGCGGGCTTGGCAAATCTCCGTCCAGAAGCATTTCCGGCGCATATAGTCCGGTCTCATCCAGCATCGAAGAGGCGATCAGCGCCTTCGTATAAGGATGCTTCGGTGCCCGGAAAAGCTCCTCGCGGTCAGCGATTTCAACGATGCGCCCGAGATACATCACCGCGATGCGGTCGCAGAGATAACGCACAACACGAAGATCATGGGAAATCATCAGGACCGTCAAACCGTGACGGCGCTTCATGTCCATCAGCAGGTTGAGGATTTGCGTGCGCATCGAGGCATCGAGCGCCGATGTCGGTTCATCGCACACAAGGAAGCTCGGATTGAGAAGAAGCGCGCGCCCTATGACCACGCGTTGCAATTGCCCACCGGAACACTGGCTTGGATAACGGTCATAAAAGGAAGCATCGAGGCCGACTTCTTCCAGCATCTTGAAAACACGGGCCACACGTTCATCGCGTGTGCCGATGCCATGCTGGGCAAGCGGCGCTTCCATGCTCTGGCCGATGTGCATGCGCGGATCGAGCGCGGAATAAGGGTCCTGAAACACCAGTTGCACGACCCGGCGCATGCGCCGGAGCGTCTCACCCTGCATATGCAGAATATCGTGATCGCCAATGCTGACCTCGCCTTTTGTCGCGTGGGTCAGCCGCGTTATCAGTCCGGCGACGGTGCTTTTACCGCAGCCGGATTCACCGACGAGACCCAGCACTTCGCCTTCGCCGATGGTGAGGGAAACATCGTCGACGGATTTCACCACCCGGTGACCAAGCCCGGATATCGGGTAATATTTGCAGAGGTTCTTCGCCACCACATAAGGGTGGTTCTTGCTGTCCGCCGATGGCGGGGTCTGTGTCTTCTCAGTCGATAACATCGCTACCCTCCCTCAGCAGACCGCGTGACTGGTATGGCTGGCATGGTCATCGTCAACCGCCCAGCACCGTGCTTTGCGCCCCTCGGGCAAGCTATTCAGATCGGGTTCCGATGCCATGCACCGGCTGCCCATGCCAGCCGACTTGGCCAGCGCGCAACGCGGATGAAACCGGCAGCCGCAGGACATGTCATGGGCCTGCGAACTGGAGCCCGGGATCGTCAGCAGCTGGCCATCGCTGTCTGTCGTCAGAAGCGAACAGCTGATCAGCGCCTTGGTGTAGGGGTGTTGCGGTGACTTGAGGATTGCCTGGGTCGGCCCCTCCTCGACAATACGACCGGCATACATCACCGCTATCCGGTCCGCGAATGCGGCGACGACCGACAGGTCGTGGGTGATGAGCAGCGTCGCAAGCCGGCGCTTGCGGCGCTCATCGTCAAGCAACCGCAATATCTGTGCCTGCACGGTGACATCGAGCGCCGTTGTCGGTTCGTCGGCGATCAGCAGTTGCGGATTACCAGAGAGTGCCGCCGCGATCATGACACGTTGCGCCATGCCGCCCGAAAGCTCATGGGCGAAACATTGCGCCCGCGCCGACGGATCGGGAATTCCGACATCCGACAAGAGGCCGACAACCCGGCTGAGAGCCGCATGTCGGCTCATCTTGCGGTGGATCCAGAGCGGCTCGGCAACCTGTGTCCTCACCCGGCTGGTCGGATCGAGCATGGCCTGGGGTTGCTGGAACAGCATGCCGATATCGGCGCCGCGCAGCGCATCAAGCTCGGAGGATGACAAGGCCAGAATATCGCGACCGGCAAAGGAAATACGGCCGGAATTGATTTCCGCGCCCTGCGGCAAGAGCCGCATCAGCGACAGCGCCGTCATGCTCTTGCCCGATCCGGATTCGCCGACGAGAGCGACGACTTCGCCAGCATTGACGGAAAGCGTCAGGCCCGAAATAACAAACTTGCGGCCATTTTGCGCCGGCACCGAAACGTGCAGGTCCTCGATTTCCAGAAGCGGCATCCGCTCCGGAGATATGGCCGTATTGGCATGCGTTTGTCCTTCGATATTCATAAGAGTTCCCCTTATTATTTTTGAATCGGAGGCATTTGCGTATTTTCATGCGGCTTTAGGCGATATTACTCTCCTTCCGGATCTCGATCATCGTTTGTTTCATGAACCTCAGTGACCGTTCGTTTTCTTGGTCTCCAGGTTGAGGCCATGGCCGATCCACGTGACGCTGAGCGCCGACAGGAAAATCGCCAGACCCGGTGCGATGACGAGAACGGGCATCCGCTCCGCATAAGCCTGCGCATCCGCCAGCATCAGCGCCCAGTCGGCGGCCGGCGGTTGCACGCCGAGGCCGAGAAACGACAATCCACCCACCGTGATCAGCTTGTGGCCGAAGCGCAGGAAGGCAACGGCTGCGATGGGCCAGATGGTGTTGGGGATGACATGCCGGAAGATGATGAAACGCCGCGTGCAGCCCAGTACTTCGGCGGCGCGGATATATTCGCGTGAATTGATGGAAAGCGTCAGCCCGCGTGCCAGCCGCGCAAAGGGTGTCCAGCCGACAATGGTCAAAGACGCGATCAGCGTTCCATATCCCGGACCGAAAATGGCGACGAGGAAAATGGCGATCACGACATCCGGTATGGCAATGAGCAGATCCACCACGCGCATCAATATCTCGTCAAGGACGCCACGGCTGCGGCCGCTGATAATGCCGATAAAGGTTCCGATGACGACCGACAGAATGACCGTGATGGCGGCAATCGTGACCGTGAAACGGCCGCCGATCAGCAGCCGGCTCAGGACGTCGCGCCCCAGATGGTCGGTTCCCAGCCAATAAGCGGCGCTGGGGGCATTCAGCCGCAGGCGCAGATTCTGCTGCGCGGGATTGTAGGGCGAAATCCACGGCGCGATCACCAGCAGGAGGATGATGACGAGAAAAATCGCCGATCCCGCATAGAAGGTCCAGTGCCGCCGGCTGATGAAGTCCGTGAACCGGGACAGTGTCGAGGGGCGCTTGGGCGTGGTCATCGGCATGGCGGCAGCTGTCGCGCTCGGAAAGTGACTAATGGTCATGGTGACCTCGCATTGCTGGATTGATCAGGACATAAAAGCCGTCGGCCAGGGTATTGATCAGAATGGACAGGGCGACGATGCAGATGAAACCGCCCTGCAGCATAGGAATATCCCGGTTGACCACGGCGTCGTAGAGCAGCCGGCCCATGCCGGGGATTGCGAATATCACTTCTACAACCACCGATCCGCCAAGCAGGCCAGCAAGCCACAATGCGAAGAAGGTGACGACCGGAAGCGAGCCATTGCGGACACCGTGCCGCAGAACCGTGCTGTGCATGCCGAGGCCGCGGCTGCGGGCCGCCGTGATGTAAGGCGCACGAAGAACCTCGGCCATGGCGGCGCGCGTCACCTGCGTGAAATAGGCCAGCGGACGCAAGGTCAGGGTCAGGGCGGGAAGCACCAGCGAGCGCCAGCTATCCCACCCCGCAGATGGCAACCAGCCAAGATAAAGCGCGAAAACCAGCGCCGACATCGGCGCGAACCAGTATTCCGGCGTTGCAACGAAGGTCTGGATCATCAGCGTCGCGAAATTATCCAGCCGTCCGCCGGGGCGCATCGCTGCCAGCGTGCCGAGCGGCAGGGCGACGGCGACGGCAATCGCCAGGGCAGTCAGCGCCAGTGTCACCGATACCCAGAGCGACCGCAAAAGCTCGGCGGCTACCGGTTGGCTGCTGGTGAAGGAAAAGCCGAGATCGCCCCGCAGCGCGCCAGACAACCACGCGAAATATTGCACATAAAGCGGACGGTCCAGTCCGAGGCTTACCCTCAGCGCCTCGACCGCATGCGGATCGAGCGCCGTATCGCGCATGCGCGACATCAAAATGGTGCGGGCCGGATCGCCGCCCGCCATATAGGGCAAAAGAAACGCGATGACGGAAACGATCGCCAGCATCAGGCACAGAATAAGAAAGCGCTGTAATATCTGTATCCACATGGCCTGGTCTCCTTCACCACAATTGGTGTTTGCACTGCAATCGGCTGCCGGTGCCCGACAGGGAACGGCTGTTTATTTCGCGAGGCGATGTAATTCCGTCAGTGGACCGGACGTGCCCTTCAGCATGCCGGACCGCTTGGGCACCGCCGCCACCGCTGCAAAATCGGGATCTTCCGATTGCGCCAGGTCCTGGATGATCGGGCAATCCGGCTCACCATTATCAGGGCAATAGGTCGCGAGATTTCGAAGCGTGTCGGCCATGTCCCGAAGCGAATGCATCTTGGCTTCCAGGTCGACGACATGTTCCATGACGATGCGCTTGACATCGCAGGATGCGCCGCCCGGATCGCGCCACAGGGTCATGAGTTGCCGGATCTTTTCGATTGAAAAACCGAGGTCGCGACCGCGCCGGATGAAGCGCAGCGTTTCCAGATCGTTGGCGGTATAGACCCGATAACCGGATTCCGTGCGGTTTGCCGATTTGATCAGGCCGATCGTTTCGTAATGGCGGATCATCTTTGCAGAAACACCGGATGCGGTCGCGGCTGTGCCAATATTCATCGATCCTGCTCCTATCTTTCGGGGGTGAAAAACACGTCTGCATGAATGTCGGCGGTGCGAATGCCCCTTGCCAGAAGCTGCGGCACCGTCGCCTCGATCATCGCCGGCGGGCCTGCGAGATAGGCCTTCCAGCCATCGAGATCGTCAAAGTCATCCGCCACGGCTGAGCCGACATAACCGCACCGGATTTGCGCATGTTCCTCATTCGAGAGAACCGGAATGAAGCTCAGATTACGGTGCGTTGCGGCAAGTTCCTCGAAACGGTCGACCATATAGAGGTCACGCTGCGCACGGGCGCCGAAATAGACGTGGATCGGGCGCTCGCGACCCGTGGCCCGGCCCGCGGCAAGCGCTGCCTCCACCACCGCCTTCACCGGCGCCAGCCCCGAACCGCCGGCAATGCCGAGGATCGGTCCGCAATGTTTTTCGCGCAGGTATGAAGACCCGAAGGGACCGACGAGCGTGACAGGATCGCCAGCCCTGGCATTCGCGAAAATATGGCCGCTCGTGACGCCGCCAGGGACATGCCGGATGTGGAATTCTATCAGTTCCTCATCGATGCGGCTGGCGATGGAATAGTCACGCGGCGAACAGTCCTGATAAAGCAGGCGCACATATTGCCCCGCCTTGAAGGTGAACAGTTCGCGGTCGCTGAGCCTGATCCGAATGATCTTGATATCATGCGTCGCGTCAATCGCTTCAGCAATAACGCCTTCGAAACGGCCGGTCGGAATATCGGCGAACTCATCCTCTCCGTCGAGCCAGCCGATGGTCACGTCGCTCAGCGGCACGGCGCGGCAGGCGAGCGTCAGGCCCTCGACCTTTTCCTCTTCGGTCAATGAAAAGGGCGTGTGCTTGAGAAGGTCGATCTCACCCGAGACGAGGTGCGATTTGCAGGCCCCGCACCGGCCCATGCGACAGCCATGCGGATAAGAAATCCCGGCGGCAAGGGCGGCCTGAAGCACGGTTTCACCCTGCGCCGCCAGAATGCTGCGTCCGATCCGCGGCAGATAGACTGTGTTTCCAGGCGTCATGACATCAGCCTCCTATTCGGCCGCTGCGAGTTGCGTGTCGGATGATCTGTCCACAAGCGGCGGGCGAAAGCTTTTGAGGCGCAGCGCATTCGTCAAGACGAACACGCTGGAAAGCGCCATGGCTCCGGCAGCAAGAACAGGCGACAGCAGAACGCCGTTGACAGGATACAATATTCCGGCCGCCACGGGAACGAGCGCGGCATTGTAGGCGAAGGCCCAGAACAGATTCTGGCCGATATTGCGGATCGTGGCCTTGGAGAGCGCGATGGCATTGGCAACGCCGCGCAAATCACCCGACATCAGCACCACATCGGCGCTTTCAATGGCGACATCCGTACCCGTGCCGATGGCAAGCCCGACATCGGCTGCCGCAAGGGCCGGCGCGTCGTTGATGCCATCGCCGACAAAGGCAACCTTCCGCCCGCCAGCGGCCAGCCTCTTCACAGCATCCACCTTGCCGTCGGGCAAGACTTCCGCCACCACCTCATCGATACCGAGACGGCGGGCGATGGCTTCGGCGGTGCGGCGGTTGTCGCCGGTGATCATCGTGACCTTGAGACCAAGCGCATGCAGCGCCGCTATCGCTTCCGGCGTCGTCGGCTTGACCGGATCGGCAACGGCAATGATCACTGCCAGTCTGCCATCCACGGCGGCATAGAGCGGCGACTGCCCTTCCCGGCCAAGCCGGTCGGCTTCGTCCGCGAACATCGTGACATCGTAACCGAGCTTCACCATGAACCGGTCCGCTCCGGCCTCGACCCTGCGACCGTCAACCGTTGCCGCTACGCCGAAACCAGGGGTCGCCTCAAAGCCCTCCGCATCGGCAAGCGTCAGGCCGCCATGTTTCGCCGCCTCGACAATCGCTTCGGCAATCGGATGTTCGGAACGGCTCTCAAGCGAGGCGACAAGGCGCAGCACTTCATCCGGATCGAAGCCTTCCGTCGTGGTGAAATGAACCAGCGTCGGCTTGCCGAGCGTCAGCGTGCCGGTCTTGTCGACGGCGATGACGTCGGCGTCACGCAGGGTCTGGAGCGCATCGCCGCGGCGGAACAGGACACCCATCTCGGCGGCACGGCCAGTTCCGACCATGATAGATGTCGGCGTGGCAAGGCCCATGGCGCAGGGGCAGGCAATGATGAGGACTGCGACGGCGTTGACGAGCGCAAAGGTCAAGGCGGGATCCGGCCCAAGCACGAACCAGACGATGAAGGTGGCGAGTGCTGCCAGCATCACCGCCGGCACGAACCAGTTGGTCACCTTGTCCACCAAAGCCTGAATGGGCAGCTTGTCGGCCTGTGCCTCCTCGACCATGCGGATGATCTGGGCGATCAGCGTATCGGCACCCACCTTGGTGGCGCGGAAGGTGAAGGAACCATTCCTGTTGACCGTGCCGCCGACAACTTCGGAGCCTGCCACCTTGGTCACCGGTACAGGTTCGCCGGTAATCATCGATTCATCGACATAGGAGGAGCCATCAAGCACCAGACCGTCAACGGGCACCTTCTCGCCGGGGCGGACCACGATCACATCGCCGGTCACAACATCCTGCAGCGGCACGTCAATGGTTTCACCATTGCGCAACACGCGGGCCGACTTGGCCTGCAGGCCGACGAGCCGCTTTATCGCCTCGCTGGTGCGACCCTTGGCGCGCGCTTCCAGAAAACGGCCGAGCAGGATCAGCGTGACGATGACCGCCGCGGCCTCATAGTAGACATTGGCCGTGCCTCTCGGCAGGATCTCGGGCACGAAAGTGGCAACCACCGAAAATCCCCAGGCGGCGGCGGTGCCCAGCACGACAAGCGAATTCATGTCCGGCGCCAGCCGCAGAAGCGCCGGTATGCCCTTTTTGAAGAAGCGTAAGCCCGGCCCGAACAGAACGAGCGTGGTCAGCGCAAATTGCAGATACCAGCTTTCCCGCATGCCGACGGTTTCCATCACGAAGTCATGGATGGCGGGCACCATATGCGAGCCCATTTCCAGAACGAAGACCGGCAGCGTCAGGGCGGCGGCGATAGCAAGGCTGATTTTCAGACCGCGTAGTTCAGCTTCGCGCCGGTCGGGCTCATCACCCTTGGCTTTATCCGCGGCAGTTTCGCTCGCCTTATAACCCGCCTGCTTGATCGCTTCCGCCAGGGTGGCGGCCGAGACGGCATTGCCGGCGACGCGGACAGTGGCGCGCTCCGTCGCCAGATTGACGCTCGCACCGGAAACACCGGAGACGGCCTTCAGCGCTTTTTCGACACGCCCGACACAGGAGGCGCAGGTCATGCCCTCAATATCGAGCTCGACGGTTTTCTCTTCGACGCCATATCCCGCATTCCGGACGGCATCGATAACGGCCAGTACATCAGGCGGACCGGAAAAAGAAATATCGGCGCGTTCCGTTGCCAGATTGACCGAAGCCTTGAGGACACCCGGCACCTTGGCAATCGCCTTTTCCACACGGCCAACACAAGAGGCGCATGTCATCCCATCGATGGCTATCGTATGGCTCGCCCGGAGCTGGATTTGTGACATGCTTATGACCCCTCTTTTCTTGTATTAAAAAAAGATAGGGCTTCCCATCGTGGCAAGGTCAATAGGCTCTTTTGGGTGATTTTTACGGAAAAATGCCGTCTGCTTAACCACGTTCATTTTTTAGGCTAACCCGCCTGATTCAGTGCGGTCTATGCCAAAAAATGAGCGAATCCGGCGTAAAACCCATGCGGAAAGCCCGCAGGTCGCAGAAAAACGAGAGAGAAATCTTGTAATCTGGAATGAAAATGGTGCGGACGGCGGGACTTGAACCCGCAAGACCAATGGTCGGCAGATTTTAAGTCTGCTGCGTCTACCGATTTCGCCACGTCCGCAATGCCGCGCCGCTTGCCGATCCGGCTCTGGCGCTGCAAAACTGTTTCGTCATTGTTCGGGCCTTGGACAAACAGCGTCCAGCCCCAAGCCTCCACAGTGCCTCATCTACACAGGAGGGACCGTTTCGGTCAACGGGGCCTTAGCCACACCAGGACTGATTTTTTGCCGAGGCCGGATGTGCCAGACCTTCCCGCACGAGTTGATCGGCAAAGGACACGCCCGAACGCGAAAGCCGTTTACGTTCCATGGTTTGCTCGCCCGCGGCCCCGGAAGAGGCCACATCGAAGGCGCCGGCATTCAGCATATCCCGAAGCCTGACCTTCGCAACGAAACCGCGCTGGCGCTCTTCCATGCATCGCGCCCGGTCGATCTGCGGAACCTCGATACCGGCAAGCTGCATTTTCACGCCCTTCATCCAGAAGGTGTTGCCATCAGCCACGCAGTTGTTAAGCCCCGAGCGGCCGCAAAAGGCAAAGGCGCCGGTTTTTTCTCCAAGCGAGATTTTTTCGACCGATGGACGTGTTTCCGGCAGGATAGCAGCGACCTGCGCCGGCGGCATGGCGATTGAGCGTGGCGGCACCGGCCCGCTGCCCGGCAAGACCGGCGATGCTGGCCGAATGGCCGCCACCCTCTCCGGCGCGGCGGCCTCGCGTTTCGCGGCAACGGCAACCTTGGGTGAATTTGTCGTCGTCTGCGTGGACCTCGCGGCATGCCGCTGTGGCAGAAGGCTGTCGCGATGTTCATAAGCCTGAATGCCGCCGGCAACCACGCCCAGCATCAGCACCCAGGGCCACACGCTGCCGCCGCCCGATTTCTTCGCCGTGCGGCGCCGTGCTGTCGATTTTCGGTTGCTCACGATCGGACTCCTTTTTACGGAGCCGCATTATCGGCCAAAGGAGTTTCCGAAAGGTTGGCATTTTAGAGAGTTTGCGTTTTCCCCAAATCGCGAAAACGATCTAACGCCTTGTTTTTGCGTATTCCCGGGCGAAAATCCGCGGTCCACCTTTTTGGTGGAAGTGCCTCAAGAGAGCTGTGGAAAACCGTCAGCGAACCTGATCGAGCAGCCGCTTGCATTCGAGGAGGTCGAACAGGGCTTCCTGCAAAAGCGCCTGATCATCCTTGCCGATACCTGACTTGCCGACCGATATTTCGGCATCGCCGCCGCCACCGCCGAAGCCGAAAAAACGGCCGCTCGGCTTCGCCTTCGGACGGCCGACGACCTCGTCCCCATCGGTATCGATGACGCGCGGTTCGGCGACTTCCTTTTCACCGCTCGCCGCCATGATGGCTTCCATGGTGGCGAGATCGCCGGAGGCGATGGCCGCCACGAAGCGGTTGCCATTGGCTTTCAGCAGCTTCTGGACACCCTTGATGGTGTAGCCATGGTCATAAAGAAGATGACGAATGCCCTTCAGGAGATCGATATCATCGGGGCGGTAATAACGGCGGCCCCCACCCCGTTTCATCGGCTTGATCTGCGGAAAGCGCGTTTCCCAGAAACGCAGCACGTGCTGCGGCAGGTTCAGCTCATCCGCCACTTCACTGATCGTCCGAAACGCGTCGGGGCTTTTGTCCAAATTTCCACTCCCATCCGGACCCGGAGCGCCTTGCATAAAGCCGGGCACTGAACAAGAACGCTTCTCAACCGCCGATCCGTGCATCACAAATCGCGAAGACCTCAAGCGATCCCCGCATCGATGCCCGAAGCGGCAAGATGCCATTTATTAAAATTGATTATGATGCGAGTCGACCGGATTTCAACGGCTTGCACGTTGAAATTCAAGTATGTTCACAGGAAGAATGGAGAAAAGGCCTGCCGGGGGGCAAAAAAGGCTTTGGGACGGCCGGCTCAGGAGCCAGCCTTCTGGCCCTTTTGTTTAGTTTTGCGGGCCGTATGCGCCTTGAGAATACGCTGTTTCAGCACGTTCGAGGCCTTGAAGGTCATGACGCGGCGCGGCGAAATCGGAACTTCCTCACCCGTTTTCGGGTTGCGGCCGATGCGCTCGTTCTTTTCCCTGATCTGGAATGTCGCGAAGGACGACAGCTTGACGACCTCACCACGGGTGATCGCGTTGCAAATTTCGTCGATGATCGTTTCGACCAGTTCGGCGGATTCGGTGCGGGACAGCCCGACTTTACGAAACACAGATTCTGCAAGATCTGCGCGTGTCACTGTCTTCCCGGCCATTTTTCCCCACAAACCGTGTCTGAATTTTTCTCTAGGAGCCGCCGAGATTATTTCCCTTGTGGCGACCGGTCAAGCGATTGTTCCAGATTCATTTGAGGCTTTCGGCAATCAGTGCAAGGGCTTAGAGCGACTGATACGGTTTTGACACAGGCTCGGGCCGCTCCAGCGCATCTGATCGGGGCATCAGCGCGAAAATTACAACCGATTTCGCGCCATCACCCCGGCAAACGCACAAATTGCGCCTTACCAACGCAGCAGCACCGCGCCCCAGGTAAAGCCGCCACCCATGGCTTCCAGCATGACCAGATCGCCCTTCTTGATACGTCCGTCACCGGCCGCAACGGCGAGCGCCAGCGGAATAGAGGCCGCCGAGGTATTGCCGTGCTGATCGACGGTGATGACGACCTTTGCCGGGTCGATGTTGAGCTTCTTCGCGGAACCGTCGATGATGCGCTTGTTCGCCTGATGCGGAACGAGCCAGTCCAGGTCATCCGCCGTCGTGCTCGTCGCCTCGAAGGCCTGCTCGATGACGTCGGTGATCATGCCGACGGCGTGCTTGAACACTTCCCGGCCTTCCATGCGCAGATGACCGACCGTACCTGTCGTGGAAGGTCCGCCATCGACATAGAGCTTTTCCTTGTGCGAACCATCGGAGCGCAACTGCGCGGTGAGAATACCGCGATCGTTAGAGGTGCCCTCGCCTTCGCCAGCCTCAAGCACAAGCGCGCCGGCGCCGTCACCGAACAGAACGCAGGTGGTGCGGTCCTTCCAGTCGAGAATGCGCGAGAATGTTTCCGAACCGATCACCAGAACGCGCTTGGCCATGCCACCACGAATATAGAGATCGGCGGTCGATACGGCATAAACGAAGCCGGAGCAAACGGCCTGCATGTCGAAGGCGAAACCGTGGGTCATGCCGAGGCGGTTCTGGATGTTCACCGCCGTTGCCGGAAAGGTATTGTCCGGGGTCGATGTAGCCAGAATAATGAGATCAATATCGTCAGGCGTCAGGCCGGCATTGTCGAGGGCGGCGCGGGCCGCCGCCTCGCCAAGCGACGCGGTCGTTTCACCTTCGCCGGCGATATAGCGCTGCCGGATGCCCGTGCGCTGAACGATCCACTCGTCAGAGGTCTCGACGACGCCTTCGATTTCACTGTTGGTCATGACACGCTTCGGAAGCGCTGCCCCGAAACCACGGACTATAGAACGGATCATTCCCTTATTCCTCGTCAGCCACGAGAGCTTCGGGCGCCGGGGGCGGAAGCCGTCTTGCGTGGTAAATCTTCAGATCGTTTTCAATTTTCGCCGTCAGTCCGTTATGGACCATGTCGTAACCGACATCGACGGCGGAAGCAAAACCGATGGCATCCGTGCCGCCATGGCTCTTGATGACAATGCCGTTCAGGCCGAGAAACACGCCGCCATTGACCTTGCGCGGGTCCATTTTTTCCCTAAGCACGTCAAAGGCGCTTTTCGCCAGG
Source organism: Agrobacterium sp. GW821-FHT14E08 (assembly GCF_058803865.1). NCBI lineage: Bacteria > Pseudomonadati > Pseudomonadota > Alphaproteobacteria > Hyphomicrobiales > Rhizobiaceae > Agrobacterium > Agrobacterium sp. GW821-FHT14E08. The sequence goes on along the minus strand of NZ_JBXAPJ010000001.1, from coordinate 630,039 downwards.
ATATAACCGATCTTGGCAAAGAAGCTGCGGGAGATCGCCTCACGCAGAAGCGTGGTGATCTGGCGCGCGGTGCCTTCGGCGGCTTTCAGCGCGATGTTGCCGGTAAAACCTTCGGTCACCACCACATCCACCGTACCCTTGCCGATATCGTCGCCCTCGACAAAACCGCGATAGTCAATGGTACCGAGATCGGCCTCGCGAATGAGACGTCCGGCCTCACGCACCTCTTCCTGACCCTTGACCTCCTCGACGCCGACATTGAGCAGGCCAACGGTCGGACGGTCGATATCGAACAGCGCGCGCGCCATGGCGCCACCCATCAGGGCGAAATCGAGCAATTGCTGGGAATCGGCACCGATCGTCGCACCGACATCGAGAACGATGCTTTCGCCTTTCAGCGTCGGCCAGATGCCGGCGATCGCCGGGCGTTCCACCCGCGCCATGGTGCGCAAACAGAATTTGGCCATGGCCATCAGCGCGCCGGTATTGCCGGCGGAAACGACGACGTCAGCTTCACCCAGCTTCACGGCCTCGATGGCGCGCCACATGCTGGAGACGTAACGGCCGCGACGAAGCGCCTGGCTCGGCTTTTCATCCATGCCGACCGAGACTTCACAATCGTGAAAGACCGACTTTTCCCGAAGGGCGGGATATTGTGCCAGAATGGGGTCGCATTTGCTCTTCTGCCCGTAGAGCAGAAAAGTTACATCATTATGCCGTTCAAGCGCCTTGGCAGCACCGGGTATGGCAACATCAGGGCCGAAATCGCCACCCATGACGTCAATCGCTATTCTGATCACTCGTCCCTTATCCTTCTTGCCGCCACTCAAGCGGATTTCGCGCGAAAATACCTTTTCCGGCTCCTGATACAATATATTTATTTCAGCCTGTCGGGGCCATTCAGTCTTTTTTCCAGTCTTTCAGCACGGCAAAGGGCGACGGACGCTTCTCTGCTTCGGGCTCCTTGTCGGCCGTATCAGCGAATTCGGCATCCGATTTGCGCGGATAGGGATCGATCGCAAGCGCCGCGAATTCCGCCACCACGGCGCCCACATCGATGCTGTCGCCGGTGAACTGGTCGGGAATATCGGGACCATCGGGGTCGAGCACGATCTCGCCCTCCTCATTGGTGACCATGCGCGCAAGCTTCGATCCTTCGGGAACGAAGATGTGCTCCACCGCCTCGTCGATCTTGCTCGTGACCGGCTCCAGCGTCACCACGCAGGACTGGGTCACGGCCGCATGCACTTCGCCCTTGATCTTGATGCCATCCTTCTTCCAGCGGGTAACCTGCAACTCCGCCTTCAGATAGTCGACGGACACCACATCCCAGAATTTCGCCAGCGCCTTCAGCTCCTCGGCATTGGCTTCGAGACCAATCCTGACGGGATTGGCGGAAATATGGCCTACCTTTACGGGATAGGAAAAAGGCAGGTCGTCATTTGCGGCGTGTCGCGCGTTCATCGTAAACCTCATTGTCCAGGCAGGGGCAGCGTCAGGCTTCCGGTCGCTATCGTTTCCTCGGAGCATGCGGAAAGGGCGGAAGACGTTTCCATCATCCAACCCGCCAGCCCGTCCAGCTGCGGCGCCTTATCGTCTGTCTGCGGATATATATTGCGCGCAAGCGCCGCGGCAAGGGCAACGGGGTCGGATGCATCCAGCGCCGCCGCGTAGGATTCCAGCCGCCCGTAAAACATGCCGGCAAATTTCTTCATCCGTTTCGGCACGCCCTGGTCGCCGATGCCAAGTTCACGGATGGAATGATCGATATCCTGAAAAAAGGCGTCGACGATCTCCTGAGCGATCTCCTGCCCGCTTACACCTGATGATTTGGTGCGGCGGAAATAGAGAATCATGATGATCGACAGCATTTCGAAACGGCCCATCACCGTGTCGGGAACACCCAGATCGAGATAAAATTCAGGCGTGCGGGCAGCAGCCGTCAAGGTCGCATATTGGCGGTCGACTATGGCGCGATTGTTGTTTTTCTTCCTGAACAGCCCGAATATCATTGTTTTTTTCCGAACGTGACCGGTGAATTCGCTTACCGCCCATCGCACTTGTTGCATGATTGTCAAAGCTGGTTTACCGAAGCATCCACGAATTGCAATGCTGTCGCGGTCACGTTCGTCTTTGCGCTGAAACAGTCGAAGAGAACCGGAGGAGTTCCAGAAGGCCGGGAAAGCATTGAATTTGGGGGGTGATCGGGATTTTCCGTCCCCGGATTGACACAATCATGTGCACAGACACTGTGCACCACGCAATGCCGGAAGGTGCCATTCATGATCGCAGTCGGGAAAACGCAGTTGAGCAAGCAGAAATCCGCAAGTCAGGGCAAAATTCTGAGCAAAACGGCCATCGCAATCGTCCTCGCGTCCGGCCTGCTTTCCGCCTGCACCAGCACGACCGATGTGTTCCACAATGGTTATGTCATGGACGACCAGGCGCTCCAGCTGATCCCCGAAGGTTCCAGCCGCGAGCAGGTTCTGCTGACCATGGGTACGCCCTCGACCACGGCGACCTTCGGCAACGAAGTTTTCTACTACATCTCGCAGAAGCGTGTGCGCCGCGCCGCCTTCATGAAGCCGACGCTGGTCGAGCAGAATATTCTCGCGATCTATTTCAACAAGGACGGCGTGATCGAGCGCAAGGCCAATTATGCGCTGCAGGACGGCAAGGTCTTCGACACGATTTCCCGCACCACCCCGACAGGCGGCAAGGATCTGACGTTCCTGCAGCAGCTGCTCTCCGGCGGCACCTCGGGCGCCAATATCGCCAAGAGCATTCTCGGTCAGGGCAACAACACCCCCTGATCGGAAGAGGAAACGGAAAACTCAAAGGCCCGGGGATCGCTCCCCGGGCCTTTTTCATTCGTCGGACCTAAGCCCTCAGTGGGCAAGAACCGCAAGCAGCAGCAGCGCCACGATATTGGTGATCTTGATGGCCGGGTTGACGGCGGGACCGGCAGTGTCCTTGTAGGGATCGCCGACCGTATCGCCCGTCACCGAGGCCTTGTGGGCATCGGAACCCTTGACGTGGCGCACGCCGTCCTTGTCGATGAAACCGTCCTCGAAGCTCTTCTTGGCATTATCCCACGCGCCACCACCGGAGGTCATGGAAATCGCCACGAACAGGCCGTTGATGATGACGCCAAGCAGCGATGCGCCCAGCGCCGCGAAGGCCGACGCCTTGGAACCGGAAATCAGCAACACGCCGAAATAAACGACGAGCGGCGCCAGAACCGGCAGGAGCGACGGAATGACCATTTCCTTGATCGCCGCCTTGGTCAGAAGATCAACCGCCTTGCCATAGTCCGGTTTTTCCGTTCCGGCCATGATGCCCGGCTTTTCCCGGAACTGGCGGCGGACTTCTTCGACGATCGAGCTTGCCGCCTTGCCTACCGCGGTCATCGCAATGCCGCCGAAGAGGTACGGAATGAGGCCGCCGAACAGCAGGCCCGCCACGACGTAAGGATTGGCAAGGCTGAAGGAAATCTCGCCAATATCCTTGAAGTAGGGGTAGGTATCGCCATTGGCGGCGAAATAGGACAGGTCGTTGGAATAGGCAGCAAACAGCACCAGCGCGCCGAGACCGGCAGAACCGATGGCGTAACCCTTGGTGACGGCCTTGGTGGTGTTGCCGACGGCATCCAGCGCGTCGGTCGCCTTGCGCACGTCAGGATCGAGACCGGCCATTTCAGCGATACCACCGGCATTGTCCGTCACCGGGCCAAAGGCGTCGAGCGCCACGATCATGCCCGCCAGACCCAGCATGGCGGTAACCGCGATGCCGGTGCCGAACAGGCCACCGAGCTGGTAGGTGCCGATGATGCCGCCGACAATAACGATGGCCGGCAGCGCCGTCGATTCCAGCGAGACCGCAAGACCCTGGATGACATTGGTGCCGTGACCGGTGACCGACGCCTGGGCGATGGAATTGACCGGGCGCTTGTTGGTGCCGGTGTAATATTCGGTAATGACGACGATCAGCGCCGTCACGACAAGGCCAACAATGCCGCACAGGAAGAGGTTGGTGCCGGTGATCTCCATTCCGGCCACCGTGCCGACCGTGCCCCAGCCCACCGTCGCATGGGTGGCGACCGCAAGACCGGCGACCGAGAAGATACCGGTGGCGATCAGGCCCTTGTAGAGTGCGCCCATGATGGAATTGTTGGTGCCAAGCTTGACGAAGAAGGTGCCGGCAATCGACGTCAGGATGCAGGCGCCGCAAATCGCCAGCGGATAGACCATGGCGCTTTCCAGTATCGGCGTTCCGGCAAAAAAGATCGCGGCGAGAACCATGGTCGCGACGACAGAGACGGCATAGGTCTCGAAGAGGTCAGCGGCCATGCCGGCGCAATCGCCGACATTGTCGCCGACATTGTCGGCAATGGTTGCCGGGTTGCGCGGATCGTCTTCGGGAATTCCAGCTTCGACCTTGCCGACGAGATCGCCGCCGACATCGGCACCCTTGGTGAAGATGCCGCCGCCGAGGCGGGCGAAGATGGAAATCAGCGATGCGCCGAAGCCAAGCGACACCAGCGCATCGATCACCTCACGCGAACCGGCCGCATGGCCCATCACCGAGGTCAGAATGAAATAATAGATTGAGACGCCGAGCAGCGCGAGACCGGCCACCAGCATGCCGGTGATCGCGCCCGATTTGAAGGCGATGTCGAGACCGGCGGAAAGGCTGTGCGAGGCGGCCTGCGCGGTGCGCAGATTGGCGCGCACGGACACATGCATGCCGACAAAACCGGCGGCGCCCGAAAGCACCGCGCCGATGAGGAAACCAATGGCCGCCATGGCCGACAGCAGATACCAGGCGAGAACGGCGACGATCAGTCCGACGATGGCGATGGTGAGATATTGACGGGTGAGATAAGCCTGTGCGCCTTCACGGATATAACCTGCTATTTCACGCATACGCTCGTTGCCCTGATCGGCATCGAGAACACTCTTGGTCGCCCATACCGCGTAAACCACGGACAGGATACCGCATAAAATCACTATGGGTATTACGGTCATGCGCACTTACCTCCCAAAAAGCCGGGTCTCACTCCCTCCCCGGCGTGGCGAAACCTTGTGCAAGGACCGGATGATCGCAAGCGCTCCGGGTCCTGTCGTGGCCATTTGTTCCCCTCCCAAGGAAGAATGACCTGCGCGGCAAGATTGCGTTGGCGAAAGGCGTGGCGTCAAGCCCACAATTTTGCCTGAAACATGAAAGGGGTAGAGCGCTGACGCAATCTCAGGCGGCGTTTTTGCGCGAGGTCAGCAGCAGCGACAGGACAAGCAGCATGCAAAGGCCAGCCACCGGCCAGATGACAAGGTTCATTACCGACCAGCCCCAGGCCGTGAACACCTTGCCAGAAGAGAACGATGAAAGCGCCACCGTGCCGAAAAGCACGATATCGTGGAAACCCTGCACCTTGTCCGCCTCATGCGGGCGGTAGCTGGAGGTGATGATGGCGGTAGCGCCGATAAAACCGAAATTCCAGCCGAGCCCAAGGAGAATGAGCGCCGCCCAGAAATTCCACAATTCGATGCCCATATGGGCGACGACGGCGCAGGCCATCAGCACAATGAGGCCGGTCGCAACGATTCTCTCGGCTCCGAATCGGGAGATCAGCATACCGGTGAAGAAGCTCGGGCCGAACATGGCGAGAACATGCCACTGAATGCCGAGGGTCGCGAGTTCGGAGGGGAAACCGCAACCGACGACCATGGCGAGCGGTGCGCCGGTCATCATGAAGGTCATCAATGCGTAGGAACCGATGCCGCAGACCATGCCGGTGACGAAACGGTGCGTGCGGACGATCTCCGACAGGGGCCGCACCGCGTGCGCGTGGGTAGAGGCGGCCTTTGGATCCGGTAATTTCAGGAATGCCAGAATCGCAATCGAGATGATGCCAAGCGGCACCAGCGCGATAAAGGCGCCGGCGAAGGTGATCGGTGCGAAGACATCCTTGCCGAAAATGGCGAGCTGCGGGCCGACGATGGCCGAGATGATTCCACCCGCCAGGATCCAGGAAATGGCTTTCGGCTTGTAAAAGGATGGCGAGGCATCGGCGGCGGCGAAGCGGATTTTCTGCGTGAAACCGCCGGAAATACCGATCAGCAGCAGGCCGACGGCAAACAGCCAGAAATCCGAACGGAAAAGCGCTACCGCAGCGATACCGCCGCCAATCGAGCACATCAGCGCGCCGACCATGAAGCCTGCCTTGCGGCCAAGGAAGCGGGATGCGGCCGCCACGCAGATGGCGCCGAGCGCAACGCCGATATTGAAGCCGGTGAGAGGCGCGGTCGCCAGCGACTTGTCCGCGCCGAGCAGCTGATAGCCGGCAAGTGCGCCAACCGAAAAGCTTAAGGGCGCAGCCGATCCCATGATCGCCTGCGCGATGGTGAGGAGGAAGACGTTGCGCTTCGCCTCGTCCAGTTGAACTTCAAGTCCGGGGACGGAAACCGCGCTCATCTCTTCCTCACCTGTTTTACTTCAGCGTTTTGCCTCGCCGCGCACCTGCTTGGCAATGCGGTCAAGCACCGCATTCACGAGCTTCGGCTCATCATGCTCGAAGAAAGCACGGGCGATCTCGACATATTCCGTGACGATGACGGCGACCGGCACGTCCTTGCGCTCCAGAATCTCGAAAGTGCCTGCACGCAGGATGGCGCGCACGGTGGCATCGAGACGCGACAGCGGCCAGTCTTCCAGAAGGGCCGAGCGGACCAGCGGATCGATCTTGGTCTGATCGCGGACGACGCCGGAAACGATGGAACGGAACCAGGACGGGTCGGCTTTCAGATAGGTGTCGCCGTCAACTTCCTGGCCAAGACGGTGCGCCTCATATTCGGCCACGACTTCCATAACGCCGGTTCCGCCGACATCCATCTGGTAAAGCGCCTGCACGGCCGCAAGGCGGGCCGCGCCGCGCTGGTTGGCTGGCTTTACCGAAGGCTGGCGCGGTTCACCGCCATTTTCAACATTCGACATGCGTTCAGCCACCCAGTTTTTTCTTCAGCTCGATCATCGTCAGCGCCGCACGCGCCGCGAAGCCGCCCTTGTCCTTGTCGGAACGACGCACGCGTGCCCATGCCTGCTCGTCATTCTCAACGGTGAGGATGCCGTTGCCGATCGGCAGCGATTCGCTGACGGCAAGATCCATCAGCGCGCGGGAGGATTCGTTGGAAACGATGTCGAAGTGATATGTCTCGCCACGGATTACCATACCGAGTGCGACGAAACCGTCATATTCCGTGCCGTCATTGTCAGCGCCATCAAGCGCCATGGCGATGGCGGCGGGGATTTCCAGCGCGCCCGGAACGGTAATGACGTCATAGGTGGCGCCGGCTTCATCGAGCGCGAATTTCGCGCCTTCGAGAAGGGCATCCGCCATATCGTCGTAAAAACGTGCTTCCACGATAAGAAGATGGGGTTTGGACATGATATTTTCCTGAAAAGCTTGCTGCCGGATCATACCGGCTTTTGCGGCGGTCAAACCACGGCTGGCCATTTTTGGCAAGTAATTTCATGTGTCAGCGGCGCAAGAGGCCACGTTTGCGGGGCATTTGGCCGGGTTTCACGCCTTCCGGCGAGGCTTCGCGACAATCAGGTTTTCTGGAAGGCGAGATGGACGCCAAGCCCCATCAGCACCGTTCCGGCCGCGCGCCGGGCAAGCACCTGCACCGCCCCGGAACGCTTCAAACGCCCGACCATGGCGCCCGCAAGAAGCACGCCGACAAGATCGGCCGAGGAAAAAATGAAATTGACGGCGATGCCGAGGATCAGCAATTGCAGCCAGACCGGAAAGGCCGCCGCAGGGTCCACGAACTGCGGCAGGAAGGCCAGAAAGAACAGCGCGGTCTTCGGATTGAGCACATCGACGATGATGCTGTCGATGAAGGCGCGGCGCGCCGATTTCGGCTCGATGGCCAGATTGACGGCCTCGCCCTCAAGCTTGCTGCGCAGCATCGAGAAGCCGAGCCAGATGAGATACAGTGCACCGCATAGCTTTACCGCAAGATAAAGCCACGGCACTGCCTGAAACAGCACCGAAAGCCCTGCCGCAGAGGCAAAAATGTGGAAATAGCAGCCGACATGGATACCAAGCACCGCCATCAGCCCGGCAAACCGGCCGCGCGCCATGGTCTGCGCCGCCGCATAAAGCATGGCCGGACCGGGGATATAGGCGAACAAGGCGGTGGTTATGAAAAAGGCTGTCAGCAGTTCGAAAGACGGCATGATGTATTCCCCTACCCCGTTTGGCTTGCGGTCGATATCAAACGGCTAAAAAGTCTTATAGCGTTTCCGGCTTCATCGGAAGCGGGGTGCTTGAGAACAATTGCATATGCCGCGATTTCAGGTGTTGGCACTCCCCTTTCCGTCATTCCGGCCTTGAGCCGAAATCCAGTCGACGCGCGTCTGCGCAGCGGGAAAAGTTCTTTCAGCCCAAAGACTTGGGCTGGCTGGATTCCGGCTCAAGGCCGGAATGAAGGAGGAGGCGTCGGTGCGTCCTTCTCTCCAAAGCATCGTCACATTACGCTGAGGGAAACTCCGCAAGCCTTGCGGCATAACGCGCCATGGTATCGACTTCGAAATTGACGAAATCGCCCGGCTGGCGTTCGCCCCATGTGGTGACAGTCAGCGTGTGGCGGATCAACAGCACGTCGAAATCCGTACCTTCGACAGCGTTGACGGTCAGCGAAGTGCCGTCGAGCGCCACGGAACCCTTGGGCGCCACGAATTTCGCCAGATGCTCCGGTGCGCGCAGGCGGATGCGCACCGCCTCACCTTCCGATTCCACCGAAAGGATTTCCGCCCTGCCATCGACATGGCCGGAAACGATGTGGCCGCCAAGCTCATCGCCGATCTTGAGCGCCCGCTCCAGATTGACGTGGGTACCCTTTTGCCAGCCGGCAATCGTCGTCAGGCGCAGCGCCTCTTCCCATGCCTCGACCTCGTACCAGCGCTCATTGCTGCCGTCTTCCGGCAATCTCGTCACCGTCAGGCAAATGCCGCCATGGGAGATCGACGCGCCCATATCGATGGTCTTGGGATCGTAATTGGTCGCCACCCGCAGACGCACGCCTTCCGCCAGGGCTTCCAGCTCGGAGACGGTTCCAACGTCGGTGACAATTCCGGTAAACATCAAATCGGCCTTTCATAATCGAAGCAGCGATCCGGCCCATAGGCGGTTTCGCTGACCAGTGCATAGTCGCCCGTGATATCGGCACGGCTTAGCGGCGTTTCAATGCCGCCTTCGCCGATCACGACCGGGCTTTCGAACAGCATGATACGGTCCACCAGCCCGGCTTCAAGGAATGATTTTGCGGCAAAGGCGCCGCCTTCGACCAGAAGTTCCGACATGCCGCTTTCGGCGAGAATGCGCAGGAGGTTCTCGAGGGTTGGGGCTTCGAGGATCTGGACGCCGGCGTCGGTGAGGAGTTGGCGCTTTGACTCGCGGCTACCCCCCTCTGCCCTGCCGGGCATCTCCCCCTCAAGGGGGGAGATAGGCAAGGGGCTAGCCGCTCGTGCAAATTGTGCCTCCGGCTCACCCTCTCCAGCTGCCGATGCGGGGCGAAGCGGCGCTCCATCGATCTCCCCCCTTGAGGGGGAGATGCCCGGCAGGGCAGAGGGAGGTATCGCCGCAACGATCACCGGCACCTCCCGCGCTGTCTTCACCAGCTTCGATGTCAGCGGCAATTCAAAATGCCGGTCCAACACGATGCGAACCGGCGAGCGATCCTCGAGACCGGCTATTCGCACCGTCAGTTCCGGATCGTCGCCAATCGCCGTGCCAATCCCCACAAGAATGCAATCGCAACGCGCCCGGAGTTCATGCACGGCATGGCGCGCCTCGGGACCGGTAATCGCCACCTGCCCCTCGCCTTTCCTGCCGATCATGCCATCGGCGGAAACGGCAAGTTTCAGAATTACATGCGGGCGTTTTTTCACCTGACGCGTGAGGTAGCCGGCAAGCGCTCGCTGGCCTTCCGCACGCAACAGGCCGGTTTCCACCACAATGCCGGCATCCCGTAAAATCATATAGCCGCGGCCGGAAACGCGCTCATCCGGATCATCTACCGCCACGACCACACGGGCGACGCCGAATTCCACCAGCGCATTGGCGCAAGGCGGAGTCTTGCCCCAGTGTGAGCAGGGTTCGAGCGTCACATAAGCGGTCGCGCCACGCGCCGCCTCGCCGGCTACTTCCAGCGCCTGCCGTTCGGCATGCGGGCGGCCGCCGATGGCGGTGACGGCTTCGGCGATGATTTTTCCGTCTTTTACGAGAACACAGCCAACCGATGGGTTGGTGAGCGTCTGGCCCTGATGGCGGAGAGAAACCTCGATTGCCCGGGCCATGAATCTTTCGTCATCGGCACGGGTGGTCACGGCTAGACTCCGGCGTCCGTATCGCGGGCGATCTTGGCGTTGATTTCGGCAATCACGTTCTCGAAATCCTCGGCATGGCTGAAATCGCGATAGACCGATGCGTAACGCACGAAGGCCACGTCATCGAGGCTCTTCAGTGCTTCGAGAACCTGCAGGCCGATTTCTTCCGAGGGGATTTCCGTCTCGCCGGAACTTTCCAGACGGCGAACGATGCCGGAGACGGCGCGCTCGATCCGGTCGCGGTCGACCGGGCGCTTGCGCAGCGCGATCTCGAAGGATCGCACCAGCTTTTCCCGGTCGAAGGGCAGCTTGCGGCCGCTTTTCTTGATGACCATCAGCTCGCGCAGTTGCACGCGCTCATAGGTCGTGAAGCGGCCGCCGCAATCGGGGCAGATGCGCCGCCGACGGATGGAGGTATTGTCCTCCGCCGGACGCGAGTCCTTGACCTGTGTGTCTTCGGAACCGCAAAATGGGCAGCGCATCGTCTTCCTCTCTTACATGTAGGGGTACATCGGGAAACGGTCCGTCAGGCCGACGACCTTTTCACGCACCGCAGCCTCGACGGCGGCATTGCCCTCATCCGAATTGGCAACCTTCAGACCATCGAGAACCTCGACGATCAGCTTGCCGATTTCGCGGAATTCCGCTTCCTTGAAACCGCGCGTCGTGCCGGCCGGTGTGCCGAGGCGAACACCAGAGGTGACGAAAGGCTTTTCCGGATCGAAAGGAATGCCGTTCTTGTTGCAGGTGACGTAGGCGCGGCCAAGAGCTGCTTCCGCGCGCTTACCGGTGGCGTTCTTCTTGCGAAGATCGACCAGCATCAGGTGGTTGTCGGTGCCGCCGGAGACAACATCCAGACCGCCTTCGATCAGGGTTTCGGCCAGTGCCTTGGCGTTCTTGACGACCTGTGCGGCATAGTCCTTGAATTCCGGCTGCAGCGCTTCACCGAAGGCAACGGCCTTGGCGGCGATGACGTGCATCAGCGGGCCGCCCTGCAGGCCCGGGAAGACAGCCGAATTGAACTTCTTGGCCAGATCCTCTTCGTTGGTAAGGATCATGCCGCCGCGCGGGCCGCGCAGCGACTTATGCGTGGTGGTGGTGGCAACATGGCAGTGCGGGAACGGCGACGGGTGCTGGCCACCGGCAACGAGACCGGCAATGTGGGCCATGTCGACCATGAGGTAAGCACCGACTTCATCGGCGATCTCGCGGAAGCGCTTCCAGTCCCAGATACGGGAATAGGCGGTGCCGCCGGCGAGGATCAGCTTCGGCCGGGTTTCCTTGGCCTTGCGCTCCACTTCGTCCATGTCGAGCAGGTTGTCACCTTCACGCACGCCGTAGGAGACGACGTTGAACCACTTGCCGGACATGTTGACCGGTGAACCATGCGTCAGGTGACCGCCCGAGTTCAGGTCGAGACCCATGAAGGTATCACCCGGCTGCAGCAGCGCGAGGAACACGGCCTGGTTCATCTGCGAACCGGAATTCGGCTGCACGTTGGCGAAGTTGACGCCGAACAGCTTCTTGGCGCGCTCGATGGCGAGTTCTTCAGCGATGTCGACGAACTGGCAGCCGCCGTAATAACGCTTGCCCGGATAACCTTCCGCATATTTGTTGGTCATGATCGAACCCTGCGCTTCGAGCACGGCGCGGGAAACGATGTTTTCCGAGGCGATCAGTTCGATCTCGTGGCGCTGGCGACCCAGTTCCTTCTCGATCGCGCCGAAAATATCCGGATCGACTTCGGCAAGCGGACGGGAGAAGAAAGCATCTGTGTTCGACATGGTGAAGGCTCCTGAAACAGTAATGCGATGGCGTCTTAGCGCCCTGCCCGGACAAGAGCAATACGGGCTGCGAGATTTGCCCGTCAAACTGCGACGTTGCGACAAAAAACGACAGTTGTTTTTTCAAAAGCAGCAGTAAAAAGAGGAAAAGCCGCACCCGGCAGGGCGCGGCCTTTCATTTAGAGATAAAACCCAACGGCAGAGGATCAGTTGCGCGGCAACAGGTCGTCGTCCACAGCGCCGGCCGGCTGCTCCATGCCGCTCGTGGTGTTCAGCGCCAGTTCGGCGTTGCCGTCCTTCTCATAGATATCATCGCGGAACTGCACCACGCCGTCCTTCGCCGACCATGCGGTGATGTAGACGAAATAAACGGGCACTTCCTGCGCCAGCTTGATCGGCGTGTTGACGCGGGTCGCGATGACACGTTCCATTTCCTGACGCGACCAGCCGGGCGTGTCGCGCAGCAGCCAGCTTGTAAGGTCGCGCACGTTCTGCACGCGCACGCAGCCGGAGGACTCAAACCGCATCAGCTTGTTGAACAGGCCCTGCTGCGGCGTGTCGTGCATATATTCGTTGTTCGGATTGTGGAAGTTGATCTTCGTCGACGACATGGCGTTGATCTTGCCGGGGTCCTGACGGAACATCAGGTTCGGGGCCTTGGGTGCGAACCAGTCGACCGCGGTTGGCGAAACTTCCTGCCCCTTGCCGTCGATGAGGCGGATGTTGTTCCGCTCCAGATAGGTCGGGTCCTTCTGCATCAGCGGCACGATGTCCTTTTCGACGATCGAGCGCGGCGCTGTCCAGTAGGGGTTGAGGATGACCTCGTAGATCTTGGAGTTGATGACGTGCGTCGGGCGGCTGGCGCGGCCGACGACGGCTGTGTTGCGCAGGACGACGCGCTCATTCTCCACTGCCTCGATGGCGGCGGCCGGAATATTCACCATCAGGTGACGCTGGCCGAGATCACCCGACATGGACTGGATGCGCACGAGGTTGGTCTGCAGCTGCGCCAGACGGATCTGCGCGGAAACATTGAGCGCCTTCGTGGTGTATTCGCCGCTGACGCCATCGGCGGGAAGGCCGTGGCGGGCCTGGAAGCGCTTCAGCGCACCGTCGACGTAGGAATCGAAGGCGCTGGAAATTCCGGCTTCGCGCGGCAGGTCACCCGAAACCATCAGGCGCTGGCGGAGTGCATGCACGGATGGGTCGGAAACGCCGATCTGAAGGCGCTGCTGGGTGGCGGGCACTTCCGGCCAGCCGCCATTCTGCACGATCTGCTGATATTGCATGATCGCCTGCTGCATATAGACAGGCGCTTCGCGTCCGAGAACCGGATTGTTGGAAACCACGCCCACGGCCGAACGCGACGTATTGGCGTCGAACTGGTCATCCCAGTTGCCGCGGCGCGAAGAGCCCATGAGATCGTTGAGCGCGTTCTGCGCAAAGGCCGGCGCGGCAAGCGCGGCGGCGCCAACGGAAACGGCCGAACGCAGAAGCGCGCGGCGCGATACGGAATCGGAAACGGATTTCTTTGTCATTCTACCTACCAGCCACTCTCTTCGGCATTCTCAACAATGCCTAAATCAATATGATTAACAAACACGTATAACGTGTCTGCCGGCCGGGATTACCTGATAAGCATGATCAGGGTGCTGGTGTCTGGCAGTACAATCGGCACTTGCCGCAACAACAGGAGAAAAAGCCGGCTCCTTAGACTTGCGCGTCCCATATCAATATGGCCGATTCGTGTCACGGCCCTCTTCTCACGAAGCTGTGTACCTCTGAAAAAGCCGGGCGAAGGTTCACCTTATGGGCCAGATTGGCTCATGGCGAATGAGGTGCGCGGCAGAAAATGGTGAGCGGCGGTATCGTTGATCGCTGCGTGAGATAGCCTGCATTCCTCGCTATGGTTTTAACGAACAAATAAAGAACAAATAAAGAACAAATTTCCTTGGAATTAGCAGTCGCGCACGTTGTAACTGTATCTGATTCAACCTATTTTCAGGTTGCGTTACAGAGGAGCACCCATGGCATCTATTCTGGAAGAGTTTGCAAACCTACACGAGGATGATGGGATAGCCTTTTCCGAGTTGGTTCACCGCTATCAACAAGAACTCAAAGAAAACCTATTGCGCCTCGACCAGAACGAGGACGGAAGCCAATTCAACCTCGAATTCATGGGCAAGGTTCTCTCAGCCGCCTCAGCTCTCAATATCACTGAGTTTGACAGTTGGGAGCTTCCACCTCGAGGTCGAGTGTACGAAGTCTACGACGAATTCTCCTATCAAGTGCAGCGCTACGTTATGACGGTGCAAATCCGACAGACCCGAGCTCACAAGGTATATTCGGTCTGCCTTAGTGACGCTGAGAAAGATCGAATTCATGCTCTGGTCAATGAAATCGCTAGCGTTATTCAAAAGTCCGATCTTGAGGAGCGTAAGCGCAATTCGCTCTTTGCAAAGCTCAATCTCTTCATCGCAGACGTTGACCGCAGCCGGACGCGTTTCGACAATGCCATGCTTTTCATGCTTGAGGGTGCAGCGCTTGCTCAAGAGTACGGCAAGGCGCTCAATCCGCTAAATGAGCTGTTTAAGCGCATTGGTGATGTGATGGGAAAAGCAAAATCCGCCGAACCCGATCAAGCCCAGCTACCGCCGCCTGAAGTGCCGAAAAAGCTTGAGGCTCCTCAGAAGAAGATTGAGGGTCCGAAAGGGGGCTTCTCACGCGATATGGACGACGACATCCCTTTTTAGCAGTGATACGGAGATGAAACGGAAACGGGCGCAACGTTGTACACTTTAGTACCCGCTACGCCCTTTCGTTCCAGTGTAGAACTGGATTATATTTAGTGGTTCAATTACTTATTTGATCAGAGACGGTAAGCGATCGAGTCGTTCCAGAAGCGATCGAGGCGCTGCAGCAGCTTGTTCATTTCGGAGAACTCGCCGGTGCCGATGCCGCCGACCTTTTCGATCGAGCCGACGTGGCGTTCATAAAGGCGGGCAACCGTTTCGGCGATTTCCTGGCCCTTTTCCGTCAGGCTGATGCGGACCGAGCGACGGTCGACACGCGAGCGCTGGTGGTTGATGAGACCGAGGTCGACCAGCTTCTTGACGTTGTAGGAGACGTTCGAGCCGAGGTAATAACCACGCGAACGAAGCTCGCCGGCCGTCAGTTCGGAATTGCCGATGTTGAACAGCAGCAGGGCCTGAACGGCGTTGACGTCATCGCGACCCTGACGGTCGAACTCATCCTTGATGACATCGAGGAGGCGGCGGTGGAGACGTTCCACCAGGTGCAGCGACTCCATGTAGAGCGAGCGGATGGTATCTTCATGTGCATCGGCAACAACGGCCTGCGGCTTAACTTTGCTATTGATCATGACTGCCTCACTGTTTTGTTTGGCGGTGTGTTTGTTTGTCTCCCGCCTTGAGTGAGAACCTAATCAATGCGCATAAAATTCTACTTAAAAGCTACGATTAACAAATGGTTACCTGCATTTTCCCCGGAGGGCCCAACTTGTGGCGAAGCGGGAATGCTTCAGGCCAACCCATTATAAATCAATAGCTTAGCCTTGAAATACAGCCCAAAATCAGGCCGAATTGCTTTATTCTTATGGTAAATCAATTCTTGCGCGCTCTTCATTTTGGCGCTGATCCAGCCAGAAAGCGACCAGAAATAGTATATAAATGGTTGCCACCAGACCGTGCATGACGGGCACCAGCGTGTTGGCGCCGAAGATATGCGGCCACACCTTGTACATGGCGATCTGCGCGCCCGCGCCCATGACCCAGATGACCGCCCCCCAAGAGGCGCCGAGCCAGAGGCCGAGTGCGGCAACCGGGAAAATCACCGCCAGCGCACTGCCCGCCACCCGCCAGGGCAGGTTCAGCATGTCGAACCGGCCCTGCCCGCCCAGCGAATATCCCGTCAGCATCGCCCAATATTGCAGGCCAAACCAGAAACAGGAGACCGCGACCAGCCTCATGAAGACCAGAAAGAGGATTTCCGTAAGCGGACGCTTCGGCAGAGGTTGAGAATCAGGTTCCATGGCCGGAAGATACGGTCTCGACGAACGGGCGACCAGCCCATATTGAATTCCACGGCCTGCCTTGTCAAAACATCACGCCGGTGCGGGACGCCGATGAGGGAAGATTGTCGCATTCGCATGGGCCGCGCTTCATGTTATGCAGCTTTCCAAATTTGATCGAAGGACATTCTTACATGCAGGACAAAACGCATCTAGTCGACGAGATCACCGGCCATCGTCGCATGCGGCGCAATCGCAAGGCGGATTGGACGCGCCGTCTGGTGCAGGAAAGCCGCCTCACCGTTGACGATCTCATCTGGCCGGTCTTCATCGTGCCGGGCAGCAATATTCTCGATCCCATTCCGGCGATGCCGGGCGTCAACCGCATGAGCGTCGACAAGCTGGTGGAAGCCGCAAAAGAGGCCGCCGATCTCGGCATTCCGGCAATTGCTACCTTCCCGAACATCGAAATGGAGCTGCGCGACGAGACCGGTTCTAACGCACTCGAGGCGAATAATCTCATCAATAAGGCAACCATCGCCGTCAAGAAAGCCGTTCCCAATATCGGCATGATCACCGATGTTGCGCTCGACCCCTTCACCAGCCACGGCCATGACGGCATTCTGCGCGGCGACGAGATCGTCAATGACGAGACGGTGGAACAGATTATCAAGGCGGCGATCCTGCAGGCGGAAGCCGGATCGGACATTATTTCTCCATCGGAGATGATGGATGGCCGGATCGGCGCCATCCGTCGCGGTCTCGATGCCGCCGGACACCAGAATGTCGGCATCATGTCCTATGCGACGAAATTCGCTTCCGGTTATTACGGCCCCTATCGCGAGGCCATTTCCACGGCCGGCCTTCTGAAGGGCGACAAGAACAGCTATTACATCAGCCCCGCAAATGGCATGGAGGCGATCCGCGATGCCGCTCTCGACGTGGAGGAAGGTGCGGATATGCTGATGGTCAAGCCCGGCCTGCCCTATCTCGACATCTGCTGGCGGCTGAAGGAGAATTTCGGCCTGCCGACCTTCGCCTATCAGGTGTCCGGCGAATATACCCAGATCAAGGCTGCCGCGATGAACGGCTGGATCGATGGCGAGCGCGTGATGATGGAAACGCTTCTCTGTTTCAAGCGTGCCGGTTGCGATGGCGTTCTCACCTATTTCGCCATCGAGGCCGCACGCAAACTGGCAAAGGGCTGAAGCCCGCACTTATTGTATTCGGTCGTTTTCTTCCCATATTGTCTGCTGACACGGCACTCATGCCGCGCTGTCATGCCTTCTCAGGAGAAAACGACCGATGAGCCTCGACCAGAACCCCACCTATGCCGCACCGGATGACTGGCGCGCCTATAGCGGCGTCCTGAGCCGGCGGGTCTTCGCGTTCCTGATCGATTATGCGATCGTTCTCCTGTTGTGCATTCCGGCCGCGGTCATCGTCTTCTTTCTCGGCGTGATTACCCTCGGCCTCGGCTTCTTCCTCTATCCAGCGCTGTTCGTCATCGTTGCCGTGCTTTATTTCGGCATGACGCTCGGCGGCCCCTCGCAGGCGACCCCCGGCATGCGGGCGATGGGGATAGCCATGGCGCGGATGGACGGACGGCGAATCGATTTCCTGCTGTCGACCGTTCACATCGTGCTTTTCTGGGTCATCAACTCGGTTTTGACGCCGCTGATCCTGCTTGCAGGCCTGTTTACCGAGCGTTCGCGCCTCGTTCACGACTTCCTGCTCGGCACCGTCATCGTCAGAACGCGCTGATATCGAGGAAAGCCACGCAAACGTGGCTTTCAAACCCCGCAAATGCCGCATCTCGCAGTTGACGTTTTCCGGCATTTTGCCATTCTGTGACATTATGCATGTCGCTTGAAGCGCCGCCGCCAACCCCGTGAAATCGCGGCGCGCTTTCATAACAGACGCAGGAGGCGATCACGGTTCGATGAACACGCAGGCGACGCCCTCTCCCCAATTCTATCTTACGGCGCCGGCCACCTGCCCCTATCTGCCGAACCAGATGGAGCGGAAGGTCTTCACCCATCTGGTCGGTCCGCGCGCTTCGGAAATGAACGATCTTCTGACCCAGGGCGGTTTCAGGCGCTCGCAGAACATCGCCTATCGCCCGGCCTGCGAAAACTGCCGAGCCTGCGTGTCCGTGCGTATCCTGACCGAACAGTTCCAGCCGACGAAATCGATGCGGCGGGTTCTGGCCGCCAACAGGGACGTCGTCGCCACGGTTCATGCCGCCGAGCCTTCCACCGAACAATTCGCCCTGTTTCGCCGCTATCTCGACCACCGCCACCAGTCGGGCGGCATGTCCGACATGTCGGCGCTGGACTATGCGATCATGGTGGAAGACACGCATGTGAACACCCGCATCATCGAATATCGCGTGCGCGAACCCGGCTCCGGCATCGATTCCAGCAAGCGCGGCGAACTTCTGGCCGTGGCGCTCAGCGACGTGATGAGCGACGGCCTGTCGATGGTCTATTCCTTCTTCAATCCCGATCTGGAAAAACGCTCGCTCGGCACCTTCATGATCATCGATCACATCACCCGCACCCGCGCGCTTGGCCTGCCGCATGTCTATCTCGGCTACTGGGTCGATGGTTCGGAAAAGATGGGCTACAAGACCCGCTACCATCCGCAGGAGCATCTGACCCCACGCGGGTGGGAGGTTTACCACCCTGAAGAAAAATGAACTCTCGTAAAGCCTCAGCGAATGCCGAGCTCTTGTAAGTAAAGCAGGAAAGACGTCCCGGCTTTGCAACCGGGAACGTCATTTACGTGTTACCCGCCAAATTTCCCGCTGCGCGGAAAGCCCTTCGGCACGGTGCGGCCAACAGTGGCACGGTCGGCCAGCCATTCGCGCAATTCCTCACCCACCTTGTTGAACAGACGGCCGGCCGTGTCGGACCATGACAAGCCTTCGGCAAGCGCGAAACACTTCACGTCAACGACGCCGCCGTCCTTGTAGCGCTGCAGGCGCACACCCTTGCCGCGCGACATTTCCGGCACCTGCGAAAGCGGGAAGGCCAGAAGCTTGCGGTTTTCGCCGACGACGGCGACATGGTCGCCCGTCACCGGCACGGCGAGCTTGGCTTCATCCGGCATCGAGACATTCATGATCTGCTTGCCCTTGCGGGTATTAGCGACCATTTCACTCTCGGGTACAATGAAACCGTTGCCAGCCGTGGAGACGAGCAGCAGCTTGCGCGATGGATCGTGCACGAAGGCGGTCAAGATGTCCTGATCGTTCTCCATGTCGACCATGATGCGGATCGGCTCGCCATGGCCGCGACCGCCCGGCAGCTTGTCGGCGCCGAGCGTATAGGCCTTGCCGCCTGTCGTCAGCAGCAGCAGCTTGTCCGTCGTCTGCGCCGGGAAGGCCAGCTTCGGGCCATCGCCTTCCTTGAAGGTGAGCGACGAGGTGTCGGACATATGCCCCTTCAGCGCCCGGATCCAACCCTTCTGCGAGATGACGATGGTGACCGGTTCTTTCTCGATCATCGCCTGCTGGATGGCCTCGATATCGGCATCCGGCGCATCCGCGAACTGGGTGCGGCGGCGGCCGATCTCGGTTGCCTTGGCATATTTCTTTTTGACCTCGCCGATTTCCCAGGCGACGGTCTGCCATTGCTTGTCATCGGAAGCGAGCAGCGCCTCGATCTCGGCCTTTTCGCTGCTGAGTTCATCGAACTCCTTGCGGATTTCGAATTCCTCGAGCTTGCGCAGGTTGCGCAGCCGCATGTTAAGGATGGCTTCGGCCTGATTGTCGGTGAGCGACCACTTGGCCATCATCACATGTTTCGGCTCATCCTCTTCGCGGATGATGCGGATGACCTCATCGAGATTGAGATAAGCGACGAGCAGGCCGCCGAGAATCTCGAGCCTGCGGTCGATGGCCGCGAGACGGTGGCGGGAACGGCGGACCAGCACATCCTTGCGGTGCGCCAGCCACTCGCTCAGCACCTCGTTCAGCGCCATCACCTTCGGCACCTTGCCGAGCGACAGCACGTTCATGTTGAGCGGCAGGCGGCTTTCGAGGTCGGACAGGCGGAACAGCGATTCCATCAGCAGCGTCGCATCGACGGTACGGCTCTTCGGCACCAGCACGATGCGCACGTCTTCGGCCGATTCGTCGCGAATATCCTCGAGCAGCGGCAGCTTGCGGGCAATCAGCAGCTCGGCGATCTTCTCGATCAGGCGCGATTTCTGCACCTGGAAGGGAATTTCGGTGATGACGATCTGATAACCGCCGCGGCCGAGATCTTCCGTCTCCCATTTGGCGCGCACGCGGAAACCGCCGCGGCCGGTCTTATAGGCATCAAGAATATTCTCACGGCTCTCAACGATCACGCCGCCCGTCGGCAGGTCGGGGCCGGGAATGAATTCCACCAGCTTTTCCACCGTCGCATCGGGATGCTTGATGAGGTAAAGCGCCGCGTCGCAAAGTTCATGGGCGTTGTGCGGCGGGATCGAGGTCGCCATGCCCACCGCAATGCCGGAGGCGCCGTTGGCGAGCAGATTGGGGAATGCGCCCGGCAGGACGACCGGTTCCTCGTCTTCTTCGTTATAGGTGGCGCGGAAATCCACCGCATCCTCGCCGATGCCCTCGAGCAGCAGCGCCGCAACCTCGGTCATGCGCGCTTCGGTGTAACGATAGGCGGCGGCGCCGTCGCCATCGATATTGCCGAAATTGCCCTGTCCGTCGACAATCGGATAACGCTGGGAGAAATCCTGCGCTAGACGCACCAGCGCATCATAGACCGACTGGTCGCCATGCGGGTGGAATTTACCGATCACGTCACCGACGATACGGGCGCATTTCTTGAAGGCGGAGTTGGGGCGAATGCCCATTTCACTCATGGCATGAATGATGCGGCGGTGAACCGGCTTCAGGCCGTCGCGCACATCCGGCAGCGCACGATGCATGATCGTGGACAAGGCGTAAGCGAGGTAGCGCTCTTCAAGCGCCGCCTTCAAATCGACCGGATGAATGTTATCGTCTCCGCCTGACGGAGGTACAAGATTTTTTCCCATGGTGCTTGACTAGCGGAAATGCCGATTCCCGGCAAGAAATTCGGGGGTCTGCCCTGTGGATGAAAGCAACTCTTTCATGCTGTTTTTTGTTAACCGCGTTGCAAATGCCGCAATGCCGCCGTCATGGGAATCGATCTAAATCCTATAGACCTTTGAATAATCGCGAATATAAGTATCACCATTCGAATTCGGACACGGTGCACAGCCGTACGTTGAGGGAAGAAACATCATGAGACTGAAATCCACCCGGCAGGTTCTTTTCGCGAGTGCCGCGCTTCTTACGCTTTCGGCACCGGCCTTCGCGCTGGATGGCGGGGATGTGCTGAAGAAGATCAATGCGGCCTATGCCGCGCAGGGCGGCGAGATCGCTGCCGGTTCCGTCGCCGTCAACGGCTCGACGGTGACCCTGAACAGCGTGACCTTCAACGCGGCAGCCGATCCGGCCAAGAAGATCCCGGTCGGCAATGTGACGCTCGAAGGCGTCGAGGAAAACAACGGCGGCTACAAGATCAAGAACGCCCGCTTCGATAATATCGACTACAAGCAGGAAAATGTGGAGATCAAGGCAAGCGACATCTACATGTCCGGCCTCGTCATTCCGGGCGATGCGACCACCGGCACCATCGATGCGCTGATGTTCTACGATGAGGCGCATAGCGGTCCGGTTTCCGTTTCCATCGACGGCAAGCCGGCTTTCTCGCTCGAGGAAAGCACCGCAACCATGTCCGTCAGCGACGACAAGGCTTCTATCGGTTTCGAACTCGACGCATCCGGCTTCAAGGCCGATCTCAGCGACGTGACCGATCCCGGCACGAAGGACGCGATTGAAAAGCTCAATCTGCAGGCGCTTTCCGGCGACATGACCATGAGCGGCAGCTGGGAAGTGGCCTCCGGCACCATCGACGTCGAAGAATATGCCATCGACCTCGACAATGTCGGCCGTCTCAACATGTCGTTCGGTTTCTCCGGCTACACGCTCGACTTCATCAAGTCGATGCAGGAAACGGTGAAGGCGCAGGCCGCCAATCCGAACAAGGAACAGGCGGACCAGGCAGCAAGCCTCGCCATGCTCGGCCTGATGCAGCAGCTCTCCTTCGTCAACGCCGAGATCAGCTTCGAAGACGCCAGCATCACCAAGCGCGCCATCGACTATGCGGCAAGCCAGCAGGGCATGACGGGCGACCAGCTTGCCCAGACCATCAAGGGCATGGCGCCGATCATGATGGCTTCGCTCAACGTTCCGGAATTGCAGAACATGGTGTCGGCGGCGATCAACACCTATATCGACAATCCGAAGAACTTCTCGATCACGGCAGAGCCGGAAAAGCCGGTTCCGTTCCCGATGATCATGGGCGCTGCGATGGGCGCGCCGAATACCCTGCCGAAAATGCTCGGCGTGACGGTAACGGCAAACGAATAGAACCAAAAAGCCCCGGTCATGCCGGGGCTTTTCTTTTGCACTCAGTGCAGCGGCGCGACAGCGCCGTCCTGTTTATCGTGCAGGGCGAAGCGGTCGATCATGTGGGCGCTTGCCTCGTTGACGCCGATCACCTCAACCCGCCTGCCGGCCTTGCGGAATTTCAGGACCACCTTATCCAGCGCGCCGACCGCGGAAATATCCCACAGATGCGCCTGGGTGACATCGATTGTCACCGCCTCAACCTCATCGGCAAAATCGAAGGCGGCGATGAAGCTTTCCGTCGAGGCGAAGAAAATCTGGCCATCGACGCGATAGACCCGCTCCCGGCCATCGGCTGAAAGCTCCGGCCGGACATGGAAGAGTTTCGACACCTTGCCCGCGAAAAACACCCCGGAGAGAAGGACGCCGGCCAACACGCCCTTTGCAAGATCGTGGGTCGCAAGCACCGTGCCGACCGTGATCAGCATGACGATGCTGGAAGATGGCGGGTTGCGGCGCAGATCGAGGATGGAACGCCACGAGAAGGTGCCGATGGAGACCATGATCATCACCGCCACCAGCGCGGCCATGGGAATGATGCGCACGAGATCGTCCAGCACCAGTATGAGGAACAGCAGAAACGCGCCCGCGACGAAGGTGGATAAGCGGCCCCGACCGCCGGAGCTGACATTGATGACGGACTGGCCGATCATGGCGCAGCCGCCCATGCCGCCGATGAGGGCGGAGGCGATATTGCTCGTCCCCTGCCCGATGCATTCCTGGCTCTTGTTGCTGCCCGTATCCGTCATGTCGTCGACGATCTGCGCCGTCAGCAGCGATTCCAGCAGACCGACGGCGGCGAGCGCGACGGAATAGGGAAAGATAATCTGCAACGTCTCGAAGGTCAGCGGCACCTGCGGCAGGGCGAATATCGGCAGCGTCGAGGGCAACTCACCGAGATCGCCGACCGTGCGGATATCCATGCCGGAGAAGACGGCAACACAGGTGAGAACGATAATGGCGACCAGCGGCGACGGCACTATTTTGGTGACCAGCGGGAAGAGATAGATGATCGCAAGACCGGCCGCGATCATGACATAGGTCTCGACCGGCACGCCGATCAGCTCGGGCAATTGCGCCATGAAGATCAGGATCGCCAGCGCGTTGACGAAGCCGGTCATGACCGAACGCGAGACGAAGCGCATCACCCGGCCGAGTTTTACAAGGCCCGCCAGAATTTGCAGCACGCCCATGAGGATGGTGGCGGCGAAGAGATATTGCAGCCCGTGTTCCTTGACGAGCGTGACCATCAGGACGGCGGTGGCGGCGGTTGCCGCCGAGATCATGCCCGGTCTGCCGCCGGTAAAGGCGGAAACGCAGGCAATCGCAAAGGAGGCGAACAATCCCACCTTCGGATCGACCCCGGCGATGACGGAAAAGCCGATGGCTTCGGGAATGAGGGCGAGTGCCACGACGATGCCGGAAAGGAGATCGCCGCGAATATTGGAAAACCACTCACGTCTGTAAGTCTGAAATCTGTTCATTTGATTTTTTCGCAAAGAATGACGCACCGGCCGGAGCCATGTCCGGTAGATTGAAAAGGAATGTCGGTGCTTTGCGTTGTCTGGCGGATCGGCGGCCAGAAGAGCCACCCGGGGTTTCACCGGGTCCGTGGTGAGTGACCCATCTATAGACAGCAAAAAAGCGGGCGGCAAGTTGCGCACCCGCTTTTCAATGGCTGGACCTATATCAGGCCGCTTCGCGCTGGCTCATCCTCTGCATCTGCACGTCCGTCTCGCTCAGCTGGAATTGATAGACCAGTTCCTTCAGCCGCGCCGTCTCGCCGGCCAGCATGGCGCTGGCGGCATTGTTTTCCTCGACCATGGCGGCGTTCTGCTGCGTGCCCTGATCCAGGTGGTTGACGGTGGCGTTGATTTCGGAAAGTCCGAGCGACTGCTCCTTCGTGGCGACGGCGATCGCCTCGATATGATCGTTGATTGTCTTGACCGAGCCGCCGATACGCGAGAGGGCGGCCCCTGTTTCGCGCACGAAACGCGCACCGTCCTTTACCTCCGTACCGGAGTTGCGAATGAGCACCTTGATCTCGGCGGCCGCCTTTGCGGAGCGTTGCGCCAGTTCCCGCACTTCCTGGGCAACGACGGCGAAACCGCGTCCCGCCTCGCCCGCACGTGCCGCCTCGACACCGGCATTGAGTGCAAGAAGATTGGTCTGAAAGGCAATCTCATCGATGACACTGATGATGCTTCCGATCTTGCCCGATGACTGTTCGATCTTTTCCATCGCCATGATCGTATCGACAACGAGATCGGCCGTGCGGCTGGCGTCCTCGTCTGCCGAATGGGCGACCGCGCGGGCTTCCACCGCACGCTCCGCCGAAATGCGGATATTCGTTGTCAATTCATCCAGCGCGGCAGCGGTTTCCTCCAGCGAGGCGGCCTGCTGCTCGGTGCGGCGGGCGAGATCGGCAGCGCTCTGGCTGATCTCCTGGCTGCCGCCATCAATCGCCACGCTCGACTGCACGACACCGGACATGGCGACATCGAGCTGGCGGATCGTCCGGTTGAGATCGTGGCGCAGGGCTTCGAAATCCGGGGCGAAAGGCTCATGGAGTTCGAAGGAGAGGTCGCCGGCGGCAAGGCGATGCAGCGCCGCCGCAAGTCCCGTCGTCGCCTGCATCAGCCGCGTCTTCGCCTCGGCCTCCGCCTCGCGCTGGAACCGCGCTTTTTCCTCTTCGGCCTGCCGGCGGGCGACAAGGGCTTCGGTCTCCAGCTCTATCTTGGCGATGGCCGCCTGCCGGAAAACCTCAAGCGCCTGCGCCATGGCGCCAAACTCGTCACTGCGGCGAAGGCCGGGGACGTCGAGCTCCGTCTCACCTCCCGCCAGACGACGCATCGCGCCGGTAATGGCGGTGGCTGGACGGGTTATCGAACGGCCAATGAGATAAACTCCGGCAAAAAGGCTGATAACGGCGAGCGCGATAAGCGCGACAACGATGGAAACGGTTGTTTCCGCCGCAGTCTGATTTTTCAGCGCGCTGGCTTCCCGCTCCTGCTGATAGGCCGTGGAAATATCCGCGACAACGGGCAGCAGCGCATTATACGCAGTGGCGACCGTTTCGCGCGCCTTCTGCTCCTCCAGCACGGCCTGCGCATAAAAGCGGAAGGAGGCAGTGTAAATTTCCAGAGCATCCATGATGCGCTGGCGCTCCGCGCCCGGCCGGTATTCCTGCTTCACCAGCGCCTTGAAGGTTTCCACCTCGGCGGCATGTTTGCCCGTGTAGGCTTCATCGCGCCGCAAAATGAAATCCTTTTCATGCCGGCGCATCATCAGCATGCTGGCACGGATTTCGGCATTGGCGACGGTGTCGATGAGCTTTTCGATGGAATGCACGCCATTGCGCATGGCGCCCTCAAGGCCCTCTGTCGGCGTGAGGCCCAGTTCCGCATTCTTGGCGACCAGCGCCTTCATGCGGTCGGAATAGGCAGCAGCACCCTGCGCGAGCGCTTCGAGCCGCGTCCGGGTCTGCGGTGTGGCCTCGTCTGCGAGATGGTTCAAAGACTGCCGGACCTGATCCATCGTCTGGTCAAACCGCGCAACGGATTTCATATCGCGGGTCAGCAGAAAATCTCTCTGATGAAGACGGCTTTCATGCAAACCGTCCTCCAGCGCCGCCAGCACCCCGTCCCGCTCGATCAGCGTCTCTTCGGCGACACGATAACGCGCCTCCATCTGTCTTTGCCAGAGCAGCATGCCCGCGATGACGGCGATCCCGCACAGCGCAGCCAGTGCGAGCATGGATACGCGATGCGCAATTCTAAACGTCGAGATCAGCGAAAACATTCAACCCTCGTTTGCAGATTTCACGATGGGATGAATGATTGAGAAGGTTTAAGAACTCATCTACCGGATTTGTCAGTTTAATTAAGGTTTTATGACAAGACCGCTAGAGCTTCAGCCGCTCGCGAAAGAAGACGAGCGCTACGGCCACACCGGTCGCCACACCCACGATCACATCGACAAAACGGACAAAACCGGCAGCCTGCGGCCCCATCAAAAGCACCAGCATGGCCGAGGCGCCAGCCTGTATCGGCACGACCGGCGGCAGGCCGAACATGGAGGCGAGGATCATGGCGATGAAGGTCGCCGAGGCCAGCCGGATTTCAGCAACATCATGCGGGACGAGGAGCGCAATCTCCCCGACGAGAATGCCGATGGTGACACCAACCATCAGGCCAAGGCCCTGGCGAACATGGCTTGGAATTCCCGGAGCAAGGCAGATAAGCGCGCTGATTGCGGCAAAGACGGGTTGCGGATGGCCCAGCCACCGATGCGCGACCCAGAACGCAAAAGCGGCCGCAAGTGCGGCCGCCAATGCACGGGTGAAGGCTGCACGAACCCGGTCGAGCAGCGTCTTCACCATATCAGTCCTTCTTGGACGGAACGACGCGCAGCGCCAGCTCACGAAGCTGGGTCGGCGTTGCCGGCGACGGCGCGTTCATCAGGAGGTCCTGTGCCTGCTGGTTCATCGGGAACAGCGTGATTTCGCGCAGGTTCTTCGCGCCAACCAGCAGCATGACCACGCGGTCGATGCCGAATGCGCAACCGCCATGCGGAGGCGCGCCGTACTGGAAGGCACGGTAGAGACCGCCGAAGCGCTCTTCCACATCGCTCTGCGACAGGCCGACCTTTTCGAAAGCCTTGACCATCAGCTCAGGCGACTGGTTACGGATCGAGCCGGAGGCGATTTCGAAGCCGTTGCAGACCGCGTCATACTGGAACGCCTTAATGGAGAGCGGATCCTGCCCTTCCAGCGCTTCCAGACCGCCCTGCGGCATGGAGAAGGGGTTATGGGCGAAGTCGATCTTCTTTTCTTCCTCGTTATATTCGAAGAAGGGGAAATCGACGATCCAGCACATTTCGAAACGGTCGCGGTCGATCAGGTTCAGCTCGTCGGCAGCGCGGGTGCGCGCCTCACCGGCAAACTTGTAAAACTTGGCGGGATCGCCGGCGACGAAGAAGCAGGCATCGCCTGCCTCAAGGCCGAGCTGCTGGCGCAGCGCCTCGGTGCGTTCTTCGCCGATATTCTTGGCGAGCGGACCGGAACCGCCGACCTTGCCTTCCTCTTCCTTCCAGAAGATGTAGCCGAGGCCGGGCTGGCCCTGAGACTGCGCCCATGCGTTCATGCGGTCGCAGAAAGCGCGCGAACCGCCGGTCTTGGCCGGAATGGCCCAGACCTGAACCTTGGGGTTGGAAGCGATCATGTTGGCGAAGACCTTGAAACCCGAACCGTCGAAATGTTCGGTCACGGCTTCCATGACGATCGGGTTGCGCAGGTCCGGCTTGTCGGAACCATATTTGCGGATCGCCTCGTCATAGGGAATGCGCGGCCACTGTTTCGTAACCGGCTTGCCTTCGGCGAATTTCTCGAACACGGCCGTCATCATCGGCTCCATCGTGGTCCAGACATCTTCCTGGGTCACGAAGCTCATTTCGACGTCGAGCTGGTAGAACTCGCCCGGCAGGCGGTCAGCGCGCGGGTCTTCATCGCGGAAGCACGGCGCGATCTGGAAATAACGGTCGAAACCGGCCACCATCAGAAGCTGCTTATACTGCTGCGGCGCCTGCGGCAGCGCGAAGAACTTGCCTTCATGGATACGCGAGGGCACGAGGAAGTCGCGCGCGCCTTCCGGCGAGGAAGCGGTGAGGATCGGCGTCGTATATTCGGCAAAGCCGGCATCGGCCATGCCGGTGCGCATGGCGGAAATGATCTGCGTGCGCTTGACGATGTTCTTGTGCAGCGTTTCGCGGCGAAGATCGAGGAAGCGGTATTTCAGGCGAACGTCTTCAGGATAGTCAGGCTCGCCGAAGACCGGCAGCGGCAGTTCCTTGGCAACGCCGAGAACCTCGATTTCCTGCGCATAAAGCTCGATCTCGCCGGTCGCCATGCCCTTGTTGACGGTGTCTTCCGAGCGCGCCTTGACGAGGCCATCGATGCGGATGACCCATTCACCGCGAACCGTCTCGGCAACCTTGAAGGCCGGGCTGTCAGGATCGGCCACCACCTGGGTGATGCCGTAATGGTCGCGAAGGTCGATGAAGAGAACGCCGCCATGATCTCGCACGCGATGAACCCAACCGGAAAGGCGAACGGTTTCGCCGACGTCGGACTTGCGGAGAGCGGCACAGGTGTGGCTGCGGTAACGATGCATTTTTTTATCCTGGAACGTGTCGTGGGCCTGATGGAGGCCAGATGGGCGGCACTGTCGAAATTTGCCGGAAAAGCGCATGGCCAGCCTGATTTGTCAAGGCAAAGCACAACAATGTCGCCTTCTGGCTGTCCTTTCCCCCTCCTTGGCTTTAGATAGTCCTAATCAGCCCGCCAAACCGAGTCGGCCCGCAATGAGCCAGATCAGACCTCTTATCCCGCTTCTCGTCACCGCCGGCATTCTGATCGGCGGTAACGGCCTGCAGGGAACCTATATCGCCTTGCGTGGCCTCTCCGAAGGATTTTCGGCCAGCACCATCGGCCTCATCAGCGCCGCCTACAGCATCGGATTTGCGCTTGGCTGCATTTCGGTGACGCGGCTTCTGCGCAAGATCGGCCATATCCGCACCTTCGCCACCATGGCGGCCGTCGCGTCGGCCGCGTCGATCGCCATACCGCTGGTCATTCATCCGCTGTTCTGGATGCTGATGCGTTTCGTCATCGGCATTGCTGTCGCCTGTCTTTTCGCGGCGATAGAAAGCTGGATCAACGCGCAGGTGACGAATTCCAACCGGGCGCGCACGCTCTCCATCTATCGCTTCGTCGATCTCGGCTCCGTGACGCTCGCACAATATATCATTCCCGTCGCCGGCATTGACGGACCGGTGGTGTTTTCGCTGATCGCCATGGCGCTCACGCTGTCGCTGGTGCCGATCTCGCTTGCCGACAAATCCAACCCCGCGCCGCCGAAACAGATTCCTTTCAATCTTTTCGCGGTCTGGCGCATCTCGCCGCTTGCCGTGGTCGGCTGCGTGGCCGTCGGCCTCAGCATGGCGGCGTTTCGCAATATCGGCCCGATCTATGCCGAACAGATCGGGCTTTCCGTTACCGCCATCGCCACCTTCATGAGCGCCGGCATCATCGGCGGTGTGGTGCTGCAATATCCGCTCGGCGTCTATTCCGACCGCTACGACCGGCGCATCATCATTCTCGCCACCACGGCCGGGTCGGTGATCGTCGGCCTGTTTCTCGCCTTCTTTGCCGGCACGGATGAGTGGAGCAACATCATCGGCGTCTTCATCTTCGGCGCCTTCGCCCTGCCGCTCTATTCGTTGAGTTCCGCTCACGGCAACGACCATGCCAAGGAGGGCGAACATGCGATGGTTTCCGCCGGGCTGCTGTTCTTCTGGTCGGTGGGCGCAACCGTCGGGCCGCTGCTTGCCTCCGTGCTGATCGACCAGTTCGGTCCGAAAGCGCTGTTCAGCTATACGGCCGCGATCCAGATCGTTTTCATCGCCTACACCATATACCGGCTGCGGATGCGCGAGGGCGTTCCCGTGGAGGAGAGGAACTGGCGGTTCCGCTCGCTTTTGCGCACATCCGCCTATTTCCAGAAGCTCGCCGCGCCCCCGCCGCCCAAAAAGGACGGGCAGGAGCCAAATCCGCCCGAGAAAAACGATCCTTAAGCCTTCAAAAGCGGGCTTTGTATTGACATGCGCCCGGCAAAGGGAAAGTAAGACGGATAATTTTCACGAGTGGCCATTTGCAATGATTGAAACGACTGCCGCCCTCGCCGAAGCCTGCACGGAACTGGCGAAATCGGAATTCATCACCATCGACACCGAATTTCTGCGGGAAACGACCTTCTGGCCGGAACTCTGCCTTGTGCAGATGGCGAGCCCGACGCTCGAGGTGCTGGTCGATCCGCTCGCCAAGGGTCTCGACCTGACCCCGCTTTTCGAGCTGATGGCCAATCCTGCCGTCGTGAAGGTTTTCCACGCCGCGCGCCAGGATATCGAAATCATCTACCATCTCGGCGGGCTTATTCCGCATCCGATCTTCGACACCCAGGTCGCCGCCATGGTCTGCGGTTTCGGCGATTCGATCTCCTACGACCAGCTGGTGCAGAAGATCAAGAATGTGCAGATCGACAAATCCTCACGTTTCACCGACTGGAGCCGCCGCCCGCTGACCGACAAGCAGCTGGACTACGCACTGGCCGACGTGACCCATCTGCGCGATGTCTATCTGGCGCTGAAGGCGCAGCTGGAGCGCGAAGGCCGCTCGCTGTGGCTGACCGAAGAGATGGACATTCTCGAATCGCGCGATACCTACGACATGCATCCCGACGATGCGTGGCTGCGGCTGAAATCGCGTCTGCGCAAGCCGACGGAACTTGCGATCCTCAAATTCGTCGCCGCCTGGCGCGAGCGTGAGGCGCGGTCGCGCAACGTGCCGCGTTCACGCGTGCTGAAGGACGATGCGATCTTCGAAATCGCCCAGCAGCAGCCGAAGGATGCCGAGGCCCTGTCGCGGCTTCGCACCATCCCGAAGGGCTGGGAGCGTTCCGCTTCTGGCACGGCGATTATCGAAACCGTGAATGCGGCGCTGGCGCTTCCCAAGGAAGACATGCCGAAGGCACCGCGTCACAGCCACGCGCCGGAAGGCTCGGGTGCTGCCGTGGAACTGCTGAAGGTCCTCCTGAAGCTGACCGCCGACAAGCATGGCGTCGCCGCCAAGGTCATCGCCAATAGCGAGGATCTGGACAAGATCGCCTCGGAGGGCGAGAAGGCGAGCGTGGCCGCATTGACCGGCTGGCGGCGGGAACTCTTCGGTGATGTGGCGCTGAAACTCATCAACGGCGAAGTGGCGCTGCGTTTTGCCGGCAAGAAGGTCGAGGCGGTTGAGGTGGCAGCGAGCGAGCCGTAATCGCCCGCACGCCGGACCGTAATTTCGCCCGCATCGCATTCCATCTCTGTGCCGATAGTTGCGCTTTGAGGGTATTGCCATGAAACCTGCCAGCACGCTTCTGGTGGCCGCCTCCGTGGCGGTCGCAGGCATCCTCCCTGCTCCCGCAAGCAGCCACGCCGACGATGGCAAGGTCGATCTTCAGGGAGAATGGACGACCGACTGTCTGAAGATCGGCAAGAATGACCGGCACGGCATCGTTACGCGCATCACGATACGTGGCGAAAGCATACATGCCGTCTCGCAGATCTACGCCCGCAACAGCTGCCAGCAGCCCACGGTGCAGGTGCGTTACGAAGGCGCGCTGGATGGCGGGCTGAAAGACCATGACAGCCTGCTGTTTGCCCATACCGTCACCTCGATCACCATGACGCCGAACGACCCCGCTGTCGTCGACCATTATAATGGCGACCCGAAAGGCACCGGTTGTGGCCTGAGCGGCTGGAAAGAGAATATTCCTTTCGATGTCGACGGCAAAACCTGCGCTGCAATCACTTTCGCCGGCAGAGGAGAAACCCTGTTCGACCGGGCATGGATAGAGGGCAATCGGCTGCGCTTTGCCGCCTTTCCAATCAAATGGTCGAACCGCTCGCCGGACGACCGACCGCAATCCCCGCTTGAAACAGTCTATTACAGAACATCCTATTAGACGTAGCGCGGTATCAGCACCCGTTTTGCGGCAACAGGGCAACAACCTTTCCAATCCTTCATGTGACCTTACCGAAAGGTCACTTTTTGCAGCGCATTTTCCGCATTAATGTCGCATATGACCTGAACAGAAGCTTCGCCCGGCGGGAACGGCGGGCTTCCCTTCCCGAGATCAAGAACCGATATGAGAAAATTGCTGCCCATTCTGGATTACGTGGTGCTCTTCGTTGCCGTGGCCGGCAGCGGCGTGGCCTATGCGCTTCTGGAATATGGCGGCGGCGCGCTGATCGGTGCTACCTATGCGCTGTTCGCCTGCACGCCCATCCTTGCTTTCGAGCGCGGCTACATCATGCCGGGCCTGTCGCGGCAGGTCAGCGCCCTGCCGACACCGGCCTATATCGCCGTCGGCCTCATCATCTACGCCATCCTCGTCTTTTGCGGCTTCGGGCTTGGCGGCACGATCCTGTGGCTCAGCGGGATATTTCCCGGCACCTGGAAGCGGGCGGTGCATGCCGAGGTGCAAACCCTCGTCTTTACCCTCATCGTCTGCGGCATCATCGTTTTCATCATGCGCGTGCGTGAGCTTCTCGGCCGCGATATCTTCATCGACCTTATTCTCGGGCGCTACAGACGCCCGGTGAGCGAAGACCGGGTCTTCATCTTTATCGATCTCGTCGGCTCCACCTCCTTCGCCGAAACCCATGGTGACCTGAAGGCGCAGGAGTTTCTCGGTGAAATCTTCGCAAGCTATGCCGCGCCGGTCAGAAAACACGGCGGTGTCATCGACGACTATATCGGTGACGCCGCCATCATCACCTGGCCCTATCACATGGCGATAAGGCGGGCGGCCTGCGTGCGCTGCGTTTTCGACGTCCAGGCGACCATCGAAAGCAATCGCGATATGTGGCTTGCCCGCTTCGGCGAAGTGCCGCGCCTGCGCTTCGCCATCCATGGCGGACCGGTCATCACCGCTGAAATCGGCGTTGACCATCACAAGATCACCTATTTCGGCGACACGGTGAACACCACCTCACGGCTCGAATCGCTGAGCAAGATGCTGGGGCACCCCGTGCTGATTTCCGCCGATCTTGCGCATCAGCTTGTGCTTCCCAAGGGCGTGCGCAGCGAATATCTCGGCGAACACGCGGTCAAGGGCCGCGGCCAGACGCTCGGCGTGTGTACGCTCAGCCAGTATCAGGCCCCTGCTGCTTAAGCCAAGACGCGGGGCGATACTGGCTTTTTAGGGCATCGTCATCAAAATTCATCAAAGCTTCAAACGACAATCACCTGCCTGTCATGCGACGACCATATCGCCTCAATCCTGTCTTCAACAGGAAATGAGGGGTCTCCATCATGAAGCACGTTCTTTTCGCATCCTGCGCTCTTCTTGCGCTCGCTACCGCTTCGCATGCGGCTGAGAAGGAGTTTCCGGCAAAGCTGGTCTCCCACGCCATTCTGCCGGCCAATACCATCATCGCAGCACCCGCCGATGCGCCGGAGCACCTCAAGACCTCCGCCAAGTTCACGACGGCCGACCGCAAGCGCGCTGAAGGTCTCGGCACCGTGCCCGGCAAGGACGGTGTGCGGCTGACCGGCCTTTCCATGCCGTTCAACGGCCAGCCCATGCAGGGCTTTTCCGGCATCAAGGCCATGCCCGATGGCAGCTTCTGGAGCCTTTCCGACAATGGTTTCGGTTCCAAGCTCAATTCCAGCGACGCCATGCTGATGCTTCACCACCTGAAATTCGACTGGGACGCCGGCAAGGTCAATGCGCTTGAAACCGTGTTCCTCTCCGACCCTGATATGAAGGCCCCCTTCCCGATCGTTCTGGAAGGCTCGAGCAAGCGTTACCTGACGGGTGCGGATTTCGACGTCGAATCCATTCAGCCGGTTGCCGATGGTTTCTGGGTGGGCGAGGAATTCGGGCCTTACATCCTGAAATTCACCCGCGACGGCAAGTTGACCGACGTCATTACCACCAAGGCTGGCGACATCGAGGTGAAGTCCCCGGATCATCCGACCCTGGCACTGCCCGGCAACCCGACACAGAAAATGCCGGCTTTCAACCTGAAGCGTTCAGGCGGTTATGAAGGCATGGCGCTCTCCAAGGATGGCTCCAGGCTCTATGGCCTTCTCGAAGGCCCGCTCTACACCGCCGACGGCCAGGTGGAGAAAACCGAAGACGGTTCGACCGCACTGCGCATCATCGAACTCGACACCGCCAAGAAGGAATGGACCGGCCGCACCTGGCTTTACCCCTTGGCCCAAGGCGGCGAAGCCATCGGCGACTTCAATATGCTGGACGACAGCACGGCGCTGGTCATCGAGCGTGACAATGGCGCCGGCACCGCCGACAAGGCCTGCGCCGACCCGAAGAAGCCGGAAGCAAACTGCTTTGCCGTGCCCTCCAAGGTCAAGCGCATCTACAAGATCGAGTTCAATGACGCCAATGTCGGCAAGGCCGCGCGCAAGATCGGCTATATCGATCTGCTGAAAATCTCCGATCCTGATAACAAGAAGCGTCAGGGCGGCAGCAACGGTTTCTACGACATGCCTTTCGTCACCATCGAGAATGTCGATCGCGTTGACGCCACGCATATCATCGTCGGCAACGACAACAACCTGCCCTTCTCCGCCGGCCGTGCGCTGGACAAGGCCGATGACAACGAGTTCGTCCTGCTTGAGGTCAAGGACCTGCTCGACGCGAAGTAAAAAAGGTGCCGGAATCCATTCCGGTACCGTCCGCACCTGGTGCGAATTCAACGGTCGGAGCGTCCCACAGCCTTCTCAGGCTGCGCGGCGCTCCGTTTCTCCTCTGACCATGCCTGACCCGGAACGCGGTTCCGAAACAGGGAAGACCCACATGCAGGACCATGCCGAACGACTCTATTATGCCTTAAGGAAAAGCTGGTCGGGCGAGACCAGCACCCTCTGGTCGCGCGAAAATCCCGCCCGGGGACAGGGCGGCGTCACAGCGCTGGTGATTCAGGATATTTTCGGTGGCGAACTCGCCAAAACCGCCGTCAGCGGCGCGGACCATTTTTACAATATCATCGAGGATATTCGCTGGGATTTCACCTTCAGCCAGTTCGATATTCCGGTCGGCTATCAGGACAGGCTTGCCAGCCGCACGGAAGCCATGGCGACGATAACGCCGTTGCAATATGCCTATCTCAGCGCCTGCATCCGCAAGGCGCTCGGGCACGGCTGAGCCGTTTGCAAAGCAGTGCCAGCCCATTGCCGTTTCGATCCACGCATCGCGGCACGGTGGTCAGCCAGCGTGTTGCGTTTCAGGACCACGATTTCAATCTTTCCCGCAAAGCAGACACAATCCTTGCGATAATATCGCCCGGTGGAATGGTTGCACCGACAGGAGAGATATTCGATGAGTGAGAGTTGCCCGGTCCTGACACCGGCGGAACGGCAGGTACAGGCCATATTGGAGCGCACGGAGGCAGCGATGATGGCCACCATTCACGCAGCGCTCGAACGCGCCAGCAAAGAGGTCACTGAGGCATTCCGGGCCTTGGATTCAGACATGCAGCCGCCGCCCCACGACTATTTTGCCGCCGTCGCCCATCAGCAGCTCTTCCTGATGTTATGCGGCGCCGACCCGAAAACCTTCGAGGGCGGAGACCCCGAAATCGCCGGCCACATCATTCGGAACGCGCAAAACATATCCGACCACTACTGGAAGAAAACGCTTGCCACGGCGGGTGTCCCCGGCAAGTGATACATTCCGCGTGAAGACAGGATTTCGCGTCACGCGGTATCGCGCGTGATCTGCGTTTTAGAAAGGATGCCCGGCCCGGCCGGACTCCTTTGACCACTCCACGTCACAGCACCTTCATCATCACCGGTTAAGCAGGCGCAAATCCGGAGGCTGGAATGGATTCGACCGCACAGATCAAGCGCCCGAAAATCGCTGAGACCGTCATCCATGCGACGGCGAGCATAAGAAATTCAAGCGTCGGCGAATGCTGCGAAATTCTGGCTGACACCTCCCTGCACAATGCCGAACTCGGCAATTACTCCTATCTTGGCCCCCGTTGCATGGTGGGCGATGCAACGACCGGAAAATTCTGCGCCATCGCCGCAGGGGTCAGGATAGGCGCTCCGAACCATCCGATGGACCGGCCATCCATGCACCGTTTCAGCTATTGCCCTGAATATTATTCTGCGGATGCCGTGCGCGATGACGCCTTTTTCGACCGGCGCAGGGAGGACCGCGCCGTCATCGGTCACGATGTCTGGATCGGTCACGGGGTTATCGTCTTGCCGGGTGTCACTGTTGGAGACGGGGCAGTGCTCGCCGCGGGCGCGGTCGTCACCAAAGATGTGCTGCCCTACACCATCGTCGGCGGCGTTCCCGCGAAGATCATTCGCGAACGATTTTCGCGATCCATCGCGGAAAAGCTTGCATCAATCGCGTGGTGGGAATGGCCATTCGAAACGATCATGGCGCGGCTTTCCGACTTTCAGTCGAGCGATATAGAAGCCTTTTGCGAGCGCTGGTCATAGCGTACGCCGCAGCACCGGTTCTGACGGAAAGCGTTGAAAACAACTTGATGCGAAGCGGCTCGGGTTGGCGAAACATTAAGTTATCAGTTGCAAAAGCAGAGAAGGCGAACTTAGGAAGCCGCCAATAATGAAGCCGACGAATCCAAGAACTAACGCTCCAACAAATCCATGATGCTCCCAGCCAATCAAAGCTCCCACGGTGGTTGCTGCAACGATAATCGACACCACCCACACGATCTTGATGAGTGCCACCATACGCCGCACAACTGGGGAATTTTCTTGCGTCATCGCAAAACTAACTGGTTAGAAGCCCTTGTTGATTGAGTATAATATTGAATTCTCTTGTCACGATAGCCGTGATCAATTCATTACATTGATTTACGGAAAGCTGACATCCGTTCGCTACTCAAATACGAACGCCAATCGCTTGCCCGTCAGCTTCGCAAGCTGCTGCAAACGTCCGTCCAGACGCTCACCAGCGAAATCGCAATAGTCGTGCGGTACGACGAATTCCAGATCCACATCCGGATTGGTGGATTTGCGGAATTTAAGGTGGTCGACGACGCCAGGCATCGAGGCCGAGAAGAGGTAGACGACGCGCAGCAGGCCGCCGAGAAGCTTCCCCAGCTCCAGCAGGCGATCGCCCGCCATGGCGGCGAGCGGTTGGGTGGTGCCGTTATCGTTCAGCCCCTCGAAACGGTAATAATTGGCAAGCGCGATATAGGCGCGGCCCGGATGGGTGATCGCCACGAAGGAGGAATGGGCGATGATGTTCAATGCCTGCAGGCCACGATAGTCCGGATGGGCGCGCCAGCTGATATCGGCCAGAAGGCAGGCCGCCTGCCGGTAACGGCTTTCCTCTTCCGTCTCTTCAATGCCGAAGACCGGAAAGGTGCGGCCGCTCCAGTCCGCCAGTTCACGCGCATGTTCAGGCGAACGGGCGCGCAGAATGGCAAGTTCGTCGGCCGTGACCAGCAGCGGATCGGAATCCCGCTCGGTCTCAGTCAGGAGCGAATAGAGATAACCTTCGCGTACGCCCTGCGCCGAGAAGGCGATCTTTGCCGGTTTCATGACCTTCAGAACTTCGCGCATGGCGATGGCGCCGAAGGGCAGCAGCGAACGGCGGTTCTTGGAGACCGCCTGCCAGGCCGGGTCCTTGCTGTCCCTGGAGACGATAACCTCTTCCAGAAAATTCAGCATTTCTTCCAGCGGTAATTCGTAACCCTGCATCATGTGCAGCGGATAGCCGGTGATTTCCATGTGCAGCTTGGCGATATTTCGCCATGTGCCGCCCACGGCATAAAAGGTACGCCCCTCGCCGGCCGCCAGAAGTTTTGCGAAGGATTTGACGTGTTTTCTGGCAATGGTCGCGGCTTTTTCCAGTGAGCCGTCCGATTGCTCCGACAGTCGCAGGCCGCCGAGCGGCAGGGTGATGCCCTCGCCGCAGCTTTTGCCCCTGATGTCGATGAGTTCAAGCGAACCACCGCCCAGGTCGCCGGCAATACCATCCGGCTCGTGGAAACCGCTGATAACGCCATAGGCGGAATAAAGCGCTTCCTTCTCGCCTGACAGCACCTCGATCTCGCAACCAAGGATCGCTTCGGCTTCGCGGATGAAATCCGGACCGTTTTCCGCTTCACGCGCCGCCGCCGTCGCCAGCACGTAGAGCTGCTGCGCCTGCGCCTGTTCGGAAAGCGCATGGAAGCGCCGCAGGGCCATCAATGCCCGGCCAACACCTTCCTCATGCATGCGGCCCGTCAGCGCCAGCCCCTTGCCAAGACCGCAAAGGACCTTTTCGTTGAACAGCACGGCGGGCGCGCGGGAGAGGCCTTCATATACGACGAGACGAACGGAGTTCGAACCAATATCTATGACGGAAACGGGGGCAAGGCCGGTCAGCCGCCCCTGTGCTTCTGATCGAGTCATTCAGCCTGTTTCTTGCGGGACGAAATCAACCCGGCAATCAATTTGGGCGCACTGGATTTCAAGGCTTCACCACGTCCGGAAAGGCTGGGATTGGTCATGAAATAGTGCTGCGCGTTGAACGGTTCTTCGCCTTTACGCACCTCGATGCGCCTCGACGTTCCGTCCGCAAGTATCTCGTAGCTCTGCTGGTTGTCAATGAGATTGCCCAGCATAATCTGTGAAAGAACCTGCTCGTGCACGGTGGGGTTGGTGAGCGGCACCAAGGTTTCGACACGGCGGTCGAGGTTACGCGGCATCATGTCGGCCGAGCCGATATAGACCAGCGCCTTGTCGGAAGGCAGGCCGAAACCATTGCCGAAGCAGAAGATGCGGCTGTGTTCGAGGAAGCGGCCGACGATCGATTTGACGCGGATATTGTCCGACAGTCCCGCCACCTGCGGGCGCAGGCAGCAGATGCCGCGCACGACGAGATCGATCTCGACGCCAGCCGCGCTGGCGCGGTAAAGGGAATCGATGATTTCAGGGTCGACCAGCGAATTCATCTTCATCCAGATCGCCGCCGGCGCACCGCGCTTGGCGTGTTCGATCTCTTCATTGATGTGCTTCACGATGCGCGAGCGCAGCGTATAGGGCGAAATGGCAAGCTTCATGCCCTCTTCCGGCTCACCATAACCCGTGATGAAGTTGAAGATATTCGCCATGTCGTGGGCGATCTTCGGGTTGCAGGTGAAGAAGGAAAGGTCGGTGTAAATCTTGGCCGTGATCGGGTGATAGTTGCCGGTGCCGAGGTGGCAATAGGTCCGGAGTTTGCCGTCCTCGCGGCGCACCACCATCGACATCTTGGCATGGGTCTTCAGTTCGATGAAGCCAAACACCACCTGCACGCCGGCCCGCTCCAGGTCGCGCGCCCAGCGGATATTGGCTTCTTCATCGAAACGTGCCTTCAGCTCGACAAGCGCGGTGACGGATTTACCCGCTTCGGCCGCATCGATCAGCGCGCGAACGATCGGGCTGTCATTGGAGGTGCGATAGAGCGTCTGCTTGATGGCGAGCACTTCGGGGTCGCGTGCGGCTTGCAGCAGGAACTGCACGACCACGTCGAAGCTTTCATAGGGGTGGTGAACCACCATGTCCTTTTCGCGAATGGCGGCAAGGCAATCGCCGGCATGTTCGCGCACACGCTCGGGGAAACGGGCGTTGTAGGGTTCGAATTTCAGGTCGTCGCGCGGCGCGCGCACGATTTCCGAAATGGTGTTGAGCGCGAGAAGGCCGGGCAGAACGGCGACGCGATTATCCGGCACGCCAAGTTCATGCACCACGAACTGGCGCAGCGACTGCGGCATTTCGCTGTCAGTCTCGATGCGGATGACGGAGCCGCGGCGGCGGCGCTTCAGGGCGCTTTCAAAGAAACGGACCAGATCTTCCGCCTCTTCCTCCACTTCGATATCGCTGTCGCGGATGATGCGGAAGGTGCCGAAACCACGCACCGTATAGCCGGGATAAAGCCGGTGAATGAACAGGCCCACCACATCTTCAAGCGTGATGTAGCGGATGGCGTTCCTGTCATCCGGCAGACGCACGAAACGGTCGAGCGCCGGCGGCAGGCGCAGAAGCGCGGTCATCGGCTCGCGGCCATTGACGCTGTCGAGCTGCAGGCCCATGGAGAAGCCGAGGTTCGGAATGAAGGGGAACGGGTGCGCAGGGTCGATGGACAGCGGCGTCAGCACCGGGAAAATGCG
Source organism: Agrobacterium sp. GW821-FHT14E08 (assembly GCF_058803865.1). Taxonomy (NCBI): domain Bacteria; kingdom Pseudomonadati; phylum Pseudomonadota; class Alphaproteobacteria; order Hyphomicrobiales; family Rhizobiaceae; genus Agrobacterium; species Agrobacterium sp. GW821-FHT14E08. Next base: position 589,586 of record NZ_JBXAPJ010000001.1, on the reverse strand, counting down.
TTCCTCGAATTCGGTGCCCAGCCAGGTCCGATCCGCATCGGAAAGTGCCGCAGGGCGCACGACGAAGATGTCTTCCTTGGCGAGATATTGCTGCAGAACGGCAAGCGAGGCCTGCTGCTCCATCTGCAGATTGTCGATTTCCTTCAGAATGTCTTCCAGCTGCTCGGCCGGCGTCTTGCCATCGGGCGTCTTGACCGTGATCTTCTGGCGCACCTGCCCTTCAAGGCCGGCGACGCGAACCATAAAGAACTCGTCAAGATTGGCGGCGGAGATGGAGAGAAAACGCAGCCGCTCCAGAAGCGGGTGATCCGTATTCAGCGTTTCTTCAAGAACACGGCGGTTGAACTGGAGCCAGGAGAATTCGCGGTTGATGAAACGGGCGGGGCTGTCCCAGAGGTTCTCGCCCTCGATCACCGGCTGAACCTTGTCCAAATTGTCCTGCGCTACTGCGTCCATGCCCTGTTCCATCCCCTGACCTAATTCCGTCCCGTGATCCTGCTGCATCGCGTGATCGTCCTTCTTGCCCGTATAACAGTTTGACGACGGAACTGTGACAGTCAATCGCCGTCCAGTCCCCCGCCCGCCGCTGCGCTTTCCATCGCGTTGAGAACTTCCGCCGCCAGCGGACGGGTAATCCTTGTTCCACGCGAGAGCGCCAGCCTGTCGATCCGGTCCACGATCGTCTGCGCCGTATCGAGCGAACGCTCCATTCTATTGACGATGTAACCTATGAGTTTGTCATCCATGTAAAGCTGACGGTCGGCGAAGAGTTTCATCAGCACCTGTGCCAGAAGCCCCTCGTCCGGCTCGCCGGTCTCCACCACGGTTACGGCTTTGAGACGCGAACGCAGATCCGGCAGCGTCACCGGCCATGCGGCCGGCCATTGTCGGCTGGTCATCAAAAGCGTCTTGCCGTGCTGGCGCACGCTGTTGATGACGTGGAAGAGTTCGGTATCGTCGAAACCGCGGCGATCGGCATCTTCGAAAAGCACCGGTGCGCTCTCGGCCGCTCGCGCGGCATCCGCACCGACCTGCGGGTGGATTTCCACGGCGCCGCTGATGTTTTTCCAGATATTGGCAAGGTGCGACTTCCCCGAACCCGGCGGCCCGGCGAGCACAACCACGGGCGACGGCCAGTTCGGCCATTCATCAACGAGGCTGACCGCAGCCTCGAGCGAAGCGGATACGAGAAGGTCTTCCCTGCCGGAGGCGGCCTGGTGCGAAAATACGAGCGGCAGCTGCTCGGCCTTCGACCGGGCGTTGTCGGTTTTGATCTGGTCAGTCATCGTCAGCCCTGACCGTCCGCCTTGGTGGAGGACGTTTCCCTTTCTTCCAAGGCAGGGTTGGCCTCCCACGGAAGGTTGGCGGCGTGTCCGTGGTAAAGATCGCTTTCAAGATACCGCGACAAGGCGAAGCGGACAAGCACGCCGACTGCCGCCGCGGCCGGCACCGCAACCAGAAGGCCGACAAAGCCGAAAAGCGCGCCGAAGGCGAACAGGGCAAACATCAGCCACACCGGATGCAGGCCGACGCTTTTGCCAACGAGCTTCGGCTGGAGGATGTTGCCCTCGATGAACTGGCCGGAGAAGAACACGGCAAGCGTCAGAAAGACATAAATATAGTCCGGCCAGAACTGCACGATGGCGACGCCGACGGCGAGGATGAGGCCGACCATCGAACCAATATAGGGGATAAAGCTGATGAGGCCGGAGAAAAGGCCGATCAGCAGGCCGAAATTGAGGCCCACCAGCGACAGGCCGACAGCATAATAAACGCCGAGGATAAGGCAGAGCGACCCCTGCCCGCGCACGAAACCGGCAATCGTATTGTCCATGTCGCGGGCGATCTGGCGGACGGTATGCACGTAGTCGCGCGGTATCCAGCTGTCGACCTTGTCGATCATCCTGTCCCAGTCGAGCAGCAGATAGAAAGCGACGACGGGCGTGACGACCAGCAGCGACACGACGTCGACCAGCGATTTGCCGGAATTCCATATCTGCGTCAGCAGGGTGCCGATAAAGCCGGCGCCCTCCGTCAGGAGCTTTGAAAAATTCTCCTTCACCGAGTTGATCTGGCTGCTCACCCAATCAGGCAGGAGGTTGGTATCCGCACCCGCGATCAGCTGCTGCAGGGACGATATATATTGCGGGATTCGGGTGATGAATTCCGACGCCTGGGCGGCAATCACCGGAATGATGATGATGAGCGACAGCGCGAAGATCAGCACGAAGGAAACGAGAATGACGACGGTTGCCATCAACCGGCTGAGGCCGCGCCGTTCCAGCCAGTCGGCGACCGGATCGAGAAAATAGGCAAGCGCCATGCCCGCCACGAAAGGCAGGAGAATGGAGCTGAAGACCATCAGGAAAAGGATAAAGACGGCAAGCACGCCGATCCAGAAAAACACCTGTCGGCGCAGGTTCGTACCACTCACATGGGGTTGCATCCGTTCATCCTCTTGTCGCCGTCCCTTAACCGCCCATGATGGAGATAGGATGCGCATGTGCACATGGTCAAGACCGGCAATCCGGCAGCGTCTGGCAGGCAGGCGCCGGACAGGTGCATCGAGGGCCCGTTTTCAAGCCTGCACGGACCATTCCCGGTCCAGAAACCCGAGGCAGGTAAAATGTCAAACCTTCGCAAAGCCGTTAAAAACCGGAGCTTTTGCCACGCAAACCCTTGCATCAGGCCCCGTGCCGTGCGAATGGCGACGCCAAAGGAACCAGCGGAGACGAGAGCCATGAGCCAGTCGGGCAAGAACGGTCTTACCTATAGTGACGCAGGTGTGGATATCGACGCCGGCAACCTGATGGTCGAAAAGATCAAACCGGCGGTGCGTTCAACGCGGCGTCCCGGTGCGGATGGCGAAATCGGCGGCTTCGGCGGCCTGTTCGATTTGAAAGCCGCGGGCTTCACCGATCCGGTTCTGGTGGCCGCCAATGACGGCGTCGGCACCAAGCTGAAGATCGCCATCGATGCTGACTATCATGACACCGTCGGCATCGATCTCGTCGCCATGTGCGTCAACGATCTCGTCGTCCAGGGCGCGGAGCCGCTGTTCTTCCTCGATTATTTCGCCACCGGCAAGCTCGACCCCGACCAGGGTGCGGCGATCGTTTCCGGCATTGCCGCCGGCTGCCGCGAATCCGGCTGTGCGCTGATCGGCGGCGAAACCGCTGAAATGCCCGGCATGTATTCCGACGGCGACTACGATCTCGCAGGCTTTGCCGTGGGTGCTGCCGAACGCGGCCAGCTTCTGCCGGCCGGTGATATTTCCGAAGGCGACGTCATTCTCGGGCTTTCATCCTCCGGCGTGCACTCGAACGGTTTCTCGCTGGTGCGCAAGATCGTATCCATCTCCGGCCTCGCCTGGGACGCCCCTGCCCCCTTCGCCGACGGCAAGAAGCTCGGCGAAGCGCTGCTGACGCCGACCCGCATCTATGTGAAGCCGCTTTTGAAGGCGATCCGCGAGACCGGCGCGCTGAAGGCACTGGCGCATATTACCGGCGGCGGTTTCCCGGAGAATATTCCGCGCGTTCTGCCCAAGCATCTCGCAGCTGAAATCGATCTCGACGCGATCAAGGTTCCGGCCGTCTTTTCGTGGCTGGCAAAAACCGGCGGCGTCGAAGCCAAGGAAATGCTGCGAACCTTCAATTGCGGCGTCGGCATGATCGTGGTCGTTTCGGCTGAAAATGCCGAGAAGGTCACGAACGCCCTAACAGCGGAAGGCGAGACCGTTTTCCCGCTCGGCCGCATGGTGGCCCGCGAAGAGGGCGCGCACGGCACGATCTACAAGGGCGCTCTCAGCCTATGATGAGTGCCGCGCTCCCGTCCAGCCGCGCACGTGTCGTCGTTTTCATCTCCGGCGGCGGCTCCAACATGGTGTCGCTGGCCAAGGCCTGTCAGGCGGTGGATTTCCCGGCGGAAATCGTCTGCGTGATATCGGACAAGGCCTCGGCGGGCGGATTGGAAAAGGCACGGGAGCTGGGCATTCCCACGCTGGTCTTCGAGCGCAAGACCTATGCCAGCAAGGCCGAGCATGAGGGTGCCATCCTGGCTGCGCTTGGCGAGATTGCACCTGACATCATCTGTCTTGCCGGTTACATGCGGCTGATCTCGGGAGACTTCATCGCTCCCTATGAAGGTCGCATCATCAATATCCACCCTTCCCTGCTGCCGCTTTTCCCCGGGCTGCACACCCACCAGCGCGCCATCGACAGCGGCATGAAGATTTCCGGCTGCACCGTGCATTTCGTCACCGAAGGCATGGATGAAGGCCCGACGATTGCACAGGGCGCGGTGCCGGTCATGTCCGGCGATACGGCAGACACACTCGCGGCTCGGATTCTGACCGTCGAGCACCAGCTTTATCCGCTGGCCCTGAAGCTGCTTGCGGAAGGCAAGGTGCGGATGGAGGGCGGCAGAGCCGTCATTACGGACGGCGCAAGTAAATCTGAATATACCAATCTGATTTCTGCGTCTTGATAGAGGTATTTCTAAAGTACAAAAATGCCTAAAATGGTATTTTCGGCAAAATAAACCAATCATTTACCATAATCACCTTTAATGCCCGCAACGGCCCATATTTCAGGCCCTCCGGTCATTCAGGAGCGATTATGCTGTTTTTGAGATTTCCCCTTCCGCTTTCGGCCCTCTTGCTGATAGGCACAAGCCTGCCGCTTGCCGCTGAACAGGGTGGCATCACTGCTTCGCTCGATGCCGGCGTTCTCAATCTCAAAGCGACGGAAACGGTCCATATCGGCGGTAGCAAGCTAAGCGAACTCGAATGGGAAACAAAAAACGCCATGGCGCTGCGAGGCTCACTCGGGCTTGAGCTTGCGCCCGGCTGGCGGGTGAAGGCCGAAGGCCGCGTCGGCTTCGAGGGCGACGGCTATATGACCGACTATGACTGGGTTTGGCCTTTTTCCAGAGATAGCTCCAAGGACAATTGGAGCCACCGTTCCCAGCATGACGATACGCGGCTCGACCATTATTTTTCGGGAAGCCTCGAACTCAATCGCATGTTGCTGGACGATCCGCAGCAATATCTCAGCGCCGGCGTCGGTTTTCGCTATACGGATGTGCAATGGTCGGCCTATGGCGGCAGCGCCGTTTACAGTCTTTTCTCGCGAAGGGATTTGAGCATCAAATTCAACGACGGTGAGAAAGGGATAACATACCGCCAGCAAATCCCGGTTTTCTACGGTAACCTGACGGGCGGCCAAAGGTTCGGCAACTGGTCGCTCAATGCCGGTGTGGAGGGCGGCGCAATGGTCTATGCCAAGGCCACGGACGACCACTGGATGCGCGACATGCGCTTCACCGACAAATTCGACGTTGCCGGCATGTTCGGGGTAAAGGCGGGCGTTGCCTATGACCTGACGGAGAACGCCTCGATCTATCTCGACGGCGCGTATGACTACACCAGCCTCGGTCGCGGAGACACTCACTATAGCGGCGCAGGCGCTGGAAACCTGTCATCGGAGAAAAATGCCGGCGGCGGTGACTTGCAGTCGATTTTCGTGGGGGCTGGCATCAAGGGAAGGTTTTGAGCCGACAGCGACACCCGCCCCATAAGCTTACTTGGCCAAGCCTGCTCCTCGCCTATCGTCGGGAAATACAAACGAGGTTGTGGTGCATCTTGTGAAGGCAAATGATCTCCAAGCCCGGCGAGTTCTCATCGCCGCAACAAGGGCAGAACGGGCGCAACGAAAACAAGCGGCCCTGGATCGGATCAATGCCTGGAAAAACAAGGGTCGCAAGTAGCCGATTTCGTCGCGAGTGCTGCGACCCTCACGCATATCAAACCGACGTCAAAGCCGGGTGCGATTCAACATCGCCCATTGCAGCAAAATAATCGTCTTGGAATCGGTGATTTCACCCGATGCGATCATCGCGAAGGCTTCGTCCAGCCCGTAGGTCAGAACTTCCAGATCCTCGCCTTCGGTTTCCAGCCCGCCGCCCTCGCCGGCCTGTACGTCGAGATCGATGCGGGCGACGAAGAGGCTGACTTTTTCCGTCAGTGTTCCCGGGCTGGCATACATGTCGAAGAGGTAGTCAACTTTCTCGACCGCATAGCCGGATTCCTCCATCGCCTCGCGGCGAATGGCGTCGGCGGCGTTGTCGTCGTCGAGAAGTCCCGCCGGCACTTCAATCATGAAGCTCTGATCGCCATTCACGAAGGCGGCGGGGCGGAACTGGCGCACCATCACCACACTGTCGCGTTTTTGATCGTAAAGCAGGATGGCGGCGGCGCTGCCATGGTCGTGAACTTCACGCACGATGCGGATCGTTTTGCCATCCGGCATGCGCTGGTCGAAAACGAGCTTCTGCATATGCACGAAGCCCTTCCAGACGGTTTCTTTTTCCACCAGCCGAATTCTGCCCGCATCCGTATCGGCCGGAATGTTCTTCGCTTGCGTCTGTGTCACCGGATATGTCCCTGCCTGTCGTGCAATTATCTGAGCCTGCCCCTGTTGCGGCGCAATATCAAGTCTCGCTGGTCTGATCTTCCCGGCGCAGCCACACCTTGTTGTCGTGGAAAGCCGCGCCGCCATAGGGGGCAACGGCATCGGCGCCGGTCAGCACGTTGATGCCCTCTCCGTCCAGATGCGCCTTGTTCGGCCACAGCCCTTCGGCGACCAGAACGCCGGATCTGGCGCCCTCCACGATTTTTGCATGGAGCCGCACGTCACCGCGGCCATTGCCGATGCGCACGATGTCGCCATCGGCAATATCGTTGCGGCTGGCGTCCTCGGGACAGATCATCAGTTCCGGACGGCCTTCCTTCTGCACGGAGGTTTTCGTTTCCGCGAAAGTGGAGTTCAGGAAGTTGCGCGCCGGCGATGTCGCCAGCCGGAAGGGATGATCCTGATCGGCCGTTTCGATAACGTCCACCTGATCCGGGAATTTTGGGAATTGCGAAACGGGGCCCATCACGCCGATATTTTTCGGCGGCCGGTTGGGAGAAGGCCCTGTCGCCCATTCGGGGCTGAAGCGGAATTTTCCGTCGCCATAACCGAAACCCTCGAGATAATGCGCCACCTCGAAAGAGGGCTGCGCATCGATCCATTTGTCTTCCGCCAGCGTGTCGAAATCGCCCCAGCCGCTGACTTTCAACATGCGGTCAACATGGTCGCGGGCCGAAAGGCCAAAGCCCGGCATATGGTCGATGCCGAGACGTTTCGCCAGTTCTTCGATAACGAAGAGATTGGTGCGCACCGTTTCGGGCGGCTCCACCAGTTTGGGGCCGAGCAGAATGTGGTTCTGGCCGCCGGCGCGGTAGATATCGTCATGTTCGAGGAACATGGTCGCGGGCAGCACGATATCGGCAACTTCAGCCGTCTCCGTCATGAACTGCTCATGCACGGCAACGAAAAGATCGTCGCGCAGGAAACCCTGCTTCACCAGCCGCTGCTCGGGTGCGACATTGACGGGATTGGTATTCTGGATGAGCAGCGCCGTCACCGGGCCACCATGACGCAGCGCTTCCGCGTCACCCGTCAGCACGCGGCCGATCTGCGACTGGTCGAGCTGGCGCACCTCAGGGTCGGCATAGGCCGTGCCCATCAACTCCGCCTTGTTGAGCCGGAAGATATCACCATTGTTATGAAAGGCGCCGCCGCCCTCATATTGCCAGGAGCCGAGAACCGTCGCGATAGACAGCGCAGCATGCATGGCGACCGCGCCGTTACGCTGGCGGGCAAAACCGTAACCCAGACGGAAGAAGGTCTTTTTTGTCGTCCCGACGAGCCTTGCGAAATCCTCGATCTCCTCGACGGAGAGACCGGTGATTTCAGACGCCCATTGCGGCGTTTTTGTCTTCAGATGCGCCTCCAGTCCGGCCGGATCGTCCGCAAACCGCGCCATGTAGTCGCGGTCGGCATAACCATCGCGGAAGGCGATGTGCATGATGGCGCAGGCAAGCGCGGCGTCCGTGCCCGGACGCACGACGATGCGCATATCCGCCTGTTTCATGGTCGGATTGTCGTAGATATCGACGACGACGATCTTCGCGCCGCGTTCCTTGCGGGCCTTGACCGCATGGGTCATGACATTGACCTGGGTGGCGACCGCATTGGTGCCCCAGATGACGACGACATCGGCTTTGGCGATCTCGCGCGGATCGGGACCACGCAGCGCGCCCGTGCCCATGACATAACCCGTCCAGGCCATGTTGGTGCAGATCGAACCGAAAAAGCCGGAATATTTCTTGGCATGGCGCAGGCGCTCGATGGAATCGCGCTGCACCTGCCCCATGGTTCCCGCGTAGAAATAGGGCCAGATGGCCTCCGCGCCGTGCCGGGCTTCCGCCTTGACGAAGGCGTCGGCGATCTCGTCCAGCGCCGCTTCCCAGGAAAGCTCCTGCCAGTCGCCAGCCCCCTTTGCGCCCTTGCGGCGCTTCGGGGTCAGCAAACGACCGGGATGATAGATACGTTCGGAGTAACGCGCCACCTTGGCGCAGATGACGCCGGCGGTGTACGTATTGGCATTGGCACCGCGCACACGGCCGATGCGGCCTTCGGCATTGATATCGACTTCCAGCGCGCAGGCGCTCGGACAGTCGTGCGGGCAGACCGTGTGGCCGATGCGGGTTTCGGCCTTCGGAGTGGCGTTTTTAGCGGAAATCGGGGTCGCAAGGTTCATGTCTTTTCTATATTGCATCAGCGATGCGGCAAAAAGGCCGAAGTGACGTCCATCAAGAATATTCATCCTGACCATCGGCAAGCGAGACAGATCCATGAACTACCGCCACATCTACCACGCCGGCAATTTCGCGGATGTTCTCAAACACGCTATTCTCGCGCGCCTCGTTCGCTACCTGCAGAACAAGGACAAGGCGTTTCGCGTGCTGGATACCCATGCTGGCATCGGCCTTTACGACCTGTCCTCGGAAGAGGCGCAAAAGACGGGCGAATGGCAGACGGGCATCGGCAAGCTGATGGAGGCCGATCTGCCGGCTCCCATCGCCGAATTGCTGGAACCCTATCTTTCCGCCGTCAGGGAGCTCAATCCGGATGGCGGCGTGCAATTCTACCCGGGTTCGCCGAAACTCGCGCGCATGCTGTTTCGCCCGCAGGACCGGCTTTCGGCGATGGAACTGCATCCGGACGACAGCCGGGCGCTCGCGCGCCTGTTCGAGGGCGATTATCAGGTGCGCGTCACCGAACTGGATGGATGGCTGTCGCTAGGCGCACATCTGCCGCCAAAGGAAAAGCGCGGCCTTATCCTCGTCGATCCGCCGTTCGAGCTGGAGAACGAATATCAGCGGCTCGCGGATGGCCTGAACAAGGCCTATCGGCGTTTTTCCACCGGCACCTATTGCCTGTGGTATCCGCTAAAAAAGGGTGCGCCGATCAAGGATTTTCACGAGCGGCTGCAATCCTTCGAGATTCCGAAGATGCTGTGCGCCGAGCTTTCCGTGAAAAGCGACCGGCTGGATGGCTTAAGCGGTTCCGGTCTCATCATCGTCAACCCGCCCTATACGCTGAAGGACGAGCTGCACACGCTGCTGCCATTCCTGAAAACAGTGATGGCGCAGGACCGGTACGCTTCGCACCGCGCCTTCTGGCTGCGCGGCGAGGAAAAGCCGGAGGAGGATTGAGGGCCTACCTCAGCCCTTCCCGTTTCTGCGCCTGCGCAAGCTGTGATCGCTCGAAGAACAGGATCACGAACAGGGCCATGATGAAGGGAATGATGAGGTAGAACAGCCGGAAGACGAGCAGCGCCGCAATCACGTCCGCCGGGTTCATATCCGGCAGGCCGGTGACGAAGACCAGTTCCAGCACGCCGAGCCCACCCGGCGCGTGCGAAATCAGCGCCGCCGAGAATGAAATCAGGAATATGCCGAGGATGATCATGAACCCCGGATTTCCCGCCTCTGGCAGCGCGAAATAGATGATGCCCGCCGCGCCGATCAGCTCGATCGGACCGATGACCAGCTGTTGCGCCACCAGTCTGGGCGCGGGATAGGGCAGGAAAAACGAGCGGATTTTCAGCGGTTTCAGCTTCAGGAGACTGCCGAGCACATAAAGACCGACAACGACAAGCAGCAGGATGCCGGTTGTCGTCGATGCCTCTACGGGCAGGATACCGGTAAAGCGTTCGGTAATGTCAGGCTCATAGACCAGCACCATGCCGATAAGCATGATCGTGCCGATGGTGAAGGTGAAAGAGCAAAGGGCGACGAGCACGCCAACTTCCCCGACACTCAGCCCCTTGGACGTATAGGCGCGATATCGCACCACGGCACCGGAAAAGACTGACGCGCCGACATTGTGGGAAAGCGCATAGGTGGTGAAAGAGGTAAGCGTGATGAAGAACCAGTTCACCTTGCGGCCGAGATGCTGGAGCGCAATACGGTCGTAACCGGCAAGGGCGGCATAGGCCACCAGCGTCGAGAGGCCGGAACACAGCCAGTCCCGCGTGCGAATTGCCATCAGGCTTTCCCACAGGTCATCAAGCGAGAGGCCGCGCAGCTCATGATAGAGCAGCCAGGCTGAAAAACCGATTGTCGCCAGACCAACGACGGGCCAGATGTATTTCTTCAATGTCATGCGGCCATGCCCGCCTATTTCCCCCAGCTTCACCCCAGCCCAACTTCCGTCTTTCGCGGAAGATTCGTCTGACTTTATTCGTTATGCGGCGAAGCTTTCAACCTTTTCATGGAAGATTGCCCGTTTGCCCCGTTCACAAATTTATGTAAGACCGATTTGTCGCCGACGGTGATATGAGGTCGTCCATTTTCGGGGGAACGTGCGCGGAATGAAGCGTTATGCGGGTTTCATCGCCTTGGGTCTTCTGTCGCTTGCAGCGCTTTGGTTTGCGCAGGAAAAACCCGCCCCGAGCAATTCATCAAATGGCTGGACCATCTATCCGCCGTCGCAACCGGCCGGGCGCTCCCAGCCGGACAATGCCCGGAACGACGCTGGCGGCAAATCTGCAGCCCGCGGAACCGGCTTCGATTTTTACGTTCTCTCCCTATCCTGGTCGCCGGCATTCTGCGCCAGTTCCGAAGGCTCCGGTAACCGCCAGCAATGCGGCAGCGACCGGCGTTACGGTTTCGTCGTGCATGGGCTTTGGCCGCAAAACGAGACTGGCTATCCCGAATTCTGCAAAAGCAGCGAACCGGACCGTGTGCCTGACGCGATCGGCCGTACCATGTTCGACATCATGCCTTCCATGGGCCTGATCGGCCACCAGTGGCGCAAACACGGCTCGTGCTCCGGCCTTTCGCAGAAGGACTATTTCTCGGCAACCCGGGCCGCCTTCGAGACGGTCAGGCTGCCGGAGAGGATTGCCTCGGGTGCCGGAGCGGCCAGCCTCTCTGCGGACGCAATAGAAACAGCCTTCACCGATGCCAATCCCGGCATGTCGAAACGCGGCGTCTCGATCAGCTGCGATGGAAAGCGCCTCGAGGAAGTCCGCATCTGCCTCAACAGGGACATGACATTCCGTGAGTGCCCCGAGCTGGACCGCAAGGGCTGCCGCGCCAGTGCGACAGAAATCGTTCCCATTCGCTAAGGCGGACCGGATGCGCCCTATTTCTTTATTTTACATATTTTCCAGACATAAAGCCGCTACGTAGTTTGTTGGACATACTCTAGTTACCCGACGTCAACCCATAGGACCCGACCATGGAACTGCTCTATTCGCCCGCCTCCCCCTACTCCGCCAAGGTGCGCATGGCCGCCCGCCATCTCGGCATCGACATCACCTCCGTGCGCGTCGACACCAATGCCGAGCCGGCAACGCTGATGGACAATAATCCGCTCGGCAAGATCCCGGTCCTGCTGCTGGATGATGGCGGTTCGGTCTATGACAGCGTGGCGATCATGCACTATCTGGATCGCCTTTCGGGCGGCAAGCTCTACCCGAAGAAGAATGGCAAGCGCACGGAAGTGGAAATTCTGGAGGCGCTTTGCGACGGCATCATGGATTGCCTGCTCGCCATCGTTTACGAGCGCCGTTTTCGCCCCGAAGACAAGATTCACCAGCCATGGATCGACAAGCAGTGGAAAAAGGTGGTGAAGGGCCTCGACCATCTGAATGCAAACCTGCCGAAAACCGGCAAGAAACTGCATGGCGGCCATTTCGCGCTTGCGGCGATGATCGGTTATCTCGATCTGCGTTTCGCCGGTGAATGGGCCGAAGGGCGAGATGCGCTGGCGCAGTGGCCCGAGACATTCGGCAAGCGTTTCGAAGCCTACGCCGAAATGAAGGCCGCCGCCTGACGCAGAAGCAAGACAGATGCCCGGCCTGATCGCCGGGCATTTATTCTGGGCACATGCCGCAGAAACAAAAAAGCCGGGGCGTAAACCCCGGCTTTTCCTTTACCGATCCGAGAAGGATCAGAACTTGACGCCGATACCGGCCTTGACGGAGTGATCGTCGAAACCACGCGAGAACGCGCCGGAGTCGAGACCGTAGTCCTTCTTCTGGTAGTCGCTGTAGCGATATTCCAGACGGGCGGTGATGTTGTCCGTAACCATGGCTTCAACACCGGCACCAACGGTGTAACCGAGGGCGGTGGCGCTGTCCTTGGAGGTCGCGTCACGAACCTTGTTGTCGGAGACAGCAAGACCGGCCGTACCATAGAGCAGGAACGGGTTCATGTCGTAACCAACGCGGCCACGCAGCGAGCCGTTGACGCCCTGCTTGCCTTCGACGGCGTTACCGGCAACCGTACCGGCGGAGCCCTTCTCGTCGCCCAGGTTCACGTCTGCTTCAGCACCGTAAACGATCTGGCCGCTCTGCATGTTGTAACCACCGTAGAGGCCGCCACCGAAGCCCTTGGCGTCACGGCCGTCATTGCTGGAGCTGAAACGGCCCCAGTCATAGTTGACCGTACCACCGAGGTAAGCGCCGGACCAATCCTTGACCGGTGCGGGCTGGTCGTAGGACACCGGTGCCTGGGGCACTTCGTTTACGGCGTCAGCGGCGTGAGCAGCCGAGAAGCCGGCGGCTGCCATGGTCGAAGCCATAAGGGTTGCTACGAAAATACGCATGCTATTCTCCTTTCAGGACCGCTCTGCACTCAAAACATTGTTTTCAGACGCGGTGTAAAAATCGTCGGGTTAATCGCCCCTCTGGAAACTGAACTTGATGGGAGAATGCGGAGATCAAAGAGCCAAAATGTGAATTGTTTGGGGCAGAGACGTGACTAGAATTAGACGTTGCCTAATTGCCACAAGGGTTTTATTAACCCTAACAGAAGCCTAATCAGCAATAGATTGGCTTTAAACTTAGTTATATTCAAATTAAACCGAAATTGCATTGTGAATAAAAAATCGCCCAATTCTTTTGGGGCCGACGGACAGCTTGCGATTTGCATTTATATCCAGCAAATAGGGCTGAGATGAGCAAATGCAGGTCCGCCGTGAAAGAAAATATACCGAAGACAGTCTTGATAACCGGAGCCGCCCGAAGGCTTGGGCGGGCGATCGCCACGGATTTGGCCGCCCACGGCTTTGCAATCGCCGTCCATGCCAATGCCTCGATGGCTGAAGCCGAGGAATTCGCTAACGAAATAAGGCAAAACGGTGGCAAAGCCCTCGCCGTTCAGGCGGATCTGACACAATCTGCGCCGACAATGGCGCTTGTCGAACAGGCATCTTCCGCGCTCGGCCCCATCGGCGTCGTCGTCAATAATGCGTCCGTTTTCCTCAACGATTCGGCTGAGGCTCCCGATCCGGCGGTCTTCGATGCGCATTTTGCCGTGCATGTCAGGGCCCCTTCCCTCATCGCGGCCGCCTTCATCGAACAATTGCCACAGGATAAATCCGGGCTGATCGTCAATATCATCGACCAGCGCGTGCTTGCGCTCACGCCGCGTTTTTACTCCTACACGCTTTCGAAATCCGCCCTTTGGACCGCGACGCGGACGATGGCGCAGAGCTTTGCACCACGCGTCCGGGTCAATGCCATCGGACCGGGTCCCACCTTCAAAAGCGAAAGACAGGCGCCGGAGGACTTTCAGGCGCAGATCGACGGCCTTATATTAAAGCGTGGTCCTGCCGCAGATGAGTTCGGGCGGACGATTCGCTTTCTTTTCGACACGCCGTCGGTCACCGGACAAATGATCGCGCTCGACGGCGGCCAGCACCTTGGCTGGGAAACCCCTGATGTGGCGGAGATTAATGAATGAACGGAAAGAAGCTGCCTGATGGCGGTATTCTCTTCGATGAAACCGACGACGAAGACGACGATGCAAGCCTTGCCGTAACAGAAGCGGCCGAGGCTCCGCGCGACGTTGCCGGCATGGACTGGAATGCGGGCTGGAAGAATGAATCCGGCCTGAAGGGCATGGACCTCATCGGCGAATTCGTCAAACACCTGCCGAATTCGCCGGGTGTCTACCGCATGTTCAACGAGGCGGGCGACGTGCTTTATGTCGGCAAGGCGCGCTCGCTGAAGAAGCGCGTCGGCAACTATGCGCAGGGCCGTGTCCATTCCAACCGCATCGCCCAGATGGTGCGTTTCACCACCCATATGGAATTCGTCACCACCCGCACGGAGACTGAGGCGCTTCTGCTTGAAGCCAACCTCATCAAGCGCTTGCGGCCGCGCTTTAACGTGCTTTTGCGTGACGACAAGTCCTTTCCCTATATTCTCATTACCGCCGACAACCGCGCACCGGCGATCTTCAAGCATCGCGGTGCGCGGGCGCGCAAGGGCGATTATTTCGGACCCTTCGCGTCGGCCGGCGCAGTCGGCCGAACGATCAATTCTCTGCAGCGCGCCTTCCTGATCCGCACCTGTACCGACAGTGTTTTCGAAACGCGCACACGTCCCTGTCTTCTCTACCAGATCAAGCGCTGTTCCGGCCCCTGTACGCATGAGATCAGCGATCAGGGGTATGCGGAACTCGTCAAGGAAGCCAAGGATTTCCTGTCCGGCAAAAGCCAGAGCGTCAAGACCGCGATTGCACGGCAGATGAACGAGGCGGCCGAGGATCTCGATTTCGAGCGCGCCGCCGTCTATCGCGACCGGCTGGCCGCACTTTCCCATGTCCAGAGCCATCAGGGCATCAACCCCGCCGGCATCGAGGAAGCGGATGTCTTCGCCATTCATCACGAAGGCGGCATTTCCTGCATTCAGGTGTTCTTTTTCCGCACCGGTCAGAACTGGGGCAACCGCGCCTATTTCCCGAAGGCGGACCCATCGCTGCCCGGCTCGGAAATCCTCAATGCGTTCCTTGCGCAGTTCTACGACGACAAACCGGTACCGAAACAGATCCTGCTTTCCGAAACCGTGGAGGAACAGGAACTTCTGGCGGCTGCCCTTGGTGAAAAAGCGGGACACAAGGTGACGATCAGCGTGCCGCAGCGCGGCGAGAAGAAGGACATTACCGACCATGTTCTTGCCAATGCGCGCGAGGCGCATGGCCGCAAGCTGGCCGAAACCTCGTCCCAGGCGCGGCTGCTGAAGGGTTTTGCGGAAACCTTCAACCTTCCCTATGTGCCGCGCCGGATCGAGATTTACGATAACTCGCATATCATGGGCACCAATGCCGTGGGCGGCATGGTGGTGGCGGGGCCGGAAGGTTTCGTGAAGAACCAGTATCGCAAGTTCAACATCAAATCGACCGACATCACCCCGGGCGACGACTTCGGCATGATGCGCGAGGTGATGACCCGCCGCTTTTCGCGCCTGTTGAAGGAAGAGGGCAAGCCCGACCGCGGGCAGACGCAGACGCCAACGCCGGAGGAAGCCGCCGACATGCCCTTCCCCACCTGGCCGGATGTGATCCTGATCGACGGCGGTCAGGGCCAGATGACGGCGGTGCGGGCCATCCTTGATGAACTCGACATACGCGACAGCGTGATCGCCATCGGTGTCGCCAAGGGTGTGGACCGCGATGCGGGCCGCGAGCGTTTCTTCGCGGATGGGCGCAGCGATTTTTCCCTGCCGCCACGGGATCCCGTGCTCTATTTCATTCAACGCATGCGTGATGAGGCGCACCGTTTCGCCATCGGCTCACACCGGGCGCGGCGCAAGAAGGAAATGGTGCGCAATCCGCTGGATGAAATTTCGGGGATCGGCCCCGGACGCAAGCGCTCGCTTCTGCAGCATTTCGGCACGGCGAAGGCGGTTTCCCGCGCAGGCCTCAACGATCTGATGAACGTCACCGGCATTTCAGAAGCGGTGGCGCGGCAAATCTACAATCACTTCCATGAGAGCAGTGGCGATTGAAGGCGCGGTATCGCAACGAACTGCTAAAAAAACATAATAACGTGTTGACCCTATGCGTCAGGGGCGGCATCAAGGCAGCTTATCCAGACTGACAGGTTTCCCATGGCTTCGCGCGCATATAACATTCCCAATCTTCTCACCTATGCCCGCATTCTGGCGGTTCCTGTCATCGTTTTGTGTTTTTACGTCGAAGGAAAGCTGGAAAGCTCGGATTTCGCGCGCTGGACGGCTCTCTGGCTGTTCATCATCGCCTCGCTGACCGATTTTCTCGATGGTTATCTGGCGCGTATCTGGAACCAGACCTCCAATATCGGCCGCATGCTGGACCCCATTGCCGACAAGCTGCTGGTGGCCTCGGTGCTGCTCCTGATGGCCGCTGACGGCACCATTGCCGGCTGGTCGCTCTGGGCCGCCATTACCATTCTCTGCCGCGAAATTCTGGTCTCTGGCCTGCGCGAATATCTGGCGGCGTTGAAGGTCAGCGTTCCCGTCACCCGCATCGCCAAGTGGAAGACCACCATCCAGATGGTGGCCATCGCCTTTCTTCTCGCTGGCCCTGCGGGCGACAAGGTTCTGCCCTACACGACCGAGATGGGGATTACGCTTCTCTGGCTCGCGGCAGCGCTGACCATGTATACCGGCTACGACTACTTCAAGGCGGGCCTCAAGCACATCGTGGACGAAGAATGATGGCACGGATCGTTTATTTCGCCTGGGTTCGCGAAAAGATCGGTACGGCCGAGGAGGAGCTGGACATCCCCTCCTCCGTCACCACGGCCGGTGAGCTGATCGCCTATCTTGCGACCCGTGGCGAAAACTACGAAGCCGCCTTCGAATTTCCGGATGTGATCCGCGTTGCGGTCAATCAGGAACATGTCGAGCATGACGAGAGTATTGCCGGCGCGCGCGAGATCGGCATTTTCCCGCCAATGACCGGGGGATGAGCGGATGCAGCCAGCCGTCAAGCCGACGATCCGCGTGCAACGCGAAGACTTCGATGCTGGGGAAGAAACCCGCAGGCTGACGGAAGGCGACGGGAGCATCGGCGCGGTGGTGGCCTTTACCGGGCTTTGCCGTGACGATGGCGGCACGCTGGCAGCGCTGGAGCTTGAACATTATCCCGGCATGGCCGAAGCGGAAATGACCCGTATCGCCGATCTCGCCATCGAGCGTTTCGCCCTTCTCGGTCTCACTGCCATCCATCGCCACGGCAAGATTGCTGCCGGCGAAAATATCGTCCTCGTCATCGCCGCAGCCCGGCATCGGCAGGCCGCCTTCGACGGCGCCAATTTCGTGATGGACTACCTCAAGACATCCGCCCCGTTCTGGAAAAAGGAACATGGCAAGGATGGAACGACGGGCGATTGGATCGCGGCGAAGGCGACGGATGACACGGCCAAGGACAAGTGGCGGTGACGCTTCGTCGTTTTCGCATTTCCGGACGGAAAACTGGCGTCGACTTCTCCTCGGAATGCTCTAGGGCGCTTCCACCCTGCTGCGCATGACGATCAGCCAACCGACCAGAAGCGTCAGAACGGCCGCATCCCGCCAGATGACAGGCCCGTAACCAACCCACAGGGTTTCGGCAAAACCGACGGCAGCGGCCCCGAGCGCGCAGACGAGCGGGCTGGCATAACCGCCCGCCGCCGAAATGAGTACGACCTTCAGGCCGAATACCAGCCCGGCGCCGAAATCCATTGTGCCGTAATAAAAGGTCGCCAATACGCCGGCGATTGCGGCGATAAGGCCCGCCGCGCAATAGGACAGCAGGAATATTCTGCCCGCATTCACCCCGCAGAGCGAGGCGGCGAAAGCATCGTCCGACACCGCCTTCCAGCGTCTGCCAAAGCCGGAACGCCGCAAATAGAAATAGCCTGCGAGAACGAGCAGGCAGAAAACAGCCGTATTCAGCATCTGCATCGGCGTCAGGGTAACGGCAAAATCGCCCTCAGCCCAGAAATGCACCGGTTCGGACAAAAGCGGCGGCAGCCATAATTGCCGGGTGCCGGCGGCGAGTCTGGCGCTTTCGGTGAGCGCGATCAGCACGCCGATGGAGGCGACCGTCACCGCATTGGGAGAGGCTTTCGCCAGCGGCCGCATCACCGCCCTGCCGATGAAGGCCGCCGCCCAAAGCCCACCGAAGAGACCCATCCCCGCCCCAAGGGCAAGGGTTGCGGGCAGGACCAGCCACAGCCGGTTCCAGCCGAAATCGGCAAATAGCAGGCAGGTCTGGCCCGCGAAGGCGAAAATCGCGCCATAGGTGACATCCGCCCGTCGGGTGATCGAAAAGGCGATCGCGTAGCCGAAGGCCAGAACCGCATAAAGCGAGGCGACCGGCACGGCATTCAGCAATTGTTGCAGGAAATAGGCCAAGCGCGTCCTCCCATCATTATTATAACTGTTAAAATACGTTTTGATAGTTATAATATGCGCCATGACCTTTCGCTGGACAGCTCATCGTTTCGCAGGCGGCGCATTGGCACTTGATGTCGCCAACAGCATCATCTTGCGTTCCGACGCGGCAAAATCGATCGACCGTTTTGCCACGCAGGAGCAGATCGTTGCCTTTGCCGAAGCCGCGATACGTCTCAGCGCAGAGCGAGGCAGATTTCCCGCGCTCATCGCCCCCGAAGCGGAAAAGCGGCCGGTTTTTCTCGGTCTGCGGGAAGCTATTGACGGCTATTTCCGTTCTTCGATCGCCATTGGCGATAATGATGACGGCAGGCTGGCGGAGCTTCTTTTCGCCTGCGGCGCGGCATTACGGTCGTTTCCGTCCGCCACGAGCCTCGGCAATGCGACCGCCCATTCCGCCCTGTCGCTGCTGGCAGTAGAGACGCAGGAGCGGCTGAAGATTTGCGGCAATTGCGGCTGGCTCTTCATTGACCGCAGCAAGAACAGAAGCCGGATCTGGTGCGACATGGCGGTGTGCGGCAACCGACAGAAGGCCAGCCGGCACTATCATCGGAAGAAGGAGGCAGAGGAATGAAAGGAATTGCCGTTTCATTGCTGGCGATTGCGGCGACGCTGGCCCTCTCCGGTTGCCAGCGGGATGAGCCGCGCGATGTCGCGAGGGTTTCGGGCCGTATGTTCGTCTTCAACTATCGGGTGGCGATTGCGACCTATCTGGTAACCCTGCAACGCGTTGCGCCCATCCGCGACGGCAGTACGGTGGAGGCGACCTTCGAAAACCCCCGAGGCGGCGCTGAGTTGACGACCCGGGAGAAGATTTTCCCGATGGATGAAAAGATTGCCATTCAAAGCCCGCCGGTCGAATGCGTGAAACAGGACCGGCCCTACAAGGTCACCATCCGCATCAAGGGGCCGGAAGGCGATATTCTGCAGACGATAGAGACGACGATCCGCTCCGACACGGACCAGTCGCTTCTTCCGGCCAAGCCGCTGGTGGTCGGGCCGCTCTATACGCCCAATCCAGAGGTGTTCAAACCTGATGGCACGATGGATATGCGGCCGGTCGAGGGGTGCCCCGCCTCCTGAACAAATAAAAAAACGGAGCCCTTCGGCTCCGTTTCATAGAGTCTTTTCAGCGGCTTCACATAATCACCTGAGAGGGCGATTCAAGCCGTTGATATTTTGAATCAGCCGACGATTTCGGTTTCAGCGAACCAGTAGGCGATTTCCTGTGCGGCGGTTTCCGGAGCGTCGGAACCGTGAACGGAGTTTTCGCCGATGGAGAGCGCAAACGTCTTGCGGATGGTGCCTTCCGCAGCCTGGGCCGGGTTGGTGGCGCCCATGATTTCGCGGTTCTTGAGGATGGCGTTTTCGCCTTCCAGAACCTGTACGATGGTCGGGCCGGAGGTCATGCCTTCAACGAGTTCGCCGAAGAAGGGACGCTCCTTGTGAACGGCGTAGAAGCCTTCGGCTTCGCGCTTGCTCATCCAGACGCGCTTGGAGGCGACGACGCGCAGGCCGTTGTCTTCAAATACCTTGGTGATCGCGCCCGTCAGGTTACGCTTGGTTGCGTCCGGCTTGATCATCGAAAATGTGCGTTCAATCGCCATGTGTCCGTTTCCTTTTCCTTCAGAGAAAGTGGGCGGTCTTTACCCGCCCAAACTCCCGAAAACAAGGGGGTTCACCCATATTGCAGCGATGAGAACAGACATTTCACGCCGCTGTCACACTGCGGCCTCTCGCATCGTAGAGATCGAGGCAACCTTCGAACCAGTCGCGGACCGGATCGTTTTCGGAAAACAAATCCGCCCCGGTGGTGATCCTTGCCCATTGCAGCGCGCCGAAAACGATGTAATCCGCAAATAGCGGCGATGTGCCGCCAATGAAGGGCTGGAAGCTCAGCATACGGCGGATTGGCGCCAGCAGGAGCGGAAAGGCAGCGATCTCCGCCTCGCGGTTCGCCACCACATCCTCCAGCGGCCGTCCCAGCGCCTTCGTCCGGCTGTCACGGAAATAACGGCGATCCGGCTCGTCCAGCATGTCGTGGATATCGAGCACGGCAATGCGGACGATGGCCGGGTGAAGCTGGGTCTGCGACCAGCTTTCAACAAAACGCGCCATTGCCTTGCCGCCCTCCCCGTTGAAAAGCGACGGGCGCTCCGGATAGGCATCATCGAGATAAAGGGCGATTTCAAAGCTGTCGCTCACCAGCTGGTCGCCATCACGAAGGATCGGCACCGTCTTCGAAAAACCATCCTCCACGGTGGGTATCACCGTGAATGGCAAAGGGCGTTCCTCGAAATCCAGTCCCTTATGCGCCAGCGAAAGCACTGTTTTCCAGCAATGGGGAGAAAACGGCCGGGAGCTGTCACTTCCGCAAAGCGAATACAAGGTTCTGGAGGTCGTCATAGGCTGCACCCTCTTCTGTACTATCGGAGAGGCGATATAAGAACGGCCGTCGCCTGAAATCAAATCAGGATTTGTCATGTTATCGATCAAAAGCCGTTTGCGACGGACGACCTTCGCCACGCCGCAGTTTATGCTTGAAGAAGGCGAAAATCTCTCGCGAGTTTAGGCTATTTTAAACCGTCGCGTGTATAAGTAACCCCACTCGGAAACCGACTATTTCGGCGAATTCGTAAATACGATCTCTTTGGGGCTGACCGTGACGACATCTGCTGGCGATAAAAAACGCGAACAGTCCAGAAACGGTCTTGTCGTTACCAGGATCACGCAATTCATCGCCAAGATGAACATTGCGCCGCTGCCCCGCAATTATGAACTGATCTATGAAATATTGTCCGGACATAATCCGGCGATGGGGCGCGATATTCTGGCACTTGGCAACGCGCCGCAACAGCATGAAATCGACATTGTCGGTCAGAGACACAATCTGCCCGGTTTCTCCCGGATCGAGGCGGAACAGATGGCGACAGAGGCATTCGAAACCCTCAAGCAGATTTCCGCGCGGCTGGAGGCCGGCCTGCAGCGGACTGAAACATTCGTCACCAGCCTTACCGATGAAGACCGGCATGAGCCACCGTCACTGGAGCGGCTTGCGCAATTGATGGGCGACATTCACGAGGAACAGACCAGCCTCAAACATTTCGTCTCCATGGGCGTGATGAAAATCCGCGAGGTCGAAAAACGCCGGGCCGAGCTTCAGGCGAATTCCCTGCGTGACGCCCTGACGGCGCTTCCCAACAGGGCGGCATTCTTTGAAAAACTCGGGGATCTCTATGCGGGCGATCAGGCGGCGTCCGCCACCTCGCTGGTGCTGCTCAACATTGATCGCTTCCGCGAAATCAACGGCAAATACGGCCCCACCGCCGGTAACAAGGCGCTTCGACGGCTCGCCGCGCTCTTCCGCAAGACGATCAAGAAGGACGATTTCGTGGCCCGCATCGGCGGCAATGAATTCGCCTTCCTGTTTGCCGGCGTCTCGCAAAATACGGCCGAAGCGATTGCCGAGCGGTTGCGGCAAAACGTGGCGGCCCTGCGCTTCGTAACCAGCGAGGGCGAAGGCGAACATCTGACGGTATCGATCGGGGTTGCGGCAGTGGACGGCACGACGACGCCCGCCGAGTTTTTCAGCCATGCCGAACTCGCCCTGCTCTCCGCCCGCTGCGGCATGCGCAATTGCGTCACCGGCTACTCCCGCGACGTGGCGCAGCACAGCCGCAGCAGCTATCTGGCGCAGCTGGGCTGTTGACGCTGCATTCTGATGTGGTGTGGCGCGGGCGCTCTTGCCTTGGCCACGCAGTTCAGCCAAAACGGCGCCATGATTACGATTACCGATCTTTCCGCACGCATCGCCGGGCGCCTGCTTCTTGACCATGCCAGCGTGACGCTTCCCGCGGGCGTGAAGGCGGGCCTCGTTGGCCGCAACGGCGCCGGCAAATCCACCCTGTTCCGGGTCATCACCGGCGATTTTTCGGCAGAAAGCGGTTCGGTAATGATCCCGAAACAGGCGCGCATCGGCCAAGTGGCACAGGAAGCACCGGGAACGGAAGAATCGCTGATTTCCATCGTGCTTTCCGCCGACAAGGAACGAAGCGCGCTGCTGGCCGAGGCGGAAACAGCAACCGATCCCCACCGGATCGCCGAAATCCAGATGCGGCTCGTCGATATCGACGCCCATTCGGCGGAGGCCCGCGCGTCGAGCATTCTTGCCGGCCTCGGTTTCGATCACGAGGCTCAGCTTCGCCCCGCCTCCTCCTTCTCTGGCGGCTGGCGCATGCGCGTGGCGCTTGCCTCCGTGCTGTTTGCTGAACCGGACCTTTTGCTGCTTGACGAGCCGACCAACTATCTCGACCTCGAAGGCACGCTCTGGCTGGAAGACTATATCCGCCGTTATCCGCATACCGTCATCATCATCAGCCACGACCGCGATCTTCTGAACAACGCCGTCAACTCCATCGTGCATCTGGATCAGAAGAAGCTGACCTTCTATCGCGGCGGTTACGACCAGTTCGAGCGGCAGAAGGCCGAGGCCGACGAATTGCAGATGAAGGCCAAGGTCAAGAACGACGCTGCGCGCAAACATCTGCAAAGCTTCATTGACCGTTTTCGCGCCAAGGCCACCAAGGCGCGCCAGGCGCAAAGCCGCATCAAGGCGCTGGAGCGCATGGGCACCGTCGCCGCCGTGATCGAGGATCATGTCCAGCCGATCACATTTCCCGAACCGGAAAAGCAGCCGGCATCACCCATCGTCGCCATCAATGGCGGCGCTGTGGGTTACGAGCCGGGCAAATCGATCCTGAAACAGCTCAATCTGCGGATCGACAATGACGACCGCATCGCGCTGCTCGGCTCAAACGGCAACGGCAAATCGACCTTTGCAAAATTCATCTCCGGCCGGCTTGCCCCGCAGGCGGGTGATCTCCGGGTCGCGCCCGGCCTGAAGATCGGCTTTTTCGCGCAGCACCAGCTGGATGACCTCGTGCCGGATGAAACGCCGGTCGAACATGTGCGCAAGCTGATGCCGCTGGCGCCGGAGGCCCAGGTGCGGTCACGGGTGGCGCAGATGGGCCTTGCGACGGAGAAGATGGCGACGGCGGCAAAGGACCTGTCGGGCGGCGAAAAGGCCCGGCTGCTGATGGGGCTTGCGGCCTTTCATGCGCCCAACCTGCTCATCCTCGACGAGCCGACCAACCATCTCGACATTGACAGCCGCCGGGCGCTGATCGAGGCGCTGAACGATTATAACGGCGCCGTCATCCTGATCTCGCACGACCGGCATCTTATCGAGGCGACGGTGGATCGCCTGTGGCTTGTGGCCGACGGCACGGTCAAAACCTTCGAAGGTGATATGGAGGAATATCGCGATCTCGTCGTTTCCTCCGGCAAGAAGAAGGAAGACAAGGTCGAGGCCGCCGCCGATCAGGCATCGAAAGCCGACCAGCGTAAGGCCAATGCGGAAAAGCGCGCCCAGCTCGCCCCGCTCAAGAAAAAGATCAATGAAATCGAATCCCTGACGGCGAAGCTTGAGAAAATGATTCAGGCGCTCGACACGGAACTGGCGGACCCTGCCCTGTATGAAAAAGCGCCCGCCAAGGCCGCGCAGAAGGTGAAAGAGCGTGGCGAAGCCGCCGCCAAACTTTCCGATGCGGAAGAGCAATGGCTGCTGCTTTCCGGCGAATATGAGGAAGCAATGGCGGGCTGATGCGCGACGGCGCGGCGCTGGCGTGCAGAACGGCGGCTTCCTGCGAAGCCGCCGGATCCATATTGACGATGCTTATTTCGCGCCGATGGCGGTGAGGCCTTCGCGGGCGCATTCGGCATCAATGGCGCCCGACGGTGCGCCGCCGACGCCGATACCGCCAACCAGGGCTTCACCGATCTTGATCGGCAGGCCGCCAGCCTGAATGACCAGACGCTCATCCATGGTCCGCAGACCTTCATTGGCAGGCTTGGAAGCGATGAAGTCGGCAATCTCGCCAATGTCACGGCCAAGCGATGCGGCCGCAAAGGCCTTGCCGGTTGCGCTGGAGACCGTATGCGGGCCGGAACCGTCGGCCTTCAGCGTCACCTTGGTGGCACCGTCACGGGCGACAATGGTGACGGTGACGGCGCTGCCCTTTGCGGTGCAGGCCTGAAGCGCTGCCTTGGCTGCCTTCTCCGCCATTTCGAGCGGCAGATAGGGCGCGGTCGGCAAGGACTGTGCGAAGGCTGCCGAAGGGGCAATCAGAAGCGAAGCGATAAAAAGGTTACGGAGCATGGAAAGGTCCTCTTGCGTGGTGAGGACTGCACCCTAGTCGCAAGGCGCCCAGCCGCGAATCCGTAAGACTGGCCGGCCAGTCGGTAGTTCTACCGATCCGCGTCTAGCGGTCCCCGCCGCCTTCCAGCCACAGCCTTGTCATTTCCGCCTGAGATGTGGTTCCGAGCTTGAGGCCGATGGCGGCGCGGTGGCTGTCGACCGTGCGCGGCGACAGGCCAAGCCCATCGGCAATCTGGCGGGTGGTAAATCCGAGCGCGATGCGTTCGAGTATCTCCCGCTCACGGGCTGTCAGCAGCGACAACAGCGCCACGGTCTCGGCCTGCTGCGCCTTTGCATCCAGCGTCCGGGCAAGCGTCTGGTGCGCCTTCTGGATCGCGTCGATCAGATCCTGCTCATCCACGGGCTTGGAGAGGAAATCCACCGCGCCGTTGCGAAAGGCACGGCGGCAGGCATCGATATTGCCATGGCCGGAAATGATGATGACCGGCCAGTCGACACCTTCCTGCAACAGCTTTTCCTGCAGCTTCAAGCCGGTGATCGCCGGCATGCGGATGTCGAGGATGAGGCAGCCCGGCTCGAGGCTCGGCAATTGCCCGAGAAAAACCATGGGATCGGCAAAGCCCCTCGCCTTGATGCCAACGGTGGACAACAGGAGGATCAGCGCCTTGCGCACCGCCGCATCGTCATCAACAAGATAGACGGGCAACGTCATGGTCTATGTGCCTCCGCCATGGGCAGGACGACCCGGAAAACGGCACCCTTTTCACCATCGAGATAAAGGATTTCACCGTTGGCGCGCTCCACCAGCCTTTGGCTGAGCGCAAGTCCCAGTCCCATGCCGTTGTTTTTGGTGGTCGCGAAAGGCGTGAACAGCCGGTCGCGTAGTTCCGGCGCGACACCGGGGCCATTGTCAGTGACTTCCAGCACCGCAAAATCGCCCTGCCGGCTTAGACTGGCAGTGACTACGCCTCTCACCTCCGAGCTACCGAGAGAATCGAGGGCGTTGCGCAGGAGATTGAACATCACCTGCTCGATTTCCACCGGGTCAACTCTCACGGCAAGCGGCACGTCCGGCACGGCGATATCGATAACCACATGCTGACGCGCCGCCTCACCGGCCAGCAGCGCATTGACATTGCGTAGCGCCACGCGCAGGTCATGCGCCATCGCCGGCTGGCGGTGCGGCAGAGACCAGTTGCGGAAGCGGTCGAGCATGTTGGAAGCGCATCGCGCCTGCTCGACCATGTCATCCAGAGCCCCGGAAAGTGTTGCCAGGTCATGACGGGCAAGAAGCCGGCGGCCGGCCTGCGCCTGCGCCAATATCGCCGTCAGGGGCTGGGTCAGTTCATGTGCAAGGCCACTGGCCATCTCGCCCAGCGCATTGACGCGCGACGCATGGGTGAGCCTTGCTTCCATGCCGCTCAGTTCGGCCCGCCTTTCGGCGACCCGCATGCGCGTCCTCTGCCTTGCCATCACGATGCCGAGGAGGAAAATGACACTGGCGCCCGTCACCCCCGCCAGCAGAGCCCGGCCGGGTAAAAGGTCCCGCCAGGTGATGGACAGGGCAACCTCCAGAAGCAGCGGCTGGCTGGCGCTGCTCAGCTGCCGGACATATTGCGGTTTTTCAGTCGGCTCCTGCGGACCGAACAGCACTGTACCATCCGGCATTTTCAGCCGGATCACGGCCTGTTTCGACGACCAGAATGGCGCATCGGAGGCCAAAAGTCCCGCACTGTCCACGGCAAGCACCAGCACTTTCGACGCCGTCTCGCTGTTGGGGCTGCGTTTGACGATCATATAGTGCCCGGGCCTGAATGCGCTCGCCAGCAATGCGGGCCGGCCGGTAAAGACCGATGCCGCCTTGCGGATCGCCGTCGCCAGTTCATCTTCGAGCGGCCGGGTACCGATGGCAGGACTTTCGCCGTTGAGGGAAACCAGCTGGACTTCGTCGATACGCGGGTAAAATTGCAGGATCGGCGCCGCCACTTCGAGCAGCAGGCTGTGGTTGGCACCCTGCTCCGCCTGCACCACCGCCGAAAGCGCGGTCACATGGGCGTCGTGCTGGTCCGCGCGGCGCGAGGCTTCAGCCTGCAGGGCATCGCTCTGCCGCTCCAGTTCGCCAAGCAGGCTCACATATTGATAAGCCGCCAGGGCGGAAATGACCGCCACCATAAAAAGCGCCCAGACCAGCAGCGTCCTGAGCAAGGACCGTGCGGCCGGCAGGCGCGGGTCGCCCGGCATGCCCTGGCGACCGGACGCAGCACCAGCGACAATGCGCAGGAATGGGCTGGCGCCCGTTGCCCGCGCGGACGCCGTCTCTGGCAAAGGTTTGCCGGGTCTGTCGTTCCCAGCGTCGTTGTTTTCAAACATGCGTTCGCTCGCGTGACCGGAAAACACGGTCGGACCATGGGTTCGTTGAAGAACTTCCTCAGCACAGACCAGGGCAACATTCAATCCGCAGGACGCCGAATTTCATTTGACAGGACTAGGCGCATTCCCTGCGCGGCTGCAATCGCTCAAGCGGCACGGCAGGTGAATAGAGATAACCCTGGCCGAAACGGATGCCCATCTGCATGAGAAGCCTGCTCTGCTCCTCCGTTTCGATGCCTTCCGTCACCAGCTTGGCGCCGTAACGCTCGGCGCTTTCGAAGGCGAGCGCGATGGCCTCCCTGAACCTTGACTGGTCGAGCCGGGAGGTCATCCAGTGATCGATCTTAACCTCCTCGAAGGGGAACCTCGCCAGCAGGGTGAGTGCGGCGTAACCCGTGCCGAAATCATCCAGCGACAGCCGTACGCCGGCAGCGCTCAGCCTGTCGAAATTCTGCTGCACGATGTCCGTGGTGGGTATCCTGCTCATCTCCGTCACCTCGATCGACAGGCGATGCGCCGGCACCGCCATTTTGTCCAGAAGCGCCACGACCCGGTCTGCGAAACGCGGCGAGGCAAAGGACGAGGCGGAAATATTCACCGCCAGATGAAAATCCGGATCGAGGCTATGCAGGTCGGCGAGATCGCGGACAACGGCTTCGATCGTCGACCACTCGAACTCCACAAGCAGCCGGTGGCGCTCGGCGATCTCCAGCACATAATAGGGCGAGAGCGGCTGTCCGCGCACATCCACCGCCCGCAAAAGGGCCTCCGCGCCAATCATGCGGCGATTATGCATTTCAAATTTCGGCTGATAATAGATCGGCGGCTCGCCGGATTTGATCCAGCTGACCAGCATCTGCCGCACCCCTTCGTCCCTTGTCGCTTTCTCGGCGAAAGAAAAGGGGAAAATCTGCACCGGGTTTTCGCCTCCCTTCAGCGCCAGACTGAGATGCCGGAGGAAGGAGGCGACATTCTGCCGGGAAAGCATATCGAGGTTGGCGGCACCGATTTTCAGATACGGAGCCGGTCCCGCCCCCGTCGACCTGGAAAATGCGCTCAGCCCATCGTGGAGACGCATCATCAATCTCGTCCCTTCCGACTTTTCGAGCGCAATTCCCCGCAGGACGACGGCAAGCGTGGTATCGCCGAACATGAAGCTGCGTGGCGCGTTTGATTTCGACAGCAGCCCGTTGTCATCGTCGCAGATCTCCTGCGCCAGCCTCGGCCAGAAAAGATCGCCCCAATCTTCGCCCTCACAGGCGGCGACATCGGCGATATTGACGATTTCGATCAGCACGAGAGCGTGCGGAACGGCTGGGTCGAGCCGCGTCGCGGTTTCGATATAATCCTTGAGGGCGCGCCTGTTGGGCAGGCCTGTCAATGAATCCGTACGGGCCGCAGCGTCGCGTTTCCTGACCTCGTCCCGCGCCCGCGCCTCACTGCGCAACACCAGAAACAGGCAGGCGATCATGGGTAGACCGACGACCGAGCCGAAGATGCGCCGCCCGACATTACTCAGAAAAACATCCTGGCTTATCATGCTGAGACTGTAGGTCACACAAACAGCAAGCAATGCCGCGCAAATCCTGATCGCGAATACGCCAACGACTTCCCGAACACCGAGTTCGGTGAGACTGCGCCTGCGCATCCAGCCATACATCATGATCCCGAAAGCCGAGATGATGCTCATATCCAGAAATGCGGCCCCAAAGAGTGCAGGACCCCCGAACAGGAAACGCCCTGCCGAGATAAGTGTCAGACTTATCAAGCCGCCCTGCCATGAACCCAATACCCCTGCCAAGAACAAGAGGTCGGAGCGGATGTAGGGCTTGGAGGGCAACTTGATGAACTCGGAAACCAGCAGCGTCAGAAGAAAGCCGGCCGCTCCGAAGACAATGCCATAGTAGATTTTATAGCGCGTGTCATCGAGAGCTATGTTTCGCCGCAGGAGGATGAGCACCGACACCATGCCGACGACGGCGGCGGCCTGGAGCAGCAGAAATGGAAGCTCGGCGGCGGATGCCGCCGCCTGGGTGGCGATCAATTCCATCATCTGCATATCCCCCGGTCTTTATTGTTATGGCGCCGGCGTTCCGGCACTTGGCCTTCACAAATCCCGCCTTTGGCGGGACCATATTCAAATACACCGCAGACCGATCCGGCCGGCCTATGTTACCGGGGCGGTTTCGGCACCGGCGAAGCCTTTCGGGCCCGCAATCGCCCCACTATGCCCGGTGGCCAGAACCAACCGGTCACGGCCCTGACGCTTCGCCTCGTAAAGCGCAACATCTGCCCGGTTCAACATTTCCGATGTTATTTCCCTGCCATCGATCGAAACTGCTATTCCCAGACTGACGGTGACGATGGCGAGCCCGTCGGGACGGCTCGGATGCCTTATGGCCCCGTCGGACACGGCCAGTCTCAGCCTTTCCCCGACGGCAAGTGCTGCGGGCGCGGCGCAATTGTCGAGCAAAACCACGAATTCCTCGCCGCCATAACGCGCGACGAAACTTCTGTCGTCATCATCCTTGCGGAGCGCTCCGCGCAGTCTGCCGGCAATCATTCGCAGACAATCATCACCCGCCACATGCCCCTCTGAATCATTGTAATTCTTGAAATAGTCGACATCGAGAAGGATGAGCGCCCGTGGCCTGCCGCCATTGCCGGAAGCGTTGTCCGCCGCCTCGTCAAAACTGCGACGGTTGCGGATTCCGGTCAGCTGATCGGTATGCGAAAGCTGCTTAAGCTCATGATTGGCATTTTGAATACGTTGCAGCAGCGTCTTTTCACGTAGTGACGCCAGATAATCCCGCCGATCAACTTCTTCGATGCGATAGGCCGCGAATAATGAAACAATGCTGATGCCGACCGAACACATGATCGCCGGCATTTTGGCCACCTCGCTCGTCACCGTCACATATTGCATGCCGATGATGAAAACGGCCATGCATCCGACCGTTCCCATAGCGGCACACTGAAACGGTCCACGATGGATCGTATTCATGTAAAGAACGACCGTGACGATGCCCATGTAATATTCGCTCGCCGCCGCGGTCTGCGCATTAGCATATATGAACATCAGCGATCCGACGACGATAACACAACCCAGCGCGTGAAGCGCTTCATGGGTGATCGCATCGGGTCGTAACCGTACCGCATAATAGCGCGCGGGAAAATAAAGGAACAGGAGCGGCGTGATAATGAACAACCGCACGACGAGATCCAGCCAGATGATCTCGGGCACCAGCGTCATGTCGACGAATATGTACAGATTATAGAGGAGGATGCCGAAAACCAATCCATATGTATTGAATTGACGATTGCTTTCGTTGACTTTCTGAACGAAGCCGGACGAACGGTCATCCTCAAATAAAAATAACATACACTTGCTCTTTTGAATCTATTAAAGAGAAATCTAAAATTCATAAAGTCATCATCGAATATTTACTGAATATACATTAAACCACATCCATTCAAAACAAAAAATCAAAACTTCATATTTCGAGATAATATTTGCAAAACTCGGAAATAATACAATATAAATGCGCAATAACTGCTATTTTTGCTGCAAGTGTAACGAACCGAAAAAACACTGATCCTGCGAGGCCGATCACCTTGCTCCTTTGATTGTTTCTGCTAAAAACTTGTAAAGTCACACTTTATCCCATGACGTAATCAAACAGGTTCCAGTCCATGTCAGCCACCAAGCTTGCCATTGTCGGCGTCGGCAAAATCGTTCGCGACCAGCATCTTCCAGCCATTGCAGGCAATCCGGATTTCGAATTGATCGCCACGGCGAGCCGCCACGGCACGGTGGATGGCGTGGCTTCCTACGGCACCATCGAGGCGATGCTGGAAGCCGTTGCGCAGATCGAGGCGGTATCGCTGTGCATGCCGCCGCAATATCGTTACGAGGCCGCCTATGCCGCGCTGAATGCGGGCAAGCATGTCTTTCTTGAAAAGCCGCCGGGTGCGACCCTTTCGGAGGTTCAGGACCTTGTCCGCCTTGCGGATTCCAAAGGCCTCTCGCTGTTTGCAAGCTGGCACTCGCGTTATGCGCCAGCGGTGGAAGCCGCAAAGGCGTTTCTCGCCTCGACGACAATCGACAATGTACATGTGATCTGGAAAGAGGATGTGCGCCACTGGCACCCGAACCAGGCATGGATCTGGCAGGCGGGCGGTCTCGGCGTGTTCGACCCCGGCATCAATGCGCTGTCGATCATCACCCACATCCTGCCGCGCGCGCTGTTCCTGACCAAGGCCACCCTTGAGTTCCCGGAGAACCGTGACGCGCCCATCGCCGCCGACCTGCATTTTTCGGACGTGACGAAAATGCCGGTGCACGCCGAATTCGACTGGCGCCAGACCGGCAAGCAAAGCTGGGATATCGTTGCCGAAACCGCGGCCGGACGGATGGTTCTGTCGGAAGGCGGCGCGAAGCTTTCGATCAACGGCGAAGAAAAACTGTCGCAGCCGGAACGGGAATATCCGGCGCTTTACGAGCGCTTCGCGGAGATCATCAAGGCCGGCCGCTCTGACGTCGACCTTGCACCGCTAACCCATGTGGCTGACGCCTTCCTGCTCGGCCGCCACAAATTCGTGGATTCCTTCTACGACTGAGAAGGCCAAGGGGTTGCCGGAAGCCAGATATATCAAAGGGCGCGGCTGACGAAGCGGTCGCGCCCTGATTTTTTGGCCTGATACAGCGCCTCGTCGACGCTGCGCAAAAGCGTGGCACGGTCCGAACCCGCCTGCGGAGCGATTGCGCCACCGATGCTGAGACGGGCGCCGACCGCCTGCCCGTCGACATCGAAGGGCTCGCGGAAAGCGGCCAGAAGCCTGTCGGCCAGCCCGTTCATCACCTCAGATGTGCTGGGACGGGGGATGAAAATGGCGAATTCGTCACCGCCCATGCGCACCACCGTATCCTCGGCGCGGATCGCATTGCGAATGCGTGCGGCAGCGGCGGTCAACACCCGGTCTCCCGCCGGATGGCCGAATGTGTCGTTGATCGTCTTGAAGCCATCCAGATCGAGATAAAGCACGCCGAAGGCCTCGTTCTCCCGCAGGGCCGCGCCGAGCTGGCTGTCGACAATCGCCTCCAGCGCCTTGCGATTGTAAAAGCCGGTCAGCGGATCGGTCATCGCCGCATCCCGCAATTCGCGCTCCGCCAGGCTCATCGTGAAATTGGCTTTCTGAAGACGCAGGAGTGCAGCCGCCAGCAATGCGAAGTGCTTCAGATTGTCGATTTCGCCGTGGGAGAATTTTCTCGGCACCGTATCGACAAGGCAAAAGGCACCGACGACCAGCCCGGGTTCCAGCTCGATTGGAGCGCCGGCATAGGAACGCAATTCCGGACCGCCTTTTACATAGGACATGAAGCGGAAATCCGGGTGCTGGGTCAGATCGGAAATGACCACGACATCCTGCCTGGCGATGACGCGATTGCAGATAGACAGATCGCGCGGGCATTCCGAAAGCTGCATCCCTGCCTGTTCGGCAATATGGAGCCAATCTTCGTCGACGATATGCACAGCTGCGCGCGGTACCTCAAAAACCCCCTGCCCCAGTTGCGACAGCACTTCCAGTTCCGGCATTTCCGCATTCTTGAAGGACATGATTGATCGAACCGCGACCAAACGCTCGGTTTCTCTCTCCGGTCGCGATATCGCCTGTCCCATGCTCATGTCCTTCTGCTGTTTCGCCCGTGGCTGCCGCCCCTGATCAGGGCAGACGGATCAACCGGAACGCCTCGATCAAATCGGGCGCCCGTTTAAGGTGCGCTCCCTTTTGGCGCATAATGCAAAAACCGGCAGTTGACGCCACATGCGAATTTTCGCCGGTCTGTTTGCATATGGAACCAATTGCGCGGAAACCCGATGCCACGCGATCAGGCCTTCTTCTGCCAGCGCCCCTCCGGCGATTGCTGCCAATAAGTCAAAGCATGACCTTCGGTCTTCAGCCTTTTCCAGTGATTTCTCGCCATTTCGAGTTGATAGGCATCATATCCGTCGAACATGAAAACGATGCGCTCATAGGCCTCCACCGCCGGCGGTTCGGCGCCGTCGACCAGAAAACGCACGCTCGCCCCGTTGGCGTTGCCGACAGACGCCGTCAAAAGAATCGGCTGGCTTTGTGCTGCGGATGAGCTGTCCGTCGCGTGCGGCAGAAAACTGTCGTCACGGAAGGTCCAGAGATGGGTGTCGAGGAAATCGCGCCGCTCCTCGTCCACCGTCTGGATCGCGACCTTCCAGCCGCGTTCCAGCGATTTCTCGAGCAAAGGCGGCAGCGCATCCTCCAGCTTCGATTCCGTCAGATGGTAGAACAGAATTTCAGTCATCCGCAGACGTACCGCTCCGCTCGCTTCAATCTTCGTAATGGGCGCGAACGAGCTCGTTCAGCAGACGCACGCCATAACCCGATCCCCAGGACTGGTTGATCTCCGTCAGCGGCGATCCCATGGCGGTACCGGCGATGTCGAGATGCGCCCATGGCGTTTCGCCCACGAAGCGCTTGAGGAACTGCGCGGCGGTGACGGAGCCAGCCAGACGACCCGAGCTGTTCTTCATGTCCGCGAACTTGGAATCGATGATCTTGTCGTAATCCTTGCCGAGCGGCATGCGCCACAGTTTTTCCGCCGTGACCTCGCCTGCCTGCGCAAGGCGCGTTGCAAGCTCGTCATCATTGGAGAAAAGGCCGGCCTGAAGATTGCCGAGCGCAACCGTGATCGCGCCTGTCAAGGTGGCGAGGTTGATCATGAATTTCGGCTTGAACTGCTCCTTGGTATACCAGAGCGCATCGGCCAGAACCAAACGGCCTTCGGCATCGGTATTGATGATCTCGATGGTCTGGCCGGACATGGAGGTGACAATGTCGCCGGGCCGTTGAGCGTTACCATCAGGCATGTTTTCGACGAGACCGATCACACCGATCACATTCGCCTTCGCCTTGCGGGCCGCAAGCGCATGCATGAGGCCTGTGACGGCGGCAGCGCCACCCATGTCGCCCTTCATATCTTCCATGTTGAGACCGGGCTTCAGCGAAATGCCGCCGGTATCGAAAACGACGCCCTTGCCGACAAAGGCGATAGGCTCGTCCTTCTTGGAGCCGCCGTTCCACTGCATGACCGCAAGACGGGGCGGACGCGCAGAGCCCTGCGCCACACCGAGAAGCGCGTTCATGCCGAGCTTCTTCAATTCCTTCTCGCCGAGAATTTCGACTTCGACACCAAGCTTGCGCAGTTCTTCCGCCTTTTCGGCAAACTCAACCGGGCCGAGAACGTTCGGCGGCAGGTTGACGAGGTCGCGCGCCAGAATCACGCCGCCAGCAACGGCTTCGGACACGGCAAAGGCCTTTTCCGCTTCCTGATGGGCGGCCGTGACGATGACGACTTCGACTTTCTTCGGGGTCTTTTCGTCGTCGGATTTCTTCTTGGTCTTATAGGCATCGAAGCTGTAGGCGCGCAAAAGAATGCCAAGCGCGAAATCCGCAGCCGCCTGCGCGCCAACCTCGACGCCCGGAGCATCGAGGTAGATCGCAACCTTGTCGGCCTTTTTGAAGTTGGCGGCGGCGGTGCCGCCTGCGCGCAGCCAGTCATGCGCGACCAGTTTCGCGGGCTTGCCGAGACCGATGACGAGAAGCCGGTCGGCGCTCGAGCCCTGCGGCGCGATCACATCGAGCGTTGCCATCGATTTTGCGGAAAAGCCCGAAATCTTTGCCGCCCGGGCAATCACGCCGCCCGGATCGGCTTCGGATGCGCCGGCAGCAGCCTGTGCGTCACCCGACGCCTGCAGCGTAACGGCAAGGGCGTTTTCAAGCGAGGCGGAATTGGCGAAAGAAATATCGAATTTGGCGGACATGTTTTCCTGCTCTTCGTGGACGACTGGCGTGATGCGTCTGATCATGGCCTTTTCGGCCCGTGGCGCAACCCCGCATTTTTAAAGGCCTGGCTTCTTTAAAGATCCATATTCTTTAAAGGAAAGGTATTTTTGTGGAATGCACGGTCACGTCATGAAACCGACAGCTTGTTCCACAAAAAGACACAGGCTGCGGAAAAATCGTCGCGCAAAACATATTTGTGAGCATGCCGGAATAGCCAATTGCAAATGATGCGATTAGATAAGCGGAAATCCGGCGGGCGATCGCACGGGAAAACAATGTCGAACAGGGCCGTATGAAGCTTCTCGAGAACTATATCCTGCGGCGGACAACGCAGATGTTTCTGGTCGCGCTGCTGCCAGTGCTCGCGATCATATGGACCATCCAGGTTCTCCAGAGAATCAATCTCGTCACCGATACCGGCCAGTCGATGGGCTCCTTCATGGCGCTCGCGACGATGATTCTCCCGACGCTGATCCCCGTTGTCCTGCCTTTCGCCCTCGTCATCGGCATCACCCAGATATTCACGGCGATGAACAATGATTCCGAGCTTGCCATCATCGATGCGGCAGGCGCGCCGCGTTCGATCATGTTTCGCCCGGTTCTCATTCTGGCCGCCGTTCTCAGCGCGCTTTCCTTTACCATCACCAATTTTATCGAGCCGCCTGCACGAAGCTCCGCACGGCAGATGGTGGCCGCGGCCTATGCCGACCTCCTGTCCTCGGTGATCGAGGAAAAGACCTTCCGCACCATTCAGGACGGCCTTTACGTGCAGATCGCCCAGCGCCAGGGCCGTATCCTCAAAGGCCTGTTCGTCGCCGACCGTCGCGATCCGAATTTCGACCTCATCTATTACGCCAAGGAAGGCATGATCGATGAAAGCGGTACATCGCTGACCATGCGCGACGGCGAAGTGCAGCAGAAGACGCCGGACGGCAAGGTCTCGATCGTCAAGTTCCTGTCCTATGCCTTCGATCTTTCGACGATGTCGGAAAAGCAGGATTCGGAACCCTCGCTTTCTCCCGGCGATGCGAGCCTCGGCTTCCTTCTCTCGCCCGACGAAAACAATGCGAGTTACAAGCGATCACCGGAGAACTTCCGCAGTGAATTGCACAAGCGGCTGTCGGACTGGATGTTCGCATTCGCTTTCGCGCTGATCTCGCTGGTCATCGCCGCCGATGCCCGTTCGCATCGCGAGGCGCGCATGCATCCGATGGTCGCTGCGCTGGTGACGGCATTCATGCTTCGCTGGCTGGGCTTTTATGTTACCAATCAGGTCAAGCAGAGCGCGGCCTTCATTCCGCTGGTCTATGCCGTGCCGGGTCTCAGCGGCGCCGCTGCCGCCTTCATTCTCATCACGGGCCGCAAGCCGAAAATGCCGAAGGTCATCGCCGATGCGGCCGGTCGTCTGCGCCGTCTTTTCTCCAGCCGGCTGGCACGAAGCTCGGGGAGCGGTAACGCATGATTTTCAACACGCTGGCCCGCTATTTCCTGAAACGATATCTGATGACGGCCGTCTGGTTCGTGCTCGGTGTATCGTCGATCATCTATCTTGCCGACTTCAGCGAAACGGCTAGGCGCATGTCCGGCCTGCCCGGCTATACCGTTCCGGCAGCACTTGGCCTGACCGCGCTTCGCCTGCCGCTTATCCTGCAGCAGACCGTTCCCTTCATTGCGCTCTTCGTCGGCATGACGACGCTGATCTCGCTCAACCGGCGTTACGAGTTGGTTGTCACGCGCGCGGCCGGCATTTCCGCCTGGCAATTCATCCTTCCCTTCGTCCTCGGCTCTGTCCTGATCGGCATTCTGTCCGTCGTCGTCCTCAATCCCATTGCCGCCTGGGGCCAGAACCGGTCGCTGGCGATGGAGGCGGGCCTGCGCAACGAAGCCAATGGCGGACGCCAGCAGGAGATCGTTCCGTGGATGCGCCAGGCAAGCGGCGGCCAGGACACGATCATCGGCGCCAAGAGCTTCGAGGACAACGGAACCCTGCTTCTCGACGTGGTTCTCATCCACCTCGACAAGGACGGAAACATCGTCTCGCGGCAGGATGCCAAGTCGGCAAAGTTGGAAGATGGTTACTGGCTTCTTAACGGCGTTACGGAAACGCGCGCCGGGCATGTGCCAGTTCGGCAAGAGAGCGTGCGGATCAGTACCAATCTGAGACGGGAATTCGTCCAGGAACGGATGACACAGACGGAAACCGTTGCTTTCTTTGACCTTTCTCACAAGATCGAAGTTGCAAAGTCTTTTGGACTATCTTCAAAGGCGCTTGAGACGCAGTATCATTTCCTGCTATCGACGCCCCTGCTTCTGGTTGCGATGACCTTGATCGCCGCGACCGTTTCATTAAAGTTCAGCCGCTTCGCCCAGTCGCGCTCCGTGATTCTGGGTGGAATCGTTTCCGGCTTCGTGCTTTATGTAGTAACCGTGCTCGTAAGGGCATTCGGGAGTGGTGGTGTTGTCCCTCCCACCGTCGCGGTCTGGGTTCCAGTTATCGTGGCGTTGGCTTTGGGGGCAACCATTCTGCTTCATCAGGAGGACGGCTAGTGGCGGTATATGACCGCGGGAATATCAGGCGGCTTTGGACGGCCCTTCTGACAGGTGCCGCTGTGTGCGCGTATTTGGCATCCAGCCCGGTCGCTTTCGGCCAGGATGGATTGCTCGCGTCGGCAAGCCAAGACGATTCGAAACTCCTGCTTACAGCAAATGAACTGACCTATAATCGCGATTCCCAGCGCGTGATCGCGAAGGGCGTGGTTCGCATGAAGTATTCGGGCTACCGCATGGTGGCCCAGCAAGTGGAATATAATCAGCAGACCGGCCGCGTGATCGCCCATGGCAACATCGAATTGATCGAGCCGGGCGGTAACAAGATTTATGCCGACGAGATGGATGTTACTGACGATTTCGGTCAGGGCTTCGTCAATGCGTTGCGTGTCGAGACCCCGGACAATACCCGTATCGCGGGCGAAAGCGCCGAGCGCCTCGAAGGCGATCTGATGGTCCTCAACAACGGCGTCTATACGGCCTGTCTGCCTTGCGCCGCCAAGCCTGAAAAGGCGCCGCTGTGGCAGGTCAAGGCCGAGCGCGTCGTTCAGGATGGCAAGACCCATACGATCCGGCTCGAAAAGGCGCGCCTGCAGCTTTTTGGCCATTCGATCGCCTATGTGCCGTTCCTGACGGTTCCCGATAATACGGTGAAGCGCAAGTCCGGCTTCCTGTTCCCGCAGATGAGCATCACCGACAATCTCGGTTTCGGCATCGGCGTGCCCTATTTCCAGGTCCTTTCCGACACATCGGATGTGACCGTCACGCCGACCTATTACACGACGCAGGGTCTGCTTCTGCAGGCGGAATTGCGCCAGCGTTTCGAAACCGGCATGCACACGCTCACGATTGCCGGCATCAGCCAGCAGAAGTCCGATACTTTCACGGCCGGAACCAGCGACGCGCTCAACGATAATCGTGGCATGATCGCCAGCAAGGGTGATTTCACCATCAATCCCCGCTGGGCATTCGGCTGGGATGCAATGGTGCAGACCGACAATAACTTTTCGCGCACTTACGGGCTGAAGGGTTACAAGAACGACGTTCAGACCAATCAGATTTATTTGACGGGCACGGGTGAGCGGAACAGCTTCGACGCACGCGGCTACTATTTTAATGTTCAGGATACGGACAATACCGAATCCCTGGAGCGCAAGCAGGCGATCGTTCATCCGGTCGTCGACTACCGCTATTTCGTGCCGGATCCGATCTATGGCGGCGAACTTTCGCTGACGACCAACCTGACGAGCATCACCCGTCTCAAACAGGATGCCTACGCGCTTGGAGGCTATTCACGCTTCAACGGGCTTGAAGGTGATTACACGCGTCTTTCCACCGAAGCCGAGTGGAAACGCACCTTCACGATGGATAGCGGCCTGCAGATCACGCCAATTCTGGCCGCACGCGGTGATGCGATGTGGACAGACATGTCGCCGGCAAGCTTCACCTCCGGCGGCACATCCTATGCCTATCAGGGCATGATGCATGACGACGCAGCGTTTCGCGGCATGGTCACCGGTGGTCTGGAAGTGCGTTATCCGTGGCTCTTCACGGCGCTCAACAGCAGCCACGTGATCGAACCGATCGCGCAGATCTTCGTGCGTCCGAATGAGCAATATGCCGGCCGGCTTCCCAACGAGGATGCGCAGGCCTTCGTGTTTGACGCGACCAACCTGTTCGAGCGCGACAAGTTCTCCGGTTTCGACCGGATCGAAGGCGGCACGCGCGCCAATATCGGCTTCCGCTATAACGGCACCTTCGACAATGGCTACGGCGTTCGCGCCATTGCCGGCCAGTCCTTCCATCTGGCAGGCGACAATTCCTTCGCTTCCTACGATCTCGTCAATGCAGGCGCCAATTCGGGCCTTGAATCCGACCGTTCGGATTACGTCGCCATGGCGGCTTTCGATGCGCCGATCGGCCTTTCGCTGTCGTCGAGCCTGCGTCTCGACAAGGACGATCTCGACATCAACCGGTCGGAGACGGGCATCAGCTATTCGGACCGCCGCCTCACCGGCAAGCTCAGCTATACGCAGGTCAAGGCGCAGCCGAAATATGGCTATAACGAAGACCGCGATATCATCCAGGCGTCAGGCACATTGCGCATGGACGACAACTGGTCGCTGTTCGGCTCGATCAATTACGATCTGAACGGAAAGTTTGCCGCTGAACGCCGCATCGGCATTGCCTATCAGGATGAGTGCACGATCCTGACGGTCAGCTATTCCGACGAGGGCAATATCAATTCCAGCCGGCAGGCCGCCAATGACTGGTCGATCAATGCCCGCCTGGCTTTCCGTACGCTTGGCGATGTCAGCATCGGCTCTGCAAACGAAGACTGGGCCGATATGGATATCGGCTGGAAGCCGAACAATTACTGAGTTTAAAGGCAGATCGCACAGCATTGCGGTCTGCCTTTTTGCCATTTGGCCAGTAAAAGTCACGGTTTTGCCGCAACAACACGCCAGTGTCGGCTTGGCATAAGACCATATCGGGTTTTCTTTCAACAACCGACACATTGCCGTTTTGCGGATCACGATGGTATATACGTGGCAAATTCGCGGTGCGGATGCACAGGTGCAGGTCTGAAAGGCCGGGGTGCAGAATTACCCCATCGTCAGACAGAACAGATTGGCGGGACGGGAAACAGGACCCTGACCGACGAAAGGGAGAAGGACATGATGAATTTCGGAAAGACGGCTTTGCGTGGCGCTGCTTTTGCCTTTGCGATATTCGCCGTTCCCATGGTCGCTGTGCCCTATGCCGGCCAGGCCTTCGCCGATAACACCGTCAAGATCGTCGTCAACAAGACCCCGATTACCAATGACGATATTGCCAAGCGCGTCGCCTTCCTGAAGCTGCAGCGCCAGTCCGGCAATCTCAACGAAAAAGCCCGTGAGCAGCTCGTCGACGAGGCGCTGAAACGCGAGGAAATCGGCCGCGTGAAAATGTCGGTCAGCACCGAAGACGTCGATGCCGCTTTTGCGCGTTTTGCCGGCAACAACAAGATGACCCCGCAGCAATTGACCAAGGTGCTGTCGCAGGCTGGCGTCGGCGCCGACCATTTCAAATCCTTCATTGCCGTCCAGATGAGCTGGCCG
Organism: Agrobacterium sp. GW821-FHT14E08; assembly: GCF_058803865.1. Taxonomy (NCBI): domain Bacteria; kingdom Pseudomonadati; phylum Pseudomonadota; class Alphaproteobacteria; order Hyphomicrobiales; family Rhizobiaceae; genus Agrobacterium; species Agrobacterium sp. GW821-FHT14E08. The sequence goes on along the minus strand of NZ_JBXAPJ010000001.1, from coordinate 548,864 downwards.
CGCCTCGTCAATGCCCGCTACGGTGCACGCGGCAAGATGTCGACGCAGGATCTCGTCACCCGTCTGAAGGAACGTGGCGACAAGCCGGTCACAACGGAATATTTCCTGCAGCAGGTGATCTTCGTCATCCCGGAATCAAAGCGCAACTCCATCACCGGCAAGCGCAAGTCCGAAGCCGAAGCCTCGCGCAAGCGTTATCCCGGCTGCGACCAGGCCATGACCTTCGCTGCGACCATGCGGGACGTGGCGATCAAGGATCTTGGACGTATTCTTGCGCCCGAACTGCCGGAAGACTGGAAGGCGCTGGTGGAAAAAACCAAGGAAGGCGGCACTACCGGCACGCGCGTGACCGAAAAGGGCGTCGAATATCTGGCGATCTGCAAGCAGCGTCAGGTTTCAGACGATTATGCTGCGGAAATGGTGTTCAAGTCCGAAGACCTGATGAAGGCCAAGGAAGGCGAGAACCCGAACGAAAAGAAATATATGGATGAGCTGCGCAAGAAGGCGCAGATCGTCAACACCTGATACGAGAGCCGGTCTTTCCGTGACACATGCATCCCTGCCGCTTGCCCTGACACAGGGAGACCCAGCCGGTATCGGCCCCGATATCGCCATCACCGCCTGGGCCAGGCGTCGGGAAAACGGCGTAGCGCCCTTCGTCTTCATCGGCGATCCGGATGTGGTGGCGAGCCGCGCGGCGCTGATCGGCATCCCGGTCAACATCGAGACCTGCGATGCGGCGAATGCCGTCAGCCTGTTCGATGACGCTTTTCCCGTGCTTCCTCTTCCCGTCGGCTTCGAGGTTCAGGCAGGCCAGCCGCATGTCGGTGCGGCCCATGCAACGATCAAGGCCATCGAGACCGCCGTTTCCCTGACGGTCGAGGGCAAGGCTTCAGCCGTGGTGACCAATCCGATTGCCAAGTCCGTGCTTTACGAGGCGGGTTTCGGTTTCCCCGGCCATACGGAATTTCTCGCCGATCTTGCCTTGCGTCTTACCGGCAGGCAGGTGACACCGGTCATGATGATCGCCGGACCCAAGGTCCGTGTCGTGCCGGTGACGATCCATATTCCGGTCAAAGACGTGCCGGTGGCGCTGACCGAAGAGCTTATCGTCACGACCTGCCGAATCATCGATGCGGACCTCCGGCAGAAATTCGGCATCGAGGCGCCGCGTCTGGCGGTTGCCGGGCTCAATCCGCATGCGGGCGAGGATGGTGCGCTCGGCACCGAGGATCGCGACGTGGTTCATCCCGCGACCATTCGGTTGCGGAAGGACGGGATCGATGCTTTCGGCCCCCTGCCCGCCGATACGATGTTCCACGATGCCGCCCGCCGGCGCTATGATGTCGCCGTGTGCATGTATCATGATCAGGCGCTCATTCCGGCCAAGGCGCTCGGCTTTGACGATTCCGTCAATGTCACGCTCGGCCTGCCCTTCATCCGCACCTCGCCCGACCATGGCACAGCCTTCGGCATTGCCGGTCAGGGTATTGCCAATGAGGCGAGCCTGGTCGCGGCACTGAAGATGGCGGCGGAGATTTCCGCCCGCAGCCAGGTCAGCGCATAATGGCGGCCATAGACGGACTGCCGCCGCTGCGCGATGTCATCCAGCGGCATGGACTGGATGCGAAGAAATCGCTTGGGCAGAATTTCCTGTTCGATCTCAACCTCACCCAGAAGATCGCCAGAACGGCAGGGCCGCTTGAGGGCGTGACGGTCATCGAGGTCGGCCCCGGCCCGGGCGGCCTCACCCGCGCCATTCTTTCGCTCGGCGCCAAGAAGGTCATTGCCGTCGAACGTGACAGCCGCTGCCTGCCGGCGCTTGCCGAAATCGAAGCGCATTATCCCGGACGCCTCGAGGTGATCGAAGGCGATGCCCTCAAGACCGATTTCGAGACGATGGTTCCTGCCGGCGAACCCGTGCGGATCATCGCCAATCTGCCTTACAATGTCGGAACGCAACTGCTCGTCAACTGGCTTCTGCCGAAAGAATGGCCGCCCTTCTGGCTTTCCATGACGCTGATGTTCCAGAAGGAAGTCGGCCAGCGCATCGTGGCGGAAGAAGGCGACAACCATTATGGCCGCCTCGGCGTTCTCGCCGGCTGGCGCACGGTATCGGAAATGGCCTTCGACGTTCCGCCGCAGGCCTTCAGCCCGCCGCCAAAGGTCACTTCTACCGTTGTGCACCTGCTGCCGAAGGAAAAGCCGCTTCCCTGCGATGTCGCAAAGCTCGAAAAGGTAACCGAGGCCGCCTTCGGCCAGCGTCGCAAGATGCTGCGCCAGAGCGTAAAAAGTCTTGGTGGCGAGGCGCTGCTGGAAAAGGCGGGTATTGATCCCACACGCCGGGCGGAAACGCTGTCGGTCGAGGAATTCGTGATATTGGCGAATAGCCTGTAAATTCCAATGCCATGCGACGCGTTGGCGATACGCGGCAAGGAAGTCGAATAGAGGGACGAGCGCATGGAGAATGCCGGCTTTCGCTACAAGCTCGACCCTCCTGCCAGCGATCCTGATTGCGCGGTCGTGTTACTGCACGGTTCAGGCCGGACGGAAGATGATCTTGTTTCGTTTGGCCGCTCTGTCTTTCCCAATGGAATTCTCTTTGCACCGAGAGGCGCGATCCCCTGGGAAGACGGGTTCGCATTTTTCCGCAGGACGCCCGACAGGCGGCTGGATCTCGACGATCTGAAACATCAGGCCGAGAGCCTTTGTCGGTTCGTCGACGTCGTGTTTCAGAAGACGGGAGAGCGTCCCTTCCTCGTTGGATATTCGAACGGGGCGATCATCGCGGCTGAAACGCTTTATCAAAATCACCGTCTGTCGAGAGGCGCCATTCTGCTTCGACCGCTATCGCCGCGGCATGGCCAGCATTTTCCGGCCCTGACCGGATATCCCACGCTTCTGCTTGCGGGCACCCATGACGAGCGGCGACATCCTGCGGACGCGCCGTATCTGGCAGATCAGCTTGAAAAAGCAGGGGCCAATGTTGTGCTGGAGACGATCACCACGGGTCATGGCTGGGCGCCAGATGCGGCGGATGAACGCCTGTCCCGCCAATGGCTATGTGACCATAAAACAAGCTAGGTATCGCAGCCTGAGCGCAGCGATCAGAGCTGCGGCTCTTCCTCCAGCAATGCGCGCACGAAATCGAACATGCCGTGGCGGCGGTCGCGGCGGACGCGTTCGGCCTTGACGATCGCCTCAATCGCCTCGAAGGCGGCCTGCAGGTCATCATTGAGGATGACATAGTCATAATCGCGCCAGTGCTCTATTTCGGAGCGAGAATTGAGGAGCCGGGTCTTTATCACTTCTTCGGTATCTTCGGCGCGGCGGTGCAGGCGCGATTGCAGCTCTGTCATGGTCGGCGGCAGGATGAAGATGGACACGACATCCGCCTTCATCTTGTCCTGCAGCTGTTCGGCACCCTGCCAGTCGATATCGAACAGCATGTCGCGTCCGGCAGCCATTGCCACTTCCACCGGCTCGCGCGGCGTGCCGTAAAAATTGCCGTGAACTTCCGCCCACTCCAGCAGTTCTTCGTTATCGCGCATGCGCTCAAAATCGCGCTTGGAGATGAAGTGGTAGTGGATGCCTTCTATCTCGCTATGACGGCGCGCGCGCGTGGTGACGCTGACGGACAGGCTGATATTCTTGTCCTTTTCGAGCAGGTTGCGGGCGATCGTGGATTTGCCTGCGCCCGATGGCGACGAAATCACCAGCATCAGCCCTCGACGGGCAATCGTGACGGGGGAATCGTTCATCGGGACCATGGGTCTACTCCAGATTTTGGACCTGCTCGCGGAACTGGTCGATAACCACTTTCAGCTCTATGCCTGCTGCGGTTACCGCACTGGCGTTCGATTTGGAACAGATTGTATTCGACTCGCGGTTAAATTCCTGTGCAAGAAAATCGAGCTTGCGGCCGACAGGCCCGCCATTTTTCAAAAGCTCGCGTGATGCCTGTACATGGGAATGCAGCCGGTCGATCTCTTCACGCAGATCGGCCTTGGTGGCGATCAGCGCCGCCTCCGCGTGAAGACGGTCACGATCAAGCCCATGCATGCCCTCGCCGATCAGGGCGATCTGCTGGGCAAGCCGTGCGGCGATCTGTTCGGGCTGGCGGGAAGGATCGTTTTCAATGATGGCGGCAAGCTGTTCGATCCTGTCGATATGGCCGGAGAGGATGGCAAACAGGGACGCACCTTCCCGCTCGCGCATGTCCTTCAGCTTTTCGACGGCGGCGGCAAAACCGGCAAGTACATCACTGTTGCGCGCCGCCTGCGCCTCGGCGTCATCTTCCGCCTCGCGAAAATCGACCAGACCGCGCAGCGACAGCAACGTATCGAAGCTCAATGGCTTGTCGTCAACGACATCACCAAGCTCTTTCTTCAGGGCGAGAACCGCCGCAAGGGCATCGCGGTTGATCACCGCTTCCAGCCGGTTTTCCGCAATAGACAGCGTCAATCCCGCCTGGATATTGCCACGGGACAGATGCGCACCGGCGATCTCCCGCAGGCTCGTTTCCAGCGCTTCCAGACCGGTCGGCAGACGCAGGCGCATATCCAGACCCTTGCCATTGACCGAACGCAGCTCCCACGCCCAGCGGTAACGACCGGATGTTCCCTCGCTGCGCGCGAAGCCGGTCATCGATTGCAATGTCATCGTCAGAAAGCCCCCATCATGCCTTAAAAACCGGGCCTTGCGATCACAGGGCCCGGTCAGGATTATCAGTTGTTAGCGGGTTTTTCCGCCTCTGCGCCGCCGGGCTGACCATCCACGGCAACATCGGGATTGGCGCCGGCGGCCGCCTTTTCCGCTTCGATCTTACGCCAGCGGCGCACATTGGCGTTGTGCTCGTCCAGCGTCTTGGCAAAGACGTGACCGCCCGTGCCATCAGCCACGAAATAAAGGTCGTCGGTGCGCCATGGATTGGCGACAGCCTCAAGTGCGGCACGTCCCGGATTGGCGATGGGAGACGGTGGCAAGCCCTTGATAACATAGGTATTGAACGGCGTCTGCTTCTGTAGGTCCGACTGGTAGATCGGCCTGTCGGACGGCTTGCCGTCACCGCCGAACAGACCATAGATGATCGTCGGGTCGGATTGCAGGCGCATGCCCTTCTTCAGACGATTGTAGAAGACCGAAGCGACATGGGCCCGCTCGTCATCCTTGCCGGTTTCCTTTTCCACAATAGAGGCGAGCGTCACGAATTCTTCGACCGTCTTGATTGGCAAATCGGGGTCGCGACGCTCCCAGATCATATCGATCAGCTTGTCCTGCGCGGCACTCATCTGGTTGATGATTTCCTCGCGCTTGGTGCCGCGGGTGAAGCGGTAGGTATCGGGGCGCAGGCTGCCTTCCGGCGGCAGGGCCGAAGGCAATTCGCCGTCCAGCACTTCATCCGCTCCAAGACGCGCGAACATCTGCTTGACGGTGAGGCCTTCGGGAAGGGAAACGGAGTAAAGAATCGACTTGCCGGATTCCAGCAGCATCATGATGTCTTTCATCGATGCGCCGGCCTTGATCTCGTATTCACCCGCCTTAAGGGTCTGGTCCTTTTGCAGGTAGCTGCCGGTCATCAGGCGGAAGACACGGGCGTTCGAGACGACATCGTTACGCTCGAGATTATTGGCGATCTCGATGAGACCGGCGCCATTGCGCACCGTGAAATGCGTGTTCGTCTGCAGCGGGCCTGGCTCCTGGAACGCATTTATCATGTAATAGAAGGCTGCAATGGCCAGAACGCAGACGGCAACCGCAAGCGTCATCAGGAAATTCAGGAAGATCACCAGCTGGCCATGGGCCTTGCGGGAGCGCTTCGGCGGTGCCGGCACCTTTTCCGGCCGCAGCGCTTCCGTCGGGGATTTCGGAATGATCGGGCCGCGATTGCCTTCGCCCGCACCGTTTTGTCCCTGGCTGTTCTGGTTCGTGTCGCTCACCGTCGGTCCTTTTCAGTTCGGCGTTGTCAGCGCTTTTTGCGCAGGTAATGCGGCAAAAACAGGTTCGGAATGTCTTCCTGCACCACATAGAGATATCGTGAAGTCGTCTTTGTCTTACTTCACGAATCGTCGTTTCGGACAAAGCCGGTCAAGGGAAGCTGTTTGCAGCGGCAGATCACCCTGAAACGGCAACCAACTTTCCATAAACGACTACAATATCGGCGCGAAAATCGAAATGGCTTTCGCAGGCCGCAATGCGTTCTTCAAATGAAAGAGCGCGCCTCATGCGCCCGGCGGGAAGGAGCCGCACCCGCTTGAAACGGTCTGCGGCACCGGGTCGCAACCGCGACGGCAAGAACCGCCGCGATTAATCTTCTGGTCCCCGCATGTCCTTACCCCAAAACCGCTGCGCATTTTTGGGAGACATGGTCTAGGCTTCGTAACGACGCAGCACGAGGGAGGCGTTGGTGCCGCCGAAACCGAAGGAGTTCGAGAGCGCCACATTGACCTGGCGCTTGCGCGCCTTGTGCGGCACCAGATCGATCTTCGTTTCCACATCGGGATTATCGAGGTTCAACGTCGGCGGTACGATGTTGTCGCGGATCGCAAGCGTGGCGAAAATGGCTTCGATCGCACCCGCCGCACCGAGAAGATGGCCAGTGGCCGATTTGGTCGACGACATCGAGATCTTCGGGGCCGAATCGCCCACGAGCCGCTCGACGGCGCCGAGTTCGATCGTGTCGGCCATGGTGGAGGTACCGTGGGCGTTGATATAGTCGATATCATCAGGCGTGAGGCCGGCGCGCTTCAGCGCCATCGCCATGCAGCGATAGGCACCCTCGCCGTCCTCGGACGGAGCCGTGATGTGATAGGCGTCACCGGAAAGGCCATAACCGACGACTTCGGCATAAATCTTCGCGCCGCGCGCCTTGGCATGTTCCAGCTCTTCCAGAACGACGATGCCCGCACCTTCGCCCATGACGAAACCGTCACGGTCACGGTCATAGGGGCGGGACGCCTTCTGCGGATCATCATTGTGCTGGGTGGAGAGCGCCTTGCAGGCGGCGAAACCGGCAAGCGCAATGCGGCAGACCGGCGATTCGGCGCCACCCGCGACCATGACGTCGGCATCGCCGAAAGCGATCAGCCGGGCGGCATCGCCAATGGCGTGCGCGCCGGTCGAGCAGGCCGTCACAACGGCATGGTTCGGTCCGCGCAGCTTGTGGCGGATGGAGACCTGGCCGGAAACGAGGTTGATCAGACGGCCGGGAATGAAGAATGGAGAAATGCGGCGCGGACCCTTGTCGCGCAGCGTATAACCCGCCTCGACAATGCCTTCCAGACCACCAATGCCGGAACCGATCAGAACGCCTGTCGCGATCTGGTCCTCGTCCGTTTCGGGATGCCAGCCAGCATCGGCAAGCGCCATGTCGGCGGCGGCCACGCCATAAAGGATGAACGGATCGATCTTGCGCTGTTCTTTGACTTCCATCCAGTCATCGGCATTGAAGGTGCCGTTGGAGCCATCGCCGACGGGAATGCGGCAGGCGATCTTGGCTGGCAAGTCTTCGACTTCGAATTCAGTCACGAGACGGGCGCCGTTCTGGCCGGCCAGCAGCCGCTCCCAGGTCACTTCCGTTCCGCATCCAAGAGGAGATACCATGCCGGTACCGGTGATAACGACACGCCTCATCGCCAACGCTCCGCCCTTATCCAAATCATCGGTCTTTTGCAGCGCCCGGCGCCATGGAACGCGGCGCAAGCGACGATGCAATATTTTTCAGTTTTCGCATGACACCCGCCGCAGACCGGTTGCGGTCGAAAGGTCGGATATCAGCCAGTACGCGCACCATTGTCGGCGCGTGCCGTCTCACGATAAAATATTGGCCCGGACAAGCCGGGCCAAGACGGGAGGGTATTTCACCTCCCCACGAAGGTCGATCAGGCCTGGGCCTTCTCGATGAACTTGACGGCGTCGCCGACAGTCAGGATCGAGTCAGCTGCGTCGTCGGGAATTTCGACGCCGAATTCTTCTTCGAAAGCCATGACCAGTTCAACGGTATCGAGCGAATCAGCGCCCAGATCGTCAATGAAGCTGGCGCCTTCAACAACCTTGTCGGCGTCAACGCCAAGATGATCAATTACAATTTTCTTTACGCGTTCTGCGATATCGCTCATGTCGGTTTCCTCGACCTTTATTTTGAAGGGAATGCCTCGCGGCACCCTGCCCTGTTAGAGCCCTCATGCGCCGTTCAAATCCGGCACTGCGGGCAAACCCGTTCAACCCGGTCCAAGCTAGACATCGTCACGCAAAATCGCAACGGCTTCCTGTCTCTCCGGGACGACTGTTCACAGTCTTGGCCCGCTTAACACGGTTTCAACCGGTCGAAAAGCCTGAAAACGCGCTAAGCACAGCGTATGACAGGCAATTTCGCCGGAAACCGGCCGGCGGGGCCTTGCGACGCCATGCACCCAAGAAGGTGCTTAAACAGCGCCGCAATCCTTTTAACGACGGCCTTGAGCGCCGTCAGATCATCGCCATGCCGCCGTTGACGTGCAGGGTCTGGCCGGTCATGTAGGCGGCTTCATTGGAAGCCAGATAAAGAACGGCCGAAGCGACTTCGGCACCGGTTCCCATGCGCTTCATGGGAATGGCGCCCATGATGGCGTCTTTCTGCTTGTCGTTCAGCTTGCCGGTCATGGCGCTTTCGATAAAGCCCGGCGCCACGCAGTTGACGGTGACGTTGCGGGTGGCGATTTCCTGCGCCAACGACTTCGAAAAACCGATCATGCCGGCCTTGGAGGCGCAATAGTTGGCCTGACCGGGATTGCCGGTGACGCCGACGATGGAGGTGATGTTGATGATGCGGCCGAAACGGCGGCGCATCATCGGATGCGTCAGTTCGCGCGTCAGGCGGAACATCGCCGTCAGGTTCACTTCGATGACATTGTCCCAGTCCTCGTCGCTCATGCGTACGAAGAGGCCGTCCTTGGTGATGCCGGCATTGTTGACGAGGATATCGACGCCTTCCAGCTCGGCTTCGGCCTTTTCGCCGAGCGCCTTGACCTCGGCGCGGTCGGCAAGGTTAGCCGGGAAAATCTTGACGCGCTCGCCAAGTTCCGCCGCCAGCGCTTCGAGCTTTTCAACGCGCGTGCCGTGCAGGCCGACGGTTGCACCCTGGCTGTGCAGAAGGCGGGCGATTTCTTCGCCGATGCCGCCGGTCGCGCCGGTTACGAGAGCCTTGCGGCCTGTCAGATCAAACATGGTCCGTTCCTTCTTTAGAGCAATTCCGCAAAAAGCCTTTTAGCGGTTTTGCATCGGGAATTATCGTAAAACAGAAAGCCGTTACGGGCGTGAGCCTGTTCTCAGCCGATGAGAGTGGCAAGCAGCTGATCGATATCGGCAGCGCCGTTGACGGCCACGCCGTTCACCGTCTTGTCGATGCGGCGGGCAAGGCCCGTCAGCACCTTGCCGGAGCCGATCTCGTAAAGCTGCGTCACATTGTTGGCGGCGAACCATTCAACCGTTTCGCGCCAGCGCACCTGGCCCGTCACCTGCTCAACCAGCAAGGCGGCGATCTCATTGGCGTCGGAAACGGGAGCGGCGCGCACATTGGCGATAACCGGCACGACCGGGTTGTTCTTTTCGACGCTCGCCAGCGCCTCGCGCATCGCTTCTGCGGCAGGCGCCATCAACGCCGAGTGGAAGGGCGCGGAAACCGGCAGCATGATGGCGCGCTTGGCGCCCTTTTCGGAAGCGATGGCCGCAGCCTTTTCAACCGCAGCCTTGGATCCGGAAATGACCAGCTGGCCGCCGCCATTGTCATTGGCGATCTGGCAGATGCCAAGAATGGCGGCCTCCCCGCAGATCGCCGAAACCGCATCATGCTCCAGCCCGATGATCGCCGCCATGGCGCCCTCGCCAACGGGCACGGCGGCCTGCATGGCATTGCCGCGGATGCGAAGAAGACGGGCGGTGTCTGCAATCGAGAAGGTGCCGGCGGCACAGAGCGCCGAATATTCACCGAGCGAATGGCCCGCAACATAAGAGACGGCGTCGGAGAGCTTCAGGCCGCGTGCTTCCAGAACCCGCATCACCGCCATGGACACCGCCATGAGCGCCGGCTGGGCATTCGCCGTCAGCGTCAGCGTTTCCTCCGGACCATTCCACATGATGTCGGAAAGCTTCTGGCCAAGCGCCTCATCGACTTCCTCGAAGACGGCGCGCGCCTCGACATAAGTGTCGGCGAGTTCCTTGCCCATGCCGACGGCCTGGCTCCCCTGACCGGGAAATGTGAATGCAATACCCATGGGATGTGGTCCTTCTTGTCTGGCCTTGCCTTTATTCTTTCGGACTTCCATTCACATTCCCGCCCGCGAAGTCAAGGCTTGAAGCCCTCGGACAGCCCCACTCGCGGGGTTTTGCCGACCTATTTTCCGCATTCTTTTCATCATATTTTTTCTTGCACTGCGGCAATTCCCCATTACTTTCATGCCACCTTTCAAAACATCTCGCCAAGTACCGGGACATTTCCATGAAACAGAGACTATTGGGCCGCACGGGTATTTCCGTGTCCGAAATTTGCCTTGGCACGATGACGTGGGGCACGCAGAACACCGAAGCCGACGCGCATGCGCAGATGGATTATGCCGTTGAGAACGGCGTCAATTTCTTCGATACCGCCGAACTTTACCCCACCACGCCGGTTTCCGCCGAAACCCAGGGGCGCACCGAAGACTATATCGGCACATGGTTCGAAAAGACCGGCAAGCGCGACCAGGTCGTGCTCGCCACCAAGGTTGCCGGCTCCGGTCGCGACTATATTCGCGGCGGCCGCGACATCGACGCCGCAGCCATTCGCGAGGCGGTAGATACAAGCCTCAAGCGCCTGAAGACCGATTACATCGACCTCTACCAGATCCACTGGCCGAACCGCGGCACCTATCATTTCCGCGGCGCCTGGAGTTTCGACGCCTCGGGTCAGGAAAAGCAGCGCACGCTCGCCGAAATCACCGAGAAGCTCGAGACGCTCGGCGAACTGGTGAAAGCCGGCAAGATCCGCGCCATCGGCCTTTCCAACGAGAGCGCCTGGGGCACGCAGAAATATATCGACATCGCCGAGGCCCACGGCTTGCCGCGCGTCGCCACCATCCAGAACGAATATAACCTGCTCTATCGCAGCTTCGATCTCGACATGGCGGAAGTCGCCCATCACGAGGATGTCGGCCTGCTCGCCTATTCGCCGCTGGCGGCGGGGCTGCTCACGGGCAAATACCAGAACGGCGCACGCCCGGCGGGTTCGCGCGCCACCATCAACAAGGACCTCGGCGGTCGGCTGCAGCCGTTTCAGGAAGCACCGGTCAAGGCCTATCTGGAGCTTGCGGCCCAGCATGGCATCGATCCGGCGAAGCTGGCCATCGCCTTCTGCCTCACGCGCCCCTTCATGGCCTCGGCCATCATCGGCGCCACAACGATCGAGCAGCTGAAGGTGGATATTGCGGCGGCCGACGTGACGCTGTCGGACGAGGTGCTGAAGGGGATCGCGGCGATCCACCGGCAATATCCGATGCCGATCTGAACTATCCTCAAGCCGAAATTAAAATAAACCGGCTTTCAATACTTAATAAACTCTGTATTATCATCTTCACCGGCGTATATTTATATATATTCCGGTGAATTTTTGATTTTTATCCAGAATAGAATAGATATTTTTCAACGAAAAAATATATTACAAATGGGAGAGTTCGATGGCGAAGACGGTCACAGACATTCTCAATATAGCTGGCAACGAATGGAACCATTGGGGCAATTCCACATGGAACCTTTCTACTGGCGCCAAGAACATCCGGCATAAAGATGATGACCCCGTATTCGCGAAGCACGTCATCAAAAACTACAATGCTGTAGGTGGCGGAACACCGACTGAAGACGAGATTATGAACGACGAGTATTTCTGGTCTGCCGTCGGAATTTCATATGTCTTTCATGCCGCACAGTTCAGCAAGAAAGAGTTCCCCTTCGCGCAAGCCCATTCCGTCTGGATTCGCCATTTCATAAAGGCGCGACAGCAAAACGCGACAAACGCCCTTTATCATGGGTATCGCCTTAAAGAGCCCGGCGCGACACCGGATGTGGGCGATATTGTGGGCTATACTTATGAGAAAGTGAGCTTCCAAAAAGCCCAGGGATATTACGACAAAGTCGGGACCTATAAGTCGCATACCGATATTGTCGTTGCCAGACGGCCCGGAGAAATCGACGTCATTGGCTTCAACGTTCTCGACTCTGTCACGAAGAAAACGATCCCACTCAGTGAAAGCGGCCACATTGCCGACACCACGCATAAATGGTTCGTCGTTTTGAAGAAAAACGCGCTTCACTGACAAAACCATTGCCAAAATGCAAAAAATCCGTATAAGCGCGCTGTTCACAACACCCGGTCCAATTGGCTGGTGGCTGAACGGAGGGCTGGTTTCGGTGACGAAACAGCAGGAACCATAAGGTTTTTCCGGCCTCCCGTGTCTCCGCTCTCGACCGTCTCGAACAACGCTTTTCTTGCTTTAAGGCTTTACCGCCTACCCAAGAGCAGTCGTTGAGGCTTAGCGCCGTTGCCGGGTGAAGGACGAAACGCAAGAAAGGCAAAGCTTAAATGGCTCTTTACGAACACATCTTCCTTGCCCGGCAGGATATTTCTGCCCAGCAGGTCGACGCACTTGTCGAGCAGTACAAGGGCGTTATCGAATCGTTCGGCGGTAAAGTCGGACGCGTCGAGAACTGGGGTCTGAAGTCCCTCACCTACCGCATCAAGAAGAACCGCAAGGCTCACTACGCTCTCATGGACATCGACGCTCCGGCGGCTGCAGTCCATGAAGTCGAGCGCCAGATGCGCATCAACGAAGACGTTCTTCGCTACATGACCATCGCCGTCGAAGCCCACGAAGAAGGCCCGTCCGCGATGATGCAGAAGCGCGATCGCGACGACCGTCCGCGCCGTGACGGCGACCGTCCGGACCGTGGCCCGCGTGAAGATCGTGGCCCGCGCGCACCGCGCGAAGGTGGCTTCGGCGACCGCGAAGACCGTCCGCGCCGTCCGCGCGAAGACCGTGCATAAGAAGGAGTTTTGACCAATGGCTGACGCATCCTCTTCCCAGGCACGCCGCCCGTTCCACCGCCGTCGCAAGACGTGCCCCTTCTCCGGCGCAAACGCTCCGAAGATCGACTACAAGGACGTTCGTCTCCTGCAGCGCTACATTTCCGAGCGCGGCAAGATCGTTCCTTCCCGCATCACGGCCGTTTCCCAGAAGAAGCAGCGCGAACTCGCCCAGGCGATCAAGCGCGCCCGTTTCCTCGGCCTGCTGCCTTACGTCGTAGCGTAATGAATTGAAGCGAGGCTGCGTTTCGGCGCGGCCTCGCTTTCTCCTTTGAAGCTACTGCCTTCTAAGCAGTAGGTTGAAGGCTTCCAAATCCTTCCGCGTTGGGCGCGGATCGATACCATAAAACCCATGTTGGGGATGAGGCTCTCAGGAGCGATCCTCTAACTGCTTTAGTTTCAGCAGGACAGCGAAGTGCAAAAGTTGAACCAGACAGTGCTGATCACCGGCGTTCTCGCCGGCATATGCGCCGCGTTTCTAACGCTTGGCGCAACGGCACAGTCGTCCTTTTCCTTCCTGCTCTATGCCGGCTCGGCCATGCCCATCTTCATCGCCGGCATGGGCTGGGGCAACCGCGCCGCCGTCGTTGCGATCATCACCACGGCCATCATCGGCGCGCTTGTCATGTCGCCGCTGTTTGCGCTGACCATCGCGATCTTCACGCTGATCCCGGCGGGCTGGCTTTCGCATCTCGCCAATCTGGCGCGCCCGGCCTCCGAACTCGGCGGCCCGGATGATCTGCTTGCTTGGTATCCGCTCTCCGGCATCGTCCTGCATCTTTGCCTCCTGGTTGCGGTTGCCGTCGTCATTCTTGGCTGGATGATCGGTTACGGCCCTGATCTCGTCGCCCGCATGGTCGATATCATGATGACCTCGGTGCAGAACCGCGAGCCACTGTTCGAGCCCAATGCCGAGGCGCTCGCCCAGACAAAATCGCTGCTGGTGCTGATGCTGCCGATCGTTCAGGGTGGCCTGTGGGTCATCCTTTTGTTCGCGGCCTATTATTTCGCAACCCGGCTGGTCGGTTCCTTCGGCAAGGGCCTCCGCCCGCGTGAGGACATTGCTTCCGCACTGCGCATGCACCGCAACGCCATTTTCATTTTTCTGGCCGGCATCGTGGCCATGTTCTTCGGCGGCGTCGCCGCCATGGTTGGCGCCGTCATCTGCGGCACCTTCGGCGCGGGCTTCCTGATGGCAGGTTATGCATCGCTGCATAAAAAAGCGCGCGGCAAGGACTGGCGTCTGCCGGTTCTCATCCTCGCTTATCTCTCGGCGGTCTTTGTCTTTCCGCTGTTCATCATTCTCGTGCTCGGCTTGAGCGACGTGCGCAGCACGATCTCGCTGACGCCTGCACGGAAAACCGACAATACGAACGAAACCAACAACTAGAAAGGATCAAGAAGATGGACGTTATTCTTCTCGAACGCATCAACAAGCTCGGCCAGATGGGCGAAACCGTAAAGGTTCGCGACGGTTACGCCCGTAACTTCCTGCTGCCGCAGGGCAAGGCGCTGCGCGCCAACGCCGCCAACAAGACCCGTTTCGAAACCGAGCGCGCAACGCTTGAAGCCCGTAACCTCGAGCGCAAGTCGGAAGCCCAGAAGGTTGCCGAAGCACTCGAAGGCAAGTCCTTCATCGTCGTTCGTTCGGCTGGCGAAACCGGCCAGCTGTACGGCTCTGTTGCTGCTCGCGACGTCGTTGAAATCCTGGCTGCCGAAGGCTTCAACATCGGCCGCAACCAGGTTGAACTGAACACGCCGATCAAGACCATCGGCCTGCACAACGTCACCCTGCACCTGCACGCCGAAGTCGAGCTTCAGGTCGAGCTGAACGTTGCCCGTTCCGCCGAAGAAGCCGAGCGTCAGTCCAAGGGCGAAAGCCTCACCTCCGCCGACGCCATCTACGGCGTTGACGAAGACGCCCTGCGTCCGGAAGACTTCTTCGATCCGGAAGCAGACCGCGACGGCGACGACGAATAAGATTTGGCCTAGCGGCCGAAGAAAAACCCCGGATGGAAACATCCGGGGTTTTTTGTTTCTGGGGTTGGAGTTTGCCGTTGGATACCCCCCTCTGCCCTGCCGGGCATCTCCCCCTCAAGGGGGGAGATCGGCAAGCGGACGGCACCCTGCCTATGGAACGAGCGAGTGCGGCATATCGATCTCTCCCCTTGAGGGGGAGATGTCCGGCAGGACAGAGGGGGGGTGAACCACGCGCTCCCTGCCGCACCGACTACCTCGCCGCCGTCTCCGCCCCCTCCGGCGCCACGCTCTTATCCACATGCACGACCACCGACATGCCCGGCGACAGATCCGCCGCCAGCGGCTGATCTGCATCAATTGCGATGCGCACGCCGACACGCTGGGCGATCTTCACGAAATTGCCGGTCGCGTTGTCCGGCTTGATGACGGCGAATTCCGATCCCGTGGCGGGCGAGAACCGCTCGACGCGGCCGTTGAGCTTGCGACGATGCAGGGCATCCACCGAGATCGTCACCGGCTGGCCGACCTGCATACCGGAAAGCTGGGTCTCCTTGAAATTGGCGATGACCCAGACATCATGCGGCACGACCGCCATCAATTGTGTTCCCGCCGTGACATATTGACCGGTGCGCACGCCGATTTCACCGAGCCTGCCATCTACCGGCGCATGAATCTCCGTATTGTCGAGGTCGATCTTCGCAAGTTCCACCGCAGCTTCGGCATTGGCGACAGCCGCCTGCAGCGAACTGCGATTGACGATGATCGTCTGCAGATCCTGCCGCGAGACCTCGAGGGCCGCTTTCGCCTGTGACAGAGATGCGCGCGCCTTTTCAAGAGCGGCATGCGCCTCTTCCTGAAGGCTTGAGGTTCCGACACCGCTCTTGATGAGATTATCCTGCCGGCCGGATGCAAGCTGCGCCTGCTTCAGAGAGGCCTCAGCGGCATCGACAGCCGCCTGGCTGGAAAGGATATTGGCATTGGCGGCGTTTTCCTGCTGACGGGAATTGTCGAGCGCCGCCTTCTGCGTATCGAGCGTGGCGGCCGCCTGCGCCTGTTTCTGGCGATAGATGCGGTCATCGATCTTCGCCAGCAAGGTGCCCTTCTTGACCTCCTGATAGTCCTTCACCGGCACGTCCACGACATAACCGCTGACCTGCGGGCTCAT
This sequence comes from Agrobacterium sp. GW821-FHT14E08, assembly GCF_058803865.1. Lineage (NCBI taxonomy): Bacteria > Pseudomonadati > Pseudomonadota > Alphaproteobacteria > Hyphomicrobiales > Rhizobiaceae > Agrobacterium > Agrobacterium sp. GW821-FHT14E08. The sequence continues at coordinate 532,629 of NZ_JBXAPJ010000001.1, read as the reverse complement.
GGTGGTGACGTAACCGCGCACGAAGGCGTTGTCGGTCATTTCGACCGTGGAGAGGAACGGCGGCAGCCGCCAGGCGTAAAGCACCAGTGCGACGCCGGCGAGCCCGCCGAGCAGGACGAGAATGGAAACGGGGGTAAAAAACTTCTTCAGCATTGTATCACTCTTGGAAGGTTCAAGACTGTTGTGCCGGTGCGGCATCGACATTGTCCCTCAGGAGGAACGGGCGGATGCGCAGCCATGCAAGGTGGATCAAAAGCGCGACGAGCGCCAGCGCCGAAACAACGGAGATCAGCAGGAACGTATCATTATAGGCAAGCACATAGGCCTCCTTGCTGACCTGCTGACCGAGAAGGGAAAGCCCCTCGGCCTTCAGCAGCGCCGGGTCGGTAATGACATGGCTGTAGGCGCCGGAAAGCTGGGATACGCGCTGGGCGACCACAGGATTGGTGAGCAGGACATTTTCCACCAGTATATTGGAATGGAATTTTTCGCGCAGCGTCACGAAGCTACCGAGCAGCCCGGTCATCAGCATCGAACCCGTGATCTGGGTGAACAGGAAGATGGTGATGAAATTCACCAGATAGGGTGCGCCTCTGGCAAGTGCTGCGGCAAAACCCTTGGACATGACGGGCGGCAGGAACATGGCCGCGCCGAAGGCAATCATCATCTGGCTGAGATACATTTCGCCCGGCCGTGTCAGATTGGTGGACTGGCTGTCCATGAACGAGCCGGCGGCGATCAGCGCCAGCGCAATCACATGCGCCGTATCCACGTATTTCGTCAGCATCAGCCAGGCGCAGGCCGCACCGCCAAGCACCGTCGCCAGCAACACCAGCGCATAAAGCGTCGTCGTCTGGTCGTTCAGCAGGCCAAGCTGCTGGTAGAAGCTGACCGCTGTTGAGGATTGTTCGGAAGAAACCGCGCGATAAACGAGCAGCACCGCAATAATATGCAGGTTGGTCTTCGAAAAAATCCAGCGCAGGTCGAGCAGCGGGTTTTTGCGCGGCAATTCGATGAAGGCCATCAGCGTCAGGAGCGCGATCGACGTTGCCAGAAGCACGCCCAGCCACCATGTTTCGAACCACCAGTAGAACCGGCCAAGGGTGAGCATGACGGCAAGACAGCCGAGACCACCTGCAAACAGCAGATAGCTCAGAATATCCATGCGTTCGATGACCTTCGCACGCGGCGGCGGCGTGACTTTCAGGACATAGATCATCGCGAAGGAGATCAGCGCAAACCCCACCTCCATGGAATAAAGCGCGTTCCAGCCATCGATTTCCAAAAGAGAGGGCGAAACGATGCGGGCTATGGGCGCCGACAGCAAGGTGCCGGTCAGCGCGATGCTGAAACCGAGCGAGAATTTCCGCGCGGGCGGAAAGGCTTCCAGAATGTAGAGAAAGCCGAGCGACGAAATCGGCGCGGCGGCCATGCCGCTGACGAAGCGGATGACGATGGCCGAATGCAGGTCCGTCACGAAGAGGTTGAGGCAGGAAGCGACCACAAAGGCGATGATCGAGAGTTCGGCAAAGGGCCGCAGGCCATATTGCGCCCTGATCTTGAAGAGAGCGATGGAAAACGTGGCATAGGGCGCCATATAGGCGGCGGAGAGCCATGCCACTTCCGCCACCGTTGCGGAAAACTCGCCCTGAAGCTGGTAGATATTGGCCATGACGAGGTTCATGCCCAGACCCTGGGTAATGAAGAACGACAGGCCCGCAAAAATGAAGCACAGCCGCAGCCACACCGGCCGCTCCACCGGTTGCGGCGCGGCGGGAACGGCAGCTTCCGGCGCGGTCTCGCCTGTGTCTGCATCGCTCAGCGACGTGCCGGCCTGCTCTTCCGGAATGTCGTCCGGCTTGACGGTCGCTTCTGTATTTGCGGAAGCGGCCTCATCCGTTGTCTGCGGCAACACGGTGCTCACGATTGCACCCTCCCGCTTGCCAGATTTTGCAGATTGGCGGAAAGCCGGCGCATGACATCAAGCGCCATTGCGAGTTCCTGCGAGGAAATATCGGCAGCGATCTCCGAACGCAGCGATTTCGCCACCGCCTGCACCGTCTGCGAGGTCTTCTCTCCCTCCGCTGTCATGTGAATGCGTTTGGCGCGGCGATCGTTTTCGTCGGAGCGGCGTTCGATGAGGTTCTGTTTTTCCATGCCATCCAGCACACGCACCAGCGTGGGCGTTTCGATTTCCATTTCCTCGGCAAGTTCAGTCTGGGTTAAAGGCCCGCGCCGCGACAGGGCAAAAAGGGCACGCGCACGCGCCAGCGTAAGGCCGCTTTCCCCTACCCTCGCGTCGAAAAACGCGCGCAGTTTGCGGGTAAAAGCGGAGACTTCATCGAGTAGCTGTTCCTTGTCGGTCTCGCGGGACATATCAGCCAGCCTTATAATTAGCACACTACTTATTTTCTGCCTATTTATTCGGAAGCCTGACGATTTTCAAGTTTCTTTCATGCCGGGTCTGCCATGCGGTAAACTCATGGCAGCGAATCACGTTGCCGGGAAATTCCGGCACCTCGTTCCCACCCGCCTGTGGATTGCTGGGGACAACTGAAGATGTGATCCAGCTTTTCAGAACGGACGTCAGCCTGCCGTATAGTGTTGCAACAATATCATTGACTGCCATGCCCCAGGAAGCCAAACCCGAGGTTTAAGGACAAGGCAAAGGGAGATCGCGCAAACCATGAACGACGCTGTGAGAAAGATCACCCCCGCGCAGCCGGCGGAACCGCATTACCGCGAAGCGCCGAACAACATCGAGGCCGAACAGGCGCTGCTCGGCGCCATCCTCGTCAATAACGACGCCTATTACCGCGTCTCGGACTTCCTGAAGCCCGTGCATCTTTACGAACCCTTGCATCGCAAGATTTTCGAGGTGGCGGGCGATATCATCCGCATGGGCAAAACCGCCAATCCGGTGACGATCAAGACCTTCCTGCCGGCCGACGACAAGATCGGCGACCTGACGGTGGCGCAATATCTCGCGCGCCTGGCGGCGGAAGCCGTCTCCATCATCAATGCCGAAGATTACGGCCGCGCGATTTACGATCTGGCGCTGCGCCGCGCGCTGATCCAGATCGGCGAGGATGTCGTCAACATCGCCTATGACGCGCCGCTCGACATGCCGCCGCAGGCGCAGATCGAGGACACCGAGCGCCGCCTGTTCGAACTGGCGGAAACCGGCCGTTACGATGGCGGCTTCCAGTCGTTCAACGACGCAGTGGCGCTGGCGATCGACATGGCGGGGGCCGCCTTCGAGCGCGACGGCAATCTCTCCGGCATCTCCACCGGCATTCATTCCCTCGACGCCCGCATGGGCGGTTTGCAGCGTTCCGACCTTATCGTGCTTGCCGGTCGCCCCGGTATGGGCAAGACCTCGCTTGCCACCAACATCGCCTACAACATCGCCGCGTCCTATGATCAGGAAGTGCAGCCCGATGGTTCGTTCAAGGCGAAAAACGGCGGTGTCGTCGGCTTCTACTCGCTCGAAATGTCGTCCGAACAGCTCGCGACCCGTATCATTTCCGAGCAGACCGAAGTGTCGTCCTCGAAAATCCGTCGCGGTGACATTACCGAGGCCGATTTCGAAAAGCTCGTCGCCTGCTCCCAGATGATGCAGAAGGTGCCGCTTTACATCGACCAGACCGGTGGTATCTCCATCGCCCAGCTTTCCGCCCGCGCCCGTCGCCTGAAGCGTCAGCGCGGCCTCGATGTTCTGGTCGTGGACTATATTCAGCTGATGACCGGTGGCGGCAAGGGCGGCGAAAACCGCGTGCAGGAAATCACCCAGATCACCACGGGCCTGAAGGCGCTTGGCAAAGAACTCAATGTTCCCATCATCGCGCTGTCACAGCTCTCCCGTGCGGTGGAAAGCCGCGAGGACAAGCGCCCGCAACTTTCCGACCTGCGTGAATCGGGCTCCATCGAGCAGGACGCCGACGTGGTGCTGTTCGTGTTCCGTGAGGAATATTATGTGAAAAACATGGAGCCGCGTGACCCCGGCGATGTGAAATATGCCGAATGGGAAGCACATTTCGACCGGGTGAAGGGCACGGCTGATGTCATCATCGCCAAGCAGCGCCACGGACCGACAGGCACGGTAAAGCTCGCCTTCCAGTCCGAATTCACCCGCTTTGCGGATCTGGCCGACCCGAGCTTCAGCCAATACGAAGAGCATTGATCCCATATGGATATTTGAGGGCGAATGGTTTTCGCCCTCAACCTATGCCTCAGGTTTGGAATGGAACGAACGGAGTCTTTTCAGGGCCTTGGCCGTATTGTTTCACAATCCGATTCCGCGCAGCAGCGCGACGCTGACGACGCCGAGTGTGGCGGCTGGCAGCAGGCTGAGGCGGAGTGCCGCGATTGCGGTTACCGCGCAGGCAATTGTCTCCGCCAGTCCGCTTGCCAGCGCCGTCGGCGTGACGACGGCCATCAGAACGGCAGGCGGAACCACACCGAGCGCCTTTTTCAGACGCGGTGTCAGGGTGAAATGACTGACCAGCAGCAGACCGCCAAGACGCGTGGCGACGGTTGCCGCCATCATGGCCAGAATCGCCAGCAGGGTATTCATATCGAGCGTCATACCGGCTGCTCCGCCTGCTCTTCATGACCGAAGGCCGCGACGGCAAGCCCTGCCAGCGCGCCGGCTGCAATATACCAGGCGCCCGCAACCAGCGTATGGGTGAGATAGGCGGCGGCGGCACTTGCCAGCAGCACGAAACCGGTTTCCCTGCCCTTCCAAAAGCCCATGAGCAACACGATGAAGACAGCCGGGAAGGCGAAATCCAGACCGATCACCGACATATCACCCATGACGGAACCGAGCAGCGCGCCTGCCAGAGTGGCGAGGTTCCAGACAAAATAGATCGATAGCGCGGCCCCCGTGAAGAAGGCTGCCGTCAGCCTGCCGGCAATGACCCTGAATTCCGACAGCGCCCAGGATTCGTCGGTCAACACCAGCATGGCCGCGTATTTTCGCCAGCCGGTAAAATCGTCCAGCTTGCCGGCGATGGAGGCGCTCATCAGCACGTGGCGCAGATTGACCAGCAGTGCTGCGAAACCTAGCGCGCTCCAGCTTGCCGGATGCATCCACAGATCCATGGCCACAAATTGCGAGCCGCCGGCAAAGACCAGCAGCGACATCAGCGAGGCTTCCAGCGGCGACAGGCCCTTGCCAATGGCGACCGCGCCGAACACCACGCCAATCGGCACCATGGCGACAAGCAGCGGGGCGGCGGCCCTCAACCCCGCGCCGAATTCCGAGCGCTTTTCCGATACGAACATCGCATTCTCCCTTGCAGAAGAAGGCGATTACGCCCGGCAAGCCACCTCGTCTTGAACGAAAGTGACATTGTGGCGAAGAAACGCGGGCGGGATCACGCCACGCGGAATTGCCCTGGCGTGACGCCGGTGCGCGCCTTGAAATGCCGGGTAAAATGCGCCTGATCGGCAAAACCGCACAGCGCCGCCACTTCGGCCGGCGTCTCACCCGCACGCAGAAGACGGCGCGCCTGCCGGATGCGCACATCCGTCAGATAGGCGTGCGGGGTGATATGAAACTCCTTGCGAAAGGCGCGGATAAGGTGGGCGCGACTGAGGCCGGCAATCGAGGCCAGTTCCTCAAGGCCGATATCGGTCTCGTAATTGTCGGAAAGATAATCCCTCGCGGTATGGACCGCGGTTTTCTCGCGGGTTTTGACGGGCAGGATGATGGCGCTGCCGTGCCTGCCGAACAAGGCGGCGAGAACCGAGAACATGCCCTCATCCGCTTCCAGAGCGCCGGACCCGGCCTCCAGCCGGCGATGCGCCATCTGGAAAGCGATGGCCATCTGTGGATCGCGCGGCAGAAACCGGGGGAAAGACGGCGTGCCGTGAAAGGCCCTGCCCGTCACATCCTCGATAATGTCGCGCAGCAGCAATCTGTCGGGATAGATCATGCGGTAGCGATAACCGCCGCCGCCCGGCGCGCCATCGTGAATCTCGTCCGGGTTGATCAGATAGAGATGACCCGGCCCCGTCTGTTCGGTGGTGCCCTGAATGGTGGAAATCTGCGAGCCGCTTTCAATCGCGCCGATGGAGAAGGTGTCATGCGCATGTGGGGAATATTCATGCGTCAGGAACGTCGCGCTCAGACATTCCATGCCGCCAAAACGCCGGTCGCGCCAGAAACGCGTGGTTTCCGTCGCGGCAATAGGCATGACATCTATGGCCTGTTCCTGCGAAACATTGTGCATGAGCCGAGTTTAAAGCATTCGATCCTTACCGTCTTGAACAAAAGTGCTAGGGTCTGGCCGGTTCCAAATCAACCGGACGCATGGCATGACAGACGACTTCGAAGATACATTTGCTGAGAACGAAACCGACGCTTTTGAACACGCGCCACTGAGGCTGACCGTTGATCTCGGCGCGCTCGCCGATAATTGGCGGGACATGAAGAAGCGGTCCGGCGAGGCGCGGACGGCTGCTGTCGTCAAGGCCGATGCCTATGGTCTCGGTATCGAGGATTGCGGGGCGACGCTTTACCATGCCGGCGCGCGCGATTTCTTCGTGGCGACGGTGGCCGAGGGGGCGACGCTGCGTTCCTATGCCCCCGAAGCGCGCATTTTCGTGCTGTCAGGCATATGGCAGGGTCAGGAACGTCAGGTCTTCGACAATGATCTGGCGCCGGTTCTGGCCTCGGAGGAGCAGCTTTCTTTCTGGATGGCGACGGTTGCCGAGCGCGGCGATCACCCCTGCGCGCTGCATGTCGATACCGGTTTCAACCGGCTCGGACTGCCACTCGAGGACGCGCTGTTTCTGGCCGACGACGTGACGCGGCCGGCGAGTTTCGATCCGGTTCTGGTGCTGTCGCACCTCGCCTGCGCCGACACGCCCTCCTCGCCAATGAACAGGGTTCAACTCGAATCATTCCGAAAGGTTAGCGCCGCTTTCGAAGGAATCGAATCAAGCCTGTCGGCTTCTGCCGGCATCTTTCTGGGACATGACTATCATTTCGATCTCACCCGCCCCGGCATCGCGCTTTATGGTGGCGAAGCGGTCAACGAGGTGGTCAATCCCATGCGGCCTGTCGCCAAGGCCGAAGCGAGGATCATCCAGATTCGTGAGGCGGGCGAAGGCCAGACCGTGAGTTATGGCGGCACTTTCCTGCTGAAGCGCGCAAGCCGCCTTGCCATCGCTTCCGTGGGTTATGCCGATGGATACCAGCGTTCGCTTTCCGGCTCAGGCATTCCACTGCGCGAAATGGGCCATGGCGGTGCCTATGGCGTCGTCAACGGCCACAGGGTGCTGGTCGCCGGCCGTGTGACCATGGACCTCACCATTTTCGACGTGACGGATATTCCGGCCAACGCCATCCGTGCCGGCGACTATATCGAGCTTTTCGGTCCCAATGTGCCGGTCGATGAGACCGCGCGGGCGGCCGGCACCATCGGTTATGAAATGCTGACGGGGCTTGGCCTGCGTTACGAGCGGCAATATCTGATGGCCGACGACTGAGCCACGCCTTTAGCCCTTGGAAAGCTGCCGTGACCTGTGCTAGAAGAGAACAAAAGGAGATCGAAATGCCCGAAATCCATTTGAGCGAGCAGGACGAGAAGTTCATCGAGGAGCAGGTGGCGGCGGGCGTCTTTAAGGACGCGGATTCGGTCGTCTCAGCTGGTCTGCGTTTGCTGGGCAGCAGGGAAGGCAAGCTTGTAGAGCTTCAACGACTGATTCAGGAAGGGCTTGATGATGTGGAGGCTGGCCGGGTTATGGAGTTCTCCAGTGCAGATGATTTTACCGCACACATTATGAAGCTGGCGGAGGAGCAGAATGAAGCGAAGGCGTCTAGTGGTCACCGCACAGGCGCTGAACGATCTTCTGGCCGATCATAATTACATTGCCCAATTCAATCCCGTTGCTGCCAGACGCTTTCTAGACGACATCAACGGCAAAATGATCTCGCTGGCGCGATATGGGATAACGGGCGTACCTCGAAGTTTCGCGCCGAATTTGCGGGCTTTCCCTTATCGTGAGCGATGCATCTATTTCATTGTCGATGATAATAAAATGTATGTGCTGCGCGTGCTTCACGGCCACCAAGACATCTCCGCCGACCATTTCAAACAAGAAGAAAACTGACACAAGATGGCCAAAGCCAAGACCCAATTTGTGTGCCAGAACTGCGGCACGGTTCACACCCGCTGGGCGGGAAAATGCGAAGGCTGCGGCGAGTGGAATACCATCGTCGAGGAAGACCCGATGGGCGGCATCGGCTCCGGGCCGGGCAAGACCCCCAAGAAGGGTCGGCCTGTCACCCTCACCTCGCTTTCCGGCGAGATCGAGGAAGCGCCGCGCATTCCGACCGGCATCAGCGAACTCGACCGGGCGACCGGCGGCGGTTTCGTGCGCGGTTCGGCGGTTCTGATCGGCGGGGATCCGGGTATCGGTAAATCGACGTTGCTGATGCAGGCCGCAGCGGCTCTTTCGCGGCGCGGGCATCGCATCATCTATGTCTCGGGTGAAGAGGCGGTAGCGCAGGTGCGACTGCGCGCGCAGCGTCTCGGGGCTGCGGAAACCGATGTGCTGCTGGCGGCGGAAACCAATGTCGAGGATATTCTCGCCACGATTTCCGAAGGCAAGCGGCCCGATCTCGTCATCATCGATTCCATTCAGACGCTGTGGAGCGATACGGCCGATTCCGCCCCCGGCACGGTGACGCAGGTGCGCACCGGCGTGCAGGCGATGATCCGTTTCGCCAAGCAGACAGGCGCGACCATGGTGCTCGTCGGCCATGTCACCAAGGAAGGCCAGATCGCCGGCCCGCGCGTGGTCGAGCACATGGTCGATGCCGTGCTTTATTTCGAAGGCGACCGCGGACATCATCATCGCATCCTGCGCACCGTCAAGAATCGCTTCGGGCCGACCGATGAAATCGGTGTGTTCGAAATGTCGGATCGCGGCCTCCGGGAAGTCTCCAACCCCTCCGAACTGTTTCTCGGCGAGCGCAACGAAAAGTCGCCGGGTGCTGCGGTTTTTGCCGGCATCGAGGGCACGCGACCCGTGCTTGTCGAAGTGCAGGCGCTGGTCGCTGCCACGTCGCTGGGTACGCCGCGTCGCGCCGTGGTCGGCTGGGACAGTTCCCGCCTCGCCATGATTCTGGCCGTGCTGGAGGCCCATTGCGGCGTGAAGCTCGGCCAGCATGACGTTTATTTGAATGTCGCCGGCGGCTACCGTATTTCCGAACCGGCCGCCGATATGGCGATTGCCTCGGCGCTGGTTTCCTCGCTTGCCGGTCTTGCCCTGCCTGCCGATTGTGTTTATTTCGGCGAAATCAGCCTGTCGGGCGCGGTTCGGCCGGTCTCGCATACGGGCCAGCGATTGAAAGAAGCTGAAAAACTTGGCTTTTCCGCCGCACTTCTGCCTTCTGCTTCGGCTGAATTGCCGAAAGGCGGCAAGGGACGCTGGACGGAAATCGAAAGCCTTCCGGACCTCGTGGCCCGCATCGCCGGCTCCGGCAACCGGTTCAAACAGGTTGAGGACGACGAATATTGATCCTTTCGCCAAGGGAAACAGTGGTGTAAGAGGATCGCAAAATTGGCAAGGCAGCGTCTGACAAGGCGTCGCACCTCCGGAGTTGGTATATGCCCATTACAATTTTCGACGGCATCGTCATCGCCGTTGTTCTTTTCTCCGCCCTTCTAGCAATGGTGCGCGGTTTTTCACGCGAGATTCTGTCGATTGCAAGCTGGGGCGGCTCGGTCGCCGCTGCCTATTATCTCTATCCGGTCCTGCTGCCCTATGCGCGCAACTATACCGATGACGACAAGATCGCTATTGCCGGTTCGGCAGGCGTCGTCTTCCTCGTCTCGCTGATCGTGATTTCCTTCATCACCTCGCGCATTGCCGATTTCATCATCGACAGCCGCATCGGCGCGCTGGATCGCACGCTCGGTTTCCTGTTCGGCGCAGCGCGCGGCATTCTGCTGCTTGTCGTCGCGGTCGCCTTCTGGAACTGGCTGGTGGATGTGAAGACGCAACCGGAATGGGTGACACAGGCGAAGTCCAAGCCCTTCCTCGATGGGCTGGTGGGCAAGCTGGAGGCGGTTCTGCCTGACGATATCGAACCGCAGATCCGCGCCCGCATCCTCGGAAAACCACAGGAGCCGACGGCCACGCAGGCGCCTGCGGAAGATGTGCCGGCAACAAATCCGCCGGCAACGAATAATTGACACAGTGTCGCGCCTTGCAATGCATGCAAGGCGCGCTATTTGTGCTAAATATCAAGCACGACACAGACGGACCGACCGGGGGAAATACTCACCGGAGAGGTCTTTCTTTTTTTCTCGGTAGAGAGCAAGGGCAAGCCGGATGATTGAGCCGCTTTCGCATTCCCCGTTCCGTGGGGCCACTTTCAAGGAAGAGATCGACGGCGACACGCTGCATGAAGAATGCGGCGTGTTCGGCATTCTCGGCCATGCCGACGCCTCGGCGCTGACTGCCCTTGGCCTGCATGCGCTTCAGCATCGCGGCCAGGAAGCAGCAGGCATCGTCTCCTTCGATGGCAAGCGCTTCCACCAGGAACGCCACATGGGCCTCGTCGGCGATCATTATACCGATCCGGCAACCCTTGCCCGCCTGCCCGGCTCCATCGCGATTGGCCACACGCGTTATTCCACGACCGGCGAAGTGGCGATGCGCAACGTGCAGCCGCTATTTGCCGAACTGGAAGAAGGCGGCATTTCCATTGCCCATAACGGCAATTTCACCAACGGCCTGACGCTTCGCCGCCAGATCATCGCCACCGGCGCCATCTGTCAGTCTACCTCCGATACCGAAGTCGTCCTTCACCTCATCGCCCGCTCGCGCCACTCCTCCACCGCCGATCGTTTCATCGATGCCATCAGGCAGATGGAAGGCGGTTATTCGATGCTGGCAATGACGCGCACCAAGCTGATTGCCGCCCGCGACCCGATCGGCATCCGCCCGCTGGTCATGGGTGAGCTTGATGGCAAGCCTATCTTCTGCTCGGAAACCTGCGCTCTCGATATCATCGGTGCGAAATTCGTTCGCGACGTGGAGAACGGCGAAGTCATCATCTGCGAAATCCAGCCTGATGGTTCGATCACCATCGATGCGCGCAAGCCCTCGAAGCCGCAGCCGGAGCGTCTCTGCCTGTTCGAATATGTCTATTTCGCCCGCCCCGATTCCGTCGTCGGCGGCCGCAACGTCTATACGACGCGCAAGAACATGGGCATGAACCTGGCCAAGGAAGCGCCGCTGGAAGCCGATGTGGTGGTTCCGGTTCCCGATGGCGGCACGCCGGCAGCACTTGGTTTTGCGCAGGAAAGCGGTATTCCCTTCGAATACGGCATCATCCGCAACCATTATGTCGGGCGCACCTTCATCGAGCCGACGCAGCAAATCCGTGCTTTCGGCGTCAAGCTCAAGCATTCCGCCAACCGGGCGATGATCGAAGGCAAGCGCGTGGTGCTGGTGGATGATTCCATCGTGCGCGGCACGACCTCGGTGAAGATCGTGCAGATGATCCGCGAGGCCGGCGCCAAGGAAGTTCATATCCGCGTTGCGAGCCCAATGATCTTCCATCCGGATTTCTACGGCATCGACACGCCGGACGCAGACAAGCTGCTCGCCAACCAATATGCCGATGTCGAGGCGATGGCGAAATTCATTGGCGCCGATTCGCTGGCCTTCCTGTCCATCGACGGACTTTACCGCGCCGTTGGCGGGGAAAACCGCAATCCGGCCCGTCCGCAGTTCACGGACCATTATTTCACCGGCGATTATCCGACCCGCCTTCTCGACCAGAATGGCGAGGCGATGGGCAGCAAGATTTCCATGCTGGCCAGCAACGGCTGATACGCCTCACACAAAGCGGCCATCCGGCTTCCGGTGGCCGCTTTTTTCTTGCCTTTTGTTCAGGCCCTCGCCTGCGACGATATAATCGCTTGTGAAAGGCCCGTGGCGCTTCGTAGAAGGAAGTGCAATCATTTTCGGGGGGACCATGACCATCAATCTCAAGGGCCGCATCGCTCTCGTTACCGGCGCGTCGCGCGGCATCGGCTATTTCACGGCGCTGGAACTCGCCAGGGCGGGCGCGCATGTCATCGCCTGCGCCCGCACGGTGGGCGGCCTTGAGGAGTTGGACGACGCCATCAAGGCCGTCGGCGGCACGGCGACGCTCGTTCCCTTCGATCTTTCCGACATGAAAGCCATCGATGCGCTGGGCGCGAATATCTTCGAGCGCTGGGGCAAGCTCGATATTCTCGTCGCCAATGCGGGCGTTCTCGGCGTGATCTCACCGGTCGGACATATCGAGGCGAAAGTCTTCGAAAGGGTCATGAACATCAACGTCACCGCCACCTGGCGGCTGATCCGCTCGGTCGAACCGCTGCTTCTGAAGTCGGATGCCGGCCGCGCGCTGATCCTGTCTTCGGGCGCCGCCCATAGCTGTCGCCCCTTCTGGGGTGTCTATTCCACCTCCAAGGCGGCAGTCGAAGCGCTGGCCCGCACCTGGGCGGCGGAAACGCAGAAGAGCGCGCTTCGCGTCAACAGCATCAATCCCGGTGCGACACGCACGGCGATGCGTGCGCAGGCCATGCCCGGTGAAGACCCGGCCACCGTGCCGCATCCATCAGAGGTGGCCGCGGCCATTCTTCCGCTCGCCTCGCCCGATCTGACCGAAACCGGCAAACTCTTCCTCGTGCGCGAGGGGAAATTCGCGGACTACCGCCAGCCGGAGTGAATATTTTCCGCTCGGAGCGGCGATTTGGTCACCACGGTTGCTCTTGACCGGGCCGCACCGCCACGCCATAAAGCAAGATATGAGAACGATGATCTGCACCTGCTGCTGAGATTTTTTTTGCTGGTTCGCCACCGGCCAGATCGTTTTCGTCTCCCGCAAGGTCAAGAAAGATAAACGTTCCGGCCAGGATAATATTCTGCCTTTAGGGAACTGCCGCATGTCCTTGCGCCTGAAATTTCACAATACACTCACACGCGAAAAAGCGGAATTTGCACCGATCGACGCTGACAATGTGCGCATGTATGTCTGCGGTCCGACGGTTTATGATTTTGCCCATATCGGCAATGCGCGCCCGGTCATCGTGTTCGATGTTCTCTACCGGCTGCTGCGCCACGTCTTTGGCGAAGACCATGTGACCTATGCCCGCAACATCACGGATCTAGACGACAAGATCAACGCGCGGGCGCTGAGGGATTATCCGCATCTGCCGCTGAACGACGCCATTCATGCGGTGACGAAAAAGACCGCCGACCAGTTCCATGAGGATGTGGCCACGCTCGGCTGCCTTCCGCCGACCGTCGAACCGCGCGCCACCGACTACATCGCGGAAATGATCGACCTCATCGAGAAGCTGATCGCCCGCGGCCATGCCTATACGGCCGGCGGAGAGGTGTTGTTCGACACCCGCTCGATGGCCGATTATGGCCAGCTTTCCAAGCGGCCGCTGGACGAGCAGCAAGCCGGCGCGCGCGTGGCGGTGGAAGCCCACAAGAAGACCCCCGGCGATTTCGTGCTGTGGAAACTGTCCTCGGATAATGAACCGGGTTGGGAAAGCCCCTGGGGCCGCGGCCGTCCCGGCTGGCACATCGAATGCTCGGCCATGGCCGGTCGCTACCTCGGTGAAGTTTTCGATATTCATGGCGGCGGGCTCGACCTCATTTTCCCGCATCATGAGAACGAAATCGCGCAATCACGTTGCGCCAATGGCACGCATGTCATGGCCAATGTGTGGATGCATAACGGCTTCGTGCAGGTGGAAGGCCGCAAGATGTCGAAGTCCGAGGGCAACTTCGTGACGATCTACGAATTGCTGCACACGGAGAAATTCGGCGGCCGGAAATGGCCGGGCGAGGTTCTGCGCCTTGCCATGCTGATGACGCATTATCGCGAGCCGATCGATTTTTCGGTGAAGCGTCTGGAAGAGGCCGAACGCCTGCTCGCCAAGTGGCCAGCAGCGGAAGCCTCCGATGCTGCACCGGATGACACCGTGCTCGAAGCGCTTGCCGACGATCTCAATACCGTTGCCGCCGTGCAGGCGCTGCATGCGCTGGCCCACGCCGCCAATCTGGACCCATCCAGGCTGCCCGCCTTTGCGGCGAGTGCTGCCCTGCTGGGTGTCCTGCCGAAGAAAGCGGAAATGGACGAGGCCATCGTTTCGGCTGTCGATGCGCTGGTGCAGTTGCGTCTGGAAATGTTGAAGGCGAAGAACTTTGCGGAAGCGGATCGTTTGCGTGATGAGCTTTCCGAGAAGGGCATTCAGCTGAAGGATGGCAAGGACAAGGAGACCGGGGAGCGGACGACGACGTGGGAGTTGAAGCGGTAATTTGCTGCTGCGGCTTGCGGCTTACCCCCCTCTGCCCTGCCGGGCATCTCCCCCTCAAGGGGGGAGATCGATCTGTGGCACGGTCTCGCCCATCTCAACGCTTAAGAGTGAAGTTGAGGTAGCACCTCCTGCCGATCTCCCCCCTTGAGGGGGAGATGCCCGGCAGGGCAGAGGGGGGGGAGCCCCACGACACGCCCTTGCTTTCGACCACGCCATACTCCAGTCTCACGGCACCCTTTCAAGCCGCGAGCACCCTCATGCCCCATGCCAAGGTCGAGCTAAAACACCGCGCGTATGCCCGACAGATGCGAAAGGCCATGACCGACGCAGAGCTGAAGTTCTGGAACGCCGTCCGCGCTCACCCCCTTGACGGCCTGTCTTTCAGACGCCAGCTGCCGGTCGCCGGATATATCGTTGATTTCGCTTGCCCCTCGCATAAGATCATTGTCGAACTGGACGGGTTTCAGCACGCGGACGATGCTGCGGCAGCTTATGACCAAGAGAGAACACGGACGTTTGAGGAACTTGGCTGGACAGTCCTCCGTTTCTGGAACGAGGATATCCTCAGAGACATCGACAATGTCTGTCTCCACATTATCCGAACGGTGAAGGAGGACCGACCATGACGACATATACCGGCGGATGCCAGTGCGGTGCGATCCGTTTTCGCGCCTCCGGGGAACTGAAAGACAGTTCCATCTGCCATTGCCGCATGTGCCAGAAGGCTTTCGGGGCCTATTACGCGCCGCTGGTTTCGGTGCGCGGCGTGGAGTTTGAATGGACCCGGGGAGAGCCGAAACGCTTCCAGTCTTCCAGTGTCGTCAAGCGCGGTTTCTGCCCCGAATGCGGAACGCCGCTGACCTATGAAGCGCCTGACGGTGTGGCGGTGGCGGCCGGGGCTTTTGACGATCCCGCCGCGTTGCCGCCGACCATTCAGTGGGGCGTGGAGCGCAAGATCGATTTCGTCGACACGCTTCACACGCTGCCTGCCGTTGCCACCGAAGACGACCTGACGCAGGTGGATTACCTCGCCGATCTCGTTTCCTACCAGCATCCCGACCACGACACTGAAAACTGGCCACCGGAGAACAGATAATGAGCGAAACGGGATTTTCCGGCGGATGCCAGTGCGGCGCCGTGCGTTTCCATGCGGGCAAGCTCGGCCGGGCCTCAATCTGCCATTGCCGCATGTGCCAGAAACATTTCGGCAATTTCTTCGGCGCGCTGGTCAGCGCCGATCAGGCGCATCTGACCTGGACACGCGGCCAGCCTGCCCTTTTCCGCTCCTCGGGAAAAATCCATCGCGGTTTCTGCAACAAATGCGGCACGCCGCTGACCTATCATTATCCCGGCGGCGTGGAGATAGCCATCGGCGCTTTCGATGAACCGGAGCGGATCGAGCCGCAGGTGCAGGTCAATTTCCACAGGCGCATGCCGTGGATCGAGCAGCTGTTCGGCAAACCGGCCGTGGAACAGGGCGTGGACGAGGCGGAGATCACCTCCTATCAGCACCCGGATCACGACACGCAGGTCTGGCCGCCGGAAGACGAGCGCGCATGAGCGGAGCCGAGGGTTTCAGCGGTGGATGTCAGTGCGGCGCGGTGCGTTATCGGATAGGAGGCGGTCTGCGTTATCCGCATCTGTGCCATTGCCGCATGTGCCAGAAGGCATCGGGCAATTATTTCATGCCGCTTGCCGCAAGTACGCTCACGCAGTTTGAAATGACCCGCGGCGAAGCAGCATGGTTCCAGTCCTCCGATCACGTGCGCCGCGGTTTCTGCGGCCGATGCGGCACGCCGCTGTTCTACGACATGCCGGGTGCCGATTTCATCAATATCACCCTCGGCTCGCTGGACGAGCCGCAGCGGGTAAGGCCCGAGGCGCAGTCCAATCTCGCCGGCAAGATGCACTGGTTCGGCGCACTCGATGGCTTGCCGGTCGAGCCGGAACCTGCAACGGATAACCCTCCCCCTCGGGTGAACAACCTGCAGCACCCGGACCATGATACGGCCGAATGGCCAACGAAGGATGATGACCCATGACCGAAGAATTGCGCGGCTTTTACCCCGAGATAGAACCGCTCGAGACCGGCATGCTCGACGTCGGCGACGGCCACACGATCTATTGGGAAAGGGTTGGCACGCGCGGTGGAAAACCGGCGGTATTCCTGCATGGCGGTCCCGGCGGCGGGGTGAACCCCACGCATCGCCGCGTCTTCGATCCCGCCCTTTACGACGTCATCCTGTTCGATCAGCGCGGCTGCGGCCGCTCCACGCCGCATGCGGAGCTTGAAGCCAACACCACATGGCATCTCGTTGCCGATATCGAAAGGCTGCGCGAACTCTGCGGCTTCGAAAAATGGCTGGTTTTCGGCGGCTCCTGGGGCTCGACGCTGGCGCTCGCCTATGCCGAGACCCATCCCGACCGCGTCAGCGAACTGGTTCTGCGCGGCATTTACACCGTCACCAGGCCGGAACTGGACTGGTATTACCAGTTCGGCGTTTCCGAAATGTATCCCGATCGCTGGGAAAACTTCATCGCGCCCATCCCGGAAGCCGAGCGCGGCGAGATGATGCAGGCCTATAACCGCTATCTCACCGGCACCGACGAGGCAAAGAAGCTTGAATGCGCCAAGGCATGGAGCCAGTGGGAAGGCGCGACCATCGCGCTCGTCACCGATCCTGACCGTGTCGAGGATTTCGGCGAAGACAAATATGCGATCGCTTTCGCCCGCATCGAGAACCATTTCTTCGTGAATGGCGGCTGGCTGGAAGAGGGGCAATTGCTGCGCGATGCCGGCAAGCTCAGCGATATTCCGGGCGTCATCGTCCATGGACGCTATGACATGCCCTGCCCGCTGAAATATGCCTGGCAGCTGGCCAAGGCCTGGCCAAAGGCCGATTTCCATATCGTCGAGGCCGCCGGACATGCCATGAGCGAACCCGGCATTCTTGACCAGCTGATCCGCGCAAACGACCGGTTCGCAGGAAAATAATAAGTTCTTTCAGATGCTTGAAACGACCGGATGAGACAATGATTCACGCGGGTTTTCGGGCATGGATCATCCCTCCGGTCGTGAAAATCGCCTGTTTCAAGAGCAATGCGCCTTTTATTCATGCAGTTTTTCTCATGAACCCTTCACGGAAATGAATTGGCTCCCGCCACGCCGATCCGCTATGAAAGGACCATCCGAACAATTTGGCGGTACTCCCATGGCACTCGACAAAACGCTCCCGGCCCAAGAGGGCGGCGACAGCGCGCGCGGTTTTGCTTTCGCGCTTTCCGCATATCTGCTGTGGGGGTTTCTTCCCCTCTACATGAAAGCGGTCGCGCATATTTCGCCGATCGAGGTCATCGTTCACCGCGTCATCTGGTCGGTACCGATCGCGGCGGCGGTGCTGATCGCACTCGGGCGAACAACGGAAATCAGGGCGGCGCTGAAGAACCCGAAAATGCTTGCCATGGCAAGCCTGACGGCTGCCCTTATCAGCATCAACTGGGGCGTCTATATCTGGTCTATCGGCGCCGGCCGCGCGCTTGATGCCGCCCTTGGTTATTTCATCAATCCGCTGTTCAGCATCTTCCTCGGCGCAGTGCTTCTGAAGGAAAAACTCTATCCGGCGCAGATCGCCGCCATCGTTCTGGTGGCGCTTGCGGTCGCGATCCTCACCTGGCATGCGGGCAGCCTGCCATGGGTTTCCATTGTGCTGACCGTCTCCTGGGGTTTTTACGCCTTCTTCCGCAAGACATTGCCGATTGGTGCGACACAGGGCTTTCTGCTGGAAGTCATGCTGCTGTCCATCCCGGCCGTGCTGGTCATGGCATGGCTGGGCTTCAGTGGACAGGCGCATTTCATGGCGGGCAATGCGACGGACACCTGGCTTCTGGTCGCCAGCGGCCTCATCACCGCCGTTCCGCTCATTCTTTACGGCAATGGCGCAAAACTCCTGCGGCTCTCGACCATTGGCATCATGCAATATATCGCACCGACAATGATCTTCCTGATCGCCATTTTCATCTTCAAGGAGCCTTTCGACATGGTGCGGATGGCGGCCTTTGCGATGATCTGGCTGGCGCTGGCGATCTATACCGGTTCGAGCCTGATGCGGCTCAAGCGGTAACGAAGTCCGTCGAAGTTTCTCTCCCTCATTCCTGTGCTCGTCACAGGAATCTAGCCAGCCCAAGTCCTTGGGCTGAGAGGAGTCTTTCCGCCGCGCAGACGCGCGTCGGCTGGATTCCTGTGACAAGCACAGGAATGAGGGGATGCCACCATAGCGCTCCTTGCAGAGGCACAGCGCTCCGAGGTCAATAATCCATCAGCAGCTGCGGGTTCGCTTCGTAACCGAAACGCGGCTTGACGCCGAGAAGTGCCGCCGTCTGGGTGACGATTTCGCGGATCATCGGTGCTGCCGTCGAGGCTGCCGTACGGCCACCGTTTTCGCCCGTCTTCGGCGCATCGATCATCGACAGGACCACATATCTCGGCTTGTGCATCGGAAAGGCGGCAACGAAGCTGTTGAAGTTGATGTCCTTGGCATAACGGCCGTTGATAACCTTGTCGGCGGTGCCGGTCTTGCCGCCCACGTGAAATCCATCGACCTGCGCACGCCTGCCCGAGCCCTTGATGCCGTTCCAGTTGAAAAGATAACGCATGTCGGCGCTGGTCTTGCCATTGATGACGGCACGGGAAATCACGGCGGCCTCCTCCCTAGAGCGCGACAGGAAGGTCGGCGAAATCAGGTTTCCGCCATTGATGAGCGCTGCGGCGGCAACCGCCGTCTGCAACGGGGTGGTGGCGATGCCGTGCCCGAAGGAAATGGTGACGGAATTGATCTTCTTCCATGCCCGCGGCTGGGTGGGCGTGGCGACGCCGGGCATCTCCGTTTCCATCCGCGACAGAAGCCCGAGTTTCGTCAGAAACTGCTGATGGCTTTCGACGCCAACCATGTCGGCAACCGCCGCCGTGCCGATATTGGACGAGTATTGAAATACTTCCGGGATTGAAAGCGGGCGGTTCCTGCCCCAGAAATCCTTGATGGTGAAGCCGCCAATGCGGATCGGCCGCGTTGCGTCAACCACTGAATTCAGCGTGATCGCGCCTGCATCCAGCCCCATGGCCAGCGTGAAGCTCTTGAAGGTGGAGCCCATCTCGAAGGTGGCGTTGCTCATTCGGTTGAACCAGCCTTTCTCATACTCCCTGTCGATGCTGCCATCGGCAAGGGTACGGGACGGTTCGTTCGGATCGTAATCGGGCACCGAGGCCATGGCCAGCACTTCGCCCGTTTCCACATCCACGATCACCGCACCGGCCGCTTCCGCCTGATAGTCGTTTTTCGCCTTCACGACGATCTCACGGACGATATTCTGCACCCGCAGATCGATCGACAGTCTTACCGGCTCCAGCGCCACGCCGCTTGCAAGACCGGTTGCGCGCAGATCGGCCAGACCCTGCTGGTCGAGATAACGCTCCATGCCGGCAAGGCCCTGATTATCGACATTGACGTGGCCAATGATATGCGAAGCCGTGGGGCCGCCCGGATAAAAACGTCGTTTTTCCGGCCGGAAGCCGATGCCCGGTATGCCGAGGTTCAAGATATCCGCCTGCTGCCGGGGCGTGAGCTGGCGTCGCAGCCATTGGAAGCCGCTGTCCATACGCAATCTGCGATGTGTCTCGCGCCAGTCGAGATTGGGAATGACGGTTGCGAGCTTTTCGACGACTTCATCGGCGTCCACGACCCTGCGCGGATCCGCATAGAGCGACACCATGTTGAGATCGGTCGCCAGCAACCGGCCATTGCGGTCCACAATATCGGGGCGGGATGCGACTGCGGTCGCGCCGCTATTGATCCAGGCGGTCGTGACAGGTTCGGCAAAACCATATTGAACAAGGCGCGCGGCAACCACACCATAAAGGACCGCGAAGACCGCGATGAGCAACCCGAGCCGCATTTTCGCATCGACCCTGCGGCGGGCGGCGGAGCCGAGGATGGCCTCCCTGCTCCGCAGTGGACTTCTTTGAATAATGAAATGCGCCCGGCTTTTTAGCCGCACCACAAAAGCAATCATTTCCGATAACACCCACGCTCTTGGCGGCGAAACAAATTTCGCGGTCAACCAACGCCTTGTTGACGCTGGCACAGGATCGGTCACGGGGCCATGAAAAGAGCGGGCGGGGCAATGCCGCAGTTAAAACTGTATTAATATACACTTAAAATTATAACGAACCGCTTGGCGGCTCGTTAACGCTCTTTTGCTGAGTGATGGAGATCGTTACCCCGAAACCGCTGCCCACGCTGGGGCCGCATGGATTACAGGCGGGATATGACCGAAGGATCGCCTTCAGGGTTCTGCTGCGCCAGCGCCCGGTCGATGATGGCGGGCACGATGTCCTTCACCTCGTCGATGACCAGCGGGTTCAGAAGATGGGCACGGTGAATGAAGCCCTGGTCGCGCATGTGCTGCACCAGTTCCAGCATCGGGTTCCAGAAGCCGTTGATATTGGCGAAGACCATCGGCTTGGCGTGGCGGCCGAGCTGCGCCCAGGTCATTATCTCGACGATCTCTTCCAGCGTGCCGACGCCGCCCGGCAGCGTCACGAAGGCATCCGAGCGCTCGAACATCATATGTTTGCGCTCATGCATGTCCTTGGTGACGACAAGCTCGTTCAATTGTCCGAGAGAATGGCGCGTCGCCTCCATATCGACCAGAAACTCCGGTATGATGCCGGTTACTTCGCCGCCATTGGAAAGAACGCCGCTGGCAACCGCACCCATGATGCCCTTGGTGCCGCCGCCATAAACGAGGCGAATGCCGTTTTCGGCAATGGATTTCCCAAGTGCGCGGCCGGCCTCCATGTGAGCCGGATCACGTCCGGGCTGGGAACCGCAATAAACGCAGATGGATCGAATCGCTGTATTTTTGTCCGTCATGAGGGGAAGGAACAATGCAGGATGCGGCGCGTCAAGAAAATTTGGGAAATCCCTTGCAAATGTGGCCTTTTGCCCACACGCCGCTTGTCTGGGGCAAGGTAAGACGCTAGCAATCTCAACTTGTGTGAAACGCTTGAAATACCCGGAGATTCCAGGATGAAAAACAATAAAGCCGGTTTGCTGGCGCTGATCGTGTTGGGGATTGCGTCCCTGCTCATGATCTTTTTCGTCCTGCCGAGGATTTCCAATGACGGCAAACCGATCGGCGACGCCATCAACGAGGCGGGCAATGCCGTGAAGAACAGCGTCGAAATGGGCAGCGACAAGGCCGGAGACATTCTGTCCGACGCCGCCCAGGAGACTGCCAATATTGCCGACAAGGTCGGGCGTCTCGCCGCTTCCGCGACCCAGTCGATCAAGGATCTGACCACACTTTTCGCCGATAGCAAGGTTCCTTCCGACGCCGATTTCGCGACAGCGCGCAAGAAGGTCGAGGCATCGCTCAAAGAACTCACCAACATCGAAATTCCTGAAACGCTGGATGAAACCACGTCGCGGCTGATCACCACGGCCCGTTCGGCGGCCGAACGCACCACGGCCTTCCTGCGCGGCTTGCCCGACAACGCGGCGGCGGCGGCAGCACAGGTGCGTCGCCTGGCAGGCGTTTTTGCCGGCACCGATGATGGCGCAGCCCAGCCGGCGCAGCCCGCAGCGGCACCCGCACCCGGCGATGCCGCCCAGGCCACGCCCGGCGCGCCGACTTTCGACGTGCTGCGCGTCGAGCCGGATGGCTCGGCCGTCGTCGCGGGCAAGGCACAGCCCGGCGCGAAGCTCGAAATTCTCAGCAACGGCAAGGTGATCGCGCAGACGACGATCGACGGCACCGGTGATTTCGCCGCCGTCTTCGACAATCCCCTGCCCCCCGGCGACCACGAGCTGGTGCTGCGTTCGACCGACGCGAGCGGCAAGGCGACGCAATCGGAAGAAGTCGCAACCGTTTCCGTGCCCGAAAACAAGGCGGGCGAACTTCTGGCCATGGTTTCCAAACCCGGCAAGGCAAGCCGCGTGCTGGCAATGCCGGAGGCCGCACCTCCAGCGCTTCAACCCCAGCAAACCGCGCAATCGCAGCAGCCTGCGGCCACCTCCGAAACAGGCGCCAGCAACACGCCCGCCCCTGCCGCCGGCGCCACGGCTCCGGCCGCTGCGCCGCTGACATCGACCGTTCAGGTCAGCGCCGTTGAATTCGAGGGATCGAAGATTTTCGTTGCCGGCTCCGCGCCTGCTGCCTCGACGGTGCGCGCGCTGGTCGACGACCAGGAAATCGGCAAGACCACGGCGGAAGCCTCCGGCCATTTCGTCATCGAAGGTAATGTCGACCTGACCGTTGGCAGCCATATCATCACCGTCGAAGAGCTGAATGCCGACGGCACGGTGAAGGTGCGCGTGCGCGTTCCTTTCGAGCGTCCGCAGACCGATCAGGCGACCGTCGCCATGCAGGCACCTTCCGCCGCCACCGCAACGGCTGCCCCCGCTGAGAACCAGAGCACGGCAAGCGACCGCGCTGCCTTCGAAAAGCTGCGCACGGATGTTGCCAAGGCTTTCGGCATTCTCTCCAATCTCTACAAGGATCAGGCCACACCTGCACTCGACCAGGCAATTGCCGGCCGCTCCGCCGTGGTGATCGGCCTGAAGTCGCTCTCCGAGTTCCGTACTGCCGCAGCCACCGAACCGGCCTTCACCGCCTTTGCGGGCGACATCGCCGCCAAGGCACGTCAGCTGCTGACATCGGTCGAGGCGTGGCCGAACGACGTGGCGGCAATCGGCAAGGGCATCGCTTCGCTCGCAAGCCGCCTCGCCGAACTCCACATTACGGCGCCGGCCGCTCCCGCGCCGCAGGCACCTGCCGGTCCGCAGACCTTCGAACAGGCGCCGCTCGCCGAAAGCCAGAACAGCGTCATCATCCGCCGCGGCGATACGCTGTGGCAGATTTCCCGCCGCGTTTATGGACAGGGCGTGCGCTACACCACGATCTATCTCGCCAATGAGGACCAGATCAAAAACCCTGACCTGATTGAGCCCGGCCAGATTTTCGGCGTGCCGAAAGAGGCCCTGCCGAATGCTGAGGAACTTCACCGCAAGCGGCTGAAGGGCGGCTCCTGAGCATTTGAATCGTTGCGGTGAACCCGCGACGATCCTATCTGTGACACGCGCGGCGGCTTGAGCAAAGCCGCCGTCCTGCTGTCGGCTTCCGGCAGTGACCGGAGAGAATGATGGCCACGAAGAAAAAAACCATTTCGGCGGATTCCAGCAACCCGACCCAGACGCTGATCAATCTCTGGCCCTATATGTGGCCGGAGGGCCGCTGGGACCTGAAGATGCGGGTGGTGTGGGCGACGATATTCCTTGTTGTCGCCAAGCTTGTGCTGATTGCCGTTCCCTATTTCTTCAAATGGGCGACGGATGCGCTGAATGGCAAGCTCGACATGGCAGGACTGGTCCCGGCCTTCCTGCTCGGCGCAGTCGCGCTGGTCATTGCCTATAATCTGACGCGGCTGATCCAGGTCGGCCTCAATCAGCTGCGCGATTCGCTGTTTGCCAGCGTCGGCCAGCATGCGGTGCGCCAGCTCGCCTACAAGACCTTCGTACACATGCACCGGCTTTCCCTGCGTTTCCATCTGGAGCGCAAGACCGGCGGGCTTTCCCGAGTTATCGAGCGTGGCACCAAGGGCATCGAAACCATCGTCCGCTTCACCATTCTCAACACCGCCCCGACCTTCATCGAATTCCTGCTGACGGCCATCATCTTCTGGGCGTCCTACGGCTTTTCCTATGTGCTGGTCACGGTCATCACCGTCTGGGCCTATATCTGGTTCACCGTCCGGGCCAGCAACTGGCGCATCTCCATTCGCCGCGCCATGAACGACAGTGATACCGACGCCAATACCAAGGCGATCGACTCGCTCCTGAACTTCGAGACCGTCAAATATTTCGGCAACGAGGAGATGGAGGCGAAACGCTTCGATGTCGCCATGGAGCGTTACGAAAAATCGGCGATCTCGATCTGGACCTCGCTCGGCTGGCTGAACTTCGGCCAGGGCGTGATCTTCGGTATCGGCTCCACCGTCATGATGGTGATGTCGGCGCTTGCCGTGCAGCGCGGCGAACAGACCATCGGCGATTTCGTCTTCGTCAATGCCCTTCTGCTGCAGCTTTCGGTACCGCTGAACTTCATCGGTTTCGTCTACCGCGAAATCCGCCAGGGCCTGACCGACATCGAACAGATGTTCGAGCTTCTGGAGGTCGAGGCCGAGGTTACCGACAGGCCGTATGCAAAACCGCTCGCCAGCGGACCCGGCGCGATCTCGTTCCGCGACGTGCATTTTGCCTATGATCCGGAGAGGCCGATTCTGAAGGGTGTTTCCTTCGATGTGCCGGCGGGTAAGACGGTGGCAATCGTCGGGCCTTCGGGTGCGGGAAAATCGACGATCTCGCGGCTGCTTTACCGTTTCTACGATATTCAGGAAGGCGCGGTTACGATTGATGGGCAGAATATTCGCGACGTGACGCAAAAGAGCCTGCGCTCGGTGATCGGCATGGTTCCGCAGGATACGGTGCTGTTCAACGACACGCTCGCCTACAACATTCGTTATGGCCGCCCGTCGGCGACGAATGAGGATGTCACGGCGGCGGCGGATGCGGCGCAGATCAGCGCCTTCATCGGCAAGCTGCCGGAAGGTTACGCCACCATGGTCGGCGAACGTGGCCTGAAACTGTCGGGCGGCGAAAAACAACGCGTGGCGATTGCAAGAACCATTCTCAAAGCGCCGCCGATCCTCATCCTCGACGAGGCGACCTCAGCGCTCGACACCCATACCGAACAGGAAATCCAGAGCGCGCTCGATATCGTCTCGAAAAACCGCACCACACTGGTCATCGCCCATCGTCTTTCCACCGTCATCCACGCGGACGAAATCATCGTTCTGAAGGAAGGGCTCATCGCCGAACGCGGAACACACGCCTCACTGATGGCGCATAACGGCCTCTATGCCTCGATGTGGAGCCGCCAGCGCGAAGCGATCCGGGCGGAAGAGATGCTGCGCCATGTTCGCGAAACCGACGATCTGGGTGTGGTCGACCGCGGCGAACCCGCGCATTGACGGGCAGAAACCCCGGGGAACTTGGGGTGTTACGGTAACCGGCCATTGCCGGGCGGGGCGTTTGGCTGTAACCAGCTAGGCAAAATTTGTCGTATTGCCGTGTGGATCGTGTCGTATCACGACCATATATGGACGCGACAGACGGCAACCGGAGCAAGGAATCTCATGAATCTGTTCGACACCATTCGCAACACCATCGTACCGATCCACAAGGAAGGTTATGTCTTCGTAGCCGCCTTCTTCGTCGCATCGCTGGTGCTCGGCTGGATTTCCGAACCGCTGTTCTGGGTCGGTCTCGTGCTGACGGCCTGGTGCGCCTATTTCTTCCGCGATCCCGAGCGTGTGACACCACAGGACGACGATCTGATCATCAGCCCCGCCGATGGCAAGGTCTCCGCCATCCAGACCGTCGTACCGCCGCTGGAGCTGGAACTCGGCAAGGAGCCGATGGTTCGCGTCTCCGTGTTCATGAATGTTTTCAACTGCCACGTGAACCGCGCGCCGGTGCGCGGCCGCATCGTCAATGTCGCCTATCGTCCCGGCCTGTTCCTCAATGCGGAAGTGGACAAGGCCTCCGAAGACAATGAACGCAACGGCCTCGTCATCGAGACCGCCCATGGCAAGGTCGGCGTCGTGCAGATCGCCGGCATGGTCGCGCGCCGCATCGTCTGCTGGGTCAAGCCGAATGAACCGGTTGATGCCGGCGAGCGTTTCGGTCTTATCCGTTTCGGCTCGCGTCTCGATATCTTCCTTCCCGAAGGTTTCCAGCCGCGCGTTTCGGTGGGCCAGACGGCGATTGCGGGTGAAACCGTGCTTGCCGAATTCGGTTCCGCCAAGGGTCCGGTCGTCAGCCGCCGCGGCTGACGGAAACGGCAACAGGAAGGGCATGCGCATGGAAACGCCGATCTCGGAGCCACAACAGAACGGAAAACCTGAGGGCCGCAACGATAGCGGCCGTGGGCCGCGCCTGAGGGAAATTCCCTTTCGCCTCGTGGTTCCCAACCTCATCACCGTTCTGGCCATCTGTGCGGGCCTGAGCGGCGTTCGCCTCGCCATCGAAGGCCGCTTCGAGCTGGCCGTCGGCATGGTGCTGCTCGCCGCCTTCCTCGACGGCATTGACGGGCGTATCGCCCGCATGATGAAGGCGACTTCCAAATTCGGCGAACAGATGGATAGTCTGGCCGATATCGTCAATTTCGGTGTCGCCCCTGCCCTTGTGGTCTATGCCTACCTTCTCGACCAGGCGCGCTCGATCGGCTGGATCGCCGCCCTGATCTACGTCATCGCCGCCGGCCTGCGCCTGGCCCGCTTCAACGTCATGATAGAGCGGCCGGTGAAAGCGCCCTGGCAGAACGAGTTTTTCGTGGGCGTGCCGGCCCCGATGGGCGCCATGCTGGTGCTTCTGCCGGTTTATCTCGGTTTTCTTGGCGTGGAGCCGGGCAAGCCTTTCGCTTATATCGCGGCCGCGTATACCGTGCTGATCGGGTATCTTCTTATCAGCCGCCTGCCGGTCTGGTCGGGTAAATCCGGCACCAGCCGCATCCGCCGCGATCTGGTGCTGCCGGTGATCCTCGTCGTCGTGCTTTATGTGGCGATGCTGATGAGCTTCACCTGGGAAGTGCTGGTTCTGACCGTTGCCGCCTATCTCGTCTTCATTCCCATCAGCGCCAGCCTCTGGCACCGCCGCTATGGAACGCTGACGATCGAGGAAGACGCGCACGACGATGCCAATGGCGGAAACGGCCTCGATCGCGGTATTTGAAACCGCAGGTATTATTTTTCCCGTACGAACCAGCACTTGATGTGACGCAAAATGTCGCAGCCCGAAAAGCGGGCTTCGGTTCGTTTCGCCTCGAATCCGTCAAGATTACCCTCGAAAGAGGTGGTTCACACGCATCGAAACGGCGATTGGCGTGAATCGTGGAGAAAGAGAAATGACGAACGAGACGAAGGCGCAGCCGCAGGCGAAGCCCGACCTCAACAGCCACTACCGACCGCTCGGACTGAAGGCCGTTGCGGCCGCAGCCCTGATGCTGAAACGCAAGCCAGCCGCCAAAACCGCCTGAAAACATTCGCTTTTCTTAAAAGCTCACCGTCTTCGGCCGCGACTGGCCTTGCGACGGGCCACAGTGAATTCAAAAACATCCCGATAAAGGCGCGGCGCTAATATTAGCGCCGTTTCCATTTATGCGTCATCCATAAGAAACCGCATAAACTGGCTTGCTTGATAAAGTTCCCCAATCCGTAACGAAGCTGCAACGAAAACGAAGTAGACTATTCGACTTCCACGGGACGACTGTACGGATGGTCTCGTATCGATTACTGGGCATCAAAAAATTTTCTACTTTAGCGATTCTTCCTGCTACAGCGAATAAAGCCGATCTCCGATGCTGCTTATGCGCGGTATGGGACCAAGTCGGGTGTTGCGGGAAAAACCACGAAGACGGGCCATGGGGGGCTTCATAAGGCATGCAGGATAAAATCCTTCTGATTGAAGATTCCGTTGCTCTTTCCATGCTGCTGAAGTCGCGGCTTTCGGAGGAAACGGCAGCCGAGGTTGTCCATTGCGACAGCATGGCACAGGCCGATACCCTGCTGCGCGCCCATGATTTCACGCTGGCGCTGACGGGTCTTAATCTGCCCGATGCGCCGAAGGGTGAAATTCTCGCACTTCTCTCCGACCACAAGGTGCCCGCCATCGTTTTCACCGCCACGGTGGATGAAGAGGCGCGCAAGCGTTATGCCGAAAAGAAGATCATCGACTACATCGTCAAGGATGGCCATCGCACCGTTGATGCCGTCGTCAAGACGGTCGACCGGATTTTGACAAACAGGCTGTTTTCCGTGCTGGTGGTGGATGATGCGCGCACGGCGCGCTCCGGCCTCGTGGAAATTCTCGAGCGGCAGAATTTCAAGGTCAGCGAGGCCCATTCCGGCAAGCGGGCCCTGGAAATCCTGTCACAGGACCCGTCGATCCAGCTCGTCATCACCGATTACCATATGCCCGATATGGACGGCTATGAGCTGACGCGCCGTATCCGCGACAGTCGTTCCTCGGAAGATTTGCGGGTCATCGGCATATCGTCGTCCACGGACCGGCTGCTTTCGGCAAGCTTCCTGAAAGCCGGAGCATCGGATTTCGTCTACCGCCCCTTCGTGCCGGAAGAGCTGCAGTGCCGCATCGACAATAATATCGAAACGCTGAAACAGCTCAAACGGCTGCGCGAACTGGCGGAGCGAGACCACCTTACCGGCCTGCCGAACCGCCGCTCCTTCTTCGAGCGGACGCGGGCGCTGATGGATGTCATCAACGACAATGACGAGAACGGCGCGGTCGCCATTCTCGACATCGACCACTTCAAGAAGATCAATGACACGCTGGGACACGATGCCGGCGACAGGGCTCTGAAGAAGCTCGCCGAACTGCTCCACGACATGTGCCATGAACAGCGCCATATTCCCGCGCGCCTTGGCGGCGAGGAATTCGCCGTCTTCCTGCGCGGGCTGGATGCGCATGCAGCCTATCAATTTTGCGAGGATCTGCGCGGCGCCGTCGAGAGCAATGGCCGCCAGCTAAGCGGCAGCAGCATGGCATTGACGATTTCCCTCGGCGTCGTGGAAATCGAAAAGGGCGAACCCTTCGACAACCAGCTGAATGCCGCAGACCAGCTGCTCTATCTTGCCAAGGCAAATGGCCGCAACCGCGTCTATTCCGACATCATGATCCAGGAAGGGCTGCAGAAGATCGGGCGGAACGGCTGAGCGCCTCCAGATAAGGTAGGACAATCGCCTGTGGATCACGCGGGTACCGCTTGTTTCTTCTCCCCGCCGGGGAGAAGGTCGCGGCAGCGGGATGAGGGGGCGACGGTAGCGATAAACCGAGAGCTAGCCCCCTCATCCGACCCTTCGGGCCACCTTCTCCCCGGCGGGGAGAAGAAACAAGCGGCAATGATCAGCCTCGAATGTTTGAAAAGCACATCAAAACAGCGACATCTGCCCCTCGTCCTTCGGCGGCTTGATCTTTGCCAGCGGTGCGCTTTCCGGCACCGGCTCGATGAGGTCGGCACCGACATTGGCGACCTTGTTGACCCTGTCCGATACCGGGATCATTTCGAAAAAATCATCCTGAACCGGCCGCATCAGATCGGCCACCTCGCGGGGCTCCTGTGTCTTGCAGTCCAGCCAGCGGCTGAAATCCTCGGGCGCGATCACCACCGGCATGCGGTCGTGGATGCGGCCGATTGCGCTATTGGCGGCGGTGGTGAGGATCGCGCCGGTATCGACTTCGGATCCGTCGGCGGAAGACCATGTTTCCATAAGGCCGGCAAAAGCGACGATGCCGCCATTTTTCGGGCGAATGAAATAGGGCTGGGGTTTGCCGCCCTCCTCTTTGGGTGGGCGTCGCCATTCGTAAAAGCCGGTTGCTGGCACAAGCACGCGACGATGGCGCATGGCGGCGCGGAAGGATGCCTTGCCGATGGCCGTTTCCGAGCGCGCATTGATAAGCAGAGGAAAGTCCTTGGGGTCCTTCACCCAGCCGGGCATGAACCCCCAGCGCACCAGTACGGCCCGGCGGTTGGGCAGGTTGCTGCCCCGCTCCTGTCGCTCACCCTCCAGCACCACCAGAATCGGCTGTGTGGGCGCGATGTTGAAGCGGGCGGGAAAACCCTCAAGGCCGATCAGATCAAGATAGTCGGCGATTTCTTCCGGCGTCGCTTTCAGGACGAAACGTCCGCACATTCTCGTCTCCTCAGCTGCGCGGGCCGAATAGAATAAGAGCGGTGCCCGCAAGGCAGACGGCCCCGCCGGCGACATCCCATTTATCCGGCACATGCCCTTCAACGCCCCAGAGCCAGAACAGCGATGCGGCAATATAAATCCCGCCATAGGCGGCATAGGCCCTGCCCGCCGCCTCTGTCGGCACCAATGTCAAAAGCCAGGCAAAAGCAGCAAGCGCCAGCATGCCCGGCAGCAATATCCATCCCGTCTTGCCGAGTTTGAGCCAGGCCCAGAAGGAAAAGCAGCCGGCAATTTCGGCAAGGGCGGCCAGAACATAAATAAGATAGACCTTCATTCCACCGTCTTCTGCGTGCACAATCCAACCGATTCCCGACTATAACATCGCTGCAGAAACCGGAATCGATTTTTGCGCGGCGCATATTCGGTTCACCGGGTCCATGCACCCGATAGACAGGCCACAAATGGCTGAGACAGACGAAAGCATTCATGACCCTTCGTATCAAGCCCCGCCCCGCCTCATCCGCGATCGTCAGAAATGGAGACCGGCTGCTGCTCGTTCGCCGCATCAATCCGCCTTCCAAGGACATGTTCGCCTTTCCGGGCGGGCGCGGCGAAGAGGGGGAAACACCGGCAGAGACGGCACTTCGCGAACTTCACGAGGAAACCGGTATCGTCGCGCGCAAACCGCAATTATTCGCGACCTATGATCTGCCGTCGCACGATGCGCAGGGCACGCTGACGAGCCACTATTTCCTTTCCGTCTTCACCGTGGAAACGGATGCGAACCCGGCGGTGACAGCGGCGGATGATGCTGCGGATGCGGGCTGGTACACATTGGCGGAAATACGCCGGCTGCCGGCTCCTGAAAGTGTGGTGGAATGTGCCGAGCGTCTGCTTGCATGATTGCCAGCCAGCCAGAATCGCGATTATCTAGGACCCATCCGCCCGCCGGATGTTCACGAGCCAACAGTTCACGAGTATGTGTGGGGCAGACTATAATTTTGATGCGACCAACCATTTTCCTGTCTCTTTTGCTGACCATGTTGACCATGGCCGGGCAAGTGGGCGTCGCTTATGCGCAGCCTTCCAATGCCATTTCCAAGGAGGCACGCCCGCCGGAGGCGCAGCCGCCCAAACCCGCCCCCTATGACGACAGGCTGGCCCGGCTTTCGGAAATATTGGGAGCGGTGCAATATTTGAGAACCCTGTGCCCCTCCTCCGGTCCAGAGGACTGGCGCAGATCCATGAGCGATCTTCTGGCTGCGGACACAGCCAACGAGCCCGAGCGGCGTCAGCGCATGACGGCTGCATTCAACCGTGGATACCGCTCCTTTGCGGCCATCCACACCAGTTGCACACGCGCCGCTGTCATGGCAGAAGAGAGCTACCGTAACGAAGGGGCAACACTTGCTCAGGAAATCGCGTCCAGGTTCGGAAATTAGCGGTTTATTAACCTCTTTTCGCCGCAGGCCGTGCCGTTTTGATAAAAGACTGATAGTGTTGTTAACAGGGTGGTAAGGACTTGCCCGCCCTGTCGAGGATGAAAAATGCAGACGAGCCGTAACGAAATCGACGATATGATCGTGCATGAAAAGATGCAGGTCGCTCTGGAACACCAGAACGAGGCATGGGCTGACGGCATGGCCGACGGCATCGAGCCGGAGATCATCGCCGATGCCGCAATCGCTCTGGCCATGCGCGAAACCATTCGCATGCATGGCGAGGCCGGCGCTGAAGCAATGCTGGAATCGCTGCGCCAGCGCATGCTTGAAGGCGAATTTTCTCCGCAGCGGGTGATACAGTAAAGCAGGGGTCTATCATGTCTTGCCTGAGCAAGGGGCTTTTGCGCTCTTCCGCCATGCTGTCCATCCTGCTTGCCCTGACCGCGGGGTCCATCGGCTTGCCAAGCCGTGCCCTTGCCCTTTCCGAGCTGAAACCGGCGCAAAATACCGAAAGCGAGCCGCAGGCCCAAAACGGCGGAGAGCCGCAGCAGCCCCAGCCGACGGAGCCGGATGAGATCGAAGGTGATTCGGAAGGTATTCCCCTGCCCGATCCGCTGGTCGACCGTTCCGCCGGTCAGGCAAACCAGAAGCCCGCCACCCCGGACAACGCCCCCGAAATGTCCGTCGTGATTGAGCATGACATTTCCAAGGCACCGGAAGCCGTGCGCAAGCTGCGCCAGGAGATCATGGACGCGGCCGCATCGGGCGATATTGAAAAATTGCGGCCCTTCATCGCGGCCGGCCAGAAGGAATTCCGCATAGACGGCAATGACGGCGAGGATCCGATCGCGGCGCTGAAAAGCTATTCGGGCGATCCCGACGGCCTTGAGGTGATGGCGATCATCATCGACCTGCTGTCGACCGGTTATGCTCATGTCGACGCCGGTACGCCCGATGAGGCCTATGTTTTCCCCTATTTTGCCGGCAAGCCGCTCAATACGCTGACCGCGCCGGAAAAGGTGGAGCTTCTGCGCATCATTACGGCGGGCGATCTGGCGGACATGCAGGAATACGGCAATTACAGCTTTTACCGCATCGGCATCTCGCCTGATGGCAAGTGGAAGTTCTTCACCGCCGGCGATTGATCGCGTCGCGGTGCTTGCCGTTCTTTTGCAAAAATCCTAACTGTTCGAAATGAGCTGCCCGGCCAAAGCGCATTGCTGATTTGCGCCGGGAATTGCGCGAGAACAAAAGAGAGCATATCCGCAATCGCCCTGGGCTGCCTGGAGCAACCCTTGCCGGGCATGCACTCGATGAACCGAACGGTGACGCCATGCCTTCCGCCTTTCTTGCCGACCGCCGCCTGATCAGAGTTTCCGGCACAGGCGCCGGGGAGTTTCTGAACAATCTGATTACGGCTGATGTTGAAAATCTGCCGCAGGGAGAGGCCCGCGCCTCGGCACTTCTAACGCCGCAGGGCAAGATCCTGTTCGATTTCCTGATAACGCGCGATGGGCCGGATTATCTGATCGAAACGGGTGCTGGCGAACAGGATGCGCTGCTGCGCCGCCTTACCATGTACAAGCTGCGCGCACCCGTCGATCTCAAACTCGAGCCCGTGGAAGGCATGAGCCTGTTCTGGAATGAAAACGCGCCTGAAGCCGGTGTGCGGGATGGCCGTTTTGCCAAGGCCGGTATCGATCTGTTCCGCGTTGCGGGCGCATCGGCCTCCGGAGAGGCCGCCGCCTATGACGCCCTGCGCATCGACCACGGCATTGCCGAATCCGGCCGGGATTATCCGCTGCAGGACACTTTTCCCCATGACGTGCTGATGGATGTGAATGACGGCGTTTCCTTCAAAAAGGGCTGCTTCGTCGGGCAGGAGGTCGTCTCGCGTATGAAGCATCGCGGCACGGCACGGCGGCGCGTCGTTACCGTTACCGCCCACGGCGATCTTCCCGCCACCGGGACGGAGATTACCGCCAATGGAAAACCTGTCGGCGCGCTTGGAACAGTTTGCGGCGGCAGGGCGCTTGCCATCGTGCGGATCGACCGCATTGCCGATGCGCTTGCATCCGGCACGCCTTTGCTTGCGGATAACATTACCGTCTCCGTGACCCTGCCGACCTGGACCGGCATTTCCTTCCCGGCGGCTGACCCGGCAACACGGGCGGAGGAATAAGCGTGGCGTCTGCGAAAAGTCCGCGCGCCTGGCAGCGCATGCTTTCCGGGCGGCGGCTTGATCTGCTCGATCCTTCGCCGCTTGATGTGGAAATCGCCGATATCGCCCACGGTCTTGCCCGCGTCGCCCGCTGGAACGGCCAGACGCGCGGCGATCACGCCTTTTCCGTCGCCCAGCACTGCCTTATCGTGGAAACCATCTTCTGCCGCATGTGTGCGAGCGCCACGCCCGACGATATGCAGATGGCGCTTCTGCATGATGCCCCTGAATATGTCATCGGCGACATGATCTCGCCGTTCAAATCGGTTGTCGGCGGCGGTTACAAAACCGTCGAAAAACGGCTGGAAGCCGCTGTGCATCTGCGCTTCGGCCTGCCGCCGCACGCGTCGCGCGAATTGAAGGACCGGATCAAGAAGGCGGATACGGTTGCCGCCTTTTTCGAGGCGACGGAGCTTGCCGGCTTTTCCATCGCCGAGGCACAGAAATTCTTCGGACTGCCCCGCGGCATTACCCGCGACATGTTCGACATCACGCCGCTTCCTTCTACCGAAGCGCAAAGGCTGTTCATCGCACGTTTCGATGCAATCGAGGCGCTGCGCGCGGTCAAGACCGGGAGTGCGACATGACGGCCATTGTCGTATCGCCGCTATCGCGGATCGCGGAAATGGCCGTGAAGCACAAGGCCCGCGAAATGGTGACGCTGATCGCCAAAGAGCAAAGCTTTCACCGCCCGGCGGTGATAGCTGCCGAGCGGCATCTGACGCTTGTCATGAACGATATCGCCTTCAAGGGCACGGGCGACCTCATCGCGCCCGATGACGCGCATGTGCAGAAGCTGATCGATTTCGCGCGGGAATGGGACCAGTCGGCGCCGCTGCTCATCCATTGCTGGATGGGGGTGTCGCGCTCACCCGCCGCTGCCGTCATCACAGCGCTCAGCCTCAACCCGGATCAGGACGATATGGCGCTTGCTCTCAGCCTGCGCGCCGCCTCGCCCTATGCCACGCCCAATGCCCGCATCATCGCCATTGGCGACCGGCTGCTCGGGCGGGACGGCAGGCTGGTCAAGGCGATCAAGGCAATCGGCAGGGGCGCGGATACGGATGGCAACGTGCCGTTCATATTGCCGCTCAGTGCCTGA
Organism: Agrobacterium sp. GW821-FHT14E08; assembly: GCF_058803865.1. Lineage (NCBI taxonomy): Bacteria > Pseudomonadati > Pseudomonadota > Alphaproteobacteria > Hyphomicrobiales > Rhizobiaceae > Agrobacterium > Agrobacterium sp. GW821-FHT14E08. The sequence goes on along the minus strand of NZ_JBXAPJ010000001.1, from coordinate 497,687 downwards.
CAGCTTCCATTTTTGCGGAACCCCTGCGGCACCCGGTCGTTACCAACCCTGAACAGCAATGAAAATCACGGGATAATTCATGGAACAACAGGCAACCGATATCATCGTCGCATCGCAGGCCGCGGTGCGGCAGGCGAGTGCCCTTGCGGTGCAATATTCCTTCTCGATCGTCGGCGCGCTTCTGCTGCTCATCGTTGGCTGGCTGGCCGCCACATTCCTGCAGCGCTGGGCTTTTCAGGGCCTGTCGCGCATCCGCGGCTTCGATGCGACGCTTGCCGGTTTCTTCGCAGGCGCCATTCGTTACGTGGTGCTCATTCTGGTGCTGGTCATGGTACTCGGCCAGTTCGGGGTGCAGACGGCCTCCATTCTCGCCGCGCTCGGCGCCGCCGGTCTCGCCATCGGCCTTGCGCTGCAGGGCACGTTACAGAACATCGCCGCCGGCATCATGCTTCTGGTACTGCGCCCTTTCCGGGTCGGCGAATATATCGAGACCAGCTCGGTCAGCGGTACGGTCATGGAAATCGGGCTGTTTGCGACCGAGCTTAAGACCAGCGACGGGCTTTACCGCCTCGCGCCCAATTCCACGCTGTGGAACGTGCCGATCACCAACTACAGCCGCTTCCCCTCGCGCCGCCACGAATTGAGCCTGACGGTCAAGAATGACGAGGATATGGGTGCGGCGCAGGACATGCTGATGCGCGTGGTGCGTTCGGAAAGCCGGGTGTTGCTGGACCCCGCCCCCGTTACCTTCGTCGATTCGATCAGCGCCGACAGCGCCACGGTGAAATTGCGCTATTGGGTGCGCAGCGACAATTATTTCGTGACCACGCGTGAGGTGACGAAGGCGATGAAACTCGCTTTCGACGAGCGCAAGGCGAACATAAGCGTGCAACCCGCCTGAGAACAGCGTTTCCTGACCAGATCCCTTTCTCAACCTTTCTCCAGACAGGATAGCCGGCGCTCAGCCGGCTTTCGTCGTTTTCAGGCTGAGATGATGGCAGGCACCTTGCGTCTACAGATAGACGTGTTTATACGACATGATCGTAATGTTATTACATAACTTATTTCGTTCTATAGACACAAAGGGCCAGAAGAATGCAAAAAACGATCACCCGCGTCACCGGCGCGCTTGCAATCGGTTCCATGCTGTTGATGACAGCCTCGGCACTGGCGGCCGGCAAAGACAAGGCTTCCTCCGCTCATAGCCACGACCACAGCCATGGCCAGACCGAAGCCGAAAAACAGATATACAAGGGTTATTTCGAGGATGCCCAGGTGAAGCCGCGCACGCTTTCCGACTGGGAAGGCGACTGGCAGTCGGTCTACCCCTATCTGCTGAACGGCTCCCTCGACCCGGTGATGGCGGAAAAGGCAGCGCATGGTGACAAGAGCGCCGAAGAATACCGCGCTTATTATGCCATTGGCTACAAGACGGACGTCAATCGCATCGTCATCAAGGGCAACAGCTTTTCCTTCTATCGCGGAGCCAAGCCCATTGAGGCTACCTATGCCGCCGACGGCTACGAAATCCTGACCTACAAGAAGGGCAATCGCGGCGTCAGGTACATTTTCAAGAAGACCATTGGAGATGCTGCGGCTCCGCAATTCGTCCAGTTCAGCGACCACACCATCGCGCCCGCCAAGGCCGGCCATTACCACCTTTATTGGGGCAATGACCGCAAGGCGCTGCTCGACGAGGTGACCAATTGGCCGACCTATTATCCCTTCATGATGGACGGTCCCGAGATCGTGAAGGAAATGGCGGCGCATTGAGCCCTTTGCAGGCATGGCGTTTTCGCCAGAAGCGAGCGCATGAGGTTTTCGCCTTCTCCCCGAGGGGGAGAAGGTCGCGGCAGCGGGATGAGGGGGCGAGGGTCGAGATATGCGGAGAGCTTGCCCCCTCATCCGACCCTTCGGGCCACCTTCTCCCCCTCGGGGAGAAGAAACAAGCGGCGACGGCCTCATGCCATGCCGACAGTTCACTGCCCCATGGTCGAGCGGTGCGCCCAGCCGGTCATGCGCTTTTCGAGCCACGCCATGATCGCGTACATGACGATGCCTTCCACGGCGAGCATCAGCAGGCCGGCGAAGACCAGCGGCACATTGAACTGGCTCTGCGCCGAACTCATCATGTTGCCGAGACCATAATTCGAGGCGACGGTTTCAGAGACGACCGAGCCGACGAAAGCGAGCGTTATGGCGATTTTCAGGGAGCCGAAGAAGTAAGGCATGGAGCGCGGAATGCCGACCTTCAGCATGATGTCCATCTTCTTTGCACCGAGTGCCCGCAGCACATCCTCTGTTTCCGGCTCGATGGTGGCAAGGCCGGTCGCGACGTTGACGACAATCGGGAAGAAGGAGATCAGGAAGGCGGTAAGAACCGCAGGCACGGTGCCAATGCCAAACCAGATGACGAGGATCGGCACCAGCGCCACTTTCGGGATGGCGTTAAAACCGATCATCAGCGGATAAAGCCCGGCATAGATGGTTTTCGACCAGCCGATAAAAAGGCCGATGGCGAGCCCGGCGGCCACCGCAATGGCGAAGCCCAGCGTCGTTGTATAAAGGGTCTGCAGCGAATTCTTCCAGATCGGCGACCAATATTGCACGATGGCCTGACCGACCCTGACTGGCGACGGCAGAATGGTCGGCGGCATTTTCAGCGCATAGACCAGCAATTCCCACAGCAGGAACAGCGCCAGCGTATAAAGCCAGGGGGCGGCTTTCACCCAGTTGACCCGGTCGATCAGGGGCTTGCGCGGCGCGTCCGCCACGGTGCTTTCAACAATCGCGCTCATGCTGCCACCCTCGCCTGCGCGATCTCGCCATGCAGTTCCTGCACCATGTCGTTGAAACCCCTGTCATACATGATATCGAGCTGGCGCGGACGGGCAAACGGCACGCGGTGCTCGGCCAGCACCCGGCCGGGCCTTGCGCTCATCACGAAAATCTTGTCAGCCAGAAAGGTCGCTTCGCGCAGATCATGGGTCACAAGGATGATGGTGACGCGTTGCGCCGCGTGCAGATCGCGGATGACGCACCATAATTCCTCGCGGGTGAAGGCGTCGAGCGCGCCGAAGGGTTCATCCAGCATCAGGAGATCCGGCTCGTGGATCAAGGCGCGACACAGATTGGCGCGCTGCTGCATGCCACCGGAAAGCTGCCAGGGATATTTCGAGCCGAAGCCTTTGAGACCGACAATCTCCAGCAGCCGCTCGGCTTTCGCGACATATTCAGCTTTGTGGGCGCGCAGGCGCCGGCGATGTTTCTCGACGATCTCCAGCGGCAGCAGGATGTTTTCAAGCGTGGTGCGCCAGGGCAGCATCGTCGGGTTCTGAAATGCCATGCCGACGATGGAAACCGGCTCCGTGACCTGCCGCCCGGCAACGATGACATTGCCCTTCTGCGGAATATGCAGCCCCGTCACCAGCTTCATGAGCGTCGACTTGCCACAGCCCGAGGGGCCGACGACGGCCGCGAACTCACCCTTGTCGACCGTCAGATTAAGGCCGGATACGGCCAGCGTGCCGGCCGACCCGCCGTAGCGCATGTCGACATTGTCTATTTCCACGAGATGTGACATCGCAGTCCCCATTTTTTCGGCCGGTACGGGCGTCTACAGCCTTCGTTGTCCCGCCTCACTTCCAAAGCCGCCGATTATGCCCGGCGTCGCCGCATTTTTCTTCTCCCCGCCGGGGAGAAGGTGGCCCGAAGGGTCGGATGAGGGGGCAGGCTCTCCGAATACGGTGGACGTTTCCCCCTCATCCCGCTGCCGCGACCTTCTCCCCGGCGGGGAGAAGAAATTCGCGGCACCCGCTCGTTCTGTCCGCAACAGCTCCCCCCTCAGGGAAGCATGCGCTCTTCCTTGGCCGGCAGGTATGTTGCGTCGAAGACCTGATCCGCCTTGACGTTACCCTTGAGCCCAAGCGAGACTTTCAACGTCTCGACGGAAGCGGCGAGCCTTGCCGGATCAACACCGCCCATGCCGTTTGCCACCACATAGGGCGTCTTGATGTTCATGCTGTTGGCCATGTTGAGGCGCTCGAGCTCGATGGCGCTGTCGAGCGTTTCGTTGCGCTTGAGCACGGCCGCCACGCCCTCTTCCGGGGTCTTGACGGAATCGGCGAAGCCCTTGGCCAGCGCCTTCAGGAACCCCTTGACGGCATCCGGGTTTTTCTCAGCGAAATCAGTGTTTACCAGCACCGCATTGCCATAAAGATTCAAACCGTGCTCGGCCATCAGAATGGTCGAGATATCGTCATCGGCAATGCCCTGCTTCTTCAAGTTGAGGATCACGGAAAAGGCGAAACCGAAAACGGCATCGACATCACCCTTGGCCAGCATCGGCTCACGCACCGGGAAGCCAATCGATTCGATCTTGATCTTGCTGTCATCAAGCCCGGCGACCTGCTTGAAGGCCGGCCATTGCGCGAAAGCGCCATCCGGCGGCGGTGCGCCGAGCTTCTTGCCTTCCAGCGACTTCGGATCGCCGGTGACGCCGAGCGACTTGCGGCCGACAACGGCAAATGTCGGGCGTTCATAGACCATGTAGACGGCCTTGATCTTCTGGCTCGGATCCTCATCGAGGAACTTCATCACCGAATTGATGTCGCCGAAACCCATCTGATAGGCGCCGGTCGCGACGCGCGGAATGGCTTCCACCGAGCCGTTGCCGCTGTCGATCGTCACATCGAGGCCTTCAGCCTTGAAGTATCCCTTGTCGAGCGCCAGCAGGAAGCCGGCGGCGGGGCCTTCGAACTTCCAGTCGAGCGTGAATTTCACCGGCGTTTCGGCATGAGCACCCGTTACGGGCAGCGTAAATCCGGTGGCAGCGCCGACAGCGGCAATGGCCAGAGCCCTGGACAACAACCTGCGCGTTAACATCATCTATTCCCCCTGATGGTTTTGTTGGATTGGTTGCATAAGACCCAATTCCAGCCCTCAAGGCAAGATCAAATTGCATACAAAATAGCCGTTATTTTGTATGCTTATTTTATATGCATCGTTGATTGATATGGAGGCAAAAAGCCCTATCTCTGCCCATCTCGCATGCAACGAAGCCAGGGCAATTCCGTTCATGCAGAGAACACAGCGTTCTCATTTGCCGGGGTTGCGGATCAGGTGCAGGGTAAGACAAATAGAGCCACGAATGGCAGGCAAAACGACGGGACGGCACGATGAATTCTGCACTGGGCATACACCACATCACCATGATCACCCGGAAGGTGCAGGCGAATGTCGATTTTTACGCCGGCTTCCTGGGTTTAAGGCTGGCCAAGCGCACGGCCGGCTTCGAAGACGCCATGCAGCTTCATCTGCTCTATGGCGATGACATCGCCTCGCCAGGCTCGCTTCTGACCTTTCTGGTCTGGGAAGATGGCGGCCAGGGCCGTGTAGGTTATGGCCAGACGCTGGAAGTGTCGCTGGCGATCGATCCCGCCAGCATCGGTTTCTGGCTGACGCGGGCGCTGAAATTCGGCATCCGCGCCGAGGGACCATCCGACGAATTCGGCGCCCCGGTCATCCGGCTGAAAGACCCTGATGGCCTCATCGTCAAGCTGGTCGGCACCCACGCCTTCCCCGATGCCACACCACATGTAACCAACGACATTCCGGCAGAAGACGCCATTCGCCGCATCTATGGCGCAACCGTGCTGAGCGAGGTGCCGGAAGAAACGGTGGCTTTCCTCACAAAATATTTCGGTTACCAGCAGGAAAGCCAGACGGGCGCTATCCGCCGGCTCGTTTCGAAGAGCGATGACATTATCGACGTGCGTGACGCCACCGGCTTCTGGTCCAGCGCGCCGGGCACCGGCACCGTCGATCATATCGCTTTCCGCGCGCAGGATTTGGACGAGCTAAACGCGGTGCTGGGTGAACTGAAATCGCTGAATTCCAGCACCACAAATGCTCATGACCGAAAATATTTCCATTCGCTTTATGTCCGCGAACCGGGTGGAGTTCTGATCGAAATGGCGACCGACGCGCCCGGCATGACCGTTGACGAGCCCCTGGAAGCGCTTGGCGAAAAGCTGTTCATTCCGCCGCTTTTCATGAAGGATGAGGCGGATGTGCGCGTCGCGCTGCCGCAATTTTCGATGCCCGGCGAAGAGCGTATCGTCTATCGCGACCTGCCTTTCGTGCACCGCTTCTACACGCCCGAAAAGCCTGACGGTAGCACCCTCATCCTGCTGCACGGTTCCGGCGGCAGCGAGACGAGCCTGATGCCGCTGGCGCACCGGGCGGCACCGGGCGCCACGCTTCTCGGCGTTCGCGGCCGCAGCACGGAAGAGGACATCGCCCGCTGGTTCCGCCGTTACCCCGATTTCAGCTTCGACCAGAAGGATATCGTCTCCGAGGCGGAAGCCTTTGCCGCCTTTGTCGATAGCGCGATCCGGTCCTATGGCCTTGATCCTTCGAGGCTTCGTTTTGTCGGCCATTCCAATGGCGCGAATTTCTATACCGCCTTTGCAGCGCTTTATCCGGAGCTTGCCGGAGACGCGCTGCTCTATCGGCCTATGCCGGTTCTCGAAACCTGGCCGGAAACCGATCTTTCCGGGCGGAACTTCCTGCTTGTGGCCGGCGAACGCGATAAATACCGCGACAAGGCGACGGAGCTGCGAGACAGGATTTCCTCCAGCGGCGCGCAGGCCGGGGTGGAAACGGTGGATGACGGACACGAGCTTGGGCTTGCAGATATCGAGGCGGCGCGGCGCTGGCTTGCGGCGTGACCATCTGAAGATACAGCGTCGCCTCTTGGCTTCTTCTCCCCGCCGGGGAGAAGGTGGCCCGAAGGGTCGGATGAGGGGGCGACGTTTCCGAATATCTCTACCGTCACCCCCTCATCCCGCTGCCGCGGACTTCTCCCCGGCGGGGAGAAGAAACAAGCGGCACACGCTTACTCCCCAGCGGCCCAGCCATTCATCAACCGGGCCTTGCATAAATTCGCCAAAAGGGCTTTAAAAACAGCTTCGTAATTGGAGAGTTCTGTTTGGAAATCCCGCTGCTTATCCTCGCCGTCATCGCGGCCTTCATCTACACGCTGGTCGCAAGCATCCGCAATTCAAGCCGAATCAAGTCTCTCGAGCGCGAGGTTGTCAGCCTTAAGCGGCTGATGGCGGCCGGGGTGGCTTCCCCTGTGGCAGCGCAGGCGGAGACGGCCGATTGGGCGGAGAGAGCGGATTTCGACGCGGAAGAGGAAAGCGCGGCATCTGAGGAAGACGCAGCCCTCCACGCCGAACACCCGTCCGAAGCAGAAGTGGCCGCCGCCATGGCGGAGGCGGAGGACCTTGCCAGCAAGGAAGAGGAGCGCGTGCTTGCCCGTGAGGCTGCATCCGCACCGGCAACCAAGGAAAGCTTCGAAAGCCTGCTCGGCGCGCGCTGGGCCGTCTGGGCTGGCGGCCTGGCGCTAGCGCTTGGCGGCATTTTCCTTGTCAAATATTCCATCGAAGCGGGGCTCCTGAGCCCGGCCGTGCGGCTTTCGCTCGCCGCCATTTTCGGTCTCGTTCTTGGCCTTGCCGGCGAGGCGATCCGCCGCAAGGCTGTGCCGGGCATCGCCACCACTTACGCCAACGCCATGATACCGGGCGTGCTGACGGCCGCCGGTGCCTTGACGCTGTTCGGCGTGGTTTATGCGGCCTATGGCATTTATGACTATATCGGCTCCGGCACCGCCTTCATTCTGCTTGGGCTCGTGGCCTTCGCCACCATCGGCCTTTCGCTTCTGCACGGACAGGCGCTCGCCGGTCTCGGCCTGTTGGGGTCGATGCTGACGCCGGCGCTGATTTCCAGCGAAACACCGAATATCTGGGCGCTGTTCGTTTTCCTGACGATCTCGTGGCTTGCCACCGCGGCGGCCGCGCGCAGGCAGGGCTGGACCGTGGTTCCCTCGCTTGCCAATGCGGGCCTCGGCCTCTGGGTGCTCGGCTATATCGCTTTTTCCGAGACGATCAGCGCCGAGCCGCCGACGCTTTCACTGCTTGTCATGCTGGCCGGCACCCTCTTCCTCTGGCCCGGCAGGCACTTCGACACGCCGCCCGCCGAGGAAAGCGAAGCCAGCACCACGCCTGAGCGGCGCGCCATTCGCGCCATGCGGCTTTTGTTGCGCCCGTCGCTTGCCATCAGCCTCACTGTCTCGATGGCCGTGGTCCTGCCGGCAATCGGCTTCCTCTTCACCGACGGCAGCATCGACACCCATCCGGCCCTCGTCGTTTCCGTCCTCATCGCAACGCTTGCCGCCCTTGGCGCTGCGCGACACAATGCGGTGTGGCCGGCCATTATCGCCGCACTCGGCGCACAGGCTGCAGTATCCCTGATGTCGCGGCAGGGTATCGATTTCATCGGCCTGATAAATGATACCGCCGTCACGCTTCCTCCCGTCGGAACGGGCTACACCGCGGCCATCGCCATGGCGCTCGGCCTTGGCGTCATCCTTCTCCTCTGCGGTTTCTCTTTCCTGAAACGCAAGGGCGCGGATGATCCGGATTTCTCCCAGCTCTGGGCGGGGATTGCAGCGCTTTTCCCGGTCTGGCTCGGCACGGCAAGCTTCGTCGAATATGGCAATCTCGGCCGTGACTGGCTGCATGCGGCCTATGGTCTTGGCCTCGGCCTCGTGCTGATCGCCGGCGCGGAATGGCTGCATCGGCAGAACAATGATGCCTATCGCAAACCGCTCAACATCCTCGTGCTCGGCTCGTTTGCCGCCTTCGCACTGTGCCTGCACACGCTGACGGAAGGGCTCGCCACAACCGTGCTGCTCTCCGTCATCGGCTTCGGTTATGTGCTGGCGACCCGCCATCGCAACTGGGATATTCTGCCCTGGGTGATGGCGGTGGCAAGTGTTGCCGTTCTTGGCCGCATCGCCTGGGAACCCACCATTGTCGGGCCGCAAAATCTTGGGCTCACGCCGGTCTTCAACGCGCTGCTGCCGGGTTATGGCATTCCGGCGCTGCTCGCCATCGTCTCGGCCTGGATGCTGCGCGACTGGCCGAACTTCCGGGCAAAGAACTTTCTGCAGGCCATCGCCAGCGTCATGGGTTTGCTGGCGGTCGCCATCCTCATCCGCCACGCGATGAATGGCGGCACTCTCAATGACAGCGTGCCGACGCTCGGCGAACAGTCGATCTATACGCTGCTGACCATCGGTTTTTCAGGCGTGCTGATGACGCTGGATCTCAAGAGCCCCAGCCCCGTCTTCCGTTACGGCTCGATGATTGCCGGCGTGATCGCCGTCATCAACGTGCTGACGATGCATTTCTTCACGCTCAATCCCTATTTCACCGGCGAAAATACCGGCCGCATCCCGTTCCTCAATCTGCTGCTGATCGGTTACCTCCTGCCGGCGCTCGCCTATGGCGGTCTCGCCTGGTATGCGCGCGGCAAACGTCCCCCGCCCTATGTCAGCCTGCTGGCGGTGGCAGGTGCGGCACTCGGTTTTGCCTGGGCCACACTTTCGGTCCGCCGCTTCTGGCAGGGCGAGAACATTGCCGACTGGAAGGGCTTTTTGCAGGGTGAAACCTACAGCTATTCGGTGGTGTGGCTGCTGATCGGCGTGCTGCTGCTCGTGCTCGGCTCGCGCTTCAATGCCCGCAGCCTGCGTCTGGCATCCGCCGCCTTCGTGCTGATCTCCGTCGCCAAGGCCTTCCTGATCGATATGAGCAATCTTGAAGGGGTGCTGCGGGCGCTGTCCTTCATCGGGCTTGGCGCGGTGCTGATTGGCATCGGCCTGTTCTACCAGAAAATCCTCACCCGGAAGCCGCAGGCATGATCGCGCCCGAGGCTTTCGCGCCTTTTGAGGCGCTTGCGCAGGAACTGATACCGCACGCCGCCGATGCGGGCGACGGCTCGCATGATCTTGCCCATATTCACCGGGTCTTCCGCAACGCCATGCGCATCCATGCGGGCGAAGGTGGTGACGGCACGGTGCTGGCGGCCAGCGTGCTTTTGCATGATTGCGTGGCGGTGGAGAAGAACTCGCCGCTCCGCGCGCAGGCATCGCGGCTGGCGGCGGAAAAAGCTGCCGGCATTCTTGAAGCCCTTGGCTGGCGACGCAGCGATATCGACGCCGCCGCCCATGCCATCACCACCCACAGCTTTTCCGCCAATATCGAGCCGCAGACGCTGGAGGCAAAAATCCTTCAGGACGCCGACCGGCTGGACGCCATCGGTATGGTGGGGGCGGCGCGCTGCTTTTATATTGCCGGACGCATGGGCTCGGCTCTCTACGACCCGGTCGACCCGCTGGCGAAGGAGCGGCCGCTTGACGACCGCGCCTTTGCCATCGACCATTTCGAAACCAAGCTGTTCAAGCTGGCCGACGGCTTTCGCACCGAGACGGGCCGGCAGATGGCCAAGGCCCGCCATGAACGCCTGCAACAGGTGCTGGACCTGTTTCTCGACGAAATCTGAGGAGACGCGACATGCGTGTGACCGAACTCAACATCTACCCGCTGAAGAGCGGGCGCGGCATCGTCCTCTCGCAAAGCGATGTCTCGGCGGAAGGCCTGCCCGGCGACCGCCGCGCCATGCTGACCGATCCTTCCGGCCATTTCATCACGCAGCGCGAATTGCCTGATATCGCCACTATTCTGGCGCGCCATGAGAATGGCGGCATGGCGCTTTCGAGAGAAGCGGGCAGCGAGATTTTCGCGCGGCCTTCCGGAGAGCGCATGGACGTAGCGGTGTGGAAATCGATCGTCAGCGCCAATATTGCTGATGACGAAACCAACGACACGCTTTCGGCATGGCTGGGGCGCGAGGTGAAGCTGGTGTTTTTCGACGACGCCTCCAGACGCATCGCAAGCCTTGAATGGACCGGCAATGAAACGCCCGTCACCTTTGCGGATGGTTACCAGATTCTCGTTACCACCACCGCCTCGCTTGCAGCCCTTAACGACAATATGCGCGACAATGGCGAGGACGCCGTCGGCATGGAGCGGTTCCGGCCCAATATCGTGCTGGAAACAGACGAGCCGTGGGCCGAGGACCGCTGGGCGGCCATCGAGATCGGCGGCATCCGTTTCGACCTCGTCAAACCCTGCGCCCGCTGCATCATGACCACGCAGGACCAGACAACCGGTTCTCGCGATGTGCCCTCCCCCATGAAGGCCATGGGCCGTATCCGTATGTCCGGCGACCGGCGCGTGCCCGGCCCGCTTTTCGGCTGGAATGTCACACCGCGCGGCGAAGGCAGGCTGTCTGTCGGCGATGTGGCAAGGGTGGTCGAGGAACGGCCAGACGGCTGGGCGATCAAGCGGCGGTAAGTCGCCGGTCCGATTCAAATCGAACCCACAGCAAATGGCGCGGTGTTCTGATACTCCGGTACACCCTCGCTCCCCTCATTCCTGTGCTTGTCACAGGAATCCAGTCGACGCGCGTCTGCGCGGCGAGAAGAGTCCTTTCAGCCCAAGGACTTGGGCTGGCTGGATCCCTGTGACAAGCACAGGGATGAGGATGGGGCGGAGCATTATGGACAACGGCAAGCTTCGAGCCTGACGCAGCGATCTCAATCATTGTGTCACCCCAGCGATACAACGTACGGCGTGATGTCACGGCTTACGCGCCCCAACAATCAGGAAAATCGGGCGGCGGTCTTCGTGTTTCAGTTCCGGCCGCTCCGCCAGCAAGGCTGGATCTGGCCTCGGTTCCGCCATTCGCGTGATCGCAAAACCGGCGGCCAGCAGGGCGTTCAGAATGCCTGACACCGTGCGGTGATATTTGACGACATCATCCGCCATCCAGTTGGAATGGCGCACGCCTTCATGCTGATAGTTGTCCAGCGGCCAGTGCAGGATTTCGCCTTCCTCGCCATAGAACCAATCCTGCTTGTCCAGCGCCGTGAACACGGGATGCTCGATGGAAAAGACGAAGTCGCCGCCGGATTTTAGGACGGTGAAAACCTTCGCGAAGGCCACATCAAGATCGCGAACGTAATGCAAAGCGAGCGAACTCAGCACCAGATCGAAACTATCAGGCGCAAAGTCGATATCCTCGATCGCGGCGCGGCGATATTCGATACCGGGTCCGCCGTTTATCTCGGCGGCACGGCGCAGCATGTTCTCCGAAAGATCGACACCGACAACATGCGCCGCGCCCTCTTCCGCCGCATAACGGCAATGCCAGCCGAAACCGCAGCCGAGATCGAGAACGGTCCTGTTTTTCAAAGGGGGCAACATGGCGCGCAGTTCATGCCATTCGCCCGCCTGCCTCAACCCTTCAAGCGAGCGTGGCATGGCGCTATAGCGCTCGAAAAACTGCGGGTCGTCATAAATATTCTGCTTCATCGCTTCCTCACCTTACCCGATGGCATTCAATCCTGGGCGTCTCATCAATCGCACGAATAATGCCGTCAAGAAAAGTCGCTAGTGGGGCGGCCTGACAAAAGATAATATTCCTCTCATCAACGGGGAATCTGCAGCAAGCCTTGCGCCAATCCGCAAGGTGCTTCAGCGGGAGAATTTTCATGTCGCAAGCCACACGCCAGACGATGCCCTGGCTGATTATCGTCGCCGGGTCGCTGATTGCGGTCATGACCTTCGGGCCACGGTCAGCCATGGGCTTTTTCCAGCTGCCCATGCTCGCCGATACCGGCTGGGACCGGTCCACCTTCGGTCTGGCCATGGCGTTGCAGAACCTCTTCTGGGGTCTCGGCCAGCCGTTCTTCGGCGCCATCGCCGACAAGTTTGGCACCGGCCGTGTACTCGTGCTTTCCGGCTTCCTCTATGCGGCCGGCCTCATCTGCATGTCCTTCGGCACCTCGCCCTTCTGGCTGCATTTCGGCGGCGGCGTTCTCGTCGGGCTTGGCATCGCCGCCGGCTCCTTCAGCGTCATCCTGTCCGCTTTCGCACGCCACGTCACGCCGCAGCAGCGCTCGCTCGCCTTCGGCATCGGCACGGCGGCGGGCTCGGCCGGCATGTTCCTGTTCGCGCCGATCAGCCAGGGCCTGATTTCGACCTATGGCTGGTCGGACAGTCTCGTCTGGCTTGCCGTGATGATGATGCTGGTGCCGCTGCTGGCCTATCCGATGCGCGGCAACTCCTCTTCCGGCAGCCAGTCGCAGGCGCAGTTCCAGCAGACGGCAGGAGAGGCCCTGAGGGAAGCGCTCAGCCATAAGAGCTACCTGCTTTTGACCACCGGCTTCTTTGTCTGCGGTTTCCAGGTGGCCTTCATCACTGCGCATTTCCCGGCCTATCTCGGCGATATCGGTATCGAGCCGCGCTATGCGGTGATCGCCATGGCGCTGATCGGTTTTTTCAACATCATCGGCTCGCTGGCGGCAGGCGTCATCGCCCAGCGTTATTCGAAGCCCTATATGCTGGCCTACATCTATATCGCCCGCTCTATCGCCGTCACAGCCTTCCTGCTTCTGCCGCAGTCGCCGCTTTCGGTCATCATCTTCGCGGCCGTGATGGGCATTCTCTGGCTTTCGACAGTACCGCCAACCAATGCGCTGGTGGCGATCATGTTCGGCACCCGCCATCTCGGCATGCTGGGCGGCGTTGTGTTCCTGTCGCACCAGATCGGCTCGTTCCTCGGCGTCTGGCTGGGCGGTTTTCTTTACGACCGGCTCGGCTCTTATGATCTCGTCTGGTGGCTCGGCGTCGGCATGGGAATTTTTGCGGCCATCGTGCATTGGCCCATTCAGGAGCGGCCGGCACCGCGGCCTGCGATAGCCTGAAACTATACAGCCTTATCGAGCATGGGCTGCACCGCCTTGCGATCCAGCGCCTTCAACGCCGCCTGCACGAAACCGTCGCGGGCGGCGTTTTCATGGAGGCCGCGCGGATCATAGACATGCCGGTTGAGGAAATGGGCGGTGAGGCGAAAGGCAGCTGCAAGGCTGTCGCGATCTGCCGCCTTCGACTGGCCTTCGCTTAGGAAAGCCGGTAGCGACAGCATCCGCTCCGCATAGGGCGCGCCCGCGGTGCGGCAGACCGCCCTGCCCGTTTTTGGCGATACATAGATGAGATCGGTACGCAGCCCCGTCGCCGCACATTCGGTGAGATCAAGTCCGAAACCGAGATCGTTCAACACCGCCAGTTCGAAGCGCACGAACAATTCGCCCGCGTCAGCCGGATCATGGAGATTGTCGAGAATGACGTCGAGCGCCTGATAGAGATGCGGATGCGGGTCACGCTCCGGCAAGAGGCGCAGCAAGGCGCCCATGGCCTGCACGCCATAAACGGCGGTTGCCGTTTCCATCAGCTGTGCCGCCCGCAATTGCAGCGGCTCGATGCGGTATTCGCCGAGATGATCGTCAAGCCGCGCGCGCCAGATGACATCCACCCGGTTTCCTGCCTGCAGCACCGGCTGCATGCTGCGCGAGCGCCCGGAGCGCACCAGCCCCAGATGACGGCCGCGCGAACGGGTCATCACCTCGGCGATGACGCTTGTCTCACCGTGACGCTTGACACCAAGAATGATCGCCTCGTCCTGCCACTGCATGAAACATGTCCGAATTTCGATTCAGGCCCGATCATAACCGATCCAGCGGGGAAACGTTATTCTTTTACGGCGTCATTGACCACGCTGACGAGGCCGAGAACGAAATCCATGATTTCATTTTCCCCGAAAGGCTTGCCGAGCAGGGGCGCCTTCGCAAGGTCCTCGGGAAACCCCGTCGTATCGCCGTAACCGCTGACAAAACCGAAGGGAATGCCCGCCTGCCGCAGCTGGCGCGCGAAATCGTAACTCTTGCCATCGGAAAGGCTGACATCGAGAAGCACGCAATCGGCGCCGTCCTGTTCGATGGCGTCGCGGGCCTGTGCGAGCGTCGTGGCGATGACGATGATTTCGACCCCCATGGACTGGAGAACAGCCTCGACATCAAGCGCCACCAGATATTCATCCTCAACGATGATAACCCGTTGTGGCAACATATGTTTTCTTCTTCCCAGACGAAGGAGCCAACCAGTTCTGCGACAGTGGGCTCCTAATTAATCTCCTGCGAGATATCAGGACAGGAGTCGCAAATTACGGCCCTAACGTCATTTAAAAAAGACATGTCCGAAGAAGATCAGATGAAGGGTCTTTGCCGCTTTTCGTCGCTTTCCCAGCCGGCCACATGGCTCAATCCGGCATTGTCCAGCACCAGGCAACCCTTGTCCGTCCAGCGGATCAGGCCGCGATCGACGAGCTTTCTCAGGGTCTTATTGGTATGGACGATGGAAAGGCCGAGCGTATCGGCAACATGCTGCTGGGTGACCGGGATAGGCGTTTCGCCCTGCACAAGATGGACCGCTTTCGCCTTGCTGTAGAGGAACGCGATAAGATAGGCCGCGCGCTCCAGCGCGGTGCGCCGGCCGATGCTCAGAAGATGGCTGTCGAGCATGCGTTCCTCGCTCGCCGCGATCCAGGTGAGGTCATAGGCAAGGCTCGGATGATCGGTGAAGAGGTTGTTGAGACGGGACCGTTCAAAGACGCATAGGGTGACAGGAGACAGTGCTTCCACTGAATGCTGCATCTCCCCCATCACAGTGCCCTGCAGGCCGACGAGATCGCCGGGCATGACGTAGTTGAGAATCTGCCGCCTGCCGTCTTCCAGCGTCTTGTAACGGAAAGCCCATCCATGCAGCACCGTATAAAGATGGGCGCTGTGCGATCCCTCCATCAGGATCACGGAGCCGCTTTCGACCGCCAGCTCTCCCGTCTTGAAACGCGAAACGAAATCCAGCTCGGGCGATGAAAAATCCCTGAAATGCGGCAGATCACGCAGGGGACAGTGCTGGCAAGGCGTGGTGGAGATACCGTTCGGTTTTTTTGGCGACATGAATGCCCGTCATCGAAAAAGGTTGCGCCCAATTGTTTTGGAACAACCCGCCCGAACGCATTCGGTTCCCGATGGTGAGTGAAGATATTCAAGTCATTCAAGGATCGCGGCGCGCCCTACGCTTCAACACACAAAAACGAAGGCTTTGGAGGCAATCTCGATGTTCGCGTTGGTTCGCGACATTTACCGCTCGTCATTCCGGCCTTAAGCCGGAATCCAGTCGACGCGCGTCTGCGCGGCGAGAGAGTTCCTTCAGCCCAAGGACTTGGGCTGGCTGGATTCCGGCTCAAGGCCGGAATGACGGAGGCGGGCGCACGTTCTCATCGCGCCGATGCGCTAGCCGCGCGGGAATTCCAGTCCCATTTCACGGAAGCGCTCGGGATCGTCGCCCCAGTTCTCGCGCACCTTGACGAACAGGAAGAGATGCACCGGCTGTTCGAGGATTTCCGACAGCTCCTTGCGCGAGGCGGTGGAGATGGCCTTGATGGCATCGCCGTTCTTGCCGAGCGCAATCTTCTTCTGGCTGTCGCGTTCGACATAGATCACCTGCTCGATGCGCACCGAGCCGTCCTTGCGTTCTTCCCACTTTTCGGTCTCGACATGCGAGGCGTAGGGAAGTTCCTGATGCAGGCGCAGGAACAGTTTTTCGCGCGTGATTTCGGCGGCGAGTTGGCGCATCGGCAGATCGGAAATCTGGTCCTCCGGATAATACCACGGACCTTCCGGCAGAGCCTCCACCAGATAATCCATCAGGTCTTCGCAACCAGAACCGTTGGTGGCCGAAATCATGAAGGTGCGGTCGAAGGCGACCGTCTCATTGGCGGCGGCGGCCAGCTTCAGCAGGTCTTCGCGCTTCACCTGGTCGATCTTGTTGAGGCAGAGGATCTTCTTCTGCGGAACATCCTTCAGGCCTTCGAGAATGGCCTCGGCATCACCTTTAAGACCACGCTCGCTGTCGATCAAAAGCAGGATGAGATCGGCATCCTTCGCGCCGCCCCAGGCGGAGGTGACCATGGCGCGGTCGAGCCTACGGCGCGGCTTGAAGATGCCGGGCGTGTCCATGAAAACGATCTGCGCATTCTTGTGAATGGCGATACCGCGCATGACGGCGCGCGTCGTCTGCACCTTGTGGCTGACGATCGAAACCTTGGCGCCCACCAGCCTGTTGACCAGCGTCGACTTGCCGGCATTGGTCGGGCCGATAAGGGCCACAAAGCCGGAACGGGTCGGAAGGTTATTGTCTTCGCCTTCAATGGCGGGGTTTTCGTGATCGGTCATGTTATCCATCAAGGTCAGAGGTATTCAACATGCGGCCCGCGGGTCCGCCATGCGCTCGATTTTGGCACCCGGTTCGCCGGGTGCTCAGTTCCGGGTGGAGGTCTTCTGCCAGACGCCTTCGCGTTCCAGCAATCTTGTTGCCGCCACCTGTTCGGCCGCGCGCTTGGAGCGCTCGACACCGGTTTCCGGCTTCACGCCGGGAATTTCGACAGTCACCGTAAAGCGGGGATCGTGATCCGGTCCGGAACGATCGTCAACCCGGTAAGAGGGTGTGGTCGCAAATCTGGCATGCGCCCATTCCTGCAACTCGGTCTTGGCGTCGCGTCGCCCGGCATCCACGCTGGTTGCGCGGCCCTGCCAGTATTTCAGAATGAATTTACGCGATGCTTCCAGCCCGCCGTCCAGATAGATGGTGGCGATCAGGCTTTCGACGACATCGGCGCGCACGTTCAGCATCGCCTTGCCGGTCAGCTTCTTCACATCCGAGCCGGTGCGGATGAAATTATGCAGGCCCATCTCGTCGCCGATCGCGGCGCAGGATTCGGCGCTGACGAGCTGGTTCAGACGGACCGAAAGCTCGCCTTCGGTGGCGTTGCGGAAGGTGGAGAACAGCAATTCGGCGACGCAGAGACCGAGGACACGGTCGCCCAGAAATTCCAGCCGCTCATAATTGCCGGCCGCCGCCGAGCGGGCGCTGGCATGGGTCAAGGCCCGGTCGAGCCGGGCCTTTTCCTTGAACTCATATCCGATCAACGCTTCCAGACGGGAAATCTCGTCCGCCGAAAGCGGCTTGGTCTTGCTCATTCCACAACCTTGAAGAGGCGGTCCCAACGCATGTTGGCCGGCCATTCCCAAATGCGGCTGAACGGCGTGTCATTGCCCAGCGAGAAGAAGATGACGCTGGCGCGGCCGATCAGGTTTTCTTCCGGTACGAAACCGACGTCGAAACGGCTATCGAGCGAATTGTCTCTGTTGTCGCCCATCATGAAATAATGGCCTTCTGGCACCACGAATTCGCGCGTGTTGTCGCCACGAGAATCGGGCGACTGGTCCAGCGTGTCGTAGGTGACGCCATTGTCGAGCGTTTCACGGAAGACGGGCACATTGGCGCCCGGATCGGCACGGTAGTCCGAGGTGAAGGTGCCATCGGGCTGCTTCGGCACCGGCTGGCCGTTGATGAACAGCACGCCGTTCGTCACCTGGATGCGGTCGCCCGGCAGGCCCACCAGACGCTTGATGTAATCCACTTCAGGATTGGGCGGCAGGCGGAACACCACGACATCGCCGCGCTTGGGCTTGCTGAATTCGAGAATGCGGCCCGAAAACAGGTTCGGCGAAAAGGGCAGCGAATATTTCGAATAGCCGTAAGAGAACTTGTTGACGAAAAGATAATCGCCAACCAGAAGCGTCGGCATCATCGAGCCGGAGGGGATGGTGAAGGGCTGAAACAGCACGGTGCGGATGACCATGGCCAGCAGCAGCGCCTGAATGATGACCTTGACGTTCTCCCAGAGGGCGTTCTGCTTCTTTTCAGCTTTTTCGGACACTTAAAGACCTGCCTGATTGTTTCCCGGCTTCTTCGGTTTCACGAAGGCCTCCGGGCCGTTGTTTTATCGCATATGCGGCGGGCAAGCGGTTTTTACGCAGCCGGCAACGCTTTCATATTTCTGCGACTTCTCTAGAACCTTTCCAGCCCGAAGGGAAGCGCTTCTGTCACACGCCCGCAAATAGAGCGGCAATGCGGCAGCGTCGCGTCTTACCCGTTCACGGGAAGCGCCTCGATAATCACGAATGCCTGAGCATAGGGGAAGTCGTCCGTGATCGTCAGGTGAATATTGGCGCGGTGGCCGGCGGGCAGCAGCGCCGCCAGCCTTTCCCCTGCCCCATTGGTCAATACCATGGTCGGCTTGCCACCCGGCAGGTTAACGACACCCATGTCCTTCCAGAAAACACCGTTCGCAAGTCCGGTCCCCAGCGCCTTGGAACAGGCTTCCTTGGCGGCGAAGCGCTTGGCATAAGAAGCCGCGCGGTTCCTGCGGCCATCGGATTTGGCCCGCTCGATATCGGTAAAACAGCGATGGGTGAAGCGGTCGCCGAAACGATCGATCGACTTTTCAACGCGACGAATGTCGATCAGGTCGCTACCCAATCCAATGATCATTTCAACATCTCCAGAGAGGCATTTTTATTGGCGGCGCGGTGCGCGAGATTTTCCATCTTGCGCCGCTGAAAGCCGCTGATGAGGCCATAAACGGCGACATAGGCGATGACGGCGCTGATGGCTGCGGGCAGAATCGCGCCGATGGTCATGGGTTCCAGCACCGGCGTCCATATCTGCCGGAATTCAAGATGGCTGAACAGCGCCACGAAATCCACATGGGCAGCGCTTTCCGCCCTCTGCCGACCGAGGATGAAATGCCCCAGTTCCCAGGTGGACGCCCATATAAAGGGAAATGTCAGCGGATTGGCGAAGGTGGTGCCGAGTGCGGCCGCAACGAGATTGACGCGCATGAGGAAGCCAAGCGCCATGGCGATGATGATATGAATGCCGAGAAACGGCGTCCATGCCACGCCGACACCAATGGCGACACCGGCGGCAACGGAATGCGGAGAAGCGGAAAGCCGCAGCAGACGCAGCTTCATATAGCGCAGCGAACGGGTAAAACCCGTGCGCGGCCAGAAGAGGTCGCGAATCTTCTCTGAAAAACCAACGGGTTCACGGCGGCGAAACGGCATGGGCTCAGTCTATTTCATCGCCCGGGCTGAGCCAAGAGCATCATAGATGACGCAGGGATTTCTTTTGCAGGTGTATTCTCCGCTTCCGTCATTCCGGCCTTGAGCCGGAATCCAGCCGACGTGCGTCTGCGCGGCGAGAAGACTCTTTCCAGCCCAAGGACTTGGGCTGGCTGGATGCCGGATCAAGTCCGGCATGGCGGACGCGGGATGTCACGAATACAGTGAATATCGAGCCTTCGATATCAGTCCCAATTTAGTGTCGCCTATTGCGACAGGGGACTGAGCCGGATTTTTTTGCGGCGTATTGGGTCAACCAGTTTGGGACGCCCGCTTGAAGCGCGCATTCACATAGTTTTGCGAGACACAGCAATACACAGGCCGATACGGCTGCACCTGCTGGCTCCATACGCATGGCGATTGGCTGCCATGCGCTGTGTGCATTACCGGCGGAACAGGCCACGGTCGATTTCGCGCTGGCGGAATTCCAGGTCGACATTCGAAACGGAGGCGCTGAGATATTCGAATTCGCGTTCCTGAGTGGTCTTGCCACGAACGGCACGGGCGATCTTGCGAAGCGGAGTAAACATGATTTTCGGTCCTTTCGGTTTGGAACTGGCGTTTCTCATCGGTGTTCATCCACCGGCACGCCGCATTTCCTTCTCTTCAATTTCTGAGATGAAAATAGTCGCAAACCGCCTCCACGACCAGAGACAGGAAAAGGCCGCTGCCATGCATTCAGCGCATAACAGCGGCCTTTTTAGTATTTGCAAAGGATCAAAAATGCCTCAATCGAAGGCACGCGTCACTGTCGAGACGCAATCGAGATCCTTGAGCTGCGACAGGAGCTGGTTCAGCTGCCTGAGATCCCAGACTTCGACATCCAGCGCCAGCTCGGAGAAATCCGTGCCGATGCGCACCATGTTGAGGCCGCGAATATTGACATCAAGCGTCGCGATCGATTGCGCCACCGAGGCGAGCGTGCCCGGCTCGTTCAGCGCATTGATCATCACCCGCGCCATGAAACGCGACTTGTTCGCCTCATCGAGATCCCAGCGCACATCGATCCAGCGCTCCGGCTCGTCGTCGAAGCGTTGCAGCGCCGGTGCCTGAATCGGATAGATGGTGATGCCCTTGCCTTTTTCCATGATGCCGACGATGCGGTCACCCGGAACGGCGCCGGCGGCACCGAAATGCACGTCGACATTGCCGGAAAGGCCACGGATGGGCAGCGGGTCCGGCCCATCCAGCATCTCGGCCGCACCGTCGTCCTCGAGAACCGAGCGCGACTTGCCGGGGATCTTGAAGACCATGCCGGAGGCGCTGCGCATGTTGAACCAGCCATCATCGCCGGTCATCTTCACCGTGACGCGCTCATCCTGATAATCGGGATAGACCGCGCGCAGCACATCCAGCGAGGAGACCTCACCGCGGCCGACGGCGGCGATGGCGTCTTCGACATCCTTCTGCGCCAGACGATGCAGCACGGGCTTCAGCGCTTCACGGGAGAAGGCCTTGCCGGCGCGCTCGAAGGTGCGCTCCAGAATGCGGTAACCGAGGCCGGAATATTGCTTGCGGATGGCCATTCGGGTGGCGCGGCGGATGGCCGAGCGGGCCTTGCCCGTCACCACCACCTCTTCCCAAGCGGCCGGCGGCACCTGCACGCCGGAGCGAATGATCTCCACCTCGTCGCCGTTGTTCAGGCGGGTGACGAGCGGCATGATCCGACCGTTGATCTTCGCGCCAACCGTGGTGTCGCCGATATTGGTGTGAACGGCATAGGCGAAATCGATGGGCGTCGCGCCGCGCGGCAGCGCGATCAGCTTGCCCTTGGGCGTGAAGCAGAACACCTGATCCTGGAAAAGCTCGAGCTTGGTGTGCTCGAGGAATTCTTCCGGGCTGTCCCCTTCGGCCAGCGATTCGATGGTGTGGCGCAGCCAGGAATAGGCATTCGATTCCGGCGAGAGCAGATCGCCCTCCCCGTTTTCACCATCCTTGTAGAGCGCATGGGCGGCGATGCCGAATTCGGCGATCTCATGCATGCGCTTGGTGCGGATCTGCAGCTCAATACGCTGGCGTGATGGGCCGACGATGGTGGTGTGGATGGAGCGATAGTCGTTCTGCTTCGGCGTGGAGATGTAGTCCTTGAAGCGGCCCGGCACCACGCGCCAGCGGGTGTGAACTATGCCCAGCGCCCGGTAGCAGGAGGGAATGTCGTCCACCAGAATGCGGAAACCGTAGACATCGGAAAGCTGCTCGAAAGACAGCGACTTCGACTGCATCTTGCGGAACACCGAATAGGGTTTCTTCTGACGCCCTTTGACATTGGCTCCGATGAGGCCGTTCGCCACGAGAAGCTCGCGCAGCTCGTCCTCGATCTTCTTGATCAACCCTTCATTGCGCGTTTCCAGTTCCTGCAGGCGGTTGGTCACCGTCTCGTAGGCTTCCGGGTTGAGATAACGGAAGGACAGGTCCTCCAGCTCATCGCGCATATCCTGCATGCCCATGCGGCCGGCGAGCGGCGCATAGATTTCCATGGTCTCTTCGGAAATGCGGCTGCGCTTGTCGGCCGGCATATATTCCATGGTGCGCATATTGTGCAGGCGGTCGGCGAGCTTCACCAGCAGAACGCGCACGTCATCTGAAATGGCAAGCAGCAGCTTGCGCAGGTTTTCGGCCTGCTTGGCCTTGCGCGTAACGAGATCGAGCTTCTTGAGCTTGGTCAACCCTTCCACCAGCCGGCCGATATCCTCGCCGAAGAGCTCATCGATTTCGGCGCGCGTGGCGGTGGTATCCTCGATCGTATCGTGCAGCAACGCCACCGCAATGGTCGATTCGTCGAGATGCATTTCGGTGAGGATCGCGGCAACTTCCAGCGGATGCGATATATAGGGGTCGCCATTGGCCCGCTTCTGCTGGCCATGTTTCTGCATGGCGTAAACATAGGCCTTGTTCAGCAGGGCCTCATTCGCATCCGGTTTATATTTTTGAACCCGCTCAACGAGTTCGTATTGCCGCATCATGCGATATTCCACAAAAAGAAAGCGCGCCAACCTGAGGGTCGGCGCACAATGCTGCATCAATAGGGATCAGATTATGACGGCAAATATTGACAGACGGTAACCACCGCCCGCCAATGGCGTCATAAAGTCAGATCAATAGTCGTCATTTTTTTCCGGCGGCACAAGGCCTTCGATACCGGCCAGCAGTTCTTCTTCCGACATCTGGTCGAAAGTAACCGTTTCAGGCTGGTCGTCGTCTTCGCCATCGGCGACAGCGGAGGCTGCGAGCGTGACCGGATCGGGCTCGGGCTCGTCCACTTCCACATGCTTCTGCAGCGAATGGATGAGGTCTTCCTTCAGATCGTCGGGAGACAGCGTCTCCTCTGCGATTTCGCGCAGCGCCACGACGGGGTTCTTGTCGTTGTCGCGGTCAACCGTGATGGAGGAGCCTTGAGAAATCTGGCGCGCACGGTGGCTGGCGAGAAGCACCAGCTCGAAACGGTTGTCTACTTTATCAATGCAATCTTCAACTGTGACGCGGGCCATTGCCTGTCCTTTGCGTGTCGTAATGTCGTGGATCAGAGCGCCGTGCAATGTTTGGGGTGCACAAGGGATGCTCTAACCTATTGAATCTGCGCTTCGTGCCCTGCGAAAAACATTCAGGATTTCTCGCGACGAAGCTTTCCAGCTTCCGATACAGCCATTGGCCGCGGAATTCAAGTTTTTCCTGTCTTTGGCGTCTTTTGGCACCTTATTGCCCATGTTTGGCGTCTGATGAACAAAATGTCTAGAAGAATTGTCTTGGAATACGGGTGAAGTTACCTTACTTAAAACGCAACGGCGATGCGCAAACTTCGTTGATACGACATGTTTTTTTGCGTTAGCGACCGGAAATAAAAGCCAGATAATGGCCTTTCCAAAAAAAGGAATGGGATGGAATGTTCGATCCACGGGAGAAAATTGCGCTCTTCATAGATGGAGCCAATCTTTATGCAGCATCGAAAAGCCTGGGATTCGATATCGACTACCGCAAGCTCCTCAAGGCGTTTCAAAAGCGTGGATACCTGCTGCGCGCCTATTATTACACCGCATTGATCGAAGATCAGGAATATTCCTCGATCCG
This sequence comes from Agrobacterium sp. GW821-FHT14E08, assembly GCF_058803865.1. Taxonomy (NCBI): domain Bacteria; kingdom Pseudomonadati; phylum Pseudomonadota; class Alphaproteobacteria; order Hyphomicrobiales; family Rhizobiaceae; genus Agrobacterium; species Agrobacterium sp. GW821-FHT14E08. Next base: position 473,785 of record NZ_JBXAPJ010000001.1, on the reverse strand, counting down.
CCCGCTGATCGACTGGCTGGACTATAACGGCTACAAGGTCGTGACGAAGCCGGCGAAGGAATTCACCGACGCGCTCGGCCGCCGCAAGATCAAGGGCAACATGGATATCGAACTGGCGGTCGATGCCATGGAACAGTCCGAAACAGTCGACCACCTCGTCCTGTTCTCCGGCGACGGCGATTTCACCACGCTGGTGGACGCGCTGCAACGCAAGGGCCGCAAGGTTTCCGTGGTTTCCACCATGGCAACGCAGCCCGCCATGATCGCCGACGATCTGCGCCGGCAGGCCGATCACTTCATCGATCTGATGACGCTGAAGGCCGAAATCGGTCGCGATCCGAACGAGCGCCCTGCCCGGCATGTCGAGAGCCCTGAGACGATCTGATCCCGGTTTTTGCTGCGATTAAATCACGAACGCGTCCGTCCGAAAGGCGGGCGCGTTTTTGTTTGGCGACATTGCAGGGTGAAACCGTCCTGCCGGTGAGGTAAAAATTGCCTTTGAAATTAACAAACATCAAATTCAGACAGTCAAAATTATAACTTGGTTAATTTTAGACGTGTCTAAATCACCCCAACGGCGCCAACCACATGATTTCGGTGCCAAATCAGGATGACTAGACATGCATGGCCAAGCAAAAAACGACCGACAACTCGATGAGAGACTGAATTTTCTGGGGCTTGGCCACGAGCAGCGGCAAAACCTTTCAGACATGAAGGGCGTCATCACCGGTTCTCTCGATGCGTCTCTCGATCGTTTTTATGCGAAGGTGCGCACGGTGCCGGAGACGGCGAAGTTTTTCGCCAGCGATGCGCATATCCAGCACGCCAAGAGCATGCAGGTAAAGCACTGGACGCGCATTGCCTCCGGTACGTTCAATTCGGATTACACCGATGCCGTGACCGCCATTGGCCGCACCCATGCCAAGCTGGGGCTGGAGCCACGATGGTATATTGGCGGTTACGCGCTGATGCTTGATGGCATCGTAAAAGCCGTCATCGATTCCGAATTGAAGGGCCTTTTCGTGGAAAAGAAGGCCAGAAAGCTGAAGGACGCCCTGACGGTGACCGTCAAGGCCGCCCTTCTAGACATGGACTATTCCATCTCCGTTTACCTCGACGTGCTCGCAACCGAACGGCTGAAGGTCGAGGCAGAGCAGGCGCAGATGAAGAAGGAGCAGGACCACGTTCTCGAACTGCTCAACAACGCGCTCAACAAGCTGGCGAATGGCGACCTCACCTCCAGCATCGGCGAAAAAACCGCGCCGCAATTCGAAGGGCTAATCGCCAATTTCAATACGGCCGTCGGCAATCTCTCCGGTGCATTTGCGCAGATCGTCGAGGAAGCCAACAAGATATCGGGCAATACCCGCGAGTTGACGTCTGCGACCGACGACATGGCCCGCCGGACGGAGCAGCAGGCGGCAGCCCTTGAGGAAACCGCCGCCGCCGTCGAAGAAATCACCACCATTTCCAGGCTTTCGGCGCAGCGCTCCGAAGAGGCCAAGGCCATCGTCGAAAGCTCGGCTGTCGAGGCGGCACGGTCGCGCGATGTGGTGACGGAAGCGGTAAAAGCGATGGGCGCCATCGAGGAATCGTCACAGAAGATCACCCAGATCATTTCCGTCATCGACGAGATTTCGTTCCAGACCAATCTTCTGGCGCTGAATGCCGGCGTGGAAGCCGCCCGTGCCGGCGATGCTGGCAAGGGTTTTGCCGTTGTCGCCCAGGAAGTGCGCGAGCTGGCGCAGCGTTCGGCCACCGCCGCCAAGGAAATCAAGACCCTGATCGCCAAATCCTCCGATGATGTGATGCAGGGTGTGTCGCTGGTCAACAAGACTGGCGAATCCCTGAATACGATCGGCAACAAGGTGGATCACATCCAGGATCACATCACCTCGCTGACCAAGGCGGCGCAGGAGCAGTCCGTCGGCATTCAGGAAATCAGCGCCGCCATCAACAGCATGGACAATCTGACCCAGAAGAATGCGGCCATGGTGGAAGAAACCAATGCGGCGACGCATAATCTGAGCGATGTCAGCGCCAATCTTGCGGCGCTTGTCAGCAGATTCAGCGTTTCGGCTTCGAGGGCGCATGTGGAGCGGACATATCGGGCTGCTTGAGCGACATCAAGCGCTTTCCCTCTCCTCATTCCTGTGCTCGTCACAGGAATCCAGTCGACACGCGTCGGCGTGGCGGGGAGAGTCCTTTCAGCCCAAGGACTTGGGCTGGCTGGATTCCTGTGACAGGCACAGGAATGAGGGAGGCAGATTTTAGGCGTTGTTACCCTTCAGCAGACGCGACTTCTGCCGGTTCCAGTCGCGTTCCTTCTCCGTCTCGCGCTTGTCGTGCAGCTTCTTGCCCTTGGCGAGCGCCAGTTCCAGCTTCGCGCGGCCCTTTTCGTTGAAATAGACCTTCAGCGGCACCAGCGTCATGCCGTCGCGGTTGATGCCGGCGCGCAGGCGGCTGATTTCGCGTTTGCTCAAAAGCAGCTTGCGACGGCGGCGCGGCTCGTGGTTGAAGCGGTTGGCCTGCAGATATTCCGGCAGGTGGGAGTTGATCAGCCAGATTTCATCGCCCTCATCCGAGGCGTAGGATTCGGCGATGTTCGCCTTGCCTTCGCGCAAAGACTTGACCTCGGTGCCGGTCAGCACCAGCCCTGCCTCATAGGTGTCGATGATTTCGTAGTTGAACCGGGCCTTGCGGTTTTCCGCAACGATCTTGTTCACCACGCGCTGGCTGCCTTTGGGGGCCATGATATTTCAATCCCTTGTTTTTCTTATTGCGCCTGCGACCTGTCGGTCGGAGCGGTTTTCGAGCTATATTTTTGCGCATGTCCTTGTCCCAAAACCGGTGACCACTTTTGGGAGACATGCTCTATTTAGTATCGTCGCCGTAAAAAGAAAAGGCGCGCGGAACGCTTCTGTCGCGAAGCGGTCCATTGCGCGCCTCTCAGGCCTCAGGCGTGTCTCAGTTCATCAGGCCGGCATGCTTCAGCGCCGCGTCGATGGCTGCTTCGGTTGCCGGTTCCAGCGTGCTCATCAACGGCGAGCGGACCCGGCGATTGCCGGCGCGTGTCTTCGAAAGCGCATATTTGGTGCCGCAGACGCCGGGCTCCATGAAGATGGCCTTGTGCAGCGGCATCAGGCGATCCTGATATTCCAGGGCCTTCGCGTAATCGCCGGCAAGCATCGCCGCCTGGAACTCCGAACAGAGACGTGGAGCGACATTGGCGGTGACCGAAATACAGCCGACGCCGCCATGGGCGTTGAAGCCGAGCGCCGTGCCATCTTCGCCCGACAACTGGATGAAATCCTTGCCGCAGGAAATGCGCTGTTCGGAGACGCGGTCGAGCTTGCCCGTCGCATCCTTGACGCCGACGATGTTCTTGTGCGCCTTGACCAGCGCGCCCATGGTTTCCGGCGACATATCCACCACCGAGCGCGGCGGGATATTGTAGATGACGATCGGCAGCTTCACCGCTTCGGCGACAGCGGCAAAATGGGCGAACAGGCCCTTCTGCGTCGGCTTGTTATAATAGGGGGTGACAACCAGCAGTGCATCCGCACCGGCTTCCTGCGCGTGCAGGGCAAGCTCGATCGCCTCATCGGTATTGTTGGAGCCAGCGCCCGCAATGACCGGAACCCGTTTCGCCGCTACCTCAATGCACAGCTCGACCACACGTTTGTGCTCGTCGTGGGACAGGGTTGGAGATTCCCCCGTCGTGCCAACAGGCACAAGTCCGTTGCTGCCTTCGGCGATCTGCCATTCCACATGGGCGGCAAACGCCTGTTCGTCCACGGCGCCATTGTCCGTGAACGGGGTAATGAGGGCGGGAATTGATCCCTTGAACATGCAAAGCTCCTGGCGCCGAGCCGGTTCATGCTTCGGCCGCATTCGATGGTTAAAACCGGCACACATTAGTGCCAGCCCTTGGCGCCGACAAGCGCAAAGGAAGCCTATTTTGTCCGAAATTGTCGGAAGTGTGACACTCTGCGAGCGTCATGCGGCAGCTGAAAAAACGAGGCGGTGGAAATAGGCGCCGCTCGCAGGCCGGTGAATAAAAGTTGATAGGATTGCGCAGCCGCAGGTAAGGTTTCGTTAACCTCACTCTCCGTAGATTTGAGGGCGGGATTTCGGACCAGAACCACAGGCGCTTCCCGCAATCCCGCTGCAATGAATTGACAATACAAGAAGGTCGATTGTTTCCGTCCGGTAATGAAGAGCGGTATGAAAAAGACAGTTTGGGCATTGATGGCGGCAGGTCTTGCCGCGACCGTTTGGAACGCACTGGCCGGCCCCGTGCCGGAGGGTGCGGTGCCGCTTCCCTATGTGAAGCCGAATGCCCCGACCGTTCCCGCCTTCATGCCCGCCTCCCCCGAAATCACCGGCGCGATACCACGCCTCAACCGGCCTGATGACGCGGGCCAGCTGAAAGCGGGCCTCGACGCCCTTTCCAGCCGCGATGCCGCGCGCGCCATTGCGCTGCGCAACGCCATGCCGACGGGAAGCCTCGACCGGCATATCCTCTCCTGGGCGATTGCCGTTTCCGGCCAGAAGGATGTGCCTTCCGCCGAGATCGCCGCAGCCCAGCGCGAATTGACCGGCTGGCCGGGTGCGGCAACCTTGCGCGCCAATTCAGAAAAAGCGCTTTACCGTGAAGATCCACCCGCGTCCCAGGTGCTTGCCGCTTTCGGCAGCAGCCGGCCGGAGACCGCCGAAGGCACCGTGGTACTCGCCAAGGCCCTCGCTTCTTCCGGCAAGGGCGCGGAAGCGCAGAGCCTCATTCGCCGGCTCTGGGTCAGCGAAGGCATGGACAAGGACATGGAAGACCGTGTTCTTGCCGAATTCCCGAGCTATCTGACGCCCGCCGACCACAAGGCGCGCATGGACTATCTGATGTATCGCAGCCGCATCGGCCAGGCCAAGCGCTTTGGCGATCTGGGCAAGGCGCAGTCGCTTTACAATGCCTGGGCCGCCGTGTTGCAGCGATCCGCCAATGCGGGCGCGCTTCTGGGCAAGGTCGACGCGACATGGCGCAACGACACGGCCTTTCTCTTCGCGCGGGTTGAAAATCTGCGCAACCAGCAGAAATATCCGGAAGCAGCGGTCCTGTTGCGGCAGGCGCCGAAGGAAGCGGGCAAGCTCGTCAATCCCGGAGAATGGTGGAATGAGCGACGCATCATCGCCCGCGGCCTTGCCGATCTCGGCGATTTCGCCGAAGCCTACCGCATTGTCGCCAATCATTCGGCCACCTCCGCCGTCGATATTGCCGATGCGGAATTCCATGCCGGCTGGTACGCGCTTCGGGCGCTGCGTGACCCCGCGGCGGCTTCCCGCCACTTCAATACGCTTTTGCAGACCTCGAACCGGCCGCTTTCGGCTTCGCGCGCCTATTATTGGCTCGGGCGGACAGCGGAAGCGGGTGGGCCGGGCAATGCCCGCGACTTCTTTACCAGGGCTGCCGCCCATCCCGGCACCTTTTACGGCCAGCTTGCCGCAGCACGGATCGGCACAAAGACGCTGAACGTCACTTATCCCAGCCCAAGCGGTGGTGATCGGGAGCGCTTTGCTGGCAGAGAGGCCGTGCGCGCCATCGACCGGCTGGAGGCCGCGGGCTATGGCTGGCGGGCCGACAGCCTTTACCGGTCACTGGCCGATCAGCTCGACAGCCCGGGCGAACTTGCCATTCTGGCCGCAAGGGCGGAAAGCAACGGTAACCATCAGGTCTCGCTGCAGATCGGCAAGACGGCGTTCAGCCGCGGCATCGATGCGGCCGCCCTCGCCTATCCGCTCGGCGTCATTCCCGCCAGCGCCAATATTGCCGGCTCCGGCAAGGCACTTGCCTATGCCATCGCCCGGCAGGAGAGCGCCTTCAACCCGGCCGCCGTCTCCGCCGCCAATGCCCGCGGGTTGCTGCAATTGTTGCCGGGAACCGCCAAGGGCGTGGCCGGACGCCATGGCCTGCCCTATACGCAGGCGATGCTGACGAGCGACGCGGGATATAACGCCACACTCGGTGCTCACTATCTTCGCGAGCAGATCGACAGTTTCGGCGGCTCCTATATCCTCACCTTCATCGCCTATAATGCCGGCCCCAAGCGCGTGCCGGAATGGATCGCCCGTTACGGCGACCCGCGCGGCAAGCCCATCGACGAGGTGGTCGACTGGATCGAACGCATCCCCTTCCCCGAAACGCGCAATTATGTGCAGCGGGTGATGGAGAATTATCAGGTCTACAAGTCACGGCTGGGACAACAGGCCGATATTGTCGACGATCTGCGCCATGGACGGGCGGGATAAAGGTCAAGTTCATCGGCCGAGCACTGTGAGACCATCGAAGCACCGGCTGGCCCGGTGCTTTTTTGTTTCCCTATCCAAGCCACGCGGTTTTCCGCTTCAGCAAATATTCAAACGAAAAAGCCCGGCTCTAGAGCCGGGCTTTCCCATCACTGACAATGTCAGATCAGATTAGAACGTGCGCTGAAGGCGAACGAAGCCGGTGACTTCATCGTCACGACCATCTTCGTCGTAGTAGTTGGCGGTGATCTTGGTAGCCAGACCTTCGGTGATCTTGTAGTCAACCGTCAGACCAGCAGTCCAGGCGTCACGGTCGCCAACGAAGTCGCCGTCAACAGGGTTGACGTCCAGCTTGCTGAGGTATTCGAAGCCTGGGGTAAGCGTCAGACGATCCGTAGCCTTGATCGCGTACTCAACAGCAACAGCCCATTCAGACTTTGCGTAGTAAGCGTTGTCGCCCGAAGCCCATACACCAGCAAGACCGAAGGTGCCCGGACCAATGTCAGCGAACAGGATGCTGCGGATAGCAACGTTTTCTGCATCGAAGTCGTAGCTGGCGATCAGGTTGGCGGTAACTGCGCCGAACTTGCCGCCGATCATGCCGCCGATGCCGACGTTGTTGTCCGGACCGTACTGGTACTGACCGTACGAACCTTCAAGCTCGTCAACCGAGAGAGCAGCCTGGAAAGAACCAGCGTCGTAGGTGTACTTGATCGAGTTGAACAGGGTGTTCGTGGACAGAATGTCGGTTTCGCCATTCAGATCGTCGTCCCACCAGCTGTAGAACTTACCGACCTTCAGGCCGCCGAGTTCGATGAAGGCCTGGTCAACGAAAACGCTGGAACCAGAAGCAGTGCCGTTGTCGGCATTGCCACGGAAGCCGATGAAGCCACGCAGAGCACCGAGTTCGGTGTCGGTGCGGGTGTCAACTTCGAACTGGGCGCGCGTGAACGAATTCCAGTCAGACGTACCCTTGGCGTCACGGCCAAAGTTGGTCTGGAAACGGATGTAACCGCCGAACTTCAGGCAGGTTTCGGTGCCGGGGATGTAGAAGAAGCCGGTGCCGAAAGCGTCGCAAACGCGAACGTATTCAAGGGGCTCAGGCTCGGCAGCGACGATAGCGTCAGCGGCCTGTGCGCCGGATACTGCTGCGAGAGCCGCAGCGGAGCCGATGAGAAGGCTCTTGATGTTCATGGTTGACCTCCAGTCAAACGCCAATTTTCTAAGCAGCGGGTGGGAAAGCACTAACGAATGCGTGCCGCTTATGGAGCTGATTAGAGCCAAAACCTGGCGGACAGGCAATCGCAATCATGACGAAAGGAAGACAGTAAGGTGTCCTTAGTTTTTCATTGTTGCGAAATAGCTACAATTCTAACCGACCCCGACGCACTTCTTAACAAATCGTTAATTTTTGATTTATTTCAAGCACTTGCGGAAAGTGGCAAATCTTTCTCATGAGTCAAATCCGTCGCAAAAACAAAATACCGACGCAATCAGGCCATGTGAGATTGTCCAAAAAAGGGATTTGCGGCTCTCCAGAATTCACAGACAGCGCTTAAAATCGACTCGTTGTCCCACCTTCGTACATTTCCGGAGGCAGAGGATCCCGCACGAATCAACAGCCGCAATTGCCATCAAGGCCAGTCATCCGCTGCGACGCCGGGTCGAAACATCAAAGCCAATCGGCACCCGGCCACTGGCGTGGCGATGATCCCCACACCTCTTGCCGGAAAGGCGTTACAGAAACGAAAAAGCCCGGCTCGAGAGCCGGGCTTTCCATCACTGACAATGTCAGATCAGATTAGAACGAACGCTGAAGGCGAACGAAACCCTTAACCTGGTCGTCACGGTTGTCGATGTCAACGTAGTTAACAGCGATCTTCGTGGAGAGGCCCTGCGTGATCTTGTAGTCGAGCGTCAGACCAGCTGTCCAGCCGTCGTCGTTCGAGAAGTCATCCCAGGAAACCAGGCCGTAGTTGCCGTAGTACTGAACGCCGGGGGTGATCGTCAGCTTGTCGGTTGCCTTGATGGCGTATTCCGCAGCAACTGCCCACTCGGAGACGTTGTAGTAAGCGTTTGCGCCGGAAGCCCAAACACCAGCCAGGCCAAGCGTGCCCGGACCAACGTCAGCCGTTGCGATCAGGCGTACAGAGCCATTTTCGCGGTCGGTGTCGTAGCCACCGATGAGCTGGAAGGAAGCAGCGCCGAGCTTGGCGCCAACGCCGAGAGCAACACCAACGTTGTTGTCGGTTTCGTTAAACGGACCAACAGTGATGCCTTCGAGTTCGTCAACCGAAACGCCTGCCCAGAACGAGCCAGCATCGTAGGTGTAACGAATGGAGTTGAACAGAGCGTTGGAAGACAGCTCGTCCGTTTCGCCAGAAAGGCTATCGTCCCACCAGCTGTAGAACTTACCGACCTTCAGGCCGCCGAGTTCGATGAAGGCCTGGTCAACGAAAACGCTGGAACCAGAAGCAGTGCCGTTGTCGGCATTGCCACGGAAGCCGATGAAGCCACGCAGAGCACCGAGTTCGGTGTCGGTGCGGGTGTCAACTTCGAACTGGGCGCGCGTGAACGAGTTCCAGTCAGACGTACCCTTGGCATCGCGGCCAATGTTGGTCTGGAAACGAACGTAACCGCCGAACTTCAGGCAGGTTTCGGTGCCGGGGATGTAGAAGAAGCCGGTGCCGAAAGCGTCGCAAACGCGAACGTATTCAAGGGGCTCAGGCTCAGCAGCGACGATAGCGTCAGCAGCCTGGGCGCCGGATACTGCTGCGAGAGCCGCAGCGGAGCCGATCAGAAGGCTCTTGATGTTCATGGTTGACCTCCAGTCAAAGTTTTTAAAAGGGTCTGGGTACTTTCGCTGAAGGACAGCATTCCCTGCCCCATTCCCGTGTTCTTAGAAGCCAAACGATCCACCGCCTCGCTTCTGGTCGTGAAAATACAAAAGGTTTCGCGGCTTGCAATCGCCAACATCCGATAAACCGCATTTACGTATATGCTTCATTTCGGTTTGTTGCGGAAACAACACACAGTGCACCACCAAAGGATAAGCGGCTTTACGATGCGTTAAGAAGTTCCTTGAAAATCCGTTAGTTAGCGCAGTTAACAAGGTCTTTCTAAACTACACGCCTTTTCGGCGATCCGTTGCTGCGCCGGCCAGTAATGATGGAAATATTTGCCTGTTCTCGGCCCGGCCCTTGGCATGATGTCGCAGCGTGTATCGGGAAACACATGCCGTCTGCCACCGATTCACCGGATAACGATTCGGCAGACCTGCTTCGACAGAAGCTTTGACTGATGATTTGCATATAAGGGGTATCGTCGTTTCGGCCACATGAGATTTCATGAGCAGCGACTATGAGTCGGCTTGAGACGATTTTTTCGGGAGGAGTTACGCTATGCGCTGAAGTGGCGGAGAGGATGGGATTCGAACCCACGATACGCTTTTGACGTATACTCCCTTAGCAGGGGAGCGCCTTCGACCACTCGGCCACCTCTCCGGTGCGGCCTGATTATTGCGTAAAAAAAATGAATGCAAGGCTTTTTCGCCAAGAAGCCGAAAAACCTGTTGGACGGAGGGCGGTCGGTCAAACTTTACGGGAGAATTGGGGAACTTCTTTAAGGCCGGCACGTTCTCACTTCGGTAACAAAAGAGGTGTTCTAATGGCTCAGACCAAACTGAATGTTGTCGAAGACACGATCGAAAATCAGATTGCGGAGTTGCGCACGCAAATCGCGTCTCTCTCCAAATCGGTTTCCGCCCGCGCGGAAGGCGTTGGTGAAGACGCATCGGAATTTCTGGATGAGGCGCGCGGCCGCGTTCGCAAGGCAGCGAGCAATGTCCGCGCCCAGGGCCAGAATGTGGTGGAAGCGGTCAAGGAAAATCCGGGCACCGCAACCTCGCTGCTGACGATCGTCGGCGCACTCGGTTTCGCGATCGGTTATGCGGTCGGCGCCGGCACGCAGCAGAGCTCGTCGAATAGCAGCCTTTATCGCTGGCGCTAATCGACTGCGTGACAGGACAAAATTCAGGCGAGGCGGGATTTATTTCGCCTTGCCTGTTCGTATTGGTTTGAAGACATGAAGAATGGGGGCGAAAATGCAGTTTAGCGATGATCTTGAAGAGGCATTGTCGGATTTTGCGAGAGATCACGGCTTCGACAGGGATGAGGCGATCCAGCGCATCGTCCGCGCCGCCCTCATTAACAGCGGCTACCTTGCCTCCGGCGAAGAGGGCATTCCGCCGGAAAAGCTGAATGCCAGCAACGACGATTGAGCTTTAATATCCGGATTTCGCCGCAGGTGCTGCCCCACCTTTGTAACGGCTGGAAAGCGAGCGCAGCGTGTTGGAAAATTCCGTGACATCGGCACCGACAGCCACAAAAGACGCGCCGAGTTCGAGATAACGGCGATTGAAGGTCTCGTTGAAGGTGAGAATGCCGGCGGCCTTGCCGGCCGCGACGATCTTGACGATTGCCGCCTCGATGACCGCCTGCACTTCCGGCTCATCCAGCTTGCCGAGATAACCCATATCCGCCGCGAGATCCGCCGGGCCGATAAAGACGCCGTCCACACCCTCCACCGCGAGAATATTGTCGAGATCGTGGATCGCGGCGCGCGTTTCGGCCTGCACCAGAAGGCAGACACTGTCGGAGGCGCTGTCGGCGTAATCGGTGATGGTATTGAAAGCGGAGGCGCGGGCAACGGCAGCCCCCATGCCGCGAATACCGCGCGGCGGATAATGCATGGCGCTCACCAGGGCTTCCGCCTGCGCCGCCGAATCGACCATGGGAACGAGCAGCGTGCGGGCGCCCGCATCCAGGAGCTGCTTGATCATCCAGCTTTCGCCAACCGGCACGCGCACCACCGGCTCGGCGGGCGACGTGGCAAGGGCGCGCAGCTGGTCGATGATGCTGCGCAGATCGTTCGGCCCGTGCTCGCCGTCAATCACCAGCCAGTCGAACCCCGCCGTTCCGGCGATTTCCGCCGTGATGGCCTCACCCATGTCGAGCCAGAGACCAATCTGCGGCCTGCCGGCGTGGATGGCGGTTTTGAAACGGTTTTCTGGAGCGGGCATGATATCCTCAGGAGAGCAGTAATTTCAGATCGGCGGAGGGGTCCGCCAGGATGGCGCGGTCCGGTTCAGCGCCGGTATCGAGCAATTTCTTGCCGGCAACATAGGCCTTGGCATCATTGACGGCATCGACGGCCACGAAGCGGCCATCGCGGAAATACCAGACAGACCAGCTGCCTTCGCGTGCGCCGGGCCGCAGCACCGTCTCGTCATAACCGAGATTGAAACCGGCAATCTGCAGCTTCACCTCGTATTGATCCGACCAGAACCACGGCTTGGCGTCATAGGCGATTTCTGTGCCGGCCAGCACATAAGCGGCGGCCTCGGCCTGATCGACCGCGTTCTGGACCGATTCGATTCGCACATGCTGGCCGCGCCAGGGCAGCAAGGCACAATCGCCCACCGCATGAATATCGCTGTCCGAACTGCGGGTATATTCGTCCACCACTATGCCATTGCCGACATCGAGGCCCGATTCGCGCGCAAGGCGGTCGTTCGGCGTCACGCCGATACCGACGATGACGAAATCCACGTCGAGCGTCGAACCATCCGAAAGCTCGGCTGCAGCCACCCGGCCATCCATGCCGACAAGGCGCACAAGGCCGGTCTTTTCGCGGATCGCGACGCCATTTGCCTGATGAATGCCGCGCATGATGTCGGCCGTTTCCTTCGCCGCCACGCGCTGGAGAATACGGTCGGCCATTTCGATCAGCGTCACATCGAGGCCGAGCTTGCGGGCGACGGCCGCCGCCTCCAGACCTATATAACCACCGCCGATGACCAGCAGCCGGCGGCCGGGCTTCATCTCCACCATCAGCCGGTCGGCATCGCGCTTGTCGCGAACGGTCAGAACGCCTTCGAGATCGCCGCCGATGCTGGCTGGCAGCAGGCGGGGGGCGGCACCGGTCGCCAACACCAGCCTGTCGTAGGAAAGCGTGCTGCCATCCTGCATGCGCAACGATTTGGCCGCGCGATCGATTTCCTCCACCCAGGTGGAGAGCCGGATATCGACATTGTTTTCCGCGTACCATTCTTCCGGCCGGAACATCAGCCGGTCGAAGCTCATTTCGCCGAGAAGGTATTTTTTGGAAAGCGGCGGCCGCTGGTAAGGATAGGCATCCTCGGAACCGATGATGGTGATGGGGCGCTCATCCTTCAGCGCCCTGAGCTTTGCTGCCAGCGCGAAAGCGGCCTGCCCCGCCCCGACGATTACCAGCCTACCCGTCACATTCAACTCCCAGACACGAATCGCGACGGGCAAGTCCCACCCACTCGCGCAAAGCCATATTGCCCGATCAGGCGTAACGCCAAGTACGGCCCGCGTCAACCGCACGGCAACGCCAGCCCGGTGCAAGCATGACACATTATCAGCTCAGGCTGCGACACGCCTGCAACCAGACAAAGCCGAGCGCATTTTCCCCAAGGGAAACATCGGATTGCGTAAGGGGCGTTGGCCCATGTCGAGACGGAAAACAGACAATTGCGCGAATTTCCTTCACGCGCTGGCAAGGAAGCCGCGTTAAAATCAGCACCAGGAAGAGGCAATCCGGGAGGTTGTCATGGCTTTGCATATGGATCCCCGTCAGAACGTCCCCCAGGACGAGAAGTACGAGAAATTTCAGATCGACCGACCCGGCAAGATCACCTTCATCGGGCACCACCTCAGTGCCAAGGACACCATGCGCTGCCTGGTGCGCACCATCTCGCTTTACGGCGCGGAACTCGAAGTCAGCCCGAATCTGGAGATGCCCGCCAATTTCTATCTGGAAATTCTCGGTATTCGCGACGAAATCGGCTGCACGCTGATCCGCCGGGAGGAAGAAAAGGTCACGATCGGCTTTAACATGCTGATCGACGCCGAATTCCTGCACCATGTGCGCAGATTGAGTTTCGAGACCAGCGCCTGAACCTGACACAGCCTGCCGCCCGATTCGCCGGCAGGTTTTTCCGTCGGGAAGTGGCGGAGGAAAAAACTGTTCCAAAACAGTCATCCAATAACCGGGCGCGGCTTGCGTCCGGTTTTTTTGCACCTATTGTGTGCCGGGTTTTAAAACAGGTACCGGAACTCTCAGCCAATGTCCGCTTTCTCACGCCTTACGCCGCTTGCCGTCTCGCTCCCCTCAACCGTTCCTTTCGTCGGCCCTGAAGCCATCGAGCGGAACCGTGGCCTGAAGGTGGAAGCACGGATCGGCGCCAATGAAAGCGGCTTCGGCCCCGCCCCTTCCGTGCTTCTGGCCATGCGCGATGCTGCCGCCGATACCTGGATGTATAGCGATCCGGAAAATTTCGAGTTGAAGGAGGCGCTGGCCATCCACCACGGCGTTGCGCGCGGCAATATCGCCATCGGCGGCGGTGTCGATGGGTTGCTGGGTGAGATCGCCAGGCTGATCGTCGAGCCGGGAACGCCGGTGGTCACGTCGCTCGGCGGTTATCCCACCTTCAATTATCACGTGAACGGGTTTGGCGGAAAACTCGTCACCACACCCTATGTCGACGATCACGAGGATCTCGACGGGCTTCTCGATCTCGTTATCCGGGAAAATGCGCCGCTGGTCTATTTCGCCAATCCCGACAATCCGATGGGAAGCTGGTGGGAGGCAAGCGAGGTCGTCGCCTTTGCCCGGGCGTTGCCGGAAACCTGCCTGCTCATTCTGGACGAAGCCTATTGCGAGACCGCACCCGCAAGCGCCGTGCCGGCCATCGACGCGCTGATCGGCCAGCCGAACATCCTGCGCATGCGCACTTTCTCGAAGGCCTATGGGCTGGCCGGCGCCCGCGTGGGTTATGCCATCGGCACGCTTGGCAATGTCGAAGCCTTCGACAAGATCCGCAATCATTTCGGCATGGCGCGCATTTCCGTCGCCGGCGCATTGGCGGCGCTGAAGGACCAAGCCTATCTGCATGAGGTCGTCGGAAAAATCTCAAACGCCCGCGAGCGTATTGCCGCGATTGCCCGCGATAACGGGTTTTCGCCGCTCCCCTCGGCCACCAATTTCGTCACCATCGATTGTCACCGCGATGGTGCTTACGCCCGCGCCATCGTCGATGGATTGATGGAGCATGGCGTATTCATCCGCATGCCGGGCATCGCCCCGCTCAATCGCTGCATTCGTGTGAGTGTGGGACCGGATGACAAGCTCGATCTCTTTGAGCAGGCGTTGCCGAAGGTCATCAAGGCGATTGGGTGAGGCGGGCGACATCCCCTCGCTTCCGTCATTCCGGCCCTGAGCCGGAATCCAGTCGACGCGCGTCTGCGCGGCGGAGAGAGTCCTTTCAGCCCAAAGACTTGGGCTGGCTGGATTCCGGCTCAAGGCCGGAATGACGGGAGAGAAGTGTTTTGGACTCAAACAACCAAGCGGACTGCCGTACCGGCTCCAACTAATTGCCATATGATGCGAATGCGATTCAAAATCCGCCCGCAAGCCCCTGCCCGCGAATCATTTTCCAGCAGAGGACATCGCCAAACATAAGAAAACCGCGCCGGCCTTGTTCCTGCCGGTCGCGGTTTGATGTGTCAGCGCAAAAGCTTCTGTTCAGAAGCCCTCGCCGCATTCCCCTTCGGGTTTACTTTCGTTTGCACCGGTCATCGGGACTGGAGGGAACCGGACCGGAAATTCTATCGCGGATGCGGATGCGTCAGTGCATCGTCATCCAGTCGCGGGCGGCACGCAGCGCTTCGGCCAGTTCCGCCTTGGTCATGTTGCGGGCAAGATCGGCACGCAGCGAAGCGGCTCTTTCCGATCCGCGGATCGCGGCGATGTTGAGCCATTTGTGGGCCGCGACCAGATCCACCTTGCATCCCCGCCCGGTCGCATAGACCAGGCCGAGATTGCAAAGGGTGTCGGCGCGGGTTTCGCCACCGGCAACTGCCATTTCGATATCGCGAATTTCAAAGCGTGCCATCGTTTTTATCCCTGTCTTCTCGCCTGTTTCATCAATTGCCTTCTTGCCGAGGCTACCGTTCGAACCTGCCGTCTTATGCGGCTTTTTTGTCCTTCCGGCCGGCAGGTTTTCCCTGCGCTTTTGATGAGTTGAATATGCCATGAGGCCTTCAACGGGCGCTTAAAAGGCATGATTAATGTGACGCAAACAAACTGCAAACGATTGGTAAAATTGGTTTTTTGTTAAATATCGCAAGGTGCGGAAATTAAGGACTTTGCGGCGAATTTTACGAAAACTTCAGAATTGGATTTCAACCCTTCATTCACCACGATCAAAACAACGATTTTTGGATTTCCCGCTTTTCCGCTCCTTCAGCGGGTGAAGAGGCCCCATAAAGACCGCAAATTTCTGTTTCCTTTTACGTGAACGTAAAATAACATCCGCCTGCCTGTCATGAGGATGAAACAGGCAAAGGACAAAGCAGGCGTAGCGAGCAATCGTTGCGCCGCCGGGCGGCTGTGCATCATGGATGGCGCTTGGCATGCCAACGGGTTTGGATCTGCGCATTGGTCCCTGACACGGTTCAGGGAGGCGGCGCGAATTTCGGGAGGAGTTTTTATGAAGCGTGTAATGATGATTGCCGCCGCCCTGACGATGGGTGGCAACCTTGCCTTTGCGGCCGAGCCCATTGAAGGCAACTGGAAGACGGCAAGCGGCGAGACAGCCGCAATCGGTCCCTGCGGCGCGGCTTTTTGCGTGACGCTGAAGACCGGCAAACATGCCGGAAAACAGATCGGCAAGCTTTCCGGCAAGGGAAACAGCTATGCCGGTGACATTACCGACCCCGCCAATGACAAGACCTATAGCGGCTCCGGCACCGTTTCCGGCAATTCGCTGAGCATGAAGGGTTGCGTTCTGAAGATACTGTGCAAGTCGCAGACCTGGACGCGGCTGTAAAATCAGGCACGGCGGGTGAGCCTTTGAAAGCTCGCCTGCCGTCGCAGGCGGATGTGGCGGGGAACGGACATACCCGTTGATGTATCGTTGCGGTCCCGCCGAACACGATTAAGATCGACGCATGCGACCCACCCTTTCCACGATCCTGATCTCGGGCACCTCACATGTCGGCAAAAGCACCCTTGCCGGTCTGTTGGGCGCAAAGCTTGGGTGCGAGGCAATATCGACCGATAGTCTCGCGCGCCACCCGGGACGGCCCTGGCCCGGCATACCGACGCCTGTCGAGGAATATTACACACAGCTATCGGCAGAAACGATCCATTGGTTTCTGAAGGTCCACCACCAGAATATCTGGCCGCTGATCCGCGGGCTGATCGACAGCAAAGCGCGCACCGGCCATCAAGCCGTTTTCGAGGGCGCGGCCCTGCGGCCGGAATTCGTCGCGCCCCTTTTTGGCGAGGCGACCGCCGGTGTCTTTCTCCATGCCGAGAACGACTTTCTTCTGGAGAGAATGCGCTCGCAAGCACGGTACAAGGATGCAGCGAGCGGCCAGCGCCGAATCATGGATGCCTTCATCGAACGCTCGCTGCGCGAAAATGCCGAGATGCTGGCATCGGCGCGGCAACTCGGCATGCCGCTTGTCGATGTTGAAAACCCCGCCGCACTCGACAGCCTTGTCACCGAATTTGTCGAGCGTGCCAGCGCCTCTCCGGCATGATTCGACAGGTGGTTGTGCACGCTCCGAAGCCATCGAAAGCTTCAATTGACCCGCAGCGTACCCCGTTAACCTCCCTGAATGCCATATGAACCGGGGTCTCAGGGTCCGTTCAGTCCGACTATGGCAAAACTCTGTCCATCAACTCCAATAAAGGGGAATGGACATGGCAAAGCTGATCAGCCGGCTGGCAATCTTCGCGTTTCTCATGGCGATCTTCGCCATGTCCTTCGCTTCGCTCGTCGTCAATCCCAACCGCAGTTTCCAGCGGGTGAATGCCGGCGCGGCCATCGCCTGCCAGCACAGCCCGGCGCCCGCCGCCAATTGCCCCGTCGTACTTTGAGGACCGGCCGATGATAAACAGCTTTTCAAACGGCCTCTTCTCCGCTCTGCGGCTGGTGCTGATGGCATCGATCTTTCTCGGCCCGGTGGCGGGACTTGCGGTTTACAAGGCCGATCCCCGCCCGGCATCCAAGGGCGCCGGTTTCGTGCTTCTGATGAGCCTGCAACGCGGCGCGCTCGGCTGAAATTCCGGCACCCCACCCTCGCCCCGGCCGTATTTTCCGTTTCTTTTCAGTTTCTTCGTATTTCTGTCGCTTGCCTGTCGAAATTGCCCTCTTATAATGGGCCATGACAATAGCAAAACCAACGATTCCGCCCCTCACCTTCGTCACTCCTGAGCCTTTCGCGCCGCAGACATTCACGGACCCGAAAGAAGCCGTGGCGGCTTTGAACGCGCTCTACGAACGCAATACGGCGTTCCTGATCAATTCCTTCACCGAACTGGCCAAGGGCGCGCCGATTGCCGGCCGCTATCGCGCCTGCTATCCGCAGGTCAGCCTTGAGACCGCAACCTTCGGCCATGTCGATTCGCGTCTCTCCTACGGCCATGTCACCGCCCCCGGCGTCTACACCACGACGATCACCCGGCCGGAGCTTTTCCGCCATTATCTCAAGGAACAGCTGGGGCTTCTGATGAAGAACCACGGCGTTCCGGTCACAGTGTCGGAATCGGCCACGCCCATTCCGCTGCATTTCGCTTTCGGCGAAGGCGCCTATGTCGAGGCGGCGGCGGCCTCCTCGCTGTCTGACGTGCCGCTGCGCGATCTGTTCGATACGCCCGATCTCAACAACACCGACGATCTCATCGCCAATGGCGAATATGATCAGGTGCCCGGCGAACCGGCACCGCTCGCGCCCTTTACCGCGCAGCGCATCGATTATTCGCTGGCCCGTCTCAGCCATTATACGGCAACCAGCGCCAGCCATTTCCAGAACTTCGTGCTGTTCACCAATTACCAGTTCTATATCGATGAATTCGCCGCGTGGGCGCGTCAGTTGATGAAGAATGGCGGCGAGGGTTACACCGCCTTCGTGGAGCCCGGCAACATCGTCACCCCGGCCGACTCAGACAAGCCGGAAACGGACGCCGTGCTGGCCCGCCTGCCGCAGATGCCCGCCTATCACCTGAAGAAAAAGGGCCATGCCGGCATTACGCTGGTCAATATCGGCGTCGGCCCTTCCAACGCCAAGACGATCACCGACCACATCGCCGTGCTGCGCCCGCATGCCTGGCTGATGGTCGGCCATTGCGCCGGCCTGCGCAACAGTCAGCGACTGGGCGATTATGTTCTGGCGCATGCCTATGTGCGTGAGGACCACGTTCTCGACGACGACCTGCCGGTCTGGGTGCCGATCCCGGCGCTCGCCGAAGTGCAGCTGGCGCTGGAAGGCGCTGTCGCGGAAGTCACCGGTTACGAAGGCTTCGAGTTGAAGCGCATCATGCGCACCGGCACCGTCGCCACCATCGACAACCGCAACTGGGAACTTCGCGATCAGGCCGGTCCCGTCAAACGCCTGTCGCAGTCCCGTGCCATAGCGCTCGACATGGAATCGGCGACCATCGCCGCCAACGGCTTCCGCTTCCGCGTGCCCTACGGCACCCTGCTCTGCGTTTCCGACAAGCCGTTGCATGGCGAACTGAAACTTCCGGGCATGGCGACGGAGTTTTACCGCACCCAGGTCGCCCAGCATCTGCAAATCGGCATTCGCGCCGTGCAGAAACTGGCCGCGATGCCGACGGAAACGCTGCATTCGCGCAAGCTTCGAAGCTTTTACGAGACGGCGTTCCAGTAAAAACAGATATCGCAGAAAGCGTCCTTGGTGTATTGTTTCGAAAATCGATACACCAAGGATTTTCGATGCGTACCAACATTGAACTCGATGACGCCTTGATCGCCGAGGCGATGGAAATCACCGGCCTTTCGACAAAAAAGGCAACGGTGGAAAAGGCGTTGCGCGATCTGGTGGAAAATCTCGGGCGACGCAAAGCGTTGCAGGAACTGAGAGGCATCGGCTGGAGTGGCGATCTGGAAGATGTGCGCAATAGCTGGAGCGCAGAAGATACCAAGTCGCAAGACGCCGCAGAATGATCGTTGTCGATACATCTGTCTGGATTGACTGGTTCCAGAATAAATCCACACCGCAAGTCGCAGCGCTCGACAATATTCGCGATCTTACCAACGTCATCATCGGCGACATTATTCTCCTCGAAATCCTGCAGGGAGAACGCAACGACAAACTGGCGGCGGCGATACATGATCGACTGAAGCGCTTCGGGTTCGTATCGATGCCGACACCCGAACTTGCCGTGAAAGCCGCCGCTAACTACCGAAAACTTCGCGGCGCAGGGAAAACCGTGCGTAAAACCGCTGACCTCATTATCGGTACCTACTGTATCGAGCACGGGCACAAGCTGTTGCAAAACGACCGAGACTTTCAGCCGATGGCCGATCATCTCGGTCTGCGACTGGCGTGAGCCTCAAACCACCTTCACCGTCCCCTCCACGCGGATGGGAAAATTCACCGAGCGTGCGATGAAGCATTTCTCGTGTGCATCATGGTGCAGCTCATCCGCTCTGGCCGGATCGCCCTTCGAAATGGTGATCACCGGTTTCAGCACCACTTCGCTGAATTGCCCCGCGCCATCCTTTTCCATCACCAGCGTACCTTCGGCATTGTCGACATAGTCTTCGACGATGATGCCATTGACCGAGCAGAAATGCAGGTACCAGAGCTTGTGGCAGGCAGAGAGCGAGGCGACCAGCAGGTCTTCCGGGTTCCAGCGGGCGGGATCGCCGCGGAAGGCGGGGTCGGAGGAGCCGGCGATGTCAGCCTTTCCCGAAGTGGAAATCGTGTAGTCGCGTTCATAGTCGCGATAACCCGAAGTCCCCTTGCCGCGATTGCCGGTCCATTTCACCTGCACGGCGTAATGATGTTCCTGTCCTGCCATTTTAGTCCTCCCTAAGAGTTTTTCGTCGCATTTTCCGGACGTAAAACCGCTACGCAGTTTTACTGGAAATGCTCTCGCGTATCACGCAGGTGATCGAGCCCCTTGCGTAAGGTCTCGATGATCTCATCCACTTCCGAACGGCTGATCGTCAGCGCCGGTGAGGCCAGCATGCGGTCGCCGGTGGCGCGCATGACGAGGCCGTTTGCCAGGCAATGGTTGCGCACGGCGGTTCCGATGTCGTCCGGCTTGGCGAAACGCCGGCGCGTCGCCTTGTCAGCCGTTATCTGCAGGCCGCCCATCAGGCCGACATTCACCGCCTCGCCGACCAATTCGTGATCCGTCAGGCTTTTCCAGCCCTCGGAAAAATAAGGGCCGATATCGTCGCGCACACGCTCCACCAGTCCCTCCTCCTCGATGATGCGGAGGTTTTCCAGGGCGGCGGCGGCGCAGACGGGATGGCCGGAATAGGTGAAGCCGTGGTTGAAATCACCGACCTCAGACAACATCACCTCCGCCACCCGATCCGAGACGATGACGCCGCCAATCGGCAGATAGCCTGATGACAGGCCCTTGGCGACGGGGGCGAGGTCCGGCTCCACGCCGAAATGCTGATAACCGAACCAGGAGCCGAGACGGCCGAAACCACAGATCACCTCATCCGACACCAGCAGAATGTTGCGCGCCTTGCAGATGCGGGCGATTTCCGGCCAGTAGGTTTCCGGCGGCACGATGACGCCGCCGGCACCCTGAATGGGTTCCGCTACGAAAGCGGCGACATTCTCTTCGCCAAGCTCGTCGATCTTCGCTTCCAGTTCGCGGGCGACTTTCAGGCCGAATTCCGCGGGTGAGAGATCGCCGCCCTCGGCATACCAATAGGGCTGGCCGATATGGGCCACGCCCTCGATCGGCAGGTTCCCCTGCTCATGCATCCATTTCATGCCCCCGAGCGATGCACCGGCCACCGTCGACCCGTGATAGCCGTTGCGGCGGGCAATCACCTTGGTTTTCGTCGGATGGCCGAGCGCTTTCCAGTAGACGCGCGCCATGCGGAACCAGGTGTCGGTCGCTTCCGAGCCGGAATTGGTGAAGAAGACATGGTTCATCTTCGGCCCGGCGCGCGACGCGATCTTCTGCGCCAGAAGCGTCGCGGGCGGCGTGGTGGTGCCGAAAAAGGCGTTGTAATAGGGCAGCTCGTTCATCTGGCGCTGCACGACATCGGCGATCTCGCGGCGTCCGTAACCGATATTCACGCACCAGAGGCCGGCAAAGGCGTCGAGATATTTCCTGCCGGTGCTGTCATAGATGAACACTCCTTCCGCGCGCTCGATGATGCGGGTGCCGGCGGCATTCAGCTTGCCCATGTCGGAAAAGGGGTGAAGGTGATGGGCGGCATCGATGGCGGCGAGATTGGACATCGGCTTGGAGACTTCATTCATGACAGATCGCACTCCCATAAAGGCGACGGCGCTCACGCTGCCGCGCCCGCCGAACATGGCCGGGCGGCCTCGATTTGGCAAGACTGGCGTTTTTTAGGGGGCGGCCTGGACGAGCGGAGGTGGCCGGTTTCTTCTCCCCGCCGGGGAGAAGGTAGCCCCAAGGGTCGGATGGGGGGGCAACGCTAGCGGTATACGGAGAGCTCGCCCCCTCATCCCGCTGCCGCGGACTTCTCCCCCTCGGGGAGAAGAAACAAGCGGCGCGCTCCCAATCCAAACGTACGCCGTTCGCGCTATGCGAAAAACGCCCGGCCCACCAGCACCTTCAATTCGCCGGCGTGAACCTCCAGCGCCACGTCCCGTTCCATCGGCAGCAATTCGCCGTCGATGACGCAGCGCACATCATGGCGTTTCTTGGGGAAATGCAGCTCCACATCCGTCACGGTCATGGCCGTTACGGCGGCGTTTTCCTTCAACCTGCCACGCAGAATGTCGAAAACGAGCTTTGCGACACCCGAGGGAGGCAGCGGATCGGTGAGGTAAAAACCGAGATGGCCGCCCGACACGCTATCCGCCACCAGCAGCGAATTCTGGCCAAACTCATTGTTCGAGACGGAAATGGCCGAGACCTTGCGGTGCTGGGTTTCGCCATTGACGGTATATTCCACCTCAAAGACCGGCGGATTGAGAATGACGCTGATGGCGGCGCGGATGCTTGCCTTGATCTTGCCGAGGCGCGAGGCGAAGGCGAGATTGTTGCGGTAGCGCACCATACGCGAATGCAGGCCCGCGGAGAACTGGTGGACGAAAAGCCTGCCATTGGCGCTGGCAATGTCGACACTGGCGACCTCGCCATTCGCCAGCGTCTCCAGAGACTGACGGATATCAAGCGGCAGCTTCAGCGAGCGGGCAAACAGGTTCATGGTGCCGGCGGGCACAATGCCGAGCACAATGCCCTGTTTCCAGGCTATACCGGCGGCGGCCGAAATGGTGCCGTCGCCGCCGCCGGCAATGATGCCTTCGATGCCCGGCTCCTCGGCGGCACGCTCCATTTCTTCGACAATGTCCCTGCCTGATACGAGACGGCAATCGATCTCGTGCCCTGCGCGGGAAAAGACCTCACGGGCGTGGTCGCAATAGGCATCCATATCCGTGGTGCGAAAGGTGCCGCCGTCACGATTGAAAATTGCAATGAGCTTCATGTTCCAACCTGATCCCGTGAGGCAGCCGCGCGTAAATGCCTGGGCTTATATAGGGTTCCAAACACCATCGCGTGAAGATGCTCTTTTGCCGAGAATCGCTCTACCGCAACGCATCATTTCATGTTAGGGATGACTTAAGGTCATTTTCATGACCGCGCATCTCCAGTCAGGGCAGACCGCTCCCATACGGTCTTGCCCTTTTTTCTGTGGGGCCCTCCCCTTCTCAGGTCACAATGAGCCAGTCGAAAATTTCCGAAGTCCGCTCTGATGCGGAGAATGAAACCGTTTACACGGCTGCCCCGGCTGTGGCCCTTTCCCCGCTTGCCATCGCCCTGATTGAACTGGCGCTTGCCGCCGGCGGCTTCGGCATCGGCACCGGCGAATTCGCCATCATGGGCCTGCTGCCCGATGTCGCCACGACCTATGGCGTAACGGTGCCGCAGGCGGGCTACGTGATCACGGCCTATGCGCTGGGTGTCGTCATCGGCGCACCGATCATCGCCGTCCTTGCCGCACGCATGACGCGGCGCGCTTTGCTCCTTGGCCTGATGGGGCTGTTTGCGGCCGGCAACATCTTAAGCGCCATTGCACCTGACTTTCTGAGCTTCACCATTCTGCGCTTCATCACCGGCCTGCCGCATGGCGCCTATTTCGGCGTTGCGGCGCTGGTAGCGGCCTCCATGGCGCCGATCCACAAGCGTGCCCGCGCCGTCGGCCGTGTCATGCTCGGCCTCACCATCGCCACGCTGCTCGGCACGCCGCTTGCAACCTTCTTCGGCCAGCTGCTGTCCTGGCGCGCGGCCTTCATGCTGGTGGGCGGCATAGCGCTTCTGACGGTGGCCCTGCTCTGGTTCTTCCAGCCGCGTGACCGGGTGGAGGAAGGGGCGAGTGTCTGGCGCGAACTCGGCGCTTTCCGCCGCGTACAGGTTTGGCTGACGCTTGCCATCGCGTCCGTCGGTTTCGGCGGCATGTTCTCGGTGTTCAGCTATATCGCCAAGACCACCACCGATGTCGCGATGATGCCGGTTTCAACCGTCTCCATGGTGCTGGCGCTGTTCGGCATCGGCATGAATGTCGGCAATGTGGTCGGCTCGCGGCTGGCCGATATCTCGCTCAACGGCACGATCGGCGGCATGCTCGCCTTTAACGTGCTGGTCATGGCGGTGTTCGGCATGACGGCGCATGATCCTTTCATGCTGTGCCTCTGCGTCTTCCTGATCGGCTGCGGTTTTGCCGCCTGTCCGGCGGTGCAGACACGGCTGATGGATGTGGCGCAGGATGCCCAGACGCTTGCCGCCGCGTCCAACCATTCGGCCTTCAACATCGCCAATGCGCTCGGCGCCTGGCTCGGCGGCCTCGTCATCGCCATGGGTTATGGCTATGCCTCGACAGGTTATGTCGGCGCGGTTCTTTCCCTTCTCGGGCTTGGTGTTTTCCTCGTTTCCGTCACCGTCGAACGACGCGAAAAGGCGGCTTGAAGTCGCCTTTTTTACAGCCTGCATCGCCGCCCCTCGGCGCGGTGCAGAACCTTGCGGAAATTTCATAATCGGGTGCTTGACTCTTTTCGGTTTCAGGCGCAACACGGCCTTACGCGCATGCCAACCAGCACGGCGCGGATTTCAACGGAGCATCATTGGATGTCTAGCGACAGTAGCAGTCGATTGCCTTTGCCGAGACCGGCGAACGTGAACTGATCCGACCATTGTCGGCTCACCACCGCGTTCGCCGCTATCGGCGAATCGACGGAAAGGTGAGCAATCATGAACTTCCACAACCTCTCCCAGAGGGCCAGCAAGGCCGCACGTCTTCTTCGTAGCGGAAACGCCGGTTCCTCCACCACCATCGCCGAACGCGTCGAGCACCTCAACACGCTCGATGTCAGCGATGCCGCAACCGCCCTCCTCGCCATGCCGCAGGCAAAGGCCGTCGCCATTCTCGACCGGCCGGAACTGCATGGCGCAGCCGCCATCATCGCCCATATTCCTGTCGAACAGGCAGCCCGCTTCGTCAACCTGATGTCTGACGACCGGGTGGCCGACGTCATGGCGGAAATGGCGGAAGAACCGCGCGCAAAGCTGTTTTCCCGGCTGGACCGCACGACGGCGCTCTCCATCAAGCATCTGATGGGGTATCCGCCGCGCACCGCCGGCTCGATCATGACCACCGAATTCGTCAGCGTGCCTGATGACTGGACGGTGGAACAGACCCTTTCGCACATCCGCGTCGTCGAGCGGTCGCGTGAAACGGTCTATGCCATCTATGTGCTGGCGCAGGACGGAACGCTCTCCACCGTCGTGACGCTGCGTCGCCTTGTGACCGGTGAGCCCGGCGCTTCCATCCTCTCCGTCGCATCGAAGGAAGGCATCGTCTGCGCCAGCCCCCTGATGTCGCAGGAGGATGTCGCCCGGCTGATCCGCAAGCACGACCTTCTGGCGCTGCCCGTCATCGACGATCGCTCGCATATTCTCGGCATCGTCACCGTTGACGACGTGATCGACACCATGATCGCCGATACCACGGAAGACGCCCACAAGTTCGGTGGTATGGAAGCGCTGGGCAAGCCCTATATGACGATCGGTTTTCCGGACATGATCCGCAAGCGCGCCGGCTGGCTCGCAGCACTCTTCCTCGGTGAAATGCTGACGGCCAGCGCCATGCAGCATTTCGAGGGTGAGCTGGAAAAGGCCGTGGTGTTGACGCTGTTCATTCCGCTCATCATGTCGTCGGGCGGCAACTCCGGTTCGCAGGCCACCTCGCTTATCATCCGGGCGCTGGCGCTCGGTGAACTCAAGCTCTCCGACTGGTGGCGGGTGCTGCTCAGGGAAATCCCGACGGGCCTGACGCTCGGCTGCATTCTGGGCGCCATCGGCTTCCTCCGTCTGACGGTCTGGCAGCAGGCGGGCTTTTACGACTACGGCGACCACTGGCTGCTGGTGGGCGCCACCGTGTTTTCGGCACTGGTCGGCATCGTCACCTTCGGTTCGCTCGCCGGCTCCATGTTACCCTTCGTGCTGCAGCGCCTGCGGCTTGACCCCGCCAGCGCATCGGCCCCCTTCGTCGCCACGCTGGTGGATGTCAGCGGCCTCGTCATCTACTTCTCGGTGGCGCTGGTGATCCTGAGCGGCACGTTGCTCTAAAAGACGAAAGGCCCGCTCGGAAAAAGCGGGCCTTACTTTTACAAATCGAAATCTCGCCATCGTCATCCTCGGGCTTGACCCGAGGATCCACAACCCGGCGCACGATGGATCCTCGGGTCAAGCCCGAGGATGACGGAGAGTGAGGCTCCCCTCACCCACCGGCGCTGATAACACCCGTTCCCAGGAGCCCCAGCAGGATGAAGCCGATGACCACGCGGTACCAGACGAAGGGCATATAGCTCTTGGTCGAGACCAGCTTGAGGAACACGACAATCACGGCATAACCGACGATGAAGGCGATCAGGGTTGCAAGTCCCGTCGGTCCCCAGCCGACCGGATTATCCTCGCCGATGCTCTTGAAGAGCTGGTAGAAACCGGAGCCGAAGACGGCGGGAACGGCGAGCAGGAAGGAATAACGCGCTGCCGCCTCGCGGGTATAGCCCAAAAGCAGGCCGGCGCTGATGGTGCCGCCGGAGCGCGAAACACCCGGGATAAGCGCCATGGCCTGCGCGAAACCGAACAGGATACCGTCACGCCAGATCAGCTGGTTCAGCTTGTAACGCTTTTCACCGATCCTGTCGGCGATACCGAGAACGATGCCGAAGACGATGAGCATCACGGCAGTGATATAGAGGTTACGCAGCGAATGTTCGATGGCATCCTTGAAGAACAGGCCGAGAAAGACGATCGGCACCGAACCGACGATGATCAGCCAGCCTAGCCGGGCATCGGCCTTGTCATAGGGGCCGAGGCGAAGGTTCTGCCGCAGCCAGGCGGCGGCGATCCGCATGATGTCGGACCAGAAGTAAACCAGCACTGCCATTTCCGTGCCGATTTGGGTAATCGCGGTGAAGGCGGCACCCGGATCCGTGCCGGAGGGCAAAAACTCCCCGGCGATCCGCAGATGCGCGCTTGAAGAAATCGGAAGAAATTCCGTAAGTCCTTGCAAAAGGCCGAGGAATCCGGCCTCCATCCAACCCATGCTCATGTGCTTTGATGTCCCTGCTGCGAATCACGATGGCAGCATTATGCATCAATCGGGGCAAATCCGTGTTGCATTGCACCATCGGCAACCCTCAAGCACAGGCGTGGTTTTACCCGTGATTTTTCAGGCCGCCTTCTCAGCAGCCTGCGGAAGCTGGGTATATTTTGCGCCGTTCTTGCAGACGACATGGGCGTCGCCCCAGACTTTCAGCGCCGAGATTACCGGCCGCATGGTCTCGCCAAGCGGTGTCAGCGCATAGTCCACGCGCGGCGGCACCACCGGAAAGACGGTGCGCGAAATCAGGCCCGCCTCTTCCAGCTCGCGCAGCTGCTTCGTCAGCATGCGCTGGGTGACGCTGGGAATATGGCGGCGCAGCTCGTTGAAACGCAGCGTCCCCTCATTGATGAGGTGATAAAGGATCACACCCTTCCATTTTCCATCGAGGAAACTTAAGGCCGATTCCACCGGGCAGCCGGGAAAGTTGCCGGTCAGTTTGGCACGCGGTCGCGACATCACAGTATCCTTTTTGTATGTATCATCACAAAATGTGCATTCTTGCGATCGATGTTCATATGTATCAAGTAAGAGGCACGCAAACAAGCAAAGGAGACTGTTCATGCGCGCCATCGGTTACAGGACGAACCAGCCAATCACTGCAAAAGAAGCCCTTGTCGATATCGACCTGCCCCAGCCGGAGGCGAAGGGGCACGATATTCTGGTGGAGGTGAAGGCCGTTTCGGTAAACCCCGTCGATACCAAGGTGCGCCGAAATCAGGCTCCGGAAAACGGCGCGGCTCGCGTGCTCGGCTTCGACGCGGCGGGTGTGGTGAAGGCCGTCGGCGACAAGGTTTCGCTGTTCAAGCCCGGCGACGAGGTGTTTTACGCCGGTGTCATCAACCGCCCCGGCTCCAATAGCGAATTCCATCTGGTCGACGAGCGCATCGTCGGCGCCAAGCCGAAATCGCTGAATTTCGAGGAAGCCGCCGCCCTGCCGCTGACCGCGATCACCGCTTATGAAACGCTGTTCGACCGGCTGCGGGTGAAGGAGCCGGTTCCAGGTGCCGCGAACGCCGTTCTGGTGATCGGTGGCGCCGGTGGTGTGGGCTCCATCGCCGTCCAGCTCCTGCGGGCGCTGACCGATCTGACCGTCATTGCCACCGCTTCACGGCCTGAGACGATTGCGTGGGTAAAGGAACTCGGTGCGCATCACGTCATCGACCACAGCAAGCCGATCGCTCCGCAGGTGGAGGCGCTCGGTCTCGGTGCGCCGGGCTTCGTCTTCTCCACCACCCATAGCGACATCCATGCCGCCGACAGCGTGGCGGCCATCGCGCCACAGGGCCGTTTCGCACTGATTGACGACCCTGCCGGCGGTTTCGACGTCATGGCTTTCAAGCGCAAATGCGTGTCGATCCATTGGGAAATGATGTTCGCCCGCGCGGTTTTTGAAACGCCCGACATGATCGAACAGCATAAGCTGCTCAACCACGTTGCCGCATTGGTCGATGCCGGCAAGATCAAGACGACGCTGACGGAGGTTTTCGGCACCATCAATGCCGCAAATCTGATCAAGGCGCATGCGCTGATCGAAAGCAACAAGGCCAAGGGCAAGATCGTGCTTTCGGGCTTTTAAGCTTCCCGCGCATCCGGCAGGCGGATCGGTCTGGTGCTGGGAGGGCGGGAGAAACCCTTCTGCTTCTTTCGAAGCCCCGGCTGATCCCCTTGCCAGGTCAAACTCTCCCGGCCGGGCTAAGGGCACCGCATCTATACGGCTGCGGCAACCCAACTGCAATGAATGGGCCGGAATGCCTTCAGTCGTCGTCCGGCTCTTCCGGGCACGGCCAGGAGGCGGGTGCAGTCAGGCCGTTCGGCAATTTGGTCTTGGCGTCACCGCAGGCAATATCGATCTGTTTCTGGTCGAGGCCGGTTGCCGTGGAGAGATCGAGCCCTTCGATCCTTGTCAAAAGCAGGAAGGCGCTGGTGAAATCCACCGGGCCGCCGAGTTTTGCCCCGCCGAAGCGGGCGCGCGACAGGTTGGTGAGGGAGAATTTCGAGCCGTTCAGCGTCGCGCCCTCAAAATCGGCCCGCCCGAGTTCGGCCTTGGTGAAATCTGTACCGTCGAGCTTGGTATTCTCGAATTTGGTTCGCTGCATTTCGGCATTGATGAACTTGGCATTGGTCGCATCGGCGGCGGTAAAGTCGCTGCGATAGGCCTCAACCTTGGTCAGATTGGCGCCCTGCAGGTTCGCCTCCCCCAGTGCCGTGCGGATGAGCTTGGCTTTCTCGAGATTGGCGCCCTTCAACGACGAGCCACGCAAATCGGTATAGGTGAAATCCGTGCCGTAAAGCATCGCCGAATCGAGATTGCTGCCGCCCAGCATCAGAAGGCGCTTGTTGCATTCGCGCCAGTCGATGCCGGCCATGGCATCGGTGCGGCAGCTGGCAGCCACCAGCGGACCGCCGCTCAATGAGACGATGACGATGACGCCTGCCGCCAGAGCGGCACCAAACCTTGTCTTCCGCACGATATTCAGCCTTTGAAAGCCGGACATTCTCGTAACTCCCTGTCGCCGGGCGACGGACCTAGGACCATATGCATATTGAAGGCGTTACCGCATCGCCGAACCACAATCCATGGGCCACACGACCATGCAACACCCCAACATCCTATATGTAAGAAATCGAAGAGCAATCCACAAATAGACAGGGGGCAACAGGGCTGTGGATACCACATCCCGTCAAGCCGGGCTTGACCCGGCAACCAGTCAGGGCGCGTCTGCGTCGTGGGGAATGAGTCCCTGCAATCAAAGACTTGCTCGTTCCGAAAATAACGGTCGAGAGTGATTGCGAGCGATCTTCCCACGCTCGACATCATCCTAGGGTCTGTCCCGAGGATCTATCCACGTATCGTAAAATCAACCCGTTGCAGATGCTCGGGACAGCCCCGAGCATGATAGAGAAGAAGGCTTCAGCCGTAATCGTCATCACATATTGGCGTAAACCGGCCCCTCGCCACCCTGCGGCGGCACCCAGTTGATGTTCTGGTTGGGATCCTTGATGTCGCAGGTCTTGCAGTGCACGCAGTTCTGGGCGTTGATGACGTAGGTTTCCTCGCCATCCTTCTCCACCCATTCGTAGACGCCGGCTGGACAATAACGTGTCGAGGGCCCGGCATAGACGTCGTGTTCGGAGCGCTTCTGCAACGCCATGTCCTTCACCTGAAGATGCACCGGCTGATCCTCCTCATGGTTGGTGGAGGAGAGGAACACCGAGGACAGGCGATCGAAGGTCAGAACGCCATCGGGTTTCGGATAGGTGATCGGCTTGTGTTTCGAGGCCGGTTCGAGGCTCTCTGCATCCGTCTTGCCATGCTTCAGCGTGCCGAAGAAGGAGAAGCCGAACAACTGGTTCGTCCACATGTCGAGACCGCCAAGGCCGACACCGATGAGCGTGCCGAATTTCGACCACAGCGGCTTGACGTTGCGCACCCGCTTCAGGTCCTTGCCGATATCGCCGTCGCGCCATTCGGCCTCGATCTCCACGACCTCATCATGGACACGGCCGGCCGCAATCGCCGCGGCGATCTTTTCCGCCGCCAGCATGCCCGACAACACCGCATTGTGGCTGCCCTTGATACGCGGCACATTGACGAAACCGGCGGAACAGCCGATCAGCGCGCCGCCGGGGAAAGTCAGCTTCGGCACCGACTGGTAACCGCCCTCGGTGATGGCGCGTGCGCCATAGGAAATGCGCTTTCCACCCTCGAAAGTATCGCGGATGGCCGGATGCGTCTTGAAGCGCTGGAATTCCTCGAAAGGATAAAGATAGGGGTTCTTGTAATTGAGATGGACGACGAAGCCGACGGCGACCAGATTATCCTCGAGATGGTAGAGGAAGGAACCGCCGCCGGTCTTGAAACCGAGCGGCCAGCCGAAGGAATGCTGCACGAGGCCCTGTTTGTGGTGTTCCGGCTTGACCTGCCACAGTTCCTTGATGCCGATGCCGAATTTCTGCGGCTCGCGATCTCTGGAAAGCTCGAATTTGGAAATCAGCTGCTTGGCGAGCGAGCCACGCACACCTTCGCCGATCAGCACATATTTGCCATGCAGTTCCATGCCGCGGGTGAAGGCAGGACCCGGTTCGCCATTCTTCTCGATGCCCATGTCGCCGGTGGCGACACCGATCACCGCACCCTCGTCATTATAAAGCACTTCGGTGGCGGCAAAGCCCGGATAGATCTCGACGCCGAGCGCTTCCGCCTTTTCCGCCAGCCAGCGACAGACGAGGCCAAGCGAAACGATGTAATTGCCGTGATTGTTCATCAAGGGCGGCATCATGAAATTCGGCAGGCGGATGGAGCCGGCCGGCCCTAAGAACATGAACTGGTCGTCCTTGACCTCGGTCTTGAAGGGATGCCCCTCCTCTTCCCGCCAGCCGGGCAGCAGCCTGTCTATGCCGATGGGATCAACCACGGCGCCGGAGAGAATATGCGCACCGACTTCCGCGCCCTTTTCGAGAACGACAACCGAAAGCTCCGGCTCCACCTGCTTCAGGCGGATCGCGGCGGCAAGACCCGCAGGACCCGCGCCGACAATCACAACGTCGAATTCCATCGCTTCGCGTTCGGGCAGTTCCATCGCTTCCGTCATCTTGTCCTCTCCGCATCGCCGGTCCCATCCGGCTGTTGTTATATCCGCTTTTTGGCATCTTCGCCGCATTGGCTGCGCCGGTCAAAAGCCATCCGCGACACCGCATTCACCAGCGCCTGTCTTCGCAAAGCAGGACGCCTTTGTCGAGCTTCTATAGCGGCAAAACATGTCGCACGCCACTTAATTGTCAGACAACCTGATGAGTAATTTATTACTTTTACGTTCACGTAATATGAGGATAAGGGTGACATGTTTAGGCGTCAAGAGCCGTTACCGTTTGGCGAGCGCCAGTTACTCCCCGGCAAGGCGCTGGCAGCCACCATTGCCATTCTGGTGATCGGGACTAGTGTGGCAAAGACGAGCGATCCGATTGGCAGGCAAGACACATGAAAACAGCTATCGTCTTCGACTGTGAATTTCTCTGCATTCAGGGGTCGCAAGGCCGGTTCTGGTGTGCGGCAATCGATCCTGATCCCGTCATCGCCCAGATCGGCGCGGTGAGGATCGGCCTTGAAGCCGATTTCCCTGTTCTGGAGACCTTCAAATCCTATGTCACGCCTGTTGACCGGTATGGCGACAGATATGCGCTCGATCCATATTTTACAAACCTCACCGGAATTACCGAAGAACAGATCGATGAGAAGGGCACAAGCCTTCATAAGGCGCTGGCGGATGTGGAAATGTTCTCACAAGGAGCGAAATTGTGGTCCTGGGGGAAAGACGAACTGAATATGATGGCGATCAGTTGCTATATTGCCGGTATAAGCCCGCCAATTCCTGCATCCCGGTTCGATAACGCCGTCAAGCTGCTGCTTGCCGCCGGAATGCCCCTTGAAGACCTTGCCCGAACACCAAGCAACAAACTTGCGGATTATTATGGTATCGATCACCCCGTTCTCAAAGGACACGATGCGCTGGATGATGCCCTGTCGGTTGCCTACACGCTTCAGCATCTTCTGCGGTCCGGGAAACTTCAGCCCTCGGCGTTTGACCGTTAGAGGTCGATAGCTGATACCAACCCTCCATCCAGGGCGTTATTCTGGCGAGGCCTGCGACAGGGTTTTCCACTCGTCCTTCAAAACAGCATAGATGAACTCGTCACCCCACGTGCCATTGAAGCGGTCATTCTGAATGAGATGTGCTTCCCGGCGCATTTTGAGACGTTCGACGATCCCGATCGAGCCGCGGTTCAGGGTGTCCAGCCGGGCAAAAATCCGGTGAAATCCAAATACGTCAAAACCCAGCCCGATCATCGCCTGCACGGCCTCGGTGGCATAACCCTTTCCAGAGAAGGACGGATTGAAGATATAACCGACTTCAGCCTGCAGCGCTTCCCGGCTGGCGATTTTCAGAAGCACCTCGCCAATCAGCGCGTCATCATCGCGCCGGATTACCGCAAGCCGCAGCGTATCGCCATCCTCTTTGAATGAACCCACCACTATCTCGGCGAACTGAGCCGCGAGCGCCGTCTTCCGGGGCGGTGAGGCGTATAGAAATCTGTAGACGTCGCTGCGACCGTGATAGTCGGCATAAGACGGGAAATCCTCATCCCGGAACGGGCGGAGGATCAGACGTGGCGTCTGTAGCGACGAAAAACTTGACTTGTCCATGAATACCCATTTGCCAATAACCCCGCCCATGTAGGTTTCGAGCGGACAGATGCAAGACGGCTCAGGGCGAGTTACGCCCCTGCCGGGATCGCGCAAATGTGGTCCGGCCGGCCACAGTATGGTTGTTACCGTGGCCATTTTCACCTTGCCGGACTGTTCCTCTCCGAAGAGGTCAGCACTTGTCCAGCGAAAGGGCAAGGTCGGCGACAAGATCGCCCGGATGTTCGATACCGATTGACAGCCGGATTTTGAGTGAAGCGCGCGCCTCTTTTCAGGCAAAAATACGCGCTCTGCTTTCCAGGTCGTGACTGACCCTTGCGTAGGGAGCGGGTCCGAAACTGATCCGGGCGACGCCGATCTCTGCCA
This sequence comes from Agrobacterium sp. GW821-FHT14E08, assembly GCF_058803865.1. Classification (NCBI taxonomy): domain Bacteria; kingdom Pseudomonadati; phylum Pseudomonadota; class Alphaproteobacteria; order Hyphomicrobiales; family Rhizobiaceae; genus Agrobacterium; species Agrobacterium sp. GW821-FHT14E08. The sequence goes on along the minus strand of NZ_JBXAPJ010000001.1, from coordinate 440,183 downwards.
ATGCGCGAACCTCTTCCGTATCTCCCGATGTCATGACGTTGATCGGCAGCGTTGTCTGTCGGCATATTTTTTCGATCAGCTTTTTATCCTTCAGCCCAGGCACGAAAAAGCCATCCGCGCCTGCTGCAGCATAGGCGGCCTCGCGGGCGAATATTTCGTCCAGCAGGGTTGCATGATCCACCCCTTCCGCTGACTTCAGAAACACATCCGTTCGTGCATTGATGAAAACCGGGATACCGGCATCACTTGCCGCGCTGCGGACCGCCCGAAGCCGATCCGACTGGTGACCGATGTCATGCAGACCCTTGCCGTGCACCACCTGATCTTCGAAGTTCAATCCGATGACGCCGAGGGCAAACAGGCGGCCAACATTTTGCCTGACGGCGGCGGGGGTATCTGCGTAACCGCCTTCAAAATCCACGGTGAGAGGCAGATCAATACTTTTCGTTATGCGTGCGACGACTGACAATGCGTCATCCAGTGGCATTTCCTCACCATCCGAATAACCCTGTGCCGCGGCGACAGACCAGCTTCCGGTGGCTATCGCCTTCGCCCCGCCACGCGCAACGGCCACCGCACTTCCCGCATCCCAGATGTTGTAGAGGACGATGGGATCACCCGGAATGTGCAAGCTGCGGAATATTTCCGCACGTTCGATTTGACTGTTCATAGCGGTCTCTCCTGTGATCGATATTGCCGAGCTTTTGCTCATCCAATCAGTCGTTACAGGCGGCCGAAGCCGCTGCAACAATCCGGAAAACTGCTAACACTGGCCATGCGTTGCGACCGCCGATTTTCGGGCGTCGATGTCCTTATTTTCGAGCACTGCGTGCGGCCAGTCTCGGGCGTCCCGCTCAGATCGCCCATTCCTCATCCGTCGTAAACACAATCGTCAGCCAGCGATCCGCATCCTCGCCACCAAGCGCGTCGCCGATCTCGTCACGGATCGCGTCCCATTCTTCCAGACGCCGGGCCGGCCAGTTCTTCGGCACGATGAAGAAGAGTTCGATCTGACGGCCGCGGCCGACGCGGGCGACATAGGAATAATGCGAGGCGAAACCGAATTTTTCGACGGTTTCCGCCGCCACCCGGTCCACATGCTGCTTGAATTCCAGCGGCGTCACCAGAAGGATGTCGGCGAGCGCCTGCTTCACATTGCCGAGTGGCATGGGGATGATGACAAGGCAGACCAGGGCCAGCACGGCGGGGTCGATATAGGGGGCGATCCACGCCTGACCTGTCCCGGTCAGCCCGTAACCGATGGCGAAGGCTAGGAAGAGCGCGACGCTCAGGAGCGCGCTCATCAGCCAGCTTTTGGCGTCCAGCGCCACGAAAGCCGATTTCAGCCGGCGGTTCTGGCGTTTGACGAACCATGCCATGGCAAGCGAGACCGCAAAGCTGACAAAGGTGACGATGATGGCATAATCGAACTCGATCGATCTGCCGCCATCCATCAGGCTGTCGACGGCATTGATCAGGGCATAGATCGCAGCCCCCATCAAAAGTGTGCCGTTAAGGCCAAGCACCATCGGCTCCAAATGCCAGAAACCCATGGTGAAACGCTCTGCCAGCCTGCCACCCGGCCTGGGCGCTGCGGAGGCGGCGATCAGCCGCGCCACGAGCAGCGCCAGCACCGTCATGAAAGCATCGGTCAGGGCATAAACCCCGTCGAACACCACCGCGAAGGAGCCGGAGAACAAGCCTGCGCCGATGCCGAAGGCGGCCAGAAGAACAGTGACGGCGATGGAGAATTTTAGCAGAGATTGTTCTGTCATGGCGCGTATTTGACCTTCAAAAGCGGGCGTTGCCTTCCTATAAACAGGGCAGACCGGGCGGGATAGCGAAAAATCCATGCGATTTTAGCCTGAAATCCCGTTCGAAATCACGATCTGCTGCAAACAAGACAGGACACAACCCATGGATCTCGGCATTTCCGGCAAACGCGCTCTCGTTCTCGCCTCCTCACGCGGCCTTGGGCTGGGCATTGCCACGGCGCTGGCGAAAGAAGGCGCCAATGTCCTTCTCGTCGGCAGAAGCGGTGAGAAGCTGGATGCGAACTGCAAGGCGATCAATGCGCTCGGCAAGGGCAAGGCCGACTGGGTCTGGGGCGATCTTGCCGATGACAATTTCGTCGAGAGCATGGTTCAGGCGGTCAAGGACAAGCTCGGCGGCATCGACATTCTCGTCAACAACACCGGCGGCCCGACACCGGGCCTTGCACAGGAGATCACGACGGACAAGCTGGAGACGTTCTTCCAGTCGATGGTGCTGCGCGTCATCACGCTCACCAACGCGCTTTTGCCGCAGATGAAGGAACAGGGCTTTGGCCGCATCCTGACCGTCGCCTCCTCCGGCGTGTTCGAACCCATCCCCAATCTGGCGCTCTCCAATACGCTGCGCGGGGCGCTGGTGGGCTGGAGCAAGACGCTGTCCTCGGAAGTCGCCGGTTTCGGCATCACCTCCAACCTGCTCCTGCCCGGCCGCATCCACACCGACCGCATCGACGAGCTGGATGGCGCCAACGCCAAGCGTCTGGGCAAAAGCGTCGAGGAAATTCGCGAGGCCTCCGTCAAGAGCATTCCGGCCGGCCGGCTCGGCACGGTGGAAGAATTCGCCGCCGCCGGCGCTTTCCTCTGCTCGGTACCGGCAAGCTACATCACCGGCACGATGCTCAGGGTAGATGGCGGCGCGGCGAAGTCTAACTGACGCCGAAAGGAACCGGGCCGCTCAAGAGGCCGCTCCGTAGACCACGACGCGGTTTCGGCCCGTATTCTTGGCCTCATAAAGCGCCGTGTCGGCACGGCGCAACACATCGCTGGCGCTCTCTCCGGGATTGGCAAAGGCAATGCCGGCCGAGCAGCTATAGCGGAAATCCGGCACATCACTCAGCGGTGATGCCTCGCGCAACGATGCCAGCAATGTCTGCATGATGTTTTGCGCACTCAGCATGCGCGAGCCGCCGAGAACGAGCAGAAACTCCTCGCCGCCGATCCGCCCGATCAGATCGTCGCGGCCGCCGGCGGCGCAGAGGCGACCGGCGAAATCCTTCAGCACCATATCGCCGCTCGCATGGCCGAAACGGTCATTCACCGCCTTGAAGTGGTCTATATCCATGATGATGACGGCAAGGGCCTGGGCCTTGTTGGGACCGAGCATGTGGTTGAGGCTATCCATGGCGTAACGGCGGTTGCCGAGGCCGGTGAGTTCGTCGCTCAGCGCCGATTTCAGCGCCCTGTCACGCTCCTGCCGCAGATCGCGCAATTCGATGCCGAGTTCGGAGACATCGGTGACCACGCACAGCATCCAGCCGCCGGGCAGCGTCGTTTCCGTGGTCAATATCCAGCGCCCGTCAGTCAGGCTGGTCTCGATGGTGCGGAAGGGTAATTTGCCGCGCCTCGTTCTGGCGGAACGCAGCCACAGTTCGAAATCGGTGGTCTCTATGGCCGTGCCACTGGCGTTGTGGTAGCCGCTGCGCATCAGCTCCACCCATGTCGGGAAATCTTCCGGCCCCATGCCAAGGGCCAGGCGGAACGCGGAGTTGGCAAAACGCAGCGTGTCGCCGCCGTCAAAAAGGGCATAACCCTGCTGCGACGCTTCCATCAGCTCCATGAGGTGACGATTAAGGTCTTCCGCGTCGCCGCGCACGAGGGCGGGCTGCTCCGACGGCACTTCTTCAGGCAAGGAACGGGCCGACTTGCGGGACATTGAGGCTCCGTCTACAAACGCAACAAATATAAAAATAAACTGCTCTTAAACGCTATATTTCAGCCTTATACTCGGCTTATGCAAAAAAATATTTAATGCAACCGACAAGACTCCGTTCCGTCGACGGTGATTACTTCATGCAAATGTCACAATAAACGCGAGCGCGGCGCTTGCCATTCCGCCGGGCTTGTGCAATCAACCGCCCTCCTCTGACATCGGGACGCCAAGGGCATCCCTTATTTTCACGCCGGGCCGCTTCCAAGGCCGGGCGGTTATATCTATCGGCGACAAGGAATATGGCGATGACGCAAAAGCGGGCTCTCGGCCTCGATTTCGGCACGACCAACACGGTCATGGCTCTTTCCAATGGCGGCGGCGACAGCCGCTCCATGCGTTTCACCAGCAGCGCGGGCACGGATGACAGCATGCGCACGGCACTCTCCTTCATGAAGGATTCTGGCCTGGGCGCTGCCGCCCTGCATGTGGAAGCTGGCCATGCCGCCATCCGGCAATTCATCGACAATGCGGGCGATTGCCGTTTTCTGCAATCCATCAAGACCTTCGCGGCCTCGCCGCTCTTCCAGGGCACGCTCATCTTCGCCAAGCGCCAGAGCTTCGAAGATCTGATGGATGTATTCCTGCGCAAGCTGAAGACCTATGCGGGTGCGGAATGGCCGGGCGACGTCTCCACCGTCATCGCCGGCCGGCCGGTGCGTTTCGCCGGCAGCAATCCGGACGAGGCGCTGGCGCTTGCCCGTTATAACGAGGCGCTGGGCCGGGCCGGTTTTCCGGAAATCCACTATGTCTACGAGCCGGTGGCGGCCGCCTATTATTTCGCCCAGAGCCTGAAAAAGGATGCCAACGTGCTGGTGGCGGATTTCGGCGGCGGTACCACCGACTATTCGCTGATCCGTTTCGAGACCCATGCCGGCAAGCTTTCCGCCACCCCCATCGGTCATTCGGGCGTGGGTGTTGCGGGCGACCATTTCGATTTCCGCATGATCGACAATCTCGTCTCGCCGGAAATCGGCAAGGGCAGCAAGTTCAAAAGCTTCGACAAGGTGCTGGATGTGCCCTCCGGCTATTACGTCAATTTCGGCCGCTGGAACCAGCTGTCGATCTTCAAGACCTCGAAGGAATTCACCGACCTGAAATCGCTGGTGCGCTCGGCGCTGGAACCGGAAAAACTCGAACTCTTCATCGACCTGGTGGAGCATGATGAGGGTTATCCGCTCTATCAGTCGATTTCCGCCACCAAGATGGCCCTGTCCTCCTCCGAGGAAGCGGAGTTCAATTTCGCGCCGCTCGGTAGGGCCGGTCGCAAGACGGTCAAGCGCAGCGATTTCAACAGCTGGATCGCCGAGGACCTTGCCAAGATCGAGGGCGCGCTGGACGAGGTTCTGGAAAAGACGCAGGTCGCACCTGATGCAATCGACAAGGTGTTCCTGACCGGCGGCACCTCCTTCGTACCGGCGGTGCGGGAGCTTTTCACCCGCCGTTTCGATGCGGACCGGATCGAAACCGGTGGCGAATTGCTCTCGATTGCCCATGGTCTCGCAATGATCGGCGAAAGCGGTGACATTCAGCGCTGGACAGCGTGATTTACGGGTTCCCCGGGCGGCGAACATGGGATAATTTCCAGCCATGATCGCCGCTCACGACCTCTCCCCGGCCGAACTTGCCGCCCTCCTGCATTTCCATGCGGATGCGGGCGTGGACTGGTTGCTGGAGGACAGTCCGCTCGACCGTTTCGCCGAATTTGCCGCCGCCCGCGCTGCCCGCCCGGTAGCGGGGCAAGAGGCACCCGCCCGCCGAGTGGAGACCGGTGGGGCAGAACGCCATGCCGAGACGTCGCAGCGGCAGGCGCCGGGGCGCAACGCTCCGGCAAGAGGTGCTGCGCAGGCTGGCGCACTTCAGCAACCGGCCGTTCAGCAAAATGTCGCCGTGCCGGACGAACAGGCCGTGGCAGCCGCCCGTTTTGCGGCGGAAAGTGCGCGGTCTCTTTCCGAACTGAAAACCGCGCTTGAGGGGTTCAGCGGCTGCAACCTCAAGAACAGCGCCCGTAACACGGTGTTCACTGAGGGCGATCCTGCCTCCGCCATCATGGTCATCGGTCCCATGCCGGATGCGGATGACGACCGCGAGGGCCTGCCCTTCGCCGGCAAGACGGGGCTGCTGCTCGACAGGATGCTGGCGGCCATCGGCCTTGAGCGCAGCGCGATCCTGCTCGGCAATGTCCTGCCCTGGCGACCGCCGGGCAACCGCCCGCCGACTCAGGCCGAAATCGATATTTGCCGCCCCTTCATCGAGCGTCAGATCGCTCTTGCGGAGCCGAAATACCTGTTGCTTCTGGGCAACTTGACCGCACGTTTCTTTTTTGGCGGCACCGGAACGATCCATACGCTGCGCGGACAGTGGCGTGATGTCGCAGCCGGACATATGGTTTTACCGGCTCTGGCCAGCCTGCATCCGCAGGAACTTTTGAACGCGCCTGCCTCCAAGTCATTGGCATGGCAGGATTTATTAGCGTTTCAGGCAAAAATCTCCGAAGGCTGATTGCCTTATTCTTGCTCAGTGTAAACGAATTATGAAAAAAGCCATGCACAATGCGCATAACAGCGGCGCATTTGGCCGCCTTGCCGAATCCATGCTGCGCTGCGATATAGGCGCCATGTCTTGGGAGGAATTCGGTTTAAGGAACCAAGGCAATGACCACTCGCTTCCGTCCGGTGCATTCCGGCTTTGAAACACTCCGTCTGGCAGGCCTCGGCCCTCGTTCCAGTCAGGGTTACCATCGTTTCGGCGCTGCCGCTAACGAACAGCTGACCGCACGTGCTGCCATGCAGCAGGTTCGCGTCACACGTCCCGCAGCTGTCTTCGCGGATTTCCGCGAGCGCTGAGAGCATTCAGGCAGGCGTAAAATCCTGTCCATATAGATGATTGCGCGCTGGCGTCTTTCTTCGGGAAGGCGCCTTTTGCTTTTGCGTGTTTTTCGCGAGGCTGTGACAAGGTCTTGAGCCGACTCACAGGGTTGCAGTGCCGCCCGGCCGTCCCTTCTTCCGCCAACGCCAGTTGAGGCGAAAACTGCACTTTTGTCTCGTCCTCGGCCATGCGTCTTCCGGCTCCGTCATTCGGCCTTGAGCCGCAATCCAGCCAGCCCAAGTCCTTGGGCTGAAACGGCTCGTCTCGCCGCGCAGACGCGCGTCGGCTGAATCCCGGCTCAGGGCCGGGATGACGGAGAAGAAGCATTTTTCGTGAGATTCAGCGGATGAGAATGCCGCGCGCCTATCCTGAGAACATGCAGGACGCGTAGATTTGGGCTCCCTCACCCCTGCGGGGTCGAGGCCTTGCGCGCCGCCCGTCTCGCCAGCCCCAGCTGATGCTCGCGGAAGATGATGAAGATGCCCGCCATGATAACGATTGCCGTGCCGATCAGCATGGTGATGGTGGGCACGTCTCCGAACAGTATATAGGAGACGACAATGCCGAAGACGATGGAGCTGTATTCGAAAGGCGCGATGGTGGAGACTTCCGCGTGGCGATAGCTCTCCGTCAGGAAGATTTGCGCGACGCCGCCGCAAATGCCGCTGGTAATCAGCAGGATGGACTGCCTCATATCCAGGTCGCTCCAGCCGAAGGGCACGCTCACCAGCGACAGCAATGTGGCGGTGAGTGAGAAATAAAGCACGATAGTCGGCGTCTTTTCCGTGTCCACCAATTGCCGCACCTGAATCATGGCGAGGCCACCGAGTGCTGCGCCGCAAAGCACGGCAATCGCGCCCAGCCCTTCGCCGGAGGCAAAGCCGCCTTCTCTCAGAAGCGTCATCTTCGGCCATAAAATCACCAGCACGCCCATCATGCCGACGAAAACCGCGCTCCAGCGATAGATACGCACTTTCTCACGCAGAATGAAGGCCGCAAAGACCACGGCCAGCAGCGGCGACGCGTAACCGATGGCGATGAATTCCGGCAGCGGCAGCATGGTCAGCCCATAAAAACCGCAGGCCATGGACAGGATGCCGAGAAAACCGCGCTTGAAATGGCCAAGCAGATTGTTGGTGTGCAGCGCGCTTGTCAGCGCATGCAGCCAGGCCAGATAAACGACGATGGGGATGATGGCGAAAGCGGAGCGGAAGAAGGTGATCTGGCCGGCCGGCACATCGGGACCGGCGGCCTTGATACAGGTCTGCATGACAAGAAAAAAGCCGACCGAAATCAGCTTCATGCTTATCCCGCGAAAGGGATTTGTCGGCTCGGCGTTCATTGGCAGTTACTCATATCGGCTGCGCAAACACGCCATCGGGAAATTTTCATGCAGGGAAGGACAACGCAGGGGAATTGGATTTATGCAAGGCTAGAGCATTCCTCCGGCGCTTTACATCAAAAAATGTTATTCGCCCATGAATTCGGTTGATCCGACCGTAACAGGACATTGCTTTCGTCCAATACAGGCGAGGCATGCTAAAATTTGAAGAAAATAAAATACAATTTCAGCAATCGTTCAACATTTGCTGCGATGGTCCGCAGGTCCGGCAGCGGGAGGATCGTCTGCGGGGCCGGAAAAGCCTTCCATGGCGGGACAGAATGTCCTCCGACGCGCACATGAACGTGACGAATACTGCACCTATTTTACATCCGGGCCTTATGACGACATGATGCCCGGAGGACAACGACAAAGTTATTCAGGAACAGTCATGCGAACAGACACGGGCCAGATCGTTCACCTGGCAGATTACCGCCCCACCGATTTCGTTCTGGAGCGGGTGGATCTCACCTTCGAACTCGACCCCAAGAATACCAAGGTCGAAGCCCGTCTGATCTTCCACCGCCGGGAAGGCGCTGACGAGACAGCTCCCCTCGTTCTCGATGGCGACGAGCTGAAGCTTTCGGGGCTGCTGCTCGACCAGGTGGAGCTTCCCGCCGGCCAATATGACGCCACGCCGGAAAGCCTGAGCATCCGCAATCTGCCGATTGAGGCGCCCTTCGAAATCTGCGTCACCAATTACATCAATCCGCAGGTCAATACGCAGCTGATGGGGCTTTACCGCACCAATGGCGTCTATTGCACCCAATGCGAGGCGGAAGGTTTCCGCCGCATCACCTATTTCCCCGACCGCCCGGATGTTCTGGCGCCCTATACGGTGACGATCATCGCGGCGAAGGAAGGCAATCCGCTACTGCTGTCGAACGGCAATTTCCTCGGCGGCGGCAATTACGATGAAGGCCGTCACTTTGCGGCATGGTTCGATCCGCATCCGAAACCCAGCTATCTCTTCGCGCTTGTCGCCGGCGATCTCGGCGTGGTCGAAGACACATTCACCACCATGTCCGGCCGCGACGTGGCGCTGAAGATATACGTCGAGCACGGCAAGGAGCCGCGTGCGGCCTATGCGATGGACGCGCTGAAGCGTTCAATGAAGTGGGACGAAGAGCGTTTCGGCCGCGAATACGACCTCGATATTTTCATGATCGTCGCCGTATCGGATTTCAACATGGGCGCGATGGAGAACAAGGGTCTCAACGTCTTCAACGACAAATTCGTGCTGGCCGACCCGGAAACAGCCTCCGATGCTGACTACGCCAATATCGAGCGCATCATCGCGCATGAATATTTCCACAACTGGACGGGCAACCGCATCACCTGCCGCGACTGGTTCCAGCTCTGCCTGAAGGAAGGCCTGACGGTTTATCGCGATCAGGAATTTTCCGCCGACATGCGCTCACGCCCGGTCAAGCGCATCGCCGATGTGCGTCACCTGAAATCGGAACAGTTTCCCGAGGATTCCGGCCCGCTGGCACACCCGCCGCGCCCCGATACCTATCGTGAAATCAACAATTTCTACACCACGACCGTTTATGAAAAGGGTGCCGAAGTCACCCGCATGATCGCCACGATCCTTGGGGAAAACGACTTCAAGAAGGGCATGGACCTCTATTTCGAGCGCCATGACGGCGAAGCCGCCACCGTCGAGGATTTCGTCAGGAGCTTCGCGGATGCCAGCGGCCGTAACCTCTCGCAGTTTTCTCTGTGGTACACCGAAGCGGGCACGCCGCTCGTCTCCGTCTCCTCGGCTTACGACGCCGGCAACGCCACCTTCAGGCTGACGCTGGAGCAGACGACCGCGCCGACACCCGGCCAGCCGGTGAAACAGCCGCGTCATATTCCGCTGTCGCTGGCGCTGATCCTCGACAATGGCCAGATCGCCGAACCGCAGACCGTCGAAGGCGGCGACTATCGCGACGGCGTGCTGCATCTGACCGAACGCAACCAGACATTCTCCTTCTCCGGCATTTCCTCGCGGCCGGTGCTGTCGATCAATCGTAGCTTCTCGGCGCCGATCAATCTGGATTTCGAGCAGAATGCGGCCGATCTGGTGCAGATCGCCCGGCATGAGACGGATATGTTCGCCCGTTTCCAGGCGCTGACCGATCTTGCCCTGCCGGCGCTGATTGCCGCCACCAGGGCCGTTCAGAATGGCAAGGACGTTCAAACGGATGCGGAACTGACCGCAACGCTCATCGAAATCATCGGCAACGACGCCCTTGAGCCCGCCTTCCGGGCTCAGGCGCTGGCCTTGCCGAGCGAAACGGATATTGCTCGCGAAATGGGCGGCGACAACGATCCGGACGCCATCCACAAGGCGCGCAACGCCACCATCAAGGCCATTGCGACAGCCGGGCTCGAAACGCTGCGGCGGCTTGCCGACAGCACGGCTGATGGCGAGGCTTACAGCCCGGACGCAGAAAGCGCTGGACGCCGCTCGTTGCGCAACGGCGCGCTTACCTATCTCGCCTTTGCCGAGGAGACGCCGGCCCGCGCGGCGAAGGCCTTTGCCGACGCCACCAACATGACCGATCTCGCCCATGCGCTCAGCGTCCTGACCCAGCGTTTCCCGGAAAGCACGGAAACAAAGGAAGCGCTTGCCGCCTTCGAAACACGCTTCGCCGACAATGCGCTGGTGCTCGACAAGTGGTTCTCGCTGCAGGCCGCCATTCCGGGCGACGGTGCGCTCGACCGGATCAAGGCGCTGATGAAATCCAAACATTTCATCGCCACCAACCCGAACCGGGTACGCTCGCTCGTCGGCACGCTTGCCTTCGCCAACCCCACCGGCTTCCACCGTGCCGATGGCGCGGCCTACCGGTTCCTGGCGGAACAGATCATCGCCATCGACAAGCGCAACCCGCAGCTTGCCGCCCGCATTCTCACATCCATGCGCTCCTGGCGGTCGCTGGAGGCAAGCCGCGCCGAACACGCCAAGGCGGCGCTTTCGACGATCGCCGACGCCAAGGGACTGTCGACGGATGTAAGCGACATCGTCGGGCGCATCCTGAAGGGCTGACCGCCCCACGCCAAAACTCCGGACAATGCCGATACGCCGTCTTGATCGCCATCAAGGCGGCGTATCGCGTTGCGCGACATGATGGTTCGCGAGAGGCCGGGAACGGCTGAAGAGACCGGAAAGGAATTTCAGATGACGGACATGTCCAAGACCAGCGCTTCGTTTCAGCGCCTCATGACCGATGCTCCGGCCCACAAGGCGGCATGGTTTCAGGCCGTGCAGGGTCTAGGGGCGGCGTCCACGCTTGATGTGAAAACGCAGAGCCTGATCTATATCGGCATTCTTGCCGCCCTGCGTCTGGAAAGCGGTCTCGCCTTTCACGTGATGGAAGCCAAGGTGCGGGGCGCAAGCCGCGACGATATCATCAGTGCGTTGCTGACCGGTCTTCCCGCTGCGGGCAATGGCGTGATCAGTGCGCTTGGCCCGGCTCTCGAGGCCTTCGACGGAGCCTGACGCCTGTTCCAGCGACGTTCCGCAAAGACCGGATCAGATTGCCGGCTCACTGATTTCGTTCATAATTCCCGCCTTAGCCAAAGCGGAAACAGACCGTCCCGAAAAAATACGGAGTCGGTTCAAGGGGTTAAAATTCTTTTAACTTTTGCCTCTGGACACGGCGAATCGCATTTGATTCACTAGTCATATTCGAGCGGCGGCGCTTCGAATCAGTGGGGACATCTTGAAGGCGGGACAATGACGAACGTGCGGCGGGCGACTGCGGGCGATGAGCGGCCGTATGCCAAATTTTCTGATCTTGCGGCCTGGAGCGAAAGGCTCTCCAGCGACCTGATGGGTTTGATGAATGGCTCCGACCGCCCGGTCTTGCAGGTCGAGACCCTGCTGAAGCGCCTGATCCCCATTCTCATCCTCGCCTTCCTCGTCGTCGTCGCTGCGTCACGCATGCTGGGCATCGCTGCCGAATACGGCCGCATGGAAGAGGCCGCCCGCCACTCCACGGCGTTGACGGCGCTGACTGCCAAGGCGGCTCTTCTCAACAACGGTTCGGTCTTCGCCTCGCAGGAGCGCACCCAGGCAGAAGCTGCTCTCGTTGCGGCGCTGCCGTCCGGCAGCCTTGCCGATGGCACCATGGTGCTTCTCTCCGGCAGCAATGGCCGCATTTTCGCAGGCGCTGGCAAGGAAGCGATGCTTTATATCGGCACGTCGCTGCCGGCTTTGCTTCCGGAAATCGCCATCGTGCAGCGTTTCCCCGGCGCACCCGGTACCATCGAGACCAATATCGACGGCCAGCAGCACTATGCGACGATGATCCCCTTCGGTGACGATGGCGCGATGGTGATCGCGGCCCGTTCGCTGCAACCGATCCGTTCTTTCTGGCGCAGCGAAATCGCCATGAACGTGACGCTGTTCGCCGGCATTTCCTCGATCCTGCTGGTCGTGCTCTATGCCTATTACATGCAGGTGAAGCGCGCCCGCGACGCCGACGATATCTTCGCCGAATCCAACCTGCGGGTCGAAACCGCGCTGTCTCGCGGCCGCTGCGGATTGTGGGATTTCGATCTTTCCAGCCGGCGCATGTTCTGGTCCGGTTCGCTTTACGAAATTCTCGGGCTGCCGCCGAAGGCCGCACCGCTGTCCTTCTCCGACGCCGCCCGCATGATGCATTCCGAAGACGGCAATCTCTATGAGCTTGCCCGCGCCGTCGGCTGCGGCAACCTGCGCCAGATCGACCAGATCTTCCGCATGCGCCATGCCAAGGGCCATTATGTCTGGCTGCGCGCCCGCGCCCAGGTCATCCGCACCAATAACGGCCCGCGCGTCATCGGCATCGCCATGGATGTGACCGAGCAGCACCGCCTTGCGCAACGCTACGCCGAGGCCGACCAGCGCCTTGCCGACGCCATCGAATCCACCTCGGAAGCCTTCGTGTTGTGGGACAAGAACGACCGTCTGGTGATGTGCAACACCCATTACCAGAAGGCCTATGGCCTGCCGGACAGCGTGCTGGTGGCAGGCACGGAAAAAAGCACCGTGCATGCGGCCGCCGCCCGCCCGGTGGTGGAGCGGCGGGTTGCTGACCCCGATCAATCAGGCCTATCGCGCACCACCGAAGTGCAGCTTGCCGATGACCGCTGGCTGCAGATCAACGAGCGCCGCACCCGCGATGGCGGCCTCGTCGCGGTCGGCACCGATATCACCCTTCTGAAGCGCCATCAGGAGCGCCTGCGCGATTCCGAGCGCCGGCTGATGGCCACCATCGGCGACCTCTCCGCCTCGCAACACAAGCTGGAGCGGCAGAAGACCGAGCTTTCCGACGCCAATGCCAATTACCTCGCCGAAAAAGAGCGTGCGCAGGCCGCCAACCGGGCGAAATCCGAATTCCTTGCCAATATGAGCCATGAGCTGCGCACGCCGCTCAACGCCATTCTCGGCTTTTCCGACATCCTGCAAAACGAAATGTTCGGACCGGTCGGCTCGCCGAAATATTCCGAATATGCCCGCGATATTCACGATAGCGGCAAACACCTGCTCAACGTCATCAACGATATTCTCGACATGTCGAAGATCGAGGCGGGCCATATGCGCATCAACCGCGAGACCATCGATCTCGCGCCGCTGATCGAGGAGACCCTGCGCCTGACGGCCATTCAGGCCGAGCAGAAGAACATCACCGTGCAGCAGAAGGTCTGCGCCGGTCTCACCATGCAGGGTGACCGCCGCGCCATGAAGCAGATCATGCTCAACCTGCTCTCCAACGCCGTGAAATTCACCGGCGATGGCGGTCGCATCGCGCTGCGCACCCATGTGCATCAGGCCGCGATGATCCTTACCATCGCAGACACCGGCATCGGCATTCCCGCCCAGGCGCTCAACAAGATCGGCCAGCCTTTCGAACAGGTGCAGAGCCAATATGCCAAGAGCCAGGGCGGCTCCGGCCTCGGGCTCGCCATTTCCCGCTCGCTCGTGAAGCTGCATGGCGGCACGATGAAAATCCGCTCGTGTGAGGGCCGTGGCACGGTGGTGACGATCATCATTCCGCATGCGGCGGGGTGCTGCGGGACGGTGCATTGAGGTGGCGTCGGACGCGCTGACTGTCCTGCAATACGTAAAGCTCGAATGCGCGATACCCCCCTCTGCCCTGCCGGGCATCTCCCCCACAGGTGGGGAGATCAGCTGGGAGCTAACGCTCGCTCATTCGCAACGTTAGAGATGGGCTGAAGAGTGCCGCATATCGATCTCCCCCCTTGAGGGGGAGATGCCCGGCAGGGCAGAGGGGGGTGAAGCCTCACCCACCATTCTTCACCGTCGCCACAAACGCCTTCCGCACCGCTTTCGCCAGCCGCTTCACCTCCCCCTCCAGTGTGGGAATGTCAGGGCAATCCCCCGCCCGGCAAACGAGATCGGTGAGGCCCGCCGGCGCTTCCTTCGGGTTGAAGGCGCCATCGATGCATAGCCGTACGATCTGCGAGATTTCGGTGTAGAGCGCCATCGCCGCCATGCATTCATCAAAGGCCTGCGGCTCCATGACAGGGGCAGCGAGCGCCTGCAGCGCCTCGGCCGTGTTGCGCCCCGGTTCATGCCCGGCAAGCCCCTTCACCGGCCCCACCAGCGCCAGGTATTGGGCAATGAATTCGAGGTCGATCAGCCCGCCATTGATGAGCTTGAAATCCCAGTTGTTTTCCGGCGGCTTTTCCTGCTCGATCAGGCTGCGCATCTCCAACACATCGGCGGAGACCTTGGCCACGTCACGTTTCTGGGAAAGGATGGAGGCGATGATGCGGCGTGCATCTTCCATCAGCGAGGCATCGCCGCAGATCAGGCGGGCGCGGGAGAGCGCCATATGCTCCCAGGTCCAGGCTTCCTCGCGCTGGTATTTCTCGAAGGCGGAAATGCGCGTCGCCACCGGGCCCTTGTTGCCGGAGGGGCGAAGCCGCATGTCCACCTCGTAAAGCACGCCCTCCGCTGTTGGCGCGGAAAGCGCCGCAATCAGCCTTTGCGTGACGCGGGTGAAATAGCGAACCACATCGAGCGGTTTTGCGCCGGTGGATTCATGAGCGGCATCGTCATAGTCATAAAGCAGGATAAGATCGACATCCGAGCCCGCCGTCAGCTCAAAGGAGCCGAGCTTGCCCATGCCCATGACAGCGACGCGCCCGCCCGGATAAGGCCCATGCGCCGCTTCCATTTCCGCCAGAACGGCATTGAGCGCCGCCTCTATCACCAGATCGGCCAGATGGGTGAAGGCGCGGGCGGCGACCTCGCCACGGATCGCGCCGGTCAGCAGCCGAACGCCGATCAGGAAACGCTGTTCGGCGGCGAAGATGCGCAGACGGTCGAGAATATCCTCGTAATGGCGGGCATTGGAGAGGAAATTGCCCATGCGGTGGGCGAGATAGTCGCGCGTCGGCACGTCGCTCATCAATGCCGGGTCCAGCATGCCGTCGAAGACATGCGGGCGGGCGGCGATGATTTCCGCAAGACGCGGGGCCGAAGACATGATCATCACCAGAAGCGACAGCAGCGCCTGATTGTTGCCGAGCAACGAGAAGAGCTGGATGCCGGCCGGCAGACCGGAGAGGAAATTGTCGAAACGCAGCAGCGCCTCGTCCGCCCGCTTGCTTTCACCGAAGGCGCGCAGCAGGTCCGGCGTCAGCTCCGTCAGCCGCTCGCGCGCTTCCACCGATTGCGTCGCCCGGTAACGGCCGTTGTGCCAGGTGCGGATGACGCGGGAAATATCCTCCGGTCGTCCGAAACCGAGCGCTGACAGCGTCTTTAACGTATCGGGGTCATCCTTCTGGCCGGTGAAGACCAGATTGCCGGCCTCACCGGAGAGCTTCGTTTCCTGTTCGAACAGGGCCGAATAACGACGCTCCACCAGCCGCAGCACCTCTTCCAGCTTTTCGGAAAAGGCCTTGGTATCTTCAAAACCGAGCATGAAGGCGATGCGCTTCAATTCGGTTTCGGTGTCGGGCAGCACATGTGTCTGCTCGTCGCGCACCATCTGGATGCGGTGCTCCACCTCGCGCAGGAACCAATAGGCGTCCGTCAGGCTGTCACGCGTTTCGGCATCGATCCATTTCGCCTCAGTCAGCGCCGCAAGCGCCTCCTGCGTTGCGCGCACCCGGAGCGCCGGCATACGCCCGCCGGCAATCAGCTGCTGGGTCTGGGCGAAGAACTCGATCTCGCGAATGCCGCCGCGCCCGAGCTTGACATTGTGGCCCTTCACCGCAATCGCGCCATGGCCCTTATGGGCGTGGATCTGCCGCTTGATGGAGTGAATATCGGCAATCGCCGCGTAATCGAGATATTTGCGGAATATGAAGGGCGTCAACTCGCGCAGGAAGTTTTCGCCCGCCTTGATGTCACCCGCCACCGGCCGCGCCTTGATATAGGCTGCGCGTTCCCAGTTCTGGCCCCTGCCCTCGTAATAAAGCAGCGCCGCCTCCACGGGAATGGCGAGTGGCGTCGAGCCGGGATCTGGCCGCAGCCGCAGATCGGTGCGGAAGACGTAACCATCGGCCGTGCGCTCCTGCATGATGCGCACCAGACGGCGCATCATACGGCCGAAATTCTCCGTCGCATCGTAGGGATCGTCCATGATACCGGCTGAAGGTTCGAAGAACACCACGGCGTCGATATCGGAGGAATAATTCAGTTCGCGCGCGCCGAGCTTGCCCATACCAAGCACGATCAGGCCGGAACCCTCGCTTGGGGCGGCCACGTTCTTCAGTTTGAGCTTGCCGCTCTCATGGGCGGCCAGCAGCAGGTGATCGATAGCGGCGGAAAGCGATGCATCCGCCATGTCGCTCAGCCAGCGTGTCGTATCACGGGCGGTGAAGATGCGCGCCAGATCGGCAAGCGCCGCAACGAAGGAAAGCCGCCGCTTGGCGATCCTCAGCCGTGACATCACTTCGTTTTCCACGGGCACGCCACCCTCTTCGCCCGGCCTCCAGCAATCGCGCGCTTCACGGACGAGATCGGCAAGCAGCGGCTCCAGCGGCTTTGAAATCGCAAGCGTCAGCAGCCCCTCATCCGCCGCCGCCATGTCGCGCAGATAGGGCGAGAGCGTGAAAGCCGCAGCGATGAAATCCTTCAGCGGGCTTTCGGCGGCGAGCAGCGCCGCCACCGCCGGTTCGGCCTTGGCGATATCCTTGAGCGTCGAGAGAACGGATTTCAGTTCCGTCTGCGTATAGGGGCGGATCACACCCGGCAGAACCTCGCTCAGCCGCCTTTCAGCGGTTTCCCGTTTCGTCACTGTCTCTCTCCCTCTCCCGGGCGCCCTGCGCTTCGACGCTGCCTGATTTTCGGGAAGGATCACTCCCCGCAAAATCGTCCTGCCGCCGCGATTGTCGAAGCTTTCGGGCGCATACACCCCGCGTTGTAACAAATGCGGGGCGCTTTGCGATCAGGAAAACCGTTTTTACCGATCTTTTCCAGGTCCCGGCATGCGGAAGCGCCATTTCGGTCGTGGCCGGCAATCTCGCGTAATGTCTCCGCAATTGTGCCCGCGTAGCGTCCTCCTCAACGAAACCCGACTCCCAGGTTTTGCAAGGCTTGATGCTGCAACGGATATGATCATGAAACAGATTTTTACAGTGAAATGGCAAAAGAACCTGCGTGCGATGGCCTTGTGCCTGGGCACGCTGCCCCTGGCGCAGGCCGTCTCTACGCCCGTCTTCGCTGCCGATATCGGCAAATCCGACAGGTTCGCCGAACCGCAGGGCAATTTCGACAATGCCCGTTACAGCAGTTCCAGCGAGTGGAAGATCACGCTTGGCGTGGGTGCTGCCTACGCTCCCAAATATGAAGGCTCGGACAAGCTGGAAGCGGGTGCGGTTCCGCTGGTGTCCGTCCAGTATGGAGACACGCTCAGCATCGATTTCAGCGGCGTCACCGTCAACCTGCTGAACCACAACGGCTTCAGACTGGGTGTGAAGGGCGGATGGGAAGCCGGGCGCAAGGAAAAGGACGACAAGAAAAACCTTCGCGGAATGGGTGACATCAAGGCGGGCGGCGTGGTCGGCGGCGTCATTGCCTATGGCATCGATCCCTTCGAAGTCTATGCGAAGGTGGACAAGACCATCAACGGCAGCGAAGGTCTGACGGCAACCGTCGGCGCCAGCGTTTCGCACAAAGTCGACCAGTTCATCCTCGGCGCGGACCTTTCCGCGACCTGGGCGGATGACAAGCACATGAAATCCTATTTCGGCGTCACCGCGGCCCAGTCCGCCCGTTCGGGCCTGCGCCGCTTTGACGCCAAATCGGGCTTCAAGCGCATCGATGCCAGCGCCTCCGTGACGTATCTTATGACCGAGAACTGGTCGATCACCGGCACCGGTGGCGTCGGCTTCCTGCTGGGCGATGCCAAGGACAGCCCCCTGTCGAAAAAGGACATCCAGCCATTCGCGATGCTGGGCGTCGCCTACACCTTCTGATCCGGAGCATCCCGCCTGAAAGAAGGTGCGCGGCCGAAGTCAGTCGCGCATCTTTCCCTTGCACGGAGATTACCGCATGCTGCGGGCCGAAGCCCGCACCAGGTCAAAGGATCCTGTCCCTGTATTCCGGCGGCGCGACCCAGCATTGCTCGCGTTTTCCGAACCAACGGTAGCGATTGCGCGCGGCAAAACGATAAACGGGATCCCGCAAAAATGCGGGAATGACGCGCAGGACGGTGAGCAGCCGCCACGGCAAGCCAAGCGCCTCATAGATGCTCAGAATAGCGTCGCTGTCCTGTCGCACCCTTTCGCCTTCCACGACGAGCAGGCTGGCCGGGTTTTTCGGGTCCATGCCATGTCGCCGGTAAATTTCCGCACCGACGTCTCCCTGCATGGATGCCAGCCGGAAATATCCGGCCGCGTCATGCCGCAGCACGAAATGCGCATTCACGGAACACAGCACGCATTCGGCATCGAACAGAATGATCGGGTGGTGTCGGTCGCCGGTCGAGGGAGATGTGCTTGCCATCCGTCGCAGGTCCTTTTGTCGATCACGAAGCGATCTCGCCGGCGATAATCTCGCCAGACGGCACAGTCTACGGCTTGGGAAGGGGAAACACCATCGAAACGGTCAATCCCGGGCAGGCCGCATTCGAGGCGTCCGTGTCTGAAAGCACGAGCGATCCGCCATGCAGTTCCATCACGGCCTCTACCAGAGACAGGCCAAGTCCCGTGCCGGGTTTGGAGCGGCTTTCGTCCAGCCGCACGAAGCGTTTCAGCACCTCGCCGCGCTTGTCGGCGGGGATGCCGGGGCCATGGTCCGCAACGGAAAGCACGATGGCTTCCGGCTCCGTCACAAGGCGAACGACGAGTTTCTTGTCACCTTCGCCCTCACAGGCATATTTCATGGCATTGTCGATGAGGTTTGACAGCGCCTGTCCAATCAGCTCTCGATTGCCCTTTACGGACAGGCCAGGCTCGATTTCGGCCTCAAGCACAAGCCCGGCATCCTCGGCCACCGGCTCGTAAAGCTCGGCGCTGTCGGCGGCGATTGCCGACATGTCCACATCGGTCATTTCGGCGGCAATCGAGCCGGCCTCGACGCGGGAAATCATCAACAGCGCGTTGAAGGTACGAATGAGCTGGTCGGATTCGGCAATGATGCCCTCAAGTGCGGCACGCCGTCTGCTTTCGTCATCGTCGTCAAGTGCTGCGGCCGCCTTGTTGCGCAGCCGCGTCAGCGGTGTCTTGAGGTCGTGGGCGATATTATCGGAGACCTGCCGCAGACCCTCATTCAGTTTCTCGATACGGCCGAGCATGGCGTTGAGAGAACCGGAAAGCCGGTCGAACTCGTCGCCGGAACGGCCCTGCGGCAGGCGTTGGGATAGATCGCCCGCCATGATCTTCTTGGTTGCCGCCGACATGCGGTCGATACGTTTCAGCGCATTGCGGCCGATGCCGAACCAGATGAGCAGCGCGCCGCCGCCCATGATGGCCAGCGCCACCATCAGCGCGTTGCGCACCAGCGCCCGGAACTTGGTCGGTTCGCCAAGGTCGCGGCCGATCAGGATGCGCAACCCGTTATCCAGCAGAAAGATATTGGCCGTCGCCAGATGCTGGACGCTGTCGCCGCTTTCGGAATAACGCTCGTAACGGAAAGGAAAGCCAGTCCAGCCCTCCTTGTCGAAGACGCCCGGCTGCACGGAGGCGACGTTGCCGGCAAGGATTTCGCCATTCGGCCCGGCGATGACGTAAAGGCTTGCCCCCGGCTGGCGGGCACGGCGCTCCATCATCCTCAGCAGCGGGTTGATGCCGCCGCGACTATAGATGCGCTGCACATCCGAGACTTCCTGCAGCACAGCATCGCGCGTCTGCTGGTTCAGCAGCCGTTCGGAAAGGGCGGTGACATAAAAGACCAGGAAGGCGGCGCAGAGCGCAAACAGCAGAATATAGAGCGCCGAAAGGCGCACCGCTGTTGACCGGAACACTATTCTGAGGCGGGCCATTTTCGCCAATCAGCCCTCGTCCTTCATCATATAGCCAGCGCCGCGAATGGTCTTCAGAAGCGGCTTCTCGAAGTCCTTCTCGATCTTCGAGCGCAGACGGGAGACATGTACGTCGATGACATTGGTCTGCGGGTCGAAATGATAGTCCCAGACATTTTCGAGAAGCATGGTGCGGGTCACCACCTGGCCGGCATTCTTCATCAGATATTCCAGCAGGCGGAATTCACGCGGCTGCAGCAGGATTTCCTTGCCGCCCCGGCGGACATCATGCGACAGCCGGTCAAGCTCAAGATCGCCGACGCGGTAGACCATGTCCTGCTCGGGTTTGCCCTTGCGGCGGCCAAGCACCTCGATGCGGGCGAGCAGTTCGGAAAAGGCATAGGGCTTCGGCAGATAGTCGTCGCCGCCGGCGCGCAGGCCGGTGACGCGGTCATCCACCTGCCCCAGCGCGGAAAGGATCAGAACCGGTGTCTCGATGCCGCGGCGGCGCAGCTCGCTGATGACGGAAAGCCCGTCGCGGCGCGGCAACATGCGGTCGATCACCATCACGTCGTAGGCATTCTCGCAGCCCATGAACAGGCCGCTCTCGCCGTCGCTGGCGTGATCGGCGACGATCCCGGCTTCGCGGAACGCCTTGGTCATATAGGCCGCAGCCTCGAGGTCGTCTTCAATGACAAGAATCTTCATGTGCGGGACAATAGCGCCCTCGCCCTTTTCCGCACAACCGGAAAGAGATGCGACAGACATTTCCTGAACCTTGTTTTCCATGAGATTTCCTCCGAAGACCTGGCCTTGAAGCACCATCGCGCTTCAAGGCGGAACAATCGCCTATGGATCAGGCGGGCGCCGCTTATTTCTTCTCCCCGCCGGGGAGAAGGTCGCGGCAGCGGGATGAGGGGGCGAGGCCAGAGATTTACCGAGAGGTTCCCCCCTCATCCGACCCTTCGGGCCACCTTCTCCCCGGCGGGGAGAAGAAACGGGCCGTAGCGCCCTGCCATACTCAACCGCCCCGTCTCAAGAGCGCGATGCGACGCCGGCTCCCGAAGAACCGGCATCGCCATTCGAGTTATCAACCCTGGTCGATATCCAGCGCGATGAAGCGGCTGCCGTCGTCCGTCTGGATCTGGAACAGCGCCTTGGAGCGACCGTCCTTCTTGGCCTGTTCGAGGATCTTCTCGATATCGGCGGCGGAGGCAACCTGCTGGTTGTTGACGGAGGTGATCTTCTCACCCGTCTTCAGGCCACGGGCAGCGGCGTCGCTGTCGGGGTCGACATCTGTGATGGCAAGGCCATTGCCGTCATCGGCGGGGGTCACCGTCAGGCCAAGGCTGGACAGTACCTTCTCGCTGGAGGACTGGCTGCCCTTGTCGTCGTTCTGGGTCGGCGTCGCCTTTGAAGCGTCGTCGCTGGCGAGATCGCCAAGCGTCACCGTGACCGACTGCGACTTGCCGCCGCGCCAGAGCGAGATTTCAACCTTGGCATTGGGAGCCATGCCGCCGATGCGGCGCGACAGGTCGCGGGCATCCTTGACCGGCTCGCCATTGACGGCGGTGATGATGTCGCCCTGCTTGATGCCGGCCTTGTCGCCCGGCGAGCCGGCCTGCGGCGACACGACGAGCGCACCGCTGGCTTCGGAAAGGCCGAGCGATTCGGCGATATCCTTGCTGACCGGCTGGATCTGCACGCCGAGCCAGCCGCGTTCAACCTTGCCGTCCTTCTGCAGGTCGGCAATCACGTCCTTGGCAACCGATGCGGGGATAGCGAAGGCGATACCGACATTGCCGCCCGAGGGCGAGAAGATGGCGGTGTTGATGCCGACGACTTCACCGTTGAGGTTGAAGGCGGGGCCACCCGAGTTACCACGGTTCACGGCCGCGTCGATCTGCAGGTAATCGTCATATGGGCCGGAGCCGATATCGCGGCCACGGGCGGAAATGATGCCCGATGTCACCGTGCCGCCGAGACCGAAGGGGTTGCCGACGGCGACGACCCAGTCACCGACGCGGATCTTGGTGTCATCAGCGAATTTCACATAGGTGAACTTGCGGTTCACATCGACCTTCAGCAGCGCGAGATCGGTGCGCGGATCGCGGCCGACGAGCTTGGCGTCGAGTTCGGTGCCGTCATTCATCACGATCGTATAGGCGGAGCCGTCATCGACCACGTGATTGTTGGTGACGACATAACCGTCTTCGGAAATGAAGAAACCGGAGCCCTGGGCGACCGGGCGCAGCGGACCCTTGCCGTCACGGTGGCGGTTCGGGCCACGCTCGGAACGGTCCTGATTGGGGCCGCCAAATTCCTTGAAGAAGCGCTTCAGCGGATGATCGTCCGGCAGCTGGTCGAGACCACGGCCGCCGAAATTGAAGGAGAAGTTGCTGGAATCATCGGAAGCGGGCTGCACGTTCGACTGCACGCGAACGGAAACGACGGCCGGCGAAACCGCATCGACCACATTGGCGAAGCTCGGAACCTGCGGCGCATTCACTTCGACGGGGGCGGCAAAGGAAATCGGCGCGGCGATACCGGTCGAAAGCATCAGAGCGGCAAGACCGCCGACGGTCGTGGCCTTCAGGGCCGTCTTCAGCGGGAAACGTCCGTTTTGCGAGTGAGACATGGGTACCTTCTTTCTTCATTCAACTGGAGCCCGTTTGACCGGGGGAGAAGCGGTGGATGATGAAGATATAGGAGGCAACACCTTACGGCGAAGTGTCTGACGAATGAAAAATCCGTAATGTTGAAAAAGAACCGGGGACGGAAATGGAAACCGGTTATTTTTCAATGAGATTGCGAATTCTCTCTTCTTCGTCCGCACTCAGTTTCTGCGGCCGCTCCTCTGTTGCGCGACGGCGCGAAAAGACGAAGACGGCGAAAATTCCCGCAAGCGTGAGGCCGATCGGCGCCCCCCACAAAAGCACGGTGCGCAGGCTGAGGCGCGGTTTCAGCAGCACGAATTCACCGTAACGCGATACGACATAGTCGATGACGGCATTGTCGCTATCGCCCTGAACCAGCCGCTCACGCACCAGAACGCGCAGATCACGCGCCAGTTCGGCATTGCTGTCATCGATCGACTGGTTCTGGCAGACCATGCAGCGCAGTTGCGAGGTGAGGTTCCGGGCGCGCTGCTCCAGCACGGGGTCTTTCAGCACCTCGTCCGGATTGAAGGCGAAGGCCGGAGAGGCTGCAGCGAAGATGAGGGTGAGAAAAAGAGCCAGCCCTACCACTCTCTCCCTCATTCCGCCGCCTCCGGCATTGCAGCCCGCACAGGCTTCGCCTTGCGGTTCGGCGCACCTACCCGCAACCGCCGGTCGGAGAGCGAGATGAAACCGCCCGCCATCATGAACAGCGTGCCGCCCCAGATGCACAGGATGAAGGGTTTCCACCAGATGCGCACCACCATGCCGCCATCGTCCATGGGGTCACCCAGCGAGACGTAAAGCTGGCTGAGGCCGAAGGTCAGGATGCCGGCTTCCGTCGTCGGCATGCGGCGCGCGGTATAGAGCCGTTTGGACGACCAGACATCGGCCACCTCCACGCCCGCCTTGCGGATGGTGAAATGGCCGCGATCCTCGGTGAAGTTCGGGCCGACGGCATGGCGGATACCATCGAAGGTGAGGCTGTAGCCGCCCGCCTCCGCCACCGTGCCCTGTTTCATTTCCAGCACCGTTTCGGTCTCGAAGGTGGTGACGATGACGATGCCGAGCACGGTGATGCCAAGCCCCATATGCGCCAGCGCGGTGCCGAAGGCCGAGCGCGGCAGGCCCTTCAGGCGACGGAACGCGATACCGAAGGCCAGCTTGCCGAAATTGGCGCGATACCAGAGATCGGCCAACGCGCCGAGGATCAGCCAGAAACCGGCCGCGATGCCGAGCGCCGCCAGCACCGGACCGCCATTTTCCACGTACCAGAGCGTCAGCCCGGCAATGGCAGCAATCGCCGCCGCCACATAAAGCCGCTGGAAGGCGCCCAGCAGATCGCCGCGTTTCCAAGCCAGCATCGGGCCAAAGGGCGTGACGATCAGGATCGGGATCATCAGCAGGCCGAAGGTGAGGTTGAAGAACGGCGCGCCGACCGAAATCTTTTCGCCCGTCAGGGTCTCGAGAATGAGCGGGTAAAGCGTGCCGATCAGCACGGTCGCGGTCGAGACCGTCAGGATCAGATTGTTGAGGACGAGCGCACCCTCGCGCGAGATCGGCGCGAACAGGCCGCCAGCTTTCAGCGAAGGCGCACGCCATGCAAACAGCGCGAAGGCTCCGCCGATGAAGATCGTGAGAATGCCGAGAATGAAGATGCCGCGGCTCGGATCGGTGGCAAAGGCGTGGACCGAGGTCAAAACGCCGGAGCGGACGAGGAAGGTGCCGAGCAGCGACAGGGAAAAGGTCATGATCGCCAGAAGCACGGTCCAGATTTTCAACGCCTCGCGCTTTTCCATGACGAGCGCCGAATGCAGGAGCGCGGTTCCGGCAAGCCACGGCATGAAAGAAGCGTTTTCCACCGGATCCCAGAACCACCAGCCGCCCCAGCCGAGTTCGTAATAGGCCCAATAGGAACCCATGGAGATGCCGGCGGTCAGGAAGGTCCAGGCGGCAAGCGTCCATGGCCTGACCCAGCGTGCCCAGGCCGCATCGATGCGGCCTTCCAGAAGGGCTGCGACAGCGAAGGAGAAGCAGACGGAAAAGCCGACATAACCGAGATAAAGCAGCGGCGGATGGATCGCGAGACCGAAATCCTGAAGGATCGGGTTCAGGTCCTGCCCCTCGGCCGGCACCGGCTCCAGACGCAGGAACGGATTGGACGTCAGGAGGATGAACAGCAGGAAGGCGACGGAAATCCAGGCCTGTACGGAAAGCACATTGGCTTTCAGCGTTTCCGGAAGATTGCGACCGAAGACGGCAACAAGCGCGCTGAAAAACACCAGAATGAGCAACCACAACAGCATCGAGCCTTCGTGGTTGCCCCACACACCCGTCAGCTTGTAAAGCGTCGGCATCAGCGAATGGGAATTTTCCCAGACGTTACGAACGGAAAAATCCGAGACGGCATAGGCCCTTGTCAATGCAGCAAAAGACAAGGCCACCAGCAGGAACATCACGATGGAGCCGAGCGAGGCGACATCCATCAGCGCCCGGTCGTTGCGCCGCGCGCCGATCACCGGCAGGGTCGAGACGATCAGCCCCACGGCGAGCGCCAGAACCAGAACATAGTGGCCGATCTCGTTGATCATTTTGTCGCTCCGGTCTTGTCGGCCGAAGCCCCCTCAGTCGCAGCGCCCGAAGGCTGTCCGCCCTCTTCCGTGTGCTGCCATAGGCCCTTGTCCTTCAGCCGGTCGGCCACTTCCTTCGGCATGTAGTTCTCATCATGCTTGGCCAGCACGCTGTCGGCCACGAAGCCGTGGGTGGCGGCATCAAAAACGCCTTCCGTCACCACGCCCTGCCCTTCGCGGAAGAGATCGGGCAGGATGCCGGTATAGCTGACCGGCACGTTCGCTTCGCCGTCGGTCACGGTGAAGCTCACCGTGCGGCCCTCGCCGCGCTTGACGGAGCCTTCCGCCACCAGCCCGCCAAGGCGAATGCGGGTGCCGGGATCGACCGGCGTCTTCTCCAGATCGGCCGGCATGTAGAAATAGGCAATGGACTGGCCGAAGGCGAACATGACGAGCAGCACGGCTGCAACGATGAAGCTCATGCCGCCGCCGATGATCGCCAGTCGTTTCTGTTTGCGGGTCATTGCGTCACTCCCTGCGGCATCGCATTCTGCGGCGCGTTCCCCCGAAGCGGCCCGGCCGAAACGCCCAGCTCCTTCGCCAGCGCCAGAAGCTGCCTGCCCTGCTCACCCTCCGGCGGAAAAGCCTTCAGTCCCGCCCGCAGGGCCTCTCCGGCCTTGGCTTCGTTCTTCAGCACGGAATAGGCGCGCACCAGCCGCATCCAGCCCTCAAAATCAGCCGGGTTATCTTTCAGCTTGGCGTCAAGGCTTGCCACCATGCCCTCGATCATCGCCTGCCGGTCGGCAGGCGTCATGTCGTTTGCCGCTGCCACGTCACCTGTGGTTGGGCCGGGTGCGGCAGGGGTCGCCGCGCCACCGGTCCGGGCAAGGTGTTCGCGCACCAGCGGCAGCCATGGCGCGCCGGCCGGCGCATCGGCGGCCAGCGCGGCAAAGGCTGCACGCGCCTCTTCCGCCTTGCCCGCCTGCTCCAGCGCAAGCGCCAGGTAAAAGCGGGCGCGCGGATTGCCCGACTTCAGCCGTTCGGCCTCAGCAAAAGCGTCGCGCGCGGACTCGATGACGATACCATCATTGCCCGCCACCAGCGTCTCGCCAAGGCCCGTCAGCCGTTCCGGGCTCGATCCGAGAATACGAATAGCGTTGCGATAGGCAAGCTCGGCATCGCCGAGCCGCATCGTCTTGAAATAGATCGGCGCGAGAATATCCCAGCCGGCGCCGTCATTCGGGTTCTCCGCCAGATGCCTTTCAGCCCGGGCGATCAGCAGGTTCATGTCGTTGCCGGGTTTTTCAAGACGTGCCTCGAGCGGCATGTCCGGCGCATCCGGACTGCCGTTCCAGATGTAAAGACAGAGCCCGAGTGCCGGCAGCAGCACGGTGATGAGGGTCGCGGCGAGATTGTGCCTCAGCGGTCGGGTGCTGCTCTCAGCATTTTGTCCGGCATCGGCAGCGGCAAGCAGCCGGCGGCCGATTTCGGCGCGGGCATATTCGGCCTCCGTCTCGCCGATCAGGCCTGCGGCGCGTTCACGGTCCAGTTCGGCAAGCTGGTCGCGATAGACGGCAACTTCGCCGTCGCGGCGCGTCTCAGCCACCTCGGTCTTCCGCATCAGCGGGTACATCAGGACGATGGCGACAGCCGCCGTCAGTATCGCAACGACAATCCAGAACATAAGGCTCAATTACTCGAATGCGCGGCACATGGAAACATGAAGCGCGGCAATGACGTGAATTTGAGACATCACGCCGCACCGCCGGCACATTCCGCCTGTGCCGCCATGCCTCTTCCTGTCATTGCGCGGGGTTCGCGACCTTGATTTACGTCAAAGTGATTTAGGTCAGGGGAGACCAGCTTCCATCGGCATTGCGGCAGGCCGCGCCGCGCACCCTGGTTTCGCGCCCGTCAACCGTCAGGCTGTGGGAATATTGCCGGCAATTCTGGTTGCCGACCTGATAAGGCGCATTGGCGACCACCTGACCCTTGGCGTCATCGCCGGTCCAGGATACCGGCGTGCCGACCGGGGCCGTTTCCAGCGCCTTGTATTCGGCCTCCAGCGCCTTCGTCTGGTCGCCCCTGTCAAGTTGCACGCCGCTTCGCCCGACAATGCCACCCTCAAGATTGGCAAGGAAAGGCGTCGAAGGCTGCGACGATCGGCCGAACAGGCCGCCGCCCGCCGGGCGGGTGCCCGTGGTGGTGCAGGCGCTCAGCATCGAAACGCACAGGATAGAGAGAAGTGCCGGGCGTGACACCAGCGAACGCATCGTCACGGAGCGACAGCCATCATACACGTCAACCAAACCCTGTCCTCTTCCTACCGCATCGCACCTAATATGCTACCATTGAATTTCTTGCTTTTTTTCTTGCCTCACGCAAGCTCTTTCGAGAGGCCCGGCAAAATCAGATCGGCTTTCAGCCCACCGATGCCACTGCGCGACAGCGAAAAGCGGCCATGGTACTCTGACACCACCTCGGAAACGATGGAAAGTCCCAGTCCGGTGCCCGGCCGGCTCTCATCCAGCCTTCGTCCGCGCTTCATCGCTTCGCTGATCTGTTCCGGCTCAAGCCCCGGCCCGTCATCCTCCACCGTCAGTTCCACCCAGGAACGACGGGCGATTTCCGCATCGGAGGACGGGTGCGTGCCGGTCGCAAGCGTGACGACCACGCGCGTCTGGGCAAAACGGGCGGCATTTTCCAGAAGATTGCCGACGACCTCTTCCAGATCCTGCTGCTCCATGCCGAGGACGGCGCCGGGCTGTTCGAAATTCAGCACGAACTGCTTGTCGGGGTTCAGGCGGCGCATCACGCGCACCAGCCGTTCCAGCGCCGGTTCAGCTTCGACGCGGGCGAGGATCGAGCCGCGCTGGGCGGCGATGCGGGCGCGGGAAAGATAGGATTGCACCTGCGCCTGCATGGCGTCGGCCTGCGCCCGCACCAGATCGCCATGCTGCGGCTCCAGCGTGCGGGCCTCGTTCAGAAGAACGGCGATCGGCGTTTTCAGCGAATGCGCGAGGTTGCCGACCTGCATGCGGGCGCGCTCCACGAGCCGGCGGTTGCTGTCGATCAGCGCATTGACCTCATTGGCGAGCGGCTGGATTTCGCGCGGGAATTCGCCTTCGAGGCTTTCCGCCTCACCGCCCCGGATCTTGCCGAGCGCGACACGGGCCTGATCGAGCGGCCGCAGACTGTAGAGAATGGCCAGACCGTTGACGACCAGACTGCCGACGCCAAAAACAGCGAGCGCCAGATAAAGGCTGTTGGAGAAATCGCGCACATCGTCTTCGACGACGTTCAGATTGCCGGAGACCCGAAACCGCGCCGCACGGCCCTCACCGTCCAGCACGACCTCCGTTTCCGCCACGCGCACCTTGTTGCCCGCCTCGTCGGTAGCGGCATAAAAGCGCTCATATCTGTTGTCGAAGGGGGCGTCGAGAATGCTCGGCACCGGCAGCGTTGACACGCCGAGTGAGGAAGACACCAGCGGCGCGGTCTGGAAATTGCCAAGCGGCTCCACCACCCAGTACCAGCCGGTATCGGGCTGCGAAAACCGGAGATCGCCGAGCTGCGGACTGCCGGCAAGCGTGTTCTCGTTGGAAATCGTCACGGAGTTGATGACGTTATAGAGCTGCGCTCTGAGAAGATCGGTGAAGCTGCGCTCCACCCCCTGGCGGTAGAGCGTGGAGATCACCACGGCGATCACCACCAGCGCCAGCGCCGACCAGGCAGACGCGAGCAGCAAAACGCGGGCGGTGAGAGAATTACTTCGCATCTGCCGGCGCTTGCATCCGGTAACCGAGACCACGGATCGTCTCGATCAGATCAACGCCGAGCTTCTTGCGCAAACGGCCGACGAACACCTCGATCGTGTTGGAATCCCGGTCGAAATCCTGATCGTACATATGTTCGACCAGTTCCGTGCGCGAGACGACCTCGCCCATGTGATGCATGAGATAGGACAGGAGCCGGAACTCGTGCGAGGTGAGCTTCAGCGTCGTGCCGTTGACGGTCGCCTTGGAGGATTTGGTATCGAGCCGGACGGGGCCGCAGACCAGTTCGGAGGAAGCATGGCCGGCGGCGCGGCGGATGAGCGCACGCACGCGGGCGAGAACCTCTTCGACATGGAAAGGCTTGGTAACGTAATCATCGGCGCCGGCATCGATGCCCGCCACCTTGTCGCTCCAGCGATCGCGGGCGGTGAGGATGAGGACGGGCATGGCCTTGCCGGCCGCACGCCATTTCTCGACGACGGTGATGCCATCAAGCTGCGGCAGGCCGATATCGAGAACGATGGCGTCATAGGGCTCGGTATCGCCGAGATAATGCCCTTCCTCGCCGTCAAATGCCTGATCGACAACATAACCGGCCTCTTTCAGAGCATCGGTCAGCTGACGATTGAGATTGGCATCGTCCTCAACCACGAGAATACGCATTGTCCGCCCTTTCCTGTGTCCCGGCCCGCCTGCGTTCCGGTCATGCTAAGTGTCTCGGATTGTTTTCCGATATTTCGGCGATGCGGGCAAGGCTACATCGGCACGCGCATCGTCACCTTGCGCGGGCGCTCGCCATTGCCCTGGACGAGAACGGTGACGACACAGGACTGACCGTCGCCGGAAGGATAGACTGAAAGAAGCTGGCCGCCTGTTTCGCGCACGACGCGGGCGACGGCTGCGCCGCAATCGCTGGCAGCAAGGATGTAATGGCCCTGCAAATCAGCCTCGGGCGCCGTGAAACCGGAAAGCCCGGCTGCAAGCGTCGCGATGATGAGAGGTGATGCCATTCTACAAACTTCCACAAAAAACCGGGTGCGTCTCGAACCCTATTGTGACCGAATATGTAGCGCAAAGCGTCTGAATGGCAAATGAATGCCGCCCCCGCCGTGAAGGGCGATGACGGGAACGGCATCCCGACAGGCATGCTCAGCGAATGGCGCGGGTCGCCGAAAGGCGGCCGTAAAGTGCGATCAGGCCGCCAATTCCGCCTGCCACCGTCACCAGCCCTTCCGCCAGTTCGCCCTGCAGGCCGGCAGGCAGGTCAAGGCCGGCAATGCTGAAAAGCGGTGCAAAAACCGCAATCAAAGCACCCCAGATCGTGCGCGATTGATACCATGGTTTGGTACTCTCCATAATCTCGTCCTTTTCGTTGTTTTTCAGGCACATGTCAGAGCGGGAGAATGGCCTGCGCCACCACTCCCGAAGGCACCGCACGGCCCAGCTGTCGGACACGCACGGAAATGTGATCCCGCAAGGTCGGGAAATCTGTGAGTTCGTCCGCCGCAGCATAGAGCCAGACAGGTTCGGAGACCTCCGCCATGCGTCTGGCGGCCCCGCCATCCAGCACCTCGACGCGGTAACGCTCGGAAGGTTCATCCAGCGGTATCTCCGTCGCGTCCCAGCCATCGGCCTCCATCCGCCCCCGGCGCATCCATTTAAACAGAATGCCGTCCTTGCGCCGCTCTGCGGAAATATGCACCGGCGCGAGCGGTGTTTCGGCGCGCAGACCGCCTTCGAAAACGAAAGGCCCGGCAGGGGGACCCGCCTTGCCCGCGGCTTCCGCGATCCAGTTCAGGCGGCGTCCGCGCTCGCTTGCGGCAAGACCGAGCGGCTGGACCGCAGCATCCAGCACCACGACCGGGCTACCCATGGTCGCGCCTGCCGCCAGCGCGTCTTCCGTGCCGCCAAGCCCGCGCAGCAGAGTGGAAAGCCGCCAGCGCGAGGGTGCGATTTCCTCAGCCCGCGTAAAGCCGACAATCTCCCACACGCCGTTTGCGGCCCTGACGGCGATGCGATTTTCGCCGTTCAGCACCGACAGTTCCGGCGCTGAGGAAAGTTCGCCGAAGGGCAGATCGAGCAGGATGGTGTTTTTGCGATCGAAACGACCGGAGGGACCGGACATCAGCGGCACGACCAGCCGACCGATCATTGCCGGCCGGTCGAGCACAACGCGCTGCCGGTA
This sequence comes from Agrobacterium sp. GW821-FHT14E08, assembly GCF_058803865.1. Taxonomy (NCBI): domain Bacteria; kingdom Pseudomonadati; phylum Pseudomonadota; class Alphaproteobacteria; order Hyphomicrobiales; family Rhizobiaceae; genus Agrobacterium; species Agrobacterium sp. GW821-FHT14E08. The sequence goes on along the minus strand of NZ_JBXAPJ010000001.1, from coordinate 408,571 downwards.
CCCTTCCGTGCCGGGTGATGCGGAAACGAGGATTGGCCGCCAGGGTTTTGCAAGGACGGCAATGCGCGCCGAATCGTCCGGCGCGATGCCGTCATGGCGCGGCAGGTCGAGGAACAGCACTTCCGGGGCAAAACCTTCGGCACCGCTTTCACCGCTGCTGCGCCGCTCCTCCGCAGCGCCCGTAAAGGTGGAGAAAGCCGCAGAAAAGGCGCGGGCTTCCACCTGCCGCACCGCGCCATCCTCGATCCGGCTGACCAGAAAGCGTCCCGCAGGAGCCTGCGGGAAAACATCCTGCGGAAGACGGATGCAGTCGCCGGGCTCCAGATCGATCTCCGTCGGCGTCAGCGCAAAGCGCAATGTGCGACGCGCCTGCCGATTGTCGCGCAAAAGGGCATCGGCCGCCGCTTCCACTGTTTCGGCTGGCGCGGCTGCGTTGAGGTCAAGCCGCATCACGCGGCTGCCGGCATTGTCGATGCGGCGCGAACGCAGGCTCGCCTGCTCGTAATCGAGCGCCGGATTGAACGAGGTCAGCACCGCCTCGGCAGCGAAATCGCTGTCATGGCCGCGATTTTCCGACCACAGCGGCTCATCCTCCAGATCGGCAAGTACGGCAATATCGCGGACAGGCAGGACCGCCGAGTTACGGGAACGGAAACGCAGGGTTCCGCCATCTTCCGCCACATCCACCTGAAACGCCGCCATCAGCGGCTCCAGCAGGTTTCGGGCCGAGGTCACGTCACCCTGCACATAACCTCCCAGATCGCCGCTGACGGCGGAAACGTCGAAATCTGAAAAACCGTGATCGGTGAGGATGGCGGCGATGGCATCGGCGAGCGTTGCCGTGCCCAGCCTCCCGTTCAGCCAGTGGCCGGTGCGCCAGTTGCCGCCATCGCTCCAGGCCGCACCATTCTGCGGAAAGGCGGGAAAGGGTCGCGCATCCCAGGTCCATAGATAGACCCTGTTTGCATCGACCATCGCCGCATCACCCTTTCCCCAGTGGTCGAGATGCGCCTCCAGGAACCGCCGCTGCTGGCTATCAGCGCGGCTTCGGTGGGAAAAATAGGGAAAGGCGTTTTCCGCCGATTTCGGATCGGGAAAGACATTCGGACGCGTCGCGCTCTTGTCCACCGCCGGGCAACCGAGTTCGGTGAACCAGATCGGCTTTGCGCCCGGCAACCATGCGGTCGGCGTCGATTTCTCCGCACCTCGCACCCGGTCGTAATGGGCATTCAGCCACCAGCTTCGCAGATCCTTGTAACGGAAAACCCATGGCTTGCCCTTCAGCCCATCGGTAACGGGCGTGCGCCGCTGCGCGGCGCGGTCGGCATCGCTGGCATAATACCAGTCGAAACCCTCCCCCGCCGTGATGGCGCGGCGGAAGGCACCAGCATCATCCGGGCCGATCATGCCGTCAGGATTGCCGTTTGCGGCATCTTCGTCGCGCCAGTCGGAAAGCGGCATGTAATTGTCGATACCGATGGCATCGATATCGGGGCTCGCCCAGAGCGGATCGAGATTGTAGAAGACATCGCCCGAGCCATCGGCCGGCTGGTAGCCGAAATATTCGCTCCAGTCCGCCGCATAGGTCAGCTTCGTCGCCGGTCCGAGAATTGCGCGCACATCGCGTGCGAGGCGCACGAGTTCCTCGACGAAGGGAAAGGCATCGTTCTGGTCCCTCAGCGCCGTCAGCCCGCGCAGTTCCGAGCCGATCAGGAAGGCATCCACCCCGCCCGCCCGAGCCGCCAATGCCGCATAATGCAGCACCATGCGGCGATAACCTTCGTCGCGATTGCAGAAGGCAAGAACCTCCGCCCGCGCGCCGGCGCTGCGGTCCGGAGAGTTGCGCCTGCCGGGTGCGGGAAAGCAGGTGACGCGGCCGCGCCAGGCATAAGCGTCCTGCTCATTTTTGCCATAGGGGTCCGGCAGACCGTTGCCTGTGGGAACATCCATCATCATGAAGGGATAAAGGCACACTTTAAGACCCCGCGCCTTGAGGTCGGCCATGGCCTGCAACACGCTTTCGTCGCTGGGCGTGCCACCATAGGCCGGGCCGCCGCGGTGATGGCTGACGAGGTGCGCTTGCCCGCGTGCAACACCGGCAACGGACCATGGCGCGGTTTCCCCGTCACGGCCTGCAACTTCCACGCCCGGCAGAACACGGCATTCGCCCGCCCGCATGTCGGTACCGAACCAGCTTACCACCAGCGCCACGCTCCCAAGATTGGGGCAAAGCGCCTGCAACTCGTCGATTGCGGCCTGCCAGTCGGTCGCAGCCGTCAGGCCGTTGCGGTTCATGACGCGGCTCTCACCCATGCCGGTGCGTTCCGAGACCTGCGCCGTGGCGTAACCGTGTTCCGTCGCACCGGGGATGACGGTGATGGCGCGGATGGCTTTTTCCAGCCTTCCAACCGGGCGCACCACCTCGAACTGCATGAGCGGGATGCGGTTGCCATAATTGTCGAGTGGCAGGCGTTCGAACACCACATAGGCAAGGCCGCGAAAGGCCGGCGCATTGCCAGCACCCTGTTTCGCCTCGATCAGCGGATCGGGCAATTGCGTCTCGCTGCCGGAATAAAAACGCATCTCGACGCCAGTCAAGTCCAGTTCTCGCCCATCGGCCCAGACGCGCCGCACCATGGCCGCCTCACCTTCGCATAGCCCGATGGCGAGATTGGCGAAGTATCGATAGGTCTCCACTTTCGGGCCGCGATTACCCTTGCCGCCACGCCGCTCAACCTCGATGCTTTCCTCAAACCGCGTCGCCCATATAAGCGTGCCGCCGATCCGCGCCGTGCCGTAGAGCCGGTTGATGGCTGCGCCCTCATCCGCACCGGGAATGCGCGCCGTCGAAAGCCTTGCGCCCGATACAGTCCGCCCGTTCGAAAGCAGGGCGCGGTCGACGGCATTGCCCGCTAGCGCGCCGGCGGCACGGCCGATGATGGCGCCAACCGGGCCGAAAATGCCGCCGAGTGCTGCGCCCGCCGCCTGAAAGAGAATGGTCGCCATGGTCGCCTCGGAAAATATCAGGGATCGGGAAAACGGAAGATGCCGGCAATGCGCCGCTTCCAGCCGGGCACCAGTACAGAACGCAGCACCGCCGCCTGTTCATAGGCATGGATGAAATGCTGAGGTCCTGCGAGAATGCCGAGATGTTTCGCTGCCGCTTCAGTCCGCCAGCGGAACAGCAGCAGGTCTCCCGGCAGCGCCTCCTCCATGCCTTGTAGCTCCAGGAAATACCGCTGCGCGGCATCCATCAGCCGGTCCCCGCCACCGCGTTCGGCCCAGTCAGGCGCGTAGGGCGGCGGCAGTTCCGGTTCCTTGCCGTAAAGCGAGCGCCAGATACCCCTGACGAGGCCGAGACAATCGCAACCAACGCCCTGCAAAGACGCCTGATGCCGGTAAGGCGTGCCGATCCAGCCTTGTGCCAGCGCCAGCACTTTTTCTCCGGTCTTCGTCATGGAAACAACGCCTTGCCATCATGGGTCTCGCCGCCGCGGGCGTAGGAATAGGCAAAATCAGCCCCCGGCAGATGCGGGAAGCCGCGAAAATTCAGGTGATTGGCAAATTTCGCCTTGCAGGTCGCGAAGCTCTTGTCGCAGCCGGCCGTGACTGAAAAAACATCCCCCGGCGACGGCGCCCGTTCCGGGGCCAGCCAGAAGGACAGGCGCGTACCACCATCGCGCTTGTCATGCCCATCGAGATCGAAACTCCTGCCCGTGAGCCCGCCGGTTACAAACCGCAGCTTTCCACGGCTGAAGAAACCATCGGCGAAAGCATCAAGCCCGGCCGCCAGCAGATTACCGGCCACATCCACGCCCGTAACGCTGCCGCTGCCGGTGAACCGCGCAAGATCGACGCCGCATCGCCGGTCACCCAGTGCAGCATCGCAGCGGCGGCCATAGACCCTGCCCTGCGGCTGGGACAGACGATGGGCGATGCTGCGCAGCTCAGCGCGAAACGCGCCGCCCGCCCGGGTCACCTCGCCGATTTCGCGCATGTTGAGCAGCATATGCTGTTCCGGCGCCTGCCAGTTGACGAGGAAAAGCGCCACCTTCGCCCCATCAAACCGCCCGGCAGCCAGATCAACTTCGGAAATCGCCTCGCTGGAGAAACCGCCGGTCACTTCGCCTGCACTCGCACCCAGCCCGGTTTCGCTATCGCTATCACTGGCCTGGAAGCCGCTTTCGGCCAGATAGGTCACACCGGCGAAGGAAAGGGCCTCGTCATGGTCGGTAAAGCCGATCACCATGCCATCCTTCAGCATCACCTTCCAGCAATGGCATGTGGTCGTCGCATCGCCCCCGAGATGCTCGGCAAGGGCTAGGGGAACGATCTTCATGGCAGGATTTCCATCAGCGGAATGGAGGGAATGCGGCCCGCCTCGAAGGCGGTCAGGTTCAGATCGATACGGTCGATCGCAAACCGCACCGGCACATCGAATTCGAAGCCCGCGCGGATTACGGCACCGGCGGGCGGCACCCGCCCGGGGCTGAACGTCACCATGCCGGTCGCATGATCGACCGAAAAATCCGACGGCAAGGCCCTCACACCCTCAACCGAGACGGAGACCGAAGCCTCGACCGGTTTCTCCACCCGCCGCGTGAAGGAACCGCCGGCATCGGCATAGGTCTTCACCAGCTGAAAACGCGCCATCATCCCGTCGCCGGTGCCGATCTTCTGGTCGGTCGCGGCAGGCGCCTCGCCCGGCGGGCAGGATTTGAAGTCCACTGGATCGCGAAACCTGAAACCGTAAAGCTCGCCGCGACGCGCCTCGAAAAAGGAGAGCACCTCGTAAAGATCGGCAACGGAGCGAATGCCGGATCCGGCGTCATAGGCGCGCCTGGCATTCTTCCAGCGCTGATTGCGGTTTTCCCGGCCGCTGGAAAGGTTGACGATATCGGTTCGCCTCACCGGCCCGCCGCTCACGCCAAGCGCAAGCCTCAGCGGAAACCGCACTTCATGAAATGCCGCCATCTTGTTGTTCCACGAATCTTTTTACTGTGTTGGAGAAATCAAGGTGCCCGCTCGCAAAACAGGGCCGTCGTTCATGGCATCCCGCCGTCCCCATCCCTGCGTTCATCAGGGGAATGGGGACAAAGAGGACATGCCGCACGTCACAATCCGCGCTGGCCGCGCCCGACGCTGCGGGCAAGCATGGCGGCGATCTGGCCTTCGGTTTTCTTGAAGCTCGCCGCATCGGTCGCCGTCACGTTGAAAACGATCTGCGCGCCACCGCCGCCTGCCGGCGCGGCGACACCGAGAGCGCCATCCGAGCCGCGCTTCAAGGGCAGGATCGCCTCCGCCCCCGCCTCGCCCATCAGGCCAAGCCCGCCGCCCATCGGGAAAAAAGCGGGGCTGGAAACCACGCCGCCATCCGCAAAAGGCGTGATGCTGCGCCCCGGCACGCCACCATCGGCAAAGGCGAACAACGAACCGCCACCGTTCAAAAGCCCGCTGACGGCGTTGCCGATCATGGTCTCAAACGGCTTCAGCCCGGCGGAAAGCGCCATGCCGGAGAGCCGTTCGCCCAGCCCGCGCAGCACCTCGTCCAGCCCCTTGCCACCCGTCGTCGCTGACTGCATGGCGGCGGCAAGAGCCGCACCGAACCTCTCGGACCGCCGCTCGAGATCGCCCATCACGTCCAGAAGGGCTTCCGCCTCCCCGCGGCTTTCCGCAATCGATCCTTCGCCTGCCATCGCGCTTGCCTTTCTGATTCAACTGGGGAATGCATGGTGCTGAAACAGCTTTCAAAAATCGGCTGCCGCAACCACTTCGTCTCTTTAAAAACCTAACTTCTTGGGTTATTGTCTTCATGGTCACGGTTCTGCGTCAGCATGGCATGCGCTTTGTCATCTACACGGCCGACCACGAGCCGCCGCACGCTCATGTCTATGGCGAAGGTGAGGCCCGTATCGACATCACAAGCCTCACGGTCATCACGCAAGGCGGCATGTCGGACAGGAATGTGAGGCGTGCCGTCGCGGTGATCAAGGAAAACCGGACGCTTTTTCTGGAAACCTGGAGACGATATCATGGTTGAGGTCAGCGACGCCGAACTTGCCGCCGCCAAGAAGCGCTGGCAGCATGAACGTGCGGAACGGCCCATTCCCATTTCAGTGCGTTTCGAAGCGGCATCGGCCCGCGTCATCGTTGATTTCACCAACGGCGCTTCGTTCATGTTTCCTGCCCGAGCACTGGAAGGCTTGCAAGACGCCACAGCCCAACAGATGGCCGACGTCGAGCTTCTTGGCGAGACCGGCCTGCATTGGGAAAGCCTTGATATCGACTATACGATCAGCGGGCTGATGAATGGCATTTTCGGCACCCGCACTTTCATGGAAGCGCAGCGCAAGGGTGGGCAATCCCGCTCGCCTGCCAAGGCCGCCGCCAGCCGCGCCAACGGCGCGAAGGGCGGTCGTCCGAAAAAAATCTCCTGACCACCTTACCCATCCGGAAAACGCCGCATCATCGCCTCCATCGACTGACGGTCGACCGTGCGGAAAAGAGCGCGTGTGCCACCCGTCATGGCGAAGAATTCCCTCGGCGTCAGGCACCAGAAGGTTTCGGAAGAGAGCCGCAGCAGGCAGAAGCCGGTGTGGATTACCGCCTCCCAGGGGAACGGACGCACTGTAGTATCGCCTGCCCCGCCCGCTGCGGCGCTCAAGGGTCCGGCGACGTCTCTCCCCTCGAACCGGCGAAGGTCGCGGTCAAAAGATCGGCGACAATCGCGGCGTGGCCGGCAATGCCGCCCTCGACGGTTGCTGCTGCCACATCCTCATCGGAAAACACATTGCCCGCACCGCGCAGGCCCGCACCGATCACCCGGATGATGTCGGCGGCCTTCATGCGCCCGCCTGCAAAACGTTCGGCAAGCGCGGTGAGATCATCGGCCTGAAAGGCGGTTTCGAGTTCGGCGAGGGCGCCGAGCGTCAGGCAGAGGATACGCCTTTCGCCGTCAATCAGCGCCTCGATCTCGCCGCGATGGCGGTTCGCCCGCCCGTAACGCAATCCCTGCGGCATCAGAGCGCTCCAAATGTGAGGAGACCGGCCGATTCCAGCGCGATCTCGAATTGCACCTCACCATCGTGACGGCCGGAATATTCAAGCGCGACGATCTGGAGCGGCCCGGTGATGGTGCCGAAATCGGGAATGACGACTTGCCAGCCCGGAATGGTGCCGGCAAAAAACGCGCCGCGCACCAGCGCATCGCTCGCCAGATCCTTGAAGATGCCGGACGCCGTCAGCGACGCCCGCTGCACGCCTGCGCCGGCCAGAAGCTCGCGCCAGCGTCCGGCGCTTTCACCGTCGGTTATGTCGACGGCCTGCGCATTGAAGGCCAGCCGCTTGGTTCTGAGCCCCGCCACGGTCACATAGGAACCGGCATTGTTGATCTTCAGCAGCAGGTCCTTGCCCTTCTGCGCCACCATGATGTTCTCCCTCTCGTGTCGGCCAGGGCCGTTTCAGTTGATGTCGTCTCGATTGATGTTGCCGGCTAGCAATAGGCCTGCTACCAAAAGCTCTCCCGCATCTCGCACCCCCGATTTTCATCATGTCCGACACCGCCCCCTCCACGTCTCGCGTGCGCCTTATCGGCGTGCTTGCGGTCGGGCAGATCATCAGCTGGGGTAGCGGTTTCGACATGCTGGCCGTGCTTGGGCCACGGATCGGACAGGAGCTGGCCATCGCGAATGAGGTGGTTTTCGCCGGCCTCACCGTCATGATGACCATCAGCGCGCTATGTGGTCCGTATCTCGGGAAAACGCTCGTGCGCCACGGCGCAGCGCCTGTGCTTGTTGCTGGTTCGTTGCTGTTTGCCGCCGGTTTTACCCTGCTTGCCTTTGCAGGCGGCGTGATAAGCTATGCCATCGGCTGGGCCGTGATAGGTCTTGCCGCTGCCTGCGGCCTGACGACAGCGGCCCATGCCGCCGTTGTTGAGCGCGTCGGCGCGGAAAGCGGCCGGTTGCTGACGCTTCTGATGCTGTTTACCGGGCTTTCTGCGGCGGTTTTCCTGCCGCTTACCGCGCTTGCGGCCGAGCACTTCGGCTGGCGCGGCACCCTCATCGCTTATGCCTGTCTGCAACTCTTCGTTCTTCTGCCTCTTTATGTCTTCGTCCTTCCGGGACGCCCGGCCCGTAGAACCGCAAAGTCAGGCGAAGCGGCCGCGATTGCACCTTCGCCTGTCGATACGAGACGCGCCTTTCTGCTGCTGGCCGCCATGACGACGATCAGCGCTTTCACGACCTTCGGCCTGTCGCCGCTGCTGCCCCTTTTGCTGGTGCAGGCGGGCGCCACGCAATCGCTTGCCGTGCAGCTGGCGGCGGCGCGCAGCGTGCTTGCGATTACAGCGCGCGGACTGGATTTCCTGCTTGGAAAACACGGCAATCCTTTCGTCACAGCCATGATCGGCTTCTGTCTTCTGCTGCTCTCGCTCCTGCTGCTGCTCGCTTTTGCCCCGGCCGTGCCCGCTTTCATCGCCTTCATCGTGTTCTTCGGCTTCGGTGCGGGCGTTCTCACCGTCAGCCGGGCGGTGTTGCCGCTGGCGGTGTTTTCGCCGGAGGAATATGGCCTTCAGGCCGCGCGCATCTCGCTGCCGCAAAACCTTGCCATTGCCGTTGCACCCGTCGTCTTCACGATGGCGCTGGATCGTGGCGGGGTATCGGCGATGCTCACCATCGCTTCCGTGTTGATCGGCATTTCATTTCTGCTGCTGATCGTCCTGTGGAAAGCCGTGCGCAGGCAGGGCTCCTGAAACGACGCTATTCCGTCACCGCCCTGAAACGCATTTCCGCAAGGAAATTCCGCGTCTTCGGCTCCCGCCGCGAGCGGCTGGAAAGGAATTGCAGACTGACGAGCGAGACGCCGGCAAGCGGAAGGGGTGCATCGTCGAGCAGGGTTTTCACCCGCTCGGCAATCTCGCCCGCGCGTCCGCGTCCGTTGGCGTCGCTCCAGATTTCCAGCGCCAGAAAATGTTCCTCCGCCTTTTCCGTCGCCGTCGAATAGTCGCGGCTTTCAAGGTTTCCGATAATGATTGAGGGCAATAGCCCGCGCGGTAAAAGCCGGTCGGCAATACCGCCGGGGACAAGCCCCACCAGCGTGGCGTCACCGGCAAGCCGTGCGAAAATCGCCTGCAGAAGCAGGTTCGCTGCACTCACGGGCTTTCCTCCTCGCAACGGCAGACGATGAAGCGGCCGGTTTCGTCCGGGTCCATCACGGTGCGGATCGCCAGAATGCGCCGACCCTTGCGAAAGCGCATGCCGGCGGCGATGTCGCTGCGATGGCTCAGCCAGACGCGATGGGTGATCGTCACGCTCTCGACCGAGGCACGTTCATGGGACGCGTCCGATACGGGTTCGATCGCGGCCCAGAGCGAGCACAGGACATTCCAGCTTTCCACAGCGCCGCCCTGCCCGTCCGGCGTCTCGGTGCGCCCTTCCAGTTCCAGCCGCGCCGTCAGCTTGCCGGGGTCGAGAAAAACGAGGTTCATGACGAAAGACCCACGCGGCAGAAAGGTGATACCAGCCGCTCGTAACCGGCGGGAACGCCTGCCGGCTGGTTTTCCAAGGCGACGGCGCCCCGAAAGGCGAACATCTGGGCCACATGCAGGAGCATGGCGCGTTTCAGCGTGTCGGGCACATCCGTTCCTGCCTCGCCATAACCGGCAATGAAATCGATCTCGATGCCGTTCATCGCGCGTCCAGGGATCGGCCGATCGCGCAGCCACAGCCTTGCGGGCCGCGCCTCGCCATCAAGCAATTTGTCATTGGCGGTGATGTCGGCGGCGCGTCCGTCACCATCAAAAACCAGAATCGTTTCGATGGCTTGCACCGGTCCCTTGCCAATCGGAATCACATTGCCCGGCGGCCATCGATCGAGATAAAGCCGCCATGTCTGACGCAGGAGGCAAAGGCCGGTCGTGCGTTCCAGATGCTCGCGGGCAGTGCGGATGAGTGCCGTGAGCAGCACGTCCTCGTCGCCGCTGTCGAGACGCAGATGCGCCTTGACCTCGGCAAGCGTCAGCGGCTCCGCCTGTGGCGGATGAATGAGGGCATAGGTCATGGGGTCTCCGGAAGGAAGGTAATCGCATTAGCGAGCGGGTACCGCTTGTTTCTTCTCCCCGCCGGGGAGAAGTCCGCGGCAGCGGGATGAGGGGGCGACGGCAGAAATAAGCGGAGAGCTTGCCCCCTCATCTGCCCCTTCGGGGCATCTTCTCCCCCCTCGGGGAGAGGAAATGGGCCGCGAAGTCTGTTCTTAATTCACCCCGAATTTCACCAGCTTGATCGCCTCGAAATTCTGCATGCCGCCGCCCACGCGTTTGGTGGTGTAGAACAGCACATAGGGTTTGGCCGAATAGGGATCGCGCAGGATGCGCACGCCGGTGCGGTCGACGACGAGGTAGCCGGCGCGGAAATCTCCAAAAGCGATGGCGAAGCTGTTGGCGGCCACATTCGGCATGTCTTCGGCTTCCACCACCGGAAAGCCCATCAGCGAAGCGGGCTGGCCGGCGGCGGCAGGCGGATGCCACAGATAGGCGCCGGTCGTATCCTTGAAGCGGCGCAGCGCCGCCTGCGTCTTGCGGTTCATCACGAAGTTGCCGTTCTGGCGATGGCCGGCCTTCAGCCCATAGACAGTATCCAGCAGCACATCCATCGGCCCGGCAGAGGCAAAGCCGGCCGAAACGCCGGTTGCGACGTAACCGATATTGCCCCAGCTCCAGCTATCGTTGGTGACGGCCGTATAGGAGAGGAAACCTTTCGGTTTGTTGACGCCATCACCGGTGACGAAGGCGGCAGCCTCCTGTTCGGCAAAGGCAATGTCCACTTCCGAAGCGATCCAGGTCTCGATATCGACCGCCGCATCATCCAGCAGGCCCTGTGTGGCGGCCGGCATGGCGTAGAGTTCCATGGTCGGAAAGGAAAGCTCGGAGAGCTTCGGCGTCGTCGTCTCCGGTCGAGCCGCCGTTTCGGAGACCCAGCCGGTGGCAAACCCTCCGGGCGAAAAGGGTTTCTTCAACACCGCGGTGGACACCTGCCGCACCGTTGCAAGCGCCCGGATCGGCGAAATCGCCGTCATGCGCCGGCCGATCTCGCCATCCGTCTCGCTCGGCAGCAGAAAACCACCATCGGCGCCGGTCGAGCCGGCAAAGGCCTTGGCCTCCAGATCGCGCAGCGCGCCCTCCTCGCCCCGGCGGATATAGGCCTCGAAGGCGGCCTTGTGTTCATCCGCGTCATGGGAGAGCGCTTCCCTGCGGCCGAGAGCGGGCCGCGCCTTCTTCAGTGCCAGATCGTCCATGATCCTGCGGTTGTCGTCCAGCGCCTTGTCGATGCGGTCGAGCTTGTCGCGGGTCACGACGTCGGCGCCCATCTTGCGTTCGATATCGGCAAGCCGCTGGTCGTTGGTGTCGCGGAAGGCCTCAAAGGCCTCCATGAATTCGTCGAAGGCGGCCGTCATGGTGTCGGGCACCGCCTTTATCTGCGGCGCGACCGTCATTGCGGCCGGTTTGGTGGTCTGGTCTGTCATGTCGCCATCCTTGTGTCGGAAGTATCTGTTGAAAAATCAGCGTTTGAAGGCGGTGTCGAAAAGCGAGCGCGCGGCGCGGCGCATGCTGCGCACCAGTTCGGTCTCGCGGTCGCGGAAGAAGCGGGCATGCTTGACGTCGGAGACCCGTGCCGAAGGCAGCATCGGAAAGGTGACGACCGAGATTTCCCACAGATCGGCCTCCAGAATGCGCCGGACGCCGGAGCGCGCCGCCTTGCCGGAACGCCCCTCCCTGCTGGAACGTACGGTGCGAAAACCGATCGACAGCCCGTCCAGCGCGCCCGTCTTCATCAGCGAATGGACCTCACGGGAGCGGGCGACGCCGGGGGCGAGAACCCCCTCGACGTAAAGCCCGCGCTCATCTTCGCGGATGGTGCGCCATGCGCCGATCGGCTCGGCCGGATCATGTTGGTAAAGCATGCGGATGCCGGCTGCGCCGCGTTCCTCGATGGAGCGGTGAAAAGCGCCGCGCTCGATCACGTCGCGACCGAGATCGACCTCGCCGAAAACGCTGGCATAACCGGAAAACGTGCCGTCACCGGATATGCCGCGCAGTTCCAGACTGGCGAATTTGCGCGTGGCGGGACGTGGCCCGCGATAGGCGTGCATGGGTAACTCCTGCAATCGGGAAAGGGGGCCGTGTGGAGGCTAGGTGCGGGGACGGGCGTTGTAACGGTCGGCCACACGCACCAGCAGGCCAAGCCCCCACCAGGCCACCATGCTGGCGGCGGCCGAGCCCGCCACCATGATCTCGTGGCCCGAAAGCGCACCGGCAATATCGAGCTGCTGCACGATCCAGAGGCCGACCGGCCCGCCGAAGATCATGCCGCAGGAAACGCCGGTGATGAAGCGGCTGGCGGCTTCGCGTTTGCTTTTCGGCAGGAGATAAACGAGCGACACACCCGCGCCCGCCACGGCGCCGGTGATGCGGGCGGCCCAGATGCCGGCCTCATTGGCGAATTCAGACATGGGTAATCATTCCGTTCTAGGATGTGGTTATCGGGCGGACGCGCCGCGTCGCCCGCAGGCGCTCTTTGCGCGCCCGCGATGGATGATTTTACGAATCTTCGGAATCGCTTGGACGGAAAGTCTCACGGAGAGATTCCGCTTCTTCAGAAATTGATTCATCAGGGAAGGTGCAGCTTCGCCCTCCCCGGCCGTGATCAGTAACCGACGGCTTCGCGCTTTTCTTCGTCGCTCAGGAACGAGGCCGCGCCGATGCGAGCCCAGAGCGCATCCCGCTCGCCGGAGAGGCCGGCGATCCGGTCGAGATCGGGCTCCAGGCGCAGCCCCGCGCCGAAGACCGGCGCGAGCCAGCCGCACAGCCTTGCCGCCGTGCGATAAACGAGCGGCAGTACGGTGAGACGATAAAAGGCGCGGTTCGCCTCCTGGTAATTGGCATAGGTATTGTCGCCGGGAATGCCGATCAGCATCGGCGGCACGCCGAGAGCAAGCGCTATATCGCGTGCGGCACCGTTGCGCGCCTCCAGAAAATCCATGTCGCGGGGCGAAAGCCCCATGGCCTTCCAGTCCAGCCCGCCCTCCAGAAGAAGCGGCCGGCCGGCATTCATCGCGCCCTGATAGCCCTCTTCCAGCTCCCGTTTCAGCCGTTCATATTGCTCGGTGGAAAGATTGCCGCCTTCTTTCGGCTGATAGATCAGCGCGCCGGAAGGCCGGGCGGAATTGTCGAGCAGGCGCTTGTTCCACTGGCTCGCGGCATTGTGCAGATCGAGAGCGGCCCCTGCGGAAGCAAGCGGCGCAAAACCCGCCCTGTCGTCCAGCGGGTGAAAAAGTTTCAGGTGCAGCAGGCCCAGCCCGTCACGGTCGCTGGCAATGCGCCTGATGGCGCGGCCCTCGGCACGATAATCGTAGCCCACCGGCCAGCCATCAGGCCCTTCGACGATGCTGACCCGGTCGGGCCTCAACAGATGCAGCTCTCGCAGGCGTTCGCCCACCATTAACGGCTCGATATAGGCATTTCCGGCCAGCATGAGGTGGCCATAAAGCGCTTCGAAGAAATCCGGCCCGCCCATATGGGCGCTCGGTCTGGAAAGCAGCGCCAAAAACGGGTGATCGGCCAATTCCTCGTCGCCATCATAAAGCAGCCAGCTAACCGCGGCGGATGTTTCCGCCACCATGCGGGCGGCACGGTGCGCCACGGGGTTTTTCATGAAGCCTTCGCGGGCGAGCGCCGCATAGGACCGGCCGGACCAGAAGGCCTGCCCGCCCTGCACCGCCACCGCCATGAAGCCACCAGCCATTTTCTGGCTTTCAGGCACAGCTTTGCCATCCGCCGGGCGCAGCCACGGCAGGGAGAAGGGAAATCGCATGGAGTTGTCCTTATCTGAATGTCGGCTCAGACCGTCCGCACGACCTCATCCCTGTGCCTGTCACAGGGATCCAGCCAGCCCAAGTCCTTGGGCTGAAAAGATTCTTTCCGTCGCGCAGACGCGCGGTGGCTGGATTACTGTGACAAGCACAGGAATGAGGGTGAAAGGATGCCTGAGCCTGCATGACGAAAGAAAAGTCTGCGCACATTGTCAGTCCGGGAGTGCGTGCGCGCCCTCCAGCCCTCTTCGGCGAAACCGGATATTACCGGATCGGCGCTTTCACCGCCGTATCGCTGTTGAAATCGGCGGCAATGCGGGTCTCGCGCAGCGGTTTCACGGTGCGGGTGGAAAGATCATAGGCGGGGTCGGCCTTATAGGCCGCCAGCGCCGCCTCATTTTCGAACTCGCCATAAACGATGAAATCGACCGAATTGCCCCATTGATCCTTCTTCACGTTTTCGCCGATTTCCAGCTTCAGCGAATGCGGTATGGCGGTAAGCCCGGAAAGGCCCCGGCGCACGGCGTCGCGATTTTCCTCGGGAACGGTGAAAAAGACGATATGGCGGATCACGGTGTCACCTGTCATGCAAAACTCAATTGCGCCCTCGGCGTGTGAGTAACGGGTTATCATCTGGTCCGCCCCGGTTCAATCCGCGCCGACGCTAAGAATCGTACCTCGTCACAGACCAATCCGGCTCCTGAAAATCGGGGATGCCGTAACACCCGGTTTTTCCACATGACGGCCGTCAGGACTAAATCGATTTGAAAAAACCTTAATCGATTTTAATCCGGAGGCTGCGGTTTTGAGGTAAAAAATTCCTTGAATTCCCGAAGCTTGGCGCGCTAACTCCACTCACCGCGCAATTCAGCAGCGGCGATCATTCAAGGAGGAATGCCACAATGACAGCGACAATCCCCCAGAACGTTTATGACCGTCTCGAGAACGAGTGGCGCCAGATGCGTGAAACCGGCTCCCAGCCGAAACCGGCGCAATCCCCGAAGAAATAAGACCGGCCAGACGCCCGAAATGGGCGTTGACGGTGCCTCGGCTTTTCTTCTCCCCGCCGGGGAGAAGATGGCCCGAAGGGTCAGATGAGGGAGCAAGCTCTCCGCATCTCTCTACTCTCTCAGCACATCTTGACCGTGGCCCCCTCATCCGGCGCTGCGCGCCACCTTCTGACCGCTCGGGGAGAAGAAGCCGGGGGCATCCGCTCGACCGGTAATTGGCTCTCCTTCGCGGCAGCCAATAATCGCCGTCCTCACATGCCCCGCACCTTCGGTTCACTCACCACCATCGTCGTCAGCGCCGTTATCGCCCAGACGAGCGCATCCAGCCTGTCCGGCGAGCGCCCGGAGGATAGGCCGTCGCGGCCGAAATCCGTCATCTGGTCTTCCAGCTTTTCAAACCGCGTGGCGTGGCGCACCCTGCCCTGCTCGTAGAGTGCGGCAACCGGCTCGGCGCGGGTGAACTTGCCGCGGCTCGCCCGCACCAGCGTCAGCGGCAGGTTGGCGTCGATGCTCTGCAGCATGGCGCGCACCATTTCCCCGCCCTGATTGACCTCCGCCACCACTCGGTCGGCCTCGTGGCGACGAAAGGCGGCGACCACGGCGCGGGCCCAGCCGGCCGGCGTTTCGCCTTCCACCGAACAATCCGCCAGCACGGTAAGCCGCCCGGACATGCCGAGCCCTGCCACGACAATGCCGCAGCAGGAATGTTCGCCAACGCCGGCGGGCGGGTCTACCGCCATCACGATCCGCGTGAGCGGCTCATGCGCCGCCTCGATAATCGCCTCCAGATCGGCGCGTTTCCACAGCGCGCCCTCACGCTCGTCGATCAATTCACCGCCGATTTCCTGACGCCCCAGCCGCGTGCCACCGTAACGGTCCTGCATGGCTTTGAGAAAACCAGGCGAGAGATTGCGCGCATTCATGGCCGTCGGCATCCGCGCCACCCGCGTCGAGGGATCGGCAAGAAGCGCCTTTAAAAGCGGAATGGGCCGTGGCGTGGTGGTCACCAGTTGCCGGGGCGTTTCACCCAGACGCAGGCCGAATTGCAGCATGTCCCAGGTTTCCTGCGGATATTTCCATTTGCCCAGCTCATCCGCCCAGGCCATGTGGAATTGCGGACCGCGCAGGCTTTCCGGGTCTTCCGAAGAAAACACCTGCGCCATCGCGCCATTCGGCCAGAGGAGCCGTCGGCGCGACACCTCGAAGGCGGGGCGATGGCGACGGGCGATGCGGCAGATGCCGGAAATGCCGTCGATCATCACCTCACGGGCGTCACCCAGCGTTTCGGCCACGAGCGCGATGCGCAAATCCGACTGCTTACCGACGGAGGCGACACGATGCACCCATTCCGCTCCGGCGCGGGTCTTGCCGGAACCGCGCCCGCCGATCAGAAGCCATGTCCGCCAGTCGCCCTCCGGCGGCTGCTGCGGCAGGTTGCCGATGAAACGCCAGTCGCGCAGGAGGTTGAAGACCTGCGCCGGCAGATGGGGTCCGGTCGGCATATCCGTCATGTGTCGGCTTCTGCCGGGGGGCTGCAGGCGGGATCGACCTCCATCTTCGCGCGGCATTTCTGTTCAGCCAGTTCATCGATGCGGTTGAGGAAATGCGCCACCGCCGCTTCGTAATCCCCGGCCTCGGTTTCGTCTTCGCTAAAAAGAGCTTCCCTTTCTTCCGCCAGCACCCGTTGCAGGGCGTCGATCCGCTCCAGCGTGCGGACGATCAGCGAAAGCTGGTCCGTCGCAGCCTTCACATCGGCGCGCGCCAGCTTGCCCGAAGCATCCTCCGCCGTCGCCAGAAAGGCCGCTTCGCTCGCTTGGCGGAGATTGCGGTACAGGCAGAACTGCTCGCGCATCTCCTCCGTCAGCTCATTCAGCAATTGCCGCAAACTGCCGTTGCGCGCCGCATCTTCGGCGGCCAGCCTGTCGGCCCGCGACTTCGTCTCCGGCGCGGCTTCCGGGATGTCCTCAGCCGCATAGGCGGGCGTTTCCGGCCAGACGCCGTAGAGCGCCGGATCGCAATTGCTGGAGATTGTCATGGGATTGGCCTGCGAGAGAAATGGCAGCGATTGCGGTTATGCGCCGGAACATCTTTTCCCCGTCATTCCGGCCCTGAGCCGGAATCCAGCCAGCCCAAGTCATTGGGCTGAAAAGTCTTTTCGCCGCGCAGACGCGCGCCGGCTGGATGCCGGGTCAAGCCCGGCATGACGAGGAGAAGGGCTCTGGCGCAGAGAACAAAACTGGACGGCGGCTGGATGGGCAACAATATGGCACCGACTATAAGGGAAGCTTGCCATCAAACCGGAGACAACCCTTTTGACCGTGCGCCGTCTTCAGCCGCAAATCTCCGACTGTAGCCAAACACTATCAAACCACCGTCACGCTGTAAAGGATTATTTTCCTATAATCGTGATTTTTATCCTGCCAACAGGATTTGCACCCTCGTCCGTCACATATTACACTCAGCACCAGGCGATGAGCACAAGGGGCAAGTCAAGTTGGTGAAACAATGGGTTGAGCGGTTGTTTGCGGGTCTTTCGGCAACCGGCATCGTCTTCGGCACTATTCTGTTCTGCGCTTCGCTCACGCCCTCGCTCCTGCCGCGTACATGGCTGATGCAGGGGGTGCTGTGCGGCTTTTCCTTCGCCATCGGTTATCTGATCGGTGTCGCTTTGCACGCCATCTGGGCCTATCTGGAGCTGCCCGAACCCTCGCGCCACAATGCGCGCGGCATTCGTTTTCTCATTGCGCTCGCTGCCGCCATCACGGCCATCGCGTTTTTATGGCAAGCGAAGGACTGGCAGAATTCCATCCGCGTGTTGATGGAGCTCGATCCGCTGCCGAGCGCCCACCCCACCAAGACCGGCGGCCTTGCCGTGCTGGTCGCCGCCATCCTCATCGGCGCCGGCCGGCTGTTTCAGCTTATCCGTCGGTTCTTCGCGGCGCGCAGCCGTCATTTCCTGCCACGCCGCCTTGCCAATGTGCTTGGTATCGCAGTGGCAATCATCCTCTCATGGATGCTGCTTAATGGGCTGATCTTCGATATCGGCCTCAGATTTGCCGATTCCTCGCTGAAGCAGGTGGATGCGCTGATCGAACCCGACGTGCCGCGCCCGTCAGACGCACTCAAGACCGGCAGCAGCGCCTCGCTGATGACATGGGAATCGCTCGGCCGACGCGGGCGCGAATTCGTCGCCGAAGGCCCGGCGGCCACCGAAATATCCGCCTTCACCCATCGCCCGGCAAAGGAGCCGCTCAGGGTCTATGCGGGCCTCAACTCGGCTTCGACGCCGGAAGAAAGAGCGGCCTTAGCGCTGGAGGAGCTGAAACGCGTCGGCGGTTTCGAGCGCAAGGTGCTTCTGGTGGTCATTCCCACCGGGACCGGCTGGATCGACCCGGAAGCGCTCGATACGGTCGAATATCTGCATGATGGCGATATCGCCAGCGTCGCCGTGCAATATTCCTATCTCTCGAGCTGGATCGCGCTGCTGACGGAGCCGGATTACGGTGTCGAGACGGCACACGCTTTGTTCGAGGCCGTCTATGGCTACTGGACCACGCTACCGAAGGAAACGCGGCCGAAGCTTTACCTGCATGGCCTCAGCCTCGGTTCGCTCAACTCGCAGAAATCCTCGGATCTCTACGATGTGCTCTCCGACCCGTTCCAGGGCGCGCTGTGGAGCGGACCGCCCTTTTCCAGCCCGACATGGCGCATGGCCACCAATGGCCGGGTGAAGGGCACGCCGGAATGGCTGCCGCGTTTCCGCGATTCCTCCGTCATCCGCTTCGCCAACCAATATACGACCGCGCATATGCCCGATGCGGAATGGGGGCCGATGCGGATCGTCTATCTGCAATATGCCAGCGACCCGATCACCTTCTTCGAGGCCGCCTCGCTTTACCGGCGGCCGCAATGGATGGCGCACCACGGACCTGACGTTTCCACATCCTTCCGCTGGTTCCCGGTCGTCACCCTGCTGCAGCTCGGCCTCGATGTCGCCGCCGCCACCACCGCGCCCATCGGTTATGGCCATGTCTATGCGCCGGAACATTATATCGATGCATGGACGGAGGTGACCGCGCCAAGCGGCTGGAACCCCGAGGAGATCCAGCGGCTGAAGATGTTCTTCAAGGCCCGCCGCGGCTCCACCGATCCGGCGTGAGCGCGGCAGGCTCGCCTGGAGCCTCAGCCCTTCAGCCGGTCCAGATTGTCGGCGATATAGGTCTCCAGTGAACGCGGCGCATGGCCGGTCAGCGTCTCGACATCGCCGGTCACCAGTGCTGTCCAGCCTTCGCGCACGGGATAGAAGATCGAGGCGAGGAACGAGGCATAGTCCTGCGGCACGCCTGCACCGGTGAGAATGCCGATGAAGACCTCATCCGAAACGGCAGTGTAAGAAACCGGCTTGCCGATCGCCTGCGATATCAGCGCGGCCGCTTCGCCGTAACCTAGGGCTTTCGGACCCGTCAGGTTGAAAGCCTTGCCGTTAAAGGCGTCAGAGGTCAGGGCTGCGGCAGCGCTGTCGGCGATGTCGCGCACGTCGATGAAGCTCGACTTGCCCTCGCCGGCCGGCACGGCGATCTCTCCGTGGTCGATGCCGGCCTTCCAGTAGCTGTGGAAATTATCGGCAAACCAGTTGGGTCGCAGGATGACGTAAGGCGTGCCCGAAGCGATGATCTTCAGCTCGATCTGGCGATAGGGAATGGAATCATCGGCATCGACGCCAAGGACGCTCAAGAACACGATCTTTACCTTGCGGCGCGCCGCCTCCTCGACCACAGGCGTCAGCGCGTCGATGGCATCCAGACGCCCGCCCGCCAGAATGAGGAACAGACGGTCAACACCGTCGAAAGCATCCGCATAAGTCGATGCGTCGGTATAATCGAAACGCACGCCTTCCGCGCCGTCCGTGGCCTTGCCGCTGCGCGAGGCGGCCTTCACGCTTTCGCCCTTGGAAAGGAGCGCTTTCACCAGCGGCGTGCCGATGGTGCCGGTGGAACCGATTACGAGTATCTTGCCTGTCATCTCAAATCTCCGTAGTATCTAATGGAAACCATGTTTCGAAAACACAGGTACTGCGTTTGCGAAATCATGAAAAGAGAGCACTTTTCGGTTATCTGGTTTCCTTTCGGAAACCGGCATGACCCTGAAACGACGGAACAAACCCATGGAACGTATCTATGACGTCTATGAAGACCGCTGCCCCACCCGCATGGTGCTGGACAGGATTGCCGACAAATGGGCGCTGCTGATCCTCGACCGGCTGCGGGTGGAAGCGGTGCGCTTCAATCTGCTGCGGCGGGAGATCAAGGGCATTTCGCAGAAAGTCCTGTCGCAGACGCTCAAGAAGCTCGAGCGCGACGGGCTGATTTTCCGGCAGGTGTTCCCGACCGTGCCGGTGACGGTCGAATATTCGCTGACGCCGCTGGGGCGGACGCTGACCGACACGGTGGCGGCGCTTGCCCATTGGGCGGAGGGGAATATCGAGGCGGTGATGGCGGCGCAGAGGGCTTATGATGAGCGGGTGGTGGTTTAGATGGTCTTCGCGTCCGCGTAGCGACAGAAACATGGGAGCGGCAAACTCCTTTGCCGCTTCGTTTTGCAGACCATCGCTTCCGTCATACCGGACTTGATCCGGTATCCAGCCAGCCCAAGTCCTTGGGCTGAAAAGACTCTATTCGCCGCGCAGGCGAGCGTCGGCTGGATGCCGGATCAAGTCCGGCATGACGGAAGCGGGTTTCGCGTATCTTCCACTCCCTCAAACGCTCCTACCGCGAAATCCGCGTCGACAGAATGATCGACGACAACGTCCGCTCCACGCCGTCAAGCGCGCCGATCCTGTCGATCAACCGGTCGAGATCAAGGATCGAAGGTGCGGCCAGAATGGCGATGAGGTCGAAGGTGCCGCTCACCGAATGCAGCGTCGTCACCTCCTTGATGGCGGCGAGCGCCGCCGTCACACCGGGCAGCGCCTTCGGCCCGATGGTGATCAGCACATGGGCGCGCACCAGTCCTGAAAGATAACTTTCCGAAAGCCTGAGGCCATAACCCGCGATCACCCCGTCCGCTTCCAGCCGCTCGATTCGGGCCTGTACCGTGGTGCGCGAAAGGCCGAGTTTGCGCGCCAGTTCCGCCACCGGCATGCGGGCATTTTCGGAAAGCAGGGCGAGCAGCGCCCGGTCCTTGTCGGCAATCGTCATAGTGACCAATCCTGTCGTCTTATTGCCTAATATTAACCCGCTATCCGCACATAGTGAAGCTGCGAATCGTCAATAAAAACTGGCATTCTGTTCCTGAAGCGCATCTGCGCTGACACATTTGCATTCACTGCGGGGAACAAAAACATGAAAAACATTGTCGTCATCGGCGCGGGCAATATCGGGTCGGCCATCGCCTGGATGCTGGCCGCATCAGGCGATTATCGCATCACCGTCGCCGACCGTTCGGCCGATCAGCTGGCCAATGTGCCGGCGCATGAACGGGTCGATACCGAAATCGTCGACATTACCGACCGCCCCGCTCTGGAAGCACTGCTGAAAGGCAAATTCGCCGTGCTCTCCGCCGCCCCGTTCCACCTGACGGCGGGCATTGCCGAAGCGGCCGTTACCGTCGGCACGCATTATCTCGATCTCACCGAAGACGTCGAATCCACCCGCAAGGTCAAGGCTTTGGCGGAAACGGCCGAGACGACGCTCATCCCGCAATGCGGCCTTGCGCCCGGCTTCATCTCCATCGTCGCCGCCGATCTGGCCGCCAAGTTCGACAAGCTGGACAGCGTGCGCATGCGCGTCGGCGCGCTGCCGCAATATCCGTCCAATGCGCTCAACTACAACCTCACCTGGAGCACGGACGGGCTGATCAACGAATATATCGAGCCCTGCGAAGCGATCGTCGAGGGCCGCCTGACCGCCGTTCCGGCGCTGGAGGAACGTGAGGAATTTTCACTCGATGGCGTCACCTATGAGGCCTTCAACACCTCGGGCGGGCTTGGCACGCTCTGCGCCACGCTGGAAGGCAAGGTGCGGACGATGAATTACCGCACCATCCGTTATCCCGGCCATGTGGCGATCATGAAGGCGCTGTTGAACGATCTCAACCTGCGCAATCGCCGCGATGTGCTGAAGGACCTGTTCGAAAACGCCCTGCCCGGCACCATGCAGGATGTGGTCATCGTCTTCGTCACCGTCTGCGGCACCCGCAACGGGCGTTTCCTGCAGGAAACCTATGCCAACAAGGTCTATGCCGGCCCGGTTTCCGGCCGGATGATGAGCGCCATCCAGATCACCACAGCCGCCGGCATCTGCACGGTTCTCGATCTGCTCGCCGAAGGCACCCTGCCGCAGAAGGGCTTTGTGCGACAGGAGGAAGTTGCGCTGCCGAAATTCCTCGAAAACCGGTTCGGCCACTATTACGGTTCGCATGAGCCGCTGGCCCGGGTTGGGTGAAAAAGAGAAAAAGGGCGAGAGAACATCTCCTCCCATTCCTCCGTCATACCGGCCTCGAGCCGGTATCCAGCCAGCCCAAGTCCTTGGGCTGAAAAGGCTTCTCTCGCCGCTCAGACGCGCGGCGGCTGGATGCCGGGTCAAGTCCGGCATGACGGCGAGGATTGACGAACCCGTTACGTCCCGCAAAACGTCCGAAACACCCGCTCATGGCTCATCGGCGGCTGCATATAGACGAAATTATCTGGCCGCTCCTCGAAAGGCGTGGCGATTGCTCTCAGCATGGCGTGGAAGGGCTCGAAATCCCCCTCTTCCACCGCTGCCTCGATCAGTTCCTCGATCCGATGGTTGCGCGGGATGATGGCGGGATTGACGGAGAGCATCGCCGCTGATCGTTCGGAATCGGAAATCCCCTCGCGACCGGCCCTTTCCCGCCAGCGCGCCAGAAATTCGTCTGCCCCCGCAATATCGATGAACATGCCGCGAAACGGTTCGGCATCGCCATTGGCCGCATTGGAAAGACGCCGGAAGGTCAGCGTATAATCCGCTTCCGATGCCTGCATCAGCGCCAGCAGCGCCTGCACCAGATCGATGTCGCCCTCTTCCTCCACCGTCAGGCCAAGCTTTTCGCGCATGCCGGCAAGCCAGCGTTTGGGAAAGGCGGCAGCGAAATCGGCGAGAACGGCATTGGCGAGTTCGGCGGCTTTCTCCACCTGCGGATCGAGCAGCGGCAACAGGCATTCCGCCAGCCTTGCAATGTTCCATTGCGCGATGCCCGGCTGGTTGTTGAAGGCATAACGGCCCTGTGCATCGATGGATGAAAAGACCTTGTTGGGGTGATATTCGTCAAGGAAGGCGCAGGGGCCGAAATCGATGGTTTCGCCTGACACCGCCATATTGTCGGTATTCATCACGCCATGGATGAAGCCCACCATCATCCATCGGGCGATGAGGTCGCATTGCCTCTCCGCGATGCCGCGCAGCAGGGCGAGGTAAGGATTGCCTGCCTCTTTCGCCTCGGGATAATGACGGTCGATCACATAGTCGGCAAGGTTCCTGATCGCCTCGTCATCCTCGCGCGCCGCGAAGAACTGGAACGTGCCGACACGGATATGGCTTGCCGCCACGCGGGTGAAAACGCCGCCCGGCAGGCCGACTTCGCGCTGCACCCTCTCGCCGGAGAGGACGGCCGCGAGCGCCCGCGTGGCGGGAATGCCGAGCGCAAACATCGCCTCCGACACGATATATTCGCGCAGCACCGGGCCAAGGGCCGCGCGACCGTCGCCCCTGCGCGAAAACGGCGTTGGGCCGGAGCCCTTGAGCTGGATATCGCGGCGCTTGCCATTCCTGTCGATCACCTCGCCGAGCAGAATGGCGCGGCCATCGCCGAGCTGCGGCACGAAACCACCGAACTGGTGGCCGGCATAGGCCATGGCCAGCGGCTCGGCCCCCTGCGGCACGACATTGCCGGAAAAGATCGCCGCCAGCCTTTCATCGTCAAGGCCGGCCACATCGAGAAGAAGTTCATCGGCCAGCCCGCGATTGAAGGCGATGAGCCGCGGCGCCTTCACCGGCGTCGGCAGCACGGCGGCGCTGAACCGTTCCGGCAGGCGGGCATAGGAATTGTCGAATTTCATCACGGATAAACTCCCTGCTTTGCCCCTATATGGGGCCGGAAGGCGACGGATGCGAGCGATAAATGCCGCACTCCTCCATCGCTTCATTCAATTTTGCGCAATGAACTTTCCCGCGCCATCATCGTTCCTATGCTTGACCCGCAGAATGCCGAAGGAAAGGAAAAGCAATGACCGTCGTTGAAGCTACAGCCGAGCCGGAAAGCGCCATCCGCACCATTCATACCGATCTGCCCGTCAACGCCACCTTCCATGTCTGGCTGAAGGCGAAGAAAGATGCCGAGCCGGGTGCCGTCTCCTTTTCCAATCAGAATGGAAAATTCGCTGAGGTTTCAAGCGTCAACACGGAAGAGTTCGGTTTTCGAATCTATCAGGTTTTCGGCGGCGGCCATGTGGAGCTGAGTTACGACACGGTCACAACAGCCGTTTCCGTCATCTACTGGTTCACGGCGTCGGATGTGCTCGAAACCGGCATTACCGTCGTCCATACCAAGCCTGATAATGCCGCACCGGAGCTTCCCGGCAGCTATCACTTCCGCCCGCCCTTCGGCTGGATGAACGACCCGAACGGTTTCGGTCGTTTCGAGGGGCGGCCGCATCTGTTTTATCAGCATTATTCCCACGGGCTGCGCTGGAACACCATGCATTGGGGCCATGCCGTCTCGTCGGATTATCTGCGCTGGCGGCACCTGCCGATTTTCCTCTTTCCCTCAGAGGATCTGACGACGCGGCCCGACAAGCGCGGCGGCGCCTATTCCGGCTCCACCATTCCGCTGGTGGAAGGCATGGGCATCCGCGTCTTCTTCACCGAGCAGGTGCAGGACCGCATTCCCGAACAGCAGATACAGCTCACTGCCACCTCCTCCGATCTCATCATGGCCGGACAGGCCGAGGTCATTCTCGGCCACCGCCCGGACGGACAGGGGCTGACGCCGGATTTCCGCGATCCTTACGTCTTTCGCGGCCCCGACGGCCTGTGGAAAATGGTGCTCGGCAGCCAGAGCGATGGCGGCGGTGTGATCCTGCTTTACGAGACGCTGGACCCCACCGCCGCATCGGGCTGGACCTATGTGGGCAAGCTGTGGGTGGAAACGCGTTATAAAACCACGGCCATCGAATGCCCATGCCTGCTGCCGCTCGATGGACCCGCCAATGCCCGCTCCACCCGCTGGGTGCTGGTCTATGGGCTGATGCATTCGGAGGACCCGGAAACCGGCCGCAGGAACCTGACCATGGCCGATGTCGGCTGGTTCGACGGCAAGGTCTTCACCAAGGAATCCGGGCAGGAACTGGATTTCGGCACCGACAATTACGCCTTCCAGGCCTTTCTGGATGGCGACAGCATCATCGGCATCGGCTGGCTGGCCAATTGGGCGGATGCCAATCCGGAGATCGATTTCCCCACCTCCATGACGCTGCCGCGCCGGATTCACTATGCAAACGGCGAGCTTCTGACCCCGCCCATCGGTGCGGCGGAAAGCCTGCGCAGCCATATTCTCGACCGCACGCGGCTTGCCGCCGGCGAACGCGTTACCTTCATCAACGGGGCAGTGGAAATATTGTTCGAGCTTGCCTCGCCCGGCACGCCCTTCGAACTGGTGCTCGATCATCCGGCGGTCAGGCTGGGCGTCGTTTCCGATGAAACGGGCCTGTGGATCCGCCACGAAGACGGGCGGGAAGGTCCTTCGCCGCATTACATCGGCAGGGGCGCAAGAGCCTCGCGCATCCGCATCTTTCTCGATTACGGCTCCATCGAAGTCTTCGCCAATCGCGGCCGATATGTGGGCACCAAGCGCATTGAGGGTTTCGAACCGGTTCGCTCGGCACTGCTGAAGGCCGCCCCCGGCGCGGTGGTGCATGCCACCAGCTGGGCGCTGAAACCCTGAGGAACCTTTTGGCGGATCGGGCGGTTGATAGATCGAAACCGCCCGATACATCCGCCGAAAGGAGAACCGGCATGACCAAAATCCGCGATACCAGCGATCCCATCCTGTTTCCGACCGAGGCCAATGAAAACAAGGCCGAGAAAAAACGTGCCGGCAAGGGCATCATCATCATTATCGGCGCAATCGCGATCATGTCCTTCGTCGTCTATCTGGCGGCGATCACCATCGCCGCCACCCAGTCGTAAGCCGCGCGCCACGTGGCGGAGATTTAACGCTCCGCGCTTCGCAGACCGCGCGTGGTCAGGATCGCCAGCAGCGAAACGAGAACGCCCAGCCCATAAAGATAAACCATCGGCATTGTCACATCGGCGAGATCGATCTGCGTGACCAGATCGGTTGCGGCCGCCACCGTGCCGCTTGCGCCCGCTCCGGCCGCGGCTCCGAGTGTCGCGACCGTGGGCAGAAGCGCGCCCGTCATCTTGCGCTCCTCTTCAGGTGCCGCCTCCATGGCCGCCTGGCTGATGCCTGCCCATGACATGCCGAAGGCCGAACCGATGAGGATTTGCCCGGCCAGCATTTCCGCCCAGTTCCCCGTCGAAAGCCCCAGTCCAAGCAGGGCGCATCCCGGCACCATCTGATAAGGACCGTAATGCAGGCAAATTTCCCGCAGGCGGTCGGAGCGCAGGCTGCCGATGAGCATGGCCACCAGGCTCCAGGCAAGCGGCATGGTCACGACGATGAAGCCCGCGAAAGTCGGTTCGTATTGCCAGAGATTGATGGCGACGTAAGCCAGATAGACGCTGCCCAGCGCATGGGCATAGGACATCAGGAACAGCACCCAGAAACCACTGCCGAGCACCGTTTTCAGCCGGAAGGAATCTTTCGGGAAAAGAGCGGTGGAGGGGCGGATGCCTGCCTTCAGCGCCGCCCATAACAGCGCTGCCCCGGCAAGCAGGGCGATGACGCGCAGGCTCGCATCCTCAAAGGCGGAAGGCGCCGAAAAAGCGAGGGCGCCAACAAGGCAAAGGGACAAGGGCACCAGCGGTTTGCGCGTCGCTACCACAGGCCTCTCGGCGGATACGGCAGAGTTCGTATAGGCCAGCAACAGCGCGATCAGGGGCGCCGACAAAAGGAAGGTGGCACGCCATGACACGTGCTCGGTGGCAAAACCACCGGTCAACGGCCCGATGAAAGACGCGACCGCCCAGATGGCCGCCTCGATGGCGAAGACCTTGGGCAGAAGGGCGGAACGGAAGCCGGCGGGTATGAGGCTGTAGCACACCGCCACGATCAGACCGTCGGCGAGCCCCTGCAATGCCCGGCCTATGACGACCCATAAAAAGCTGTCGGCGAGCGCCGACATGACCGAGCCGATGGAAAAGATCAGGCAGCATAGGAGGAGGACGGCGCGCGCGCCAAATCGCTCGCGAAACAGAACGGCGGTGACACCCCCCGCCACGGAACCGACGAAATAAAGGCTATAGGCCCAGCTGTAAAAGGCAGCACCACCAATTTCACGCACCGCGACCGGCAAGGCCGTCACCACCGCAAACTGATTGAAGGCATGCAGGCCGATACCGGAGGAAATGACGGTCAGAAGCGAGAGGTTCGCCCCGCTCAACAATTCGCTCCAGCCGTTTTTCTCCGTCATTTCCACACTCGTCAAAACCGTATCCTTTCCATTTTTTCGGGTACGGCGGGCAAACTAGAACCTCAAGCACTGTTGAGGTCAAGACGCCTTTTTCACGCGATAGCGATTGAACGAAATAACCTGACTCA
This sequence comes from Agrobacterium sp. GW821-FHT14E08, assembly GCF_058803865.1. Lineage (NCBI taxonomy): Bacteria > Pseudomonadati > Pseudomonadota > Alphaproteobacteria > Hyphomicrobiales > Rhizobiaceae > Agrobacterium > Agrobacterium sp. GW821-FHT14E08. Next base: position 380,960 of record NZ_JBXAPJ010000001.1, on the reverse strand, counting down.
GGAACTCTCCGCGTCCCCGACCGTTTGCTCAATGACCGACAGAAAGGACACCGTCATGGACCGCGAGAAAATCATGCCCCGCAACGAAGACGCCATGGGCGAGGACCTGCTCGATCTCGACATCGACGCCCTTCCGGCCAAGGGAGAAATTCCGCAATCGATCGAACAGGAAATCGAGGAGGAAGAGGCAGAGAGCGAGGACGATCCCTATCAGGAAAGCGACGAAGCCCTGCCCGACGATGCCGAGGAACGGGTAATCGACCGCAATCCTTCGCGGGAAGGCGGGGCTTTCGACGAGGTCTAACTGGCGGCGGCGGCCGGGCCTGACGAGAGGCGCTTCAACATATGGCGCTGATGGTCCTGTCCGCCGAAGAAGACGGCGAGAATACGCACGGTCTTTTCTGCCTCATCGACATCGAAATAAAAGACAGCCTTATTTTTTGTTACCCGGCGAAGGTCGGGCAATATTTCCGGCAATAATGCCCCCTGAAAAGGTGCTTTGTGAAGCGCTTCCATATCCGCTTCAATTGATCCCACACGTCGCGCGGCGCGTGTGAAAGCCGCTGGTAAGGCATCGCCGAGGTCAAGATAGGACTGGATGAGATGGTCGAGAATGAGGCCGAGGTCCTGATCCGTCTGCGTTGAACGCAGGACCTTAAAGGCCATGGCTGGCCTTCCGGGCTGCTATCATCGCCGCCGTTCTTTCCTTGCCGTCTTCCACGGAGACGAAGTCGCCCTGCCCTCGCTCAACCAGCAAATCACGAAGCGCGGCAAGTTCGGCGTCCTTCAGTTCCGTTTCCTGCCGAAGCAGTTCCAGCCCACGCTGCACGACGGCACTGAGGCTGGCGTAACGCCCTTCCTCCACCAGCCTTCGGGCGAAACTGTCCTGTTGATCGGAGATGGAAACTGAGGCCTTGACGGACATGATGGCACTCCCTCGACAGGAAAGATGATGCTACTCAGTAGCACATCTTTCCTGTTCATTCCAGCAACGAGATGCTTCAGCCCGCCCGTTCCGGCGAATAACCGGCGTCGCGGATCGCCGCTTCCGCAGTTGCGGCGTCGCCCGTAACCGTCAGTTTGTGGGCATCGAGGTCGATGCTGACGGACGCGCCGGGCAGTACCTCCGTGAGAGCGCCGCGCAGCGTCTTTTCGCAATGGCCGCAGGTCATATCAGGAATGAGGAAGGTGGTTGCACTCATGGTTGTCTCCTTATCGCCGGTCGCGATGTTCTCGCACCGGCTGTCATTAAAGCTCAGTGGGTTCTCGCAGGCCGGGCGTCGGTCTTATCGGCGCCCGCGAGATCGTCGAGGATGGGGCAGTCGGGCCGGTGGTCGCCGCCGCAGCAATGGGCGAGATGGGAGAGCGTCTTCACCATGCTCTTCATCTCGGCGATCTTCTGTTCGAGATCGGCGATGTGGACGAGCGCGATTTCCTTGACCGCCGAACTCTCGCGGGTCTTGTCCTGCCAGAGTTTCAGCAGCGTCTCGGTTTCTTCGAGCGAAAAACCGAGCGTGCGCGCCCGCTTGATGAAGCGCAGATTATGCACGTCCTGCTCGCCATAGACCCGGTAATTATTGCCGGTGCGGGCGGCCGGCGTGATGAGGCCGATCTGCTCGTAATAACGGATCATCTTGGCGGAAACGCCCGATGCTTCCGATGCCTGGCCGATATTCATGACATCACCTCCCGATGGGCCACCTTCGCCCGTTTCAACCGCAGCGCATTGGCGAGAACAAAGACGCTGGACAGCGCCATGGCGCCCGCGCCGATCATTGGCGACAGCGTGATGCCGAAGGCGGGATAAAGCACACCCGCCGCGACCGGTATCAGCGCCGCATTATAACCAAAGGCCCAGAACAGGTTTTCCTTGATGTTGCGGATGGTCGCGCGGCTCATCTCGATGGCGTTGACCGCGCCCAGAAGATCGCCGCCGACCAGCACCACATCGGCGCTTTCGATGGCGACATCCGTTCCCGTACCGACTGCGATGCCGATATCGGCCTCGGCGAGCGCCGGCGCATCGTTGATGCCGTCACCGACGAAGGCCAGCACCTTGCCGCCTGCGCGCATCTCGTGGATCGCCTTCACCTTGCCCTCGGGCAATACTTCGGCCACCACGCGGGAAATGCCGACTTGCCGGGCGATTGCATTCGCCGTGCGTTCATTGTCGCCCGTCACCATCGCCACTTCGATGCCCATGACCTGTAGCGCCCTGATGGCAGTCACACTCGAGGGTTTCAGCGGATCGGCGACGGCAATCGCGGCTGCCAGCCTGCCGTCGATGGCGGCATAAAGCGGCGTCTTGCCCTCGTCACCCAGCCTTGCGGCAGCCTCAGCGAAGATATCCACGGAATGGCCGAGTTTGGCCATGAACCGATCCGCGCCGACTTCGACCCTGCGGCCATTGACGGTGGCGGCGATGCCATAACCCGTCACGCTTTCGAAGTTTTCGACGGTCGCAGGTTCTAGTCCTGCAGGGGTCGCACCCTTCTTTTCTTCCGCAGCCCGGACGATGGCTTCGGCAATCGGATGTTCCGAGCGGCCCTCGACGGCGGCGACCAGCATCAGCACCTCATTATCGGCGAAGCCTTCCGCAACCACCAGATCGGTCAGTTCCGGGCGACCCTTGGTGACAGTGCCGGTCTTGTCGACCACGACGATCTCAGCCGAGCGCAATTCCTGCAGCGCCTGTCCCTTGCGGAACAGCACGCCCAGCTCCGCCGCCCGGCCGGTGCCGACCATGATCGAGGTGGGCGTGGCGAGACCCATGGCGCAGGGGCAGGCGATGATGAGCACCGCCACGGCATTGACCAGCGCGAAAGTATAGGCAGGCTCGGGACCGAAGATCGCCCAGACGATGAAGGTCAGCACCGCGATGGCGATGACAACGGGCACGAAGAGCGCGGTGACGCGGTCCACCAGCAGCTGGATCGGCAGCTTCGACCCTTGCGCCTCCTCCACCATGCGGATGATCTGCGACAGCATGGTATCCGCGCCCACCTTGGTCGCCTTGAACTTGAAAGCACCTGTCTTGTTGATGGTGCCGCCGACAACCGTTGCGCCAATGGTCTTTTCCACCGGCACGGGTTCGCCTGATATCATCGATTCATCGACATAGGAGGAGCCTTCGACAACTTCGCCATCCACCGCCAGCCTTTCACCGGGGCGGATGACGACGATATCGCCGGCCATCAGGTCCTCAGGGGAAATATCGATGGTGGTACCATCGCGCTCCACCCGGGCGGTCTTTGCCTGCAGGCTCATCAGTTTACGGATGGCGTCCCCGGTGCGGCCGCTGGCGCGGGCTTCGAGAAGCCGTCCGGTCAGGATCAGCGTCACGATGACGGTGGCCGCCTCGTAATAAACGAACTGCGCCTCTTCCGGCAGCAGGTCGGGCGCGAAGGTGACGACGACCGAATAGAGATAGGCGGCGGTGACGCCCAGCGCCACCAGCGAGTTCATTTCCGGCGCGCCGCGCAAAAGCGCCGGAAAACCGGTCTTCAGGAAACGCAGGCCCGGCCCGAAGATCACCGCCGTCGCCAGTGCGAAATAGATGTAATAGAGGTTCTGCGTCTCGATGATGCCCATCAGCCAGTGATGCATCGGCTCATAAAGGTGACCACCCATTTCCAGCACGAAAAGCGGCGCGGTCAGGATCGCGGCAATCGTCAGGTCGCGCTTCAGCGCCCCCTCTTCGCCCGCATGCTGCATATGGTCGTGGCCGCCGGTTGCGCCGGCTGCCTCATGAGCGTGAGCCTGATGATGTCCATGGTGCCCGTGATGGGCCGAATGATCGTGCGCCCTCGGCGTCTTCAGCGTAAAACCGGCAAGTCTTGCCGTTTCAACAAGCGCATCGCGTTCGCGCCGGCCGCCGATCATTTCCACGGCAACTTTGGCCGAGGCAGCATCGACCTTGACGGCAACGATTGTGGCGACCGCCTCCAGAACGGCTTTCAGCCGTTCCGCATTCGCTTCGCCGTGCAAACCTTCCGCTACGAATTCCTGCCGCTCCGGGGCGATGTCGTAACCGACCTTCTTGATGGCGGCGCCCAGCACCCTGGCCGAAAACCCGTCGGCGGGTTCGATGGTGAGTTTCTTCGTGGCGAAGTTCACGGAGCTGGATAGGACGCCGGGCACCTTGGCCGCCGCCGTTTCCACGCGCCGCACGCAGGAGGCGCAGGTCATGCCTTCGACTGGAATGGAAACCGGATCTTGTGAATGGGCGTGTCTGACTGTCTCGTTCATGGGAAATCCCCTTTCGAGACCCTATGTAGAGATTCCCATGATGGGAAGGTCAAGGGAAGAGGAAGTTTTTTGCTGCACACAGAATCGTGAGCGCCGCCACAACCCATAAAAGCACGAATATCGCGGCGGCCACGCGGCTGACGGGTCGCGATTGAGCGGCTTCGGCAGCCAGCCGATGTTCGGCGAGCAGTTGCGGTGGCACGAGGCGCGCGGCCAGCATGATACCAAGCGGAACGATGAGAAGATCGTCCAGATATCCAATGACAGGTATGAAATCCGGGATGAGATCGATCGGTGAAAGCGCATAGGCGGCCACCACCACGGCCACCGCCTTGGCAAGCAATGGCGTGCGTGGGTCGCGCGCGGCAAGATAAAGGGCGTGAACGTCACGCTTAATGGATTTCGCCCATCGTTTGAGCTTTTCAAGCATCAGGCCGCCCCGGAAACAGCTGGTTTGCGAGATCGTATGCGCGATCCAACCGGGCGGCGCAAGCGATGGGTCAAGCCGCGACGCGTCTGGCGAGGTAAATCGTCGCTCCGCCGCAATCGGGATCCTCAACGACGTGATCGAGAAGCCGGAACCCGTGTGCTGCAAGCAGGCTTTCATATTCTTCCCGGGCAAGGCTTGCGTGATAAAGCGGCTTGCCCTGAAAGGTCCCGATCGCTTGCCCCTCTCCCGGTCCGGCCGTAAACATCAGTGCTGCTCCGTCATTGGCGTGCTGCCCAAAAATTCCGAACATGCGGCGCTGATCTTCCGCCTTCAGATGGAAAAAACTGTGCCAGGCAATCAACCCGTCGAAGCGGCGGCCAAGCGCAAGCTTTCGCATATCCGCGACCGCCCAGAGCTTTTCCGGAAATCTGGCGCGGCAAAGTTCGATCAGCGGCAATGACGAATCGATGCCCGTCACATCATAACCATTGCCAATGAAGTAGCCGGCGATCGGCTCCCCGGAACCGCAGCCAATGTCGAGAATGGATGCGCCCTGTGGCAGGAGCGATGTGAACCTGTCCAGCCAGGGCTTCTCGGCAAGCGAACGGCCGCGCTGACTGTCGAAATCGGCGCCGTGCTCATTGTAGAGCCTGATGACATCATTGGAGGTGTCCGACATGCACTTATCCTTTCGGGCAAGGGTCAGGCAGGCGGCGTCATCACCGGTGTACCGCCAGCCGGGGAATATCGCGCAGGAAGGCGTCGCGCACGGCGGGGCCGAGCGGTTCGTTCGATGGCTTGTCGGAGACGCGCAGCCTTGCGAAGACGATGTGCTGGCCTTCGCGCTCGGCCCAGCCGACGAACCAGCCGAAGGGGCGGTTGCGATCAGGGTTGCCCTTTTCGTCGCGCATATAGCCGGTGCCGGTCTTGCCATGTACGGCCCAGCTCTCCGGCGCATCGAAGACGGGCACGATCGCGCGGGTCTTTGCCTGCGCGTCGCGGGAAAAAGGCAGGTTGCCGGCCAGCAGGCGGCGAATGAAGCCGACCTGCTCCACGGGCGAGATCGTCAGCGATGCACCGAGCCAGGCATGGGTAAGCCCATTGTTCTTGCCCGGTTCGCCGGACACATCCGTATTGCCGTAACCGAGGCGCTTCACATAGGCGGCGAATTTTTCTGGGCCGAGGCGGCGCGTGATCTCACGCGAATACCATAACACCGAATCCTGTTCCCATATGGTGGGATCGACCGTCTTGCGGTCCTGCGCGCGGGCCTCGGTGCCGGGTTTCCAGTCCCAAGCGGGTGTCTTGTCATCCTGAAGGATGCCGGCATCGTAACCGATCAGCGCAAGCGGCACCTTGAAGGTGGAAGCCGGTGCCACGCGCTGGTCGCAGGCGCCCTGCTGGTTGATGACGGCGCCGGTTTCGATCGAGGTGACCAGCGTACATTCAAAAGCCTGCGGCTGTTGCTGGGCGGAAGCGGAAAGCGGCAAAATGCCCGGAAGGGCAAGGCACGAAAGAACGATGGCGGGCAGCCGGTAGCGCATGCGTTTTGATGTCCCTCGTCCGCATTTTGCGGATCATTTGCCGGAATGGTGAAGAGCGGTTTAGGAGAACGATGGGGCAGGAATAGGACCAAAGGAAAAATTGGCTTCTCCCTCAGCTCCTCTCTTTTTCGCCCACCGTCTCACCCACGGTCAGCGGCCAGTCGACCACATAATCCTCGAAGTCGTCAACATGGACATCCAGTTCGCTGACAGTGCGGCCACGCGCGGAAATGCCGGCCTGATGCACCGTGGCGGTATCGCCGGAGACGAGATAGTGCCACCAGTAAAGATCCCTGCCGTCGCGCACCAGCGCATAGGCGCAGGTGGGTGGCAGCCAGCCGATTTCGTGCACCTTCTTCAAATCCAGCTGGATACAGTCCGGCACCGTGGCGCGGCGGTTTTCATAGTCGGAACATCGACAGCTTTCGCCATCGAGCAACTGACATCGCACCGAGGTGAACACCACTTCACCGGTGTCCCAGTCCTCCAGCTTGTTCAGACAGCACAGGCCGCAGCCGTCGCACAGGCTTTCCCATTCCTCACCGGTCATCTCGGTGAGCGATTTGGTTTTCCAGAACGGCGCGTCATTCATCGTTAACATTTCCGTTTCATTTTGATCTCTTGGACGGGAGTGTTTAACCGGTCCCTAATCCTTTATATCGTATCGCCAAGGACTGGTTTGTACGATATTTTAGCACATTGGCAGGCGCCAAGGGGTCATTGGCCCGCCGGCGGCCGCCACGTCAAGCAATTCCGACACAACCATGCCATGGTTTTGCGTCGGGAATTGGTTGAAGCAGAAATATCGGGCAGACATATCGATGGGCCGCGTTGCGTCGAACAGGAAAACATCGCCAGGTGCAGGAAGAAAAAGACGATAAAAAAGGCCGTAAAAAACGGCATATCCTGCTGAAGATCGATAGCTTCATCGATTCCGGCCTGTGGACGGCTGCGGCAAGGCTGGTGGATTTCTGGGAAGATGTCACCATCGCCTCGCGCAAATTGCATGTACGCGGCTGGAAGAAGCTTCTCGTCAACCTGACCGGCGACGCGCTGACCTTCGGAACGGCAGGTTCCGTCGTGGTTCTGGCCCTTGCCATGCCCGCCTTTGAGGAAACCAAGAAGGACTGGCGTTATCGCGGCGATTTCGCCGTGACCTTCCTTGATCGCTACGGCAACACCATCGGTCATCGCGGCATCATCCACGAGGATTCCGTTCCGATCGACCAGATGCCTGACCATTTCATCAAGGCGGTTCTGGCGACAGAAGACCGGCGTTTCTTCGACCATTTCGGTATCGATTTCATCGGCCTTGCCCGCGCCATGAGCGAAAACGCCCGCGCCGGCGGCGTCGTGCAGGGCGGCTCGACGCTGACGCAGCAGCTTGCCAAGAACCTGTTCCTCACCAATGAGCGCTCGCTGGAGCGCAAGATCAAGGAAGCCTTCCTCGCGCTCTGGCTTGAGAGCAACATGTCGAAGAAGGAAATCCTCAGCCTTTATCTCGACCGCGCCTATATGGGCGGCGGCACCTTCGGGGCGGCGGCGGCGGCGCAATTTTATTTCGGCAAGAACCTGACGGATGTGACGCTTGCCGAATCCGCCATTCTGGCCGGCCTTTTCAAGGCGCCAGCCAAATATGCGCCACACGTCAACCTGCCCGCCGCGCGTGCGCGCGCCAACACCGTCCTGTCAAATCTGGTGCAGAGCGGGTTGATGACCGAAGGTCAGGTGATCGGCGCAAGGCGCAACCCGGCCACCGTCATCGACCGCGCCGACGTGAAGGCGCCGGATTATTTCCTCGACTGGGCATTCGACGAAGTGCAGCGGCTGGCCGCCGAAGGCAAGTTCAAGGACCACACCGTGGTCGTGCGCACCACCATCGACACCGGCCTGCAACAGGCCGCCGAGCAGGCGATGGAAATGGAGCTGCGCGAATATGGCGAGGGTTACCGCGTCAAGCAGGGCGCGATGGTGATGATCGAAAATGGCGGCGGCGTGCGCGCCATGGTCGGCGGGCGCGATTACGGCGAAAGCCAGTTCAACCGCGCAACCGCAGCACTTCGCCAGCCGGGCTCCTCGTTCAAGGTCTATACCTACTCGGCCGCCATGGAAAAGGGCATGAAGCCCGATACCGTGATTTCCGATGCGCCCGTGACCTGGCGCGGCTGGTCGCCACAGAATTACGGCCGCTCCTATGCCGGCAAGGTGACGCTCCAGGTGGCGCTTGCCAAATCCTACAATACCGTGCCGGTGCGGCTGGCCAAGGATGTGCTCGGCACGCAGGTGATCGTCGACACGGCGAAGGCGATGGGGGTCACCACGCCGCTGCGCAGCGACAAGACCATCCCGCTCGGCACATCGGAAGTGACGGTGCTCGATCAGGCGACGGCCTATGCGGTGTTCCCGGCCGATGGCATGCAATCACGCCGCCACGGCATCGAGCAGGTGCTGGATTATGAGGGTAACGTTCTCTACGACTTCAGCCATGACGAGCCGCCCGCCAAGCGGGTGCTTTCCGAAGACGCCAATGCGAAGATGAACCAGATGCTGGTGACCATTCCCGTCATGGGCACGGCCCGGCGCGGCGCACTGGAAAACGGCATCGTTTCCGGCGGCAAGACCGGCACGTCGCAGGCTTATCGCGATGCCTGGTACATTGGTTTCACCGGCAACTACACCACGGCGGTCTGGTTCGGAAACGACGATTTCACGCCGATGAACAATATGACCGGCGGCGCGCTTCCGGCCATGACCTACAAGCGGCTGATGGACTATGCCCATCAGGGCATGGAGCTGCGCCCCATTCCCGGCATCCAGAACCCGCTGCCGACGGGCGCGCGTCCGCAGCCTTCGGCACAGGTGGCCGGCGCATCCGCCAACACGCCCACCATGCCGGCGCTCACCCGCCCGCGCTCGCTCTCGGCGGAAGCCACCCGCGTCATCCGCTCCATCGCCAAGAAGATGAAAGACGCTTCGGCGCTCAGCGTGACGACGCAGAAAGTAGCCGAAGCCGCCATTCGCGACGGCAGGGATGAGGCGGAAAGGCGCTGAGGGCGTGGCCGCCTCGGCTCATCCGCACTAAAGGCGTTCTTCCCTCAAGACCGCAGACTGCACGCCGATTTGAAAAATCAGCATTGGGTGCTTGACCTCAATTATGGTTGAGGTTGCACAGTCCTGTTGCAAGAGAGCGAATGCCCGGAAGGGGCAGGCGCCAGGCAATTGAGGACAGGAAATGGTGAAAGTAAAAGCATTGTTCGAGACGCATTTGACCGTTTCGAATCTGGAACGATCGGTTGATTTTTATCGCAATGTCGTCGGCCTGGAGTTGGCACAAAGGTTTCCGGAAAGAAATGTAGCGTTCTTCTGGACCGGCGAACGTGGGCAATCGATGCTTGGCCTATGGTCAATCCATTCCGCGCCCATCAACATGAAGCTCCACATTGCCTTCAGCGTCGAGTTTGATCAGCTTCTCGCCGCGCCGGACTATCTACGCCGGAACAACGTGGCGCCCCTCGGCTTTGACGGCGAAAACGAGATCGACGAGCCCGTCGTCTTCCCATGGATGCCAGCAGCCAGCGTCTACTTCAGGGATCCCGATGGTCACTCGCTGGAATATATCGCGTTTCTTGGCGGTGACGCAAAACCGCAGATTCCGCGCGTGTTGAGTTGGAGTGAATGGCAAACTATTTGACGCGTCTCAAGAAAGAAGTGCCCTGCGCGCCGTCTCCACCACATCCGCCGTAAACCCGCCAAGCCGCTCCGCCGCGAGCCGGTTGACCTGCCAGTAAAGCGGAATATCGAGCGGGGTGCCGGGAACGACTTCCACCAGCCTCCCCGATTTGAGGTGCTCCCCGACAAGCTGCACCGGATTGAGCCCCCAGCCCATGCCGGAAAGGCTTGCCTTCACGAAACCATCCGTAGAAGGCAGCCAATGGGTGGGGTAGGCAATATCCTCTCCCAGCACCTTGTTGACCCAGCTCGCCTGCAGCCTGTCCTTCTGGTTGAAGGTCAGGCCCGGCGCGCGGGCAAGCGAGGCGGGGGTGACGCCATCGGCGAAATGGCGCGCCATGAAATCCGGGCTGGCGGTGGCATGGTATCTGAGCACGCCAAGCGCAAGGACCCGGCAGCCCTGCACCGGCTTGGCATGGGCGGTGACGGCGGCAAGCACCCTGCCGCCGCGCAACCATTCCACCGTGTGGTCCTGATCGTCCACCGCGACATTGACGAGATAATCGAACCGGCCGGTGAATTTCGAGACCGCGTCCAGAAACCAGGTGCCGAGGCTGTCGGCATTGGTGGCGATGTTGAGTGTGACGCGCTCTGGCACCTCCCCCGCCTCCAGCAGCGACGGAAGCTGGCGGAACAATTCGCTTTCCAGCATGCCGACATGATCCATGTGGCGGCAGAGCCATTCGCCCTTTTCCGTCGCCACGCAGGGGTTGCCGCGCACGATCAGCACCACGCCCAGCCGCTCCTCCAGCTGCTTGATGCGCTGGGAGACGGCCGAGGGCGTGACACACAGAACCTGCGCCGCCTTTTCGAAGCTGCCGGTCTGGGCCACGAGCGCAACCGCCCGCATGGAAGGATAGTCAAGCACAATGGTCTCCATGCTGAGGCTGATACGGGCATGGCAGGCACAAGGCCCGCGGTCTTTCGTGGCGCTTTCCTCCACCCTCATTCCTGTGCTCGTCACAGGAATCCAGGCGACGCGCGTCTGCGCGGCGGGAGAGCTCTTTCAGCCCAAGGACTTGGGCTGGCTGGATTCCTGTGACGAGCATAGAAATGAGGGAAGGACGGGAGCGACGGCGCATGAAATCAGCCTTCCACATGATTCAACCAACATTAGCTCTGCTTATCCGGATTGAGATTATTTAACTGGATTAAACCATCCAATGAAAATATCCAAGCACTCGGTCCGGAAGCAACACCTTCGGCCACTCCGCAATGGACAGAGGCAGGGGCCACGACGGGCATGGACATCCAAATATTCTTCACCGGCCTGACGATGGGTCTCAGCCTCATCGTCGCCATCGGCGCGCAGAACGCTTTCGTTCTGAAACAGGGACTGGCGCGCTCGCATGTCTTTGCCGTCTGCGCCACCTGCGCCATTTCCGATGCGCTGCTGATTACCGTCGGTGTTTTCGGCTTTCAGCGGATAAGTGCGGTCATGCCGGCGCTCGATCCCGTCATGCGTTATGCGGGCGCTGCTTTCCTTGTCTGGTATGGCGCCAAAAGCCTGCATTCGGCCCTGCGCTCGTCCGAGGCGCTTTCCGTCGCGGAAAGGCGGGAGGTCAGCCTCTGGCAGACGCTGGCCATCTGCCTGGCGCTGACCTTTCTCAATCCGCATGTCTATCTCGATACCGTGGTGCTGCTTGGCACGATCTCGACTCAGTTTCCCGGCTTTGAAAAGACCTTCGCCGCGGGTGCGGCGACCGGCTCGTTGCTGTTCTTCTTTTCACTGGGCTACGGCGCGCGCTGGCTGCGGCCGATCTTCGAAAAGCCTGCCGCATGGCGCATTCTCGAAGGCGTCATCGCCGTCACCATGTGGGCCATCGCCTTCAAGCTGGTGATGGGTGCTTAGAGCGGCGGCGTGTTCCCTTCGCCAATATCCCAATAAAGTCCGGCCATGATGGCAAGGGCCTCGCGGGCAATCTCTTTCGGCAGATGTTCGTTCGGCGCGTGCTGCGAGCAGCCGGGATAGGAATGCGGCACCCAGATGGTGCGCAGTTTTAATATATCGGCGAAGATATCGTTGGGCAGCGAACCACCGAGATTGGGAAGAAGCGCCGGTTTTCTGCCCGTGGTGCTGGCAAGGGAACGCAGGGTGAAACCAACCCATGGATCCTGCGGATCAAGCCGGGTGGCACGGAAAATCTCATCCTCCGCGGGCGCGATCCGCACCATGCCGAAACCCTGCCTGTCGAGGTGACGCCGCACGGCGGGCAGCACCGCTTCCGGATCGATGCCGACGACAAAGCGCAGTTGCAGCCGCGCCCATGCCCGTGGCGGAATGGCATTGACTGGTGCGCGCGGCGTGCCGGTCTCGAAGGCCAGCACCTCCAGCGTGCACCAGCCGAAAACCCGCTCGGCCGTCGAAAGGCCGGGCTCGCCCCAGTCCGGATCGATGGTTGGGCCATCCGGCCCGCCATCGATCTCGCAATCGGCAAGCGCATCGCGCACCGCCTGCGGCAGTTCCTCCGGCACCAGTTCCGGCACGCGGATTTGCCCCGAGGGGCCGACAAGGCTCGCTATGGCATGCGCCATCTGCACGCCGGGATTGGAAAGCGCCCCGCCCCAATTGCCGGAATGGTGGCCGCCCTCGCGCGCCTCGATCACAAGATCGAAGGTAATGCCGCCGCGGGCGCCAAGAAACACGGTCGGCCGTTCCGCATTCAGGCGCGGGCCGTCCGAAGCGATCAGGAGATCGGCTTTCAGCCGCTCGCCATGGTTTCGGCAAATCTCCCGCAAGCCTGGGGAGCCCCTCTCCTCACCCATCTCGATCAGGTATTTGGCATTGAAACCAAGTCTTCCCCGCGTCTCGAGCACCGCCTTCAGCGCGGCCATGTTGACCGAATGCTGGCCCTTATTGTCGGCGGTGCCGCGCCCGTACCACCTGCCATTGCGCTCTGACATCACAAAGGGCGAAAGACCCTCCGCCCAGCCGTCTTCCAGACCGCGAACCACATCGCCGTGGCCATAACCCAGCACGGTCGGCAGATTGTCGTCCTCGAACCGTTCGGCGATCAGAAACGGCAAATCCGCCGCTGGATCGCGCAGGATGGTGCAGGAAAAACCCATCGCGGTGAAAGCGGGCATCATTTCCCGCTCGAGATACAGGATGAGTTCGGAACTCCGCTCCTCATTCTGGCTTTCGGTGCGCAACGAAACCCGTCGCGACAGGTCCTGCTCGAACGTGCCATCATCAAAAAAGCCGATAGCGCGGTCGATGGCGGATTGTCGCGACATGGTGGAATCCCCTCTTCTGGTCATTTCCACAGAGACTAAACAAGGCGCACCATTTTCCAAACAGGGAATCAGTGATAGTCCTCGACCTGTACAAAAACGGGAAAACAGCGTGTTTCGAGTTCCATTCCTTGTCGGCATCGCTCTATTGATCGCCTTTGGCGGCGGCATAACCGCAACACTGGCAGCGCTTGAGGCGACATCCGGCTTCGGCTCGATCCGCATCGGCTCATGGGATGCCTTTCCGGAAGCACAGACGATCGAGGCCGATCCCTACGCCAAGTCGCACCGCGCCGACGCCGGCAAGCTGCTTTACGGAACGGCCGAGGGGCTGGCTTTTACCGCCTCCGTGGATAGCGACGGCCAGCGCCTGAGCGGCGAATGCCGCTACCGGCTGGCGGGGGCTGTACCACCTTCGCGGTTCTGGACGCTTTATACCGCCGACCAGCAGGGCAATGTGCTGGCAGAAGATGCCGGACGGCCCTTCGCGCTCAATTCCCGCACGCTTCTGCGCAGTGCGGACGGCGGCATCGACGTCACCATTGCGCCCGACGCCCAGACTTACAACTGGCTGGCGGTGCCGCAGGGCCAGACCTTCAAGCTGGTGATGACGCTGCTGGACACGCCGGTCGCCGGCAGTTCCGGCCTGATCGACATCGCCATGCCGCAAATCCGCAAGCTGGGGTGTGGCAATGCTTAGGATCCTTCTTGCCATCCTTACCGGCCTTGTTGCCGCCGCCGTGCTGCATGTCATCATTCTTCTGGCGATACCGCATTTCAGCAATCGCGACGCCTATACGCGCGCGGTGGCGGAAGGAAAGCCGCATCTGTTTCATCTGCTCGAAGAAACGACGGAGAAAAAGACGCTGGGAAGCGGCGATCCCTTCATGCGGGTCGCGGTCTGCACCTTCAATATCGAGGAAAAGCCGATCAGGCTTACCGCACTCGGCGCCGTGCCCTTCTGGTCGGTCGCGGTTTACGACAAGGCGTCGAACGAGGTGTTCAGCATGAACGACCGCACGTCCGCCGGCGGGGTGATGGATATTCTGGTGGCGGATGCGGTGCAGATAGCGGCGATCCGCAAGGCGCAGCCGCCATCGCTGTCACAGGCCATTCTGGCGGAATCGGATCAGTCGGAAGGATATGTGGTATTGCGGACCATGGTACCGCAGCCAAGTTTCGGGGAAGAAGCGGAACGGTTCTTGAACGAGGCTAAATGCCAGCCGACGCCGTGGAAATAACGCCGGTTTATCACGCGTAATCAGGACTTTGCAGCAGTTTCCGGTGCGGGCTTGCGCTTGCGCGCAACCTTGTCGGACGGCTCGGCATCGCGTTTTTCATAACGCACGCCGGTAAACAGCACGACCTTTGCAGGGCCGATGACCTTGCCAGCCATGGTGGCCGGGCGCAGGCTTCGTCGTGCGTCGCCGATTGGAATAATGTCTGCCATGCTTTTCTCCTCTTCGGGAGTCAATGTTGCCCATGGGAACCGCGCAAGCCTCGTCTTGCGTCGGGAATTTCATCACCATCACATTGCGCATAACCCAGCCCACAGACTGGTTTTCGCATGTCCCTTAAAACCGAAAGCGTCTTACCGAAGGACTATGCGGACATTCAGGCATCTCGATGCCATTTTGGCTCTTATTCCGGACTTCAGAATAACATGAATTCCTAATACTGCCCATGAAATTACAAACAGACAGAGGTTAATGATCCGTTAACCTTAATCTCCAGGCGGCAACTTATCCGCCAGAACCCTGCATCCGTTGAAAACAAAGGCGATGCGACAAGGTTCCATGCGTTTTTCTCCGCGATGAAGGTTTTAAAATTTCCTTGTTGATAGAGGCAGAATATCCCTTGCCACCGCCCATAGTTAACAGGGCGTCAACGGATTTGCTCTAATTTGAGCCGATATTGTGTTTGCGTTTGTTGGGTAGTGCGTTGACCGACCGGTTTCGAGAACTTGAGAGGCCAAGAGCCGTGAGGAAGAAAGATGTGGTGCTGATGGCCACCGTGACGAATTTCGAGAATGTGTCCCATCCGTCAAAAACGGACCTTCGGCAGTTCGCCGAACTCTTCATGCCGCTTTTCAACGCGTCCACCGAAGAAGCCAAGCGGGAGGCGATCGCCGCGCTTTCCCAGCACCCGAGCGTGCCTTCAGCCGTCGCCTTCTTTATCGCCTGCCAGCCGATTTCTCTCGCCGCCCCGTTCCTCATTTCCTCGAAGTGCCTTGATGACGAAACGCTGATAACCATTGCCCGCACCCAGGGTGCTGCCCATGCGCGCGCCATCGTGCGCCGGGACGACCTCTCCCCCACCGTCATCGATGCGCTCGTGGGTCTTCGCCATGCCGAAGATCTGAAGCGGCCGGACGAGGAAGCGAATGCCGCCGCCCCGCAGGTGACGGTCGCCGCCGAAGAAACGAAGGTGGCGGAAGAAGCGGCAGGCATTGCGGCCGCATCCGCACTCGAAGAGGAAATGCGCCAGCGCATCAAACAGATGGCGCATCATCTCAACCGTCCGGAAAACGACGTTCTTGGTCTGCGCCGCCTGAGCGACGTGCAGGATGCCCTGCTGGTGCGGTTTGCCCGTGAGCGCAATGCCCGGCAATTTGCGGTGGCACTGGCGGATTCACTATCGTCCAGCTTCTGGCTGTCGGAGCGCATCATGCTCGATATATCAGGCGCGCAGCTTGCCACCACGCTGATCGGGCTCGGCATGGAGTTTTCCGAAGCCGCCTTCATCCTGCAATGTTTCTACCCGCATCTTGCCGCCACCGAAGGCGACATGAGCCGCGCCGAAGCCCTGCTCGACCGTCTCGATACCGTGGAATGCGAAGAGCGGGTGGAAAGCTGGCGCAGGGCCGACAGCTATACACATGGCCGCGAACGGCCGGGCCGCAGCGCGCCGGCTGCTCAAAGAACCGGAACGCTGGGTTAAGCTCGCCTAGACCTGATCGACCAGCGTCAGGAGAGCGCCGATCTCATCGGTTTCTATTTCGACGATCCACAAATCGCTGTCGAACCGGCGCTCCTTCTCCAGAAGGGCGGCGGCCTCCTCCCCCTCAACACCTGCAAGCCGCGTTTCAAAACGGCGCTCAGTGCGGATTTCCTCGTCATCGGCAAAACTTTGCGGGGCCGGTCCATAGAGGTTTTCACGGCCATCGCGAAAGCGCTGGCGGATAAAGATCGCACCCGCATCCTCCGCCCCCTTTTTTTCGACAGCGGCAAATCCGCCGGCGGCAAAAACGCGGCGGATGAGGGCTGAGACGAAGATTTCGGATTTGAGGCGCATTGGCGGTGCTTTCAGATAGGCAACGGCTTTATTGAGGCGATACAGGCACCACTTCCGTCATTCCGGCCTTGAGCCGGAATCCAGCCGATGCGCGTCTGCGCGGCGAGAGAGTCCTTTCAGCCCAAGGACTTGGGCTGGCTGGATTCCGGCTCAAGGCCGGAATGACGGAAGTGGATGTGCCACAAAACACGGCATGCGTCGACCCTGCCGCAACGTCGATCCTAAACCTCTAAATCGCCCCGATCGACTTCAGTTTCTTCAACACGGCCTCGCTCGGCTCGCCGGTTTCCGGCAGGCGATAGTGTTTTTCAAAGGCGCGAATGGCGTTGCGGGTCTGCTGGCCGGCCACGCCGTCCACCTTCACGTCGGCATAGGCGATATTGATCAGCCCCTGCTGGATCTTGGCGATCAGTGCGCTGCTTGCGGGTTTGGCGCCGGCAGCCGCGCTGTTGAGGGAGGCTGGTTCGGCCTTTACCTGCGGCTTTTCCGCCTTGCGGATGGCGGCGGCGACCGGGTCGATTTCCACTCCGCCACCAGTGTTGGTGTCGGACGGCCGGTCCTTTGGAATTGCCGCAACGGTCGCGCCGTCGATCCTGAGGGCTGCCAGCACGCGTGTCGTCGGCTCGCCGGTCTGTTCCATGCCGAGCGTTTCTTCGAAGAACATGATGGCGGCGGCGGTCTTCGGCCCCATCCGGCCATCCGCGTCGCCTTCGTAAAGTCCGCGTTTTTTCAGTTCGCCCTGAATATCGGCAACGATCTGCTGCGGCTTCTGGCTTTCGGCTGGCGGCAGCGCCGCAGTCTCGGCGGCCGGTTGCTGCGTCGCTTCCGTCTCGGCCGGCCGCTCTATGCGAAAGGTGGTGACGTTGCCGTGGGTGCCGAGCGGCTCTGCCGGGCGATAACCGGCAATACCGTTCGGGTTTTCCGCATCCCGCGTGCGCAGGAAAGGCGACGGATGCACGCCCGGTTGATACCAGAGCGCATTGGCGGCGACAAAACCGAAGACAACGGCGAAGGCGCCCGAGCCGCCTACCAGCTTCGGATGGCGCAGGATTTCGCGCCCGATGGCCGAAACCACCAAGGAAACAAGCCCGGCTCCGATCTGGGCCGTTGTTTTCTTAGGCGATTTTCGCTTTCGCGGGGCCATCGTCACCATCCTTCTTCATAATCGCGGCCATTTCGCCGAGTTGCCTGATGCGCGGCGGAAATTCCACCATGCTTTCGGTTTCAGCGTTTTCGCCACCTGCCATGCCGGAACCGTCGGCAGGCAACATGATCGTTACGACTGTCCCCTCGCCCGGCTTGCTGGCAATGGCGAAAGTGCCGCCATGCAGTGCCACAAGGCCCTTGACCAGGGACAATCCCAGACCCGTGCCCTCATAGCGACGGGTATATTCGTTCTGAACCTGCATGAAAGGCTGGCCCAGAAGGTCAATCTTGTCGGAGGCGATGCCGATGCCGGTATCGCTGACCGTCAGTTTCAGCATCCGGCCTTCACGCGCCGCATCGATCGATACCACACCACCCGCATCGGTGAATTTTATGGCATTGCCGGCCAGATTGATGAGAACCTGGCGGATGGCGCGCTGATCAGCGGAAATTTCACCGATGCCGCGCTGGATGCGGCTCGTCAAAGTCAGGCCTTTTTCCTTCGCCTGCAGGCCGAGCATGGCTTCGCAGGACGAGATGGTTTCGGCAATCGGGAAGCTTTCCATCAGCAATTCGTAACGGCCCGCTTCCAGCTTGCTCATATCCAGCATGGTGTTGACCACCGACAGGAGATGCGCGCCGGACTGGCGGATCAAGCCGACATATTCCCGCTGGCGGTCGTTTTCCAGCCTGCCGAAATATTCACCGGCGAGGATATCGGAAAAGCCGAGGACGGCATTGAGTGGCGTGCGCAGCTCATGGCTGACGGCGGCGAGAAAACGCGACTTGGCGTCATTGGCCGATTCCGCCTCGGCCGCCTTGCGGGCGACATCGCGGCGCAGCAGCTCCATCTCGGTGACATCGGAGAGTTGGGCGACGACCCGACGCAGCCGGCCGGCCGCGCTGCGGATCGCCGTCATCTCGATGCGCGCATGCATGAACTGCGCCTGGCGCGATTTCGCGCCGGTTTCGAACCGGAGTTCCGCGCTGGCCTTGTCCTCGCCCTGCCGCAGAAGGTCGAAAGCCTGCATCAGTTCCAGACGGTCCGAGACATAGACATGTTCGGCAAAGACATGGCCCTTGCAGGCCTGGAGATCAGCCGGAAACCTGTCGAGGTCGCGGCCGGAAACCCGTTCGACGAGGCCGTTTTCATTGATGGTGAGCACGAGGCCCGGCACTTGCGAGGCCGCGATGAGGTCATCGCCACCGGCAGGAGCGGAAAAGGACGCCACGCCACGCACGGGGCGGGAAAAGGCGATCGACAGGGCGGCGGCCGACAGGAACAGCGCCAGCACCAGTGCTGCACCGATGGGCAGAGCAATGGCGGGGCTGAAGACAAGGCTGAAGAGGGCGGGCACAACAACAAGGCCGACAGCACCGAAGGCAATCAGCCGGCGCAGGCGCGCAACGGTTCCGGCGCGCCTTTCGGCGTCCTCTTCCATGCGCGCGAGCCATCTGCCCGCTGCATGGTCGACCAGTGCGACCGCTTTTTCTCTCATATTACGCAATACCAATACCGAATCCCTGAGGCGGATCTAACGGCTCCGACAATAGAAGGCGGCGGCTTAAGGAATGGATAAAAAGAATGACGCCAAAGGCCTGCGAAATGCGCCGCAGTCCCATTACGGGGCATTTATTCGAAGCTTTGCCAATCATGGTTAATGACGGGTAAGCGACGGATTTCGCTTCATTTTTGCCATCGTGTTAACCTTTGTGGCAAAGCGGGCGGCCGCTTTGCCCCGGAACAGGCGGTCTCTGTCGCAATTATGCTTAACATGGACTGTTAAAATGCGAATGAATTGGCGGCCCGCGTGCCGATACGAGGAGAATAGATACAATTTGAATTAAATTGCGCGGCTTTTTGCAATCGGCTGTTCGCCGGTCACCTGTAGCTTCTCCTCAAGCCCGGGAAACGGGACAAAGGCCGATGACCCAAAACGGGCGGGGCTTCAAAACAAGATCATCTGGCAGGGTAGTCTGACAATGTGGTTTCTGATCAAAGGAACATTCTGGTTTTCGCTGGTGCTGGTCGCGCTGTCCTATTTCGGCAGCTACAACGATCCCGCCAAGGAACCTTCGGCATTCGATCTTCCCAGCGCCGTTTCGGCAGCCGGTGAAGCCTATCGTTATGTCAGCGCCATCTGCATCGAAAAGCCCGATGTCTGCGTCAAGGGCGCAGAAACCTTCCACGCACTTGGCGAACGGGCAAAGGAAGGCGCCAAGGTCGCCTATGAATTGCTCGACGCGCAGCTTGCCAGCGGTGACAAGACCGCTCCCGCAGCCGAGCTTGCCAGCGAGAGCGAAAAACTGGCCGAAGCGCCCGCAATCAGCGTCGAATTCCCTGGGAATGCCGACACGCTGAAGACCGGCACCATCATTCCCCTGCCGCAGAAGCGCCCCGCTCCCTGATATTTTTACCCGGCCGCGTGTTAGCGCGCCACCATGAGCTTGCAGCCGGATATGTCCGCCTGCGTGACTGCCTGCCTGACTTGCCCACGGAAACCCGTTTTCCGTGGGCTTTTTCTTTATCCATGGTTCAAAACCGTCCGCACTTCGCCTATATCGTAGCAAAGACATGCAATAACGGACGATACGGCGCGCAAATGGCCTCTCTCGACACGATCCTTGACGATTTCGCTTTCCTTGACGACTGGGAGGACCGCTATCGTTATGTCATCGAACTCGGCAAGGCGCTGCCCGATCTGCCGGAAGACAAGCGTACCGCCGAAAACAAGGTGCAGGGCTGCGCAAGTCAGGTCTGGCTCGTCAGTCACAGCGATGGCGCGGAAGACCCGCTGATGAGTTTCGAAGGCGATTCCGACGCGCATATCGTGCGCGGCCTCGTCGCGATTGTTCTTGCCGTCTATTCCGGCAAGAAGGCCTCCGAGATCGCCGGCCTCGACGCCATCGAGGTGTTCGACAAAATCGGGCTGGTGGAGCATCTCTCCGCGCAGCGGGCAAACGGTCTGCGCTCCATGGTCAAGCGTATACGCGAGGAAGCCCGGCTGCTCGCCGCCTGACCCCTCACCCCGTCACCACCATTGCCGTCATCGAAGGGCGATAATCCTCATC
This sequence comes from Agrobacterium sp. GW821-FHT14E08, assembly GCF_058803865.1. Lineage (NCBI taxonomy): Bacteria > Pseudomonadati > Pseudomonadota > Alphaproteobacteria > Hyphomicrobiales > Rhizobiaceae > Agrobacterium > Agrobacterium sp. GW821-FHT14E08. The sequence goes on along the minus strand of NZ_JBXAPJ010000001.1, from coordinate 360,263 downwards.
GCCCCAATGGTGGCTTGTCCTTCTGGTGCCCTGCGGCCGGGGCGCATAATGCCGGGCAAGCGACTGCAGGGCTGCACGCAACATGAGTTTTGCCGAACGCGCCGGCCATTGCCTCTCCCGCTCCACCGTTTCCAGCCCCTTTTCGAAACAGCAGATATCGATGGCGACGCCGGACAATTCAGGCCCCATCGCGTCGGCGGCGTGGGAAAACCGTGTTCGTGCCGCCATCGCCGCCTCGGTAAGATCGAGCGCGCCACCCGCCTCCCCCTTGGTGCGGCTCGCAATTCTCGGCTCCCATGTCGCCGTGACCCTGGGGTTGAGATGCGCCCGGTGAAAATCGGCGGCGAGACGTTCGCCGGCCTGCAAGGCATCGCCGGTAAAAAAGGCCGAGCCGTCGCGCTCCTTGAGGCGCGAAAGGCTGGTCAGTGGAGATGTATTGAGGTTGCGCCGGGCCGACTGCCTGCCCTCACCGACATCCACCACCACAGCCTGCACGTCCCGGTGCTGCTCCTGAAAAATCTCGTCGCGATCCTTCGCGATCGCACGTTTCAGATAGGCGGCAAGCGGCGGCGCGGCGGAAAGCGTGTTTCCCTGCCTGTCAACCAGCCCGGAGGAGACGGCAAACCGCACGATTTCACTCGGAAACGGCGATGCCCTTTCCTTTCCAGCCGCGGGTCGCCGCAAGACCATATCGCCGCCATCCTGCGAAATCTCAGCCATGCCTGCCGCGATAAAACGCAAAAATCGCAGGAGGACAGGATTGCGGCCGGCGGCGGGCGCGGTTTTCGCCTCACTCATCGCGGCCACCCCTCATCACGCTGAAAATGCTGCCGGCGAGCCGCTCGAGCGTGGCGACAAATTCGTCGAAAGCCGGTTCGTCGCGCCGGTCCTCCACCACCTGGCAGGCATGGCCGACCGTCGTTCTGTCCCTGCCGAAACAGACGCCGATATCCGACATGGGAATGCCAAGCTGCACATGGCACACATACATGGCGATCTGGCGAATGTGGCATTCGGTGCGCCGCCTGTCGCGGCGGGCAGCCAGGCGATCGCCGATCAGCTGGACTATTTCGCCTGTCAGCTGGCGAACCAGCCGGCAGATGCGCGAAATCTCATCACGCCCGGCCGCAGGCGACCAGTTGCGAAGATGGCGATCAGCTGCCTTTGGGTGGGGCAGCGCTGGGGGAGGCAAAGACGAGATATCCGACGGCATATGCAACTCCTTTACGAATAGGAATTAATTCATACACCCGGAGATGATTACGGGGAAGCGCAAATTTGGCGGCGAAAAATACGAGATTGATTTCGCTTTATTTTTGATAAATAGCCAACGCCGATCAAGGATTTTTTTCCTCTATCGACAAGAAGTGCGGCAATAAAAAAGCCGGTCAACGGACCGGCTGGGACATTTTCATGAAGGGAGCAGGTACTTCCCGCACGTCATGGCCTTTGAGGCCACGCTTGGTTTCAAGGCTGCATATGGAACGACCGCGTTTCGTTTGCCGCCGTGTCCCCGCCGGGGAGAAGGTCGCGGCAGCGGGATAAGGGGGGCAAGCGTGCGATTTATCGCTGGCATTGCCCCCTCATCCGACCCTTCGGGCCACCGTCTCCCCGGCGGGGAGAAGAAGTGGCCGGTCCGCCTTAGAAAAATCAGCGGCTGGCCTTGCGGCGCTGGCCGAGACCCATTTCCTTGGCAAGCCGCGAGCGGGCTTCGGCATAGGCGGGCGCAACCATGGGATAATCGACCGGCAGGTCCCATTTTTCGCGGTATTCTTCCGGCGTCATGCTGTGATGCGTCGTCAGGTGGCGCTTGAGCGACTTGAACGAGCCGCCGCATTCCAAACAGACGATGTGATCGTCCTGTACAGATTTGCGAACGGAGACGGCAGGTTTCTGCTTCTCAACATTGACCGCCACCGATGTCGGTGCCGATGTTCCGCTGAGTGCCGTGTGAACATCCGAAATAAGGCCGGGAAGCTCTGTTACCGGAACGACGTGGTTGCTAACATAGGCAGCCACAATATCCGCCGTCAGTTCGACCAGCAGATCCTGGGCGTTACCGTATGCAGTTTCCGTCATTTAAGTATCTCCTGTTTATTGATCCCCAGACGCGGGCGAACGCCGCATCGAGCGATGTGAAGTTACCCGGTGCCCCACCTTCGCCCTGTTGAAACCAACATGAAATCTACCCCTAGATTTCAAGCGAAAACCGGAAACGAATTGATCCGAGATTCAACTTACGGCCCGCGACATGGGCAGCAATGGCCCGATGGGCCATAGATTAGACATTAATAAAATGCCTATGCCGACTATGAAGAGGCTAGATGCAAATCGCGATTAGCAACTTTACACTTAATTGGGATAACAGCAAAACAGCAAAAGTCAAATTCCTATTGTGGATTTTTCAGTTCAAAACAGTCTAATTCCAATACAAAAAATCACGGGTGATAAAATACTATGCCAAGTAGTAATGAAAAATGGATACCCCCGTTATTTTGGGGGTAATTCAACTTCAAATTTTCTTCAAGTCATCAACTACCGATTTAACATCCAGTAGATAACCTGCCTTGTGCGCGGCCATTGCAAGAAGATGTGCCGAGACCGGCGCGGTCAGGACAAAAAAGAAGAAACCGGCCAGCGCCCGCGCCAGTGTCGATATTTCCATGGAGTGAATGCCGACAGCGAGAAGAAGCAGGCCCGACCCGACCGTGCCCGCCTTTGAAGCCGCATGCATACGGGTATAGACATCCGGCAGGCGATTGATCCCTATCGCCGCGATCAGCGAGAACGCCGCTCCCGAGACAGTCAGCGCCGCAACAAGAATAGCCACGATCCAGCCCATCATCGCCCACCCCTTCCCTTTTCGGAATTCCGTCCTGATTTCACTGTTTTTTCAACAGCTTCCGACGCCTTTTCCCCATCCAGCACCGTCTTCGACCGTCGCGTGCCATCCGGCCCGCGCGACAGCACGAAACGGGCAAAGGCGACCGTGGCCAGGAAGCCGACGAGGCCGAGTGCAATGGCAATATCGACATAGAGGTTGAAGCCGGTACGGATGGCGATGACGGCGATGAAACCGATGGCGATACCGACCAGCATGTCGAGCGCAACGATCCGGTCCGGCAAGGTCGGACCTGCGACAACCCGATATACTGTCAGCAAAAAGGCGATCGACAGTACAACCGACGCAAGTATAGTTGCAAATGAAACTATTAGTTCCGGCGTCATCCCTGAAACGCCTCCATGATCTTTTTTTCGAAGCCATTTCTGATGTCGTTCTTTGTGGCTTCGATATCGCTGCAATCGATTGCGTGGACGTAGAGCGTTTTCCTGTCGGCCGAGACATCGACCGACAGCGTGCCGGGAGTCAGCGTGATGAGGTTGGCAAGCAATGTGATCTGGAAATCCGTGGTCACCGTCAGCGGATAGGCGAAGATGCCGGGCTTGACGTCAAGTTTCGGCCGCGTCACCAGCACTGCCACCTTCCAGGCAGATAGCGCCAGCTCCTTGAAGAACAGGAGCACGAGCGACAACACCCGGGTGAGACGCAGCCAGTGATTATCACCGCCGGGAAGCTGGTGGCGGATAAGGCCGAGCGCCAGCGTCGAAACGATGAGTGCGAAGACAATATTCGCCACCGAGACGCTGCCGCTCACGGCAAGCCAGACGGCGACGAAAAGCAGCTGCACGATATAGAGGCTCATGGTCTGCCCCCCCTGGAAAAGACCGACTGGATATAGGCCTGCGGATCACCAAGCCCGGCCGCCGCCTGCTGGCTGAGATTGAGCAGGCTTTCCGGAAACAGGCCAAAGACCACCACCAGCGCGGTGAGGCCCACCAGCGGCACGAGCGACGGTGCCGCCGGAGGCGACACGGCCGGTGCGGGTGATTGGCCGGGCGAGACCGTTACCGGACGCCAGAAGCACAGAAGGAAGACCCGTCCGAAGGCAATGGTGGCAATGAAGCCGGAGGCGAGAATGGCAGCGGCGAGCCACCATGCGCCGATATCGATCGCCGATTTGACGAGCACCGCCTTCGGCCAGAAACCGGAAAAGGGCGGCAGGCCGGAGCCGGCGAAAAACAGCGCCAGCGCCAGCGCCGAAAACCATGGGGCCTGCCGGTAAAGGCCACTGAGCGCACGCATGCTGAAGCTGCCGCCAAGACGGGCGGCATGGCCTGCGGCGAGATAAAGCGCCGTCATCAGCACCATGGAGTGCAAGGCGTAGAAGATCGCGCCTGACACGCCGGAGGGCGTGCCGATGGCGATGCCGGCCATCATGTAACCGATGCCGGATATGACGACATAACCGAGCATACGGCGGATGTCGTTCTGCGCGAGCGCTCCCATGGCGCCCAGCACCATCGTGAGCGCCGCAGAGATGGCGATGACGATGCTGAGTTCCTCGCGCTCCACCGGAAACAGCATGACCATGACGCGCAGCAGCGAATAGATGCCGACCTTGGTGAGCAAGCCACCGAACAGGGCGGAAACGACGATACGTGGCGTGTGATAGGAGGCGGGCAGCCAGAAATTCACAGGAAAGGCCGCGGCTTTCATGGCGAAGGCAAGCGTAAAGAGGCTGGCAAGCGTCATCAGCGGCGCCGTGCCGCGCAGGTCGGTCGTCTTCAGCGCGATGTCGGCCATATTGAGCGTGCCGAAGATGGCATAGAGATAACCGACCGTGATCAGGAACAGCGTCGTGCCGATGAGGTTCAGAATGGCATATTTCAGCGCGCCGTCGATCTGCTCGCGCGTCGAGCCGAGCACGATCAGCCCGAAGGACGAGATCAGCAGAACCTCGAACCAGACATAGAGGTTGAAGAGGTCGCCGGTGAGGAACGCGCCGGTGACGCCCGCCATCAGCAGCATCAGGAAGGGATAAAAACCATATCGCCTGCCGCTGGCGTCAATATCGGCGCTGGCGTGGATGGCGCCCGCAAGCGCCACAATGGCCGCCGCAAGCGACAGCAGGGCGCCGGTGAGGTCCGCAGTAAAGGCGATGCCGAAGGGCGGCAGCCAGCGGCCCATGACCATGGTGAACGGTCCCTGCGTCACCACCTTCCACAACAGGGCGGCATCGAGAATCACCAGCAGGGCGAGCGCCGTGATGGCAATTGCCGCATGCCGACGGATGGCGTGGCGCATCATCATCAGGACGGCGCCTGCGCCGATGCAGAGCGCGACCGGGAGGATGATCAGCCAGTCGGACAGCGGTACGGGAGCAACAACGAGCGCTGCGGAAAGATCGGAAACTGCTGATGTGGTGGATGAAGCCATGTGTCTACGCCTCGCCCCGCTCAATAACCGAGCGGCGGCAAAGGCTCGCCTGCGGGTTCTGCGGTACGCATTTCGTCGGTGTCGTCGGTCTGCAATTCCTGGAACGCGCGCCAGGTCAGCACCAGAAGGAAACAGAAGAAGGAAAAGGAAATGACGATTGCCGTCAGGATCAGCGCCTGCGGCAGTGGATTGGCGGCGCCCGCCGGCAGCGTGTCCATGCCGGCCGGAATGATCGGCGGCACTTCGCGCGTCAACCGGCCCGCCGTAAACAGCAAAAGATTGACTGCATTGCCAAGAATGGCGATGCCCAGCAGCATGCGGATGCTGTGGCGCGACAGCATGAGATAGATCGCCACCGAAAAGAAGATGCCGACGAGAATGGAGAAAACCGCTTCCATCAGTCGCTTTCCCTTTCTTCCAGTGCCAAGGCAATGGAGGTGATGGCGCCGACCACGACGAGGTAGACGCCGATATCGAAGGACATGACGGTGGAGAGCGGCAACTCGACGCCGAACAGGCTTGGATAGACCCAGAGCCCGGTCATGAAGGGCACGCCTGCGGCAATCGACACGATGCCAGACAGCATCGCCATCAGCAGCCCTGCCCCGGCAATGGAGAGCGGATGAAACACGATGGCGCGGCGGACTGCCGCCACACCATAAGCGATGCCATAGATTGCCAGCGCCGAGACCGCAATCAGCCCGCCGATGAACCCGCCGCCCGGTTCGTTATGGCCGCGCAGCAGCACGAAGATGGAAAACAGCACCATGAGGCTGGTGACGACGGGGGCGACGGTGCGCAGGATAAGCGTGTTCATGCCCGCGCTCCCTTCTTCTTAGCGGTCTTGGCAGGTCCCTTGACGGCGGCGGCCGGGCGAATGCGGATGAGCGCGAGAATGGCGAGACCCGTGATCATCACGACTGCGATTTCGCCGAGCGTATCCGTGCCGCGGAAATCGACGATGATGACGTTCACGACATTGGCGCCGTGGGCGATGACCTTGGAATAGGTGTTGTAGAAATCGGTCAGACGATTGTCGAAACTCGCCTCCGTCGCCCGCATCAGGAACAAAGCGAAGCCGGTTCCGCAGGCAATGGCGATGGTACTGTCCAGCAGCTTTTGGCCAAGGCCACGATGATCCGACGGCGACAGGCGAAGCCGTGTCATCACCAGCGTCAGGATGACCACCGACAGCGTCTCGACCATGAACTGCGTGAAGGAAAGATCCGGCGCACCGAACAGCAGGAAGATGACCGCCACGGCAAAACCCTGAATGCCGAGCGCAATGATGGCGGTGAGCCGGCTGGAGGCGGTCAGCACCGCCACAAGGCCTGCCACGGCAATGGCGATGAAGGTCAGCTCGTGGATCTGAACATCATGCGGCCATGCCGGTACTGACGGAAGTTCGCCATAAAGAAACAGTGGCGTCAGCAGCACGGCGGCGATGACGGCGAAAGTGGCGGTGACATAAAATTCCAGCCTGCCGGGCTGGATGAGCCTCGCCACATGGAACGAGATTTTCACCAGCGCTTCGATGAAGACATCGAACCCCCTGTCCGGCCCCGCCCCCAGCGCCCTGAACGTGCGGTCCATCAGACTGCGAAGGGCGACAAGCCGCGTATAGAGGACGATGCCGAGCGCGATCGTCAGCAGCGACAGGCCGAGCGGCACGCCGATATGGGGAATGAGCGAGATTTCCACCGGACGGGCCTCACCCGCGACCGCGCTTGCCATGGGCGTCGAAATATAGAAATGCGCGATACCGGAGAAGAGAGCGATGGTCAGCCCCTTCACCGCCAGCAGCGCCGGGCCGAGCCAGAGCAGAAGCGGCCCCTCATGGGCGTGTTTCGGGGTTTTCACCGGCTTGCCGAGGAAGGGTTTCAGCGCCACGGCGAAGGCCACGGCGAACATCAGCGCGTTGCCGAGAATGGCGATGCCGGTGAACAGCACGGCGCGCGGATTGCCATGCGCCAGCGCATAATAAATCTCTTCCTTGGCGAGAAAACCGAAGAAGGGCGGCAAGCCGGCCATGGAAATCGCAGCCGCCAGCGCTGCCGCGAAGGTGATCGGCATGGCTTTTCGCAGGCCGCCAAGCTTCGTCACGTCGCGGGTGCCGGTCTCATGGTCGATGATGCCGGCGACCATGAACAGTGCGCCCTTGAACAGCGAATGCGCCACCAGATAAAGCACCGCCGCCTCAATCGCATGATCCGCGCCGAAGCCGGTGAGCATGACCAGCAGGCCGAGCGATGAGACCGTAGTATAAGCGAGCATCAGTTTCAGGTCGGTCTGGCGCACGGCAAGCAGCGCGCCCGTCAGCATGGTCAGGCCACCGAAGAAGGGCAGCAATATCTGCCAGGCGGCGGTATCACCGAGAACCGGGTTGAGACGCATCAAAAGATAGACGCCCGCTTTCACCATGGTTGCCGAATGCAGATAGGCGGAAACAGGTGTCGGCGCTTCCATGGCGTTGGGCAGCCAGAAATGGAAGGGAAACTGCGCCGACTTGGTGAAGGCGCCGCCAAGAACCAGAAGCAGCGCGGCGAGATAAAACGGGCTGTCGCGCAATATGTCGCCGCCGCGCACCAGCATGGACAATTGCGTTATGCCGCTGATGTCCCAGATGAAAATCAGCCCGGCGAGCAGCAAGAGACCGCCGCCGCCCGTCACCACCAGCGCCTGCAGCGCGGCGCGGCGCGAGGCCGCGCGCTCGTGGTCAAAGCCGATCAGCAGGAAGGAGGTGATGGAGGTCAGTTCCCAGAAAACGAAGAGCATCAGCAGGCTGTCGGAGACGACGACGCCAAGCATGGCCCCCATGAACAGGAGCAGGAAAGACAGGAACCGGCCCTGCTGCGGATGGCCCTTCATATAACCGCCGGCGTAAAGCACGATCAGCAGGCCGATGCCGGTGATGAGAAGGGCAAATGTCAGCGACAAGCCGTCGATGAACCAGGAAAAGCTGAGGTTGAAGCTCGGAACCCAGGCATAACCGCCGGTGACCACGCCACCCGCCGCGATCTCGGGCAGCATCAGGGCGAAATGGACAAATGCCAGCCCTGGCGCGAGCGCCAGGATCCACGCGGCATTGTGACCGAACCTTTTCACAAGCGCCGGCGCGGCGAGCGCTGCCAGAAACGGCAAAAACAGCGACAGGAATGTCAGCGGCGTGACATCTGATGTCATTCACATCTCCCGGGGTGTCCCCCACCCCTGCGCGCCAATGAATGGCGTTCTTCTTTCAAATCGATTTTTTCAGTTAAGGCATAGGAACCGCCTTCTCAACCCAAATCGACTCCCGATCCCTGCCATAACGGACTTGTTATGGGACGTACCCTCTTTCAATCGGCAACGACGATGACTATTTCTGGCAGGAATAGAAAGGATCATTCCATGAGCGATCTGACATCCCCCAAAGTGAACAAGAGCGATGCCGACTGGCGCGAACAGCTGACGCCGGAGCAATATCACATCCTGCGCGAACATGGCACCGAGCGCGCCTTTACCGGCCCCTACTGGGACACGTTCCAGAAAGGCCTCTACCGCTGCGCCGCCTGTGACGAACCGCTGTTCCTCTCCGATACGAAGTTCGATGCGGGCTGCGGTTGGCCGAGCTATTTCGAGCCGGTGAAGCCCGGCGCCGTGACGGAACACCGCGACGCCAGCTACGGCATGGTGCGCACGGAAATCCGCTGCGCCAATTGCGGCGGCCATCTTGGCCACGTCTTCCCCGACGGCCCGAAGCCGACAGGCCTGCGTTACTGTATCAACGGCCATTCGATGGTGTTCGAGCCGATCTGATAAAAGACACGTAGAAGGCGGGCTGCCCTCACCCGCCTTCTTTGCTGATGCGGCCGTCTCGACAGCCGGAGCGGAGAGTGAGATTATCGCAACCTCACTCCTTCCGGATCACCACCATGGCACTCGAAACCATCCTCATTTTCATTCCCGCCTGTTTTGCCCTGAACATGGCGTTCGGGCCCAATAACCTCCTGTCGATGACGGTCGGCGCGCGATACGGCATGGCCACGGCGGTGGTGGCGGCGAGCGGCAGGCTTGTTGCTTTCGCAGGCATGATCGCGATTGCCGCGCTGGGGCTCGGCGCGCTTTTGATGGCGTCCGAGATGATGTTTTCGCTGATCAAATGGATCGGTGTTGCTTACCTGCTGTGGATCGGCTTCAAGCTCATCCGCTCCAGGGCCGATATCGCGGCTCCGGATGTCTCCTCGGGCGGCGGCACCATTCTCAGGACCTATCTGCGGCAGGAGTTCTTCGTCGCCTCCGGCAATCCGAAGGCTATCCTGATATTCACGGCCTTTTTCCCGCAATTCATCGAGAAGGACGCCTATTGGCAGAGTTTTGCCACGCTCGGCGTGATTTTCCTTCTGCTCGAGGTGGTGGCCATCACCGTTTATGCCTTTATCGGCTCGCGGCTGTCCGGTCTCATGCGCAATGCGCGCGCCCTGAAGCGCGTGAACCGGATCAGCGGCTCCATGATGATGGCCTTCGGCGTCATGCTCGCCTTTGCCCGGCGTCCGGCCTGAGAAAAATCCCGGCCGGGCTGCTAATTCAGCTTCAGCTCCATGCAGGTCAGGTCCAGCCAGCGGCCGAATTTGGTGCCCACTTCCGAAAACCGGCCGACAACCCTGAAACCCAGGCTTTCATGCAGGCGGATGGAGGCGTGATTTTCCGATTCGATTGCGGCGATCAGCACATGCACGTCATTGCCGGATGCATGGTCGATCAGCGCCTGCATCAGCTTTTTGCCGATGCCGTGGCCGCGTGCGTCCTTGTGGACATAGACCGAATGTTCGCGGGTGTGGCGATAGCCGTCGAAGGCGCGCCAGTCGCCATAGGAAGCGTAGCCGGCAACCTTGCCGTCGAGGATCGCGACGATCACCGGAAAGCCGCGTGACTTTCGGGCGGAAAACCATTCCTTGCGATTGTCCAGATCGACCAGCACCTCGTTCCAGATCGCCGTCGTATTCAGAACCGCGTCGTTGTAAATCTCCATGATGCCGGAGAGATCATCCACTGTCGCATCGCGCAGTTCCACGCTCATTATTCTTCGCCTTCATTTTGCCGTCACCGCGCCCTCCCGGGCACGATCTTCGGGCGAGCATTAGGCGATGACGCGTATAGCTGTCCAGTGCCCACGATTTCGGGAAATCACGTCACGACGTCACTCTTCAGGAGGCCAGGGGAACAAGGCTGAAAGAGGTGACCACGGCAAAATAATGCACCACGGCAGCAGCGACGACGAAACCGTGCCAGATGGCGTTCTGGAACCGCAGCTTTTCCCAGACATGGAAAATCACGCCCAGCGAATAGATGACGCCGCCGGCAACGATCAGCCAGAGCGTGACAGGGGCGAGATGCGACGAGAGCGGCTCGACCACCATGATGCCGCTCCAGCCCATGGCAAGATAAAGGCCGATGGCGACGCGATCATAACGGCCGGGAAACAGACATTTCAGCAATATGCCGCAGATGGCGGCAAGCCAGATCAGCCCCAGCATGGTGGCGATCAGCGGATCGTGGATGCCGCGCATCAGGAAAGGCGTGTAGGTGGCGGCGATCAATATGAAGATCGCCGAATGATCGAGCCGGCGCAGGAACCACTTCACTCTGGAGTGCGGCCAGATATTGTAGGTGAAGGAGACGGAAAGACAGGCAACAAGACCGAGGCCGTAAATCCACGCGGCCGCGATGGCGCTGAGGCTGCCCCAGACGGTCGCGTAAAAAATCAGCGCCGTGGCGCCGATCAGCGCGAACACAATGCCGACGCCGTGGACGATGCCATCGGCGACTATCTCGTGAAAATCATACTGGCGCCCGAACCGCCATAACTCACTCATGGGCCATTCCCGTCTGCGTGCTTCCGACCAAGCATGAAGACAATATTAGACAGGAACAAGACAGCAGCCGGTTAACGGCGATCAAATTGCGTTCGGGGTTGTTGCGAAAGGAGAGGTTGCGGGTCGCCTCGAGCCAGAGCCATCACCGTGGAGCGAGTGAGTGCCGCTTGTTCTTCTCCCCGCCGGGGAGAAGTCCGCGGCAGCGGGATGAGGGGGCGACGGCAGAGATGTGCGGAGAGCTTGCCCCCTCATCCGGCCCTTCGAGCCACCTTCTCCCCGGCGGGGAGAAGAAACGAGGGGGCAACGCCGCGCCTCACAGCGCCGCAGCGCATTCCTGGCAGAACGGCGTATAGGGAACGGCCTTCAACCGATCCTCCGAAATCGGTTTGCCGCATTTGACGCAGATGCCGAAAGTGCCGTTTGCGATGCGGTCGAGTGCTGCGTCGATGGCGCGCAGTTCGTCCTGCCCCACCTGTCCCAGTTCGTCCAGCACCTCGTCATTGCTGCGCTCGATGGCGCGGTCATCGTCATCGGGATTGCGCGGCTGCTCGAAATCCTCCTCGATTTTGTGCAGGCGGCGATAAAGCTCGCGCTGGCGGTCTCGCAGGATTTTCTCGTAACTTTCGACATTCATAGTCTTTTCCTCCAGCCGGTGCGGGCGAAAATCGCCCGCAACCCCAAGATTTCAACTCACTTTAGCGGTCGATCAGCACCGAGCACTTGGCGTGGCGCACCACGCGGTCGGCGGTGGCGCCGATGAAATAATTGGTAAAGTCCGGCGTATGCGACGCGATGATGATGAGGTCCGCCTTGTGCTCTTCGGCAGCGGCAATGATCTCACGCGCGGGCGCGCCGCTGCGGATTTCCTGGCTGCCGTTAAAACCGACCTTGGCCTTCAAGTCAGAAAGTTTCGCCTTGGCGTCCTTGATGGCATTTTCAATGAGGTCGACGGGCAGGTCGATAGCCATGTAGCCGGGCAGTTCCTCAACCACGTTGATGAGGACGATCTCGCCATCGGCATCCAGCAGCGCCTTGGCTTTGGCGAGGATTTTTTCACCCTTGTCGGTGGCGCTGAGGTCTACCGGTACGATGATCTTTTTGTACATGGCTGTCTCCTTTGGCGTAATCTGCCGTTTCTCTTGGCTCAAGCTCATATTCCCCGCCGGCACGCCCTCCGCCTTGATCGAAGTCAAAGCCGGGAGACATGCTTGGGCGGGCATTGTCAACGAATTGTGGACGGTCAATCGCCGGATGGCGATCTTTGCTGAACGATGAAATCCGCCCATATTCGCTTTCGACAAACGCCGCAAAGCGGCGTCGGACGATGCCGGCGGCCACCGATCGGCCCTCGGCGCGTCAGATTCAATATGGAGATTATGATGAGTGAAATCAAACAATTCGCCCTGACGCGTCCGGCTTATGTCGGTCAGGCTCATCTCGTCGTTCACGATCTGCCGCGCGTTTCGGATTTTTACCGGAAGATCATCGGTCTTTCGGTCATCGAAAAGAGCCCGAGCGGCGAGGTTCTCGGCGTCAACGGCCAGCCGTTGCTGACGCTTTCCACCTCAACTGCGGCGGAACGCGCGCCGCGCAATGCCGCGGGCCTGTTCCACACCGCCTTCCTGATGCCGAGCCGGCAGGATCTGGCGCACTGGCTGGCGCATGCCGCCCATAACAACATCCAGCTTCAGGGCGCGTCCGACCATCTGGTCAGCGAGGCCATCTATCTTGCCGACCCGGAAGGCAACGGCATCGAGGTGTATCGCGACCGTTCGCCGGAGGAATGGACCTATCAGCAGGACGGCACGGTGGAGATGGCGACGCTCGGCCTCAATCTTCAGGCGCTTTACGACAGTGCGCCGAAGACGGCGTTCGAAGGCGCTGCAGAGGGAACCGCCATCGGCCATATCCATCTGCAGGTCGGCAATATTCCGCAGGCGGACGAGTTTTATCAGGACGTGCTGGGGCTAAAGATCATGGCGCGGTATCCGGGTGCGAGCTTCTTCGGTTCCGGGGCCTATCACCACCATGTGGCGGCCAATATCTGGAACAGCCGTGGCGCCACGGCCCGCAAGGACAGCATGACCGGCCTTTCCGGCTACTCGCTGAAATTCAACGAGCGTGATGCCCTTGACCGTGCGACGGCGGCTCTCGACCGGCTGGAAATCGCCACGGAACGGCAGAGCGACGGTATCGTTCTGAAGGATCCCTGGGGCATCGGGCTGAAGCTTTCCGCGTAAAGGAAGACGGGGCGGCAGAAATTTTCACCGCCCCGGAACCGCCTCATTTTTCGAACGTTTGTCGTCTTATTGGGGGACAGTTCGATGAATGAGAATGCCAGACCGGAAAAAGCCGGCAATTTGGGCAATATTGGTGGCCGCACGGGTGCGGGCACAGGCGTTGCCGGTGCCACGAGGGCCGACCCGCTTGAGGGGCTTGCGTCCGGATCGCACCGCGACGATGCCCGCAGCCAGCAGCCGCTTGGCCGCGAAGCGCTGGATGTCGTCGTGGCATGGTCGATAATCGGCATTTTTCTGGTCGTGATGATGGCCGTCATCCACGAATTGTCGCTCATTCTCATTCCGGTGGTCATGGCGATCGTGGTGGGAATGATACTCGGCATCGCCGCTGAAAAACTCGGCTCCTATGGCATTCCCGGCTTTGGCGTCGCGCTCATTCTTTCCACCCTGGTGGCGGCGGTGATGTTCTTCGTGGTCAATTCGCTGATCGACCCGGTGTCGCAACTGGCCTCCGAAGGACCGGCATTGGTGGAGCGCAGCATCGACCGCTTTCTGCCCTATCTGCAAAACCTGCGATGGCTGAATATCTCGGCGGCAACCTTCAGCATGGGCTCAATGTCGATGGAATCGCTGATTTCGCGCAGTGGTGAGATCATTTCCGTGCTCGGTTCAAATGTTACTCCGGCCGTTATTCAGGGCATGATCTTCCTCGCCGCGCTGCTGATGTTCCTTTACAGCCGCCTGCGGCTGCGCAAGGCGATCATCATGGCCTTTCCGGCCCGCCATCAACGGCTGCGGACCATCCGCATCATCGCCTCGGTGGAAGAGGTGCTCGGCACCTATTTCGCCACGGCAGCGCTGATCTATGCCGGGCTCGGGGTGACGATGGTGGTCATCGCCTATCTGGGCGGGCTGGCCATGCCGCTGCTCTGGGGGCTGTTCGCCTTCCTCTCCAGCTTCGTACCATTTCTCGGCATCACCGCCATGACGATTTCGCTGACGGTGGCGGGCATCATCACCCATGACAACATCATTCTCGCGCTTCTGCCTGCGGCGATCTTCTTCACCATTCACCTGTTGATGGAAAACCTCGCCTTTCCGGCGGTGGTGGGCCGCAACATGGAGATAAACCCCTTCCTCGTCTTCGTGATGATCATCTTCTGGACGTGGATGTGGGGGGCGGCCGGGGCCATGCTGGCGCTGCCGCTGTCGCTGATCGCCATGACGGTGACGCGGGAGCTGTTTCCCTCACGCCGGGTGGTGCCGAAACTGCCGGATTAAGCACGGCTTCAACGGCAGGCGCGGGCGCGTGGGGCTTACCCCCCTCTGCCCTGCCGGGCATCTCCCCCTCAAGGGGGGAGATCGACTCGTGGTTGGGTCTCGCCCATCTCAACGTTTGCGAATGGAGCGGTGGTAGGGCCTCCCGCCGATCTCCCCCCTTGAGGGGGAGATGCCCGGCAGGGCAGAGGGGGGTAAGCCCCACCCTCAAGGCAAACTTACTTTGCCCGCTCTTCCAGCACCCGATTGGCGGCCGAAACAATCGCCTCCAGCGAAGCCGCCACGATATTCGTATTGACGCCTGCCCCGAACAGCTTGCCGCCCGGATGTTCCATCTCGACATAGGCAATGGCCGAAGCGTTCGAGCCATGCTGCAGCGAATGCTCGGAATAGTCATTCACCGACAGGTCAATCCCGAGATAAACCGACAGCGCATTGATGAACCCGTCGATCGGACCGGTGCCCTTGCCCTCGATACGCTTCACCTCGCCATTATCAGTGATTTCGGCAGCCACGATGCGCACGCCCTTGAAATCACCGGCCGGATAGGTGTGGTGATCCACGAACTTGATGCGCGCATTCGGCTGCGTCACGTAACGCTCGATAAAGCGCTCGTAGATGCGCTTGGCCGGCAGCTCCACGCCCTCTTCATCGGTGATGCGCTGGATATCCTCACGGAATTCCACCTGCAGGTTGCGCGGCAGGTTGATGCCGTAGTCCTGCTGGAGAATATAGGCGATGCCGCCCTTGCCGGATTGCGAGTTGATGCGGATGATCGCCTCATAGGAGCGGCCGACATCCTTCGGGTCGATCGGCAGATAGGGCACTTCCCAGACGGGATGATTGGCGACCTTGATCGCCTTCATGCCCTTGTTGATCGCATCCTGATGCGAGCCGGAAAAGGCGGTGTAGACCAGTTCGCCCACATAAGGATGACGCTCGGGGATCGTCATCTCGTTGGAATATTCGTAGACATCCTTGATGCGCTCGATATCGCGGCAATCCAGCTCAGGGTCCACGCCCTGCGTATACATGTTCAGCGCCAGCGTCACGACGTCGACATTGCCCGTGCGTTCGCCATTGCCGAACAGCGTGCCTTCCACGCGGTCAGCACCCGCCATCAGGCCCAGTTCGGTCGCGGCAATGCCGGTACCGCGGTCATTATGCGGATGCAGCGAGATGATGACGTTTTCGCGATTGTCGATGTTGCGGCACATCCATTCGATCTGGTCGGCATAGATGTTCGGCGTCGCCATTTCCACCGTCGAAGGCAGGTTCAGGATCAGCTTGTTGTCGGCCGTCGGCTTCACCACCTCGACCACGGCGTTGCATATTTCCAGCGCCACTTCCAGCTCGGTGCCGGTAAAGCTCTCGGGCGAATATTCGAAGCGGTAGCCGCCGCCGGCCTTGGCCGCCATGTCGGTGATCATCTTGGCCGCATCGACGGCGATCTGCTTGATGCCGTGCACATCCTTGCCGAACACCACGCGGCGCTGCAATTCGGAAGTGGAATTGTAGAAATGGATGATCGGCTTGTTGGCGCCTTCCAGCGCTTCAAACGTGCGGGTAATCAGCTC
The DNA here is from genome assembly GCF_058803865.1 of Agrobacterium sp. GW821-FHT14E08. Classification (NCBI taxonomy): domain Bacteria; kingdom Pseudomonadati; phylum Pseudomonadota; class Alphaproteobacteria; order Hyphomicrobiales; family Rhizobiaceae; genus Agrobacterium; species Agrobacterium sp. GW821-FHT14E08. The sequence continues at coordinate 344,035 of NZ_JBXAPJ010000001.1, read as the reverse complement.
CGGGCGGCATTGCACCAGCACCTGCAGGGAAACATCATCAGGCACATTGCCTTCTTCCACGCACCAGCGGGCGAAATCGAAGTCCGTCTGCGAGGCGGAAGGGAAACCGATCTCGATTTCCTTGAAACCCATTTCGAGCAGCAGCTTGAACATGCGGGCCTTGCGGTCGTGGCCCATTGGGTTGACCAGCGACTGGTTGCCGTCGCGCAGGTCCACCGAACACCAGATCGGCGCCTTGTCGATGGTCTTGCCAGGCCATGTGCGGTCGGGGATATTGATGGTCGGGTAAGGGCGATACTTCACGCTCGCGTCTGACATGCCCTTGGAAATATTGGTGATCTTGCCGTCCATTTCGCTTCCTCCTTGCGCAGTCCGCGGGCTTCTTCAAGCCATCGGCGGATGCGCGGCCCTTTAGAGCCTAAATCCAGTATAAAATGAGATTTCGAGATGAGGAGCGTTAGCGCCAGCGGGCTTTCGGCCGCCGGGCGCTCCTCACTGGACCCGGCAACCGCGTGTAAGGTCGAGGCTAAGAAGCGAGAGTGCACCGCACGGCGAGGCCATCGCAGAAATCTGCGCGCTCATGCCGGAAATGGTTGCGATGCTGTTGCTCATGGCGATGTGTATAAACAGCGGCTGGCGGTCTGACAAGTGATCTTGTGCCGTGCGCCGGTTATTTTCCCGGCCTGCCGCTCTCCAGCCTTTCGGCGATCCATTCAGCCATCAGGGATTGACGCGTCCTGCCAAGGCGCGCCGCTTCCGCATCCACTTTCCGCAAAACCTCTTCAGGAAGATCAACATCGACATGCACCAACTCCAGCCCGGGACGGGTTGCCTTGGACCAGTCGACATAGTCATCCAGATCTTCGCCATCATCGAATTTTTTGTCGAAATCTTCAGCGCTTATCGTCTTCATAACGATGCTTCTCCTTGTCTCTGGAACGCCTGACGGAAATGATCCGCAACCGGTCATTTCTGTAGGTATAGACGGCGCTCCAGCACTTTCCGCGCAACTGAGCGATCATAATATACCGCTCTTCGGAGGTGGTTTCGAGAGGAACGACCAGTCTTTTCTCGTCCAGCCAAAGCGCTCTTGCCTCGACGAAATCTATTCCGTGTTTGTCTTTGTTACTTTCACTTTTGGCAGGATCGAATTCGAAATCCATAAATAATTTTTCTTTAAAACAATAAGCTCCCTATCTAACCACGCTTCACCACCCGCTGCAACGCCATCATCAGCCCCCCACCGATCAAACCCCAGAAGGCCCCGGAAATGCCGCCGAAGGAAAGGCCGGATGCGGTGATGAGAAAGGTGATGGCCGCCGCCTCGCGGGTTTCCGGCTCCCTGAAGGCTGCGACAGCGGAGCCGGAAAAGGCCCCAACCAGTGCCAACCCTGCCACCGCCTGAATGAGAATAGGCGGCGCCAGCGCCACGAAGGCCGTGACCACGCCCGCCAAAAGACCGAAAATAATATAGCCGACACCGCCAATGATCGCCGCCCAGTAACGCCTCTTTGGATCAGGATGGGCGTCCTCGCCCGCGCACATGGCCGCCGTAATCGCCGCGAGATTGACGGCATGGCCGCCAAAGGGTGCGGAAAGCAGCGAGAAGAAGCCGGTCGAGGCGAAAAGCGGTCCGGGCTGCGGATCGTAATGATTGACCTTCAGCACCGCGATACCGGGAATATTCTGCGAGGCCATGGTGACGATGAAGAGCGGCAGCGCGATGGAAACAACCGCGTGGAGACTGAAGACGGGCGTTACCCATTCCATCGGCGGTGTCAGCGATTGCGCCACGCTATCAAGTGCACCCGCCGGAATTTCAACGCCGAAAATCATCACCAGCACGAAGGCGGCAAGGGCCGCCGGCACGGCGAAAAGCCGCCGGAAAGCGCCCACCACGATCCAGGCGAGGATGATCGGCAGGCCAAGCGCCGGGTTGAAGCCGATCGCCTTGATCGGCGCAAAACACAGGCCGATGATGACGCCGGAGAGCATGGCATTGGCAAGCGGCGCTGGAATGGAGGCGACCGCCTTTCCAAGCGGCCGGAACAGGCCAGCGATAATGATCAGGATCGCGCAGATGATGAACCCGCCGACGGCCGCCGGAAAGCCGCCCTCAATGACGCCGGTGGTCGCAAGCAGCGCGGCGCCTGGCGTCGACCATGCGATGCTGATGGGGAGCCGGGTGGCGACGGAAAGAGCGATGGCGCAAACCCCCATCGCCACCGAAAGGGCCATCAGCCCGGATGCCGCCTCGAAATCCGTCGCGCCGACAGCCTTCAGGCCCTGCAACACGACGGCAAAGGAACTGGCGAAGCCGACAAAGGCGGTCAGGCACCCCATGAACAGGCTCTGGACGGAAAAATCTCTCAGCATAAAAGCACTCTGCGGCCTGCTGCCCGTCGCAGAAGACGCACAGCGGCTGCACTGGCGACAGGCGGAAAACAAAACTTGAAGCGTGCCTGCGTGCATCCGGAGATGGCGACACGCTTTGGATGAAGCACTGATCTATTCAGAATCAAAAAAGAAGCGGCTTGGCAAGATGAGGTGTCAGAGTTCAGGTACGGCGGTATGGAAAACGTCATCAAAGTTTAGCGGCAGGGCGCTAATCCTCTCGGCAGTCGTCATTACAGGGCATCCGCCACAACAGGGGTCGTCTCCATGCTTCGCATCGTCACCATCGCCGCTTTCTGTTTCGCTGCCCTTCCAGCCGCAGCGCAAACCCCGCCAGCACCGGCCTTTCTCGGCCAGATCGTCGTGCCTTCGGGCCTCTCCATCAATGGCGTCACCTTCGGTGGCATTTCCGATCTGAGCTTCGACAGCCAAACCGGACGTTATCTCGCCATCTCCGATGACCGTGTCGAAAAAGGCCCGGCCCGGTATTACGAACTGGAACTGGCAGTCACGGAAGGCGTCGTCACGCTGAACATCGCCGCCACGCGGGAATTGAAGGACGAGACCGGCGCCGCTTTCGCCGCGAAGGGCATCGATGCCGAAGGCATCGCGCTCGACCGCAAGGGCGGCAAGCTCTACTGGTCCTCGGAGCGCGACCTGAAGAACCAGCCAGCGCTTTATGTCTCGGACCTCGATGGCAGCAATGTGAAGCGGCTGGAACTGCCCAACGCCTATCTCGTCGATGACGCGAAGACCAGGGGCGTGCAGAACAATCTCGGCTTCGAGGGGCTGACACTGGCATCCGGAAAGCTCATCGCCGCCACGGAAAATGCGCTGACACAGGACGGTCAGAAGGCCACCCCGCAGGCCGGCAGCCCCGCGCGCTTCCTCGTGATCGATACTGCAACGCTGAAACCTGTCGCGGAACATGTCTACGTCACGGAAGCGATCTCCAAGACCCCGACTTCCGCCGAACCGAAATATAACGATAACGGTCTCTCAGCGCTGGCGGCCATGCCGGATGGCCGTTTCGTCGCCGTGGAACGTAATTTCGCGTCCGGCGTCGGCAATCATATCCGCTTTTTCATCGTGGACCTTTCCAAAGCGGAGAATATCCTCGGCAAAGACAGGATCGACGTGGCAAATCTGCGTCCCGTATCGAAAACGCCGTGGTTCGAAATCAACGAAGGCGATTTCGGCCTCGATATCGACAATATCGAAAGCTTCGCCTTTGGGCCGGTCGTGGATGGCAAGCAGATATTCGTCATCGCCTCGGACGACAATTTTAATGCGGGCAAACAGTTCACCCAATTCGCGGCTTTCGCAATTCCCGCCAATCTGGGTCAGTGAGTAACATCGACCAAAGCAAAATGCCGGCCGGACGACGTCCGGGCCGGCATCGGCTAATAGAGGCGCTGCAGGCAATGGATGCGCCCTTTACCAGCGCAGAAGACGTGCGCCGGCAAAAGCGCCGATAAAGCCGGTCAAGAGAATGCCGAGCGAATACCAGATCAGCACGAATGCCATGCCGTTTTCGGTGCAGAACCACGAATAGACCCAGGCTCCCGCCGCACCTGCCGCGATGCCTGCGGCAAAACCCGCAAGTGTCGGATCGGCGGGGGCGGAACGCTTGAGAACCGAAAAATTCGCCAGAAAGATGGGAAGCGCAAAAGCAACGATCAGAAACGGGCAATGCAGCGCCGAAGATCCCATGATCAGGGCACCGTAATTGCCCGGCAAGGCGAACCCCAGCTGAACGAGCGCTATCGCCGCCATTGCAACGAAAATCACCGCGAGCCACACGAAAAGACGGCCGCTCTCGCCATCGGGCCGGGCAAGGCGTCTGACAGCAAAAAAAGCAGCCACGGCCAGCAAGGCATTATAGGCGGACTTGATCCAGAAACCCACTTCGGTCATCGCATCGCCCATATCGCCGCGCAGCCCGAGAATGAAGAGCAGCAGCAGCAGCGAAACAACAATCCCCGCCAGGACGGCAAGCGCCAGCCTGCGCTCCAGCGCAAAAGCGGGGACAGGCTTCAGATCGCCTGCCAGTCGGTCAATGATGTCATCCGTCTTTCTCACGTGTCTCCCCGCAACTTTGCCGCCAGGATTTTCAATGTCCTGTGAATGCCGACCCTCGCTGCAAGCTCGGTCTGGCCGGATTTTTCTGCCGCTTCGGCGATTGACTGACCTTCGAGTTTTACCCGTCGAATGAGGTCGCGTTGCCGCTCCGGCAAATCATCGAGCAACCGCTCGACATCCATGCGCGCCGTGACCGCGTCGACGGACGATTCCGCCTCCAGCGTCTCATCCAGCTCGACTTCCGCCAGCCTGCGCGCGCCCCTGCCCCGATAGTGGTCGATGAGCTTGTAGCGCGCTATCGAAAAAAACCACGCCGTAAAGGGTCGCGCACGGTCATAGGTCTCCCGCTTGGCGTGGAGCGATAACAGCGTCTCCTGCACAAGATCCTCCAGATCACCTCTGGAGGAGGACGCCATGCGGCGTCCGTAATAGGCGATCAGCAGCCTGCGCAGGGCATGAAGCAAATGCCTATAGGCGCCTTCGTCCCCGTCAAGGGAACGCAGCATCAGCATTTTTAATGTTTCTTCCGAAAGGCTGCCTGTCATCGTCACTATCAGGTTATTCGCAGTCCGCAGGATATTGTTACATAATGGTCTGAAAAAAATCTCGCCCGAATATCTCGTCACAAGCGCGTGAAGCTGTAACGATGGGCCACTCCCGACCGAATGGACAAGAGTGAGCCCCCGGCACAATGCCGGCGGACATAAAACGACGTCCAGAGGAGACCCTTCATGACCCGCATTTTTGCCGCCATCGCCACCGCCTCGATGCTGTCAGCACTGTCTTTCGCAGGCATTGCCCAAGCCGACAGCATGAAAACCGATGCGATGAAGAAGGATACCATGCACAGCGACACCATGAAGACGGAGACGATGAAAAAGGACGGCATGTCCATGGCCAGCAAGAAGGACTGCATGCACAAGGCCGGCATGGAAATGGACAAGATGAAAAAGGCCGACATGATGAAGGCCTGTGACACCATGAAATGACACCAGAGCATTTCCGCTTTTCTCCGAAACGCGAAAACACTCTGTCTCTTTGTTTTTACGCATTGTCCTGACGTAAAGGCGATCCCGCTTTTACTGGAAATGCTCTAGCCTGAATGGAAAAAGCCCGCGCCGGTTCTCACCGGCACGGGCTTTTTCAACGGAAAGTCAGAAACTTAAAGTTCCGACTGGCTTTCGACGATCTTGCCGACGAGGCCGTAATCCTTGGCTTCTTCCGCGCTCAGCCAGTAGTCGCGGTCGATATCCTTGGCGATCTTTTCTTCGCTCTGGCCGGTAGCCTTGGAGAAGATCTTGATCAGGCGCTGGTTCATCTTGATGATTTCGCGAGCCTGGATTTCGATGTCGGATGCCATGCCGCGCGTACCGCCGGAGGGTTGGTGCAGCAGGAAGCGGGTGTTCGGCAGGCAAAGGCGGCGTTCCTTCGGCACCGATACATATATCAGCGCGCCGGCGGAGGCGACCCAGCCCGTGCCGATGATATAGACCTTCGGCTTGATGAACTTGATCATGTCATGGATGGAATCACCCGATTCGACATGGCCGCCCGGCGAATTGACGTAAACGCGAATGTCGTCGTCGCTGGCGGCGGCAAGGGCCACGAGCTGCGTGCAGACCTTCTGCGCCAGTTCCTGCGTGATGCCACCATAGATGAAGATCGAACGCGACTTGAAAAGATTCGCTTCCGTTTCCTTGCCGATCGGCAGTTCCTTGCTCTTGTCGTCTTCGTCTTCGTTCATCAACGGCTCTCTCCAGCGTAATTCGTGCATGCCCTTCGGACATAGTGCGACTTGTTACGTAAGGCAATGAGAGAAAAAGGCAAGGTTTGCGCCTGAACAATAAACATTACCCCCGGCAGATGACGCATGGACAGCCTCTCGCCATTCGCGATATCGTCGGCCCCTCATTGCAGTGCCGCTGTTGCGGGAAACCCCAAGATTCCCATGCCGGCGGCGACAATCAAAAGAGGGAACCATGCTGAAAAGACTAAGCCTCACTGCCGTCGCACTGGGCATTACCACCCTGCCCGCTTTCGCCCATCTGAACCCGGAAGAACACGGTTCCTTCATGGCCGGTGTTTCCCATCCCTTCTTCGGTGCGGACCACATTCTGGCGATGGTGGCCGTCGGCATCTGGGCCTCGCAGATCGCCGTGGCGCAGAACGACCGCAAGGCATTGTGGATCGTGCCTTCCGCCTTTGTCGGCACCATGGCCGCCGGGTTCGTGATGGCGGTCTACGGCATCGGGCTTCCCTTCGTCGAACCTGCCATTCTCGCTTCCGTCATCGGCCTCGGCCTGCTGGTTGCCATGGCGGCAAGGCTTCCGACGGCCGCCGCCGCTGCGGTGGTCGGCGCTTTCGCCCTTTTCCACGGCCACGCCCATGGCGGTGAACTCGGCAGCGCAGGCGCATGGCAATTCGGCATCGGCTTCATGATCGCGACAGCCATCCTGCATGCGGCCGGTATTGCACTCGGCCTCGGCATTGCGCGTTTCGGCACAGTCGCAAGCCGCACCGTCGGCGCGCTGACGGCGATAGCGGGCCTGTCGCTCGCCTTCGGCGGCTGACGATCATTACCGAAATTTAAAATTCGGACCGCTTTGAAAAGCCGGAATTGAGGCCTACCTCCTTATCGTGGATTTTCGCTTCACGGTAAGGAGGCATCATATGTCACCGGAAGAAAGCCAGCTTCTCAAGGCCCTGTTCGACAGGACCAGAACCGCATCCGCCACCCCGCGTGACCGCGAGGCGGAAACATTGATCGCAGACGCCGTGCGCGATCAGCCCGCAGCCCCCTATTATCTCGCCCAGGCGGTGATCGTTCAGGAAAAGGGTCTCGAAGCGGCGGCAGCCCATATCAAACAGCTCGAAGACCGCATCCACGCGCTGGAAAGCGGCAATGCCGCCCCGCAGGCGGCCGCTCAGGGTGGTTTTCTGAGTTCCATCTTCGGCACCGGCCAGCCACAGCCGCCTGCCCCGACGCCCGCCCCTGCCCCACAGACATCCTGGCGTAACGATACCGCCGGCCAGACAGCCGGTCCCTGGGGATCGCCAGCCGGTCAACAGCAACCCGGCGGCCCCTGGAGCCAGCAGCCCGGCGCAGTCGGCCGTTCAGGTGGCGGCTTTTTGCAGGGGGCGCTCGGCACCGCCGCCGGCGTCGCTGGCGGCATGCTGCTTGCCAATTCGCTGAGCGGAATTTTCGGCAGCCACATGTCGTCACTCGGCCTGGGGTCGCCCTTCGGCGGCGGGACTGCCGCCGGCAACGCCCCCGTCGAGGAAACCGTCATCAACAATTACTACGGCGACAGCAACAACCCGCAGAATAACGACGATGACGATATCCAGCAGGCCGACTACGATGACAGCGCTGACGATGCGGATTCCGATTCAGGCGACGACGGTTCGTTCGCCTGAATCTTCGTGACTTTAAACAGCCGGATCAGCCGCGACCGCGATAGGGCGCAACACCCTGATCCGGCAGCCACACGCCTTCGGGCACCGCTCCGGTCTGCCAGAAAACATCGATCGGAATGCCGCCGCGCGGATACCAATAAGCGCCGATCCTCAGCCATTTCGGCTGCAACAGGTCCACAAGCCGCTTGGCGATATAGACGGAGCAATCCTCGTGGAAAGCGCCGTGATTGCGGAAGGATTGCAGGAACAGCTTCAGCGACTTGGATTCCACCAGAAAGTCACCCGGAATATAGTCGATGACGATATGGGCGAAATCCGGCTGGCCGGTCATCGGGCAAAGCGAGGTGAATTCGGGCGCGGTGAAACGCACCACGTAATCGGTGCCGGCATTGCCGTTCGGCACTTTTTCGAGAATGGCCTTTTCCGGGCTCTCTGGCGTATCGACCTTCGTGCCCAGCTGCGACAGGCCGGAAACATCCGTCACGGACATGGAAAACTCCTGACTATTCAAACAATCACTTTGACGCCATGCGCCTTTTCGCCTTCCGGCTCGACGTGAATGGCAAGGCTTGCGCCCGGTATGACGTCCCTTATGGCATCTTCAAGGCGGTCGCAAATATCATGCGCCGCCCGCACCGTCATCGTTGCGGGGACAACGACGTGAAAATCGATGAAGGCGGCCGCGCCGGCGCGGCGCGTCCTGAGGTCATGTACGCCAATGACGCCGCCGGAATGTTCGGCGATGGCCTTCTTGATCGCCTCGTCCTCTTCCGGCTCCACGGCCCGGTCCATCAGCCCGCCAAGCGAATGCAGAATGACCTTCGATCCCTGAAACAGGATATTGATAGCCACCAGAATGGCGAGCAGCGGATCGAGAATGGCGTAACCCGTCACGAGAGCCAGAATGAGGCCGACGAGAACACCCGCCGAGGTCACGACGTCGGACATGATGTGGTGGCCATCAGCGGCAAGCGCCGGCGAGGCATATTTTCTGCCGACGCGGATCAGGGTCGTTGCCCATACCGCATTGATGACAGCTGCAAACGCGTTGATGGCAAGACCCAGAACCGGCGCTTCCGGCAGCCGCGGGTTGAACAGACCGCCCCAGGCCTCCTGCACGATCAGCAGTGCGGCAACGACAATCAGCACGCCTTCCACCACGGCGGAGATATACTCCGCCTTGTGGTGGCCGAACTGGTGATCGTCATCGGCAGGCTTCTGCGCATAACGAATGACGAAATAGGCAATGAAGGCCGCGACCACATTAACGGTCGATTCCAGACCGTCGGACAGCAGCGCAACCGACCCCGTGACCCACCAGGCCACGAGCTTGAGACCCAGCACGCCGAAAGAAAGCGGAATGCCCCAGAATGCGAGCTTCCTTACCAGTGCATTGCCTTCACTGTTCATTTTTTGCCCCCGTGCGGATGCGAACGAATTGCAGAACCGACTGCCAAAACGCACGAACCGCGCGCACGGGTTTTCCGTGCGCGCGGTTCGCTATTTGCGTTTTCTATCGTTCAAACCGCAGCCGAGGTCAAGACCCTCAAGGCCGCGCCAAGGCTGTCACGCCTCGCTTTTCTGTTCGCAAAAACGGATTCGGTTGCCGAACGGGTCGATGACTTCCATCATCTCGCCCCAGGGCAATGCCTCAACCCCCGGCTTCAGGAAGCGATAATCCTTGCCCGCCAGTTCCTGCTGAAAGGCTTGGACGCCCCGCATGGTGACGAAGACGTTGGAGCCCGGCGTCGCATCGCCGTGATGACCGCTGAGGTGAAGCGCCATTCCGGCCCGGGAAACCTGCATATAGAGCGGAAAGTTTTCGCCGAAACGATGTTCCCAGTCGATCTGGAAGCCGAGAAAATCGACGTAGAATTCCCGCGCCTTGGCTTCATCGAAAATTCTGATGATCGGGAATATCTGGCGGAAGCCGATGTCCGGAAGGTCCTCCGCGCCTGCGGCGCTCACATCCGGGGCATTAAGATCGTTGCCCATTCTGCATTCCCTTTTCCAGACGTTTGGAAACGGTACCGGCCGCAGCGGGTGCGGCCGGTACTTATCGCCTTATTCGGCGGCGACGATCTTGCCGTCCTGCCACTTGTAGAGCGAGAAGGCCTGCGACGTCAGGTCGCCGTTTTCGCCATAGGTGACCTTGCCGATTGCGGTTGCGAAAGCATCGCCGCTTTTCAGAGCAGTGGCGACCGCTTCGGAATCCTTGGCGCTGCCAGCCTTCTCGATGCCTGCTTTGAGCACTTCGACGGCGGCATAGGCGTTAAGCGTGAAGGCTTCCGCGGGAATATTGGCGGCCTTCAGCGCCTCGGCGGCGGCCTTGGAATCGTCATTCTTCAGCGCGTCGGAAGCATTGGTGAAGATCGTGCCTTCGCCGGCCTTCGAGCCGATGTTCCAGAACTCGCTGTTCGAGAGGCCGTCACCGCCGATAACGGCAGCCTTGGCGCCGATATCGTTCAGCTGGCGCACAAGAAGACCGGCTTCCGGGTGGTAACCGCCGAAATAGACGATGTCGACATTTTCAGACTTCAGGCGGGCCGTCAGCGCGCCGAGGTCCTTTTCGCCGGGCGTCAGGGCATCGTAGAGAACTTCGGTAACGCCGCCGGCATTCAGCGTCGTCTTGAAGGCATCCGCCAGACCCTTGCCGTAAGCGCCCTTGTCGTGAATGATGGCGATCTTCTTGTCCTTGAGGTTGCCAAGCACGTATTTCGCTGCAACCTCTGCCTGCTGGTCGTCACGGCCGCAGGTACGGAAAACATTGGCAAGGCCACGGTTCGTCAGGCCCGGCGCGGTCGCCGTCGGCGTGATCATCAGGACGCCGTTTTCAGCAAAGACATCCGATGCAGGAATGGCGACGCCGGATGTGACCGGACCGACCACGAAGTGGATGCCTTCGGCAACGAGCTGGTTGGCAGCGGAAACGCCCTGCTTCGGCTCACCGCCGTCATCGGCGAGCTTCAGAACAACCTGTTCTCCGAGAATGCCGCCCTTCTTGTTGATTTCATTGACTGCCGTCTGAGCGCCGTTCTTGACCTGGTCGCCATAGGCGGCGACAGGACCGGTCAGGGGCGCAATCAGGCCGATGACGATTTCGGCATGGGCAAGTGGTGCGAATGCGAAGGACGCTGCGAGCGTCACGCTGGTCAATGTCTTCAGTTTCATCCTGGTGTCTCCTTGGATAGGGGGTCGCGGACCCGATGAGCGCCTTGGGCGTCGACCGAGTGAAACTTATCGGACGCCTCCCGGCGAAAACCCGTTCCATGTTTGAATTCCGAGCCTTCAACTCAACTCATACGGAAGGTTTGATGATTTATGCAAGTCACCTTTGCTGGATAAGGTCTATTCGCGGTAAATCAATCGCGAAGCTGGCCAAGATCGCGTCATCGAAACGAATGAGGGACAGCGTAAATCCTTTGCGTTTGGCCACGGCTCGGGGATAATACGCCATGATCGCAGCAGACGACGAATTTCTGACGGGCCTGCCCGTCTTCCAGCATTTTGAAGACGTGGCCGACCCGGCGCTTTATCGCGCCCTGCCGCCGGGATGGGGGCTGGCCATTGCCGACATCATCGATTCGACCTCGGCAATCGGCACCGGCAGATACAAGGCCGTCAACATGGCCGGTGCCGCCGTCATTTCCAGCATCTCCAACAGCCTCGGGCGCCACGACCTGCCCTTCGTTTTCGGCGGCGATGGCGCCGCCGTCGCCGTGCCGCCAGACGGGCTATCTATTGCGGGCATCGCGCTTTCCAACGTGCAGCGCTGGGTCAAGGACGACCTCAGCCTCGCAATGCGGGTGGCGCTGGTTCCCATAGAGGATATCCGCGACAACGGCTTCGATATTCGCGTTGCCCGCTTCCAGGCGAGCGAGGACGTGTCCTATGCGATGTTTTCGGGCGGCGGCAACAGCTGGGCGGAAGCGCGGATGAAGGATGGGCAATATGCTCTCCCCGCAGCAACGACAGGCGGGCGACCGGACCTGACCGGGCTTTCGTGTCGCTGGAACCCCATTCCGGCAACCCATGGCAAGGTGGTGTCGATCATCGCCGTGCCCGGTCCCTCACGGGATATGCCGGCATTCCGCCAGCTCGTCATCGATCTCGTCGATCTGGCCGAACAGGATGCAAGACATGGCCACCCCGTGCCGGAGGATGGGCCGAAACTCGGCTTCGTGCGGGAGGGGCTCGGCCTCGAAGCCCGGGCCGGGGCGGCATATCGCGATAGCTGGGGCAAGATACGCCGTTCGCTCCGTATCCTCGGCGAAAGCTTTCTCGTCAATCTCCTCGGTTTGACGGGACTGTCGCTCGGACGATTTAATGCGGATCGTTACAGGCGCTCGGTCGCCAGCAACACCGATTTCAGGAAATTCGATGACGGCCTGAAGATGACGGTGGATATAGACGCCATCAGGCTCGAAAAAATCCGCGCACGGCTGGAATCGGGGCGTATCTCCGGAACCTGTTATTTCGGCCTGCACGAACAGGATGCCGCCTTGATGACCTGTATCGTGCCTTCCCCGCTGTCGAAGGACCACATGCATTTCGTGGACGGCGCGGACGGCGGTTATGCAGCCGCGGCAAGCCGGCTCAAGCAGCAGATATTGGCGGCGTCACAACCCTGAAGGCCGTCCCTGGCGCGATCTGTCCACCCGGTCGTTTTTACCAGTCAAAATGGACGATGGGCCAGAAAACGAAAAACCGGCGTCGTGCGCCGGTTTCAACGGATTGGGGCCGCCGGGCCTTATAATGATGGCCGTGGGATCAGGCGGCGGTCTTGCTGCTCTTCTGCGCCTGGCAATAAATTTCCTCGAGTGAAGCGAGGATCTTTTTGACGGATTCGGAATTGCTGGAATAATAAATGGTCTGCGCGTCCCGTCGTGTCTTTACCAGCCGCTGCGCACGCAATTTCGAAAGATGCTGCGAGAGAGCGGACTGGCTGAGACCAACCTGTGAGGCGAGAACACCGACCGGCACTTCCGTATCCACCAGCGTACATAAGATCATCAGGCGCTTGGGATTCGCCATCGCTGAGAGCAAGTCTGCAGCGGCGATGCTATGTTCCGACAGAGATTGGTTATCCATACGCTCAAGTCTCCTGATGACAGTCAAAAAGACGGTCATGGTGGCTATTATAGGTGTTCCAAAAGATGTTTTTATAATTCGGTTGATACGTTGTATATACCTAAATCTTGCTTATATCGTGTCCCTTTCAAAGACTATTCTTCACTGGTTATTTACTTAAGACACTGTGACCAAATTATCAGCTTTTTGCCTGTTTTTTGTCAATTCAGCAATAAAGATATGTATTAGCGGCAGTATTTATAAGCAACAAACGATCAAAAGTTGAGCGTCGAAATCTTGATTCCCAATGCCGGATTTTAAGGCCACAATCTTTTACCACCTTAAATTTAGCAGCGAGCAACAGAATCTAGATTAACTTTGCGCAATTTTCTCTAAGTTTGCAATATGATTTTTATTAGCAATTATTTTAATGCATAACTTATGCCGATAAAAATATTCTTTGCTACTGTGGGAAGGTATAGCTTGCGCGGCAAGAAACGCCTGAAACACAAAAAGGGCCTTCCGTTGTGGAAGGCCCTTTTTGTGTTTCAGGCAGGATGCAATATTATTTTTTGCGGTGACGGGTCAGTCCGGCCACAACTTCATCGGCTGAAATCGTGCCGACGATAGCGCCGTTGTCGACGATGCCGATTGCGCCGGAATGTTTCGCAAGTGCATCGAGAATGTCGATCAGCGGCGATGACGGACGGGCAGTGGCTGCCACATTCAGCCGGCCGTTTCGCTCATCTACACCCGGCTTCATCACGTCAGCCGCGGTCAGCATCGAGATCGGGTTCATGTTCTGCACGAAATCCGCGACATATTGCGTGGCGGGCTGCCTGACGATCTGCTGCGGTGTGCCGCACTGGATGATGCGCCCGCCTTCCATCATGGCGATGCGGTTGCCGATGCGGAATGCCTCGTCCAGATCGTGGCTGACGAAAAGAATGGTCTTCTTCAGCCGGCTTTGAAACTCCAGAAGCTCGTCCTGCAGGCGGCTTCTGATGAGCGGGTCGAGCGCGGAGAACGGCTCGTCCATCAAAAGAATGGGCGCGCCGGTGGCAAAGGCTCTCGCCAGCCCCACACGCTGCTGCATGCCGCCGGAAAGCTCCCCCACCTTGCGGTCGGCCCAGGCGGACAGGTTCACCAGTTCCAGCTGCTCGGCCACCATGCGCTTGCGCTCGGCTTCCGGCACGCCGGAAAGCTCAAGCCCAAAACCGACATTGTCGGCCACATTGCGCCAGGGCAGAAGGCCGAATTGCTGGAAGACCATGGAGACCGTGTGCATGCGCAGGTCGCGCAGCGCTTTCGCCGTCGAGCGATAGGGATCGACATAGCCGGACTTGGTCTTCACGCCGACATTGCCGCGCACCACCGGCGCAAGCCCGTTGACGGCCCTGAGCAGGGTCGACTTGCCCGAGCCGGAAAGCCCCATCAGCACGAGTATCTCGCCCTCGCTGACCGAGAGCGAAGCATTGGCGACACCGAGAACCAGTCCGGTTTCGGTATTGATCTCGTCACGCGTGCTGCCCTTGTCGATCAGCGGCAGCGCCGCGTCGGGCCGGTCGCCGAAGACGATATCGACATTTCCGAAGATGATGGCGTCGCTCATAGATCATCCTCCGCGCCGGGAAGACGGAAAAGCCGGTCCAGAACGATCGCCAGTATGACGATGCACAGTCCCGCTTCGAAGCCCATGGCGATGTTGACGGTATTCAGGGCGCGCACCACGGGTACGCCAAGACCATTGGCGCCGACGAGGGCGGAAATCACCACCATCGACAGCGAAAGCATGATCGTCTGGGTAAGGCCGGCCATGATCTGCGGCGCGGCGAAGGGAAGCTCCACCTTGCGCAGCACCTGCGATGGCGTGGCACCGAAGGCGACGGCCGCCTCCACCAGCGCCGGCGGCGTCGAGACGATGCCGAGACGGGTGAGCCGCACGGGTGCCGGAATGGCGAAGATGACGGTGGCAATGAGACCCGGAACCATGCCAAGACCGAACAGCACCAGCGCCGGAATGAGATAAACGAAGGTTGGGATCGTCTGCATCAGGTCCAGTACCGGGCGCATGCCGGCATAGATCCACTTGCGACGCGCCGCCAATATGCCGAGCGGTATGCCGATGATCATGCACACGGCGCTTGCAGCAATGACCAGCGCCAGCGTTTCCGTCGTCGCCTTCCAGTATCCGAGATTGATGATGAGCAGAAGGCCAAGCGCCGTGAAGACCGGCATGCCGAAGGAGCGGCGCGTCCAGGCCGAAAGAGCCGTCAGGATCGCGACGATGACAAGCGGATGCGGCGCCTGCAGAACGAAAAGCAGGGCATTGATGACGCTTTGGAAAATGAAGGAAAGCCAATCGAAGAAAAAAGCGAGATTGCCGGTCAGCCAGTCAATGGCCTCCTTGGCATATCGGCCGACGGGCAGGCGGTTTTCAGGAGCGCTGAGCCATTCCACGGTAAGAAAAGACCTTTCGTGAACTAAAACAATTCCGGCAAAAGTGCAGAGCGGTTTTGCGTCCGGAATTGCGCAGACAACAAAGAAATAGAGCATCGTCATCCCGTTTCACCGGAATTGCTCCAATGCAGAAATGACGGCCGGCAGCGGAACTGCCGGACGCGGTGCTGGCGCATGACCTTCAATGTCTGAAAATTCACAGGCAAGGTCATGCATGGGCATCGTTATTTCCCGCTGATCCGGCCCGCCGCGCAGGCCGGATACAGTCATGCATCGTCTTGCAGCTTAGAGGCCGAGAGCCTTCTTGGCAGCAGGCAGGGCGTCAGCGCTGCCGTCCTTGGTCTTGACGTTGGCGAGCCAGGGCTCGATCGCCGCCGGATTGGCCTTCAGCCAGGCGGTTGCAGCCGCCTCGCCTTCAAGGCCGTCATTCAGGATCTTGCCCATGATCTCGTTTTCCATGGGCAGGGAAAATTGCAGGTTCTTGAGGAAAGCACCGACATTCGGGCATTCCTCGACGTAACCCTTGCGGACATTGGTATGGATCGTCGCGCCGCCGAGATTGGGGCCGAAGACGTCGTCACCGCCGGTCAGATAGGTCAGCTTGAAATTCGCATTCATGGGATGCGGTTCCCAGCCGAGGAAGACGATGGGCTCGCCGGATTTTTCAGCGCGGGCCACCTGGGAGAGCATCCCCTGTTCGGACGACTCGACCACCTCGAATGACTTCAGACCGAAACTGTCCTTGGACACCATGTCAAGGATCAGGCGATTGCCGTCATTGCCCGGCTCGATACCATAAATCTTGCCGCCGAGATCAGCGCTATGGGCGGCGATGTCCTTGAAATCCTTGATGCCGAGTTCGGCGCCCTTGGCATTGGTCGCAAGCGTGTATTTCGCACCCGTCAGGTTTTCACGCAGCGTTTCAACCGACTTGTCCGCACGGTAAGGCGCGATGTCGCCTTCCATGGTCGGCATCCAGTTGCCCAGGAAGACATCGATGTCCTTGTTCTTCAGCGAAGTGTAGGTCACGGGCACCGAGAGAAGCTTGACGTCGGTTTCATAACCAAGGCTTTTCAGGAGTACCGTGGCGGTCGCCGTCGTGGCCGTGATATCGGTCCAGCCCACATCGGAGAAACGCACCGTGCCGCAACTTGCCGGCTCCGCGGCACCGGCCGCACTGAACGTCATGACGGAGATTGCTGCGGCCAAAGCCAGACAGCGACTTCTATTTGCAAACATTCGCTTGCTCCCTGTTTTTTCGTTCCCTTGCCATTATCAATATCTGCCGGACACAATCAACTCGCGTGCATTTGCGTGCTTTGGCGCACCGTTTGCGACAAAACGCGCAAATTAGGCGGTTTCAGCCCCATGATGCGGGAAATGGCAGGTTGCGGAAATCTGTGTTTTTCCTGCCTCGGCACTTTTCAACCCGCTTCTTCGCCGTCAAAAGACGCTCAATACAGCATCGGCTTATAGACTGGCATCGATTCCGCGGAATGCGATGTGCCGATTGAAGAGGTTGGAGCAGCCCTGCAAGGCGCTCCGGGAGTGGATGATGGCAAAACTCTATTTCAATTATGCGGCGATGAACGCAGGCAAATCGACCATGCTGCTGCAGGCATCCTATAATTATCAGGAGCGCGGCATGCGCACCCTGATTTTCACGGCGGCCTTTGACGACCGGGCGGGCGTCGGCCGCGTCGCCTCACGCATCGGCCTGTCTTCCGACGCCCGCACCTTCGATGAAAACACCGATATTTTCTCCGAAGTATCGGCCCTGCACGCCGAAGCGCCGGTCGCCTGCGTTTTTATCGATGAAGCCAATTTTCTGTCCGAACACCACGTCTGGCAGCTTGCCGGCATTGCCGATCGGCTGAACATCCCCGTCATGGCCTATGGCCTGCGCACGGATTTTCAGGGCAAGCTCTTCCCGGCCTCCAGGGAACTGCTCGCCATTGCCGACGAGCTTCGCGAAATCCGCACCATCTGCCATTGCGGCCGCAAGGCGACGATGGTCGCCCGCTTTGACAATGAAGGCAATGTGGTCAGGGAAGGCGCGCAGATCGATGTCGGCGGCAACGAAAAATATGTCTCCTTCTGCCGCCGCCACTGGGTGGAAACGGTCAAGGGCGAATAGAGCATTTCCAGAAAAAGTGCCCCCGTTTTCCGCCCGGAAGTGCGACTAACAAAGAGTTAGAGTGTTTTCTCGATTCGAAGAAAAGCGAAAACACTCTGACCCTGCGTCCGGTTGCCGCATTTGATTTTTCGCAAGGATGACCCGCCCGCTCCCGCGCTAGAACCGCAAAGACACATTCGCGTGGATGTGCCTTCTCCCAGGAGCAAAAGATATGCACAACAAAACTGCCACCATAACCGGCCTCGCCATCGCAGCCGGCCTTTTTGCCTTTCCCGCCCTCTCGGCGGACATCGAGGTGAAGATGCTCAACAAAGGTAGCGACGGCCAGGCGATGGTGTTTGAACCTGCAAGCATCAAGGCGGCCGTCGGCGACACCATTACCTTCGTCCCCGTCGACAAGGGCCACGATGCTGCAGCCGTCAAGGAAATGATCCCCGAGGGGGCTGCTGACTTCAAGGGTAAAATGAACGAGGCCGTGAAGGTGACGGTGGACAAGGAAGGCGCCTACGTCATCAAATGCACGCCGCATCTCGGCATGGGCATGGTCGCGCTCGTCGTTGTCGGTGATGCCGCGCCGGCCAATCTGGATGTCCTCAAGAATGGCAAACTGCCGAAAAAGGCACGCGACCGGCTGAATGCCGAGATCGCCAGGCTCGGCCTCTAAGAGCATCCTCAACTGTCCGCGGCCGGTGATGTTCGGTTAAGCCTGCTGTGAATACCGGAACGGCCGGCGCGGACCACAGGTTGAGAAAAGTTTCGCAATCATGTTGTATCCCGGGTGAGCGGGACATATCTGCAAGGCAGTAAATGACCGCGGTTTGATGAAATGCCGGGAACGCGCGGCGCGGATGCAGCTTTTCCAGGCGGCATCCAGCCCCACGGGCAGAGGAGACTATGACGACATGATCGACCGGATCACCGCTTTGATTCAGGCAGCCTTCAGCGCCATCGGCAGGGCCGCCGGTCTCGTCGTCGCCTGGCTTTTATGGCCTTTCATGGCCGCCCATGGCTGGTATAGCGGCCGCAACTGGATCGTAAAGGGCCCGATCGCTCTGGTGCTCATTCTCCTTGCCGGCTTCTACGGATATTTCGTGTGGCAAACGCAGGTCTGGAGCAATTTCGACCCGGATTACATTTCCCGTTACAAGCTTGCCGAACGCACCGTGCCGCCGGGACAGGAATTGCCGGCCGCGAACCCCGCTGCACCCGCCGGTGCAACCGGCGCTGCCGCAAACACCTCAGCGCCGGTGTGCCAGCGCTCTGCCATCGTCGATGCCGCGGCCGATCTCACCGATTTCAACGTCAACCAGAACGCATGGATTTCCTCCATGCTGCTCTATCGCCTCGGCCTTTTCGGCATGGACTGGGACAGCACGCCGTTTCTCGACAACAAGGCGTCCTTCCAGCGCGGCGTGAACCAGGCCGTGCGCCGAACCTCTGTGGAACTGGTGGATACGCTCGGCCGCGTTCGTGGAACCTCCGGCATCAACAACAATCTCCAGGAAGCGCGTGGCAACATGCAGTTCAGCGAATATTCCTGGTATTTCGGCCTTGATCCCTTTGGCCCGAAGACGCCGACGCCCAGCTATTATCGCGCCGCCATCCGCAGCTTCCAGGCCTTCAATGGCGAACTGACCGCCTGCAAGGCCGTCTTCGATACCCGCGCCGACAACCTCATCCAGTTTATCGATCGCATTGCCGGCGATATCGGTTCGACATCCGCCATCCTGCGGGAGCGGTCGGAAAACTATAATGGCGGCTGGTTCGATACCCGCGCCGATGACCGTTTCTGGTTCGCCTATGGCCAGCTCTATGGCTATTACGGCGTGCTTTCCGCCGCCGGATCGGACTTCGCGCAGGTTATCCGCGAACGCAACCTGACCAATCTGTGGAACGACACGCTGCTCCAGACCCGTGCGGCGCTGCGCATCCAGCCGGCGATCATTTCCAACGGCGAGGAAAGCGGCTGGATCATGCCATCGCATCTCGCCACCATGGGTTTTTACGTTCTGCGGGTTCGCTCGAACCTCGTCGAACTCCGCTCGGTTCTCGACCGCTAACGGTGCCGGCCCTGCGGCCGGCTCAATCTATCAGGCGCTGGCGTATGGCCTTGGCCACCAGTTGCGTGCGGTTGACGCAGTCCAGCTTGCGCATGGCGTTGTTCAGATAGGCGTTGACGGTGTGTTCCGAGATGGACAGAAGCTCGGCGATTTCCACCGACGTCTTTCCCTGCGCCGTCCAGCGCACCACCTCAAGCTCCCGCTTCGTCAGCGGTGACGGGCCTTTGAAGCCGCTTCGGCAAAGGCGGTCATAGGCTTCGAGCGCATGCAGCGCGATCATGCCCAGCTCGTTCAGCGACGCCTGCGACAGGGCATCGCGGTCGCCGGCGAAATTCATCAGATGACGATATCCGTTCATGCCGTTGACCGGCACCATGAGACCGGAAGTGATGCCTATGCTGCTGAGCGAGGCCCCCGCCTCCGCCAGCGACTCACAGGCAAGCTCCGCATCATCGAGCGACCAATATTGCGGCATCATCGAAGAGGCGCCGCGCTTGATGACCGGGCAATCGCCAAGCGCACCGTTCTTGGTCATCGCATTCACGACCCAGACCGGCAGACTGCTTTCCACCACCGTCGGCAAGGCCTGGGCGTTGCCGAAGCCCGGCAATCTGAGAAGGGTCACATGGGAATAGCCGAAAGCCTGCATCACCGCCTGGAGCGCCACCAGCCATTGCTGCCTGTCGGCGGCAGCCGACAGATCCCGGCAAAGGCTGGCCTGGCGCTCCGTCTTCGGCATTCAGGCACCGCCACCAAGGGGGGCCGGGATACGCCGAAGCATGGGACATACGGCGCGGGCAGACACGGTTTCGACCTTCATATTCAGCGGACCACCTTCATCAAATGACCTGTTTCTCAGATTTGTCCTTCGGCTTGGCCATCAGTTTTTCCAGGAAGCCGAGCATGACCGCCGAAACGACAAAAGCCAGATGGATGATGGTGAACCACATCAGCTGGCTGTCCGTATACTGGCTGGCATTGAGGAAGATCTGCAGCAGGTGGATCGACGAAATCGCCACGATCGACGAGGCGACCTTGATTTTCAGACTGCCCGAGTCGAGCTTGCCCAGAAACGAAACTTCGTCATCCGCCTGATCGAAGCGGCTGACGAAATTCTCGTAGCCGGAGATCATCACCATCACGATGAGACTGGCGACCAGCGCCGCATCGATCAGCCCGAGCATGGCGAGGATCATGTCCGCTTCATCGTAGGTGAAGACGTTTTTCGCAACCTTCAGGAACTTGAGCATGAAGGAGAAGGCGTAAACCGCCAGCGCCGCGACGAGCCCGAGATAAAATACAACGAGCAGCCAGCGGCTGGAGAGAATGATCCGCTCGACGAGCAGTTCAAGAGACTTCATTTCCGTATCCGATTAATGATCTGTTTATTGTTAGGGCATTCTTTATGTCGCCATCTAAACTGGCTGCGAATATCCTAGCAAGCGGCAATGTCGGGACTTTGGCCGCATGGCGGCGTTTTCGCCCCTATCTGCCGCTTTGGATGCGGCATGGTGAAGCGTCACATTTTTGCAACGCACTGTTATGCTTTAAAACATGATGTAAAAAGTCATATATAATATGTTGACAGTTATCGTCATGTTTTTTAGTCCTCGCTTATCGGCTTGCCCGTAACAAATCAAAACAGTTTCAGCCGCGACAGCAGGCGCGGCGCGTTTTTGCGCGCCGTGGTTTATGCACGCGCCTATCCGGGGGTTTTTAATGTCCATCTCGCGCAAGCATTCCACGCTGCTTTTGTGCACCGCCATGTCTCTTCTACCGCTTGCTGGCCCAGCATTTGCCCAGGATGCCGCTTCGCAGGCGAAC
Source organism: Agrobacterium sp. GW821-FHT14E08 (assembly GCF_058803865.1). NCBI lineage: Bacteria > Pseudomonadati > Pseudomonadota > Alphaproteobacteria > Hyphomicrobiales > Rhizobiaceae > Agrobacterium > Agrobacterium sp. GW821-FHT14E08. The sequence goes on along the minus strand of NZ_JBXAPJ010000001.1, from coordinate 322,591 downwards.
GGCGCCACCACGCTCGAAAAGATCGTGGTCAAGGGCAAGCGCGTTAAAAGCGCCAATGCCGCTGCCGACACCCCGCTGGCGAGCCAGACCACCGCCGAAGACATCCGCGAGAAGGACATCGGCAGCATCAAGGATCTCGGCAACTCGACCGAGCCGGGCGTCGATTACGTGGATTCCAAGCCCGGCCGGCCCGGCGGATTGTTCATTCGCGGCCTCGGCGGCGCACGTGTCGTAACGCTGATCGACAATATCCCCGTTCCTTTCTTCGAAAACTTCGCCCGCCAGGGTCAGGCCACCACCACCTTGAGCAATACGAATTCGAGCTTTGATTTTTCATCGCTTTCGACGGTCGACGTGGTGCGCGGCGCTGATTCCAGCCGCATCGGCTCCGGCGCTCTTGGCGGTGCGCTGGTGCTGCGCACGCTCGAGCCGGAAGACCTGATCGGCGAAGGCAGGGATTGGGGCGGCGTTGCCAAGACCACTTATGACAGCGAGGATAGAAGCGCCGGCGGATCGCTCGCCGTCGCCAAGAAGATCGAGAACACCTCGGTCCTGTTCCAGGGGTCCTACAAGCGCGGCAACGAGACGGACAACAAGGGCAGCGCCGACATTTACGGAACACGCCGTACCAAGCCCAACCCTGCCGACACCTATGAAAGCAACCTGATGTTCAAGATCCGCCAGGATCTGGAAGGCGGCCACCGCATCGGCCTGACGGCCGAGCGTTATTCGCTGAGAAACCGCAGCGACATGAAGACCCTGCAGGGCGTCAGCGTTTCAGGATCGACCTACCGGATCGGCGATTACAGGGGTTATGAGGACACGGAACGCGACCGCGTATCGCTCGACTACGAATATGAGGCGCCCTCGACCGACGGCTTCATCGATGCCGCCAATCTTTCGCTTTACTGGACACGCCTCTCCAAGGAATCCGGCGCGGGCGATCGCCTAACCAACAATTCGCTCTATATTCGCGAAGACAGCATGCGCAACAGCGCTTTCGGCATCGTCGGCGGTCTTGAATCCGGTTTCGAACTCGGTGGCGTGCAACATACGGTGCGCTTCGGCGGCAACGCCATGACCACCGATTTCAGCCAGGAGCTTTTCGCCAACACGGCCGGAGTGACCTCGTCCTCGCAGTCGGACATGCCTGACGTCAGCGGCAAGAGCCTCGGCCTTTATCTCGATGACGAAATCGCATTTGGCAACGGCTTCCGCCTCACCCCCGGCCTGCGCTTCGACTCCTACGATTACGATCCGGATGGCTCTGTATCCAGCAATAGTGGTTACAACACCTTCGGCCTGCCGAGCGGCAATAGCGGCTCGCGTTTCTCGCCGAAACTGCTTGCTACCTATGACGTCACACCGGAACTCCAGCTCTTCGCCCAATGGTCGATGGCCTATCGTGCGCCGACCATCAACGAATTGTACCTGAACTTCTCGAACATCAGCTCCGGTTATGCTGTGGTCGGCAACTCTGCCCTCAACCCCGAAACCAGCAATGGCTTTGAAATCGGCGCGAACTACGCATCTGGGGACCTGACGGGAAGCCTGACGCTGTTCCACAACAAATACAAGAACTTCATCGAGCAATACACGACCTCGACCACCCTCTTCCCCGGCTTCGGCGGCAGGGGCAACGGCTCGCTCTTCACCTATCGCAACCGCGCCAATGTCGAAATCTCCGGTGTGGAAGCCAAGGTCCGCAAGGAACTCGCAAACGGCTTCTTCGCCCATGCCTCGCTTGCTTATGCCTATGGCAAGGATACCGACACCAACGAATTCATCCGTACGGTCGCGCCGTTCAAATCCGTCCTTGGCGTGGGTTACGCCCAGGAGACATGGGGCACGGAATTTACCGGCATCTTCTCCTCGGGAATGCGCGACGACAAGGTGGCGACAACCTTTGACGCACCCGGTTACGGCATCTTCAACCTGACCGGATGGTGGGAGCCCGAACAGACCAAGGGTCTGCGCATTCAGGCCGGCATCTACAACCTGTTCGACAGGCAATATTGGAATGCGGTCGGCGTTCGCGACGTCAATCCCAACACCGTCAGCAGCGTCAATCAGCCAGTCGACTTCTACACGGAAGCAGGCCGCACCTTCAAAATCTCCCTGACCCAGAAGTTCTAAGACGGGTCAGAAACATCATCTCCAGTCGGGGCGGCCTTCGGGTCGCCCTTTTTTTATCAGCGGCAATAGAGATAGCCGCCCTTCCGTTCCAGCACGTCGAGATGCAGGTGGTCCTGATGGGTGGCGTCACTGCCGGGGGAAAGAACGGTGCGGAAAAACAGGCAGGCGGCTGCCGTGATGGCTCGCTGGAAAGCGCCTTCGGGCGTTCCATCCTCACTGCGCGGCTTCATCACCAGCGGCTCGCCCTTGTCGAAGGCAATGGTGGAAATATCCACGGCATTGCCCTTTGCGTGTTCGGAAATCTTGCCGTTTTCAGCACTGTTGCGGTTGCGGCAGATATAGGTCGAGGCATTGGCGATCGCCGTCACCTTCTTCTCCGGCAGGGCAAGGGCTGCCGCCGGCAGCATCATCTCCCTGGTCCAGCGCGATAGTGCAAGGGCGGTTTCACAACGCATGGTGCCTGACGGCTCAAGCTTGATGCCCGGCAGGACCACGGAAAGCTCGATCGGCGCTTCAATGCCGCAGCCCTGCTCCTCATCCCGGATCGGTTCAAGCTGCTTGAACTCCGCACCGATCTCCTTCAAGGCACCAAGGCAGGCCTGCAACGCGGCCGGATCTTCCGGCTTCACCGGTTCGGCCTGTTTCTCCTCCGGTTTTGCCGCCTCGTCAGCCGGCTTCTGGCGCTCGCCCTCTTTGTCTTTGTCTTTGTCTTCGTTGCGCTCCCCCTCATTCTTCGCACCGTCGGAGCCCTTCCCGGCTGGAAACTCCTTGCCATCGGGTTGCTGCTCTTTCGGCATCTCCGGTTTTGGGGCGGGCTTTGGCGCTTCAGCCGGCTTTTGCGTATCCTCTTCCATCGGTTTTTCCGCCCCGGCGGGAGCTTTCCCCTCAACCGGTTTCGGTTGCGGCACCGGCACCTGCGGCGGCGGTTCGGAAGCGGAAATCAATGTGAGGCTGATCACCAGAAAACACAGACGATGAAGCATTTTGCGGGGCACTCCTGACCGTTTCGGCAGGGCAGGAACGCGACGGCGCCCGGTAAGGTTCATTCCGCCGTCGGAATCCCCTTGCCAAGGCCAATTGTGCACGCTAACAATTTTCCCATGAACATCGTGTCTATGAACATTGCTAACTGGTGGTGGAGCAGCTTTACGCGGCCTTGACCAGTCATGTCTTCAGACAAAGTCCAAGCCGCCCGAATTTTCAGGCGGCTTTTTTGTTATTCTGCCGCCTGTCATCGGGCCTGAAAAACGGGAAGTGCGAAAGAAATGGTAACGATCATTCAGGATGACGGAGCGGAAACCTACGAGACGAAAGGCGGCATCAAGGTCAGCCGAAAGCGCCGGCCCGCCGATTACGCCAGCGCCATCGATAATTATATCGAAAAGCTCGATTCCCATCGCGGCGCGGTTTTTTCGTCCAACTACGAATATCCGGGCCGTTACACCCGCTGGGATACAGCCATCGTCGATCCGCCGCTCGGCATTTCCTGTTTCGGCCGCAAGATGTGGATCGAGGCCTATAATGGCCGCGGCGAAGTGCTGCTTTCCTTCATCACCGAAAAGCTGAAGGGCACGCCCGATCTTACCCTCGGCGCTTCCTCCGCCCGCCGCCTTGACCTCACCGTCAACGAACCGGACCGCGTTTTCACCGAGGAAGAGCGTTCGAAAATCCCGACTGTCTTCACGGCGCTGCGCGCCATCGTCGACCTCTTCTATTCGAATGCGGATTCGGCCATCGGCCTGTTCGGCGCCTTCGGTTACGATCTTGCCTTCCAGTTCGATGCGATCAAGCTGTCGCTGGCGCGCCCGGAAGACCAGCGCGACATGGTCCTGTTCCTGCCCGACGAAATCCTCGTCGTAGACCACTATTCCGCCAAGGCCTGGATCGACCGTTACGATTTCGAAAAGGCTGGCGTGACCACGGACGGCAAATCCTCGGAGATCACACCCGACCCGTTCAAAACCACCGATACCATCCCGCCCAAGGGCGATCACCGTCCCGGCGAATATTCCGAACTGGTGGTGAAAGCCAAGGAAAGCTTCCGCCGCGGCGATCTGTTCGAAGTCGTTCCCGGCCAGAAATTCATGGAGCGTTGTGAAAGCAATCCGTCGGCGATCTCCCGCCGTCTGAAGGCGATCAATCCTTCGCCCTATTCCTTCTTCATCAATCTCGGCCATCAGGAATATCTGGTTGGCGCCTCACCGGAAATGTTCGTGCGCGTCTCGGGCCGCCGCATCGAGACCTGCCCGATTTCCGGCACCATCAAGCGCGGCGACGATCCGATTGCCGATAGCGAGCAGATCCTGAAACTGCTGAATTCGAAGAAGGACGAATCCGAACTCACCATGTGTTCGGATGTGGACCGTAACGACAAAAGCCGCGTCTGCGAGCCGGGTTCGGTAAAGGTCATCGGCCGCCGCCAGATCGAGATGTATTCGCGCCTCATCCACACGGTGGACCACATTGAAGGCCGCCTGCGCGATGACATGGACGCCTTTGACGGTTTCCTCAGCCACGCCTGGGCCGTCACCGTCACCGGTGCGCCGAAGCTGTGGGCCATGCGCTTCATCGAAGGCCATGAAAAGAGCCCGCGCGCCTGGTATGGCGGCGCGATCGGCATGGTCGGTTTCAACGGTGACATGAATACGGGGCTGACGCTGCGCACCATCCGCATCAAGGACGGCATTGCCGAGGTGCGTGCGGGTGCGACGCTGCTAAACGATTCCAATCCGCAGGAAGAAGAAGCCGAAACCGAGCTGAAAGCCTCCGCCATGATATCAGCCATTCGCGATGCCAAAGGCACCAACGCCGCCGCCACCAAGCGTGACGCCGCCAAGGTGGGTAACGGCGTCAAGATCCTGCTGGTCGATCACGAGGACAGCTTCGTTCATACGTTGGCGAATTATTTCCGCCAGACCGGCGCAACGGTGTCGACAGTCAGAACGCCGGTTGCGGCAGAGGTCTTCGATCGCTTCCAGCCCGATCTCGTCGTGCTCTCTCCCGGACCGGGCAGCCCGACGGATTTCGACTGCAAGGCGACGATCAAGGCGGCCCGCGCCCGCGAACTGCCGATCTTCGGCGTCTGCCTCGGCCTTCAGGCACTGGCGGAAGCCTATGGCGGCGAGCTCCGCCAGCTTGCGGTGCCGATGCACGGCAAGCCCTCACGCATCCGCGTGCTGGAACCGGGCCTCGTCTTCTCCGGTCTCGGCAAGGAAGTGACCGTTGGCCGTTACCACTCGATCTTCGCCGACCCCTCCACCCTTCCGCGTGATTTCATCATCACGGCGGAAAGCGAGGATGGCACGATCATGGGCATCGAACACGCCAAGGAGCCGGTCGCTGCCGTTCAGTTCCACCCGGAATCGATCATGACGCTCGGCCAGGATGCCGGCATGCGGATGATCGAAAATGTCGTGGTGCATCTGACCCGCAAGGCGAAGACGAAGGCGGCCTGAACATTCTGCATCGGCGGCGTTGCTTCAGCGTCGCCGATCCTCCCCTGATAAAGGCAGCCTGCGGACTTCGTGTTTTTTCGGTCGCCTAACCCCTCGGCAGCGAGGCGGAAATGCACAGCGCGAATTTCTTCAGAAGCTGCGTGTCGAAATGGCCTTCCCGGCGCAGCATCCAGGTCAGGGCATCATTCGCCGTCCATGGCTTCTTGTAGGGCCTGACCGAGGTGACGGCGTCATAGACGTCGCAGATTGCCGCGATCCGCGCGTAAAGGCTGATTTCGTTTCCGACGCGCCCGCTTGGATAACCGCCGCCATCTATCCGTTCGTGATGATTGAAGCAGACGTCGAGAACCATGGCCGGCATCTGTTCATTGCGTGACAATATATCCCGGCCGAAAGCCGGGTGAAGATTGATGATTTCCCGCTCGCTGGCGCTCAGCCCTTCTGCCTTGTTGAGGATCGACGAGGGAATTTCCACCTTGCCGATATCGTGCAGCAGCCCGCTGATGCCGAGCAGATCGACAGTTCCCCTGTCCAGCCCGAGATAATTTCCAAAATGGATCATCAAACCGCTGACGGAGACCGAGTGCACGAATGTCGTCTCGTCCTTCGATTTCAAACGGGTGACGCCGATGAAGATCGCCGGGCTCGACTGCACCGCATCGGAAATCTTGCCCGCCGCGGACGCCATGCCCTTCAGCGATACGCAGCCGCCTGCTTCGGCGACCGCAAAGGTCTCGGCTATAGCGTCGGCGGCCGAGCGCACGGCATGGGTCACGGCGGCGATCGTTTCCGGGCAATTTTCCGGTTTCGGCGGAATGGTCGCGCCCGAGCGCGGCCGACCGTCAACGTCGCTTCCCTTGGCAGTGTTGATGATGATGGTTTCGGCGCCGCTCAGTTTTAATTGACGCATCAATTCCTCATGCCGCAAAAGGAAACGGTGCCGCCGTAAAAAATCATTGTTCGAAAGCGCTCCTTCGACCGCTTCGATAAACATGCCAACAGTCAATTGCTGGGTGGAAATTCGTTTGAGCATCAGACGCTTTTATTTTCCTTCCCGGGGATGGTAACCTCAACCGCTATCTTGGAAACGCCAGCACAGGACCGGCCCGCCCTTAAAGATGAAGTTACACTTTCCCAAAATTATTCAAATGCTGAACTTTAAATATAAGATAACACAAATATGAAAATTTTTTACTCTCGTTATATTTAAAACACAAAGAATCAACATGAATAAGTCAAGGAACAACCCAAGAATGTAAATACTGTAAATTCTCGCATACGACGTAAACCAGGAGCCGAAGAAAACCCGCATGAATTCGAAAATTGAAACACGCATCGATCAGGGTACAGGCCGCGAACCGGCAGATATTGTTCTCAAAGGCGGGCGATTCTTCGATCTCGTGACCGGGGAACTAGTTGCCTCCGATATCGCCATCTGTGGCGATACCATCGTCGGAACCTGCGAAAGCTACAGTGGCCGCCGGGAAATCGATATTTCCGGTAAAATCGTGGTTCCAGGCTTCATCGATACTCACCTTCATATCGAATCGTCGCTGGTCACCCCACATGAATTCGACCGCTGCGTTTTGCCCTATGGCGTCACCACGGCCATCTGCGACCCGCATGAAATCGCCAATGTACTGGGCGCGGAAGGGCTTCAATTCTTCCTCGACAGTGCCATGGAAACCATCATGGATATCCGGGTGCAGCTCTCCTCCTGCGTGCCAGCGACCCATCTGGAAACCTCCGGCGCCGATCTGCCGATCGAAAAGCTGCTGCCGTTTCGCGATCATCCAAAGGTTATCGGGCTTGCCGAATTCATGAATTTCCCGGGCGTCATCCACAAGGACCCGGTATGTATAGCGAAGCTGGAAGCCTTTCAGGGCCAGCATATCGACGGGCATGCACCGCTTCTGTCGGGAACGGCGCTGAACGGCTACCTCTCGGCCGGCATCCGTACCGAACATGAATGCACGAGTGCCGCCGAAGCGCTGGAGAAGATCCGCAAGGGCATGCATATTCTGGTGCGCGAAGGCTCGGTCTCGAAAGACCTGCATGCTCTGATGCCAATCATCACCGAGCGCCTTTCGCCCTATCTGGCGCTCTGCACGGATGACCGCAACCCGCTCGATATCGCCGAACAGGGCCATCTCGATTACATGATCCGCACGGCCATCGCCAGCGGCGTGGAGCCGCTCGCCATCTACCGTGCCGCCTCGATTTCCGCCGCCAAAGCCTTCGGCCTGCGCGATCGTGGTCTCATTGCGCCCGGCTGGCGTGCCGATCTCGTGGTGGTCGACAGCCTGCAGAATTGCAAGGCCGGCATGGTGCTTTCCGGCGGCCGGATCGTCGATGATGCGCTCTTTGCAACCCGCAAACCGGTCGCTCCCGTCGGTCTGGACAGCGTCAAGGCAAGACCCGTGCTCGCCTCGCATTTCGGCGTGCCGGTCACGGAGGGCGAAAGCCCGGTCATGGGCGTGCTTCCCGGCAAGATCATTACCGAGCACCGCCGCTACAGGCTGCCGACGGATGGCAACCAGACCACCGTCGATCTCACGAACGACATCATCAAGGTCGCCGTCATCGAACGCCACGGCAAGAACGGCAACCACGCCAACGGCTTCGTTCAGGGCTTCGGCCTGAAGAAAGGTGCCATAGCCTCCACCGTCGGCCATGACAGCCACAATATCTGCGTCGTTGGCGTGAGCGAAGACGACATGGCGCTGGCCGCCAACCGGCTCGGCGAAATCAAGGGCGGTTTCGTCGTGGTGGAAGATGGCAGGGTGACGGGCGAGATCGCTTTGCCCGTCGCCGGGCTGATGAGCCTCGAACCCTATGAGACCGTTCGCGATACGCTGCACACGCTTAGAAAAGCAGCTTATGCGCTCGGCACGACGCTGGAAGAACCCTTCCTGCAGGTCGCCTTCCTGCCCCTGCCTGTCATCCCGCATCTCAAGATTTCCGACATGGGCATGGTGGATGTGGATCGGTTTGCGCTGATCTGATTGGCGGAAAATGCCTCGGCGGAAGACGGTAAAAGCGCATAAGACGCACCGACCTCCTCATTTCTGTGCTTGTGACAGGAATCTAGTCGACGCGCGTCTGCGCGGCGAGAGAGTCTTTTCAGCCCAATGACTTGGGCTGGCTAGATTCCTGTGACAAGCACAGGAATGAGGGAAACAGGATGCGTAATCAGCAGAGATCGCTGCATCTTCTGCTGTGCCCAATCCCTCAATCCGGAGGCAGAAGCTTGCGAAAATAAACCACCCGCTGCGTTTCCTCAAATCCCAGCGCCGCATGCATGCGGTGTGAATCGACATTGGAAATATCGGCATCGGAAGCAAGTTCGTTCACACCCTTGCTGGTCGCCCAACGGGTTACCTCGGCAATCAATGCAGCCGCAACGCCCTGTTTGCGAAACGCCTCCTCCACATAAACACCTTCGAGAAACGCCACGGGGGATGTATCGCATCCGTTGACATAGTCCTGCCGCAGGCTGGCTTCAGCGAAACCGATGGCGATGCCCGCCGGATCATAGGCAATAAATCCAACCTCATTGTAGGAGACGTCCTGCAATTCCGACCGGTGTTCGGCGGGTGAAGCATCCGGCCACAAGCGGTGCCGCAGAAGCGACCACTCATCGAGCGATGATTCGCCAGCCGTCTCGATGGCAAATTGCCCGCTCATCCAACGACCCCGCAAAACACATCCAGCCCCTCGAGCTTCACGACCCCCGCATCGAATAGCGGTGCGAAACCCGGCATCGGCAGTATATCAGTGACCCGCATGGCCTTCGGTATCGGGAATTCCACCGGTTCGCGGGTGAGGTTGAAAACGAAGAGCAGTTTTTCATCGCCCTTGTGGCGCGTGAAGGCCAGCACATCGCGATTGGTCTTGATGAAATCAATATCACCGTCGCGCAGCGCGCCATGGGTTTTCCGGAAGGACAAAACCGCACGATAGTGGTTCAGAACCGAGTCCGGCTTGCGCTCCTGCGCATCCACCGCCTGCATGACGTGGGCATAGGGCACCGGCAACCACGGCTTTTCTGCGCTGGAAAAACCGGCATTCGGCTTGCCGGTCTCCCACACCATCGGCGTGCGGCACCCGTCCCGCCCCTTGAAGGCGGGCCAGAAACGAATGCCGTAGGGATCGCGCAGATCCTCGAAGGCAAGTTCCGCCTCGGTCAGTCCCAGTTCTTCTCCCTGATAAAGGCATATCGAGCCGCGCAGGCTGGCGAGAACGCAGATGGCAAGTTTCGCTACCCGCGTCTGCTCCTGCGCGCCTTCGGAAAACCGGCTGAGGTGGCGCACCACATCGTGATTGGAAAAGGCCCAGCACACCCAGCCATCCTTGACTATTTTGCCGAAAGTTTCGACCGAGCCACGAAGGTGTTTTGCGCTGAAATCAGGCCCCAACAGATCGAACGTATAGCACATGTTGAGCTTGTCATTGCCGGACGTATAGGCCGCAACCGTCTTCAGCGACCGCGCGCCGTCGCCCACCTCGCCCACCGTGGCGCGGCCCTCATAGTCGTCGAGAAGCGCGCGAAAACGCTTCAGGAAAGCCACGTTTTCCGGCCGTGTCTTGTCGTAGAGATGGTCCTGCATGCCATAGGGATTGACGTCGGAGGCATCGAGACCAAAGCTCTCCTCGTCGAGAAGCGGCGGGTTGTCGCGCAGAAGCCTGTCGTGGAAATAATGGTTGACGGTATCGAGCCGGAAACCGTCCACGCCGCGATCGAGCCAGAACCGCACGGTTTCCAGAAGAGCGTCCTGCACATCCGGATTATGGAAATTGAGATCCGGTTGCGAGGCGAGAAAGCTGTGCATGTAATATTGCTTGCGCACGCCGTCCCATTCCCATGCCGGGCCGCCGAAGACGGAAAGCCAGTTGGTGGGTGCGGTGCCATCCGGCTTGGGATTGGCCCAGACATACCAGTCGGCCTTGCTGTTGGTGCGGCTTGCACGGCTGTCCACGAACCAGGGATGTTTGTCAGACGTATGGGAGATGACCTGATCGATGATGACCTTCAGCCCCAGCCGATGCGCCTCGGCCATCAGCGCATCGAAATCGGCAAGCGTGCCGAACATCGGATCGACATTGCAATAATCGGAAACGTCATAGCCCATATCGGCCATGGGCGAGGTAAAGAACGGCGAAAGCCAGATGCCGTCCACGCCGAGCGAGGCGATATAGGACAGCCGTTTCGTCACCCCGGCAAGATCGCCATATCCGTCGCCGGTCGTATCCTGAAACGAGCGCGGATAGACCTGATAGATCACCGCCCCCTTCCACCAGTCCGATTGCGCTTGAGGTTTATGGGCCGGGGCATGGGGTAGCGTCATCGGCAATCTCCTGTTGTCTGGCAGGAGAATATAAAGCCATCGCGGCGGCGTAAACCGGAACTTCGCACATGCACAAACGGCCAGAACCGCCCTTGTCAGCGGCGCGCACTCGTCGTAAGCCGCATGGCTGGAAAAAACGGGAGGATGACGGCGTGGGCGGACGGTTTCTGTCGATTGGCGAATGTATGGTGGAACTGTCGCAGGCCGGCAACGGGCTGCTGCGCAAGGGTTTTGCCGGTGATACCTTCAATACCGCCTGGTATGCGCGCGCCTGCCTGCCCGAAGATTGGTCCGTTGATTATTTCACCGCGCTCGGCGACGATCCTCTCTCTGAAGACATGCTCACCTTCATCGCGGATGCCGGCATAGGCACGGAAAAAATCCGCCGCATCAAGGGCGGCACGCCCGGTCTCTACCTGATCAACCTCAAGGACGGCGAACGCACCTTCAGCTATTGGCGCAACGCCGCCGCCGCAAGGCAGCTGGCGGCCGATGCGGATCACCTGCGCAGGACGGTGGAAAGCGCCGATGTCATCTATTTCTCCGGCATCACCCTCGCCATTCTCGCCTCGCCGCACGATGTCGATACCTTCCTTGCGGAACTGCGCCGGGCGAAAGCGGTGGGCAAGCCCGTGATCTTCGACCCGAATATCCGCCCGCGTCTGTGGACGGACAAGGACACGATGCTGCAGACGATCACCAACGGCGCGCGAGCCGCAACGCTTGTCATGCCGAGCTTCGATGACGAAGCCAGCCATTTCGGCGATACCACCGTGGAAGCCACCATCGACCGTTACCGAGCGCTCGGCGTCGCCAATGTCGTCGTCAAGGACGGCGCCAAGGGCGCGACGCTCGATTTCGGCGGCAGCCGCAGCCATGCGCCGGCGGTGGAGGCCGTGGAGGTAGTGGACACGACGAGTGCGGGCGACAGCTTCAACGGTGCCTTTCTCGCCCGTTACGTGACAGGCAGTTCGCCGCAGGAAGCCGCCGTTTTTGCCGCAAGGGCGGCCGCAACCGTCATCGGCCATCACGGCGCGCTCATCAGCCCCGAACTCCTTCCACTGGTGGGATAGCCCCCTCCGCCCCTCATTCCTTTGCCTGTCACAGGGATGAGGAAAGAAGGAGCGCCGTTGACAACCGCAAACTTCTGCGCGCAAACCACGCTTCCCCGCCGTCAAAGACGCTGACATGATCCTGTAACACGCACGCCGCATATACGGGCGGAAGCCGGGCAATGGGGAATCGCCTACGCGCAGATGAGCAGGATCAGTGTTTCATGACGAGAATCACGATTGTCACAGATGCCTGGCACCCGCAGGTCAACGGCGTGGTTCGCTCGATAGAAAACACCAATACCGAACTTGCGCGGCTGGGCGTGGATGTGCACATGGTCACGCCGCAGAGTTTCTACAGCATCCCCTGCCCCACCTATCCGGAAATCCGCCTTTCGGTCGCGGGTTATCGTCGTGTGGCCGTGGAGATCGAAAAAAGCCAGCCTTCCTTCGTGCATATCGCCACGGAAGGCCCGCTTGGTTTCATGGCGCGGCGCTGGTGTGTGAAGAACCATATGCGGTTTTCCACCAGCTATCACACCCGCTTTCCCGAATATGTCGCGGCGCGTTTTCCCATCCCGGAAAGCTGGCTTTATGCCTTCGTGCGCTGGTTCCACAATGGCGGCAACACCTGCATGGTTGCAACCCAGAGCCTCGAGACCGAACTGGAAGCCCGTGGTGTGAGGAACCTGAAACGCTGGAGCCGCGGCATCGACGCCGAACTCTTCCATCCCCGCCCGAAAACCACGCTGCCTTTCGATCTGCCAAGACCGATCTTCATGACGGTCGGGCGGGTAGCAGTGGAGAAAAACCTGCCGGAATTCCTCGAGCTCGACCTGCCCGGATCGAAAGTCGTTATCGGCGACGGGCCTGCCCGCCACGAGTTGCAGGAGAAATATCCCGGCGTGCTGTTTACTGGCGTCAAGACCGGCGAGGAACTGGCCGATGCCTATGCGCAGGCCGATGTCTTCGTTTTCCCCTCCAAGACCGATACCTTCGGCAACACCATCCTGGAAGCGCTGGCAAGCGGCGTGCCCGTGGCCGCCTTCCCCGTCACCGGACCGATCGATATTCTCGGCGGCAACCCGGCAGCCGGTGCGCTGGACGACAATCTTCGCGATGCCTGTCTCGCGGCCCTGAATTGTTCGCCACAGGAGGCGCTTGCGCTTTCCAGAAGCTACAGCTGGGAAAAGGCATCGCGGCAATTCCTCGACAATGTCATCCACGCGGCGGGAAAATCCCTGCCACTTCTGTCCCGGTCGCAGCTTGCCTGAAGGCAAACACTTGCCTTTTTTGCTGCGAGACAGTGGACGAACCAAAGCGGGAATGTCACAAGGCAATCAGGACGCGACTGCCGTTATCTTTAGAACGGGGTCGGGCTGCTGATTGACGTCAGGCGGCTGCCGCGAGAACACGCTGGCCGTCCTCTGTTTCCGGATGATACCGCCATTTTCAATGCCGCTTCAGGATAAGGGAAGAAGCTCTTTCTGCTGGGCTGCGGACCAGTGATTGATCTTCTCGATGATGTCCTTTGCAGGGATCGGCAGGGCGTTGTTGGGTATGACAACCACCGTCCCGTGGAAAACCAGAACCAGATTGTCCGGCGGCGTGATGGCGAGGTGATAGCGCGCCCAGCTCAGCTGTACCGTGTCCAGCCGTGTGACCTGCTTGTAGCCCTCGGGTCCTATCTCGACCTCCGTGTGAGGCGAATACATCCGATCATTGGCGATATTCCAATGTGCCAGGACCTCGTAGTCGGATTTCATCTCCTTTCTCGAGCCCCGCCAGATAATGAACCATATGGCGAGGGCCACAAACGGTGCGGGTGCAAACACCCAATAACCGACCACCGGCCAGACACCCGGAAACCACGGCAGACTCAGGGAATAGATGAAACCGGCAGCCGCTCCCGCAAACAGGGACAGCTTGACTCTCGCCGAGGCAAAATGGCGCGCCCAGGACTTGTCGAAAATCATGCTGTAATTTTCGTAGGCCTGATGTTGATAGCCGTGGACATAGTCGGGAACATGTTTCGGATCGGGCGTGAAGCTTATTGAAATGGTGTCATCGGCCATAGGAACACGTCAATCCCGTCGCTGTTGAAGCCCAGTCTGCGTAGCAACATTGGCCTTATAAATCAAAAGACCTTTTGCTGACAAAACCTTCGGGATCGACACTGCGCGGCGTAATCTGCTTTCACCATGCTCCGGTGAGCATCTGGCCGGAAAGCGGCACGGTCCGCGCCTTGCCGTCGCGATCCGTTACCGAAAGCGATGCGGCCATCTGTTTCGGTGACTTGCGGAACCAGTTGGCGGCAACGCTCGCCATATCGCCGATCATCGCCTGCCTGTGCCAGTCGGCAAAGCGCTTGGCCGTGGCTTCGGGTTCGGAGCGATAGAAGAAATCGCCGGATTGCCCGAGATCGTTGATGGATGCCGCCATGGCGGCAAGCGGTCGCTGGAACATTTTCGCCGACACGGAAAGCCCATCGGCACCTTCCGAAAATGCCGGCGCCATGAAATCGATGGCCCAGCCATCCGCCTCGATCCAGCAGTGGAAATTCTCGCCCGCACCCGTCACATAACCGTCTTCGCGGTGATCGGCGAACAGCAGCACGGTTCCACCGAGATTATAGGCCGAAAGCCCGCCCTTCGGCACGGCTTTCACCTTGTAATGCTGCTGCAGGATGAAGGCGCCGAAAGTGCTGAAATACATGGAGGCCGAGGCAGGATCGGCATTCTGGCTGATGAGCAGGCTGTTGATGACGCGGTAAATCCGGTGATAGTCGGTCTGCTTGATCAGCATGGTCTTTTACTCTTCAAAACCGGCCAGTGAAATTGGAACGAGCGGATGCCGCTTGTTTCTTCTCCCCGTCGGGGAGAAGTCCGCGGCAGCGGGATGAGGGGGCGAGGCCAGCGATATGCGGAGAGCTTGCCCCCTCATCTGACCCTTCGGGCCATCTTCTCCCCGGCGGGGAGAAGAAACAGGCCGCGACGCCCTGCGTCAAAATCAACGCCGCTTCTTCGCCTTGCTCTCAAACGGATTATCAGACCCACGATAATGCACACGGATCGGCACACCCGGCATGTCGAAATCCTTGCGCAGACCGTTCACGAGATAACGCGTATAGCTTTCCGGGATAGCTTCCGGCCGCGTGCAGGAAATCATGAAGGCTGGCGGGCGAGCCTTTACCTGCGTCATATATTTCAGCTTGAGACGACGGCCGGAAACGGCCGGTGGCGGATGCTGCGTCGTCTGCGAATCCAGCCAGCGGTTCAGCTTGGCCGTGGAGATGCGGCGGTTCCAGATCTTGTCGGTATCGATGATATTCTGCATCAGCCGGTCGAGGCCATAACCCGTCTGGCCGGAAATCGGCACGGCGCGAATGCCGCGCGCCTGCGGCAGCAGACGCTCGGTCTTTTCACGCAGATCGGCCAGATAGGCCTGCGGGTCTTCCACCAGATCCCATTTGTTGAAGGCGAGCACGGCGGCGCGGCCTTCGCGGATGACGAGATCGACCAGCTGCAAATCCTGCTTTTCGAAGGGAATGGTGCTGTCGAACACGATCACCACGGTTTCGGCAAAGCGGATGGAGCGCAGCGAATCCGCCACCGAAAGCTTTTCCAGCTTCTCGGTCACCTTGGCCTTGCGGCGCATGCCCGCCGTGTCGAACATCTTGATGGTACGGCCGCGCCAGTCCCATTCGACCGAAATACTGTCGCGGGTAATGCCCGCTTCCGGGCCGGTCAGCAGCCGGTCTTCACCGAGAAAACGGTTGATCAGCGTCGACTTTCCCGCATTCGGCCGGCCGATAATGGCGACGCGCAGCGGCTTGGTCTCGTCATAAACCGGCTCTTCGTCTTCCTCGTCCTCGCTGCCCGGCTCGCTGCGCGGCAGAACGATATCCGTTTCCGCCTCATCCACATCAGGCGGGAAAGCGACATCTTCGCCGATTGCCTCGACAATGGCGTCGCGCAGGTCGATCATGCCCTGACCGTGTTCGGCCGAGATCGGGCAAGGGTCACCGAGGCCGAGCGTGAAGGCGTCGTAGAAACCGGCATCGGAACCGCGCGCTTCGGACTTGTTGGCCACCAGCACCACCGGCTTGCCACGACGGCGCAGCATTTCGCCCAGCGTCTCGTCAGCGGGCGTCAGGCCGGCCTTGGCGTCGACGACGAACAGCGTCACATCGGCTTCGTCGATTGCCGCTTCCGTCTGCGCCCACATGCGTCCCTGAAGCGTTTCCGGCCCGGATTGCTCCAGACCGGCGGTATCGATGATGGTGAAACGCAGGTCAACAAGCTTCGCCTCGCCGGGGCGGCGGTCGCGGGTCACACCTGGCGTATCGTCCACCAGCGCCAGCTTCTTTCCGACGAGACGGTTGAAAAGCGTGGACTTGCCGACATTGGGGCGCCCGACTATGGCGACGGTGAAGCTCATTGATCCTGGTTCCTTGAAGCAAGTCTGCCCAAAACGTTACCTGTTTTGGGCAAAAGACATGCGTAAAATAAAGAGTTGGATCGCTTTGGCAATGCGAAGAAATGCCGGGGCGATCTCGCGTGGCGAAGCGGCGTTAAGCAGCTTTGCCCGAAGCGGTGATATTGTCGAGCATGATCTGTGCGCGGTTCGTCACGTTGCGCGGCGCCTGCGCGTCGCCGACGATCTGCTCGAACCATTGTTTGGCCTTGACGAAATCGCCGGCCTTGTAGGCGGCAAGACCCAGCGCCTCACGGGCAGACGCCCGCATGGTCTGGCCTTCGGCGCTGAGCGGCTCGGCCAGTGTGACGACCTGATCATAGGTGCCGTTATCCACCAGCAGCCACGCCGCGCGCACCTTGGCGGTATCGCGGAAGACCTGCGGTGCAGATGTGTCGTTGCCGATGGCGGTGAAGGCGGCGATGGCGCCGGCCGCATCACCCTTCTGCGACAGCAGCGTGGCGGAACGGAACTTCGCCAGGACAGGGTAATTGCCGTGACCGGAGGTTTCCAGATCGGCAAAGGCCTTCAGCGCATCGTCCGTCTTGTTTTCGGAAGCAAGCTTCAGCGCAGCAAGGAACTGGTCCCCGGAATTCGAAGCGCGGCTGGTGTTCCAGTATTCGTAGATGCCGGCACCGGCAGCGCCGACAACCACAAGAATGGCGGCGCCAACGACCACGATACCGTAACGGCCCCAGAAGCGCGACAGCTGCTCGGAACGGATCTGCTCGTTCACTTCGCGGATAAAGGTATCATTTTCGTTTGCCATCAAATTCTCCGTTACCCGCGCGGAGATCGTCGCCGATCCATCCGTTCGCGGACATACCAAGCCGCTTACCCGGGTCAGCAAAAGTCAGGCCAACCGGGTCATGGTCGGCCTTCTAGCCTATTTTGCCTGATATGTAAGGGGGAAACGTTGATTTCCTACATGGCGATGGGCTGAACGCCGATCAACCATTCGTGCAGTTTCAGGATGAATGCACCCCACAGAACGATGCCGCCGACAATGGCCACCAGATCGTAGCGGCTTGAAACGAAGTCCCGGACCACTTTTTCGCCTGCTCGTTCTCGGCGCTTCAGCGAAATCCGCATCACCACGCCCCAGGCAAGGAACGATACGAAAAGAAGGATCGAAGACGTCTCGCCATTGGCCAGAAGATGCGCAAGCGCCCAGATCTTGACCGAAAGGATGAGCGGATGTTTCGTCTTCGTCGCGATGTGGCCAGCCGGTATGAGGCTGGCGATAAGACAGATCATCGCCGGCAGCATCAGGGTCACGGCAATGTGGCTCATCCACACCGGCGGATACCACAACATTCCGGTTTCCTGCCGCGCTTCACCGAAGGCATAAATGACGAGGCCGAGCGTGATGAGGCTGACAAGGGAATAGACGCCCTTGAAAGGCCCCTCTCCCATCGCCGCGATCATCCGGGTGCGAAACTGCGGTGCGACCACCTTCAAAAGATGCGTCAGCAAAAACAAGGCAAGACAGAGTGCGAGAAAAATCATGAAACACGGTCCCCCGGTGGAACGAAGCGGCCCTATCACCGCAAGCTGCAACAGGAATTAGGCCGAAAGTCACGAAAACGCCAGACTATTCAAAGCTTCGCCTTATTCCACCCGCAAAAGGCCAGGATGTTTCATATGACGGATGACTGATGTTTCGCTCACTTGCCGCTTTTTCCCTGTCGCTTCTCGCTGCCCTTCCCGCTTTTGCCGAAGAGGCTGAGAAGCCGAAGCAGCTCGTCATCGTGTCCTTCGACGGTGCGGGCGACAATACGCTGTGGGAAAGAAGCCGTGCGACCGGCAAGCAAGTCGGCGCGCATTTCACCTATTTCCTGGCCTGCACGCTGGTGATGGACCGCAAGACCAGCGCCAAGACCTATCAGGGGCCCGGCCAGAAGGCGGGTCGCTCCAATGTCGGTTTCGGCCAGTCACCCGAAGAGGTGGAGGCAAGGCTCAGAAACATCTGGGCGGCCTATCGCGAAGGCCACGAGATCGGCAACCACACCTGCGGCCATTTCGATGGCGGGCAATGGACCGCCGAACAATGGGACGGCGAATTCACTACCTTCACCAGCACGCTGGAAAATGCCTGGCAGATGATCGGCAAAAAGGGCGAGGAACCCGAAGGCTGGCGCAACATGGTGAAAAAGATCAACGGTTTTCGCGCGCCCTATCTCTCACAGGGGCCGGCACTGACCGCCGCGCAGAAAAAGCACGGCTTCGTTTATGACGCCACCAGCATCACCAAGGGGCCGGAATGGCCGGTGGAGCGCGAGGGCATAGAGCATTTCGGCCTGCCGCTCATTCCCGAAGGTCCGGAAAACCGCCCGATCATCGCCATGGACTATAATCTCTTCATCCGCCACTCCATCGGCGTCGAAACGCCCGATCGTTCGAAGGAATTCGAGGAACGCGCCTATACGGCCTTCCGCAAAGCTTTTGACAGGCAATATAATGGCGAGCGCATTCCGCTGCAGATGGGCTTTCACTTCGTGAAGATGAATGGCGGCGCCTATTGGAACGCCTATGAGCGGCTGCTGCGCGAAGTCTGCGGCAGACAGGATGTCGCCTGTGTGAGCTATGCCGAGGCGATGCCGATGATCGAGGCGCGGAAGAAACAGAAGACCGAGGGGTAAACTTCCTCATACTCTCCGGTTCGTGACAAGGTCGAACACCCCTCCTCCGTCTGCCGGGCTTGACCCGGCATCCAGCCACGGCGCGTCTGCGCCGTGATAAGAGTCTTTTGCGATCAAGGACTTGATCGCGCTGGACCCCGGATCTAGTCCGGGGTGACGGGTGCGGATGAGGCAGTTCACCAAACACATCGTCTCCGTACGACGTGCTCAAGACCTGAAGGCGGCCAATCGACCGCCTTTTTTCAGGGCTTGTTGGCCGCCAGCTCGCCGGCTTCCGCTTCCCGCTGAAGATAGCGCTCGTCAATATCCGGCAGCGGCTTGTCGTCGATCGCGGCCTCGAAGGCCACAAGACGTTTGTGGATGGAAAGCAGCTCGATGATCGTGGTCCAGGAATTGACCAGATACTGGAACGAATTGCTGACCTGACCGAAGGCCGTGGCGATCTGCTGGTAGATACCATAGGTGATCTTGCCCGCCACGATGGTCGGAACGAGCATCAGAAGCAGGAACACCGCATCGGCCTGAATGTAGAAATACCGTGCGACGTTGAAATAGAGATAGTGCCAGTACATGCGGAAATAGTTTTTCCGCACATTGGAGTAGAGTTCCTTGACTGTCGGCGGCTGGGCGCGGTCGGCGTGGTCCTCGCCATAGACCAGTTCCTTGCGATAGGCGGCTTCCACACGCTGGTTGCGGAAGTTCAGGCCGGGCAGCTTGATGCCGACTGTCGCCAGAAGCACCGTACCAAATACCGACCAGACAATCGCCAGCCAGAACAGCGCATGCGGCACTTCACCGAGGATCGGCAGTTCCGAGACATAGGACGACAGCGCAAACAGGATCGGCAGGAAGACGACGAGCGTCATCACCGAGTTGATGAGCGTGATGCCCAACCCCTCAAGCGTTGAGGAGAACCGCATCGTATCTTCCTGAACACGCTGGGAGGCACCTTCGATATGGCGCAGCTTTTCCCATTTGGACATGTAGAAGTCGTTCATCGCGGTGCGCCAGCGGAAGATATAATGGCTGGTAAAGAAATCCGTCAGGATCGAAACCGCCATACTGAGGAAGGCAATCTTGGCGAAGACAATTTGAAGGCTGTAAAAATCCCAGACCTCGATACCTGGCTGTTTCGACAGGGCATTTTGCAAAAGGTCGCCAAAAGGCCGCCGGAAATTGTTGATGACGACGGAAATCTGAACGCCGAAATAGGTCACCGCGATAATCAGCAGCGATCCCCAGATGGACCAGAATTTCCAGGGATGATCCTTGGCGATAACAGTCCATACACCGCCGAACGCCGCCAGACACAAGGCCAGATAGCCGTAGAAGAACAGGTTTGCCGGCACCAGGAAGTAGCTGAGATCGTAGGGTTCCTGTTCAGGCATTACATAGCCCCAAGACCGACCTAACCCTTCAACGATGAAGTACCATCCGAGAATGGCGAAAAAAGCCCAGATAATGGCCGACGTGAAGAAGATTTTCGGTTTGGGAAAAAAGGAATGAAACACGTTTCGAACTCACGCGCGTTTGAAATCAGCCATTATTGGCGAAGCACTAGATGGCCCGAACCTAGGGCAGAAATTTGTGCACAGCAACGGAGAAGCGACGACCTTAACAAGATGTAAGGCGCAGATGGTGGCGCGATCCCCGCAAAACAGCGTGAATTCGGGCCGGTCAGGACGCCGTCAAAGACTTAACGCCGTTGCTCCGTGGCAAGCACTGGCAGCATCAGCAGAATGCTGACGACGAGCACGGCCGAAGCGAGAATGCTGGGCGCGGTGAAACTGCCCGTCACCTCGGCAATCCAGCCGGCGGCGAGCGGCCCGACGATCTGGCCCGTGCCGAAAGCAGCCGTCATCAGCGCAAAGGCACGACGCGGGCTCGGCCCGGCAAATTCCCGACCGAGCTGCAGGCCATAAGCGGTGATGACCATGAAGGTCAGCCCCAGAAGCAGACCACCTGCCAGCACGCCCGGCACCGGCGGCAGCATGACGGAAGCGAAAACACCGACGGCTTCGACGGCAAGAACGATCACGAAAGCGCGTTTCAGCCCCTGCGATTTCAAGACAGGCTTCCAGAGAAAAAGCGAAATGGCAGCCGCGCAGCCGGTGATGAACCAGGCCAGAAACTCCACGAAAGCACCGGCGGCGGCCATGCGGGCGATCGCCACGATGAAGGTCGCGGTGATGACGTAACCGAAGCCGAAAAGCCCATAGGCCAGCGTCGTCAGGAAGAGCGGCCGCGTCCAGTGGAGCGGCGGCTCCGCGACCGAGGATGCATGTCGCGGCGGGCCTGCGGGCAGCACCCGCCAGACGAGAATGAATGTGATGAAGGAAAAGACAGCGCCTGCAATCCACTCCTCCCGCCATGAGGAACCGCCGCCGTCAAAAACGACGCCGATCAGATAGACCGCAAGCGAGGAGATCGCGATGCCCGCACCGACGCCGCCATAATGCAGCGCCTGAACGCTGTCCCTGCCCGCCTTGACGGCATGGCCGATAACGATCTGCGAGGTGAAGATCATGGTCAGCGCGCTGGCGACACCGGCCAGAAACCGGATGACGGTGAAGGCCGCGACGGAGTTGAAAGCCGCCATGGCAAGCAACAATGCCCCGGTGGAAAACAGGCCGCAAAGCGCCACCAGCCGTTCCCGCCCCGAACCCCACGAATAGGCCGCCAGAACCGCCCCCGCCAGATAACCGGCGAAATTCCCAGCCGCCACGATCCCCGCATCCCCCGCCGAAAGCGGAACATCCGCCATCATGCCGGGTAGAATGGGGGTGAAGGAAAAGCGGCCGAAACCCATGGCGGAGGCCATCATCAGCGCCCCGGAAAATCCAAGTGCAGTCAGATGTTTGGCGGAAAGTGGCTTGTCGATGCTCATGCATGGCTTATCGCAACGGGGCGGATAAGGGACAAGCGAGTTATTTTGATCGGCGTTATAAGCGGTCGTTATCTGTCATGAATCGTCGGATGTCGCCGCTTGTTTCTTCTCCCCGCCGGGGAGAAGGTGGCCCGAAGGGTCGGATGAGGGGGCAAGCTCTCCGAAATCCAGCGAGGGTGCACCCTCATCCCGCTGCCGCGGACTTCTCCCCCTCGGGGAGAAGAAACAAGCGGCACCCGCTCGCCTCACCCAAGGGCCAAGACGAGACAATGGACCTTTGTAATTTGCCCTTGATGAACGGAAGCCAGTCCCCGCCCCTCACTCAGCCAGCGTCAGCACCAGCGGCCCGTTCTTGGTCGCAACCACGGTATGCTCATACTGCACCGTCGGCGCGCTCGGATCGCTATAGAGCGTCCATGGATCATCATCGCCATCCTCGGCCCAATAGGCGCCCGTCGAGAGAAACGGCTCGACGGTGAACACCATGCCTTCCTGCATGATGCGCCGCTCGTCCTTGTCCGGCCAGGTCGCCAGTTCCTTCGGTTCCTCATGCAGCGAGCGGCCGATGCCGTGGCTGGCCAGATTGGTGATCAGCGTATAGCGGTTCTTCTTGGCAAAAGCGCCGATGGCATTGCCGATATCGGCAAAAGGCCGGCCGGTCTTCACCTGCTGCAGGCCCGTCCACATGGCGCGCTTGCCATCGCGGCACAGCCGCTCGATGTCCTTCTTCACCGGCGGCACGGCGAAAGATGAACCCGTATCGCCGAAAAAGCCGTTCTTTACCGCCGAGACATCGATATTGACGAGATCGCCCGCCTTGATAATGCGGGGACCCGGAATGCCGTGAGCCACTTCCTCATTGACGCTGATGCAGGTCGCGCCGGGAAACTTGTAGCAGAATTCCGGCGCCGATTGCGCACCGTTATCCTCCAGCACCTTGCGGCCGATGGCATCCAGCTCGGCCGTGGTGATGCCGGGTTCCAGCGCGTCCGCCATGGTCTGCATCGCGACGGCGCACAAACGGCCGATGTCCTTCAGCAGAACCAGTTCTTCTTCGGTGGAAATGACCATGTCTCTGTCCGTCGTTCTGTATGGCGGGTCTGAAAGCGCCCGCCTTGGCAATCATCAGGCCGTGGCTTTCACCGGATCGGCGCTCCCCGTCAATTCTTTTCTGACGATAGGGGCGACTTTCGTACCATAAAGCTCGATGCCGCGCATGATCTGATCGTGCGGCATCAGGCCGATGGCCATCTGCAGCAGGAAGCGGTCATTCCTGAACACGCCATGCGCCTTGATGATCTTTTCCGCCACCAGCTCCGGCTCACCGAGAAAGAGATTACCCTCCGGCCCGCGTGCAGCGTCGAAATGCGCGCGGTTCGTCGGCCCCCAGCCACGCTCGCGGCCGATGCGGTTCATCACCTCCGCCTGCGGTCCGTAAAACTGGTCCGCCGCCTTGTCGGTGGTGTCGGCAATGAAGCCGTGCACATTGATGCTGGTGCGCAGCTTGGTCTTTTCCTGCCCGGCGCGGCGCGCGGCCTCATGATAGAGATCGAACAGCGGCGCAAAGCGGCGATATTCACCGCCGATGATGGCAAGCGCCACCGGCAGACCCATGGCGCCTGCCCGCGCCACCGATTGCGGCGTGCCGCCAACCGCGATCCACACCGGCAGACGCTCCTGCAGGGGCCGCGGATAAACGCCGCGCCCGTGAATGGCGGGGTGCTTGGTGCCGGACCAGGTCACGATTTCCTGCTCCCGCAACGCCAGCAGCAGATCGAGCTTTTCGGCAAAGAGCACGTCGTAATCCTCGAGATCGTAACCGAACAGCGGGTAGGATTCGATGAAGGACCCGCGCCCCGCCATGATCTCGGCGCGGCCGTTCGACAGGAGATCGACGGTCGAAAACTGCTGGAGCACCCGCACCGGATCATCCGAACTCAACACCGAAACGGCGCTCGTCAGGCGGATATTCTTCGTCTTCACCGCCGCCGCCGCGAGAACGGTGGAGGGCGAGGAAGCGACATAGTCGGGGCGGTGGTGCTCGCCCAGCCCGAAAACATCGAGCCCGACCTGATCGGCAAGCTCGATTTCCTCCAGGAGATCCTTAAGCCGGCGCGCGCCTTCCGGGCCACGACCATCGGCAGGATTGGGATTGACATCGGCGAATGTGTAAAGACCGAGTTCCATAACGATACCTCTGTTTGCTTGCCTGAGAGATAGGAACGGAAGGCCCCGCACACAAATGCAGAATCTGGATGCTTAGCTTCGAAAAATTGGATGGCCACAGCCTGTTTCGCCGCTCCACTGTGCTCCCCCGAAATGGGCGATTGCCAGCCCGCCCCCTTTGGGCATACCCTGCTTAAATATGTGCGAAGTAATGCAAAAAGGGGAAAGCATGCATCGGACAGTTATCGTGACAGGCTCCACAAGCGGTATCGGCCTCGGCATCGCCCAGCGATTTGCGCGGGAGGGCGCCAATATCGTGCTGAACGGCTTTGGTGACGAGGACGAGATTGAGAAGCTTCGTCTTCTGCTGGAAGCAGAAAGCGGCGGGCGTGTGCTTTACCACCCGGCGGATATGACGAAACCGGACGAGATCGCCGACCTCATCAATTCCGCCAACGAAAAACTCGGTTCGGTGGATGTGCTCGTCAACAATGCCGGCATCCAGCATATCGCGCCCATCGAGGAATTTCCGCCGGAGAAATGGGACTGGATCATCGCCATCAATCTGACCAGTTCCTTCCATACCATGCGGGCTGCGATACCGCTGATGAAGAAGGCCGGAAAAGGCCGTATCATCAACATCGCATCCGCCCACGGTCTCGTCGCCTCGCCGTTCAAATCGGCCTATGTGGCGGCCAAGCACGGCATCATGGGCCTGACGAAGACGGCAGCGCTCGAGCTTGCTCAGACCGGGGTTACCGTCAACGCCATCTGTCCCGGTTATGTGCTGACCCCGCTCGTCGAAAAGCAGATACCGGAAATGGCGAAGGTGCGCGGCATCAGCGAAGAAGCGGTGAAGAACGACGTGATGCTGGAACTGCAGGCGACCAAGCAGTTCGTCACCGTCGACGATGTGGCCGCCGCCGCGCTGTTTCTGGCAAGCGATGCCGCAAGCAACATTACCGGCACCCATATTTCCGTGGATGGCGGCTGGACGGCGCAATAATTGCCGAAATTTATTTCCGTTTTGGAAACAATGAATTGCCAAAACGGAAATCGATATACGCCTGCGGGCGTGCATATGATGCGCAGGGACAATGACAAGAAACCGGCTCGGCAGCCGGTCAAAAAAAGCAGGGCATTGCATGAACGACGCGATCAGCTTCATCCTCAACAGCGAAACCATCTCGCTGAAGGATTTCGGACCGACAGACACGCTTCTCGATTATCTCCGCATCAGCAAGCGGTTGACCGGGACCAAGGAAGGCTGCGCGGAAGGCGATTGCGGCGCCTGCACGGTGCTGGTCGGGCGGCTGCTGGACGGTTCGCTGCGTTATGAAAGCGTCAATGCCTGCATCCGCTTTTTAGGTTCGCTGCACGGCACCCATATCGTGACAGTCGAGCATCTGGCCGCGCGCGATGGCACGCTTCACCCCGTGCAGCAGGCGATGGTGGATTTCCACGGCTCGCAATGCGGTTTCTGCACGCCGGGCTTCATCATGTCGCTTTACGGTCTCTGGCTTTCCAGTGAAAACCCCGGCCGCGCCGACATTGAAAAGGCGCTGCAAGGCAACCTCTGTCGATGCACGGGCTATGAGCCGATCGTGCGCGCCGCCGAAAAGATCGCCGCTGCCCGCCCGAGCGCGCTCTTCGACCCGCTGCAACGGGACCGCACCGATATCATGGCCAGGCTCTGGGCCATTCGCGCCAATGAGACGATCACCGTCACCCACGGCGAGGACCGCACCATCATTCCAGCGACACTGGCCGAGTTGACCGAGATTTACGCTGCTGAACCAAAGGCAACCATCGTTGCTGGCTCCACCGATGTCGGCCTGTGGGTCACGAAGCAGATGCGGGCGCTGAACCCGGTGATCTTCATTAACAATCTCGGGGATTTGCAAACCATCAGCGTGGATGAGGACGGCGTGACACTCGGCGCCGGCGTCACCTACAGCCAGGCCTTCAAGACCATTGCGGAACATTTCCCGCCGCTTGCCCGGCTGTTCGACCGCCTCGGCGGCGAGCAGGTGCGCAATATGGGCACCATCGGCGGCAATATCGCCAACGGTTCGCCCATCGGCGATACGCCTCCGGCGCTGATCGCGCTTGGAGCAACGCTAACCTTGCGCTCCTCCTCCGGCAGCCGCACCGTGCCGCTGGAAAGCTACTTCATCGACTATGGCAAACAGGACCGGCTGAGCGGCGAATTCGTCGAAAAACTCTTCATCCCGTTCCAGAAAGCCGAAAGCCACTACGCGGTCTACAAAATCTCCAAGCGGCGCGACGAGGATATTTCCGCGCTCTGCGCCGCCTTCAACCTGACGCTCGATGCCGACGGCACCGTCGAAGATATCCGCATCGCCTTTGGCGGCATGGCCGGCACGCCGAAACGCGCCGCGCATCTTGAGGCGGCACTTCTCGGCAAAGAGTGGTCGCAGGAAACGATCGATGCGGCGCGCGATGCGCTGGACAAGGATTTCACCCCGCTCACCGACTGGCGCGCCACCGCCGAATACCGGCAACTGACGGCCAAGAACCTGCTGACGCGGTTCTTCCTCGAGACTTCGGGCGAAAAGCAGGAACTCAGCCGTTTCTCACTGGCGGAGGCTTGACGATGACGATGACGATGACGTTGGCGACACCCACAACCTCCCTCATTCCTGTGCTTGTCACAGGAATCCAGTTGGCGCGCGTCTGCGCGACGAGACAACCCTTTCAGCCCAAAGACTTGGGCTGGCTGGATTCCTGTGACAAGCACAGGAATGAGGGTTTATTGTCGCTGTCATATGCCGCAATTGATGAAGGGGAGGCTTGAACCATGGACACGACAAGCTTCGACAAGACCAAAACCGAAATCGACGGCCCTGTACACGCCTCGCTCCGGCACGATTCCGCCCATAAACATGTGACGGGCAGCGCCGAATATATCGACGATATTCCCGAACCCGCCGGCCTCGTTCACGGCGCGCTTGGCCTTTCCGACCGGGCGCATGCGGAAATCGTCTCCATGGACCTGTCCGAAGTCGAGGCTACACCGGGCGTCCTGTGGGTCATGGTTGGCAAGGATGTGCCCGGCGAAAACGATGTCTCGTCAGGCGGCCGTCACGACGAACCTTTGCTGGCCGAGACAAAGGTCGAATTCCACGGCCAGCCGATCTTCGCGGTCTTCGCCGAAACCCGCGATATCGCCAGAAAGGCGGCCCGCAAGGCGAAGGTCACTTATAAGGACCTGCCGCATTTCACCGATATCGACACGGCGATTGAAAATGGCGGCGCGCTCGTCATCGATCCGATGACGCTTAAGCGTGGCGATGCCAAGATCGAAATGGATGTCGCACCCCGCCGTCTCACCGGCACCATGCGGATCGGCGGGCAGGAGCATTTTTATCTCGAAAGCCACATCGCCATGGCCGTGCCGGGCGAGGATGACGAGGTGACGCTGTGGAGTTCCACTCAGCATCCGAGCGAAATCCAGCACATTGTCAGCCATATCCTGCAGGTGCCGTCCAATGCCGTCACGGTGCAGGTGCGCCGCATGGGTGGCGGTTTCGGCGGCAAGGAAACGCAGGGCAACCAGTTCGCCGCCCTCTGCGCCATCGCCGCCAAGAAGCTGAACCGGGCCGTGAAAATCCGCCCGGACCGCGACGAGGACATGACAGCGACCGGCAAACGCCACGATTTCCGCGTCGATTACGAGCTTGGCTTCGATGAGGAAGGCCGCATCCACGCCGTCGATGCCACCTATGCCGCCCGCTGCGGCTTTTCCTCCGATCTCTCCGGCCCGGTCACGGATCGCGCCCTGTTTCACGCCGATTCCAGCTATTTCTATCCGCATGTGCACCTGACCTCGCGGCCGCTGAAAACCCACACCGTCTCCAACACCGCCTTTCGTGGTTTCGGCGGCCCGCAGGGCATGCTGGGCGCGGAACGTTTCATCGAAGAAATCGCCTATGCGGTGGGCAAGGATCCGCTCGATATCCGCAAGCTGAATTTCTACGGCGAGACCGGCTCGGGCCGCACCACGACGCCCTATCATCAGGAGGTCGAGGACAACATCATCGCCCGCATCGTCGAGGAGCTGGAAACCTCCAGCGACTACCGCGCGCGACGAGACGCCATCATCGAGTTCAACAAAACGAGCCCGATCATCCGCAAGGGCATCGCGCTCACGCCTGTCAAGTTCGGCATCTCCTTCACCATGACCGCCTTCAATCAGGCGGGCGCGCTGGTGCATATCTATAATGACGGCTCCATCCACCTGAACCATGGCGGCACCGAAATGGGTCAGGGCCTTTATACCAAGGTGGCGCAGGTGGTGGCCGATGCCTTCCAGGTGGATATCGGCCGGGTGAAAATCACCGCAACGACCACCGGCAAGGTACCGAACACCTCGGCCACCGCCGCCTCCTCCGGTACGGACCTGAACGGCATGGCAGCCTATGACGCCGCCCGCCAGATCCGCGAGCGGCTGGTCAAATTCGCCGCCGAGAACTGGAATGTGCCGGAAGAGGAAGTCGTCTTCCTGCCGAACCGGGTGCGCATCGGCCTCGAGGAAATCCCCTTCAACGACTTCATCAAAAAGGCCTATTTCGCCCGCGTGCAGCTTTCCGCCGCCGGTTTTTACAAGACGCCAAAAATCCACTGGGATCGCACCGCCGGCCGTGGCACGCCATTTTATTATTTCGCCTATGGCGCGGCCTGCTCGGAAGTGTCGATCGATACGCTCACCGGCGAATACCTGATGGAACGCACCGATATCCTCCACGATGTCGGCAAGTCGCTGAACCCGGCCATTGATATCGGCCAGGTGGAAGGCGCCTTCGTGCAGGGCATGGGCTGGCTCACGACGGAAGAATTGTGGTGGGATGGCAAGGGACGGCTGCGCACCCACGCGCCTTCTACCTACAAGATACCGCTCGCCTCCGACCGGCCGAAGAGTTTCAACGTCAAGCTGGCGGAATGGGCGGAAAATGCCGAACCCACCATCGGCCGCTCCAAGGCCGTGGGCGAACCGCCCTTCATGCTGGCGATCTCGGTTCTTGAAGCTCTCTCCATGGCGGTCGCCTCCGTCGCCGACTACAAGGTCTGCCCGCGCCTCGATGCGCCGGCAACGCCCGAACGGGTTCTGATGGCGGTGGAACGGCTGAAGAAGGTGTGAGGGGGCCAACAAATGCCTGACACCTCCCTTTCCAACTTCCTCGCCCGCTCCCCCGCCGCGATCCTCGTGGAAATCGAGGCTGTCAAAGGCTCCTCGCCGCGTGAAGCCGGAACCTTCATGCTGGTAAGTCAGGATGCGCTGTGGGCAACAATCGGTGGCGGGCAGTTCGAATATATGGCGATGGACCATGCCCGCGCCATGCTGAGGAGCGGTGTGGCCGAGGACCGCATGGATATTCCGCTCGGCCCGGAAATCGGCCAATGCTGCGGCGGCCGCACCCTCATCCGCTTCCAGCGGGTGACGAAGGAGATCGCGCTCGCTCTAGAGACGCGGCTGAAAGGCGAAGCCGAACAGCAGGCCGCCGTCTTCATTTTCGGGGCTGGTCATGTCGGCAAGGCGTTGGCGGAAGCACTGTCGCTGCTGCCCCTGACGCTGACAGTGGTGGAGACCCGAAAAACGGAGTTGCACGATCTTCCAGCCGATGCCACATCCGTGCTCACTCCCATGCCGGAGGCGCTCGTCGCGAAAATCCCGGCAAACGGGGCAGCGATCATCGTCACCCATGATCACGCACTCGATTTCCTCATAGCCAAGGAAGCGCTTGCCCGCGACGATCTCGCCTATGTCGGCATGATCGGTTCAAAGACCAAACGCGCCACCTTCTCCCATTGGCTGGAGCGGGAGGGCGAACCGCCTTCCCGCCTTGCAAAACTCACTTTGCCCATCGGTGGCAATAGCGTCAGGGACAAGCGCCCCGCCGTCATAGCGGCCCTTGTGGCAGCCGAGTTGTTGCAAGCATTTTCCGCTGCCGAAATCCGTCGCAACGAAAATCGACACGGCCATCCTCAAGGCCAAGATCACGCCTGAGCCCGTCGGGCAGGCTTTCATCCGCCAGATTGTCGGGCGCAATGCTTTCAAGGGCAAACCGTTCCGCTGTCCGCAGGCCCGCGCGCAGGCGGGACCACGCGCGCAAGAGTGCTGTGCGCATGTTCGTCTCCATTCAAAAAATGTCAGAAGCTCAGTTGATGAGTTGGACTAAAAATGCTCTGATTTATGAGTAAAAACCAATGAAACCTTTGGCGATTAGCATAAAGAGAACTTATCCATGAAAATGTCTCGCCAGTTCCCGCTGAATGCCTTGCGCGTGTTCGAAGCCGCTGCCAGGCATCTGAGTTTCACCAGGGCTGGTGAGGAACTGGGCATGACGCAGACGGCGGTCAGCTATCAGGTGAAGCTGCTGGAGGAGAATATCGGTGAGCCGCTCTTCATACGCAAAGCGCGCCAGGTTCAGCTGACCGAGGCCGGGCAGAAGCTGGCGCCAAGAGTGGCCGAAGCCTTTAACAGCCTGCGGGAGGCCGTCGACAATGTGCGTGACACGTCAGACACGACGCTGACCATTCATTCCACCGCCACTTTCGCATCACGCTGGCTTTCACGACATCTGGGGGCGTTCCAGCTTGAACATCCTTCGATCGCCGTCCGGCTGGAAACCTCCAACGCCTTGATCGATTTTGCGCAGTCCGATTGCGATGTCGCCATCCGCTGGAGCAACGACGATGGCAAGGGATTGATTTATCACCGGCTTGTCAGGGGCGTTTATACGCCGATGCTGCATCCCGACCTTGCCGAAACCATCGGCGGATTGAAAAAGCCGGAGGATCTTCTGCGCCTGCGCATCATCGATCCCGGCGACATCTGGTGGAGCCAATGGTTCCAGGAAGTAGGTGTCGAAAATCCGGGCCTCGACCGTTATCCGCGCAGCCGCCTTAACGTCCAGGCATTCGAAGCCGCGGCGGCCATCGCCAGCCAGGGCGTGGCCATGCTCACCCCTGAACTTTATGCGGACGAAATTGCACTCGGCCGGCTGTATCAACCCTTCGAGCATCTTAGCAGCGAAGGACAGAACTATTGGCTGGTCTATCCGGAAAACCGCAGGAACATTCGCAAGATAAGGCTGTTTCGCGACTGGATATTGCAGCGGATCGAGGAAAGCCGGCCGCAGCCATCTCAATACCCCATGTCCGGCGCATAAAAACAGCGCGGCGTGTCTTCATCCGGGAAGAGGCAGAGGTGATATTCGCCATCCTCAGACCGTCTTGCCTCGCGTTGCGACCAGTTGAAGACATGCCGCCGCGTGACCATGCGATGATCGCCGGGGGCCAGCGACACCTCATAACCATCCGGTGTGACACGAACGCTTCGCGTGGGGATCATCTGGCAATCTCCCGTCTGGGCATCGCCGTTGCAGCAATAGCTTTCATATTTGAACCCCTTGTGGGATTCATGGGCAAGCGCTGTGGCGGTGAACGCCAAAAGCAGGAAGAGAACCGTCAGAACAAGGCGCATCGGCATGGTCTCCGTTGAAACAACGGCGGTTGCCGGAAGGTCATTGCGTCCCTTTATTCAAATTCCACACATCAACACGCACCCGGACGCGATGGCACCGGGAACTGCGACACCTGCCCCCTAAACTGCCCCCGCCCCAGGGTTCGCAGCACCCGCTTTCGGCATGAACCGCCAGCGAAACATGTCATGGGAGCCCTGCGCATCGGCTTGAAAATCGAGACCGATTTTCGACAGGAACGATGCGCCACTTAAAAAGTTAGAGCGTCCTTTGTCGCGTCCTTTCGGACGCAGGGCACTCCAAAGCTCCGCAGCCTTTTATTTTAGCACATTGGCAGGCTGCACAAAGGATAATAGCTGAGTCGCGTTAGCCAGCTAAGCACAAACTATGCGACAGCAAACCTCCGCTGCAACTTTACCGGGCCTGCCACCAGAGGCGATCCACTTCGGCCTATGTTGTGGACACAAGCGAACCGGATTGTGAACAATCACCTCCCGCCCTTTGCTTTTCCCTTTCCTAAAGGTCAAATTTCTCGCAAGGTGCGCTGCACAAGGATCAGGGGAACCGCATGTACGAATATGCCATTGCGTGGGAATGGATGGCCTTTGCCGTCCGCTGGCTCCACGTCATCACCGCCATCGCCTGGATCGGCTCATCCTTTTATTTCATCGCGCTCGATCTCGGGCTGGTCAAACGGCCGCATCTGCCGCCGGGGGCCTATGGCGAGGAATGGCAGGTGCATGGCGGCGGCTTTTACCACATCCAGAAATATTTGGTCGCGCCTGCCCAGATGCCCGAGCACCTGACTTGGTTCAAATGGGAAAGCTATGTCACCTGGCTTTCCGGCTTTGCCATGCTCTGCATCGTTTATTATGGCGGCGCGGATCTCTTCCTCATCGACCATTCGGTGCTGGCGCTCACCCAGTTCCAGGCCATCTGTCTGTCGCTCGCTTCGCTTGCCATCGGTTGGCTGTTTTACGATTTCCTCTGCAAATCGCCGCTTGGCAACAATACCTGGGGCCTGATGATCGTGCTCTATGTCGCGCTGGTGGCGATGGCATGGGGTTATACGCAGGTCTTCACCGGCCGCGCCGCGTTCCTGCATCTCGGTGCCTTCACCGCCACCATCATGTCGGCGAATGTGTTCTTCATCATCATTCCGAACCAGAAGATCGTCGTGGCCGACCTCATCGCCGGGCGCACGCCGGACCCGAAATATGGTCGCATCGCCAAGCAGCGCTCGCTGCACAACAACTATCTGACGCTGCCCGTCATCTTCTTCATGCTGTCGAACCATTATCCGCTAGCCTTTGCCACGCAGTTTAACTGGATCATCGCCGCACTGGTCTTCCTGATGGGCGTCACCATCCGCCACTGGTTCAACACCACCCATGCCCGCAAGGGAAAACCTACATGGACCTGGCTGCTGACCGCCCTCATCTTCATCGTCATCATGTGGCTTTCCACCGTGCCGAAGGTGCTGACCGGCGAGGAGGAACAGAAGGCCGCCACCCTTTCGCCGATGCAGCAGCAATTCGTCAGTGACGCCCATTTCGCCAAGGCCCGCGATGTGGTTCAGGGCCGCTGTTCCATGTGCCATGCGGCCGAGCCGGTGTGGGAAGGCGTGCCCTTCACGCCAAAATCCGTGAAGCTCGAAACCGACGAGCAGATCGCCGCCCATGCGCGCGAAATCTATTTGCAAGCCGGCCGCAGCCATGCCATGCCTCCCGGCAACATCACCGCCATCACCCCGGATGAGCGCAAGGTGCTGACCGCATGGTATGAAAGTGCGGTTTCCGGGGCTGGAAAAGCCGAAGGAAAGACTGAATGAGCATGGTTCTGCTGCGTGGCCGCCTGCTGAGCTTCCGCCGCGCGCCGCTTTCGATCGACGATACGCAAAGCTATCTCTATATCGAAGACGGTGGCCTGCTGATCGAAGACGGCCGGATCGCCGCCATCGGCGAATACGCCGATATCCGCAAGCAGGCCCCCGAAGACATCGAGGAAAAGGATCACAGGCCGCACCTCATCGTGCCGGGCCTGATAGACATGCACCTGCATTTCCCGCAGATGCAGGTCATCGGCTCCTATGCCGCCAACCTGCTGGAATGGCTGAACACCTATACTTTCCCGGAGGAATGCCGTTTCGTCGAAAGCGCCCATGCCCAGCGCATCGCCACGCATTTTTACGACGAGCTTCTGCGCCACGGCACCACCACGGCCGCCGCCTATTGCTCCGTGCACAAGACCTCCGCCGACGCCTTTTTCGCGGAAGCCATGAAGCGCAACATGCTGATGGTGGGCGGCAAGGTGATGATGGACCGCAACGCCCCACAGGGCCTGCTGGACACGCCGGAAACCTCCTATGACGAGACCCGCGCTGTCATCGCCGACTGGCACGGCAAGGGCCGCAACCACGTCGCCATCACCCCCCGCTTCGCCATCACCTCCACCCCGAAGCAGATGGAAGCCGCCCAGGCGCTGGCGCAGGAATTCCCCGATCTCTTCATCCAGACGCATCTCTCGGAAAATCTCGACGAGATCAAATATACCTGCGAGCTTTACCCCGAAGCGACCGACTATACCGATATCTATGTGCGCTACGGCCTGATGGGCAAAAAGACCCTGCTCGGCCACGCCATCCACCTCTCGGATCGCGAGGCGGACGTGCTGTCGGAAACCGGCGCGGTGGCGGTGCATTGCCCCACCTCGAACCTCTTCATCGGCTCCGGCCTCTTCCCGATGAAAAAACTGCAGCGGCGCGAAAAGCCGGTGCGGATCGCGGTTGCGACCGATATCGGCGGCGGATCGAGCTATTCCATGCTGCGCACCATGGATGAGGCCTACAAGGTCCAGCAATTGCTGGGCGAGCGCCTGAACCCGCTGGAAAGCTGGTATCTGATGACGCGCGGTAATGCCGAAGCCCTCTCGATGGTCGACCGCATCGGCACGCTGGAGGCCGGCACGGACGCCGACATCACGGTGCTGAACGCTTCCTCGACACCTGCCATGGCGCTGAAAATGGAAGTGGTGAACAGCCTGACGGAAGAACTCTTCCTGATGCTGACCATGGGTGATGACCGCAC
The DNA here is from genome assembly GCF_058803865.1 of Agrobacterium sp. GW821-FHT14E08. Lineage (NCBI taxonomy): Bacteria > Pseudomonadati > Pseudomonadota > Alphaproteobacteria > Hyphomicrobiales > Rhizobiaceae > Agrobacterium > Agrobacterium sp. GW821-FHT14E08. The sequence continues at coordinate 287,838 of NZ_JBXAPJ010000001.1, read as the reverse complement.
GGTGGTGGAAACCTATGTGGCCGGCAGGGCGATGAAGAGCGTGCTGCCATAGTTCGGCTGGGGCCGAAACATAAAGCTGCGGCCTCATTTATATCGGTCACACATTGGAGTGAGCGGGTGCCGCGTCTTTCTTCTCCCCGCCGGGGAGAAGTCCGCGGCAGCGGGATGAGGGGGCAAGGGTGGTGAGATACGGCAACGTTGCCCCCTCATCCGACCCTTCGGGCCACCTTCTCCCCGGCGGGGAGAAGGAATCCGCCGCACCCACTCGCGTCCTATGATTGCCTGACACCAGTCGGCAAAAACGCGAATGACCTCTGGAGTGCCCCGTGCCGGATTTAGACACAACCACAATGCTCATGGTCCTCGCGACATTCATCATCGCGGGCATCGTCAAGGGCGTGACCGGCATGGGACTGCCCACCGTCGCCATGGGCGTGCTCGGCCTGTTCATGCCGCCCGTCCTTGCCGCCGGGCTACTGATCCTGCCCTCCTTCGTCACCAATATCTGGCAATTGCTGGCCGGGCCGGATTTCAGGGCCATCGTCGCGCGGCTGTGGCCGATGATGATCGCCATCGCCGGCGGCACCCTCATCGGCATCCGGCTGATGACGGCAGGAACCGGCGTCTGGACCACCTCGGCGCTCGGCCTGTGCCTTGCGGCTTACGCGGCCTATAGCCTCTTCGCCAAACCCCTCTCCGTTCCGGCACGGCTGGAATCCAGGCTCTCGCCGGCCATAGGGCTGACAACCGGCCTGCTGACCGGCGGTACCGGAATTTTCGTCGTGCCCGCCGTGCCCTATATCCAGTCGCTCGGTTTCAACCGCGACGATCTCGTGCAGGCGCTTGGCCTTTCCTTCACTGTTTCGACCATTGCACTTGCCGCCGGCCTCGCCTCGCAAGGCGCCTTCCGCGTCGAGCATCTGTCGCTTTCCGCACTCGCCGTGCTGCCTGCGCTTCTCGGCATGTGGCTCGGCCAGAAGATCCGTAACATCGTCAGCCCGGCCACATTCCGGCGCTGGTTTCTCATCTGCCTGCTTTTATTGGGAGCCGAGCTGTTTTTGCGGGCTTTCTGGTGATCAACCCCGTCGATTTTGATGTTGCAGCCGTCCCATTCATGTTATGTGAAGCCATCATTCAAATGTGAAGGCTTTATCCATGGGCAAAATCCTGACCATAGCGGACCTGAAGCAACAGGCTCAGCGCCGTGTGCCAAAAATGTTTTTCGACTATGCCGATAGCGGCGCGTGGACGGAAAGCACCTACCGCGCCAATGAGGATGATTTTGCAAAGATAAAGCTGCGCCAGCGCGTGCTGGTGGATATGACCGACCGGTCGCTTGCCACCGAGATGATCGGTGAGAAGGTTTCGATGCCGGTCGCGCTCTCCCCCACCGGGCTGACGGGCATGCAGCATGCCGATGGCGAAATGCTGGCCGCCAAAGCAGCCGAAGAATTCGGCGTGCCTTTCACGCTTTCCACCATGAGCATCTGCTCCATCGAGGATGTCGCTTCCGTCACCTCGAAACCCTTCTGGTTCCAGCTTTACGTGATGAAGGACCGGGATTTCGTCAATAATCTCATCGACCGGGCCAAGGCCGCCGGCTGCTCGGCGCTGGTGCTCACACTCGACCTGCAAATTCTCGGCCAGCGCCACAAGGATTTGCGCAACGGCCTCTCCGCACCGCCAAAATTTACCCCGAAACATATCTGGCAGATGGCGACCCGGCCGCAATGGTGCATGGACATGGCCCGCACCAAGCGCCGCAGCTTCGGCAACATCGTCGGCCACGCCAAAAATGTCTCCGATCTCTCCTCGCTCTCCTCCTGGACGGCGGAGCAGTTCGATCCGCGCCTGTCGTGGAAGGATGTCGAATGGATCAAGGAACGCTGGGGCGGCAAGCTGATCCTTAAGGGCATCCTTGACGAGGAAGACGCCCGCGCCTCGCTCGATACCGGCGCCGACGCCATCATCGTCTCCAACCATGGCGGTCGCCAGCTCGACGGTGCGCACTCCTCGATCGCCATGCTGCCGAAGATCGTCGATGCAGTCGGCGATAAAGTCGAGGTGCATATGGATGGCGGCATCCGCTCCGGTCAGGACGTGCTGAAAGCCGTGGCGCTCGGCGCCAAGGGCACCTATATCGGCCGACCCTTCCTTTACGGCCTCGGTGCCGATGGCAAACAGGGCGTGACCACGGCGCTGGAGATCATCCGCAAGGAGATGGATGTCAGCATGGCGCTTTGCGGCAAGCGGCTGATTACGGATGTGGACCGCAGCATTCTGGCGTGATGTTGGACAAGGCGGAAGGCGCCGCGGCGATACGTCGGAGGCCGCTCCATTCTCTGCCGTCATGCCGGACTTGATCCGGCATCCAGCCACGGCGCGTCTGCGCCGTGAAGAGCGTATTATACGATCAAGGACTTGATCGCGCTGGACCCCGGATCAGGTCCGGGGTGACGGCGTGCGGATGTTGCCCTCGCGAAGGACCTCAGCTGCCAGTCTCAATGCCCCACCGTCTTCGAAAACACATTCACGATCACCACCCCCGTCACGATAAACCCGAGACCAACCACGGCGGCGAAATCCAGCGTCTGGCGGAATACGAAATAGCCGATGCAGGAAATCAGCACGATGCCTAGCCCGCTCCAGATCGCATAGGCCACGCCGACCGGCATGGCCCGCAGCGTAAACGACAGCAGATAAAAGGCCGCGCCATAAAACAGCGCCATCAGCACTGTCGGCAAAAGCCGGGTGAACTGCTGCGACTGCTGCAGGAATGAGGTCGCGATCACCTCGCAGACAATGGCAGCGACAAGCGCTCCATAGGTAAAGACAGCCGCATTCATCGTTCCATTTCCTTTTTCGTCTGGGCGATCATCTGCGTTTTGAGAGCCGCCCTGTCACCACCTGCCCTGCCATCATCGGCCAGAAGATCGGCAAACCAGATGCCGTCAGCCGCAAGCCGCACCAGTTCCAGTATCACCCGGTCATCCGTTTCTTTATGACGGCTCAGGCGCCCCTCGAACCAGCTGGTCCACATGCGCCGAAGCGACGGCTCACCGACCATGGAAACCGATAGCGCGGCCCATTGCCTGCCCGAATCCCGGCCGCGATCGGCAAAAACCGCGTTCACATAGGCCCGCGTGAAGCATCCGTAGGCTTCACAATCCTGTGAGATGAGCGCATCGATTTCCGCATCCAGCGCCGAAATCAGGTCCGCCATCACCGCTTCCAGCAGAACCTGCTTGGAGGCGAAATGGTGGAACAGCCCGCCCTTCGTCACCCCGGCCGCATTGGCCACCGCCTGCACCGAAAGTGCGGCAACACCCTGATCAGCAGCAAGTTTCGCCGCGCAATCCAGAAGATTGCGACGCACGACCTCGGGCTGCTTTTTACGTTCATGTGCATTTGTCATGCCGCTTAACATACCGGATGGTTGGTTTCTTTTCAAGGAAATTGTGAGGGCGGCATACGGGTTGAAATTCATTCTTAATTAAGCATGAAAGCGATCTCTAAAGTTTTAGCGGTTTTGTTGCCGGAAAGTGTCAGTAAAACTTCGCTCATTGCGGCGATCGAACAAAAGGGGTGGATTATGTCGGGAACGGTCAAACGGGGAATGGCGGGTGCATGGGTCTTCGCACTCACCTTCTTTTGCGCGATCCTCTCATTGCAGGCATCGCCTGCGCAGGCCGGCTACGCCCACTTCATCATGGATGCCAATACTGGCAAGGTTCTGGCAGCCCGCAATGCCGATGTGCTGAACCACCCCGCTTCGCTGACCAAGATGATGACGCTCTACATGACCTTCGAGGCGCTGCATGCCGGCCGGCTTCGCTGGGACCAGAAGATCACCATGTCCAAGAACGGCGCAGCCACCATCCCCTCGAAGCTTTATGTGCGCCAGGGCCAGACCTTCACCGTGCGTGAGGCCGTTTATGGCATGATCGTCAAATCCGCCAACGACATGGCGGAAGGCATGGGCGATCACCTCGGCGGCTCCGAGGCAAGGTTTGCCGAAATGATGACCCGCAAGGCCCGCCAGCTCGGCATGACGAAAACGGTGTTCCGCAACGCTTCCGGCCTGCCCAGCAAATCGCAGGTGACGACGGCGCGTGACATGGCCAGGCTCGGCCTTGCGCTGCAGCGGGACTTTCCCAAGGAATATGGCCTCTTCGCCATGGAATCCTTCAGTTTCCGCGGCAAGCGCATCCGTGGCCACAATAATCTGATGTATCGTTATCAGGGCATGGACGGCATCAAGACCGGTTACACCAATGCCTCCGGCTTCAACCTTGTCAGCGCCATCAATCACAATGGTCGCCGCGTTGTCGGCGTCGTGCTGGGCGGCAAGACGGCGCGTAGCCGCGATGCGCAGATGGCCGCCCTTCTCGACAAGGCCGTGCCGCAGGCATCGAGAAGCCGCAACACGGAACAACTCGTCGCCAGCGCCAATGTCAGCCGCACCTTCGATGTGCCGCCCGCTGCCGTACCACTGCCGATGTTCGCCGAGCGCCGCTCCGACCCGGTCGCCATGCAGATCGCCACGGCCAATAACCAGATGGCGGATATGATCCAGGTCTCGGCCATTCCGAGACCTGCCCCCACCGCTGCCATCGGCCAGCCCACGGGCCAGAGAAGCCGCTGGGAAGTGCAGATTGCCGCGACCGACAGCGAAGCCGCCGCCCGCTCGCTGCTCGCCAATGCCCGCTCCAACATCGGCAGCTATGCCGGGATCGCCCCCTATACCGAAGCCGTGCAAAGCGGATCGGCGACGCTCTACCGCGCCCGCTTCACCGGCTTTGAAGACCAGTCCTCAGCGGTTTCCGCCTGCAAGGAACTGAAGGCGCAATCCTATGCCTGTGTGGTGATGACCAGCGAGGGGTGAGGATCAGTAGTGGAAACGGCACGGGTGAATGATCAGGACCGTCTTTTCGGCTTCGCCGCGCAACTCGTAGACAAGCCGATGCTCCTGCGAAATCCGGCGTGACCATAGGCCCTTTAACTGAAAACGCAGTGGCTCGGGTTTTCCGATCCATTCAAATGGATGCCGTCGACAATCCTTGATGAGTTCATTGATGCGTTCGAGCATCTTGCGATCATATTGCTGCCAGTGCAGATAGTCTTCCCAGCCCTGATGGCTCCAGCCGAGAGCAATCGCGCCCTTTTGCTGCATGAGAGTTTCTCCTGATAGAAGCTCGCACTCATGCGCGATGGGTTTGAAAAATCAGTCGATAAGGTCATGACTTTCGAAAGTGCCGGCGTCCACATCGGACATCGACTTTTTAAGTCTGGCGAAATTCTCCGGCGACGAGCAGAGATGCAAGGTTTCCATCAAGCCTTCATATTCGTCCTTATCTATAAGAACGGCGGACGGCTTGTCGCGGCGCACGATTTCCACAGCCACGCGGTCCTGCGACACTTCATCCAGAAGCGATGCAAGAGATTCGCGTGCTTTTGAAAACATAACGGTACGCATGGATAAATCCCGATGGAAGTTGTACAATAAATAGTACAACTCTCTGGAAAATTCAAGTCCGTTTGCGAAGCCAACCGCTCGCCAGAGCATCGGCCAGATACGGAATCCCGTTGGCCTTCGCCATCTCGGCCATGGCCAGATTGTCGTAGCGGATATTCCGGAAATAGACCTGCCAGCCGCGCGCTGTCTCTTCCAGCACGGCATAGGTCGCGAGCGGATGGCCCGCCTCGACGTGATGATCAAAAGGCATGTCATCCTTCCAGCCGGGGCAACCGACGCTGCCGGGATTGACTATCAGCCGGCCGTCGGAAAGCTGTACCGCACGAGGAATATGCGTGTGACCGCAGAGCATCAGCGGCTGGGTGATGCCGTCAGCGATAGCTTCGATCTCCGCCAGCGGCCGCAGTTTCAGCACGCCTTCCGCCGAAAGCGTCTCCAGCCAATATTCCAGATCGCCGCGCGGCGAACCGTGGCAGCAATAAGCGACATCCTTGAAAACCATGCTGAACGGCAGGGTGCGCAGCCAGTCCAGATGGGCGGCGCTCAGCTGCGCATGCGCCGGTCTTTCCCAGCTTCCCATCTCCTCCGGCGCCCGCTCGAGCAGTTCCCGGTCATGATTGCCGCGAATGCTGGGAATCCAGTTACTAACAAGCACATCACCCGTGAACCCCGCCTCCAGCGGACCGCTGAAACAATCGCCGAGATTGACGATGTCCTTGATGCCAAGCTTGGCGATATCCTCAAGCACAGCCTCGAGAGCGGCGCAGTTTCCGTGAATATCGGCAATGGCGGCAAAGATCATGGCAATCAGCTTCCTCGATAGGTGGAATAGCTATAGGGCGAAAGCAGGAGCGGCACATGGTAATGGCCGCTTTCATCGGCAATGCCGAAACGGATGGGAATAATGTCGAGAAAGGCCGGCTCCGCCAGTTGGACGCCCCTGCCGCGCAGATAATCGCCGGCGTGGAAAACCAGCTCATATTCCCCGGCCTTGAAACTCTCACCCAAAAGCAGCGGCCCGCCATCCACACGGCCGTCGCTATTGGTCTTTACCGTCTTCAGCTTCTCGCGGCGATCACCGGAAAGCCGGTAAAGCTCGATGGTCAGCCCTTCGGCCGGCGTACCATGGGCGGCGTCGAGGACATGGGTGGTCAAACCGGTCATGGCTTGGGCTCCGCGATCGTATAGGGCTTGTCAAAAAAATACTCTTCCAGATTGTTACCCGGCCCATCGCGGTCGGCAACCAGAAAATCCGAAACCGCCTGCAACGGCATCAGCGGATAATGCCAGACATTGCGGCGGTAATTCACGCCCTGATCGCCCCGCGCCAGAAACACCTGCGGCCGGCCGGGCCGACCGCCATCGTCATCGGCGACGACCACGAGGAAAGGCCGGCCGGAAAGCGGCGAAAAACTCTGGCTGCCGAGCGGATGCCGCTCCATCATCTCGATTGCATGGGGAAAAGCGCGCGGCTGCCCACGGAAAATGTTGAGAATGATACGCGCCCCCTCACCCGCCGCCTCCGGGGCTGCGAGCGCATGATGCCGCTCGGTCTGGCCGCCATTGATATGCCGCATGGAAGAGGGTGTCGTTTCGATCACATCGCCGAAGGATGCGAAAGCCTCTTTGCTAAGAGGTTTTATCTCGAGAAAATCAGTCAAATGTCATTCACCTTGGGCATGCCAGTTTCGGAGGAGGGAGAGACGCGCCTGCAGATCCGGAATGCTCTGCGTTATCGTTTTCCAGACGACCGAGAGCTCCGCCCGGAAATAATCATGCACGATCAGATTGCGCATACCCTTCATCTTGATCCAGGGGATTTCCGGGTGTTGCTGTAAAAATGCGGGGTAGTGCTTGTCCAGCTTGGCGACCGCCTCGCCGATCAGGGCAAGACCCATCATGACCGCCATCTGCGTCCGCGTGTCGGAGGAAAAAGCGGCCTCATCCATATCCTGAATGAAATCCTGTATTCTGGAGGCGGCAACATCCATCTCCTTCAGATAGAGCAGAAGCCGATCCGTACTCATACCGCTTTGGCTTCCTTCAGAACGCGCGCCCGTATATCCGAATGCAGGCCGCCTGAGGTGACGACGTCGACCTCCACACCAAGCAGCGCCTTCAATTCCTCCAGCAAACCGCCGAGATCGAACAATGTCGTGCCAGGCAGCGCATCCACCAGAATATCGAGATCGCTGTCCGGCCGGTCCTCGCCGCGGGCGACGGAGCCGAACACGCGCGGGTTTGCCGCGTTGAAGCGTTTCGTCGCTTCGCGGATCGCTTCCCTGTTCCTTTCCAGCACCTCGGAAGGTCTCATGGTCTCAATCTCCAGACGGCGCGATTCTAGCAGAACGGCCACCACTCGCCAATTCAGCCTTCCGGCAGCATCGCGGAAAGGCGCAGCCAGGCAATCTTCTCCACCTGCGCTGTCGCCGTCTCAAATTCTTCGGTCGTACCGTTGCCGATGCGCGTTTCGAAGGCGGAAAGAATATCGTGCCTGTTCAGCCCCTTGACCGCAATGATGAAGGGAAAGCCGAATTTTTCGGTATAGGCGCCGTTTAATTCGGTAAAACGCGCGTGCTCTTCCGGGGTGAGCCGGTCGAGCCCTGCGCCGGCCTGTTCGTTGCGGCTGTCGGCCGTCAACTCCCCCGCAATCGCCAGCTTGCCGGCAAGATCGGGATGCGCCCGCAATACACCAAGCCGTTCGGCCTCTGAAGCGGCGCGGAATTGCGCGGTGAGTGCGGCGTGAACCGCCTTCACCGTCAAGGCAGCACTGATCCCGCCAGCATCATAGGCCCGTTCGGCGATAAAGGGCGAATGTTCGAACACGCCGCCGAAACGGCTGACAAAGTCCTCACGCGTCATCAAAGCGTCTCCGGCTTGTGATGTTGATGCCAGTGACGGGCGATCTCGATGCGCTGCGGGATCCACACCTTCTCATGGCCAAGCACATATTCGATGAAACGGCGAAGAGCCGCCGCACGGCCGGGACGGCCGACAAGACGGCAATGCAGGCCGACGCTCATCATCTTCGGCGCGCCCTCGACGCCTTCCTGATAAAGCACATCGAAAGCATCCTTCAGATAGGTGAAGAACTGGTCGCCGGAATTGAAGCCCTGCGGCGTGGCAAAACGCATATCGTTGGTTTCAAGCGTATAGGGAATGATCAGGAACGGCTCGTCTTTCACGCCCTTCACCCAATAGGGCAGATCGTCGGCATAGGAATCCGACGAATAGAGGAAACCGCCCTCTTCCATGACAAGGCGCAGCGTATTGTCCGAAGGCTTGCCCTGATACATGCCATAGGGACGCTCGCCGGTAACCTCCTTATGCAGGTGCACGGCTTCGCTTATGTGCTTGCGTTCCTCCTCCTCGGAAAAATCCTTGTATTCCAGCCAGCGATAGCCGTGGCTGGCGATCTCCCAGCCCGCTTCCTTCATCGCCGCAACGGCTTCCGGATTACGGGCCATGGCGGCAGTCACGCCATAAACGGTGGTGGTGACGCCGAGACCGGTGAACATGCGCCACAGCCGCCAGAAACCGGCGCGCGAACCATATTCATAGATCGATTCCATGTTCAGGTTCCGCTGGCCAGGCCAGGGCTGGGCGCCGACGATTTCCGACAGCAGCGATTCCGACGCCTTGTCATTGTCGAGAATGCAGCTCTCGCCACCCTCCTCGTAATTGATCACGAATTGCACTGCGATACGCGCGCCACCCGGCCATTTCGGGTCGGGAACATTGCGACCGTAGCCCACCAGATTGCGGGAATAGTTCTCGGAAATCATTCAGCCACCCAAAACATCTCTCCCAAAGCGGAAACCGCTCTCGGGAAGCAAACAAGCCTCTGAAGAGCCCGATCCCGGAAACGGGAGAACTCGACACGCTTCAGACATGCGATGCGGCGACGGTAGCATCCGCATCCGGAATGTCGAGATGAATTTTGCCGACATTCCGATGCTTTTTTGTGTACGATTTCTGTGCGGCGTTTGTCAGGCGATCCTGCGGGCGGAAACGCGGCCCATGGGATGAAGCGAGTGCACCCGGAAAGGCGCACCGGGTTCATCCTCGATGAACAGCGCGAGGCTGGAAAACGGCAGCGTCCGCGTCAGGAGCGGCTCGAAAACCTTGCGCACGGCGCGCTCGATCCTCTGGCTGCTGGAGGGTTCGACGCCACCCGTCAGCGACATCTGAAAGCGGAACTCATCCATCACATGCGGGCTGCCCCAGCGATGCAGATTGGTCAGCTGCGAAGCAGAAAGCCGGTCGGGATCCGCCCGCTCTATTTCCGCTTCGGAAAGCGGCGCGCGGTAACGGTCGAATTCCTGCACCACCCGGGCGGCAAAAAAATGCAGCACTTCGCAGGGACGCTCGGGAACGAGGCTGAAAACATTCTCCTGCCTTGCCACCACTAGTTGTGGCAACACGAAGGGTTCCTGCTTACCGGAAAAATACATCAGGTCGCGCAGAAGCGCGGCTTCCGAATGGCCTTCGGCAAGCCGGAAAGGCGCCTTTATCGTGCCATGGAAACCATAACGGCGCGGCAGTGCCGTATGGTAGGAAATCTCCTGCATGCCGAGATCGATCATGCCGGGCGGCTCCACCGCCTGACCGGAATAGGCATCGCGCCCCAACCACGCAGCTGCCGCCTGCGTCAGGGGGTCATTGGGGGAAGGCGTGAAATGAATGGCGTATCGCATGCGCTGTCACCTCGACGCAAAACGGCCAAAACGGCCTCGTTGCAGGCCAGCAGATAAGTGATTTGCGTGACAGATTAACGACGTGGCGGGCCTGATCAGGACTTTCTAAAGTCCGCAACGGCAATACTCACGTGTTCTTGAAGACGGAACCCGGAAGGGATGACAGGTGTGTGACCGCACACGGTTTGCAGCGCCGCATCGGCAAGAAAATGGGCAAGGCCGAAGCTGACCTTGAAGCCGCCCGACAGCGCGACAAGCGTCGGATGGCCGGCAACCGACCCAACCATCGGGTCCCTTCCAATCGCCTTGGGCCGCAGACCGGCCCAGCGCTCCAGCACCGGCGCGCGGGCAAGCGAGGGCACCACCCGACAGGCCTCGGCAAGTAGTTTTTCCAGCTTTTCATCGGTACTGAAAGGCTCGGAAAAACAATCTTCGCTGGTACTGCCAATGGCGACGGTGCCGTCCTCATGCGGCACGATATAAAGCCCATTCAGGAACACGACAGGCATTGCCGGATCGGCCGCCGCGTCAAGAAGGGCCGCCTGCCCCTTCACCGCCTGACCAAGCCCGACACCGGCTTCGAGACCCAGCGCATCACGGATCATGGGGAAAGAACCATGCCCATTCGCAACTATGACATGGCCGAAGAGCAGCTCGTCTCCCGACGACAGCATTGCCCGTCCGCTATGCGGATCGAGCGAAACAACACGGCACTGTTCGACAACGCTGACATGCCGGGCCTTGCCCAGGAAAGCCGAGAGAAGGGCGATCATGGCACGCGGGGCAACCCTCGCCGCCAGCGTATCGAGCACGAAGCCCGCCTCTCCCGCCGCATCATCCACCCATCCGGCAACGGAAGGGCTGTCACCGACATGCCAATGGAACGAGCGCTCCCCCGATATCCAGTTTTCCCCGGCATCCCGCTGGTGCCTTTCAGCGATGGTGCGCAGATGCGGTTTCGGCAGGGGAATGATCCTGCCGCACCGCCGATAACCCGCGGAAAGCCCGGTCTCAGCCTCCAGGTCGGCGATCTCCTTTTCGAGCGCGACAAGGGCATCGAACTGGAACTGCTTCTTGTCCGACCAGCGGTCGGGCATATGTGGCATCAGCGCGCCCAGAAGCCCGCCGCTCGCACCGCCGCCAGTCCGGTCCGCTTCCACCAGCAGGGCATCGATACCGAGCCGTTCCGCCTTGATGGCGGCCCACAGGCCCATGATACCGCCGCCGACGATAAGCAGCGGCACGGAGCCCTGCAATCTTGGCGATTGACCCTGTTCGAAAGCGGGATTATCGGCTTTAGCCATGAAACATTCCAACGAAACTATCGCAGAGACCGGCCCGGCTACAGGTTCGGCAACCGGAAAAAACCAGACGGCCCTCGACTGGCGTGAGGGGGATATGCCCTATTCGCTGGCCTTTGACGATCATTTTTATTGCCAGACGGATGGCAGGCTGGAATGCGGCCATGTCTTCCTCTCCGGAAACGGCCTGCCGCAGCGCTGGCTTGAGCGGGAGGGCGTCTTCCGCATCGGCGAACTCGGCTTCGGCACCGGCCTCAATCTCTGCGAAACCTGGCGGCAGTGGAAACAGGCCCGGAAAGAAGCACACAACGGCCGTTCCACACTGCATTTCATGTCCTTCGAACTTTACCCCATGAAGGCGGACGAGATCGACCGGGCGCTTTCCCGCTGGCCGGAAGTGGATGCCGAACGCAGGGCGCTGGTTGCCCGCTGGCCCGAGGAACCCAAAGGCGAAGTCGAGATCGAGCTGGACGCAGACACGCGCCTGACGGTGGTGTGCGGCGAAGCGCTCGCCGGCATTGCAAGCCGAACCGAAAGCTTCGACGCCTGGTTTCTGGATGGTTTCGCGCCTGCCCGCAATCCGGACATGTGGTCGCTGGAAATCATGCAGACGCTGTTCGGCAAGACCGCACAGGAAGGCACGTTCGCCACCTATGCCGCTGCTGGCTTCGTCCGCCGCAATCTCATCGCTGCCGGTTTTGACCTGGAGCGCCGCAAGGGTTTTGCGGGAAAACGGGAAATGCTCTGCGGCACCAAGCGGTCCGGCTAAGTTGCCCGCGTCGCCGGATCGTCAGACGCTCGGTGCGTCGCGGCGCGCGCCGCTGTCTCCCAGCCATTGCGCGATCTTGTCCTCAAGGATTTCAGGACTGATGGGCTTCGACAGGTAATCATCCATGCCGGCCGCAAGGCAGAGCTCGCGATCCGCGTCCTGCGTATGGGCGGTAACGCCGATGATCGGAACATGCCGGCCGTCGGCGGCGGCCTGTTCGGCGGCCCGGATCGCCAGTGTCGCCTGATGCCCGTTCATGATAGGCATGGAAACGTCCATGAGGATGACGGCGGGATTATATTCTTCCCAGGCCTGAACAGCCTTCTTGCCATTGCCGACGATCAGGAACCGCAAACCGGCCTGCTGCAATATCTGGGTGAAGACGATCTGGTTGACGTCATTGTCCTCGGCAACCAGCACGTCGACAAGACAGGGCCGACGCCGGCTGGATGCCGCCGCCGGGACAGCCTTCTGCTTCTTTTCGGCAGGGCTGCTTTCCGGCCGGACAGGCGCATTGCCCCACTCTGCCCCGCCCGGCGCGGACGGATGCTGACGGGCGCGCTTCAACCGCACATCCCGCACCACATCGAACAGGGTCGAGCGTAAAAGACGCGCCCGTGCCGGTTTCATAAGATGCGCCTGCACGCTGAGATCCGTAAACAGCGTTTCGTCACCGACGACATCCATGGAGGTCAGGAACACGATGGCGATGTCATCGAAACGACGATCCGCCCTGATCCTTTCGACCACATCCAGCCCGTTCATAACGGGCATGTGATAGTCGAGGATGATGGCGTCGATGGCAAAGCCGAGGGCGGCGGCCTCCTGCAGCACGGCAAGGCCGGAAGGCCCATCCTCGACCGCATGGCCGTCGATACCCCATGTCCTCAGCTGCTCGGTCAATATGCGGCGATTGACATCATTGTCATCGATGACGAGCACCCGGATATCGTCGATCGCCATGACCGGAAGCGGAACATCGCGCCGTCTTTCGATGAGCTGGAAAGGAATATTGACGTCGAAGGTCGATCCTTTGCCGATCTCGCTCACGACATTGATCACGCCGTCGAAAAGACCGACGAGGCCGACGGTGATCGCCAGTCCCAGCCCCGTTCCCTCATGCCGGCGCGTCGCTGAACCGTCCACCTGGCTGAACTTGTCGAAGATCGTTTCCAGCTTGTCGGCCGGAATGCCGATGCCGCTGTCTTCCACCCGCAACGACAGGATCGCCTCGGACGCCTCCGCCGACTGCGCCGAAAGCTCGATCAGCACGTGCCCCGTTTCCGTGAACTTGACGGCGTTTCCAACAAGGTTGGTGACGATCTGGCGGAACCGTCCGGCGTCACCCATGACCTTGCCGAAAGCCGAAGGATCGATCCGGACGACCAGTTCGATGTCCTTTTCCAGCGCCGCCGAAGACAGCAGGGAAACCACGTCCTCCACCGCCTCGGCAGGATCGAAAGGCACGCTGCGCAGCCGCATCTGCCCTGCCTCGATCTTGGAGAAATCGAGAATGTCGTTGATGATCGTCAGAAGCGCATTGCCGGATTTGACGATAATATCGGTGAAGGTCTTCTGGCGCGTATCGAGATTGGACTTGGCCAGCAGCTCCGCCATGCCGAGCACGCCGTTCATGGGCGTGCGGATTTCGTGGCTCATATTGGCCAGGAACTCCGATTTGGCGCGGTCCGCAGCCTCCGCGCGTGAAAGCAGCCGCTGCAATTCTTCCTCACGCATCTTCATGTCGGTTACGTCGGTGACGATGATGAGCCAGTAATTGCCGGAACTGTTTGTCGCCTCCAGATTGAGCCAGGTCTTGCCGGCGACGTGAATGAGCCAGGAGAACGGCCTGTTGGCGGCGATATTCTCTCTCCAGGCGGCGAGCGTCCCTGCCGCCGCCTCGTCACTGCCGAAATCCCCGCGCCCGGCGCAATGGGCAAAGAAACCAGACCAGTTCCTGCCTTTTTCCAGCAAATGGGGCGGCACGTCGAACATTCGCGCCATGGCCTCGTTGGACATGATGATCGTGCCCTGCTCGACAAGCACAAGCCCCTGCGCCATGGCGCGCGTGGCGCCCTGCATATATTCGCCGACACGCTCCAGCTCGGCCTTCGCCTTGCTGATCTCGGCGTCGCGCATGCGCACATCAGTCACATCCGCATAGGTGCTGAGGATTTTCCCGCCATCAAGACGGGTTTTCGAAATGACGGTCACCTTGCCGCTTTTGCTGCGAACCTCGCGCGGCGTGAAAACCTCTTCCTTGAGAAGCCGCTCCGCGCGCTGGTTATAAAGCTCCTCGAAGGGCATGTCGCCATAGTCGTAAAGGCCGCTGTCGAAATTCATTTCCATGAATTCCCGATAGCTTTTGCCGACGAGCGACTTCTCGCCGCCGATTTCGCCCCAGACTTCATGGAAGAACGGATTGACATATTCGATGACGAGATCGGCGTTGAGGAGCAGCACGCCGACAGGCAGGGCGTGGAGAACCGCCTCCAGCTGGCGGTGCAGCGCCTCAGCCTGCGCCTGTGCGGCGATCAGCGCCTTTTCCCGTTCATCAAGCAGGCTGACATCGGTGATGGAGCCGACCAGATAATATTCGTCGTCGGGTGTCGCCACCCGGCCAACCCGGGTTATCACGGGAACGGAGCCGCCATCCGGCAGCGGCAGGGTCTCTGCTTTCTCTATCGCTTCGCCGGTTGCAAGAAGCCGCTCGTTTTCAATCCGGAACCGTTCACTGTCATCCGGAAACATCTCGCTTTCGGTCATGCCGATATAGCGGGTGAGATCGCCTCCGAGGAATTGTTCGTAAGCCGTATTGGCAAAGGTCAGCCGACGCTCATCGTCCCGCAGGAAGACAGCCACCGGCAATTGCTCCAGCGCCGCCCGTAGCAGCCAGGTCTCGCGGATCTGTGTGCTGAGAAGCGCCTCGTGCGCCTTGAACTCCGTCACATCGACGCGCAGCCCGACCAGCATGCCGTTTTCCAGCCGCTTGTTGACCATGCGCACCCAGCGGCCATCGGCAAACTGCTCTACCCTTTCGAGATAGGGGAGGGAAAAATCCCGCAATTGCTCCCGCATCCACCCTTCGAATGCGGAATCGTCTTTTTTTCCGCTGCTGTAGCCGCTCGAAAAATAGACCGCCTCCATCAACGTCTCAAGCCGCACGCCGGGCTTCAGCTCGACGCCGAAGGCGCTGTAGAATTCCGCAAAGCGCGTGTTGCAATAGATCAGCCGGTTGTCACGGTCATAAATCACGATGCCGGCATCGATGAGATCGATGACGCCGCTGCCGAACAACAGGTCAAAGGCACTGCCGCCACCGCCCGGAAAACCTTCAACGATTGCGGACGGCATTTCCTCAAACACTTCGAACAGGAACAGATTGCCATCGTCGCCGATAAAGCGCTCGCAGCGAAGCCTGTGAGGACCGGAGGAGGCCGCGCCATGGCAGCTGATCACCTCGTCCGTGGCAAAGACCAGCGAGCGGCGCTCCCTGTCCTCGCGCTCGGCGTCGTAAATGTCAGCGGAAAGTGAAAAGCTGGTATGGCCCGGAAACGCCGCTGCCGGTCGCCCCATGACCCGGGCATAGGCCGAATTGACCATGAGATAGCGAAGCTCGCTGTCCTTGATGCACGCGGGCAGGTCCAGAGCCGCAACGGCCCTGTAAGCTTTTTCCAGCAACCCGCTGCCTTCGGTCAATCGATACTCCACACCGTGCAGTTCCATCCCTGTCGAATCAAATATTTCCGGACGTCGTTGCAAAAAACGTTATGTGAGAAAATCGCTCTTTGCTATGTACGAGACGGTACCGTTACCCTTTTTTAACCATAATTATTCGCCCCGGCCGCACCATTCCGACCCTAAACGACCGACCTTGCGCATGGCTGCCATGCGCCGCCGGGCAGCGGCGTTACAAAACTATTGCTTGACTTTAACCGACAAAACGCCCACATGCCCGTCAAGCTTTCACCTTCGGCAGCCGCGTGAGCTGCAGCGTATGATCAGGAAGACCTGGCCCGCATGAAGGAAAAGCGCAACGAATACAGAAGACGGCATTTGCCGCACTGATGCGCAGAAAGTTATTCCAACCCACAAGTTCCCAATTCACGCGGGGTTCTTGACGCCGAAACCACCGGACAGCAGCCCTGTTCCGGCTGAGTTTGTTTTGGCGCCCCGAAAGGCACTATATTGACCAGTTTTAGCGAACTCGGCCTCTCCGAAAAGATCGTGGCCAGCGTTGCCCAGCTTGGCTACACCACTCCCACCCCCATTCAGGCAAAGGCCATTCCGCTGCTGCTCGAAGGCCGTGACCTGATCGGCCTCGCACAGACCGGTACGGGCAAGACCGCCGCCTTCGGCCTGCCGATCATCGAAATGCTGATGAAGCAGGCCGACCGTCCGGCAAACCGCACCGCCCGCACCCTCATCCTTGCCCCGACCCGCGAACTGGTAAACCAGATCGGCGACAACCTGCGCTCCTTCGTGAAGAAGACGCCGCTGCGCATCAACCAGGTTGTCGGCGGCGCGTCGATCAACAAGCAGCAGCTTCAGCTCGAAAAAGGCACGGACATTCTGGTGGCGACCCCCGGCCGCCTGCTGGACCTCATCGCCCGCAACGCCATCTCGCTCTCCAAGGTGACCTATCTGGTGCTTGACGAAGCTGACCAGATGCTCGACCTCGGCTTCATCCATGACCTGCGCAAGATTTCCAGAATGGTCCCGGCCAAGCGCCAGACGCTTCTGTTCTCGGCCACCATGCCGAAGGCGATCGCCGATCTCTCGCACAGCTACCTGACCGATCCGGTCAAGGTGGAAGTGACCCCTCCGGGCAAGGCTGCCGACAAGGTCGAGCAGTACGTGCATTTCGTCGCCGGCAAGAACGACAAGACCGATCTCCTGAAGAAGTCGCTGAACGAGAACCCGGATGGCCGCGCCATCGTTTTCCTGCGCACCAAGCATGGCGCGGAAAAGCTTTACAAGCATCTCGAACATATCGGTTTCAAGGTCGCCTCCATCCACGGCAACAAGAGCCAGGGCCAGCGCGAGCGGGCGCTGAAGGGCTTCAAGGATGGTGACATCAAGGTGCTGGTCGCAACCGACGTCGCCGCCCGCGGCATCGACATTCCGGCCGTAACGCATGTCTTCAACTACGACCTGCCGGAAGTGCCCGACGCTTATGTTCACCGCATCGGCCGTACCGCCCGCGCCGGTCGCGACGGCATCGCCATCGCATTTTGTGCGCCGGACGAAACCCGCCTGCTGCACGACATCGAAAAGCTGATGAAGATCGATATTCCGGTTGCATCAGGCGAACGCCCGGCCGGCCTCGCCAGCCCGACGCGCCCGAACAACAATCGCGGCCGCAACAATAATGGCGGCCACCAGCAGCGCGGCCCCCGCGAAGGCGGACGCCACAATGGTGAATCCCGTCCTTCCCGCAACCACGCACCGCGTGATGCCGATAACGATCTGGAAGTCACGTCGGACTTCAAGCGCGTGAAGCAGGCTGAAGGCGATGCAGGTCGTCCCGCCGGCCCCCGCAAGCACCGCCGCCCCGCCCGCAAGCCCGGCGGCAACGGCGCCAACCGCCACGCGCCTGCTGGCGGCAATGGCCAGGAAAAGCGCGCTTCCGGCAACGGCAATCGCGGCCGCAACCGCTAACTTGCCCTGCCTGGGTTGGAGACGCTCGGCATTGCCGGGCGTTTCTTGTCCCAGTGGGAGAAGGCGACAAGACGCAATCGCTCGCTCACCAATCGAACCCCGCTGGCCACCGCCAGCGGGGTTTTTCTTTGCCTTCAACCGCCCTGCACGACAAAGGGCGCAAATCTTTCCGGGCTCGGCGTTGTCGCGCGTTTCTTCTCCCCGCCGGGGAGAAGGTGGCCCGAAGGGTCGGATGAGGGGGTGCCCTCTCGGTATATCTCTACCCTTGCCCCCTCACCCGCCCTGCACGACCGGGCGACGCCGCGATGGCAAGGTCATGGCCAGTACACCGGCGATCACGCAGACGAGCCCCACCCACATGGCGGTCGTCGGCACTTCACCCAGAAACACCATGCCGATGGCGACACCCACCGGGACCCTCAAATAGGCCTGCGAGGTGGTGCCGACCGAACCCAGCGTCTGCATCAGCCGGAAATAGATCATGAAGGCAAGGGCGGTTGAAAAGACGCTGAGGCATACAAGCGCGATAAGCGACGCGGATGAAGGCGACAATGTCCAGGGCCGGTCAACGATCAGGCTTACCGGCAATAGCAGGACCGCACCGCAAATCATCGAGCCGGCAGCCGGCATGATCGGATCGAGCCCCTTGAAGTTCTTGCTGAAAATGGCGGCGCAGGCATAGGAAAAGGCCGCTGTCAGCATCGCAAGCTGGCCCCATAGCGCCTCGCCCGCACCACCAAGCGCATCCAGACCGATGATCAGGCACACACCCGTCATGCCCGCAATGGTGCCGAACAGCTTTCGCCCGCTGACCTGTTCGTGGCGGATGACGAGTGCCGTGAGAAGAAAGGTGAAGATCGGCGTTGTCGCATTGAGAATGACGGCAAGACCGGCATCGATGCTCTGTTCCGCCCAGGCGATCAGCGTGAAGGGTAACACGCTGTTGATGCAGGCCTGAATGAAGAAAAGCCGCCAAGTCGCAAAATCCCGCGGCAAACGCAGCCCGCGCAGCCGGATGACCGCCAGCAGCAAAAGCCCGGCAATCAGGGTTCTAAGTGCGATGAAGGTGATCGGCGGTATCGTCTCCACCCCGATCTTGATGAAGGTATAGGATGCCGCCCACAGCGTGGACAGCAGGGCGAGTAACAACAATTCGCGGGCAATGGGATTTTGAGAGGTCACGGATCGATTTTTCCAACAGCGTTCAGGATGAACCGTTCCTACTCCGAAAACAACCATCTATGCTTCGGCGGCGGCCGAAGTTTTCACCCTTTGAAAACATGAAACCCCGCATGGCCATCACCATGCGGGGCTTTGGTAAAAGAGACCGGTGAACAATGGTCTCGCAGATCAGGCCCGGCGTTCATCCGCCGAGAAAGCGCCCGGACCGGCAAAGACCAGATAAAGGAAGACAAAGCAGAACAGGATGGCTGCGTCACCGCCGTTCAGGGCCGGGAAAAAGCTGCTTGGCGCATGCGCCATGAAATAGGCGACGGCCATCTGGCCGGAAAGAATGAAGGCGACCGGACGCGTGAACAGGCCGATCAGCACGAGAATGCCGCCGACGAGTTCCAGAAGCGCCGCCACCAACAGCATCGTCGGCAGCGAACCCTGCATCTGCGATGCCGGGAAGCCGAAGAGCTTCTGTGTTCCGTGCTCGATGAAAAGCAGCGCCGCGATGATGCGCAGCGCTGCAAGGGCGTAAGGTCGGTAGCGGGAGAGATTGTCGAAAGCTGCCATGTAGATGTGTCCCCGTTGAAGTGATGAAGCGCCTGTCAGAGCGCGCTGGCACGTTTATGGATACACGTCCCGAAGAGCGGAAATCACGTTTCCGATATTGCAGGACTACCTAAAATAAGCAAAAGTCGATTTTCAACAAATAGTTGATTTCACCGTATAAAACTCACATCGATCCGGAAAAATCAACTCAGGGCTTCAGACATTTTTTCGTGTGGCAAAGGCGGAAAAATCCGCCTCGCCCTCAAGCCTGCAACACAACCACCTTTGAGCCGACCGGCACGCGGCTGTAGAGATCGATGATGTCGTGGTTGAGCATGCGGATGCAGCCGCTCGACATGGCGTGGCCGATGGATTGCGGCTGGTTGGTGCCGTGCAGACGGAACATCGTGTCGTTGCCGCCGCGATAAAGATAAAGGGCACGCGCGCCGAGCGGATTGTTCGGGCCGCCCGCCATGCCGCCGGCAAATTTCAGGTTGCGCGGATCGCGGCGCATCATGTTCGCGGTCGGCGTCCAGGAGGGCCATTCCGCCTTACGGCCGATATAGGCATCGCCCTTCAGCGCAAGACCCTGACGACCGACACCCACGCCGTAACGCATGGCCCGGCCATCGCCCAGCACATAATAGAGCCGCCGCGCCGGCGTATCCACAACCACCGTTCCGGCCGGATGCGCAGTGTCATAGGTGACTTCCTGCCGGCGGAGCTCCGGCTTGACCTTGTCCAGATGCATGGCGGGAAGCGGGAATTTCTCCTCCGGCTTCGCCCCATAATTCAGCCTCTGCTGGCCGATGCCGGTATTGGCGCAGCCGGCCAGAAACAGCGGCAATCCAAACAGAACACCACGACGTGAAATAGACATGTAACCCCCGCCAAATCTCTAGATTAACGAGAGGTATAATTTTATGGTTAACAAACCCCTAATATGAGGTTGTGGTAATTAACGTACCGCAACCGCTGCGGCAGGCTTGCGGTTGGCGAGGTAAACCCCCGTCACCGCCAGAACCGTGCCGGCAATCATGGCCGGCGTCAGCGTTTCGCCGAAAAGCAGGGCGGCTTCCACGGCCGCAAGCGGCGGCACCAGATAGATCAGCGAGGCGGCCCGCGAGACCTGCCCGCGCCGGATCAGATAAAGAAGCAGCGCCACCGCCCCGATGGAGATCGCCCCGACGGACCAGGCAAGCGTGGCGGCAAGCCCAAGGCTCCAGTCCACATGCCCATCCTCCAGCAGCAGCGCAAAGGGAACTGTCACCAGAAGCGCGCCGACATATTGCAGTGTGGCCACCGCCATGATGTTTCCGCCATGGACGTATTTCTTCTGGTAGAGCGTGCCATAGGTCACCGACGTCATGCCAAGGACATTCACCGCCACCGCGTAAAGCGGCACGGACAGGCCAAGCGCGCCTGCCGCCATGACCTTCGGCAGAACGGCAATGGCAATGCCCGCAAAACCGATAAGCAGGCCAGCCCTCTGCAGCGGCGAGATTTTTTCGCCGATCATGTAACGGGCGGCCACCGCCGTCATCAACGGCTGCAAACCGGCGATGATGCCGCCAATCGCCGCCGGCACGCCCTGCCCTATCGCCCACCAGATCATGCCGAGATAAAGGCCATGCAGGAAAATGCCGGACAGGATCGCCCGGAAAACATCGCCCCGCCGCTCCGGCCACGGAATGGAGGAGAGCCGGCAGATCCCCCACAGCAGCGCACCGGCCAGGATGTAACGCAGGCAGAGGAATGTCAGCGGTCCGGTATAATAGACGGCATATTTGGCGGTGACCCAGCCGGTCGACCACAGAAAGACGAAGATGGCCGGAGCCAGACGGTCGAGCGACATGGGAACATCCCCTGTGCCGCATGGCATGGTCACCGGATATGGCCGGAACGATAAGACATGCGGAGAATTGATACTTCTGCGGCTTCGGCAAACCGGAAAATGAGCGGGCCGGGTGCCGGGCAAACACCCCGCGGAGAAACCGGAGCCGTCTCTGCAAGGCGATATCTCCACCCCCGCAAAAGGTCAAAGGCCTTTTCGTGATGCCATGTTTCAGATTTTCTGATGCAGCTCCAGCAAGCCATCAACCGAAAGCGAACGAACAAAATTTATGCATTCGCCCATGGCGCGCACAACGCCACCACCCGGTTACGCCCCGCCACGCCGCGCAACCAATTTGCCGATGCCGCATTTATAGGCTGAAACTCAAAAAACGCTTCTTTTTTAAAACTCTAGGGCGCTGAAAAATCTTCACGACGGCCTCCGCATAGTTCTTGCATTGCATTTGGCGTTGTATTCATATGGTAAAAAAGGGGACATCGAAGTTGGCATTTGACGAAATGATAAATGCGGACGAAACGCCGCGAAGCCCATATGAAAACTATAACGAGTGGTACAGCCGGCAGGACAGGGCACACCTGATCCAGAAATCAAAAGACGCGGAAAACATCTTTCGAAAAACCGGCATTACTTTCGCAGTCTATGGCCATGCCGACAGTTCAGAAAAACTGATCCCCTTCGATATCATCCCGCGCATCATTTCCGGCCGTGAGTGGCGCAAGCTGGCCCAGGGTATCGAACAGCGGGTTCTCGCTCTCAACGCTTTCCTCGACGATATCTACCACAAGCAGGAAATCATCCGCGCCGGGCGCATTCCCCGCGAAATCATCGAGAAAAACGAAGCCTTCCTGCCGGAAATGATCGGTTTTACTCCGCCCGGCGGCGTCTATACCCATATTGTCGGCACGGATATCGTCCGCACCGGCGAAGACCAGTTCTATGTTCTGGAAGACAATGCCCGCACACCGTCCGGTGTCAGCTATATGCTGGAAAACCGCGAAACGATGATGCAGATGTTCCCGGAACTCTTCCACGAAAACCGGGTGCGGCGGGTCGAGGACTACCCCTATCTGCTGCGCCAGTCGCTCGCCTCGCTCGCCCCGCCCGGCTGTTCCGGCAAGCCGCGCGTCGCGGTGCTGACCCCCGGCATCTATAATTCCGCCTATTACGAACATTCCTTCCTCGCCGACATGATGGGCGTGGAACTGGTGGAAGGCTCCGACCTGCGCGTCATGGACGGCAAGGTCAAGATGCGCACCACCCGCGGTTATGAGGCCATCGATGTTCTCTATCGTCGCGTCGACGACGACTTCCTCGATCCGCTGACCTTCCGGCCGGATTCGGCGCTTGGCGTGCCCGGCATCATGGATGTCTACCGCGCCGGCAACATCACCATCGCCAATGCCCCCGGCACCGGCATTTCCGATGACAAGGCGATCTATTCCTACATGCCCGAAATCGTCGAATTCTATACCGGCCGCAAGCCGCTTCTGGAAAACGTGCCGACTTGGCGCTGTTCGGAGCCGGACAGCCTGAAATACGTTCTCGACAACCTTGCCGATCTCGTCGTCAAGGAAGTTCACGGTTCGGGCGGTTACGGCATGCTGGTCGGCCCCACCGCGACGAAAAAGGAACGGGCGCTGTTTGCAGACAAGCTGAAAGCCCGCCCCTCCAACTACATTGCGCAGCCGACGCTTTCGCTTTCCACCGTGCCGATCATGGTGAAGAACGGCATCGCGCCGCGCCATGTCGATCTGCGTCCCTATGTGCTGGTGTCGGACAAGGTGAAGATCATTCCGGGCGGATTGACCCGCGTTGCCCTCAAGCAGGGCTCGCTGGTGGTCAATTCCAGCCAGGGCGGCGGCACCAAGGATACCTGGGTACTGGAGGACTAAGCCATGCTGGGCAGAACGGCAAACGGGCTCTACTGGATGTTCCGGTATATCGAGCGCGCTGAAAACATCGCCCGGCTGATCGATGCGGGCCTGCGCGTTTCACTGACGCGCTCAGGCAGCGGCGATGAGGACTGGGACGGCGTGTTGCAAAGTGCGGGCGTCCATGAAGCCTTTCTCGAAACACGCGAGAAGGTAACGGCGGCCAATGCAATCGATTACCTCCTGCGGGACAAGGCGAACCCTTCCAGCGTCATGTCGTGCATCGAGGCGGGCCGAAACAATGCCCGCATGGTGCGCACGGCGCTGACGCGCGAAACGTGGGAAGCCACCAATGAATTCTGGATCGAGCTGAAGAATATTCTCGGCCGCAAGCTCAACCATGCCGAACTGCCGCAGACCATCGATGTCATCAAACATCGCGCCGGTCTGGTGCGTGGCGCCTTCCATGGTTCGATGCTGCGCAACGATCTCTATAATTTCTCCCGCATCGGCACCTTCATCGAGCGCGCCGACAATACCGCCCGCATTCTGGACGTGAAATATTACGTGCTGCTGCCGGCTGTGGCCCATGTCGGCTCCTCGCTCGACAATGCGCAGTGGGAATCCATCCTGCGGTCGGTCTCGGCCCACCGCTCCTATGGCTGGGTCTATGATGCGGAATACAAACCGGCCAATATTGCCGATTTCCTTATTCTCAACGGCCGCATGCCGCGCTCGCTCGCCTATTGCTACGAAAAGATCGCCAGCAACCTCAATTACATAGCCGAGGATTACGGCGAAAGGCACAAGGCGCATGAGACGGCAGAAAGCATTCGCGACAGTCTGCGCAAAACGACCATCGGCCGTGTCATGGATGAAGGTCTGCACGAGTTTCTGGAGAGATTTGTCAACCGCAACGGTCAGCTGGGCCAGGAAATCGTGGAAGGCTACCGCTTTTATCAGTAAGCGCGTGGACGGGGACATCTTATGCGTCTGAAAATCACCCATACGACGGAATATGTCTATGACGAGCCGATGCCCTATGCATTGCAGCGGCTGCGCCTGACACCGCAGACCGGCCCGTGCCAGACGGTTGAGGACTGGGATGTCTCGGTCGATGGCGCGACCGTGGAAGTGACCTATGACGACCATTTCGGCAACCGGGTTGCCCTGGTGGAAACGGAAGGCCCGCAACGGAAGGTCAAGGTTCTGGCAAGCGGCCTCGTCATCACCGAGGACAAGGCCGGTGTGTTCGGTACCCATACCGGCAATGCGCCGCTGTGGCTCTTCATGCGCGAGACGCCGCTGACCAAGCCGGGAAAACTGGTGCGCGAAATGGCAAAGACCAGCAACGGGGACAGCGAGCTTGCCCGCCTGCATGACCTCATGGAAAATATTCACCGCAAGGTTCAATATGTGCCGGGCTCGACCGACACTGAAACCACGGCGGAAACGGCACTGGAGGCCGGCAAGGGCGTCTGCCAGGACCACGCCCATATCCTGATTTCGGCCGCACGGCTGATCGGCCTGCCCGCCCGTTATGTCTCCGGTTATCTGATGATGGACGAAGTGGCGCAGCAGACGGCCACCCACGCCTGGGCCGAGGTGCATCTTCAGGGGCTTGGCTGGGTCGGTTTCGACGCCGCCAACAACATCTGCCCGGATGATCATTATGTCCGCATCGCCTCCGGCCTCTGCTACCGCGATTGCGCACCGATATCAGGCATGCGCATCGGTCCGGCCGGCGAAACGCTGAGCGTTTCGGTAACGGTGCAGGAAACGCAAAGCCAGAGCCAGTCGCAGAGTTGAGACAATGACCGCCAGAGACGACGATACCATCGGCTTTTACACCGATAATGCCGGCGCCTATACATCAAGGGGACAGGCGCCGGACCGGCCTCATCTGGATCAGTTTCTGTCGCGCCTGCCGGCTGGCGCAAGTATCCTCGAACTGGGATGCGGCGGCGGACGGGACAGCGAATTCATGCTGGCTTCGGGTTTCGACGTCCACCCGACGGATGGAACACCCGATATCGCCAGGGCTGCGGAAGCCCGGCTTGGCATTCCCGTCAAAACATTGCTGTTCGAGGATATTGGCGACAGGGACCGTTATGACGGTATCTGGGCCAATGCCTGCCTGCTGCACGTGCCCCGCCCCGCCCTCCCCGGCATCATCGGCCGCATCCATGCGGCGCTGAAGCAGGGCGGCGTTTTTTACGCCAGCTTCAAGGCGGGAGAAGCGGAAGGCCGTGACACATTCGGCCGTTATTACAACTATCCTTCGAAAGCCTGGCTGGAAAACCTGTACGGACGGCTTGGCTGGACAAGCCTGGAGATAGAAGCCCGGAAGGGCAGCGGATATGACAAGGTCCCGACCGACTGGCTGCATGTCACGGCAACGAAATCCTGATCCTTTTTTCAGGAACTCGCAGGTTGCGAAAGCGCGTCTCGACCGGTTAAATCACGGCATTGATTTACATGGCATGGTCCGGCTTCAGCCCATGGGCGAGAAGACGGCCGGGAGACAATTTTGTACAGGATTTCCGACTATCGGGACTGCCAGTCCCATGCGCCCATCATCGCTGAACGGGTCTGGACGGCGTGGTGGCAGGATAGCGGCCTGCATGTCGGCGATGTTGCGGAACATCTGAAGGACATGACCAATCCCCATACCCTGCCAACCGGCTTCGTCGCCCATGATGACAACGGCTACGTCGGTTCCGCCTTCCTCATCCATTGCGATCTGGAAGAACGTCCGCAATATCTGCCCTGGGTCGCCGCCCTGTGGGTGGAAGAAGACCGCCGGCGCTCGGGCGTCGCCCGGGCGCTGATGCAGGCCGCGACGAAAAGGGCGGCCGAACTCGGTCACCACATCAGCTATCTGTGTTGTGAGCGCGATCTCGAAACCTACTATATCAATTGCGGCTGGACCGTCCTTGAACGCGGTGTCGGCAAACACGATTTGACCGTGCTGACCTACAGCACGAAAACTTGAAGCCGCCTGTCCCGCGCCGGACAGCCCATGGATGACCGGAGGAAACCATGCGCCCGCCAGCCGCCATTATGGAAACCGCGATCTACGCGGATGATCTCGACGCCGCCGAGGCCTTTTACCGCGATGTCTTCGGGCTGGAGGTGGTGCGCAGGCTAGCCGGGCAGTTCGTATTCTTCAAATGCGGCCGGCAGATGCTGCTGATCTTCGATCCGCAACAATCGCGTAAGGCCACGCCGGACAATCCGATCCCGCGCCATGGCGCAACCGGGCAAGGCCATTTCTGCTTTTATGCGAAAGACAAGGCGGAAGTGGACGGCTGGAAAGCACGCTTCGAAGAGCTAGGCATCGCCATCGAACACTATCACCATTGGCCGAATGACAGCTATTCCGTCTATATCCGAGACCCGGCGGGTAATTCGGTGGAGGTTGGGGAAGGAAAGCTGTGGGGGGTTTGATAAGGCAAGCGCTTGAAAGTTGCGACGCACAAAGGGATAATCGGATGAAAGAGCTATTATCTGGCGTCATCCTCGGGCTTGTCCCGAGGATCTATCCACGTCGAGTAAAATCAATCGGTCGCAGATCCTCGGGACAAGCGCGAGGATGACGTCGAGGGAGGGATGACCCACCCCCGACCATTTTTCACACACAGTCCGCAGATCAGATCTGCCGAACGGCGATCTCTTCTTCCGCCTGCACCGCCAGCGGGTTCTTCAGCGGCAGGCCGAAACCGGCGGCCTCGATCTCGAACACATCGCCCGCTTCCGGCTTGATGCCTTCTGCGAAGGAGAGCGTCGCGGTGCCGAACATGTGCACATGCACGTCGCCCGGTGCGCGGAACAGGCCGTATTTGAAATGGTGATATTCGAGATTCGCGAAGGTGTGGGACATGTTGTCCTCACCCGAAACGAAGGGCTTTTCGAAGATGACCTTGTCGCCGCGACGGATACGCGACGTGCCGCGAATATCGGACGGCGGGGCGCCGACGCGGATTTCCGGGCCGAAGCTTGCGGGGCGCAGCTTGGAATGGGCGAGATAGAGATAGTTGATCCGCTCGGTGACGTGATCGGAAAACTCGTTGGAGACGGCAAAGCCGATACGCACCGCTTCGCCCTTGTCGGAGATCACGTAGATGCCGGCCATTTCCGGCTCTTCGCCGCCATCGAGCGCGAAGGACGGAGAGGTGAGCGCGGCACCCGGTGCCGCCGCCACATGGCCGTTGCCCTTGTAGAACCATTCGGGCTGAACGCCCTTTTCACCAGCCTTCGGCTTGCCATTTTCCAGACCCATGCGGAACATCTTCATGGAGTCCGTCAGGTTTTCTTCCGCCGCTTCCGTGGTCTTCTTGTGCATGCTGTCGCGGGTCGCGGCGGAACCGAGATGGGTAAGGCCCGTACCGGTCAGATGCAGATGCGCCGGATCGGGATGGGTGATCGGCGGCAGGAAACGGCCTTCGGCATAGGCCTTTTCGAGATCGACGGCATCGCCAAAACCATGGGCGGAAATGACATCGGCAAGGCTCTTGCCGCCATTGGCGGCTTCCATGGCGAGGGCGTAAACCGACTGGGCACCCTTGATGGCGCGCGCTTCGCCGCCCTCTTCGCGAACGGCCACGATGATCGCGCCGCTAGAATCCTTGATCTGTGAAATGAGCACGGGATTTCCTTCCTCTGGCGCCACGCGCCTTATCTTCTTCGGCGATTGCGCCTGCACCTTATGAAAGTGGCCGGAAACCGGCCACTTTTTTGACTTGCGATGTGGGTTGGGCGATCAGCCCTTGTTCTTGTTGTAGACGTCGAAGAACACGGCGGCGAGCAGCACGAGACCCTTGACCATCTGCTGGAAATCGATGCCGAGGCCGACGATCGACATGCCGTTGTTCATGACGCCCATGATGAAGGCGCCGATGACCGCACCGGTGATCTTGCCAACGCCGCCGGATGCCGAAGCACCGCCGATGAAGCAGGCCGCGATAACGTCAAGCTCGAAGCCCACACCCGCCTTCGGCGTCGCCGAGTTGAGGCGGGTCGCGATGATCATGCCGGCAAGACCGGCCAGCACGCCCATGTTGACGAAGGTGAGGAAGCTCAGGCGTTCGGTGTTGATACCGGAAAGCTTTGTCGCCTTCTCATTACCGCCCATGGCGTAAACGCGGCGGCCAATGGTCGTGCGGCGCGTCACGAAGCTGTAGAGCGCGATCAGCACCAGCATCACGATCAGAACGTTGGGCAGGCCGCGATAGGTCGACAGCTGGTAGCCGAGGAACAGGATGGCAGCGGCGATCAGAATATTCTGGCCGATGAAGAAGCCGAACGGCTCGACATCGATGCCGTGCTTCACGTTCACGACGCGACGACGCCATGCGAGATAGAACAGCACGACCGTGATCAGCACCGTCAGGATCATCGACGTGGTGTTGAGACCTTCGATACCGCCGATATCGGGCAGGAAGCCGGTGCTGATGATCTGGAAATCGGTCGGGAACGGACCGATGTTCTTGCCGCCGAGCACGAAGAGTGTCAGGCCGCGGAACACCAGCATGCCCGCCAGCGTCACGATGAACGAGGGAATGCGGTGGTAAGCGATCCAGTAACCCTGGGCCGCACCGATGATGCCGCCAATGACGAGACAAATCAGCGCCGCCAGAAACGGGTTCATGCCCCATTGCACGGTCAATATCGCCGCTATCGCGCCAACGAAGGCGACGATGGAACCGACCGACAGGTCGATGTGGCCTGCCACAATGACGAGCAGCATGCCAAGCGCCATGATGACGATGAACGAGTTCTGCAGGATGAGGTTGGTGAGGTTGACCGGACGGAACAGGATGCCGCCAGTATAGAACTGGAAGAAAACCATGATGGCGACGAGCGCGATCAACATGCCATATTCGCGGATATTGGAGCGAATATAGGACGCGACCGAGATGACGTTACTTTCTTCGCTTGTTGTGTTTGCCGAACTCATGAGTTCTTCTCCCCTGAGCGCATGATAGCGCGCATGATGCTTTCCTGGCTCGCCTCTCCCTTCGGCAATTCAGCGACGATACGGCCTTCGTTCATGACGTAGATGCGGTCGCAATTGCCGAGCAGTTCGGGCATTTCCGATGATATCATCAGAACGCCTTTGCCGTCGGCAGCGAGCTGGTTGATGATGGTGTAAATTTCATATTTCGCACCGACGTCGATACCGCGGGTCGGCTCGTCGAGGATCAGCACGTCGGGATTGGAGAACAGCCACTTGGACAGAACCACCTTCTGCTGGTTGCCGCCCGAAAGATTGACCGTTTCCTGGAAGATGCCCGAGGAGCGGATGCGAAGGCGTGTGCGGAAATCGCTCGCCACCTTCATTTCCTTGATGTCGTCGATGACGCTGGCATTCGACACGCCGGCCAGATTGGCAAGCGTGGTGTTGTGCAGAATGTTGTCGTTGAGCACGAGACCGAGATGTTTGCGGTCTTCCGTCACATAGGCGAGACCGGCATCGATGGCCTTGCGCACGGTGCTGACATCGACCGGCTTGCCGTCGATCAGCACTTCGCCGCTGATCTTGTGGCCATAGGACTTGCCGAACACGCTCATCGCAAATTCGGTGCGCCCTGCGCCCATCAGTCCGGCAATGCCGACGACTTCGCCCTTGCGGACGGTAACGTTGATATCGTGCAGAACCTTCCGGTCGCGGTGCTGCTGGTGATAGGCGTTCCAGTTCTTCACTTCGAGAATGGTCTCGCCGATCGGCACGTCGCGCGGCGGATAACGATCCTCGAGATCGCGCCCCACCATGTTGCGGATGATGACATCCTCGCTGATTTCTTCCTGATGACAGTCGAGCGTCTTCACCGTCATGCCATCACGCAGCACGGTGATCTGGTCGGCCACCTTGCGCACTTCGTTGAGCTTGTGGGTGATGATGATCGAGGTCATGCCCTGCTTGCGGAATTCGATCAAAAGGTTGAGCAGCGCCTCGGAATCGCTTTCGTTGAGCGAGGCGGTCGGCTCGTCGAGGATGAGCAGCTTCACGCTCTTCGACAGCGCCTTGGCGATTTCGACCAGCTGCTGCTTGCCGACGCCGATATCGGTAATCAGCGTCTCCGGCGATTCCTTCAGGCCCACCTTCTTTAAAAGTTCGCGGGTCCGGTTGAAGGTCTGCTGCCAGCTGATGACGCCGTTCGAAGCGACCTCGTTGCCGAGGAAGATGTTTTCCGCAATCGACAGGAGCGGCACAAGCGCCAGCTCCTGGTGAATGATGATGATACCAATATCTTCGCTATCATTGATGGCGCGAAAATTCCGCACTGCGCCTTCATAGTGGATTTCGCCCTCATAGGTGCCGGCGGGGTAAACACCGGAAAGGACCTTCATCAAGGTCGACTTTCCCGCGCCGTTCTCACCGACGAGTGCGTGGATCTCACCCTCTTTAACCTTGAGGTTGACGTTCTCAAGCGCTTTCACGCCCGGAAACGTCTTGGTGATGTTCCGCATTTCGAGAATGGTATTGGCCATATCGCAATCCAGCGCCCGATTAATTTCGGCGTTTTTATTTTTATGGAAAAACGGGGATGACGCCAAGTCATCCCCGCATGTGTCTTCAGGCTTATTTCAGCTGGTCTTCTTTGTAATAACCGCCGTCAACGAGAACCTGCTTGTAGTTCTCCTTGGTCACGGCAACCGGCTTCAGCAGGTAGGACGGAACGACCTTGACGCCATTTTCATAGGTCTTGGTGTCGTTTACCTCAGGCTCCTTGCCCTGCAGAACGGCGTTGACCATGCCAACAGTGACCTTCGCGAGTTCGCGGGTGTCCTTGAAGATGGTGGAATACTGTTCGCCGGCAATGATCGACTTGACGGAAGGAACTTCAGCGTCCTGGCCGGAAACGACCGGCAGCGGCTGGTCCTTCGTGCCATAACCAACGCCCTTCAGCGAGGAGATGATGCCGATGGACAGACCATCGTAAGGCGACAGAACGGCGTCAACCTTGGCGTCGGTGTAATAGGCCGACAGCAGGTTATCCATACGGGCCTGGGCCGTTGCCGGATCCCAACGCAGCGTACCGACCTTGTCCATGCCGGTCTGGCCGGACTTTACGACCAGCTTGCCGCTGTCGATGTAAGGCTGGAGAACCGACATCGCGCCGTCATAGAAGAAGAAGGCGTTGTTGTCGTCCGGAGAACCACCGAAGAGTTCGATGTTGAACGGACCCTTGCCGTCCTTCAGGCCAAGCTTGTCGACGATCGAAGTCGCCTGCAGAACGCCAACCTGGAAGTTGTCGAAGGTGGCGTAGTAGCTGACGTCGCCGCTGTTGCGGATCAGGCGGTCATAAGCGATGACCTTGATGCCCTGCTGGCCAGCCTGCTTCAGAACGTCCGACAGCGTCGTGCCGTCGATCGACGCGATCACGAGGACCTTGACGCCCTTGGTGACCATGTTTTCGATCTGGGAAAGCTGGTTCGGAATATCGTCGTCGGCATATTGCAGGTCGGTGGTGTAACCGGCTTCCTGCAGCTGCTTGACGATGTTGTTGCCGTCATCAATCCAGCGAGCGGAAGACTTGGTCGGCATGGCGATGCCGACGGAACCCTTGTCCTGCGCAAAAGCCGGCGCTGCGAAGGAAGCAGCACCGATGGCACAAGCCGCCATCAGCGAAATAATGGACTTCATTAACTCTCTCCCTTGAACCCTTCTCTGGTGCCGCTTGTTGCGGTGCACCATGAAATTCATGCCGTCAGAGGAAGAAGCCGCATTTAGCCCGTCCCGATCTCGCAGATGCGAAATGGAACAGATGCCGCTCCTCCCCGGCATTTCGCAAACTGTTCTGAATCCATATAACTGTCAAATAGAATATGTCGCCCAACATATATCAATTGTGATATATTAAATCGATACAATAACCATAGAGGGGTATGAGGCGACACATGAACAACCAGAAAGTGTATGAGCAGACGCAAACAGCGGACGCGCTTTTTGTCTTTGAAGACAACCCGCTTCTGCGGGCCGGATTAAAGATGAGCCATCTTCGCATGCTTGTCATGATCGAGGAGCACGGACAGGTGAGCGCCGCGGCGGCAGCAATGAACATGACGCAGCCGGCGGCGTCGCGCATGCTCTCGGAAATGGAAGCGATCGTCAAAAGCCCGCTCTGTCAAAGAGCCTCGCGCGGCGTGGTGCTGACGAAATTCGGTGAGGCGCTGGCCCGCCGGGCCCGTACCATATTGCTGGAACTGCGCGAGGCGAGCCGCGAACTCAACCAGATGAAATCCGGCAGCGGCGGATCGGTCTATATTGGCTCCGTCACCGCACCGGCCGTCAGCCTCGTTGTTCCCGCCATAAAACGGGCGATGGACACCTATCCCGGCATCGAGATCAACGTGCAGGTGGAAAGCAGCAACGTGCTGGCCCGTGAACTGCTGGTCGCACGGCATGATTTCATCATTGGCCGCATTCCGGATGATTTCGATCCCGGCCTGTTCTCCGTCCATGAAATCGGCATAGAGCGCGCCTGTCTGGTGGTGCGTGAGGGCCACCCCCTGCTTGGCAGCGAACCCGTTACCCTCAATGACCTTTCCGCCTATGACTGGGTGTTCCAGCCGCCCGGCGCGCTCTTGCGCAGAACGATGGAAGACGTGTTTCTCACCCATGGCGTCGCCATGCCGCGCAACATCATCAACACGCCCTCCATGCTCCTGACGCTCGCCCTCATCTGCAACACCGATGCGATAGCGCCGATCGCCCAGGATATGGCCGAGTTCGTGACGGGCCAGCAGGCCGATATCGGCCGCACGCGCATCCTGCCGACGGAGTTCGAACTCGTGGTCAAGCCCTATAGCATCATCACCACCAAAGGCCGCGTTTTGCCGCCCAGCGCCCGCCTGCTTTATGATCTGGTTCTGGATGAAAGCCGTAAACTCACTGGAATCTGACGCGGCAAGCCAGACGCCAACTTCATTCTATATAAGGCCGGATTTATTCAGGCTGATGCAGGGAAAAGCCGCATGCTCTTCGGACAATCCGTCTTCCAGTCGGTCGTCGAAAGACTGAAACAGGAAAAAGAAGACGAAAGCGCGGAGCAGCCGCCGCCCGCCGGCCATCGCATCGCCGGTTTCAGTTCGGGTTTCGTCGCCGACACGCATCCTGAGGCGCCGCCACCCGGAAACGGCAATCTCGACGCCTATCTCGCCTTTCTGCCGGATCCCGCTCCGCCACCGGAGCCGGAAAGCGAGCCTGAGCCCGAGCCGATGCCGGCTTATCTCGAAAAGACGTCGCTCGCCGACGTCTCAGTGGAGCTGGCAATCGATGAAACCGATACAGCAGCAACACTTGCGGAAAAACGCCGCGCTTTTGCCCGGCTCAATCATCCCGATGGGGTGAAGCCGGAATTCCGGCACAATGCGACCTTGCGCATGACCGCGGCAAATCTCCTGATCGACCAGGCGATCCGAATGCTGCGGGCGCGGGCGCATTTCCGGTAAAAATATCCCGCGTCAGGCCCCGGAAATGTGCAGGCCAGAGATAAGGAGTGTCTCAGCCGGCATCGTTCCTCTCCGCCGGCGCGCTTTCGGCGGCATCATCCGATGCAGCCTTCCCTGCGTCATCCTTGCTGACATCGCTGCTATTCGCTGGTTTGAACTTCACCAACAGCTCATAGGCCGCATAGGCCGCAACGCCGCCGACGATCGTTCCCCAGAAAAACTCGCGATTGACGAATTCGATGACGGCCCATGCCGCACAAAAGCCGACGATCAGCAGCCTGACCCACAGCGGGCGATAAAGCGGATGGCTCGTATCGATATTCAGCATGGCGTCCCCCGTCCGGGCCTTCCCATCACGTTACATTGCATTGCCATCGTGCGGCGCGTCAGGGCGCAGACAGGCTAGTGCGTCTTGGCCGTTTCACAGGCAAATTGCAATGTAAATCAATCCGCAGCCGATCAGGCTGTCGTGAAAGCTGAAGATTGGCCTGGCGCCGAAAGCCGCAACAGGTCAGAAACGGCCCAAAGACGGCACTGCGTGAGGCACAGCCCACGAGTACCGACCCCGCGTCGCGTGATCGATGTTTTTTAGTCCCGCAGGCGTCCGAGCAGCGCCAGCAACTGGTCACGGGCTTTTTTGCCGCCGATCCGGTCGATCAGCTTTTCCTCACGGTCCCGCCATGCGTCAGACAGGCGGTCAAGAAGGCGGCCGCCTTCATCCGTCATATCGAGAAAATGAACGCGCCTGTCCTCTTCCGATCTGCGGCGGACAAGCAGCTTCTTCTCTTCCATGCTGTCAACAATCGCGACAAAGTTGGCACGCTGGATGCCAAGCGCTTCGGCGACATCGCTCTGCTTGAGCCCCGGATTGCCGCCAACGATGACGAGAACGGAAAAATCGGCCGGCCGCAATCCCAGTTCCGCCAGCACATCGGAGAACCCGTTTGCCACGGCAAGTTGAGAGTGCCGCAAATGATAACCGATCGCAGTCGTCAGCAACCCATAGTCGATTGCCGCAGGATGCGCCGCCTCCGTGCCACCGCTTTCAGCCTTTTCCGCCCGCGGCCCGTTGCTATGTGCCAATCGCAAAGCCATCCGATCCCCCGCCTGATTCGTTCCTTTACCCTGCCGAAATCATAACCGACAATGTTGCGAAACTGTATCCCAAATAAATGTAGATGATACTAATATTGTATAATAATTTGACAGTTAATCCCCGGATAACCGAACTCTGACAGCAGATCAACATCTCGCGAATAAGAAAAGTATGACTATTTACCCGCCGATTTTGAGGGGCTGAATGCATTTCACCCGCCTTGTTTCAAAGGCATTGCATCAATTCGGCCACCTGCGCACGACGGTGCCGAAACCGCCGCCGGATTCGGCGATAACATACTACTTAAAAGCGAAAAAAATTTTCCACAAAAAACGCAATACGCCAGACAACACATCGCCACTTTCAGGCAACGACGAATGTCGCCACCCCGAAACAGGCCCCGCCCTCACCCTGCAGAAAAACAGGCACCCTTTCGCAAATCTTTGATTTTTAGACATTGATGCAGAAAGAAAGCTGGGGTATGAACCAACCGCTGCACGCGATTCAAGCGTGACCGCTGCACCCGTAGCTCAGCTGGATAGAGTGTTGGATTCCGATTCCAAAGGTCACAGGTTCGAATCCTGTCGGGTGCGCCACCGAACTTCTTGAAATCATTGATTTATCAGTCTTTGCTTGTCCTCATATGCACTGGAAATAAGCTAGCTCAGTCCTAGCTCAGTAGCGCATATCCTTCGGAATTTCTCAATGATTTCAATGTAGCGTTTCCGGGCTCGGTCTCGGAGCTAGCGCAGTTCCAGCGCAGTGCTCCGACCGAAGTAACTCCATTGGAGCCCAGGTTATGTTGCAGCACCCCCCCGAATCACCAAACGCCCCCTTCACGCTTTTTCAGCGTGAAGGCACCCGAAACTGGTCCATGCGCTATTCGCTCGGTGGCAGGCAGATCAAGAAGTCGCTCGGTATTGCCGAGTACGATGCCGCCCTACAGCGGGCGAACGAGATTTATCACGAACAGAAGTATCGACATAAGCAAGGCCTGTCGCTGGTCCAGCATCCCTTCTGTGAGGTGGCCGAAGAATTTATCGAAAAGGTCTGCGCGGAAGCGGAGCGTGACGAACGCAGCCAATATCACCCGACCTTCTGGCCCCCGATCATCCGGCGTTTTCCGGTCGGCTATTTCGGGGGCAAGGCAATAGACCTCATCACGACCGCCGACGTCGAACGCTATCTGGAATGGCGCAAGACCTATTGGACAACGGGGCCGGGATCAAAGATCGAGAAAATCCGATGCGAGCGGGAAGATGGTCGCGTTTTCTCTCGCGCTGCACCACGCAAAGTCGCTGCTTTGGCGACCATGAAGGGCGAAATGGTCATCATCCGCGAGCTTTTCCGTCAGGCATCACGATGGGGCTATTGTAAGCCTTTGGAATTGCCAACCGTCGAAGCGAAGAAAAAGCCCGACAATCGTCGTCCCGGCTTCAAGCCGGAGGAATACGAGAAGCTCATCGCCAAAAGTACCGAGCGGATCAACGAACATCATTTGAAGCTCAAGGTCATCAAGGCGAAGGACGGGCGTGTCTGGACCCAAAAGGCCGTTACCGAAGGAATTCGCGCTGACCGCGTTCGGCTGCACGCCTATATCGAACTGATGGCCAATTCCGGCCTACGCCCTACAGAAGCCAAGAACCTTACATGGGGCGATATCTCACTGTTTCGCGAAACGCGACACCTCCCTCTCTATCAACAGGACGCTCGTTTGGCGGTTCACGGCAAAAGCAAGCATGGTAGCGCAGTACCGCTTTACGGCGCACTATCTGCACTCGGCATGCTTTGGGACCTGTTCGTCAATGACATAGGACGCGAGCCGCAGGACGATGATCCGGTTTTCGTCGATGAGAAAGGCAATCGCATCCTGTCGTTCAAGAAAAGCCTCAACGCCTTGCTGATTGCGGCAGGGTTGGAAAAGGACAATCGCGGCATTCGTCGCACGTCCTATTCGTTCCGGCACTTCTATATCTCACAGATGCTCGCAAACAACGTCTCTGTCCACCACGTTGCCCGCAATACACGCACGTCACTCGCGATGATCGATAAGCACTATGCGCAAGTGAACACCGAGCAGATCAAAGACTTCCTCCGGCCTGGACAAGAGGACTATGCAAATGAACCCGTTCTGTTGGATGACGATGCCTACGCTGAAATCAAGCTTCTCGAAGAACGCATCGAGGAATTGAAGCGGGGCAGCAAGGACGGGTCCACGGAGCAACAAATCGCAAAGCGGTACGCCGAGAAACGAGCCGGATAGGCTGAGCCTGCGGCGGATGGCTTCGCGGCTTTAGCAATTGCTCAGGCGGAAAAGTTCGTTCGAACGAACTTTTCGCATGGGAACACCCACCGATATTCACGCCGCAAATGCCCGGAACAGTGCGCTAATCATTCCGTCTTTTATCCTGTAGGCCGACACGCCGTTTTCTATGATCACGACCGCCGTATAACTGGGGCTGTCAAAACTGATTTCCGTCATAAGCTCCCTTATCGCGTTGTGGGCTTCTGAGCGAAGTTCGTAGCGCGTGGCTTCTTCCGCTTTTTCCCACGCCACTCGAAGCTTTGCGATACGGTCGGCCATGTTGGCAGAGTTATCGTGTCGGATTGATTGACGCTGGCGTTCTGTCTGTTGATGCCGTAACTCTGCCTCGACCGCTTGCCGTTCGCTCTGCCTCGCCCTGAGCAGATTGAGAATGGCATTCGGCGGCTCGTTTTCGTCTTCAATGGCCTGAGCCAGCCGCTGCTCCCTTCTACGTAGCCCTTCAAGTTGCAGCGTCAACCCGGCAATGGCCTCATCAAGCTCTCGCAGGGTGTCATCGAACTTTGCCGCATGCAGTGTCTCCGCCAGATTTATCTCCTTAACGTGATCGAGGATTACTGCCTCCAACGGCTCGTATCGGAAATGCCGCTTGCCGTCTTTGCAGCGATGACCTCGAACATAGTTGGCACAGACGAGATAGCGCCCGTTCTCATTGCCCTTCACACGGCTGAGCTTCATTGTCATCGATCCGCCGCAGTGGGCGCAATGGCACAGGCCAGTAAATAGATTCGCGAACGTATCGCCTTTGCGACCCGGTCTGCCGGGGTTGCTTCGCATGGCCTGAACGCGCAGGAATAAGTCCTTTTCGATGGCGGCGGGGAAATAACCCTCAATGGGATCGCCATCCGGTACGCGCTTGCCGTCCTGCATACGATGCGGCTGGAATGTGCCAATGACATCGTGCCGAGTGAGTAGTGCCTTGATGATGCTCTGATACCATCCGTCCTTGCTCTTGAAGGCCGGAACGCCGTCCACATTGAGCTTTCGAGCAATTGCCGTCGCGCCGAGCCCGCGCATTGCCATCTCGTAGATAGCCCTCACCGTCTCCGCGTGATGGTTCAGCGTGAACTCGTATCGGTTCGCGTCGATCCGTTTGGCATCTATCCATGCGGGTGTGATGCTGGTGATGTGGCCCTTACCCTCGCGGGCTTGTTCCCGCTTCCGCTTGGCAACAGCACTGATGCGTTCGCTCTTCGTCTGGCTTTCCTCGTGACCGCGCGACATCACCGCAAGCCCGATAATTAGCTTGGTCCAATCCCCGTTAAGCCGGTCACGACTGTAGATTTGCCTGTCTTCGCCAAGGGTCGCAATGATGATGCCCGCATTGATGATCGCCATGAACAGCGTCAGCGCGTCCGGGACAGCTTCTCGCGACAGACGGTCGAGGCTCTCGATCAGCAGATAGCTGCCCTTTGGGATTTCGCCACTTTCGACCATGGACAGAAACTTGCCGAGCGCCCCAGTCTTGAAGTTCCTGCCCCTCCACGCGCTGACACCCAAGTCCTGCAAGCTGTCGTCCAGAAGCAGAGAGTGTTCGTCCGCAAACGCCTTCGACCGCTCAAGCTGCCGACGCAAGCTGTCACCGCGAAGCTGCTTGCGGGTGCTCATACGGACGTAGGAATAGGCCCGGATCGGAAATGCATTGTTGTCTTGGGTGCCCATAGCGGCCTCCTCATGTTGCGATCCGCTAACATGGGGCTGTCGGGCGGGCGAGCGTGAGAAGCGCCGGGTGCAAATGTCTATATCGGCGTAAGGCTGTGGCTTGCGGGAGTGAGTTGTAAATCTACGACGCAAATCACCGTAGGTTTCATTGAGATTACTGCGGTCTGTACTGTTAACAAGAGGTTAATTTCCGTCGAGTGCAAAGACATTTAGCGGGACGCTGGTGCGGCTGACGGATAACGGCAACATCGACCGCAGGCCACGAACATGACCAGCATTCTGACGAACACCTCGGCACTGGCAGCACTGCAGACCCTGCGCATGATTGGCAGCAACATGGCCGACACGCAGCGGCAGGTAAGTTCAGGGCTTCGCGTGCAAACCGCAGCCGACAATGCCGCCTACTGGTCGATCTCCACAACGATGCGTTCCGACAATATGGCACTCTCGGCCGTGTTGGACGCTTTGGGGCTTGGTGCCGCAAAGGTTGATGTCGCTTACGCGGGCATGGAAAGCACGATTGATATTCTCAGCCGGTTCCGGGCAAAGCTGGTTGCCGCCAAAGAAGACGGTTTGGACAAGGGTAAAATCCAGACCGAGCTTGACCAACTCAAAGATCAACTGCTTTCCATAGCCACATCGGCCAGCTTCAAGGGGGTCAACTGGCTCAACACCAATGCGCCAGAAAACCTTTGGGAATTGTCGTCGCTGCCGACGGGCATAACGTCGTCGTTCATCCGATCGGCTGACGGTTCAGTGCGTGTCGGCACCACAGACATCGATCTTGCCGATCTCAGCCTATTCAACGTGGGCGGTGGAGGCGCACTTCAAAAAGACCCGCGCGCGCTTGCGGACATTGCTGGCTTCAGAAACGCCAGCCTGAACGCCCACTCCGCAGCGGGCGGGCAAGGTTTCGCAATGACCGGATCAGTTACCCTTGATGTCGCCGACACAATTAGCTTCGAAATTCTGATCGACGGAAGCGCCTCGCATACGGTTACCTTCTCTAAGAACACGATCGATACGGCGCTCGGCACGACAGACGGAGTCATAAACAATATCAACGATTATGCCGATGTCCTCAACCAAGCCTTCTCGGAGGCTGGAATATCTTCGTTGGTGAAGGCAGACCGCAATGTCTTCGGTCCGCCCTTTCAACCAGGGCTCGATCTCGCTAGCTTGGAAAACACCGGAGCAAACGCGTCTACAATTGCGGTGAGCGCCGTATCGGACAGCACAGGTAACGATGCGGGCGGGCTCATGGGAACACCCATTTCAGATAGGCCGGGTGGCTACGCAACGGACCAACTCGCTTTCACGTCACCGTTCCGCGTCTATCGCGATGTAGCATTCTCATTCGACTTCAGCGTCAACAGCAATCCTACGCAAACGGTCACCGTGGACCGTGATCTGGTGGATGCCACGCTCGGAACATCAGACGGCATGGTCAACTCCGCAACCGATCTCGCGGCAGTGCTCAATGCTGCCGTTTCCAGCCAAGGCCTCATTGTGTCAGAAGCCAGCGGCAACGTCGTCTTCGATGTCGATCCCGCAGTCTACCCGCAGATGGGCTATCGTTCCTCGCTGGTGGTCGGCAACGTCACCGACAATATCGGTCCTGCGCCGGATTTCGACATTCTCGACGTGGATATCACCGATCCCACCAACAGCCTCGACAACTACTTGTCCGGCGTCGATGCGATGCTGCAAAAGGTCATCTCAGGCGGATCGACACTTGGCGCGGTCAAGACCCGCGTCGATATGCAGACAGAGTTCGCGCAGACGCTCATGGACAGCATCGACAAGGGTATCCGCCGTCTTGTCGATGCCGATATGAACGAGGCTTCGACCCGGCTCAAGGCACTGCAAACACA
The DNA here is from genome assembly GCF_058803865.1 of Agrobacterium sp. GW821-FHT14E08. NCBI lineage: Bacteria > Pseudomonadati > Pseudomonadota > Alphaproteobacteria > Hyphomicrobiales > Rhizobiaceae > Agrobacterium > Agrobacterium sp. GW821-FHT14E08. The sequence goes on along the minus strand of NZ_JBXAPJ010000001.1, from coordinate 247,076 downwards.
GGAACAGCTTGCGATCCAGTCCCTGCAGATCGCCAACAGCAATGCCGACAACATACTGCAACTGTTCCGATGAAGCCTACACCCGAACCAGCTTCACAGCCACGAGCTACGCCTTTATCATGGAACCGTTGTCGCGATTGCTTGATGGCAGCTTATCAAAAATCGCCTTGATGACCTGAGTAGGTCTGTTCGTCATCGGAACGGTCATGTTCATATAAAGCTGGCCATCTGTCAGTGTAAAATGAATGTCAAAGGACGCACGGCTGTAGCTGCCGCCATGCCCTGGCTTCCACCGACCGACGCCTGTCAAAGTGTTGGATTTTCCACGCTTGTCCGTCTCAACAATAGCAAACCAGCCGTTGTTTGACGTAACGCGCAGGATAGATCCTTGTTGCTTGATGGTGATCCGGCATTTGTCGCATTTCCCGGCATTCGAGACGATTTGCCGCCAGTTTCCTGCGAAGCCAAGTTTATCGGCCTTCGCCGGGGTTAACGAGCCGAACGACAGAACCAGAAAACAAACGAAACCAATGATCTTGCGCAATACGTTGCTCCTTACGGTTATCATCTCGACGCTTTCCGCCAACCGGCTTCTCGCGCCTCTGCCTCAGAACAGAACCAGCGTTCACCATATCTCGCGCGGATGATTGTCGCGTCGTAGTCCTCTTGCCCCGGCACATGGAAAATCCGCTGACCGGAATTGATCGAGATGTTGCCTTGGATATTGCATGCGGGATCGTACCATCCACGTGGGAGGAGAGAGTAACCGCCTCCCGCAAGGAAGGCAGTAGCCGAAGACGCGATAACCAAAAGCGAAAATTTGCCCATGTCCGCAATCATAAGTCGCGAAGATTTAGTTCACGTTTTCGAAGTTGTTAAATTTCAAACGAACGGCGATGGCTTCCTTGACGTGCGCTTTCACTCGGTTGCGATGTCGTGTGCCGGAGATACGCTGAAGCTGACGGCATATTCAAAAAGATGGATGTTCGGGACGACCATGCGCGCATATTTCAGGTTGCGGCTAACCGACTTGGACACGATGATGCCGGAAACCTCTACGTCGCGGCCTATCGTCTGTTTGACCCACCCCATGTATCGCGCGATTTGACCCAACACGCGATCCGAACTTTGGGCGCGTTTGAGTTCGAAGACAAAAAACGCTCCGGTGTCGTCCACGGCCAGAATGTCGATAGGGCCGACAGCCGTGGGATATTCGATACCATCCCGTCCTGTTGGATCGACGTAGAGCCGAAGCCGTCTTCCTCCAAAATCGATAGACGAAAGGTTGGATGCCAGAAAATCTCGAAGCTGGTACTCGAGTGAAAAATACGGGGCAGCATCGTTTCCGGTTTCATTCTCGGTGTCGTGGGCACCGCCCAACAGATCCTCCACGACATGCGCGGAATGTCCGGGGAAAATCAACCGCACTTCGTCCGGGGTTTCCTGCATGGTCCATCCGGTTTGCCGTAGGGCCGCGCGCAATTGATGCGAGGTATTGCTCGTTGCATCGAGTCCCGCCGGTAAGTATTCAGGGTTTTGACGCAGCCAGTTTTTCAGAGGATAAACTTCAATTCCGCCGTCATCCTTCGGAATGACGACCATGTGGCGCTGAACCATTTTCTCGCGATGCCCCGTTCTTTGAAACCGAGGCGGCTTATACGCCATATCGTTTAGTTGTTCGTTACTCTCGGTAAAATGGACCACGCAAACGGGATGAACTCTTTGCTCGACCTTTTGGCAGACGGCTGTATCCGGGAAACACGTTCAATGGTTTCGGAAAGGATCACAGCATGTCTCACCTCAAGCCTCTCAAGCTCACTTCCGCCGTTCCGGCTCGCGCAACCGCCGATCCAGTGCAGCGTTCGCGGGAAAAGATGATTGCCGCACTGGCCGAGCAGAAGCAGATGGCGGAAGCAAAGATCGCCGGTCAGGCGTTCACGCCGACGCATATCGTCCGCAAAAAGAATGCCGAAGGTGTCCGCGTCGAGGTCGAAGCGCCCAAGCGTGTGCGTCAGGGTTGGTTCACCGACGGCAACGGAAAGGTGTTTTTCGCCCTGCGTTATGCGGGCAAGACCATCGAATTCGCCAAGGACAAGAACGCTGTCGAGATCGGTGAGCTTTCGGCGCTGCCGAAGGTCATCGACACGCTGATCGAGGCGGTACGCGCGGGCGAACTCGACGCGCAGTTAACCGCTGCTGCCGTCGAACGCGGCAAGATGCTGCGCAAGTCCGCATAAACAGCGCAGTTTTTACCGGGCAAGCATCCGAAGGGCATGGGATCATTTGATCCCATGCCCTTCGTGCGTTCCGGCGTTGCTAGAACGCCATCAAGGAGCGTCAGGGACGCGCGTTCGATGCGGGGCGCTGCACGGTACTGTTTTCGGGCTAGGCCGCGTTCCTTGACAGTTCTGCGCATCTGCACGATGCGAAGGGAAACCAAGAGCAGAAGAGATGAAGGTATGTATGATGACGTCACGGCGACCGCCATCAAGCGCACGCTCGAGTTCCAGATCGAACATGAATGGCGGTGGAGAATATCTCGAAGTCGAACATGGCACGGTGTACAAAGACGAGCCTGATCCAGCCTGGCCGTCTTCTCGATCCAAACAACGACGGATACGCTGGTCAAGGCCGCCTCCGCCGTTGGCAAAAATCTGGCACTAAGTTTAGGCACGCCTTGGGGTGATGACATGAAATTTAGAATTTTCGGGAGTTTGGCTGGCTGTCTGCTCGGTGCGTTTCTTGGTGCCGGGACAGGTATTGTCGGTGGGTTTGGCGGAATTTCCGGAGTTCTCGTCTTCACTGTGCTTGGCGGGCTGATCGGTTTTCTCGCCGTTCCAGATTCAAAGCGCGTAATTGAGTTTTTTCGATCACGGAAGCGCCCATGAAACAAGTGTCCCTGAAACACCATTACCTGCCTGAATTTTACACCAAGCGGTGGGCCAGCGGCGTTGAGAAGATTCTGTGTGAATTCAGCCGCCCAAATCCCGCGAAGAACAGCATTCAGCCCAAGAGGGTTTCGCCCACGCAGACGGGACATGAACGTGGCCTTTATGAAATCAAGGGCGTTCCGGCAGAGCAGGCACAGATCGTTGAAGACGGCTTTTTCAAACAGGTAGACACGCTTGCAAATCAGGCAATGGCCTTGCTTGAGAGCGACAATACTATGACTGACAATCCGCCAATGCGCAGCGCGTGGTCACGGTTCATGTTGTCATTGCTGCTGCGTGCGCCCAACGATCTCAAACATTTTCGGCAGGACTATCTCACGAAGCTGATGGAAGGGATCGAACAACTCGATGAGAGATGGCAGGCCGTCAGGAAGCCGGATGAGCCTGCAACGATACGGGAAGCGGTGGCCCTGCTGGAACCCGATCTGGCCCAGCGCAACGCGACGTTGATGCTGCGAAGACTGATCGACCACCCCAACATATGTGGTGGCATTAACAACATGCGATGGATGGTGATCGACGCGGCGGACACAAGCATTGAACTGCTGACTTCGGATCGGCCCGTCGTCGCACCCCCAAATTTTCTCACTCAGGAGGGCTTTATCCTGATGCCTCTTGGACCGACGAAAATCTTCGCGGCCGCCAAAGATGTAGCGATTGCCCAGCGTATATGGGCGGGCAACCGCAGAGAGCTTGTGAGAGCGATGAATGAGCAGGTCGTCGGCCAAGCCGAAAAATATGCCTATGGCCGCGACGATAGCCAACTCGACTTTGTTCGCCAATTCATCTTCACGACACCGCAACCCTCCTTGTTTGAGCGACTGACCCGGTTTCAAGCACAGCGTCAGGCCGTCAATACATAGCTACGCTGTCGCTGTGTTGACGGCGTCAAGAAGCCTTCGGAAGATTTTCGAGGCAGGCGATAGCGTCGGGTACGCTGGAGACGATCTGGCAATCAAACAGCCTATCCAGGCCGATATTTTTTCCGGCAGCAAGAGCATGAAGTGGGCGTTCAGTAAAAAAAAGGCGACAATGAGCGAGCGCGGCAGACGCGTGATTGAAATCATAGAGGTCGTTGCCCTTCAATCGCCGGAGCTTGTCCCACCGGATAGCAGCGTGAAGGCATGCGTGAACATAGAGGGACGGCAGACTGCGTCGCACCTCCTTGTTGGATTTGAGGGCGTGAAACAGCAGATTATAGGCCATCCGGCGAACCTCAGCCTTTTCTGTTTCGTCCTTCGGGGCTGTACGCGCTTTTTCATCGGGGTTCATTTGATTGATGATATCGGCGAGTGTGTCTGCATAAAGATCGGCCACGCCCTGAAGCTCCGCCTCGAAAACCTGCTGGAAGCTTCGTATGCTATCGGCGTTTTCAGCTATTCCGGCGTTCAAGATGGCCGCGCTGTCGTCGAGGTTTAATTCCACCGGGTCGGGCAACTCGGTCAACATCCCGACCATCTTCGCCAAAGGGATGTCCCACATTTCATCGAAGAACGCCTTCTGAATGACCAGCCGAGTTTCTTCGTCAAACGGTGTGGGGTTCGGATGGGTCAGGCCAAGAACATAGGGGACCTTGTGCCACACCAGATGACTCAGAGGGTGCAGGGTGTTTTTGTCTCCGGCAATGGAGTGAACGAAATGCGCCAGCTCGGTTGCAGCCCTTGCCTGCGGCTCAAGCATCGCGACGCCGAGGCTCAACTCGTCAATAAGAGCGGCAGTTTCCAGCCTCGATTTGAGGTCCGACTGCTTTAAAAGTTCGAGGAATATGCTTTCGCTAGCCGGACAGAAAACTCGCCCTTTGGCGGCAGCGTCCCGCAGAAGCCGCAGCAGCTTGCGGTGGTCTTCCGGCGCCTTATCCGTGTGGGCCGCTTTTTGCAAATTTACCCAGAAATTCGTGTCGAGATAAATCGGGGTCTTGCCATCCAGTGCCCGGCCCAGCTCGACAATTCGGCTTTTCACATGACCTTCAAGGGATACGTGGGGATTTGCCTTATGATAGTCGAATGTCTCTTTCATAAATAAATCCGTCGGGGCCATGTTCTATTCCATCATGAATAATATCGATCATGTCCAAATCTCAAGTATTTGAGGATAACGCAATTTCTCCCCAACGATGCATATTATCCCGTTTCTCCTGCATATCGCAAAACAAGCCACTCATTTCAGGTCAGTGCTAGGAGTTGGCGTAAACCGGCGCAGTTTTTGCGGGACAAGCATCCGAAGGGCATGGGATCATACTTGGTCCCATGCCCTTCGTGCGTTCCGGCATAGGCCGGAACGCTGTCAGAGAGCGCCATGGACGCGCGTTCGGTGCGGGGCGCTGCGCGGTACTGTTTTCGGGCTGGGCCACGTTCCTTGACACTTCTGTGCTTCAGCTTGATGCGCGTTGCCCGTCAAGCTTGACCCCGAAAGCACACGCACTGTCGCCATTCGTTCGGGCGGGTCTTTGAACTCGCCCTTTGCACCATCTGGAATTTTGTTTCCGCCGAAATCGAGCGGAGCCCAGATGCAAGATCATTTACCCGGCAATCACGACGACAAGCCCACGCAGGCGCAAATCGACCTGGCCATGCTGTTCATGGCCGATCTGCATGTGGGAGCCGAACGGCTCTACAAGATCAAACGCAAAGGTACGTCGCTGAACCTGCGTTATGAAATCGACGGAGAAATGCACCAGCGCAGCTATCTGTCGGCGTTGTCGTGGCGGGCCATTTTGTTGTTTGCGCTGACCGAGGGCAAAAACGTCGCCGTCCACGAGATGGACCAGCCGGGGCGATACCGACGCGTGTTCCCGAAAACCCTGCTTCACCGTCTTCAATGGCATGCGCGACCGAATGCGAATTTCCCGCCGGTCGCTCGGCTTTACGATCCCGATGGCAATTCAGTCATGCTGCTGACACGGAGCCGGCTCTGCGGGCATGCCGTCGATGCTCTGCACAATCTCACTGATGACGGGCCGGTGTTTCAATCGCTGTGGATTTCCGACATCATGGCGCTGCGTCCGATGCTCGGCATCAATCTGGTGCGCGACCAGACTTTCGCGCCGACGTTGCCGATCAGCGCATATCTGGAAGCCGCCGCGATGACTGGACGGATTGTCGAAGAGCTGGAGCTTTCCGGTTTGCCGCTCACCGGGAGTATTCCCCGGCTTGCAACGCAGCCGTCATCGAAGGCAGTTCGCAGCGTCTTCGATCAAGCGTGCCGGGAAAATCCTGCATTGGAGGCGCTGCGGGGACTGACCATATACGATGATTATTCGTTTGTATGAACGGAGGCAAAAAGTTCGGTGAGCGAACTTTTGTCAATACATCGCACCGCCGCGTCGATCACCACTGGCTTGCCTTATATCCGCGATACTACGCAGCCGCTCGGCAAGGCTAGCGCCGTTTCCGGCGCATCTGGATGTCTTGCTGACAGCAATCACACCAGCAGGAATGTCGCCAGCGCCCGGTCGCTGTAAGAGGTTGCTTTTGCTGGCATCAGTCCAGTTAGTATCCTGTACAATATTATTATACACACAACGCGTTACGCCATTTCCCACATCGCAGATATCCGCATTACTCCTTGAAACACCGCGATTGTCTTCGACAACGAAAATCCCATTCATATCCGATACACCGGAACTTACTTCCATCTCATCAATATGGTTTCGAGTACCAGAACGGTCAGGCATCGCATTTGTCGATTTCTCACCGTCTTCAATCTCTTCACCAATTGAAATGCTCGAAGACATGACATGTTGAACACCACTAGCCGATTTGTCTTTGGCTTGCCCGACAACAACGCGAAGCGATCGAAAGCCGGATCGCTCCAGACATAGCCAGTCCACATATGCGCGGATATCTTCGGCTGGCCACCAATTGCGTTCGGCTGGCTTTGCCTCATCGGCTTGTTCTGCCTCAATGAAATCCTGAGCATCTGGCCGCTTGTAGCCGCACTCGATGCGGAATTTCAGGCAATAGCGGACGATATTCTGAATATTGTCGCCGGCATCGCGATATGCGCGAAATGGCTGGATATCCACCTGATATTTTGCCGTGTGGGTTTCCTTGCGTAAGGCGCTGGCGATTTCTTCCGTGGTCAATCCGCCCTTGCGGACAATTGCATGAAGATGCGGACGCCAGATTGTTTTGTCCGGGGCTTCCATCAGCGGAAAGCCCAACGCATCCAAAGCCAATCGCGTCTTGCGGCCACAGGTTTCGAAATCACCAAAGCTCATGCGGTCGATTTCCCACCAACCTAACAATTGGAAATCATCCCATCGGCTATCCTTCTTGCGCTGGCGATCTATGAACGTGCGAAGACGGCGTTTTTCATTCTCGACGAGATCGGTCATCCCGGTGAAGTCGAGTTGCGGCGGCAGCAGGATCGTTGCAAACGCAAGCTCCTCGTTGGCTGCATCGCAGAATATCTTCTTGATGGCCTTTCCCGTTTGCACTGCGCGTTCCCGCATATGGCAGCGCGGACAAAGCGGGACACCGCAATAATCGATGTTGCCGTAATCATCGACCTCGCCACAAGTGTCCATCCAGCGTCGGGCCAGATGGTTCGCTGGAAGCGCCGCCCTCACATATTGGCGCTGGGCTTCATTCGCTTTCGTCAACGTTTTGATTTGGCGGCGTTCATATCGGGTGAAGACACCCTTCGTCATCATATCTGCCTGTAGCTGTTCCATCCTTGTCTTCATTGAAAATCCCCTGCTGAAATAACGTGCTATTTATCCAGCACCATTTTAGCGCCGTGCCTTCTTGGAAATAAATATTTGTTTCAAGGAGATAGCAGAATGAAGATCAAAGACATCTACGAGGCATTGCGGGCGGATGGGCTGACCAATTCACAGATGGAATTCTCGCGAATATGGCTCGGACGTAGCCCACGCTATTATTCGCACCTCATCGCCGTCGATCGAGAGCCGGGGCTTGCCACGCTTTGCGGAATCTCATGGCGGCTGAAACGAATGCGGTTGGACAACTACCCGGCACTGCTAGATTTCCAGCAGAAGCTCGCGAACGAGATCACCAGAAGGGCAATCACAGACATTCGCCGACATCACAAAGGCTCGGCAAAAGATTGCGAGAAATAACTCCTCTCTTCCGTCTTTCGCATACATTGCCGTCGCCGGGGGAAAATCACGATCAGAGATTTACCCCGCCTTTAGTACTGCTGATCCATGTATTTTGAAGTTGGGTCGTAACAGTGAAGGATAATGCTCAAGTGCCAATTTTCTGCCGAGGCGACGAGGAGAAGCAACAGCTTGTCGAAGATTACGAAATTGTGCCGATATCTCGATGCACGCTCTTGCGCGGGCAATCGCGGCAGGGCTGTGCTCGTGAACTGACGCGAGAATATTACATCTTTCAGGCAACGCATCGACAATCGAGTAAACAAGAAATTTTTTATGCAGGTAACAGCACAGGCCCCGCTCTCCTTTCGCTGATTAGACACCCTTCGCTGCCGTTGACGGACCCATTCCCACCGAACGATGGCGACCCAAGGAGTGAACGTGGGGCGGATGGCCAAGGTCGGGTGGATGGGCAAGATGCGCGTTGGCGGCTGTCGCCTTTGAACATGCAGCTAAGTCGCGCCATTGATCTCGCTTGCATGCTCTGGGATATTCAACCTGGGCCATTGTTTGCACCTCTAAAAACCCGAATTCTCGCGACGCCGAGTGAAGATATCGATCCGCATAGCGTCGAGCGGTTTAATCTCGCCATTGGCAAATTCGATAACAGCCTAGAACAAAAACTGTCAGATGCTGCGGCTGTAGAGGGACGTACACCTTCACGCTGGAACTTCCGCGAACTTGAGGAAATGGTGGCTTGGACTGGTCCATCGAACTTGTTTCCAAGTCAAGCGCCGCCTGCGTACCGGAGGGAAAACATCGCGGTCGTTCGAAGAGTAAGCACCGAGAAAAACTATGCCTTGTGCGAGATGACTGCCGATGGCCGTCAACTGTTCGCAGATATTCCTATTTTTGCAGATGTGGGAGGCCCCGTGCCTGATGCTGCATATCACTGCTATCTCGGATTTCGCGGAACGAGGTGGAAGATAACCCGTGTGCTTGCGCGCGCTGATCTCTGACAACTTGATGAAATTTTGGTGATTTCGATAGGCGGGGAGTCAGCCGACATCTGCTTTAACGTTTGGCCAACAGCCGGCCAATACAATCACCATGTTTAACTTCCGCATCTTTCCGTATCAGGAATTTCCAATGAACGCGCATATCTCATCCGGCAAGGCAGCGATTGCTGCCGCGCTGGCAATCTCCGCAGTTTCCATCGCCTCGCCCGCCTATTCCCTCGATAAAGTTCGCTTCGGCACCGATTGGCTCGCCGAGGCTGATCATGGCGGTTTCTATCAGGCCGTTGCTGATGGCACCTACGCCAAATATGGCCTCGACGTTGAAATCCAACAGGGCGGGCCGGGAGCACAAAACCGCGCCCTGCTGCTAACTGGCAAGCTCGACTTTTATTTGGGCACCCAACAGGAACAGCTTGTTGGCATCGAGCAGGGCATTCCCTTGGTTGATGTCGCCGCCTTCTATCAAAAGAACGCTCAGGTCATCTTGGCCCACTCCGATAGTGGCGTCGAAAAGTTCGAGGACTTGGCCAAGCTCGAAACGATTTTCATGACGCAGGGCGGGTTCGGTGCATATTTCGAGTGGATTAAGGCCAATTTCGGCGGCTTCCGCGACGAACAGTACAGGCCTTACAATTTCAGCCCTGCACCGTTTATTGCCGACCAGAACTCTGCCCAACAGGGTCTGATTACGGCAGAGCCTTATGAGATAAAGAAGCAGACCGGCATCGAACCGAAGATATTTCTACTCGCAGACAGTGGCTATAAACCCTATGCCACCACGATTACCGTTCAGCGAAGCCTCATCGACATGAACCCTGATCTCGTGCAGCGGTTCGTAGATGCCTCAATCGAGGGCTGGTACAACTACCTGTACGGGGACAACGGCGCGGCGAATGCGTTGATCAAAGCGACGAACCCCGAAATGACAGACGGCCAGATCGAATATGCCATCGACAAGATGAAGCAATACGGAATTGTCGATAGCGGCGATGCGCTCGACAAGGGTATCGGTTGCATGACCACCGAACGCTACAAGCAGCTTGCCGACGAACTCCTGAAGGTTAAGCTGCTCAAACCGGATACCGATTACACCAAGGCATTTGATACCCGCTTTTCCTGCAAGGGCGTCGGGCTGAATTTGAAGAAATCGTAGCCCACCAGTAAACGTGCCGCAAAATCGGGTTATAAAACTCAGTCTTTAGAACCCGAGTGAGCATCCGGCGAAGGCCGCAGGTCAGGTCGCTTGAGCGTTCGGCGTCCTGGCTGTCCAGTTCCACGGCAGCAGTTGCTCCAGCTTTGTGACCGGCGTGTCCGCAATGTTGGCGAGGACGTCGGCAAGCCAAGCCTGTGGGTCGATGTGATTGAGCTTGGCGCTCATGATCAGTGTCGCCATGAACGCCGCACGTTCAGCACCACGATCCGAGCCGGCAAACAGGGTGCTGGGGCTTGCGTGATCTTCTCGCACTCGCGGCAGGAGAACTTCTCCCGCACCGTCTGGATGACCTTCCACTGACGCGGAATGACCTCCAGCGTCTCGGTAATGTCCTCACCAAGCTTCGACAGCTTGGCCGAGCCGCAGCAGGGGCAACTGGCTGGGGCGGCGATAACGACACGTTCGCGCGGCAGGTGTTCAGGAAAGGACTTGCGTGACAGACGCTTACGCTCGAAGGCCCTGACGTTCGCGCCCTTGGCAGCCATCTCCGCCGCGAGCTCGTCTTCGCCGGCATCAGCTTCGAGTTCTTCGAGCTGCAGTTCCATCTGTTCGAGAAGCCGCGCCTTGCGCTCCGAGCGACTGCCGTAAAGCTTTCGGCGGACCTTCTCTATCTCCAGCTTCAGCCGCGCGATCAGCGCCTCTGAATGTGACACGAGCGCCTTTGCGCTGGCAGCTTCCGCCTTGGCAGTCGCCGCTTCCACCTCGGCAACAACACGCCGCGAACGCTCTTCGGCCAGCAGTGCGAGCGCACTGGCAAGGTCATTTGGAAGCTGGTCGATGGGGTTGCTCATGGGGAGATGGAATCATATTCGCCCCCGCCATTCCAGTGTTTTTGCTCATCCAGCCGATGTTGGTCGCCAGGTCCTTTGCGGCATCCGCCAGTCGATGCCTTCCAGCAGATAACCGAGCTGCCCAGGCGTAATCACGACCGGCCCCTCGGCCGCCGACGGCCATATGAAGCGTCCCCGCTCCAGCTTCTTCGTGAACAGGCAGGCTCCTTGGCCATCATGCCAGATGACCTTGATCAGACCACCGCCACGACCGCGGAAAACGAACAGATGCCCGCACATCGGATCGCGCTTCAGCGTCTCTTGCACCATCAGCGACAGACTGGGAAAGCCTTTCGCCAACCAGACCTTCACACCAGCAGGAACCGGGATCATCGCCGACCCAGTACACAATCGAGAATGCGGCCAAGCGCCTCTGTGCTTATGTCGCTGTCCACGCGCACACGGCGACCGTGGCCCAGCTCAATCGTCACATCGCTACGCTTCCGGCGGGACTGCGATGGGGCTGGCGCTTCCGTGGCCAAGGGCTGGGCTGCCGACACGGCCTGCGAGACGATCACCGGCACCAGCATGTTCGCCGCCTGTGCTGACGGCTCCTCTATCCGGCAAAACTCCTTGCGCCACCGAAAGAGCTGGCTCACGTGGATGCCGGCTGATCGCGCGATCTCGGAAAGCACCGCACCGGGCTCAAGACAGACCGCAACGAGCCGCTCCTTGTCTTCGCGGGACCAGCGCCGACGGCGCTCGACAGACGTGATCACTTCAATCGGATGTTTGGTCATAGGACTACTCCTAGTGTTTGCACTAGGACTTCCGATGTTCGCATCAATCTCGCAAGACGGCCCTCACCGTGGGCTTACGAACCCCATCATTTCTGACCAACTGCGGTTAGCGCGATCATGTCCCTCTCGTGAGCACGTAATGATAGTCTCATGGCAAATGGCATAGATCCATCAATTTAGGTTAGGGAAATGCCCGTGTTTCCACGACCCATTCCGGCTTCACCTTATCTAAGATTTGCCATTGTACCATTCCCCCGCTACCAAAGGTATTCGGGCCTGCCTCACCGACACGCAACGCCGTTCCCTTTGGAATTTTTAGCGTTGAGATAGATTTGAGCATCATCGGATCGGCAGCCGGTAGCGCGTAAAGTTCCTTAACGTCAGCGGGGCTGAGGCCGCTTGGCATCACGCGCATTACCCAATCACCAGCGGCTGGATTGATACCGTCAATCGGACTTTTGTGCACGCGCCAAACGGTAAAATCACGAGATGCCACGAAGTCAAAAACTGCTTTGCTATCGGACCATGGCGGTTGAGGGGCCACGATTTGAGGGTGATCTTTCACGATTTGCGCGATGAAATCGGCATTTACGCTAGCTGCGGATCGTTTCGTAACGACAGAAGCCGGACCTTCAAGGTGTTTGATGTAACGACGAGTCGTGTTGTTGATTTTCCTTGCGGTTGAAGTGGCCTCCAAGATTTTGCCAGTACCCTTTATTCCTGCGGTTATAGCACCACCAAACCCCAACGCGAATATGCCCGCTAGCGCCAATAGTCGCTCGGTATTGGACAGTTCTGCTCCGGTGAGCAGGTGTGTTCCCGTCAATCCCTCATAGGCGTCTTTGGCAAGGCCAATGCCCGGGAGCAGTCCAAGCGCGATGTCTGTTAGCGCCACACCAATATTGAGAAGGCCCGAGCTTTCATCGAGTACGCCCTCTTCAGCCGCCCAACGCCCTTGTTCGAATGCAGCCAAGCCCAACGATTTCGCGTTGACTTCTCGCGCATCATTGGTCGTGACAGATTCCAGTTTCTCGCGCGCCGCACGAAACCGCTTCTTAAGTTCGTCCACTTCGAGCGGTGTCTCGGAAGTCAACCAAATTGGAGTATTCAGACCGTCCCTGTGAACCCAAAGAAAAAAGCTCAAATCCTCGCGCGCAACATAATTTGCTCCTGGTTTTTGGCGCTGCCATCCCTTTGTCAGTCCTGAACTATACGCGGCTGCATATGTTGCGCCAGCACCAACCAAGCTGATCGCAAACAGATAAGGCTCTCGGTCGGATTTCCGCTCAACGACTTGAACGTTGATTAGTGCCCCCCATTCTCCCCTTGGGAAAGGCGCGGGAATTGAGAGCGGCGTTAACGCACGGAGTATTTCGTATCGAAGCTTCCCCTCCATGTCGCGATAGTCAATTGCACTACTGGAACCGGGAAAAGGTGTTCGGGAAACTATATGTTGATAAGCCTTTTCCGCTGCTTCGCGCTGATCTGAGAAGGAACGGCTATGAGCAACGCGTAGAGGTATCGCGAGGGCGAAAACTCCGAGAATGATGGCTTGGCGGCGTGTCACAGCGACTGGCTGAACCGGATAACGTCTTTTACCGCAGTCAGATGGACTCATCGCGATTCCTACAAACACACATTGTGGGTGAAGTCGATCTAAGCTATTGTTAGCAACTATTGGTCGAAACGCAATGGGGAGAGTTTGACTATGGCTATCCGCTCTTTTTTGCTAAGCGTGTTTATGTTGATGTTGTGCCAAGCTACATTTGCTGAGGGGACATCCATCTCTTCAATGAACTACTCATTAGGAGGAACAACAAACTATACTAACACTGTCAGTGAACAATGCGCTGACGGAACTATTCTTGCGGGGATAATGCCATCACAGAAAATGTCGATCCCAAGCTATGTTCAGAAGGTCGGGAGCTGTTGTTGTGATGGAAATTGCGCTTCATATGAAGGTAATTGCGATTGCCACTGTGTAGTTGGTACTGACGGCGCACGACGACCCTCAATTTCAAACTGTAAGCCGAAGAACTAAGCTGAGGGCTAGCTTACAGACAGTAGCCCCTCAATTATCGGAGGCCACAATCGAGGAATGATTGCCATTGCGTCGTCTTCGATTGTGGGTCAGCCCAAATATCCTCGATAGCGAAACGAAACCCTTTCAGGATGACGGGAACATCGTTCTCGTATTCCTCGGGATTATCGAAAATCCTGTTCACCTGCTGAAACACACGGACATAGGCTTCGGCGTTATGGTTCATGAGGATCATGATGCTGTCATTGTCGAGATCGGAAGAGCCGCCTGAGCCCGCGCGAATTTCGCTGATCTTTACCCGTGCGCCAATCGTCGTTGACGCGGGGATCGCATAAAAGGTGTGCTCGTTTTGCGAGACGCTGTTTCCCCGCTTGGCCTTGGGGCGTCGTTGCGCCATTTCCCATGCAAGCTCGTTAAGAGTTCGATGATCTGATGGGCTTCCCTCGTTTGGCATTGATGCGGGAGCGGCGAACGCCCAGCCGTCTTTATCGAGCCTGTGGGCCATCATCGCCTGAAACTTCGCAGCAGAAATAAACGGGCCTGCCGTATCGAACGTGATCTGGAGATCGGGATTGATTTCGGTCACGCAGCGTTGCAGCGCGTTGAACAGGTAGGCGATTGAGGGCGTGGAAATGCCCAATATGTGTATCCACTTCGCTGTTTGCAGCAGGCCATCGTTGCGCATGTCGTGAAGGCGATTGAGCAACAACGAAAAGGAGTTCTGGTGAGCACCTGCAAATGCCCAGCCTTCGAGGCCGTAACCCTTCACGGCCTCATACCATGTTTTGCTTTCTGCCTCGTTCCGGCCCTGCAGGACATTCAGCAGTTCCGTGGCCCCCGGTTTTCGGTTTTGCACGAAATAATCCAGATTGAGCAAAGACTGCTTCAGGCAGGCGTTGAAATCCAGTGACTGGCCGTTGGCCGCGCACATCGCATCGAGATTGTGACCTTCGGCTATCAGCCGTTCGGCATGCATGGCGACATTGCCGGGTGTGATGCCGCCGGTTGGGAAGTCCAGCGACATCGAATAGTCGGAATGTGTTTCCAGCCACCGCAACATGCGCTCGCATGTCGGATCGCCAGTGAACTTGATCCGGTTGCCCTGTATCTGGAAACCGCCGCTATCTCCGATGACCGTGGTCGCCTTCCGGTCGCGCAATTTTACGATGTTGTCTTCGAGTGCGGAGTTCGCCGTCTTTGCGGCCTGACCTGCGCTATAAAGCGCACAGGGGTAGTGAAACAGGCCGCTCTTCGGGTCGAGAAAGTTCAGATCGGTTTCGAGAAACGCAAAGCTGCGCTTGAGGTGCTGCGAATATCCGAGCTTCGCAAATTCCTGACTGATAGCGGGGGTGTAGATGGCATATTTTGAGGGCTTGTTAAACATGTCGTCCATCAAAGAATTTTCGCATTGGGACCGTCTGCAAATTTTAAGGATTGCTCGGTCTGATTGCGCCACGTTGAATAAAATGCGTGAGGCATCCAGTGGGAATAGCGGTTAAAAAACAAACAATTCGCGACCAAAATTATTACGAAGCACAGTTCGCCACGATCAAAAGTGCAGCCAGCGCATTCGAGCAACACGAGAGCAAGACAGAAAACCTGCTGCATGTCGCGTTGGACAAGATTTTCGAATTCGTTGAAAGCATCCGCCAAGACCCGCAGGCACTTGAAGGCTTCCTGAGTGATCACGAAAAAGCTAGCAACAAGGTGACGAAGGCCAATCCCTATAATGCCCTTGTCGATCTGGCCTTCTCCGATAAGCGGAGTAAATCGTGGCGCAGCCAGATGAGCAATGTTCTCGCTCTCGCGGCAGAAACAATTGGCGATCAGCAATTTGTCGATTGGCTCGTCAGCAACGGTGGGGTGTCGGGCTGCTACACTCTCGCTGTCCAGCACTTTGCACGACCGGCGACAGCCAAGGCCGAAAAGCTCCGCTCGATTCGGTTGAGTACGATATCGGAAGAATTGAAGCGCAAGCCGATTGTAAGAACCGCTTTGCCGGGTGTCAGCCTGCCGGATGGTTTTCATCGGTCGATGCTGTTTTCGCAGGGTGGCCAGACCTTCCTTGTCGATATCCGGGAAGACGATAGCGACGCGACAATCGAGAAGTACCTGCTGGAAGCGATTGGTGACAGGGCCGTCACCACTCATCCGCTTGCTGACAAGCCGCTGTTTTCTCTGTATCGCGCCGTCGATCTGATTTCTGGCGCCTGCAAGCCGTCATCGGCAGGTCAGTTGCAATGCATCGCCATCTGGAACGAGGATGCCAAAGATGGCCCTGTTACAAAACTCCGCTTTCTTTCCGACGCCTACAGCTTCACGCATGCCACCGTCACGCTGGCCAATGCGCTGCCCGAATTAAACCGCAAGGGTCAATTCATACTCGATCTGGCCGATGCCGATATCTTCCGGCAGCAGTTCCAGCAGGACACTGCCTGGACGATCCGCGAGGACAATGGTGGGCTGATATTGGCCGACAACGCTAAGTCCCCCACGCGTCTGACATTGTTGCCGGTGTCTGATTATGCAGATAAAAAGCTTCGGCAGGGCCGCAAACTCGGATTGCGCACACGGCACTTCACGATGTCGCTGGATGCGATGCAGCGAGATAGCAAGAATCTCGATATCGCGATGACCCTGTTTCAGAAGGCGAACGCGCAAAGGACGATGCCGATTTCGCGCCCCAAGCGGTTCCAATGGGTGTCTAACGGCAAGCATATCGAACTCGGCTTCGAACAGACGTCCGGCATGATGAACACCAACTATCCGTCTGTAGCGTTCAAGGAAGCGACGGCCACGTTGCCCCAAAACGAGCTTTTGCTCGCTGATGCGCAGGCTGTCTGGAATTCGTTCCTCGCCTATGGTGAAGACATTGGCGGGTACATCGCGCATGGCGAAGTAGAAGACGCTGCATTTTGCATCGGGCATACCTTCGTCAATGGCGATACCGTCGAATACAGATCGCCGTTGATCATCGGCAGGAAGATGGACCCGACGCAGATTTGCGAACCGTTCGTTCCGGCAACCGCACCAACGCCGCCTGCACCGCAAACGCCGCCGCCGGGATCGAAAGGTTCAACACGATCAGGAAACTCCGGCGGCTCTTCGCATTCGGGGACAACGAAAACGGGATCGGCCTCTGCAAGCACTGCTACGAGTGCTACAGCCGCTCCCAATCATCGCCCCCGAAACTTTGCGTTGATCGAAAAGAACAGGCGGGCAAAGACGACGTTTCCGGCCATGCCCTCGTCCAGCGGCCGCGCATTCGGTGCCTTCATTACGAGTTTCTTGCCTGACGACGCCGAACACCGAGCCGACCGAAAATTCGATTTCGAATGGCAACTCGAATGGTGGCGGCGGATGACGGATATTCCGGTTCACGTCATTGCGTCCAATTGGACCGACGAAGAAATCGCCGCCAGCAAGGAGCTTGGTCTGCTTGCCGAGCATGGCGGCGGCATCACGCGCGTCGGTCCCCGCATCCTGATCGAAAACCGCATCGATTGCCTCAAGCAGCTATATGCCAGCGATTTCGATTGGGGCATCATCATGGATGACGACGCAGTGCTGATGCAGGCCGAAAGCCATAACAGCAGCTACCGTCTGTTTGCGGAAATGGCCGCGAACCGGAAAAATGCCTATGGTGGCGTTGATGTTTTTGCCCCGATCTATGGGAGGAAGGCTCCTTTCAGCAAAGAACTCAATACCCCTGGAAATCCGTATACGAACAATCACGTCTTCAAGAAGAGCACGGACCTGAAAGGCAGCATGATCGTTGTCCGTAACTTTGAGAAAGAGGGTCGGAAACCGCTGCTCTCTGATCCAAGCTTCCGCACACATGGCGAAGACACATATCTCGTGCTGCAAGCCGTCTCACTCGGCTACTCGTCCATGACCTGCTGGAACATGGTTCTGGAAGAACTGTCAGGCGAAAGCACGTTCGCAAACGGTGACGACGACCGGACGAAAAAGATGCGGAAGGGACATGAACTGCTCGTTGAAAAATTTGGCCAGCTTGGTTTGCGCATGAAGGCAGGTTCTCATTCGCTCGATAAGAAGGAATTCGAAACGGCCTGCTGGGGCGCAAAGCCAAAGCGGATCGAGGTCGCCAAGCCCCTATAGTGTTCCTCAGAAAAGTTCGTGAGCGAACTTTTCGCCATACCGGAATGGGCGACGGTCAAAGCAAATCGACCGCCGCTTTCATCATGTCGTCTCGTACATCGATGTAACGTTGTGTGGTCGTCAAGTTGCGGTGGCCTGCCAGCGTCATGATGACCTTCGGGCTGACGCCGGAATGTGCAAGCCGCGTGATGAACCATCGGCGACCGCTATGCGAGGTCGCCCCGTCGAGACCGGCGCTCTTATATAATTGTCCCATCAACTGGCAGAGCGTGTTTGCGGAAAACGCCGTCCGCTTCTGCGTCACCAGCAGCGGTGCATCGGCGTCCTTGTTTTCGGGCCATTCGCTGCGATGCCGTTCGATCTCCCTGCGTAGCTTCTCGTTGAGAAACACCACACGCGCATGACCGCCCTTAGTGATCTCGGCCCGCAGCCGCAGTTGCTCGCGAACCTTCCCGTCGCTGTCGAGAACATCGCGCACCGTCAGGGCGGCAATCTCACCGACACGCAACCCTGCGAGGTGCGACAACATCAGCGCAAGCCTGTTTCGCCCCGCATGTTTCATCTGTGCCACCACCGCAAGCAACCGCTTGAATTCGACATCCGTTAAAACCCGAGCTTGCTTCATCAGAACCTCATGAAAGGCAGAATTTCCATGCCTTTCGTTATGTTGCCGATGAGCAGGAAGGGCGAGCGTCAGCTTGAAGCGAGGAATTGCCCTGCGGGATCAAGGCGTCAGCGCCATCCAGAGCGCAAACGTCAGAAAACGTGTGTTTCGTTAGGTTTCGATTCTGAAGGCTTCGCAGTGGCTAATTTTGCTCGCTCTCATGCCAACGACGAAGAGCACATTTGGATATTATCGAGGTTACGCGAAAGATTGCTGCCCCGAGGACGGCGAGCAGCAGAAGGCATGCAAAAAGGCGCGGCATGTTGAGCCGGTATTGCGCTTCTAGCAGGCGAAAGGCCAAGCCCGCATTGTTACCAGCCTGTCCTGCCGCAAACTCCCCTACAACCGCCGCCACCAACGCAAGCCCACCTCCGATTTTGAGACCCGCGAAGAAACTCGGTAGTGCCGATGGCAGTTTCAGATAAACGAGGGTCTGCCAACGGGACGCACCATAGGTCTTCAGCAGATCGGCGTGGTTTCGGTCGGCGCTCTTCAAGCCTTGTAGCGTATTCAGCATGATCGGGAAGAAGGTCACGAGGAACGCACATATCAACTGCGCAATCCAGGGCGTCGGCGCGTAGATCAGGATCAGCGGCGCTATCGCAACAATTGGTGTTACCTGCAATGTCACCATGACCGGCGATAACAACGCCTCGATCCATCGAGATTGTTCCAATATCACCGCCGCGCGCACCCCTCCTGCCACAGCCAGGAGCAGCGCCACAAAAGTCGTTTGAGCGGTCACCCAAAGCGCCGCGCCCAATATTGGCCAATCGTTTACAATCACCATGGCAACGCTACCAGGCCCAGGCAAAATGTAAGGAGGTACTGCCGATAACTCCACGTAAAGAACCCAACACGTAATCACTACACAAGCGCCGACAATCGGCGCGGTGACGCGCCGTATCCATTCCTTCGCTGATATTTTCGACTGGCTTAGCTTGGCATATCTGGCGGTCACGTTGTTCCTCGAGTGCAGTAATCAGCCGCACGCATATCGAGGCGAGATGTTGCGGGCCTTGCGAAATGAGCAAAGAGACCGAATAAAAAATTGCAACTAACATGACGTACTTACGCCAATGCCATGCGCGCAATTGCCTAAGCAACGCGGTTTTATCTGAACAACGACAGGTTTCAAACCTTTTAAAACTACAGTAGCCTCGACACTCCTTATAGAGTATCAACGGATGTGATGCGTCGGGGGGCACCGCTGCATCCGTTGTGATTCGGATCGTGCATTATTCGGTTTTATATGTTTGACCAAAAGGGCCATTCAGCGCCACTAACCTTTATTGACTTGTTCGCGGGGGCTGGCGGACTGTCTGAAGGGTTTATTCAAGCAGGATTTGAGCCAGTTGCTCATGTTGAAGCGGACCTTGCCGCGTCATTTACGTTGCGCACTAGGGAGGCCTATTATCGGTTGAAATCGATGGGGCTCTCATCGAAATACAACGATTACTTGGCTGGCAGACTATCGAGATCGGAGCTTTACGAACTTTCTCAGGCACCGACACGCGTGATCAACGCGACCATTGGCCAAGAGGAATTGGATCAGATATTCCAGCGGGTCGATGATCTGATAGGTGACTGCAAACCAGATCTCATTGTTGGCGGTCCTCCTTGTCAGGCTTACTCGTTGGTTGGAAGAGCCAGATCCGATTTTAAGATGGTCGGCGACAAGAGAAATTACCTTTTTATCTATTATGTCGAATTTCTTAGGCGCTACAAACCGAAATACTTTGTCTTTGAGAATGTTGTAGGTCTCCTTTCTGCGCGGGAGAAAGAAGGGCGCCGCTACTTAGATATGATGCTGTCCCTGTTCAAGGACGCGGGTTACTCGGTGGAATGGAAAGTTCTATCCGCTGAAAAATTCGGTGTGCCTCAGAAACGCAAACGCGTAATCCTCGTCGGAAAACTCGGCACCGAAAATGGCTTTTTCCCTGAGATTGCAGAGGTCGATGCCCATTTTCTGGTCCAAGACGCAATCGGCGACCTACCATCTTTAAGAGCAGGCCAAGGCACTCCCTATGTCACGGCAGTCGCCGCGAAACCGAGTTCATGGCTTCGCCAGTCTGGAATATTAGCGTCCAATAATCAGGTTACATGGCATGCCGCCCGTCCCCATAACGACAGGGACTTGAGCATCTTCAGAGAAGTTGTAAACCGGTGGGTCAAGCTGAAGGAACGGCTGTCCTATGACGAGCTTCCCGAAAAGCTCAAAACTCACAAGAATCGGACGTCGTTCACTGACCGGTTTAAAGTTGTGGCCCCTGATGTAAGTTTTTCTCATACGATTGTGGCTCATATCGCTAAGGACGGCAATTACTACATCCACCCGGACCTCACGCAGAACCGGTCGCTGACGCCAAGAGAAGTCGCAAGGCTTCAAACATTCCCAGACGATTATTTTTTCGAAAGTGCAAGCGGCCAACCCAGCCGTACGGCGGCGTACAAGCAGATAGGTAACGCGGTCCCCGTTCTGCTTGCACGGCGAATAGCCGAGTCAATTCGGAGGAATTGGAAATGATTGATGACGGCACATTTTCTATCCGGCCAGCGGGTAGACATATTCTTACGATTGGGCGCGATCTCATCCAAGATCCCTATGCAGCCGTTGTTGAGCTGGTCAAAAACGCCTTCGATGCGGACTCCGAGTACGTACTGCTTGAATTCAATGCAGATGCCGAGGCAGGCAAGTACACGATAGTGGTTTCCGATGGAGGCCACGGAATGTCGCGAAGCGATGTAGTGAATAGATGGCTCGTTCCCTCTACTAGTGACAAGCTGCACCGTAGAACGAGCCCCAATGGCCGCATTTTACAAGGCAGGAAGGGGGTTGGTCGGTTTGCGGCATCAATTCTTGGCGATGATCTGCTTCTCGAAACCACGAACAAGAGCGGTGAAAAAACCTCGGTGTTCATTCAGTGGGATGTTTTCGAGCAAGCCGACTATTTGGATGAAGTTGACCTGTTGATCGACACGGAGACAGTCTCC
Organism: Agrobacterium sp. GW821-FHT14E08; assembly: GCF_058803865.1. NCBI lineage: Bacteria > Pseudomonadati > Pseudomonadota > Alphaproteobacteria > Hyphomicrobiales > Rhizobiaceae > Agrobacterium > Agrobacterium sp. GW821-FHT14E08. The sequence goes on along the minus strand of NZ_JBXAPJ010000001.1, from coordinate 225,440 downwards.
CAGACGCCGGGGACTATTCTTACAATGCAGGGAAGCCGCGAGGGGCTTGAAGAGTGGAATGACGCACAGTTCAAAAGACTGAAGTACGAGCTCCGAAAGCTTACACCCCCTACAGCTGCTATATCCGGCATTGAGGTTAAGCAGGAAAAGTTTGACATACGACTAAAAATTTCCGGATTCGCAGGCGTACCGGATGCCGACGAGACTATTGATTCGTTCCCTATACTTGAGTTTTACGATTACATGGTCTCGGGGCATATTGATGATCGCGGCATCGGCAAATTAAAATACTCTACTCAGAAAATAGACAATGCCAGCAGCGAAGAATTCGATGTCGATTTTTCCGACCTGTATGAAAAGACATGCGGATCTCTTAAATTCGACATCAGAGTTTATGACCGCGATAAGGATGACATTGATCAGATCATCCGTAGAGGTCTGAAGGATCGCGAAGGGAACTACATAGGGAATTTGGCCGCGCGCCAATTGCTGAACCTTAACAACGGTATCGGCGTCTATAGAAACGGGTTCAGGATTCGTCCGCTCGGCGATGCGCAATACGATTGGTTGAAACTAAACCAACAGCGCATCCAAAACCCATCGAGGAAAATCGGCAGCAACCAAGTCATCGGATTCGTGCATATTGAATCAGAGGAGAAGTCGGGCCTCGTTGAAAAAAGCGCGCGTGATGGCCTCAAAGAAAATGCGGCCTACAACAGACTTATCGAAATCACTCAGAGCGTCATTGAGCAGCTCGAACGACGGAGATTTGCCCTTCGTAGGTCCCTGGAACTAGGCAAACCAAAATCTAGAGTTGAAAAGCAAATAAGTCAGCTCTTCACAAATGACCATGTGAAAGTCGATATTGTCACGAGACTGGAAAGGTCCGGGATTGATGCCAAGGTCACTCGGGAAATCTCCGACATACTTTCCCGTGATATGGCCGAAAAGAACAAAGCTGCTGAGAGCATAAGGCAGACGGTAGCTGTCTATCAGGGCCAGGCAACTCTCGGCAAAATTGTCAACGTCGTTCTCCATGAAGGGCGTAGGCCTCTTAATTTCTTCAAAAATCAAGTCCCTAACCTTGATTACTGGGCAAGGGTCTTCAACGAAAATCCTACATCAGAAAATTTATCCAAGATCCTCCCGATAGCTAATGAGCTAGGCCACAACGCGAAGGTGTTTGTTGAACTCTTTAGCCGTCTTGATCCATTGGCTTCTGGGAAACGTGCTGAATCGCATCTTTTTAAGCTCGCGAGCACGCTCAATGGTGCGCTTAAAGTTTTCGAGACGACCATGAACGACCTCGGCATTGAAGCCGCTCTGGAAGGCCCATCAGACTTCGAGTTCTTAGGGTGGAAAGAAGACTTCTACGCGATCTTCACGAACCTTATCGATAACAGCACCTATTGGTTGCGGGAGAAGAGGGTAACCTTACCAAAAATTACAATCCGGTTTGAAATTGAAGAAGGCAAGCTGGCCCACATTGACTATCGGGACAATGGCCCGGGAATCGACAAAGCTCTTATCGAAACGGAGGTTATTTTTGATCCAGAGTTCTCGACAAAGACGGACGGTACAGGTCTTGGTCTCGCAATTGCAGGTGAGGCAGCTGCGAGAAATGGACTTGAACTCAAGGTATTAGAATCGGCCGATGGGGCATATTTTAGACTTCAGCCAGTGAGTGGGGGCGAACTGTGAGCATTAAGCTTTTACTTGTCGAGGACAACGAGGAAGATCGTAAGGGCTTCCTTCAAAGTGTTGAGCGCTTCAACCATGAAAAGAAGACGGAGATATCCGTCGTCGAGTGTAAGACATTGGACGATGCACTAGGGAAAATTGATCGCAGCTTCGATGGTGCTGTAATCGATATGAAATTGGGAGATAAAGGCGGCGAAGGAAATGAGATTCTAAAACTGGTTGATGAATGGAATCTCAGAATGCCGATAGTCGTACTGACTGGAACGCCCAGTGAGGCCGATTATGCTTACGTTCACATTGACGTACAAAAAAAAGGAGAAGCGGATAATCTCATCATATTAGAGGACTTTAGGCAAATCCACGCTTCGGGACTAACGAAAGTAATGGGTTCGCGGGGACTTCTCGAGAAATCATTAAGCGACGTATATAAAAAGAACATTTTGAATCAAAAGGCCGCATGGAAAGCTTATGGCGCGGCTAATTCTGAAAAATCAGAAAAAGCGTTGATGCGACATGTTCTCAATCACCTTATTCAAATGGTCGATCTCGATGAGGAAAGCTGTGTCGCAGAGGAATTTTATATCTATCCTCCGATAGGCGACGTCTTAAGAACCGGAAGCGTTGTTAGCCCCAGTGGTTCGAAGGAATACTATCTCGTTATAAATCCACTTTGTGATCTCACTTTCAGAGCAAATGGGGAATTTAATGCGAGAATGATTATGCTTTGCAGGATATCGACGCTTGCCGAATGCGAGGCGCATCTGCCTGAAAATAAGCAAAACTCGGACGGTAGAAACACTTTGAAAAAAAACCTGGATGGGAACAACAAGTCATCCTATCACGCGCTGCCTAAGACCGCTTTTTTTGTCGGGGGATACATTGATTTTGAAGACATAATCTCGATCTCAAAGAAGAAGTTCAAAGAGGATTTCGAGAAGCCCCTTCTGCAGATAGCTCCAGCCTTTGTAAAAGACGTCACAGCGCGCTTTGCAGCATACTATGGTCGGCAAGGCCAACCCGCCCTTAGCAGAGTTGATTGAAGTTCCTATATCTTCGCGATAGAGCGTGTCTGCTCAGCAACGCGTTTAGGTATTTCAATGTCTCGACGAGCGCCCATGTCCCCGAAGCCTGGCACGCCTGCGCACCGCGCTTGGAACATGTCACGTATCCGAGGCAAAGATACAAAGCCGGAGCTAACTGTTCGTCGCCTGCTCTTTGCCGATGGCTTCAGATACCGTCTGCATGGTGCTGACCTGCCAGGCCGGCCGGATATCGTGTTTCGATCAAGAAAAAAGTTAATCTTCGTGCACGGATGCTTCTGGCACCAGCACAGTGGATGTCGAAATGCCAACATACCGAAGACAAGGACGGACTTCTGGATCGAGAAACTGGCAGGTAATGTTTCGCGAGATCAGGCAGCCTTGCGCCAGCTACATGAAAGAGGATGGTCTGCGTTAATCGTTTGGGAATGTGAAACCAAGACCGTTGAATCGTTAAGACTTAAGCTGCATGAATTTCTAAGCTGCTGAAATACCCTCAACTTCGCGAGAGATACAAATCTCAACATAACTGTCTACGGCAAGCAAGGCGACGAACAAACAGACTGACGTCGCCAATCATCGACGGATCGCGCAACGGAGCAGCGCAGTTCTAGCACAGCTCTTTTCGACGACCAATTAAAACAAAGCTTTATAACCGATATCTTCCAATTCCGATTCCAAAGGTCACAGGTTCGAATCCTGTCGGGTGCGCCATTTCAGCCCTTCGCAACATGATACAATCTGCCCATTGACGCGTTCGACGCTCAATGAAGTCGCGAAAGTGGTCGTAAGAGCCTGCAACCGAATCCAAACGGGCTCATGAGGCGGCCGAAGTCACCGGCTGTGTCGCATCGACGCCGCACGCATCGAAACCAGCCAGTTTGGGCTCCGGACCCTTGTTCCCGCCGTCCATCCAGGCGATTTTTGCGCGCGTATAGGCGATCATCGTGTCGAGCCCGTCCCGCTTGGCCTCCAGTTTGCCGAGTTGGCTGGCCATGATCGCGCGCCCGCGCTCGGGCGTTATATCGCCACGATGATATTCGTCGGCAATGCCGCCGATTTCTTTCAACGAGAAGCCGAGGCTCTGCATCAGGCGAATGACGCGTGCGCCATTGACCTGTTCAGCGTCGAATATCTGATAGGGATTGGCGCCCCCCTTCATACCCGTCTGCGGGTGGAGCAGCCCCTGGCGCACATAAAAGCGGACGGTATCGACACTCATTCCCGCCGCGCGCGCAAATTCCGAAATCAGCATGACGAAATTACCTATTGACCATGGACCATACTCCACCCTTATAGAGTGCGGCTCTATTGAATAGGAGTCAAAAATCGACATGAAAACTGCTCTTGTGACCGGCGCATCGTCGGGAATCGGCGAAGCGACGACCCGTCAGCTCGTCAAAGACGGCTACAAGGTATTCGCCGCCGCCCGGCGACTCGACCGGATGAAACCGCTTGAAGCCTTGGGAGTGACACTTGTTCCGCTCGATCTCACTGACGACGCCTCGATCGTCGCTGCGGTGGCGGACGTCGAACGCGCTGCGGGCGGGCGGCTCGACGTGCTCGTCAACAATGCCGGCTATGGTAGCTATGGCGCGCTTGAGGATGTGCCGATGGGAGAGGGCCGCCGCCAGGTCGAAGTGAACTTGATGGGTCTGGCGCGGCTCAGCCAACTCGTCATTCCGCTCATGCGGGCGCAAAAGTCTGGAACGATCGTCAATGTCACTTCGGTCGGCGGCAAACTCGGCGAGCCGTTCGGCAGCTGGTATCACGCCACCAAGTTCGCGGTGGAAGGGCTCTCCGATTGCATGCGGCTCGAACTCAAACCATTTGGCATTCGCGTGATCGTTATCGAACCCGGCGCAATCCGCAGCGAATGGAACGAAATCGCGCGCGACAGCTTGCTTGCGCGATCAGGAGTCACGGCCTACGGCCCCTATGCTCGACGCCATGCCGCGATGCTGAAAAGCGCCGACGCTTCAAGCATGGCCTCTCCGCCTGAAGTCGTTGCGCGGACGATCGGCAAGGTCGTGGCGGCGCGCAATCCGCGCCCGCGCTATGCTACCGGCGGCGGTGCCAAATTGATTATGTTTCTTACCTGGCTGCTTCCCGATCGACTGATCGACAGCCTGTTGTGGCGAATGTCGCAGAGTGCCGGCTAACCGGCTATTCGCCATAGTCCCGGAGGCGGAAAGTCGGCGTGGAGAAAGGCGCGTCAACCAGACAGCACACTATCTCCTCGCCCCGGCCTCCGGCTCAGCGGCTTCGCTTATACGCTTCAGATCGGCGAAAACATGGGCATTTCCCGCCCAGATTGGTCCCGGATCCAAAAGGGTTCCGGTAAATTCCGCCTGCCCTCCAGCCTCCCGGATAAGAAGCAGGCCCGCCATGCAGTCCCAACTGAAAAGACGTGGATCATAATAGCCGCACAAGCGGCTGGCCGCGACATAGGCGAGCATCAATGCACCGGAGCCGACACGGAAAATCACGCCACCCTCACGATAAAGCCTGGTCACGAACTCTCCGGCCTGATCGGCGTCCGCGCGTTCCGTCGCGCCGAAGCCAACGGGGATCGTGGCGATCGTCCAGTCGTCCCGCATAAGGAGCTGCCGGCCATTGAGCCAGGCGCCCTGCCCCCGCATCGCATGGTAGATTTCCTTGAGAACCGGCGCAAAAACGACCCCGGCGACAAGCTCGTCTCCCTCCAGGACGGCGATTGAAACCGTCCAGTTGGGTTGGCCCGTCAGAAAGGCCATCGTTCCATCGATCGGATCGATAACCCATTTGAAAGTGGAGCGGCCGTCAGTCGGGGCGTTTTCCTCGCCGATAATCGCATCATCAGGAAAATGGCTGGAAATCTGGTGCCGGAGATAGGCCTCGACCGACCGGTCCGCCTCGCTGACCAGATCCTGCGGCGAGCTTTTGACCTGGGCGGTCAACCGCCTCGGATGGGAGAAAAGGCGCTTTGCCTTGCTACCGGCGCGCCGGGCGATCTTGCGCGCGAATGCCGCACGAACGCCGATCTCATCTGTGGAATTGCGCTTCGGAAGCATCTTTTACCATTCCTCCCCCTACCGCGCTCTGATGCCATATTTTTACGATCGATGCTATTGCAAATTTTAAAATACAAATGTATCGAATAGTGGAAATGTGAAGAATGCATTTTTATAAACAACTGAAATTCATAAACTATCCGTCTTTTGCGGAGGGCGGAGCTTTGCTCCGCATCAGACGAAACCCAACCATCGACTGCTTTTGAACGGTGCTTCCGCAGGATCAACGCCCTGCAAAAAATGCCGCACAGCATCAGGTTGAACTGACAATTACCGGAGAGAAAGCCAGGCCAGCCCGAAAGCAGCCGGCACGAAGGAGGAAAGAAATGAAAGCAAAATTTAGCACCATTGTGAGCGCTCTGGCGATTGCCGTCGCGTCTTCGAGCCTGCCGTCCGTCGCGTCTGCGGCAGACTGGCTGGAAACGGCGGCGGCCCCGCTCAAGGGCACCGAAATCAGCGGCATTTTCCTGGATCGTCCCGGCTACCGCGCCATCATCAAGCTGCTTCCGGAATTCGAAAAGAAGACCGGCATCAAGGTGAACTACGAGATCGTTCCCTATGAGAACACCCGCGAAAAGCAGGTGCTGAACTTCACCTCGCGCGGGGATTTGACCCTTGCGCTGGTCGACCTCGTATGGATTGGCGAATTTGCCGAAAGCGGCTGGATCGTACCGATTGACGATCTGACCAAGGACAAATCCATCACCGACCCGAACCTCAAGCTCGATGGCTTCTTCCCGCTACTGCTCGACGCCTTCGGTTCATGGGGCGGCACCACCTACGGTCTGCCGTTCGATAACTATTCGGGCCTGCTGTTCTATAATTCGTGCAAGCTGAAGGAGGCGGGTTTCGACAAGCCGCCGGCCACATGGCAGGAACTCAAGGACGTCTACGGCCCCAAGCTGACGGACGCTTCCAAGAACCAGTATGCCTATGCGCTTCAGTCCCGTCGCGGCGAAACGCAATCGGCCGACAGCTTTATGCGCTTCCTGTGGCCATTCGGCGGCTCGCTGCTCACCAAGGAGTTCAAGTCCAATCTTCTAAGCAAGGAAAGCCAGACCGGCCTGACCTTCCGTCAGGATCTGGCCAAGTACATGCCGCCGGGCGTCGTGAGCTGGGATCACGCGGAGGCAGTCAACGCGCTTGCGCAGGGCCAGGTATCGATGATCACCGAATGGTCGGCCTTCTACGGTACCTTGGTCGATCCGGCGACATCGAAGCTCGGCGATTGCCTTGCGGTCGCGCCCGAACCCGCCGGCCCGGCCGGTCGCCTGCCTGCGCTTGGCGGCTTCTCTCTCGCCGTCGCCGAACAGGCCTCCGAAGAGCAGAAGAAGGCAAGCTGGCTGTTCATTCAATGGGCAACGTCGGAAGCCATCGCCAAGGACTATGTTGAAGCTGGCGGCGTTTCCGGCCGCAAGGCTGTCTATGACGACCCGGCAATCAAGGCGAAGTATAAGTTCGTCGACCCGATGGTCGCCTCCTGGCAGGCCGGCGTCCCTGAGTTCCGTCCGCGCTTCCCGGCCTGGCCTGCCATTTCCGAAGTCGTCGCCGAATGGGGCTCAAAGATGCAGCTTGGTGAAGTGACCGTGGAGAACGGCGCCAAGGAAATCGGCACACGCACCGAGGAAATCCTTGGCAAGGATGGTTATTACGACGGCAAGAAGAAGCTGCTGCAGTAATCCCGACCTCCCGGAGGACGGCGGGTCTCATCCCCCGCCGTCCTTTCTTCCTTCTTCACAAGAGTTCCGGTTGACCCGTAATGCTAGAACACTCCCGACAGGCCCTTGAAGAAATCGCCGAAAGCCTCGAACGGATAAATCCCGCCGACTTCGACGCCAGCGTCCGCGAAATTGCCGATGCCCGCAGGATCGCGCTTTACGGCGTCGGTCGCGAAGGACTTCAGATCAGGGGGCTGGCCATGCGGCTGTTCCATCTCGGCCTTGCCACATCCGTCGTCGGCGACATGACGACGCCGAGCCTCGGCAGGGGTGATCTTCTGATCGTTTCGGCCGGTCCGGGCGACTTCTCGACAGTTTCCGCCCTGATGGGCGTTGCGCATGAGGCGGGTGCACGCATCCTGCTCGTCACCGCGCAGGCAGACGGCAAGGCCGCGCGCCGCGCCGACACCATTCTCACTGTTCCGGCGCAAACCATGGCGAACGACCAGGGCTCCGATATATCGGTGTTGCCCATGGGCTCGCTCTATGAGGGAGCACTTTATGTGCTCTTCGAACTTCTGATCCTTTCGCTTCGTGCACGCCTCGGCATTTCCGCCGACGCCATGCGGGCGAACCACACCAATCTCGAGTGACTTCACCGATGCGGCCGCACCCGGTGCCTGAGAGGACGTTATGATTCAAACCAAACCAAACCGAGGATATGGACGCTGGACGCCGGCATGGTTTCTGGCGCCCGCGGTTATCGCGCTGTTCCTGATCGGCATCTACCCCACGCTCTTTGCGATCGTCACCTCGTTCCGGCGATACAACATCGCCCGCCCGCGTGAGGGCTTTCCCTTCATCGGTTTTGAAAACTACGCCTCGGTTCTGACGGACAGCACCTTCTGGGCAAGCCTCTTCCTTACCGCCAAATTCTACGTGACGGTGCTGCCGATTCAGATCGCGCTTGGTATGGGGGTTGCCCTGCTGCTCCACAAGACCGGTCTCGGCCTTCTGAAATCGCTGGCCCGCGTTACGCTCGTCGTGCCGCTTGCCACCACCTATGCCGTCGTCGGCCTTATCGGCCGGTTGATCTTCAACCGCGATTTCGGCGTTGCGAACCAGTTTCTCGGCATGTTCGGTTTTGAAAGCTTCGACTGGCTCGGCTCGCCCGGCGGCGCCTTCGCCGCCATCGTCATCATGGATGTATGGCAGTGGACACCGTTCTGCGCCCTCATCTTCCTGGCCGGCCTTTCCATGGTGCCCGGCGAGATCGAGGAAGCGGCGAGACTTGAGACCTCGTCGAAACTCTCGCTGCTGCGCTACGTGCAGCTGCCCTACCTCATGCCCGGCCTCACCGCCGTGATGATCCTTCGCTCGGCCGACGTCCTCAAACTGTTCGATATGGTGTTCGTGATGACGCGCGGCGGACCGGGTTCCGCGACCGATCTCGTGTCCATCTACATCCAGCGCGTCGGCTTCCGCATCTTCGACCTCGGCACGGCCTCGGCGCAGGCGATCCTGCTGCTCATCCTCACAGTGCTGATCAGTCGTCTCTATATTCGCGTATTCTACAAGGAGGTTAACTGATGCGTCTCTCATCCGGCACCGTCCTGCATGCCATCGGCCTGACCGCAGTTGTCCTCTTCTCGCTTTTCCCGTTCCTCTGGATGGTTGCGGCGAGCTTCAAGACGCAATCGGATATTCTCGCCTCGCCGCCGATGTGGTTTTTCACCCCCACTCTGGAAAATTACGAGGCCATCTTCGCCGATTCCAAGGTGCTCGGCGCGGTGGGGCATTCATTGCTGATCGCCTCAGCCACCACCATTCTTGCGGTCATTCTCGGTGCGCCGGCCGCCTTCGCGCTGGCCCGTTATGAATTTCGCGGCAAGTCGGACCTGTGGTTCTGGTTCATCTCGAACCGCATGACGAGCCCGATCGTGCTTGCGCTCCCGGTCTATCTGCTGGCGATGCAGGCCAATCTGCTCGATACCCATATCGTGCTGATCCTGATCTATCTGACCTTCAACCTGCCGATCGTCGTATGGATCTGCACCGACCAGTTCAAGTCGATCCCTTCCGACCTGGAGCAGGCGGCACGACTGGACGGCGCCGATCAGTTCACCATCTTCCGCAAAATCTACCTGCCGCTCGGTGCGCCGGGGATTGCCGTCTCGGCCATCTTCTCCTTCATCTTCTCCTGGAACGAGCTGCTCTACGCGCTGGTGCTGACCCGCCGCAACGTGCAGACAGCGCCCGTAATCGCGACCAGCTTCATGTCCGGTTACGAGTTGCCCTGGGGCAAGATCATGGCCACCGGAACGGTGATCGTGCTGCCGGTCACGATCTTTGCCCTCATCGTATCGCGCCATATGGTGCGCGGCCTGACCATGGGGGCGACCAAGTGACGGATCCCATCGCCTTTGGCCTCAACCTTTCCTTCTGCGTCAAGCGCTGGGTTACATCCGGACTTTGGGCTCCCTTGGTGCGCGAGCGCATGGGAGTCGATCTCGTGCAGTTTTCGCTGGATCTCGTCGATCCCATGTGGCCATCCGCCGTGCTGGACCGTCATGCCGATACGATCCGCAGGGATGCAGCCGTCACCGGCATCACCATCCATAGCGCCTTCATCGGGCTTGCGCATTACACCTTCAACCAGCTGCTTCATCCGGATCCGGATGTACGCGACTATGCCGAAGCGTGGCTCGGTCGTGCCTATGCCTTTGCCGCCAGGGCCGGAATAAAAAGCGTCGGCGGTCCGCTCGGGGCGACGGCCTCGCGGATTGACGGCAGGGAGGCGGATGCGATCCCCGACGCGGACTATACCGACCTCATCGCCCGCATGATACGTCTTGCGGATCGGGCAAAAACCGAAGGCCTGACCCGTCTTTATGTCGAACCGACCCCCTTGCGCCGCGAATGGCCTTGGACGGTGGCGCAGGCGCGGCGGATGATGGACGACGTTTCGGCAAGCGCCGTAGCCTGGAACTATTGTCTCGACTGGGGCCACGGAACTGTGGAGCCGCTCTATGGCAAAGCCGGCGCAGACATGGAGCCGTGGTTAAGCGGCCTTCGCGATGTCGTCAGCGCGCTGCACGTCCAGCAGACCGATTTCCAGTTCGATCGCCACTGGGATTTCACCACACAAGGCCGGGTCGATCCGGCGGAGGTGGCGTCGCTCGTCCGCAGAACGGGGCTGGCGGGTGCGCCCGTCTTCCTCGAAGTGTTCTATCCTTTTGAACAGGATGACGCTTCCATCCTTGACGCCGTCGAAAAATCCGCGTCGCTTCTCCGCAACGCTTTTGCATGAGAACGGAACCAGACATGGACGATGGCAACAATAATTTCGACGCAAACACCGGCACCGTGCGGGACATGGAAGCCGAGCAGCTCAAGGCGCGCGTGGCCTGGTTCTATTTCGTCGGCGGTCTGACACAGCAGGAGATCGCCGACCGGGTGGGCGTGACGCGCCTGCGCGTGAACAAGATCCTCGGCCAGGTTCGCTCCGATGGGTCGGTCGTGGTGGATATACGTCTCCCGCTGGTCAATTGCGTCAACCTCGAACAGCAGCTCAAGGCCCGCTTCGGGCTGGATCACGTCACGGTCGTGCCCACCCTGCCCGACGCCGGGGAGCAGCAGCGGGTGATTGGCGACGCCGCCGGCACTCTGCTCGATAGCCTTCTCGAAAACGGCATGGGTCTCGGCGTCGGCTGGGGCAAGACGCTTGCCGCCGGACTGCGCCGCATGACGCCCCGTTCGCTGCCCGATAGCTGGGTAACCTCGCTGATGGGCGGCGTGACACGCGGCTCCGGCTCCAGCACCTTCGAAGTGGCGACAGGCTATGCGCGGATCATCGCGGCGGATTGCTATTATCTGGTTGCGCCGCTCTACTTCCCGACCGTTGAAAGCCGCGAAATCCTGCTCTCGCATCACGGTATTCGTGAAACCATGCGGCGGGCCAGGGCAGTTGATGTAGCGCTTCTGTCCTGTGGCGACATGACCGAGCGCTCGTTGCTGATCAAAGTCCCGACGGTGGCGGAAAATGTCGACGCTCTGATCGCGGCCGGTGCAGTCGGCGACCTGCTGGGGGTCTTTCTCGATGCGGATGGCAATCCGGTCGATCACCCCCTGAATGAGCGGGTTCTCTCGCTCAGTCTCCTCGAGCTCAAGAACGTGCGGCATTCCATCCTCGCTTCGGGTGGACTGCACAAGGTGCCCGTTATCCATGCCATCATCAAGGCCGGCTACATCAGACGGCTCGTGACTGACGAAGAATGTGCGGCAGCGCTGCTGGAGCGCGCGGGCGAAAACCCGCGCCTTCCCGCCGGCGATATGCCGTAACGCCAAGTGATCCGGAGTTTGAAATCCATGACGTTCCTGCAACTCAATAATATTCAGAAGAAGTTCGGAGAAATCTCCGTCATCAAGGGCGTGAGCTTTTCCGCAACGAAAGGTGAATTCGTCGTTTTCGTCGGCCCGTCCGGTTGTGGCAAGTCAACGCTCCTGCGCATGATCGCCGGGCTGGAGGACGTCAGCGACGGCATTCTGACCATCGACGGCAAGGACGTCACCTATGAGGAACCCGCCAAGCGCGAGGTTTCCATGGTGTTCCAGTCCTATGCGCTCTACCCGCATATGAGCGTGTTCGAGAACATGGCTTTCGGCCTGCGGATGGCAAAGCTGCCGGAAAACGAGATCAAGGCCCGTGTCGCCGAAGCAGCCCGCATCCTCCAGCTAGAACAGCTTCTGGAGCGCAAGCCGCGCGCCCTTTCCGGCGGCCAGCGGCAGCGCGTGGCAATCGGCCGGTCCATCGTTCGCAATCCGAAAATCTTCCTGTTCGACGAGCCGCTTTCGAACCTCGATGCTGACCTGCGCACGCAGATGCGCGTCGAAATTGCCAAGCTGCACCGCAATCTCGGCGCAACCATGGTCTATGTCACACACGATCAGGTGGAAGCGATGACGCTTGCCGACCGTATCGTGGTTCTGCGGGCGGGCCTGGTCGAGCAGATCGGTACGCCGACCGAACTCTATGACCGCCCCGCCAACACCTTTGTCGCAGGTTTCATCGGCTCGCCGAAGATGAATTTCATCGCAGCCAGGGTGTCGGCGGTCACGGATGGCACGCTGACGCTTGCCCACACCGCCTTCATCGGCGGCACGCTAACGGTGCAGCGCGCCACGCACGCCAAAGTCGGCGACACCGTAACCGTCGGCCTGCGCCCCGAGCATCTGGTGATCAATGGCGGCACGGCGATTCTCGCCCTTGAGGCGGATTTTTCCGAAAACCTCGGTGGCGCTACGCAGATCTATGCCAAGGCGCATGACACGCCGATCATCATCGTCGCCCCCGGCCGGCCCGACCTTGCCGTCGGCACCAGCTTCACCGCCGGCATCGATGCGGGCCACATTTATCTTTTCGACGCCGAAGGCAAGGCGCTCTGATCTCCGGAAGAATGGGCGGATACACCATGATTGCTCTTGTACTCGAACGTAAAGGCGAATTGTCGCTCCGGGACATCGATCTGCCGAGCAGGGTCGGCCCGGATGACGTCAAGATCGCCATCCATACCGTAGGCGTCTGCGGCAGCGACGTGCATTATTACACCCACGGCGCCATCGGCTCCTTCGTGGTGCGCGAACCGATGGTGCTCGGCCATGAGGCGGCCGGCACGGTTACGGCCGTTGGCGACCGGGTGAAAGGATTTGCGGTCGGCGACCGCGTCTGCATGGAACCGGGCGTACCCAACCTCTCGTCGCGGGCCGCCAAGCTCGGCATCTACAATGTCGATCCCGACGTGCGTTTCTGGGCAACGCCACCGATCCATGGCGTGCTGACGCCGGAAGTGGTCCATCCCGCCGCCTTCACCTACAAGCTGCCGGACAATGTGTCCTTTGCGGAAGGCGCCATGGTCGAGCCCTTTGCCGTTGGCTTGCAGGCGGCGACCCGCGCCCGCATCACCCCCGGCGATGTGGCTGTCGTCATCGGCTGCGGCCCCATCGGCATCATGACGGCGCTGGCGGCGCTGGCGGGCGGCTGCTCGCGCGTTATCATCTCGGACCTTTCCGTTCCGAAGCTGAAAATCGCCGCGCAATATGATGGCATCGAGACGGTGGATATTACGCGGGCTTCGCTGCCCGAAGCCGTAAAGGCGGCAACAGACGGCTGGGGTGCCGATATCGTGTTCGAGGCCAGTGGCAGCCCAAAGGCGTATAGCGGCATCTTCGATCTGCTTCGTCCGGGCGGTGCCGTGGTACTGGTCGGCTTGCCGGTGGAACAGACGGCCTTCGACGTCGCCGGTGCCATCATCAAGGAAGCACGCGTCGAGACCGTGTTCCGCTACGCCAACAATTTCGACCGCGCTGTCAACCTGATCGCATCCGGCAAGGTGGATTTGAAACCGCTGATTACCGACACCTTCGCATTCAAGGACAGCATCGCCGCATTCGAGCGGGCCGCCAAGGGGCTGCCGGAAGATGTGAAGCTGCAGATCCGTTTCTGAGCGGGAACGACCGGGGGGATATCGAGAAATGGCTGAGATCATGAAAGGCAAGGTCGCCGCAATCACCGGTGCGGCTTCGGGCATCGGGCTGGAATGCGCCAGAACGCTGGCGGCGGCAGGGGCAACCGTCGTCCTGATCGACCGCGCCGGCGAGCGGCTGAAAGCGCTTTGCGACGACATCGGCGAACGGGCGGTGCCGCTGGTCGCGGACCTGCTCGACACCGCACAGTGTTCGGGACTTCTGCCCCGCATTCTCGACCGTACCGGCCGGCTCGACATTTTCCACGCAAATGCCGGCGCTTATGTCGGAGGTCCGGTCACGGAGGGCGATCCGGACGCCTGGGACCGGATGCTGAACCTCAACATCAACGCCGCCTTCCGTTCCGTGCACGCGGTTCTGCCTTACATGGTGGAGCAGAAATCAGGTGACATCCTTTTCACCAGCTCGGTGGCGGGGGTGGTCCCTGTCGTCTGGGAGCCTGTCTATACCGCTTCGAAATTCGCGGTGCAGGCCTTTGTCCACACCACGCGCCGACAGGTCGCACCGCATGGCGTGCGGGTCGGGGCAATATTGCCGGGCCCGGTGGTAACGGCTCTTCTGGACGACTGGCCGAAGGAAAAAATGGCCGAGGCGCTGGCCAATGGCAGCCTGATGCAGCCCGTAGAAGTCGCGGAGGCCGTGCTGTTCATGCTGTCGCGTCCGCGCAATGTCGTCATCCGCGATCTTGTCATCCTGCCCAATAATGTAGATTTATAGAGGAAATGGAGGTTTCGGCGGCTGCGTGCCGCCGTCAAGGCAGGGTCGGGCAGGATTATGGTGACAGGAACGACGGACAGCGCCACCGGCGCGCCCTGCTTTATCGGTGTGGATGTGGGTACGGGCAGCGCGCGCGCCGGTATTTTCGATACGGCCGGCGTCCTGCTCGGCACGGCGAAGCACGACATTCCCCTCTATCGCGAGGGTAGCCACATCGTCGAACAATCGAGCGCAAAAATCTGGCATGCCGTGTGCCGATCGGTTCAAGGAGCATTGCAGGCAGCCGGCCTGAGCGCGGATCATATCGGCGGCATCGGTTTCGACGCCACCTGCTCGCTCGTCGTGCTCGATCAGGCAGGCAATCCGCTTCCCGTCGGCCCGTCGGAAGACCCGGACCGCGATGTTATCGTTTGGATGGATCATCGCGCCATTCCACAGGCAGCGCACATCAACAGTCTCAAACATCCGGTGCTCGATTATGTCGGCGGCCATATCTCGCCCGAAATGCAGACGCCCAAACTTCTATGGCTGAAGGAAAATCGGCCCGAAATTTTCAAGGGCGCCGGTGCGTTTTTCGACCTCACCGACTTCCTGACCTGGCGCGCAACCGGCAACGACGCGCGCTCCGTCTGCACCGTGACCTGCAAATGGACGTATCTGGCCCATGAGAAGCGCTGGGATGCCAGTTATTTCAGGGCCATCGGCCTCGGTGAACTTGCGGACGAGGATTTCAGCCGCATCGGCACGACGATCCTGGACGCCGGCGCTCCGGTCGGCGACGGGCTGAGTGAAAAAGCAGCCGCAGAACTCGGATTGCGGGCAGGCATCCCCGTGGGCGCCGGCCTGATCGACGCCCATGCCGGCGGGATTGGCACCGTTGGGGCAGAGGCCGAGGGCGAAGGTCCGGCCCAACGCATGGCCTATGTCTTTGGCACCTCGGCCTGTACCCTCAGCTCCTCCGTCGAGCCCAGTTTCGTTCCGGGTGTCTGGGGGCCCTATGCCTCCGCAATGGTGCCGGGCCTCTGGTTGAATGAAGGCGGCCAGTCTGCCGCCGGTGCGGCGATCGCTCACCTCCTGAAAATGCATCCAATGTCAGCCGAAGCGAATGCCAAGGCCCGCACGGCCGGAAAGTCACTGCCAGCCTGGCTGATCGACCGCATCCTGGAAAGGGTCGATAACCTTTCCGAAGCCCCCCTGCTGGCGGGTGAGATCATGGTGGTGCCGGAGTTTCTGGGCAATCGCGCCCCACATGCCGATCCCGATGCACGGGCGATTATTGCCGGTCTTGACCTCAACGATGGTCTTGAGAGCCTGATCGGCCTTTATGTGGCCGGGCTCTGCGGCCTCGGCTACGGCCTTCGCCAGATTCTCAGGGCACAGGTGGAAGCAGGCCTGACGGTCGATACCATCGTCATCAGCGGCGGCGCCGGGGAAAGCGATCTCGTCCGGCAGGTTCTGGCAGATTCCTGCGGCCTGCGCATCCGCGCTGCGGGCACCGCCGAGCCGGTACTGCTGGGGTCCGCCATCCTCGCCGCGGTGGCAAGCGGCCACCAGCCTGATCTCGTTACCGCAATGCGAAGGATGTCGGTGCTCGGCAACGCCTACAATCCTTCCGCGCCATCCGCCGCCTGGCACGACAGACGCTTCGCCATGTTCGAGGGGTTTCAGAACCTTTACCGTTCCAGCGTGCCGTGAATGGGGGGGGCCAGCGAGAGAGTAGCGGCTTTGGCGATGGCGGGGACTGCCGGACGTTTCACAAAACTATCTGGAGACGTTGCTCGCCACCCGATGCCAATGTCCGCAACGCCCCTCATCACTTAAGCCTATCGCGAAGCGAACCGTCGTTTGTCTGCGAAGAATAATCGAAAGACAAACACCGCCCACTCTCCTATGCTGCGCGTGCGGACGACGTGTCCGTCACATGCTCAATCATCGAATAAAACGTTCAAGACATGCTCCGACCGACGAAATCCCAGATTGAAGCCGAGATCATCGACTGTGCTGCCGGACTGTTTGCCAAGCATGGCTTCGCGCATACTTCGGTTCAACAAATCGCGGACACTGTCGGTTACTCCAAGACGGGGTTACTGCACCATTTTCCCAGCAAGCAGGCGATGTATGACGCCGTTGTCAAAGCGCTCCGGGAACATGTGCAGGAGGTCCGTGGCAACGTCGAATCCCTGCCTGTCGGCCGGGAACGCGATCTCGCCGTCGTGGAAGCGGCTGTCGATTTTGCCTTTCGCCAACCGGGAGTGTCGGCACTTTCCAACCGCATAGCGCTGGATCCCAACCCGGAAGACGTACAGATGAACGAAATCGGGTTCATGATGTATGAGGCGCTGGGCATCGATATGGGCAATCTCGACATGGAGCGGTTGATCCGGGTCACCAGCGCATTTTCTGGCCTGGGCGTCTGCGCCAGCCTGGCGGTTGGCACAAAGCTGACCCAGGAATGGCGCGGGCTGATCGTCACTGCGGCAATGGATGCCTTGGGCCACCGCGCCGCATAAGCCCAGACCTAGCGGCCACCCCGCCAGACCACTGACCATTCCCTGTTTGCAGCAGGATTCTGCGCGTGCAACCACGCAACCTTGCTGTGCGCGGCCGACACTACCCGCCTGTCCCACACCGGTTTTGCGGAAGGAATGGCGTTGCCCCTTACCGGAAAAATCCCACCACAAAGAGAAAAACGCGGCTTTCCTCCCGGAAAAAGCGCCAGCGCGCCAGACTTGACGGGCAAAAAAATCCCATATAGACCAAAATGGTCCATTACAGACCAATATAGTCTGTATGGGCCCTATCATATGGCCGTATCGGCCGTTCCGGTCTCTCGCTTGAAAATCAATGGAACCTCCAATGGACGTCTTACATGGTCCCGTCGCCGTCATCAGAAAGCACAGGAGAGCTTTTCTCACACTCAATATAGCTTTTTATGGCCTCTTCGCCGTCTCGATGCTGATGACGATGCTGCTGCCTGAGATACAGGCCTATCTGAAAACCGGTATTGATGAGGCTTACCTGCGCCCAGGTGTCTTCAATACCGTCGCCGAAGCCTATGGCGCCCAGAATCTTCCCAAGGCGATGGGCATGACTTTCATCATCAACCTGTTGGTCGCCTTTGTCATGACGACTTTGCCGTCGCTGATCATCCCCTTCATCGGCATATTGGCGACGTTACATCGCGGTATCCTGTGGGGCATCATGTTCGCACCCCTCGGGCCCCATACGGCAATGCTCATACCCCATTCCATAACCCTTCTGATCGAGGGGCAGGCCTATGTGCTGGCCGCTTTCGGCGCCTATGTGCATGGACGCACATTTCTACGGATAAGCGAATACAGGGTCAGCACCCGCTGGGAAGCCTGGAAAGCCGGGCTTGTTCCCCTTGCCAATATATATTGCCTTGTCATCCTCGCCCTTGCGGTTGCCGCGATCTACGAGGTTCTGGAAGCAATATACATCATTCCCCGTATCATCTGAGCGGGCGGCCGTCGCGGCCACATTACCCACTGATCATTCCCCCGATGAAAACGAAGTCGCACTCCCGGTGCGCTGCCGATCACCTGCGCCTTCCACATCGTCATCGACCTGCGGCGGGCTTCAGCAACAATCACAACCAAGGATCAAAAACCAAATGGCCAATCTTGAAACGAAGGCGCTTACCCGGACGACACTCGGCCTGCTCGCCCTCACCCTCGCGCTCACCGGATGCATGTCGCCTGAAGAGCAGCGCCGGGCAAATCTGTACCAGGACGGAAACACATGCGCCAATTTCGGTTCGCAATATGGTTCGCAGTCTTATACCCAATGCATGCTCCAGCAGCAGCAGCGCCGGGACCAGCAAGGTTTGATCGCCATGGAAACCATGCGCGCCACGTCGGAGACGTCACTCAACAACATCGAAATGATGCGGAGGCTGCGTGAGGGCAAGAGGTGACCCAGGAAGACTGCCATGCCGGCAGCGGTTTCCGCCGCCCACATCCCGTGTCCTCAAGGTAAGTGACCTCTATCCTGCAGCGCCCCGCGTCGGCGGTCAGGCTTGCCGGAAGGCATGAAAACGCCAACATGCCGCACAAGAGATCAGGTCTTGTGCGGCATGTTACCGGTTACCGGCCGGATATCAGCTCCGCCGGCGTGTTATGGTCCTGGCAGACGGTCTTAAAATTCCTGCCAGTCGTCCTTTGACGTATCGACTGCGGCACTGCCCGAGAATGCCGAGGCGATCTTGCGGCCAAGGGCGCGCACGGGCGATGCCACATATTTGTCGTTGCCACCGGCACTGCGAACCGGCGCGGGCTGGCTTCTCTGCTGATAGGCGGTATCGGCAAGCCTGAACTGCGAGAGCAACTGGTTGAGCGAAGCCACCTCCTTGGCGAGGTTGTGGCTTGCGGCATTGGTTTCCTCCACCATCGCCGCATTTTTCTGGGTGTCCTGATCCATCTGGTTGACGGCCGTATTGATCTGCTGGAGACCAGAGGACTGCTCCTGTGCGGATTCCACTATCGAGACGACATGGCGGTTGATTTCCTGCACTTCGAGCACGATGGTTTCCAGCGCCTTGCCGGTATCGCCCACCAGCTGAACGCCCTGCTGTACCTGATCGTTGGAGGTGGTAATCAGCGCCTTGATTTCCTTTGCCGCATTGGCGGAGCGCTGGGCAAGCTCGCGCACTTCCTGGGCGACGACGGCAAAACCCTTGCCGGCCTCACCGGCACGGGCGGCTTCCACACCGGCGTTCAGCGCCAGAAGGTTGGTCTGGAAGGCGATCTCGTCGATCACGCCGATGATGTTGCTGATCTCATTGGCCGATTTGGAGATCTGCTCCATGGCGACCACGGCGCGGCGCACCACTTCGCCCGATTGTTCGGCGCCTGCCTTCGCACGGCTCACGATCTGGCCGGCTTCCTGCGCGCGCTTGGTGGAATCCCTCACCGTCGTGGTGATCTCCTCCAGGGCGGCGGCAGTTTCTTCCACGGCCGCAGCCTGCTGTTCCGTGCGCTTGGCCAGATCGTCGGCAGCCGACTTGATCTCATTGGCGCCAGCACCAATGCCGCCGGCATTCTGCGCAACCTTGGTCAATGCGGCCTGCAGCTTTTCAGCGGACATGTTGAAATCATTGCGAACGGCATCGAGCGTCGCGGTAAACGGCTGGCCGATGCGATAGGAAACATCGCCTTCCGAAAGCTTCGAGAGACCGGCGGCCAGATTGTCGACGGCGAATTTGACGTCGGCCGCTTCCCTTGCCTTCTGTTGCTCGCGCTCGATGCGCTCTTTTTCCGACAGGCTGCGATTGGCTTCGGTTTCCTGTTCCAGACGAATGCGCTCGATGGCGCTTTCGCGGAACACCTGAACGGCTTTTGCCATCTGGCCAACTTCGTCCTTGCGGCTGGTGCCGTCGATCTCGGCTGACGTCTCGCCGGCTGCGAGCGACACCATGCGTCCGCGCAGGCGGGCGATCGGCGCCGTAATGCCGCGGGATGCGACGAACAGCGCGAGAATGATACCGATGGAGAAAACAACCCCAATCACTGCCAGTGACGTCAGGATCGTCGAATTGGTCTTGTCCGTCAGATCGTCACTTCCCTTGATGACGCCCTTGGCCAGCTTGTCCAGAAACGCCGCCATATCATTGGCTGTCGGACGAATGGAGTTATCGGCCTTCAGCATCTCCGCCGCCGCTTCCGCATTGCGGTCAGCCACGCCGAATTCCACGGCCTTGTCGGTGACTGCGACGATCTCCTGCGATTTGGCGATGAAACCGTCAATGGTCGCCGCTTCTTTCGGGAAAGCCGCTTTGACATTGTTCAGACGCACCGCCAAAAGCCGTTTGCTTTCGGTGTAGAATTCCCGGGCAACCTTTATATCCGGGCCGTTCGCATCATAGGCCATCACCTGATAGGCGCCATAAGCCACCGCAGCGAGGTTTCGGTTGGCACGCGAAAGCTCCACCAGACCGGCATTATCATTGGCGATGAAGAACGAATAGGCCGTGTCCGCTTCCTTGAAGCGGCTGGACATGAACGCGGTGGCGCCGAGGCCGACAATACAGAGCGGCAGAATGAGCGACAGGATCTTGGTGCGGATGCTGGCATTTTGAAGAAAAGACACGGAAAACCTCACGTCAATGAAAAACCGCTCCTTCCCCGTGCCGGAGGTGTTCGGCAAGACTTACATTGCACGTCGAACACCTCGATCATCAAGGCTTCGGTAAGCCGCTCATCGGCTTTGGTCGCGGCCGCATCAAACATGCGCCGAAGACAACCTGCCCCGCCCTCCAAATAATGGCGGACCACTCTCCCCCGGCCGTGCGGCACTATCGCCAGCAAGCTGAAATGCCGAGCCAAGTTTTCAGGGAAAAGAGTGCAGCAACGGGTTTCCACCCACGCCTCAATTCATTGCCCTGCAAAATCATTATGATTAAAAACTTTATAATTCCTTCATGCCCCGGCGGGCGGAAAAAATATGACCCAGCAAAATGGAAAACAGAGGCTGCTTCCCCGTCCCGAAGCATTGCGGATCGTCACGGCATGCCATTCTGCAAAGGCTGGCGAAGCCGCGCGCAATGTGCAGGCAGCCCGAAATCCAGCCATGGGAAATGAAGCACCGGCTTCAGATGCAGCCGCGCCGTCGAAATATCATCTGGGGTGGATGGCCTGGGATGGCTGGTGCCGAATATGTTCGGGCACCATATCCGCCCCCGCAGCAGTCGGGGCCGGCTCCAGCTCCGCCTCATCCTCGACGAGGCTGGCATTCGCCTGCAAACGCAGACCCATCACGGCAACGACGAGGAAAAACCAGACGAAACCCGTACTGAGGAAAAAAATCGTTTCCAGAAAACCGAAGAGCAGCACATAGAGCCACACACCGACATAAAGCCTCGTCAAAGGACTGTTGCGCGTGGCGTCATCCATTTTGCCGAGATAGTGGAGCGGCAGCAGATAAAGCCACATCAGCACCAGCACCAGGCCCGGCACACCGCCCGCAAGCAGAAGGTCGAAATAGCCATTGTGCGAATCCGGCGCCGTCGTCGCCCAGGTATTGTTCTCGGTGAAACTCGTCATCAACGCGTCGCTTCGCCAGAACGCCTGGTAGCCATAACCGATGAACGGGCTTTGGCGGATATAATCGATGGCGACGGTCCAGATGTCGGTTCTCCCGGTGAAGGTTGCGTCGATCTTCATTTTCGTCAGCATCTGCGAAAAGACCGGATCGACCGTGGTGCCGACGATAATCACGGCGAAGACGGCGAGAAGCAGGGTCACCACCGCGTAGCGCCAGCGGGGCCAGCGCATGATGAACCAGCCCGTCGCGATAATGATCGGCAACAGGCCGAGCGCTGTCTTGCCGCCCGACTTGACCAGAAAGACCAGCGATAGCAGCAACAGGGCCAAGCCGCCGACAAAGGACCAGCGCTTGCAGAGATAAATCGCAACGATGATCAGCACCGTCATGACGGAGGCGGCCTCGTTCTTGTGCCGGAAAACCCCGCGCCAGTTACCCGCCAGAAGCGGCTCCAGCGCGTCGCTCGCCTGATGGATAGACCGTGAAGGCAGGACAACGACGCCGAAATAGCACAGGAACAGGATGATGATCGTGCAGGTGGCAAGCAGCGTGGCGAAGTGGCGTTCCGTGCGCGGTAGCTGCAGAAAGCAGTCGGCGAGCACGCAGATGATCGCGCACATGAACAGCCGCCGCAGCGAAAACATCGGCGCTTCGCCCACCAGCGAGGTGAAGACATACCAGCCGAAAATCGCCACCATGAGCAGACGCGGCGTGAAGATGATGGAGAAAGAGCGTTCCTTTGCCATGAACGCCACGAAACTGAACAGCAGAATGATGGCGGTGAGCTGGTTGAGCAGGTTGGATCCGGCCGCCATTGCGGACCCCATATACGTCGACGAGAGCGAGACATAGGGCAAAAAGCCGACCGTGAAATAAAGGAACGTCACATAAAACAGGACGTCCCGCCAGTAGCCACGCCCCTGCTGTTCGTGCGCTGCATCCATAAGGGGTTTTTCTCTTCCTTTTTCCATGCCTGCCCGCATCGTGACCGATGCGTCATTTCGATAATATGAATATCCCGCCAAAATCCTATTTTTTAGTTATACATAATACACGGAAGAATAGTATTTACGCGATCTGTCCCTGCCCCGAAAGAACGGAGCCGAAGACGATACTTGAAAGTAACCATATGGAAATACATAGAATTTCCATCGTGATCCATCTTCATCTTCCAAATTTAAGTTGCTGATTTCCCTATTGTTTGATAAACACAGGCCACTGAAAGAGGTCGCCTGCCTCTGTTTAACGGCGACGACATTTTGCTGTATTACGAATATACTAAAGTAATAATCCGAAACTCTGTTTAGCGTATATTAACAACTAACGATATATCTTTGGCTTGTTGATTTCATAAACGCAAAGGGCTGGAAACCTAAGGTGGACGTTCCGATACACACCAATATGGACGATAGCAACAACGATCAGTCAACACAACGCCCGGTTCAGACGGGTGCAACCGGTGTTCGTCCCATGCTCAGGGAGGACGTCCCGGCCGTCGAGGTCGTGCTCGATAGCGCTTTCAAGAAGACCGGACGTGAAGGAAGCTTCGACTTCCGTTCTTACATCGAGACATTGTTTTTTGGCAGTCCCGCCTTTCACCCTGATCACGGCAGCGTCGTCTACGACGCGGGCGAAAACGGGGTCACAAGCGTCATCCTTGCCATACCCATGCGATTTGTCGCGAACGGAGAAACCATAACGGCGAGATTGCTGTGCGCTTTCGCGTCGAAAGGAAAACTCGGGGCGCTTGGAGCCGCGCGCCTGTCCCGCGGCATGCGGGCGACGAAACACGATATGCTGTTTTCGGACACCGCTTCCCCCGTCAGTGCCGATCATTGGATCGCGATCGGCGGCAATATGCTGCCGATGGAAAGTCTGCAATGGCACAAGGCGCTGAAGCCTTTCTGCGCCATAGCGCTGGGCATGCCCCGCCGTTCGCAGCTGGCAAAATCCACGCCCGCTCTGATGGTGCTCGGCTTTGCCGACCGCATCCTGCGCTCCTGGAAAAAAGGCATCAGACCGCAGGAGGTCGCCGGCACCAAAGTGAGACCGGTGGATTTCGAAACGTTCCGCTGCACGGCGCTGACGATGATCGAGCGCTTTTCCGTTCGCCCGGAATGGTCCCACGGGGAATTCCACTGGCTGATAGAAATGAGCAGAGCCAACGACACGCTCGGCGAATTGAGCAGCGTCGCGATTGAAAACGCCGAAGGCCAGGCCATCGGCGCTGCCCTGTTCTTCGGACAGGCGGGACGGACCGCCTATGTGCTGAACCTTGTCTGCGACGCCGGCCGCGAAAACGACGTGCTCAACGCCCTGTTCCGGCATTTCGACGATCAGGGCTATGCCCATGTCACGGGCATGTCACAGCCCTTTCTCATGAACGCGCTTTACCGCCAGAACCACATGACGTTCCGTCATCGCGGTTATTTCTGCATGGCCACCCGGGACGAAGCGCTCAGGGAAAGGGCGCTTGCCGGCGATATCTATATTGGCGGGCTGAGTTCGGAGAGCTGGAGCAAGCTCATCACCGACTATTGAGACCTGCGCCTCCGCGCCGATGATGAGGCGCCCGGCTTACGACCCCGGTTAGGCCTTGGTAAAACGCTGCACATTCGCCGAGAACAGGTGGCGCAGCGCCTTCGCATAACGTTTGGAGCGCGTCTTGGCGGCAAGCGCGCTCGTCCAGTCCACCATCGATCCGTTGATGTCGAAATCGCCGAGCTGGCCTTCGGGAATATCGCCCTTTTCGATACGCTCGACAATGGAGCCCAGCGCCGCGTAAAATTCAGGCGAGCGATAAGGCGGGTGCAGCGAATACATGCCCTTTGTGGTGCCGAGAAAATCCAGCCGGTGAACGCCGACGCGCATCATATTGGTGCTCAGCACCTCTTCGGCGGGCATCGAGACCGGTTGCTGGTTATAGGCATAGGAACGGATACGCCGCTTGACATCCGGCCTCAGCAATTCGAGCGAACCGATACGCTTTGCGAAACGGTCCATGTCGATCATGAAAAGACGGGTGGAAACGGTGGCGAAGCGCCATGTGGGAATGCGTGACGGCAGCTTGCGCGGTTCGGGAATGTTTCGAACCCCCGGCATGCCGACATGGCGCGAAACATCGAGATCGCCGCGCACGGTCGGCGGCCCGGAAAAGGGCGTGATACAGAGCGCGTCCGGATTGGCTTTCTGAAGCGCAATGGCTTCGTCGAACCAGCTCTGGCTGCCGCCGCCAAACATCATGTCGCTGTCCATATGCATCACATAACGGGCATTGGCGCGTTTCAGCCCGTGGAAATAGACATGGAAAGGGCCGCCGTCGAAGGCCTTGGCGGGATAGGGGATCGGCGAGCGCGAAAAGAACGTCTCCGTCACGGCATGGCGCGCAGCATCGCTGTAGTCGACGACATCCACATGGAGATGCGGATAGTTGGTCTGCATTTCCTCCAGCATGTCGAACAGGCGTTTGCTCGCCGCCGCAAAGCCATTGCCCTTGTAACGCCCTGCCCCCACCTGGCCGGTATCGACCGTCAGGAGAATGCGGTCCACCTGCCCGCCCCAGACCCGCAGCTGATGCGGAAGGGTAAGGGCCGCATGCGGCGCATCGAAGGGATGAAGATTGATTTGCAGCGCCTTTTGTACGGGAGGAAGCGGCATTTCAGCACTCATAGTCATGCACCACGGTTCCGGAATTCATTGATGACGGCCATCATCGGCTTTTCGTTGAAGCTCCAGTCCAGCGGCAGCGGCCGGTTCACGGTGCCGTCCCGGCGCGGATAGGCCCAGCGGATCCAGGTATATTGGTCCGAAATGCCCCATGTGGTGATGGAGGAAAGCGGCCCGCCTTCTGAAGCCGCTTCGAGAAAATCACGGACCTGCTGGTTTATCAGCATGTCACGTTCGGCTTCCGGCGCGGGCAGCGTCTGGTCCATCACATCCAGTTCCGTCACCAGAACGGCAAGACCGTAACTGCGCATTTCCTTGGTAAAGGCGGCAAGCTCATCCTTGGCGATGGGCCAGCCGCCGCGCAGATGCCCCTGCAGGCCAACGGCGTTGATGGGCGCGCCCTTCTCGAGCAGTTCGAGAATTAGGTTACGGAAGGCTGCCCGCTTGGCCGGCGATTTTTCGACCGAAAACTCCACATCATATTCGTTGAGGACCAGCTGGGCTTTCGGATCGACGGCATGGGCGATCTCGAAGGCTTTTTTGATCGCGTCCGGACCCGCGCCGTAATACCAGGCGTCGCGCCGCGAACGGACATTGCCGGGCACGTCGGGGATCGGCTCATTGACCACATCCCAGCTATGGATCACATCCTTGTAGCGCTCCATCACCTTGACGATGTGCGTTTCCATCAGCTTTTCGACCTTCGCACCGCGGACGCCGGCAAGCCAGGGCGCGTTGGAGGCGTACCAGATGAGCGGATGGCCATGCATGGAAAGATTGTGCTGGCGCGCAAAATTGGCGAGCGCATCGGCGGCGGCAAAATCGAACACTTCTTCGGAAGGTCGCATGACCTCCCATTTCATTTCGGTAACGGGGGTGATGCGTGAGCAATATTTGACCACCGCCTCGCCGATGCGGCTATCGGCGGTGAGGTCAGGAAGATAAACGGCCGCACCATAGGGAGCTGTTTTAACCGGCGCTTTCTTCTGCGCGGCAAATCCCTGGCCAGCCATGCCATGCAACAGGCCGGCACATGCCGCACCACCGAGAAAATTCCGTCGCCCGATCCGCATTTACCCGCCTCCGCAACCCCGGCGCATCGGTCGAAAATCGGAATGGATTCTCGACAGGAACGATACGCAGATCAAAAGTTTCAGAGCGTCCTGATACATCCGGAAGGACGAAGGGCGCTCTAATTCTCAAAACATAACATCTCAATCATGCCAAAAGGATATTAAAGATTTGCAAGGTTAACTGACGCTATACCACGTCATAATTGGCGCGAGCCCGCTTAATCGGGTAGTAACTTCGCTGTGCGAATTCTTGGCCCACGCCCCATGGAGTTTAAAGTCTTGGTTTCCGTCTCGATTGTCATTCCCGTTCGCAACGGTGAGCGTTACATCGTGGAAGCGATCGAAAGCGTGTTGTTCCAGGGCGAAACCGTTTGCGAAGTGCTGGTCGTCGATGACGGCTCCACCGACGCAACGGCACAGAAGGTGCAAGGTTTCTCCGATCCCCGCGTTAAACTGCTGGCCCGGCCACAGGGACGGCAGGGCGTTTCCGCCGTGCGCAATTTCGGCCTTTCGCAGGCGCGCGGCGAGTGGACGATGTTTCTCGATGCCGACGACCGCCTGAAAGCGGGCGCCATCGCCGCCCTTGGCGCCGGCGTCTCCGGACCAGATGTCGTTGCAGTTTATGGCGATTACGAGCGTATAGACGAAAATGGCGCCAAGATCGGCCGTCGCAATCTCATCCGCCGGCGGGAAAAGCCTGATGGTTTCATCCTGCAGCCGCTTTTGGGCGGAAATTTCATCGTCAATGGCGGCATCATGCTGGTCCGAACGCGCATCTTTCAGGATTTCGGCGGTTTTGACGAGACGTTGCGTTACGCGGAAGACTGGTATGGCTGGTGCAGGCTGGCCGCCGCCGGCCGCTTCGTCTATCTGCCGGGCCAGCATGTTCTCGATTACCGGGTGCACAGGACGAGCGTGATGATGAACCGGCTTTTGACGTTCCGGGACTGTGAACCGGCGATCGAGGCGGTTTTTTCGGACCCCGCCATCGTCGCCGCCATCACGCCGCAGGAACTGAGGCGGCTCCGTCACAGGTCCGAAAATCACATGAATGCCTATACGGTGGCGCAGGCCTTTCGCGCCCGCCGTTATCGTGAGGCCGTTTCGGCGCTTGCCGACACATTCCTCAATCGCCCGCGCCAAAGCCTCAGGGCCGTCGTTTTTTCCGCCGCAGCGCTTGCCGGTATTTAGGAGTTTCCATGTCCGAAATCATGCCGGAAGCGGTGGTGTGCATTCCCAGTTTCCGCAGGCCCGAAGGCTTGCGGAAGACATTGGCGTCGCTTTTGGCCCAGAAGGTCGATTTTCCCTTCGCCATCGTCGTGGTCGACAATGATGGCGCAGGCCAGGCAGGTCTTGCCGTTGCGCGCTCCTTCTTTGCCGAAAATGAAGTGACAGGTCAGGCTCTGGTGGAACCGACACAGGGCAATTGTTACGCCATCAACACCGCATTCCGCACCGCCCGGCAGAGTTATCCTTCCGCTGAGTGGTTCCTGATGATCGACGACGACGAGGCGGCCTCCCCGGTCTGGCTCGCCGAGATGGTCTCGGCTGCAAGATCTTTCGGCGCTGATATCGTTGGCGGTCCGGTCAACCGCGAATTCGACGCACCCGCATCGAAGGCGGTTCTGTCGCATCCGCTATTCGGCTCCATCGAATCCCCAACCGGTCCCGTCGATCAGATTCACGGATCGGGCAATTGCCTGATCTCCAGACGAGTTTTCGAAACGCTGGCAAAACCGGAATTCGACGTGCAATTCAATTTCCTCGGCGGCGGCGACATGGATTTCTTCACCCGCTGCCGCAAGGCCGGTTTCAAATTCGCCTGGAATGCCCAAGCCCTCATCATCGAATATGTGCCGGAAAACCGCATGGCGCCGCGCTGGATCATGGAGCGCTCGCTCAGGACGGGCATCATCAACTACAGCATTGACCGCGCCCGACGCCCCGGCCTGAAGGGCGGGCTGCTGCTAACCGCCAAAAACGCCGTCAGCCTGTGTCTTTCAGTGGTCCGCGCCGTTTCCGCATTCTTTAAAACCGGGTCGCTGCTGCCCGCCACCCATCCGCCGCTCATGTCCATCGGCCGTGTGCTGGCGAGCCTCGGCATTACGCTGACCCCCTACAAGGCACCGGCGAAAAAGGCCTGAAACGGACGAGTTCCGTCTGCAGCGCAAATCTCGGCTCGCAAGTCTCAGCTCAGGGTTTTTTCCCTGTGCAGCGAGACAGGATTCAAATGCCGTTTCTGGAAGCCGAATGACGAAAACACAGCCGCGAGAATGAGAAGCGGCACAAGAACCGGCCAGAAGAAGCAAAGGATGATACCGGTCACCCGATAAAGGTCCCAATCCCTGTCACGGCGGGCGCCTTCGATATAGGTCATGGCAAGAGAGGTAACGGTACCAATTCCATATATGAAAAGAGAAACGGACGTAATAACCATCGCTGTCCTCAAATATCTCTGATTCGAATAAATTTCTAATATCCGCCTAATGTAGCGCCGTTGCGCGCAGTTGCAACGAATTTCGGCACGGGGACGCATTCATTCAATAAGTTAGAATGGCCTTAAGTAAGGTGCGGGAGACGGGAGCAGCGCCAGACCTTGCCGCAGCGAGACCCTACCGGCTCTGACCGGAAGCGCTATAGCGATGTTTCAGCAGCGAATAAATGGCGATCGGATTGGTCAGCAGATAACGCTTGCCGAGACGTTTCGGCTCGAGCATGGCCCTGTAGAGCCATTCCAGCCCCATATCCTGCATCCATTGCGGCGCCCTGCTGTTCTTGCCAGCGAGAAAGTCGAACAGGCCACCGCAGGTCTTTATCACCGCGATGCCGGAAAGCCCGTCGAGATTGCGCGAAACGAAACGTTGCTCCAGCGGTATGCCGAAGCCAACCCAGAGAATATCCGTCTGTGATGCGGCGATATCAGCGAGGATCGCCTCCTCTTCATCCCGCCTGAAATAGCCGTTGCGCCGACCCGAGAAGACCAGACGCGGATAAAGCCTCTGCATTTCCTCAACGGCGGCGCGGTTCACATCTTCGGAACCGCCGAGGAAATAAAACCGCGTGCCCGTCTCTTCCGCCCGGCGGGCCACCGCATGAACGAGATCCGTGGTCGCGACACGTTCCCGCAGCGCCGTGGTGCAGAATTTGCGGGAAAAGATCACCAGCGACATGCCATCGGCGTGAATCTGGTCCGCCTGCCGCAGCATGGCGTCGAATTCCTTGTCCTGATGGCAGAGCGCAATCACCTGGCCATTCGCCGAGGTCGAATAAAACGGCCTGGAGCCGGCCGCGCGCTCGCCTTCCGCGCGCAGGATGAAATCCTGTGCCGTCTCGTCGATCGTCGCGTCAGTGATGGGCAAAGCCGCAAGCGGAATGACCGGCCAGATTGTGCCAGGTCCTTCCGAATCCGGGATGTCTCTCCCTGTCATATTCTGTCCGGTGTCCAAGATAGGCATCGTTTCATTGTTATATTCACGCAGATGCTAGGCCATAAGGCTTCAAACACTACGAAGAACTATCATTAATATTTTTATAAATCCTGAGCTTGAGGCAAGCAATTTATACGCCTGAAGGTTGAGTGACCCTTGCCATTCCCTCTCCGTCCTATTCCGGTTTTGCTACCGATGGGTTAAGGGACGACGAAACCAAACCAAAGGAAAGGTCCCGGCCATGGAAACCATATCGATCGACAACCGCGGCGATTTCGGCCTTTGGGCGATAGAGCGGGCGAAAGAAATCGTCGCAAACGAAGCGTCCGATCTTGCCGTCTCCGTCCGTGACGGCGACGAGGCTGGCATCCGTGATGCGGGCAATGCCCTGGGCGCTGCCATCGCCGCTGCCCTGCTCGAGGTTTATGACGGCCTGATTTCCGAGGAATAATCGGACCCGAGCGCTCCCATTCGAGCTAGCGCGCCGCGATGTCCGCATGATCCTTGCGGCGCAGATAACCCAGAAGCCCGAGCGCTATGGCAATGCCAAGACCGAGGAACAGACCGCCCACGCCGCCGGCGATCAGGAAGATCAGCTTGCCCGGCGGCCAGCTTCTGGAATTGGGCGCCACCGGCTGCGAAATCACCCGCACATTGGTGGCATCGATCGTCTGCTGCTCGGCGATCTGCCGCGAGCGGTTGAGATAGGTCTCGTAGATCGCCGCGGCCGAATTGGCGTCGCGTTCCAGATCGCGCAGCCGCACCTGCGCCTCGTTGTCGGTAAAGACATTGGCGCGCTCCGCCACGGCTTTCAGCCTGAGGGCGTCGAGCGAGGAACGGGCCTCGGCGACATTGGTCTTCGCCGCCTGCAAAATGCGCCGCGCCTCGTCCGCCATGCCGCGCTCCAGCATGTCGCGTTCCGCCCCCGCCGTCGCCAGACGGGGATGTCGCGCGCCATAGGTCAGCGTCATCGCGCCGATCTGCTGCTGCAGGGTGCTGTATTGCGCGCGGATGGTGTTCATGGTCTGGCTGTCGAAGATGGCGTCGCTCTGCGTGCGGTTCTGCGCAATCGCCGCCTCCATCTGCTTGAGGCGTGATTCCTCCTGAATGACACGCTGCTGCGCCGCCAGCACCTGCGCATTCAACTCACCGGACGCAAGATTGCTGACCAGCTGGCCGTTATTTTCCTGCAGGCCGTTTTCGCGGCGGAAATCCGCGACGCGCTTTTCGGCCACCGTCACGTTCTCACGCATTTCCTCCAGCCTGGTCCTCAGATCATCGACGATGCGCTGGCTGCTGTCGGATGTCGTCTGGAACAGCTCGCTTTCGAAAGCCTTGACGATGGCTTTCGAGACCATCACGGATTTTTCCGCGTCATTGGTCCAGACCGAAAGCGTCACCACGAAGGAACGTGGATCGCGTTCCGCCGCCACCCGGTCTCCGAGCGAACGAAGCGCGCCGACCCTGTTGTCGCCATCCTCCGGTTTCGATGAAAAAATCGCCTTCAACCGCGCAAGCGGCGGCGGCTTGATGAATTCCGCATCCTGGTCAAGCTTCAGCTCATCCACCACCCGCGCCAGCACATTGCGCGAGGTAATGGTGCGCAGCTTGCTCTCCACCTCGAGAATCTGGGTGTCGCGTTGCTGGTTCGGCGAGAATACCCCGTCGCTGACGACGTTGAGGTTGGAGGGGTTGACGACGATATCCGTATAGGCCGTGTAGCGCGGCGGCGTCATATAGGCATAGGAAAGTGACGCGGCGACACAGAGAATGATCGCAAGCACGATCCACACAATGCCGTTTCGCAGCCAGATGAGCACATCGTCCAGGCCGATCCTGTCGATATATTTCAGGCCTGGCAGCGCATTCGCCAGACTGGCGCTCGGCGAGGTCGCCTTGACGGATTGCGCGGCCGGAGCTGGTTCGGCAATGGCGGCCGCCGGCTTCGGCTCAAGATGCTCTTTCAGCACCGTGCGTTCGAAAACCTCGTCCTCGTCCGCCAGATCGTCCAGCAGGGAACCATGGGGTCTGGCGGCGGGCGCCGCTTTTTCATCCAGCGGACGTGCCTGCTTATGTCCCGCCTTTTGAAGCCTGTACATCAGCCAATCCAACTCGAACGAACCACAAAAAGGCCGGCAACGGATTGTTTTCACCGTCGCCAAGGCCGCTATCAACGGGCAAGTTTAAATATGACGGGTGAATTTTAGGTTACCCGCCTCATGCCCGTCATCATTGCCTATTCGCGACCACCATGAAAGAGACGATTGACTTGAATGGATCGATACGGTTCTTTCAGGCGTTATATTTTTACATTATCCATTTGAACCTCAAAGATTTTATCGAAACGGAGTTTGGCATGAGCCTGAAATTTGGAACGAGCGGCCTTCGCGGCCTCTCTGTCGATCTGAAAGGAAAAGCCTCTGCCGTCTATGCCACGGCATTTGCAAGACACCTTCTCGCATCGGGCCAGGCAAAGGCGGGAGACCCCATTCTTGTGGCCCGCGATTTTCGCGATTCGAGCCCGGATGTGTCCGCAACCTGCATTGCCGCGCTGAAAAAGGCCGGCCTGACACCGCTTGATTGCGGCACGGTGCCGACCCCGGCGCTGGCGCTTTACGGACTTTCCCTCAAGGCCGGAGCCCTGATGATCACCGGCTCGCATATTCCGGCCGACCGCAACGGCATCAAGTTCTATCGTCCCGACGGCGAAATCGACAAACGGGATGAAACGGCGATTGCCGCACTCGCAGCAAAGGTCGAGGCTGAAGGCATCAGCGACGAGGCGGAAACGGCAGAGGATCACTCCGCAATCGCCGCCGAACTTTTCTACGAGCGCAATATCGCGCTGCTGCCGGAAAAGGCGTTGTCGGGCCTGAAGATCGGCGTTTATCAGCACAGCACGGTGGCGCGCGATCTCTTCGTCGACGTTCTCGCCCATTATGGCGCTGATGTCGTGCCGCTCGGCCGCTCCGAGACCTTCATTCCCGTCGATACCGAGGCGGTCTCACCGGAAACGCTGGCGCTTCTCAAAGAATGGGCGCCGCAACACGGTCTGGACGCCATCGTTTCCGCCGATGGCGACGGCGACCGTCCCCTGCTCGCCGATGAAAACGGCGTGCCGCTGCGCGGCGACCTGATCGGGCTCATCACAGCCAATTTTCTCGATGCGGGCGTGGTCGTCACCCCCGTCACCTCCAATTCCGGCATTGAAGCGAGCGGTTCGTTCGAAGTTGTCCGCACCAAGGTCGGCTCGCCTTTCGTGATCGCCGGCATGGGTGAAGCGCTTGCCGAGGGAAAGAACGGCGTCATGGGCTTCGAGGCCAATGGCGGCCTGTTGACTGCCTCCGCCTTCACACTTAACGGCAGGGCACTTTCGCCGCTGCCGACGCGTGACAGCTTCCTGCCTGTCCTCGCCGTGTTGCTTCTGTCCGCCGAACAGAAAAAACCCCTGTCGCAAATCGCAGCCGCCTACAGGCTGCCGGTTGCCGCCGCCGACCGTCTGGAGAACTTCGCGCAGGAAAAGAGCGCCGCCCTGATGGCGCATCTGCGCGCCTCACGCAGCAATCTCGAAACCTTCCTCGCCCCGGTCGGCGCGGTGAAAACGCTCAGCGACATAGACGGCCTGCGTGTGGCGCTGACCGACGGCAGCACCATCCATTTCCGCCCCTCCGGCAACGCTCCCGAAATGCGCTGTTATGTCGAGGCCGCCAATCAGGATGAAGCCGAAACGCTTCTGAACAAGGGGCTCGATCTCATCCGTAATTTTGGGTGAGAGTGGATGCCGCATACGCGATGGTGTAAGCTGCGGGCATGAAGAGAACGGACGCAATAAGGAAACTCAAGCAATACGCCCATGCAGTGAAAAGCATGGGCGCGACGTCTCTCTATCTTTTTGGATCGACGGCCCGCGATGAGGCCCTTGCCTCCAGCGATCTGGACCTCTTCATCGACTATGATCCGGGACGCAGTTTCTCGTTGATCGATCTCGTCGGTATCAAGCAGTTTCTGGAAGAAGAATTGGCCGTGGAAGTCGACGTGACGACGCGCAACAGCCTTCACCCGCTGCTCCGGAATGACATCGAACAATCCGCAGTACGGATATTTTGATGACCAGACGTAGGGTCGGGCCGGTTCTCGCCGAAATTCTGGAGGCCATAAACGGCATTGAGACCCACACCGCAGGCCTGTCACTCGCTGATTTCCAGCAAAATTGGCTCCTCAAACTCGCCGTGCAACGCGCCCTCGAAATCGTTTCCGAAGCGTCCCGTCACCTACCCGATGACTTGCTGGAGCTTACGCCGGACGTACCGTGGAAACAGATTCGTGGGATCGGCAATATTCTGCGTCATGAGTACCACAAGATCGCGGATGACGTCGTTTGGGCCGTGGTCACCGAACATGTGGCGCCGCTCAAAATCGCTGTTGAGGCTCTTCAACGATCCGTCGAAAATGAAAACTGAGAACTTATCAGCGCGGTGTCGCAAATGTCGCACCCCGCCCGTGCCCTGTTGCTCTTCGGGCTCCATGGAGCGATAAGGACCGGAGGGCCAACAAGAGGCGGATTATGAGCGGCGAGACCATTACCCTTTATGAAGCGATCGGTGGCGATGCGACCGTCAGGGCGCTGACCCGGCGTTTCTATGAATTGATGGACACCCTGCCCGAAGCGGCACATTGCCGCGCGATCCATCCCGCCGATCTTTCTGGCAGCGAGGCGAAGTTTTACGATTATCTGACGGGATATCTTGGCGGACCGCCCGTCTATGTCGAGAAACACGGCCACCCGATGCTCCGCCGCCGCCACTTCGTCGCCCCCATCGGCCCCGCCGAGCGGGATGAATGGCTGCTCTGCTTCCGCCGCGCCATGGACGAGACCATCGAAAATCCGAAGCTTCGCGAGATCATCTGGACGCCGGTCGAGCGGCTGGCCTTTCACATGCAGAACCAGGAGGCGGACAACCAATGACCATGCAGAGCGCGACCATCGCAAGCCTGCCCCGCGAAAGATTGCGGGCCTTTATTCTGTTGCTGGGCGGCCTCACGGGCGCGGCCGGCGTGATGCTCGCAGCCGCCGCCACCCATACCGGCGAAACCTATATGCTCGGCAATGCCTCGGCCATGGCGCTGGCGCATGCGCCGGTGCTTGTGGCGCTTCATATCGGCGCGGATCGCATCAGAACCGCCATTCCCGCGGGCCTGATCCTCGGCCTCGGCACTGCGGTTTTTGTCGGCGATCTCGTCACCCGGCATTTTTCCGGCCACAGCCTGTT
This sequence comes from Agrobacterium sp. GW821-FHT14E08, assembly GCF_058803865.1. Classification (NCBI taxonomy): domain Bacteria; kingdom Pseudomonadati; phylum Pseudomonadota; class Alphaproteobacteria; order Hyphomicrobiales; family Rhizobiaceae; genus Agrobacterium; species Agrobacterium sp. GW821-FHT14E08. The sequence continues at coordinate 190,229 of NZ_JBXAPJ010000001.1, read as the reverse complement.
TCCCTACGCCGCACCCACAGGTGGCCTCGGCATGATTGCCGGATGGCTGGTGCTGTGCGCCGGAGCATTTCTAAAGCCGAAGGGCTAAGTTTTAGCCCTTACGCCGCGTCCAGCGAAACGACAGGATATTGCGGCCCTCTTCGGCCGCCGCGCCGATTTCGAAGGATGGTGTTTCACCGGGCTGACGGGTGCGCAGATAGGGAAAGGTCACGACATTGCCGCCGCTTCCGGTAAGGCGGTTGCGCCTTTCGCGTTCACCGATGATTTCATAGATGTCCGGCAACGCCGGATCGGCGGCCTGTTCGGCCATCTTGTGCAGTTCCACGCGGCAGGCTTCCGCCGCCGCTGGCACTCCATCCTTAAAATTATTGCGCTCGTCGCTCATCGTTCGAGGTCCGTTCATTCATCGTCTGCAGCGCCCGCTCCAGACTGGATTTGCTGCCGTTGCGCAGCGGAATGAACGTCTTGCCGAATTTCTTGCAACCGGACTTCACCCGCAGACACGCATCGTGGCTGATACAGTCGATCGGGCAGAAAACGCAGTCGACGGAGGGAAGCACGGTATCGATGCGGGAGACGGCTTCACGCAGGCCGCCATCGTGATGAATGAGCTCCGCGCCGAAATTGCTGGCGATCTGGCGAAGATGCGCAACCTGACAGTCACGGCCGCCGACATAAAGAAAGCTTTTCGGGCCGGAAAGCTGCTGTTCGGCCACGTCACGCTCGGTCTGGGGAGCGCCCTTGCCCTGCTTGCCGCCGCGTTCGGCCTTCTTCTTTTCCTTGCGTGCCATTCCCTCACCTGCCGGTTGATTTTTCAATGCCCCGACGTTGGGGATGCCGGCACCATAATAAAGATGAGTTTTGGAGTAAAGTATAAAGGTGATAATTTTCCTCATGTTTTGACAGAAAGAAACGATCACATATTCGCGAGAACCGCCCCGCTTAACCGGTTATCCGCAATCCGCCCATGAAAAGCTGCTCCAGATGCCGGGCCGCATCCTCAAAACGGCCCTCGCCGCCATTCTTCTCACCCAGCACCGCCCGCACCTGCACATCGAAATCCGCATAATGCTGCGTGGTCGACCAGATCGAGAAAATCAGGTGATAGGGATCGCATTTGGCCATCCGCCCCGCCTTCACCCAGGCGCGGATGACCTCGGCCTTTTCATCCACCAGTTGTTTCAGCGGCCCTTTCAGCTCGTCCTCGATATGCGGCGCGCCCTGCAGGATTTCATTGGCGAACAGGCGGCTTTCGCGCGGGAAATCGCGCGACATTTCCAGCTTGCGACGAATATAGGAGCGGATCTCGCTTTCGGGATTGCCCTTGGCATCAAAAGCGCGCAGCGGGTCAAGCCATGTGTCCAGCACCCGCTCGATCAGCGCGCGATGCATCGCCTCCTTGGTACGGAAATAATAAAGCACATTCGGCTTCGACATGCCGGCCGCCTCGGCAATCTGGTCGATGGTGGAGCCGCGAAAGCCGTTGATGGAGAATACACTGAGCGCAGCCTCGAGAATCGCCTCCTGCTTTTCTTCCTGAATGCGGGTCCGCTTCTGTGTTTTTGCTGCTCGCGGTATGGCCATTCTCAGCTCTCTGTTTCTTTTCGATGCAATTGCCGTTACAGTATGCTTAAAAAATAATCTCCGCGTACAGTTTAGGCAAAATTTGTGCGATTCGTCACGAAAATCCCTTGCTGACGCCATGGCGAATTTGCAATGTTTACCAGCCGGTCAATTTATCCCCCATCGCCATCACAAGGCAATGGCTGTTATCTTAACCGGCAAAAAAGGGAACGGCACAAGCTTTGCTTCGATAAAAACAAAACAGGTGAGGACGACACTTCATGGCGGCGGGTAAGAACTTGACGGTCAATGGCGACCGTCTGTGGGACAGTCTGATGGATATGGCGAAGATCGGCCCCGGCATTGCCGGCGGCAATAATCGCCGCACGCTGACGGATGAGGATGCGGAAGGCCGCAGCCTGTTCCAGCGCTGGTGTGAAGCGGCCGGGCTGACGATGGGCGTCGACCGCATGGGCACCATGTTCGCCACCCGCCCAGGCGAGGACCCGGACGCGCTTCCCGTTTATATCGGCAGCCACCTCGACACCCAGCCGACCGGCGGCAAGTTCGATGGCGTGCTCGGTGTGCTGGCCGGGCTGGAGGTGGTGCGCAGCCTGAACGACCTCAATATCAAGACCAAACATCCGATCACCGTCACCAACTGGTCAAACGAGGAAGGCGCGCGCTTTGCCCCGGCCATGCTGGCCTCCGGCGTCTTCGCCGGCATTCACGATCTCGATTATGCCTATAGCCGCACTGATACCGACGGCAAGACCTATGGCGAAGAGCTGAAGCGCATCGGCTGGCTGGGCGAGGAAGAGGTGGGCGCGCGCAAAATGCACGCCTATTTCGAATATCACATCGAACAGGGGCCGATCCTGGAAGCGGAAGGCAAACAGATCGGCGTCGTCACCCATTGCCAGGGCCTGTGGTGGCTAGAAGTGACACTGACCGGCAAGGAAGCCCATACCGGCTCCACCCCGATGGCCATGCGCGTCAATGCCGGCCTTGCCGCCGCCCGCATTCTCGAAAAGGTGCAGGAGGTGGCCATGGCCCACCAGCCGGGCGCCGTCGCCGGCGTCGGCCAGATGATCTTCACACCCAATTCCCGCAATGTACTGCCCGGCAAGGTGGTCTTCACCATCGACCTCAGAACCCCCTCACAGGCGAAACTCGACAGCATGCGCGCCATCTTCGAACGCGAAGTGCCGCAGATCGCCGAAGAACTCGGCGTCGGCTGCTCGATCGAAGCCATCGGCCATTTCGATCCCGTCACCTTCGACCCCGTTCTGGTCGGCCGCGTGCGCTCTGCCGCCGAAAAACTCGGCTACAGTCACATGGACATCATCTCCGGCGCCGGCCACGATGCCTGCTGGACGGCAAGGGTCGCTCCCTCCACCATGATCTTCTGCCCCTGCGTGGACGGGCTTTCCCACAACGAAGCCGAGGAAATTTCGCCGGAATGGGCCGCCGCCGGCTGCGATGTGCTGCTGCATGCGGTGCTCGAGACTGCGGAGATCGTGGAATGACCGCCACCATCATCAAGAACGGCACCGTCGTCACCGCCGACCTCACCTTTAAGGCCGATGTGAAGATCGAAGGCGGCAGGATCACCGAGATCGGGCCCGATCTAACCGGCGGTACGGTACTCGATGCCACCGCATGTTATGTCATGCCCGGCGGCATCGATCCGCATGTGCATCTGGAAATGCCCTTCATGGGCACCTATTCCGCCGATGACTTCGAGAGCGGCACGCGCGCAGCGCTTGCCGGCGGCACCACCATGGTGGTGGATTTCTGCCTGCCGGAGCCCGGCCAGTCGCTTCTTGATGCCCTGCAGCGATGGGACAACAAGGCGACGCGCGCCAATTGCGATTATTCCTTCCACATGGCCGTCACCTGGTGGGGCGAGCAGGTCTTCAACGAGATGAAGACGGTGGTTCGGGAAAAGGGCATCAACTCCTTCAAGCACTTCATGGCCTATAAGGGCGCGCTGATGGTGAATGACGACGAGATGTTCGCCTCCTTCTCGCGCTGCGCCGAACTGGGCGCCATCCCCTTCGTGCATGCGGAAAACGGCGATATCGTCGCGCAGATGCAGGAAAAACTGATGGCGGAAGGCAATGTCGGGCCGGAGGCGCATGCCTATTCCCGCCCGCCCTCGGTGGAAGGCGAGGCCACCAACCGCGCCATCATCATCGCCGATATGGCGGGCGCCCCGCTTTACGTCGTCCACACCTCCTGCGAACAGGCGCATGAAGCGATCCGCCGCGCCCGGCAAAATGGCATGCGGGTCTATGGCGAACCGCTGATCCAGCACCTGATCCTCGATGAAAGCGAATATGCCAATGCCGACTGGGATCACGCCGCCCGCCGGGTGATGTCCCCGCCCTTCCGCAACCGGCAGCATCAGGACAGCCTCTGGGCGGGCCTCGCCTCCGGCTCGCTGCAATGCGTGGCGACCGACCATTGCGCCTTCACCACCGAGCAGAAACGTTTCGGCCTTGGCGATTTCCGCAGGATACCGAACGGCACCGGCGGGCTGGAAGATCGCATGCCGCTGCTCTGGACCCATGGCGTGACGACCGGTCGGCTGACGATGAACGAATTCGTCGCCGTCACCTCCACCAACATCGCCAAGATCCTCAACATCTATCCCAGAAAGGGCGCGATCCTCGTCGGCAGCGATGCCGATATCGTCGTCTGGGATCCGGCGCTGGAAAAGACCATCAGCGCGGCGAGCCAGCAATCGGCCATCGATTACAACGTGTTCGAAGGGCAGAAGGTCAAAGGCCTGCCGCGCTACACCCTGTCGCGCGGTCTCGTCAGCATCGAGGAGGCCACCATCGAAACGCAGCCGGGTCACGGCCAGTTCATCGCCCGCGATCCTTATCCAGCCGTCAGCCGGGCGCTTTCCACCTGGAAGGAACTCGTCGCGCCGCGCAAGGTGGAGCGCAGCGGCATCCCGGCATCGGGTGTATGACCGTGAGCGCCGGGCCGAAACGCGAAATCGTCATCGCCGCAGCCGTTCTCCTCAATGAGCGGCGGCAGATGCTTGTCGTGCGCAAGCGCGGCACCACGCAATTCATGCAGCCGGGCGGCAAGATCGATCCGGGCGAAACGCCGGAACAGGCGCTTCACCGCGAACTTGCCGAGGAAATCGGCCTGACGCTGCCCGAAAATGCCGTCCGTTATGAAGGCGTCTTTCGCGAGGAGGCCGCCAATGAGACGGGGGCCGACGTCGTCGCCCATACATTCATCGCCAGACTTCAGACAGAGGTCGCCCCGCGGGCGGAAATAGAGGAAGTGCGCTGGCTCGATCTCGACCGCCACACCGGCATAACGATCGCAAGGCTTACGGAAACCCAAATGCTGCCGCTGGCGCGCGCGGCCCTGACGGAAAGCGAAACCAAGCCCAGATGAACCAGGCCTCCCCCTATTCCGTCGTTTCCGCCAGAAATCTCGGCCTCACCTTCGAAACGGGTGATGGCCCGGTGCACGCACTCTCCAATGTCGACCTGGAGGTCGGCAAGGGCGATTTCGTCTCCTTCATCGGCCCTTCCGGCTGCGGCAAGACCACCTTTCTGCGGGTCATCGCCGATCTGGAAAAACACACGTCCGGCGACATCACCGTCAACGGCACGACGCCGGAAAACGCCCGCCGGGACCGCTCTTACGGTTACGTTTTCCAGGCCGCCGCCCTTTATCCCTGGCGCAGCATCGAAAAGAACATCGCCCTGCCGCTCGAAATCATGGGCTATACCAAGGCCGAGCAGCGCGAGCGCATCGAGCGCACGCTCGATCTCGTCAACCTCAACGGGTTCGGCAAGAAATATCCATGGCAGCTTTCCGGCGGCATGCAGCAGCGCGCCTCCATCGCCCGCGCGCTCGCCTTCGATGCCGACCTGCTGTTGATGGACGAGCCCTTCGGCGCGCTGGATGAGATCGTGCGCGATCACCTCAACGAACAGCTGCTGAAACTCTGGGATACGACCGGCAAGACCATCTGCTTCGTCACCCATTCCATTCCCGAAGCGGTCTACCTTTCGACCAAGATCGTCGTCATGTCGCCCCGGCCGGGCCGGGTTACGGATGTGATCACATCCACCCTTCCACGGGAAAGGCCGCTCGAGATTCGCGAGACACCGGAATTTCTGGCGATTGCGCATCGGGTGCGTGAGGGGCTGAAGGCGGGGCATAGCTATGAGGGGTGAGGTCATCGCCAGCTTTACCCCCCTCTGCCCTGCCGGGCATCTCCCCCTCAAGGGGGGAGATCGGCAGGAGGCCCTACCACCGCTCCATTCGCAAACGCTGAGATGGCCAAGACCCAACCACGAGTCGATCTCCCCCCTTGAGGGGGAGATGTCCGGCAGGACAGAGGGGGGTAAACCGCACCCTCGCAGTGAGCGACGGAGCAAAAACCCATGACCCTCCTCCGCCACCGCATCCTCCCCATCCTCACCGTCCTCCTCGCCATCCTCATCCTCTGGCACCTCGCCGTCATCTACCTCAACATGCCCTTCGCCCGCGACCAGGCCACCCGCGCCGGTCAAACACCGGGCTTCTTCGAACTCCTGCCGCAAACCTTCGCCCAGGAGCGCCCGGTTCTCCCCGCCCCGCACCAGATTGCCGCAGAACTGTGGGACACCACGGTCAACAAGGCCATCACCTCCAAGCGCAGCCTCATTTACCACGCCGGCGTCACGCTCTCGGCCACGCTGCTCGGTTTCGCCATCGGTGCAGCGCTCGGCATCCTGCTTGCCGTCGCCATCGTGCATAACCGCGCCATGGACCGCTCCGTCATGCCGTGGATCATCGCCAGCCAGACGATCCCGATCCTCGCCGTCGCACCGATGATCATCGTCGTCCTGAACTCCATCGGCATTTCCGGGCTGCTGCCGAAGGCGCTGATCTCCACCTATCTTTCCTTCTTCCCCATCGTCGTCGGCATGGTGAAGGGCCTCAGAAGCCCGGAAACCATACAGCTGGACCTGATGCACACCTATAATGCCTCGCCCGGCCAGATCTTCTGGAAGCTGCGCTGGCCCTCGGCGCTGCCCTATCTCTTCACCTCGCTGAAGATCGCCGTCGCCATCGCATTGGTCGGCGCCATCGTCGGTGAATTGCCGACAGGGGCCGTTGCCGGGCTCGGCGCGCGCCTGCTTTCCGGCTCCTATTACGGCCAGACGGTGCAGATATGGGCGGCGCTGTTCATGGCCGCCGGTGTGGCTGCGCTGCTGGTGTCCATCATAGGCATCGCCCATGCCGCCGTCCTCAAGAGAATGGGAGCGCGGCCATGACCCATCCCGGCTGGTTTTTCGGCGCGATCCTGTTCTGGCTTGCCGCCTGGGCCTTCAACGAATGGCTGGTGCGCCGCCGTTTCTCCACACCAGCGGCAAAACGCATCGGCCGCATCGCCGTGCCGCTCCTCTTTGGGCTGGCCATCCTCGCGCTTTGGGAAGGCGTGGTGCGCGGTTTTTCCGTGCCGCCCATCCTGCTGCCGGCTCCGAGCGCCATCCTCGCACGGCTCGCCGGCTCCCTGCCGATCCTCTGGGCCGATTTCCGCCAGACCTTCATCAAATCGGTACTGACGGGTTATGTGCTCGGCTGCGGCCTCGGCTTTGCCGTCGCCATTCTCATCGACCGCTCGCCTTTCCTCCAGCGCGGGCTGCTGCCCATCGGCAATTTCGTCTCGGCTCTGCCGGTCGTCGGCGTAGCACCCATCATGGTCATGTGGTTCGGCTTCGACTGGCAGTCGAAAGTCGCCGTCGTCGTCATCATGACCTTCTTCCCCATGCTGGTGAACACGGTTCAAGGGCTTGCCGCTTCCAGCCACATGGAACGCGACCTGATGCGCACCTATGCCGCCGGCTGGTGGCAGACATTGGTGAAGCTGCGCCTGCCAGCCGCCTGGCCCTTCATCTTCAACGCGCTGAAGATCAATTCCACGCTGGCGCTGATCGGCGCCATCGTCGCGGAATTTTTCGGCACGCCCATCGTCGGCATGGGTTTCCGCATCTCGGCGGAAATGGGCCGCAGCAATGTCGATATGGTCTGGGCCGAAATCGCGCTCGCCGCGCTCGCCGGCTCCGGCTTTTATGGTCTCGTGGCGCTCGCGGAGCGGGCCGTCACCTTCTGGCATCCGTCCGTCCGTGGGGGACGAACGTAATAACGAAAAAGGGAACAGCGATGAAAATGAAACTTGCATCCATGCTTCTTGCCGGCGCGTCACTCCTGACCGCATTCGGAGCGCAGGCCGCCGACAAGATTACCCTTCAACTCAAATGGGTCACCCAGGCGCAGTTCGCCGGATATTACGTCGCTAAGGACAAGGGTTTCTACGAAGCCGAAGGCCTCGATGTCGACATCAAGCCCGGCGGCCCGGACATTGCGCCGGCACAGGTTCTGGCCGGCGGCGGTGCGGACGTCATCGTCGACTGGATGCCATCCGCACTCGCCACCCGCGAAAAAGGCGTGCCGCTGGTCAATATCGCCCAGCCGTTCAAATCGTCAGGCATGATGCTGACCTGCCTGAAAGAAACCGGCATCACCAAGCCGGAAGATTTCAAGGGCAAGACGCTGGGCGTCTGGTTCTTCGGCAATGAATATCCGTTCCTGTCCTGGATGGCGCATCTGAAAATCCCGACCACCGGCGGGGCGGACGGCGTGACCGTTCTCAAACAGGGCTTCAATGTCGATCCGCTGCTGCAGAAACAGGCCGCCTGCATTTCCACCATGACCTATAATGAATATTGGCAGGTCATCGATGCCGGCATCAAGCCGGAGGAACTCGTCACCTTCAAATACGAGGCGGAAGGCGTGGCGACGCTGGAAGACGGGCTTTACGTTCTGGAAGACAAGCTGAAGGACGCCAAGTTCAAGGAAGACATGGTCAAATTCGTCCGCGCTTCGATGAAGGGCTGGAAATGGGCGGAAGAAAACCCTGACGATGCGGCCGGCATCGTGCTTGAAAACGACGCCTCCGGCGCACAAACCGAAAAACACCAGAAGCGCATGATGGGCGAAGTGGCAAAACTGACCGCCGGCTCGAAGGGCGCACTCGACAAGGCGGACTATGACCGTACCGTCAAGACGCTGCTTGGCGGCGGTTCCGATCCGGTCATCACCAAGGAACCCTCCGGCGCCTTCACCACCGAAATCACCGATGCGGCGCTGAAATAGTAAAATCGAACCCGAACGCATGGAACGCGCGGCACCGTCCGCGCGTTTCTTTTTTCGCTGGTGACGTATTTGACGAATTACAATATCCCGACCTATACAAAAATGTATATCAAGCATCGCGGCTATGCGGATTGATTTGTACGACAACAACAATTAGAGTCCCGCCCACAAGACTGCCAAATTTGATCTTGTAAGAAAAGCACGACGGCAAAGTGCTGAAGATTCGCGTTGAGGGGCGTTCGAATCGGGAGGATCGAAAAGGAAGTATTGTGATCCCTTGTTTCACATTCGTTTCAGCATGACCTTCTAATATACGCCGAGAGGCTGCAGGACATGCGATCGAATATTGCGCGAGCCAAGACACATGCAGCATAAAGTCACGTTTAACCGCTTTGTATTCCTTCTTCTTTCCGCAACGGCCCTGCCCTTTTCGGCAGCAGCCGAAGGGGAGACGCAGGCACCGGTCAAACAGCAGAACCTCCCCTCGATCATCGTCGCACATGCCGCAAAACGCGATCTTGTGGACCGCATCATCGCGACCGGCACGATCCGCCCCGTGGACGAGATTTACGTCCAGCCGCTGGTTGACGGCCTGTCGATCGACACGTTGAACGCCGATATCGGCGACCGGGTGGAGGCGAATGCCGTTCTGGCCGTGCTGTCTTCCGATAGTCTTGTCCTGCAAAAGAGCCAGCTCGAAGCCAACAAGGCCAAAGCCGAAGCCTCCGTCACCCAGTCCAAGGCGCAGGTGCTGGAAGCGCAGGCCAATCTGGCCGACGCCCTTCGCCAGCGCGACCGCGCCGCAAAGCTCGGCCAGAGCGGTTCGGGCTCCGTCTCCGAGACGGAAAAAACCGAAGCCGCCGCTCAAGTTGCGCAGGCCCGCCTCGATGCGGCCAAACAGGCCGTTTCCGCCGGTGAAGCCGACATCAAGGTCGTTGACGCGCAGATCGACGACATCGATCTGAAGCTGACGCGGACGGGTGTTAAAACCCCCGTCACCGGCATCGTATCGGCCAAGAACGCCAAGGTTGGCGCCATTGCCAGCGGCGCGGGCAACCCGCTTTTCACCGTCATCAAGGATGGCGCGATCGAACTCGTCGCCGATCTTTCCGAGACGGATATCCTCAAGGTCAAGACCGGTCAGAAAGCCTATTTGACGGTTGCCGGCGGAGCTGAGAAAATAGAGGGCAAGGTGCGCCTCGTTTCACCCACCGTCGATCCGACGACGCGCCTCGGCTCCGTACATGTGGTGCTGCCGGAAAACAGCCCGGCGCGATCAGGCATGTATGCCAGCGCCGAAATAGTCGTCGAGCAGACGAACGCGCTCGCATTGCCGCTATCGGCCGTCACCTCCGGACGCGAAGGCTCGACCACCCGCAAGGTGGAAGGCGACGTCGTCAAGCAGGTGAAGATCGAGACCGGCATAGAGGACGGCGGTTTTATCGAGATTGTCAGCGGGCTTGCCGCTGGTGACAAGGTTGTCGAGAAAGCTGGAGCATTCGTGCGTGATGGCGACCGGATAAGACCGGTTGAAGCCCAGACGGCTGCGTCCAACTGACTGAGGGAATGAGATGAACTTTTCCGCATGGTCAATCCGTAACCCGATTGCGCCGCTGCTTGGCTTCGCGCTTTTGATGGTCCTTGGCATGCAGGCTTTCAACGCCCTGCCAATCACCCGTTTTCCCAATATCGACGTCCCCGTCGTCGCCGTCACCGTGACCCAGAGCGGCGCTTCGCCCTCCGAGCTCGAGATGCAGGTGACGAAGGAGATCGAGGACGCCGTCGCCGCCATCAGTGGCGTCGACGAAATCCAGTCGACCGTCACCGACGGACAATCGCTTACCACCGTCGTCTTCCGCATCGAGAAGCCGACGGAAGAGGCCGTTCAGGACACCAAGGACGCCATCGACAAGATCCGTAGCGATCTGCCCGCCGATATCGAGGTGCCTGTTGTCAGCAAGATCGACGTCGAAGGACAGGCAATCCAGACATTTGCCGTCTCCTCGCCGAACATGACGCTGGAAGAGCTTTCCTGGTTCGTGGATGACACGATCAAGCGCTCGCTCCAGGGCCAGTCCGGCATCGGCAAGGTCGACCGTTATGGCGGCGCGGACCGCGAGGTGCGCGTTTCGCTCAGCCCCGAAAAGCTCGACGCTTACGGCATCACCGCCACCGAGGTGAACAGCCAGCTGCGCGGCACCAACATCGATCTCGGTTCCGGCCGCGGCCAGGTTGGCGGCAACGAGCAGACGATCCGCACGCTCGGCGATACGCGTGACGTCACCCAGCTCGCCAACACCACCATCGCGCTCTCCAACGGCCGCTTCGTGAAGCTCTCCGAGCTTGGCACGGTCAAGGACACCTATGAGGAGCAGAAGTCCTTCTCGCGCTTCAACGGCAACCCCGCCGTCACCTTTGCGGTGTTCCGCTCCAAGGGTGCAAGCGAGGTTTCGGTGGCCGAAACCGTGGCGGAAAGCCTGGATCAGGTCCGCAAGGATCATCCCGACGTGTCGATAGAAATGGTCGACGACGCCGTCTATTTCACCTATGGCAACTATAAGGCGGCGCTCGATACGCTGATCGAAGGCGCGATCCTCGCCGTCATCGTGGTCCTGCTCTTCCTCAGGAACTGGCGCGCGACCCTGATTGCCGCCGTGGCCCTGCCGCTCTCCGCGATCCCGACCTTCTGGATCATGGATCTGATGGGCTTCTCGCTCAACCTCGTCAGTTTCCTGGCGCTGACGCTCGCCACGGGTATTCTCGTGGATGACGCCATCGTGGAAATCGAGAACATCGCCCGCCATATCAAGATGGGCAAGACGCCCTATCGGGCGGCACTCGAAGCGGCGGATGAAATCGGCCTCGCCGTCATCGCCACCAGCTTCACCATCATCGCCGTCTTCGTGCCTGTCTCCTTCATGCCCGGCATTCCCGGCCAGTACTTCATCCAGTTCGGCCTGACGGTCGCCTTCTCGGTGTTCTTCTCGCTGGCGGTGGCCCGCCTCATCACACCCCTGATGGCGGCCTATCTGATGCGTGCCGAAGACGCGATGGACGACCATGCCGACAATGACGGCTGGCTGATGAAATCCTATACGCGCATGGTTTCCGCCACCACCCGCAAGTGGTGGGCGCGTTACCTGACGCTCATCGGCGCCATCGGCTTTCTGGTCGCATCCGTCTATCTTCTGAGCCAGGTACCGGGCAGCTTCCTGCCGCCGGACGATGCTTCCCGCGTGACGCTTTCGGTGGAACTGCCGCCCAATGCGACGCTGGACGAAACCGACCGCACGACGACCGAAATTTTCCATGCCATCCGCGATATTGACGGTGTGGAAAGCGTCTTCATCCTCGGCGGCGCTTCGCCCAAGGGCGATCTGGAGCTTCGTCGCGCCACGGTCAACGTCATCCTTCAGCATATCGATCACTCGCTGCTGAAAACCTTGGTCAACAAGGGTCTCGGCTCCCTTCCGCTCATCGGCCAATATCTGCCAAAGGTGGAAGAAAAGGGCCGCCTCCGTCCACAATGGGATGTGGAACGGGATATTTTCGCCAAGGTCCGCACCATCCCCGATGTGCGCATCATCAAGCTGAATGACCGCGCGGAACGTGAATTGAGCTTCAACTTCCTCTCGTCGAACGAAAAGGACCTGAACGACGCCGTCGGCGTGCTCGAGAGCCGCCTGCGCGCTTCGCCAATCCTTGCCAATGTCAGCTCGGAAGGCGCCCTGCCCCGTCCGGAACTGCAGATCCGCCCGCGCAAGGATGAAATCGCCCGCCTCGGCATCACGCCACAGCAGATTTCTCAGACCGTGCGTGTCGCCACCATCGGCGATATCGACGCACAGCTGACGAAGATTTCGCTGGATGACCGGCAGATCCCGATCCGCGTACAGGCATCGCTCGATACCCGCCGCGACCTCGCCACCATCCGCGCGCTGAAGATCAAGACCGCCTCCGGGTCGCTGGTGCCGCTCTATAGCGTTGCCGATATCGACTATTCGGAAGGCCCAAGCTCAATCAAGCGCAACGACCGCAACCGCGTCGTCTCCATCGGCTCCGACGTGCCCTTCGGCACGGCGCTCGATACATCGACGGCCGAGTTCAAGCGCATCGTAGCGGAAACCGATCTGCCGGCAAGCGTTCGCCTTGCCGAAAGCGGCGACGCCAAGGTGCAGGGCGAAATGCAGCAGGGCTTCGTCAACGCCATGCTGCTTGGCCTGATGCTGGTGCTGGTGGTGCTCATCCTGCTGTTCAAGGATGTCATCCAGCCTTTCACCATCCTGTTCTCGCTGCCGCTTGCCATCGGCGGCGTGGCAGTCGCGCTCATCATCACACAGAACGCGCTGTCCATGCCCGTTCTCATCGGCATCCTGATGCTGATGGGCATCGTGACGAAGAACGCCATCCTGCTCGTGGACTTCGCCATCGAAATGCGCCGCCACGGCATGGAACGGGTGCATGCCATGGTCGAGGCCGGCCGCAAGCGCGCCCGCCCGATCATCATGACCTCCATCGCCATGTCGGCGGGCATGTTGCCCTCCGCGCTCGGCGTCGGCGAAGGCGGCTCGTTCCGCGCGCCGATGGCGATTGCGGTGATCGGCGGCATCATCGTCTCGACGGTGCTGTCGCTCATCGTGGTGCCCGCCTTCTTCCTGATCATGGACGACTTTTCGCGCCTGCTCGCCCACCTCTTCGGCCGCTTCGTCGGTAAGAAGGAAGAGGAGGAAGAGGCCCTCTCCAACGAGAAACTCTCGGAGATCGCCCGCGAAAACAGCCTGGCGCTCTCCTCGCTCGAGGCGCGGGTCGCCAGCATGGAAAAGGGCACCGGCGACAAGACCGCAGACAAGGGCAGCAACATCTTACGGCTGCCGCCGCTCGCTGCGGAGTGAAGCTTGCAGAATAACGATTGAGACGCCGGGCCCTGTGCCCGGCGTTTTCTTTTACGGGTGTTTAAAGGCTAAAACGTCGCCGCTTCTTTCTTCTCCCCGCCGGGGAGAAGGTGGCCCGAAGGGTCGGATGAGGGGGTTAGCTCTCCGCATATCTCTACCCTCGCCCCCTCATCCCGCTGCCGCGGACTTCTCCCCCTAGGGGAGAAGAAATATGTGGCGCTCACCCGCTCCATGTTTTCCCCTGTGCTTCGAAGCACGAATAGCCCAGTCATTTCCCCCCTTAACGACTGCAAACCCATTTGATCGAAATCAATTCGCTTTTCAGGTGAACTGCTAATCTCCCTCGCATCGGGAGTTGCCGGTCGAAGGATAATGCGATGAGCTCTTTTCAGATAGGCGTGAGGGAAAAGGAACATCCCCGGTTTCGTATCGCTTCGGACAGCCCGGCAAAAGGTTTGAGCGGGAGCCGGATGGACGTGAACAAGACCGTGAAGCTGAGCAACAGGGACAGGAACATTCTGCTGCGCGCACCCCTGATCGGGATAGCGGATGACGCGGCTGCATTGAAGCTGATGGAGGCGGCCAGCGTCATCAATGTGAACGCCCGCCACGTGCTCTTCAAGGAAGGCGAGACGGCGCAATATTTCTACTGCGTTCTATCAGGTTATGTCAGGCTCTACCGGCTGGACCGGCACGGGCGCGAGGCGGATGTGCGCGTCAGCGGCCCGGGCGAAACCTTCAATGAATGCCTGATCTTCGGCAGCGACAGCTATCGTTACAGCGCGCAGGCGGCGGAAAACTGCACCGTGGCGCGTTTCGAACTGACAAGAATCCGCAGCCTGATCGATCAGGAGCCGGCAATCGCCAAGGCCGTCATGCGCTGCCTGTCCAACAGCCTGCTCGGAACCATGGATTGCATCGCCAATGACCGGCTGCAGACAGCGCCGCAGCGTGTCGCCCATTACCTCATCAATCAGGGCCCACGTGACGCGACATCCTTTTCACTGCGGTTGCCATTCCAGAAAAGCCTGCTCGCCGGCAAGCTCGGCCTTGCGCCGGAAGCCCTCTCGCGCGCCTTCTCGACCTTGAAAAAAGCCGGGGTCACCGTGCGCGGCCGCATCGTCCAGGTCAATGATGTCGCGGCGCTGAAACAGATATGAAGCCAATACCGGGGGAAGGACGAGGACGGGACACCTGCCGGTATCCCGTCCTCGAATTTTCCTGCACCCGGATATCAAAACGGCTGTGGCACGAAGCGAAAACTATCGCCCTCTCGCTCAACACGGAAATATCCGCCAAGATGGCCGCCGGAAACGAGCCAGTCATTATCGGCAACTTCGCCAAGCGCCTTTAAACGCGTCGAATAGGCAAGTTCGGAATCGATATCATAGACGAAGCCGATACCCGGATCCTGTGCCTGCAACGCGCTCACATGCAGCACATCGCCCCATAATAACAGCCGTTCATCGCCCTTGCCGATAAGATAGCCCGTATGTCCGGGCGTGTGGCCCGGCATGGCGATGGCCTCCACATCATCCGCTATCTTTCCCGTCGGGATCGGCCGCAGCATGGCGCCGCAAATATCGAGCAGCCGCGCGGCGAGATCGAACCCGCCCTGCCGGGCGGGCGGCAGGCTCTTGCGCGCCTCCGCGCTGCTGAAAAAGCCGAGATCGGCCTCGGGAACCCATATGTCCGCATTGGGAAAATAAGGCCGGTCGCCATCGATGAGGCCAAGCGCATGGTCGCCATGAATATGGGTGAGGATAACGCGCTTCACATCGGCGGGCTGGATCCCGGCGGCGATCATCGCCGCGCGGGCATGACCATAGGCTGCACCCCAGGCCGTGCCGCAACCGGCATCGATCAGCCAGATGCCTTCAGGCCCGGACAGCGCAAAGCAGTTGACATCCATATCCACCGTTTCACCCTCATGCCCGGCAAGAGCCCCGGCCAGCGCATCCGCGCCCTGCCGGTGGATGAGATGGCCGACCGGCGCCTTGTAGACACCGTCGACAAAACGGGAAACCTCGTAAGCGCCGAAACGGCGGGAGATAGCCATATTTCAGAGGCCGCCCTGTTCTTTCAGGAAACCGATGATGCGTTCCACGCCATCGCCCCGTTTCATGTCGGTGAACACGAAAGGCATGGCGTTGCGCATGCGGGTCGCATCGCTGTCCATGACGGTGAGATCAGCACCGACATAGGGGGCGAGGTCCTTCTTGTTGATGACCAGCAGATCGGAGCGGGTAATGCCCGGCCCGCCCTTGCGCGGAATTTCCTCGCCCTGGCAGACGGAGATCACATAGATGGTGATATCGGCCAGATCGGGCGAAAAGGTCGCGGCGAGATTGTCGCCGCCGGATTCGATGAAGACCACATCGAGATCGGGAAACCGCGCATTAAGCCCGGCAATCGCCTGCAGATTGATCGTGGCATCCTCACGAATGGCGGTGTGTGGGCAACCACCCGTCTCGACCCCGACAATACGCTCGGACGGCAGCGCCTGCATGCGCACCAGCGCCTCGGCATCTTCCTTGGTGTAGATATCATTGGTGACGACCGCGACCGAATAATCGGCGCTCATCGCCTTGCAGAGCTTTTCCGTCAACGCCGTCTTGCCAGAACCGACCGGCCCGCCAATGCCGACGCGCAGCGGCCCATTACCCGATTTCATCACGCTGTTCCCTTCGATATGCTTTGGTCTTGTTTCACCATAGTCCCTCAACGGGACGCTTCAATATATGCAAAGATCGTGCCGCGCGTTTCTTCTCCCCGCCGGGGAGAAGGTGGCCCGAAGGGTCGGATGAGGGGGCACCCTCTCCGAATATCGCTACCCTCGCCCCCTCATCCCGCTGCCGCGACCTTCTCCCCGGCGGGCAGAAGAAACAAGCGGCATACGCTCGTTCAATACGATCGTCATGCAGCGCGATCAGGACCGGAAAAGCCGCGTGCCCTGCGTTTCATGACGCATGGCTGCCGTGTCGGCGATGATCGTCGCGCTGCCGAGATCGTCAAGCGTGGATTGCATTGCCCGCGCCGCCATCTCCGCGATGATCGCCTCGCTTGCGGCCAGAATGGCGACGCCATCCTTCTGTCCCGCAACCCCGAGGCGGATGCCCGCCGAAACGAGCTGCGAGACGCCGGCGTGCAAAAAGGCGGCAATCGTTTCCCTGAGCGGCACCGCATGACCGGCAGCCACCGCACCGACGGCGACGGGATAGGGAACATCCTTCGGCAACAGGTCCAGAACCGCATGCGGCCAGGCCCCGGCGGCGGCAACGAAGGCATCACCAAGAAGCACCGTCTCGCGATAGCGCTCCGCCGAACCGGCCAGCGCCCGTGCCAGATCGGCCGTTTCGCTTAAGACGGCGGCGTCCTCACCGTTGCGCCAGGCTTCCGCCAGAAATAGCGCGTCGTTCCAGAGACTGCCGTGACGCAGAAGCGTCTCCACCCAGCCGCCCAGTTCAGCGGCATCGCGCACACGCCGATCCTCCACCGCCTTTTCAAGCCCGCCGGAATAGGAAAAACCACCGACGGGAAAGGCCGGCGACAGCCAGGCCATGAGCCGCAACAGCGCGGCAACGCCGCGATCTTCGCTCACGGCTCAACCGTGATCGTGATGGTGATGGCCGTGATCATGCCCGTGGCCATGGGAATGGCCGCCATGGGCGTGATAGGCGCCGCGGGCAGGCTGGAATGGCTCTTCCACCTCGCGCACGGTGGCGCCCAGACCTTCCAGCATGGCGCGGATGACGTGGTCGCGTAGGATGAGAATGCGTTCCTCCTCGATCTGCGCGGAAAGGTGGCGGTTGCCCAGATGCCAGGCAAGCTCGATCAGGTGAAGGCGGTCCTTCGCCTTGATTTCGAACAGCTTTTCATCCGCCGCACGGACCTCGATCAAGTCGCCGTTCTCCACCACCAGAAGATCGCCATGGGCAAACAGCACGGCTTCCTTCAGGTCCAGCATCACCATCTCGTCATTTTGCAGATGCAGCAGCTTGCGGCGCAGATGCCGCTGGTCATGCGCCAGGGTAACATAACCGGAGGCTTCGTCGGCGGGGGTTCCGGCCGGATGATAGGAGGTGACGCGCAGCATGGAATGATCCGTTTCAGAAACTGTCTTGGGGGTCTGATTTTTGCCGGATAGGCGGGGTGATTTCAAGGCGCGATTTCAGGGCACATGGCCACAAGAATGACAAAGCCCGGCATCACAGCCGGGCCAGGTGCAAACCTTTCTCCACTTTCGACGTCATCCTCGGGCTTGACCCGAGGATCCACCCGTCAGACGCCTATGGATCCTCGCCTCAAGGGCGAGGATGACGGAGGAGAGGTTTTCGCCTCCTGTCGGCACCCGAAGACACGGCATCGGTGCCGGGCCTTCGCAAAAACCAAAATCAGGCCGCAGCGCGTGCCTTCAGGTTTTCCAGAATGTTCTGCGGCGCGGAAACGCCGTAAGGATCGGATTCGCAATTGTCCGAATAACCCTCTTCCTCGAACCACTGCTCCACCAGACCGTCGTTGATGACGGCGGCGTAACGCCAGGAGCGCATGCCGAAGCCGAGATTGTCCTTGGCGACCAGCATGCCCATCTTGCGGGTGAACTCACCCGAACCATCCGGAATGACCTTGACGTTTTCGAGGTTCTGGCCCTTTGCCCAGGCATTCATGACGAAGGCGTCATTGACCGACAGGCAATAGATGTCATCCACGCCGAGCGCGCGGAATTCACCCGCCAGCTTTTCGAAATCGGGCAGCTGGTAGGTCGAGCAGGTCGGCGTGAAGGCGCCGGGCAGCGAGAAGAGAACGACCTTCTTGCCCTTGAAATAATCGTCGGAGGTCATGTCCTGCCAGCGGAACGGGTTGGGGCCACCAACGGCCTCGTCGCGAACACGCGTGCGGAAGGTTACGGCGGGCACTTTTTTGCCGAGCATGTCTTTTCTCCTGATCAGGTGTTTTACGCGGATCGCTTGGGATCGATCCGCGCGGAATTCTTTTGCGGTTTCCATAACGCAAGACGCGCTGCGGTGCAGCATAAAAATCGGATTGAGGTCGTTGAATGTATGAAATGCCGCATCGGCGGAGGATCAATTGTGGAGATCGACCGACCAGCGCAGCAATGGGGGCAAGGGCGTCCACCAGCCGGTGCGAATTCCGGCTTGCCGCAGCATGGCGGCCGACCATGTGTTGCAGCCGGCAAACGCATTGAACCAGCCATTCGCCTCAAAAAACGCGTCATTGAAACCATAGGCGACACCGGGGATAAGCTGAACCTTGCGGTCTCTCCTGACAAAACTCCCCCCGATACCAGCGAGAAGGCGCTGATACCCCGCTTCGGAAATGCGCAGGCGTTTCACCCCGGCCAGATCGGCGGGAAAATCCCCGGTCACATCCACATGCATCACCGACTGATCCAGCGTAAACGAACGCAGGACCGGCATGGGTTTCAGATCGGCCCAGGTAGGCGTCTCGGTATAAAACGACCGGCCGCCCCAGCCGAACACCAGATAGGCCGCCGCCGGATGGTTGACCGCAATACCGTCTTCCTGCAATTCGGCAAATGTCCGCCGCAGATCCTCATCGACCGGCAGGGCGATATCGGTGTGGATCGGATTGGATAATAGCAATATCTCGCGATCCCTCGGGCCGCCTGCACCATCGGCGAAAAAGGGGCGCGGCACGATGGTGCCGAACACAAGGAGCAGGACGATCAGCAGCAGGCCGCCGCCGATCCACCTTCTGATCGATCTCAACACGAGGCGCCGTTAAAACAGGAAATAACGCTGTGCCATTGGCAGCACCGTCGCCGGCTCGCAGGTCAGAAGCTCGCCATCGGCGCGCACTTCGTAGGTTTCCGGATCGACCTCGATATGTGGGGTGAGCGAATTGTGGATCATCGACGCCTTGGAAATACCACCGCGCACATTCTTCACCGGCAGCAGCTTCTTGGCGACCCCGAGGCGCTGGGCAAGGCCCGCATCCAGCGACGCCTGCGACACGAAAGTGACCGAGGAATTGGTGCGCAACTTGCCATAAGCGGCAAACATCGGCCGGTAATGCATCGGCTGCGGCGTGGGAATGGAAGCATTCGGATCGCCCATCGGTGCGGCGGCAATCGAGCCGCCGAGCAGCACCATCTCCGGTTTCACCCCGAAAAAGGCCGGGTTCCACAAGACGAGATCGGCGCGCTTGCCGACTTCGATGGAGCCGATCTCGTGGCTGACACCCTGGGCGATGGCCGGGTTGATGGTATATTTGGCGATGTAACGGCGGACACGGAAATTGTCGTTTTCGCCGGTCTCTTCCTTCAGGCGGCCGCGCTGGCGCTTCATCTTGTCGGCCGTCTGCCAGGTGCGAATCGCCACTTCACCGACGCGGCCCATGGCCTGGCTGTCGGAAGAGATGATCGAAAACGCGCCGATATCATGGAGAATATCCTCCGCCGCGATGGTTTCCTTGCGGATGCGGCTTTCGGCAAAGGCGATATCTTCGGGAATGGACGGCGACAGGTGGTGGCACACCATCAGCATGTCCAGATGTTCGGCAAGCGTATTGACGGTATAGGGCCGCGTCGGGTTGGTGGAAGACGGAATGACGTTGGGATTTCCGCAGACCTTGATGATATCAGGCGCGTGCCCGCCACCAGCCCCTTCGGTATGGAAGGCATGGATGGTGCGGCCCTTGATGGCGGCGACCGTATCTTCCACGAAGCCGCTTTCGTTCAGCGTGTCGGTGTGGATCATCACCTGCACATCGTATTGATCGGCCACCGTCAGGCAATTGTCGATGGCGGCCGGCGTCGTGCCCCAGTCCTCATGCAGCTTCAGCGAGGAGGCACCGGCAAGGATCATCTCCTCCAGCGGTGCGGGCAGCGATGCATTGCCCTTGCCTGCCAGCGCCAGATTCATCGGAAAAGCATCGAAGCTTTCGATCATCCGCTCGATATGCCACGCGCCGGTGCAGGTGGTGGCGAGCGTGCCATGCGCCGGGCCGGAGCCGCCGCCCAGCATGCAGGTCACGCCGCTCATCAGCGCTTCCTCGATCTGCTGCGGGCAGATGTAGTGAATGTGCGCGTCCATGCCGCCAGCCGTCAGGATCTTGCCTTCGCCGGCAATCGCCTCCGTCGAAGGGCCGACGATGATCGTCACGCCGGGCTGCGTATCCGGGTTGCCCGCCTTGCCGATGGCGTGGATGCGGCCGTTCTTCAGGCCAACATCCGCCTTGTAGATGCCGCTATGGTCAACGATCACCACATTGGTGATGACGGTATCGACAGCGCCTTCCGCCCGTGTCGCCTGGCTCTGGCCCATGCCGTCGCGAATGACCTTGCCGCCGCCGAATTTCACTTCCTCGCCATAGGTCGTGTGGTCCTTCTCGATCTCGATGAAGAGTTCGGTATCGGCAAGACGTACCTTGTCGCCGACGGTTGGGCCGAACATGCCGGCATAGGCGGCGCGGGAAATCTTGTAAGGCATAGGCTCAGGCTCCTTCGGACGCGGAGAAAATCGATGTGGGAGAAATTCGTGTCAGCCTGCCCTGAGACGCCAGGGCCTCGACCAGCTGTTGTTCGGCGGCAAACGGATGCCCGCTCCAGCCCTGATGGCCGAAACCGGCAATCGCCACCTCGTCACCATCGTCACTCACGCTCTCGAGGACATGGGCGATGGCGAAAAGGCCGGTGCTGGGGCAGACATAGGGCGCGGGCGCATAGGCTTGGAGCGCGGCATCAAGCCTTTCATGCACACCGCGCGGAATGACGATGTGAGCCTTGCCGGCTTCTCGTGCGATGGCGGCAAAACCCGGAGTATAATCGGCGCAGAAATCGGTCAGTTCCGGCCAGCGCGCGCGGATATCCGGCTCCATTTCGGCAAACTTTGCCGGATCGCGCACAGACCAGATGGCGGAGGCCTGCCGCACGCCGTCACTCTCGCGCCATTCGCTCCCCTCAGTCATCTCAAGGCCCGGCCGCCCGGTATTGCACACCGCCACCACATCGGTGCGTGTGCCGCCTGGCCCGAGCGACCGGCAATCATTGAAGCGGATGACGATATCGGAACAATCGATGAAATCAGCAGCACCCGGCGGCAGTTCCCCGTTTCCAACGATCGTGATGCGCCGCCCCATGCGTTCAGAAACCTTCCGACAGCTGGCGCAGCTCTTCCGCCCGCTTGCCGCTCATCTCGGCAAGGCAGGAGGAAATCAGCATCGGCTCCATCGAACCGCCGCGCGCCTGAAAGCCTGAAAGCGCGCAATTGGCGTCACGAAACGCCACCCAGGCGCGCTGGGCAGTCACCAGCGCGTCGGTCGCACCCTTGCCATCTGCATCCGCCGCCTTGTCGCGCTCGGTGAGCAGCTTGCGCAGCTTCTGATATTCGGCGTTCAACTGCTTGTCGGCCTTTTCGTAATCCTTGCCGGCGCAGATGGTCATGTCCGCCTGCGTCTGCGGGGCCTTGCAATCCGGCTCGCCCTGCGCAGCGGCCGGCATGGACAGGCCGGCCGTCGCACAAAGAAACACCGCCGCCAGAAGGACGTTTTTTCGGCTCATCTCCATCGCTCAGGCCGCCGCGCCATCGAAAGCCTGCGGCTTCAGCGCCCGGGGATCGACACCATCGAGACAATTGGCATTGACCGCCACCATCGGCGTTCCGTCCGGCCCATCGGCATAAGCAAAGCTCTCGATGCCGCAGGTGGAGCAGAAAAGATGATGGATCTTGTGTTTGTTAAAGAGATATTCCGCCAGCTTGTCCTCGCCGGAAAGCAGCGTGAATTTCTCACGCGGCGCAAAGGCGAGCGTGGAACCCAGGCGCTTGCAGCGCGAACAATTACAGATGACGGTATGGTCGAGATCGGCATCGACCTCGAAGCTCACATCGCCACACTGGCAGCTTCCATGATAATGCGCCGTCGCCATTTCATAACCTCCCCATGACCTGTTGACGGAAACCGTAAACCTCGCGCTTGCCGGAAAGCGGCACCAGCGTCACCTCCCGCTTCTGGCCGGGTTCGAAACGCACCGCCGTGCCGGCGGGAATATCGAGGCGCATGCCGCGCGCCTTGTCGCGGTCAAAGAGAAGACCCGCATTGGTCTCATAGAAATGATAGTGGCTGCCCACCTGCACCGGCCGGTCGCCCGAATTGGCGACTTCGATGGTCACGGTCGGCTGGCCGGCATTGAGTTCGATGCTGCCCTCTGCGGTAATGATTTCGCCGGGTTTCATAGTATTTCCCCTTTTGTCTCAGGCAGCGTTGGCCGCCGTGCAGCCTTCGGCCTTCAGGACGCGCCGTGTCGACGCCGGATTATTGACGAGTTTCGCCGCCGGGCGAACGGGCCTGCGAACCAGCTCACCGCCGCAATTCGGGCAGGCGCCATCAAGCACATCCGTCACGCAATCGACGCAGAAGGTGCATTCGAACGAGCAGATCATCGCATCCCGGCTGTCGGGAGCAAGATCGCGGTCGCAGCATTCGCAATTGGGTCGAAGCTCCAGCGCCATATTCGCCCCTTTACCGTATCGGTTCGTGAACGGTCACCAGCTTGGTGCCATCGGGAAACGTCGCTTCCACCTGCACATCATGGATCATTTCGGCGATGCCTTCCATCACCTGGTCGCGGGAAATGACATGCGCGCCGGCTTCCATCAGCTCGGCCACGGCACGGCCGTCGCGGGCGCCCTCGACCACGAAATCGGTAATCAGCGCAATCGCTTCGGGATAGTTCAGCTTCACGCCGCGTTCCAGCCGGCGGCGCGCCACCATGGCGGCCATGGAAATCAGCAGCTTGTCTTTTTCTCTTGGGCTAAGGTTCATCGTGGTCCCGCAGCTTTCGCACCTGCCCCGCAAATCAAAGCGTTTCCGGGGCCAAATTCGACTTGTTTGACAGACCCCGAAGGACGCCGGTTGCCGACGATCCGAAGGGTTTACAGATTCCAGACTTTCGGCACTGGCGCGCCGTTTCGCAAGAGCGAAATGATCGGAAAAAGCAATTTTCTCAAGGAGAAACCATCGGCGGCAGAGACCCGGACAACAAGCTTGCCCTGCCATTCGCTGGCGCCGCCGCTTTCCCCGGCAATAGCCCGGATTTTAGGCAAAAGCGCCTCGGCCAGAGGCCCGATATAAAGCAGCGTCGCAAAGGCGACCTGACCGGCCAGAACCGCCGATTTTGCGGTTAGCTCCGCTACCTCGCCTTCCAGCAGAAGCTCTTCGGCATGCACCAGCTTACCCCCGTGGCGAATACGCCAGCGGTCGCGAAAAAGGCCATGCGCCATCGCCTCGCCCATGGCCTGGCGACCGAGCAGCACGGCTTCGACGGCGATGAATTCGGAAGATTGGTCGAGATCGGCTTCCAGCCGGCGGGTCAGCGAGGCCCGGTCGAAGAGAATGGTTTCCTGCGGCAGCCAGTGCAATCGGGCGCCCGGCCCGGCGGAAACCCGGGCGGTAACGGTGGCGGTTCCGGAGGATGCCTTGTAGACCTTCTCGCAGGCCTGCGTGGTCACCACCAGCGAGGTGCCTGCGCCGGCAACCGCCTGCCATTCGAGTTCGTCCCCGCCGGTCAGGCCGCCGGAGGAATTGATGAGAATGGCTTCGGCTTCGTTCGAAAAGGTTTCCGGCAGGCGGATTTTGGCGCAACCTTCCTGGAACAGTTCCTCCAGCCGGCTGCGCCCTTCAACGGCTTTGGTTACAATGCGTCCTCTGCCACGGGCGCGCTGCTGCCGGACAGGTTGTTGAGCGTCTTCACAACCGGAAGGGCCGATGGCTTGCTGTTGCTGCTGCACGCGGTCTCCGATGTACTTGCGGAAGCGGACGCGGCCTTTGCACCACAATCCTTCTTGACGACGGCGTCCACCACCAGCTGCCCTTCCGTATTACGGAAGAAATCCCACATTCTTTCGGCCGCATCAACCGTGCGCGTCACTTCGCCTGTGGGCATCTTGCGCTCCACGGCGGGTTCGGCCTTCGGCGTCTGTTCGCCGCCGGGTTTGCGGGTAACGACGGCGCTCGCGGCCAGCACTTCGGCTTTCATGGTGGCGCGCGGCCAGGCATGGTCCCAGTTTTCGATGACATAGGACTGGATGCGCGCACCAGCCTTGCAGACATCGTAAGAATTAACGGTGAAGCTCTCGCCCACCTTGCTTTTGGCAGCGCCCTTGCAGCCATCCATTTCGGCCCAGCGCTTCAGCGCCGTCTCGCCGCCATATTGCCAATAGGACTTACCGCCGCCCTGATAGGGGTTGGCCGGATCCTTCAGCCCGGCAAAGGCGATGATCGACATCGGCCGCGCCGGCGTGCAGCTTGCCGCATCCGGTGCCCATTTGCCCTCGGTCTCCAGCGGATAACCCGCGCGCAGCGAGGCGACGAAACCGGCAGCGGTGAAATCCGCGCTGCCATTGCAGATGAATTGCGACAGCATGCGCCCGCCGCCGGAATAACCGGAACCGTAAAAACGCTCCTCATCCACGCAGAACTTGCCCTTCACCATGGTGATGGCATCGCGAATGAAGCCGACCTCGTCCAGCCCGCCCGGACGCTTGGTGACGCCGGGAACATTCCAGGCATGGGTGCCGGGCAATTCGCCATTCAGGCTGCCGGCCAGCGCCACGACCACCAGACCGTCACGTTCCGCCAGCTTGTCCCAGCCGCTGCGGTTCAGCTGGCCGTGCGGATTGCTGTTGGAGCCATGGAAATCGAACACCACGGGCAGCGGCTTTTTTCCATCATAGGCCGAGGGAACAAAATAGACGCCGTCGCGTTTTTCACCGTTGGAGAGAATGGAAAAATCATGCCTGCCCGGTTCCATGCCGGGTCCGGGCAACTGACCGCAGGTCGATGCCGACGCTGCGACACCCGCGCTCGCGCACATCGCAAGACCCAGAAAGAGGGTGCGGGCGGAGCGGAACAGCCGGGCGGCCCGGCCAATGGCAAAGTCTTGGTTCATTGACACGCCTTTATTGGGCACGGTTTCCCCGACGATACGTCGGACGTGCGTGGAATGTAAGGGATCAACTGTCGCGGCGTGCGAATAGACTTTTCCTGTGTCTCGCATGCAGCATTTGCGCTGCCAATATCACAGGCTTTTATTCAATGAAATGCTAAAATTACGCATGAATGCCATGTCGAGACGCATAGGCTTTCAAAATATTAATCGGCCGTTTGCACGCCGTGATCGGCGCACAGGGGTTTTAGTCTCGGTTTATACTGTCAGGTGACGCCGCGCTTCCGGCGTGTCCAGCGTTTCGGCCAGCCCCTCATGCACGATTTCGCCGCGGTCCATGATGTAGACGTAATCGGCAAGCTCGCGGCAGAAATCCAGATATTGCTCGACCAGCAGGATCGCCATGCCGGTGGAATCGCGCAGATATTTGATCGCCCGGCCGATATCCTTGATGATCGACGGCTGAATGCCCTCGGTGGGCTCGTCGAGAACCAGGATCTTCGGCCGCGTCACCAAAGCCCGGCCGATGGCAAGCTGCTGCTGCTGGCCGCCGGAGAGATCGCCGCCGCGCCTTCCCAGCATGGATTGCAGCACCGGAAACAGGCTGAAAATATCGTCGGGAATGAACCGTTCCTTACGCGGCAGCGGCGCATAGCCGCTTTCGAGATTCTCCTGCACGCTGAGCAGCGGAAAGATTTCCCGCCCCTGCGGCACGTAGCCGACACCGCGCTTGGCCCGGTGGTAAGGCGCCAGCCCGTCCAGCGCCGCCCCTTCAAAGCTGATCGTCCCGGCACTAATGGCGTGCTGCCCGGTAACGGCCCGCAGCAGCGAGCTTTTGCCCACCCCGTTGCGGCCGAGCACACAGGTGATCTTGCCCATCTCCGCCGTCAGCGAAACGCCACGGAGCGCTTGGGCTGCGCCGTAATGGAGGTTGATGTTGTCGACGTTCAGCATGGTGAGACTCCATTGGCGCATTGGTGGGAGGCGTTACCCCCCTCTGCCCTGCCGGGCATCTCCCCCTCAAGGGGGGAGATCGGCAAGCGGCGAAAACTCTGCCCATGGAACGGGCGGGTGCGGCATCTGATCTCCCCCCTTGAGGGGGAGATGCCCGGCAGGGCAGAGGGGGGTATCACGAGCGCAAACACCACCATCACCGCCCCAGATAATTCTCGATCACCTTCGGATCGTTCGACACAAAATCGATCGACCCCTCAGCCAGCACCGAGCCTTCGGCAAGGCACGTCACCTTCACTCCCAGCTCGCGAATGAAACCCATGTCATGCTCCACCACCACCACCGAACGGGTCTTGGCGATTTCCTTCAAAAGCACGGCGGTTTCGGCGGTTTCCGCATCCGTCATGCCGGCCACCGGCTCGTCCACCAGCAAGAGCTTCGGCTCCTGCGCCAAGAGCATGCCGATTTCCAGCCATTGTTTCTGGCCGTGCGAGAGGTTGGCGGCGAGGTCGCCGCGGCGGTGGCCGAGGCGCACGGTCGCGAGGATTTCCTCGATGCGGGCCTTGTCTTCCTCCGTCAGCCGGTAAAACAGCGTCGCGAACACGCCGCGCTTGCGGTTGAGCGCCAGCTCCAGATTGTCCCAGACGGTATGGCTTTCAAACACCGTCGGTTTCTGGAACTTCCGCCCTATGCCGAGCTGGGCGATATCCGCCTCGTCCTTTTTGGTGAGGTCGATGCTGTCTTCGAACAGGACCGTGCCCGTATCCGGCCTTGTCTTGCCGGTGATGATGTCCATCATCGTCGTCTTGCCAGCACCGTTCGGGCCGATGATGGCGCGAAGCTCACCGGGTTCCACCACGAAGGAGAGGGAATTGAGCGCCCTGAAACCATCGAAGGACACCGAGACGCCGTCGAGATAAAGCAGGCTTTTCGTTCTGTTTTCGGAAATCGTGTTCATATCCGCCTCACTCCGCCGCCTGTTGCGTCACTGTCGAGCCGCTGTCATTGCCCGGCTGGACGTCGCCTGCCGTAAGCGCGACCCGCTTTTCGCGCCGCCGGGCCAGATAGTGTTGCAGCGTGCCGACGATGCCTTTGGGGAAGAACAGCGTCACCGCGATGAACAGCCCGCCCAGCGCAAACAGCCAGAATTCGGGGAAAGCGCCGGTGAAGTAGCTTTTCCCGCCATTCACCAGCAGCGCACCGATAATCGGCCCGATAAGCGTCCCGCGCCCGCCCACCGCCGTCCACACCACCACTTCGATGGAGTTGGCGGGAGAGAATTCGCCGGGATTGATGATGCCCACCTGCGGCACGAACAGCGCACCGGCAATGCCCGCCATCATGGCCGAAACGACGAAGGTGAAGAGCTTGATGTTTTCCACCCTGAAGCCGAGGAAACGAACCCGGCTTTCGGCATCGCGCACGCCCACCAGCACCTTGCCGAATTTGGAATTGACGATGCCAGACGCAATCAGCAGCGAGATCGCCAGCATCACCGCCGTCATGGCAAACAGCACGGCGCGAGTGCCATCCGCCTGTACGGAAAAGCCGAGAATATCCTTGAAATCGGTCAGCCCATTATTGCCGCCGAAACCCATGTCGTTGCGGAAGAAGGCGAGCAGCAGCGCATAGGTCATGGCCTGGGTGATGATGGAGAGATAAACGCCGTTGACACGCGAGCGGAAAGCGAACCAGCCGAACACGAAGGCCAGCAGCCCCGGCACGACAAGCACCATCAGCGCCGCAAACCAGAACATGTCGAAGCCCTGCCAGAACCACGGCAGCTCCTTCCAGTTGAGGAACACCATGAAATCAGGCAGCACCGGATGGCCATAAACTCCGCGCGTGCCGATCTGCCGCATCAGATACATGCCCATGGCATAACCGCCGAGCGCGAAGAAGGCGGCATGGCCAAGCGAGAGAATGCCGCAATAACCCCAGACGAGATCGAGCGCGAGCGCCAGCAGCGCATAGGCCAGATATTTGCCGAGCATCGACATGATATAGGTCGGGATGCGCAACGCGCTGTCGGCCGGCAAAAGCAGGTTGGAGGCAGGCACCAGCACGGCGATGGCCAGAATGATGCCGATGGCGATGGAGATGCGGCGGTCGAGCGCGCGCAGGAGGAAGCCGGTAATCATGCTTCGATCGCCCTTCCCTTGAGTGCGAAGAGACCGCGCGGCCGCTTCTGGATGAACAGGATGATGAGAACGAGCACGAGGATCTTGCCGAGCACGGCGCCGACCGTCGGTTCGAGGAACTTGTTGAGCACACCGAGAGACAGGGCGCCAACCAGCGTTCCCCAGAGATTGCCGACGCCGCCGAACACCACCACCATGAAACTGTCGATGATGTAGCTCTGGCCGAGATTGGGCGAGACATTGTCGATCTGCGACAGCGCCACGCCGGCAAGACCGGCAACGCCCGAACCGAGCGCGAAGGTGAAGGCATCCACCCAAGGGGTGCGGATGCCCATGGAGGAGGCCATGCGGCGGTTCTGCGTCACGGCGCGCATCTGCAGGCCAAAGGCGGAGCGCTTCAGGAGAACCAGCAGCGC
This sequence comes from Agrobacterium sp. GW821-FHT14E08, assembly GCF_058803865.1. Taxonomy (NCBI): domain Bacteria; kingdom Pseudomonadati; phylum Pseudomonadota; class Alphaproteobacteria; order Hyphomicrobiales; family Rhizobiaceae; genus Agrobacterium; species Agrobacterium sp. GW821-FHT14E08. The sequence goes on along the minus strand of NZ_JBXAPJ010000001.1, from coordinate 161,155 downwards.
GAAGAAGACCGAAAGCGAGAAGCAGACGATCCACACCCGGTTCCAGGTGAAATTGAGATAACCGACGCTGAAGGAGCCGGACATCCAGCTCGGGCTGCCGACCTCACGATTGGTAGGCCCGAAGATGGAGCGCACGCCCTGTTGCAGGATGAGCGAGATGCCCCAGGTGGCGAGAAGCGTTTCGAGCGGCCGCCCGTAAAGGAAACGAATGACGCCGCGCTCCATCACGAGGCCGACGAAGGCCGTCACCAGAAAGGCGGCGGGCAGAGCAATGGCGAGCGACCAGTCGAACAGGCCGGGGAAATGCGTGCGGATCACCTCCTGCACCATGAAGGTGGAGTAAGCGCCGATCATCACCATCTCGCCATGCGCCATATTGATGATGCCCATCACGCCGAAGGTGATGGCAAGGCCGATAGCGGCGAGCAGCAGAACGGAACCGAGCGACAGGCCGTACCAGACATTCTGCGCATAGTCCCAGAAGGCAAGGGAGCTTACGATGCTCGATATGGCGCTGTCGATATCCGGTTTCAGGCTCTGATCCACCGACGCGGAAGCCGCCATCAGAATGCCGATGGCATCGCGCCCGCCAAGGCTCTTGATGGTGGCGATTGCTTGCCTCTTCTCTTCGAGCGACCGTTCGGAGGAGAGCAGCGAGACAGCCCGCGCCTCCTCCATCCGGGTCCGCACCTCAGTATCGGTCTCCTTGGCGATGGCCGCTTCCAGCAATTCGAGATTTTCCGCGCTCGGCGCTTTCAGAACCGCATCGGCCGCGGAAAGCCGCACGGATTTTTCCGGGCTGAGCAGGGTCAGGCCGCCGAGTGCGGCGCGGATGACCCGGCGCAGATTATTGTTGACCTTGATCTTGCTGACAGCCGCCTTCGGCGCTTCACCCGCACTTTCGCCGGTCAGCGGATCGATCAGCGTAAAATTGGAACCTGCCGGTTTCGTCATGAACACCAGATTGTCGGCCTTGCGCACATAAAGATCGCCCGCCGCGAAAGCCTCGAGCGCCGGCACGACACGCGCATCGCCCGTGGCGGCAATCTGCCCGATCAGCACTTCGGCCTGCTTGAAATCCGCCGTGCCGAGCTGGTCGATCAGCGCCTTCGGCTCGCTTTGCGCGAAGGATTGGGCTGCGATCCCCAGGTTGAGCCAGAGGAAGATGGCTCCGAGAAAAGATCGGATCGTCATGTCGGGTTCCTTGGGCGTTTTACGACAGGGCGTTTGAATTTGGCGCGACCTGAATATGCGGCTTTACCCCCCTCTGCCCTGCCGGGCATCTCCCCCTCAAGGGGGAGATCGACCTGTGGCGAGGTCTCGCCCATCTCGATGTTTGAGAATGAAGCGGCGAGAAAGCACCTTGCCGATCTCCCCCCTTGAGGGGGAGATGCCCGGCAGGGCAGAGGGGGTAATTCTTGCTCAGTTTCCAATGATAAAACCGCCCCCAACAACGGGGGCGGCAACCACCCGCTAATCAGCTACCCTTGCCGCCGCACTTCCCACTGGCCACATTGAAGTTGCCGCAAGACATCGGCTTCCTCCAGTCCGAGATCAGATCCTTCGAGTCTGGCAGATAATCCGACCACTCGTCACCCACGACCTGCGGCGTCTGCTGCACGATTTCGAACTGGCCATCGGCCTGGATTTCGCCGATCAGCACCGGCTTGGTGATGTGGTGGTTCGGCATGACGGTGGAGTAGCCGCCCGAAAGGTTCGGCACGGAAACGCCGATGATCGAGTCGAGAACCTTGTCCGTATCCGTCGTGCCGGCGGATTCGACGGCCTTTACCCAGGCGTTGAAGCCGATATAGGCGGCTTCCATCGGGTCGTTGGTCACGCGCTTGTCGTTCTTGGTAAAGGCATGCCAGGTCTTGATGAATTCGGCATTGACCGGCGCATCGACGGACTGGAAGTAGTTCCAGGCGGCAAGGTGGCCGACCAGCGGTGCGGTATCGAGACCGGCAAGCTCTTCTTCACCGACCGAGAAGGCGACGACCGGAATGTCTTCAGCCTTGATGCCCTGGTTCGCCAGTTCCTTGTAGAAAGGCACGTTGGCGTCGCCGTTGATGGTGGAGACCACGGCGGTCTTCTTGCCGGCCGAGCCGAACTTCTTGATGTCGGACACGATCGTCTGCCAGTCGGAATGACCGAACGGCGTGTAGTTGATCATGATGTCCTCTTCCTTGACGCCCTTCGACATCAGGTAGGCCTTCAGGATCTTGTTGGTGGTCTGCGGATAGACATAGTCCGTGCCGGCCAGAACCCAGCGCTCGACACCTTCGGTATTGGCGAGGTAGTCTACGGCCGGAATGGCCTGCTGGTTCGGCGCAGCACCCGTGTAGAAGATGTTGCGCGAGGATTCTTCACCCTCGTACTGAACCGGATAGAACAGGATCGAGTTCAGTTCCTCGAAGACCGGCAGAACCGACTTGCGCGAGGAAGACGTCCAGCAGCCGAAAACGGCGGCGACCTTGTCCTGCGAAATCAGCTGGCGGGCCTTTTCGGCGAAAAGCGGCCAGTCGGAAGCCGGATCGACCACCACGGCTTCGAGTTTCTTGCCGAGCACGCCGCCCTTCTTGTTCTGCTCGTCGATGAGCATCAGCATGGCGTCCTTCAGCGTCGTCTCTGAAATGGCCATGGTGCCGGACAGCGAATGCAGCACGCCAACCTTGATGGTGTCGTCAGCGGCAAAAGCACCGTGGAAGGCGGTGGTGGACAGGATCGCGCCAAGCAGCGCGGCACTAAGCGTCTTGCGGAATATCATCGGAAGAACCCCTCTCCTTGTTGGCCTCTCGTGGAGGCTCAGCGGCATCTGCGGCCGCTGCTGGAAGGGACTATCGATCTCGTGAGAGCGAAACCGTATACGTCAATTGACGTAGGCGGGGTGGCGAAAGATGCATGAGGGGTTGGGAATAAGCTGAACCTGAAGGTGCTTGTCTGTGAAGCAGGAGGCCTCAGCTTGTTTCTTCTCCCCGCCGGGGAGAAGTCCGCGGCGGCGGGATGAGGGGGCGAGCGCCGCGATATACGGAGGGGTTGCCCCCTCATCCGACCCTTCGGGTCACCTTCTCCCCGGCGGGGAGAAGAAATGCGCGGCACGGTCTCACATCAGGAATGCGACCATCAGGAATGCGGCTTGTCATTCCGCTCTTCGTCGCGGATCGCATCGTCGTGATACCACGAACCGAAATCGATATGCGGCTCCTGCGCCTGACGCTCGAGGTCGCTGAGGCTGCTGTTGCGGAACTTGGAAAGACCCGCGCGCCCGCCGACCGGGAATTGATAGATCGTTGCCGTCTCGCGATGAATGCCAGTTGCCATTTCGATCATCTCACTTTGTTTGCATCGAAGCACTTTATGTCTGGAGCTAACCCGCAAAGGCCAGATTCGCTCCGTTTGATTAAAAAAAAATCACCTTGCGAAAAATATAGGCATTAATCGTCTCATCTACAAGAAAAACCATTCCGAAAGCGCCGGTTTTTGGGGCAAATGCCAATCCCTCGCGCGCAACCGAAATCATTGCACCGCAGCAGGGCATTCCGCCGGGAGACGCCAGCTATCTATCAGGATTCAATGATGAAACATGAGGGGTGAATTTGCCTGCCGCAGCGCAGCAGAACCAGCCACGCGCGATATCCAGGCTCCTGCGCGACAGGGGGCCTGAAAGATTTTTCGAAAAAATCGCCTGATATCGCCAATCTGGCACGCGGCATGCATCTAAGGGGTCAGCCCTTGAACGCGAATGCGCTTCGGTGGCCAAAGCCACGGGAGGCCTCAAGGCTTCGCATTGTTACCTATGAGAGGTTCGTAATGACTAAGTTCAAACTCGAGTACATCTGGCTGGACGGATACAAGCCGGTCCCCAACCTGCGCGGCAAGACCCAGATCAAGGAATTCGACGAATTCCCCACACTCGAGCAGCTGCCGCTTTGGGGCTTTGATGGCTCGTCCACGCAGCAGGCCGAAGGCCACTCGTCGGATTGCGTGCTGAAGCCCGTCGCGATCTATCCCGACCCGGCCCGCTCCAACGGTGCACTCGTCATGTGCGAAGTCATGATGCCCGATGGCGTCACCCCGCATGCTTCGAACAGCCGCGCAACCATCCTCGACGACGAGGACGCATGGTTCGGCTTCGAACAGGAATATTTCTTCTACCAGGACGGCCGCCCGCTCGGCTTCCCGGAACAGGGTTACCCGGCTCCGCAGGGTCCTTATTACACCGGCGTCGGCTTCAAGAATGTCGGTTCGGTTGCCCGCGAAATCGTTGAAGAGCACCTCGACCTCTGCCTCGAAGCCGGCATCAACCACGAAGGCATCAACGCCGAAGTGGCCAAGGGCCAGTGGGAATTCCAGGTATTCGGCAAGGGCTCCAAGCGCGCCGCCGACCAGATCTGGATCGCCCGTTACCTGCTCCTTCGTCTTTGCGAACAGTACGGCATCGACGTCGAATTCCATTGCAAGCCGCTCGGCGACACCGACTGGAACGGTTCGGGCATGCATTGCAACTTCTCCACCAAGTTCATGCGCGAAGTTGGCGGCAAGGACTATTTCGAAGCCCTCATGGCCGCTTTCGCCAAGAACTGGAAAGAGCATATCGACGTTTACGGTCCGGACAACCACCTGCGCCTGACCGGCAAGCACGAAACCGCTCCGTGGAACAAGTTCTCCTACGGCGTTGCCGACCGTGGCGCCTCGATCCGCGTTCCGCATTCCTTCGTCAACAACGGTTACAAGGGTTACCTTGAAGACCGTCGTCCGAACTCGCAGGGCTGCCCTTACCAGATCGCTTCCGTCGTTCTGAAGACGATCGCAGAAGTGCCGCTCGCAAAGTCGGCTGCTGCCTGATAAGCCAAGACATGGCGTCGCCCGCAACCGGGCGACGCCATTTTTCTGTCCACCGAACGGCCGGGCCGGTCAGGCGACCTTTCGCCGAGCGCCGCACACGGCATAGTCTTCCCATACGCAACCTCAAACAAGCGGCGTGGCTTTGACCAACAGCCTCGGATTTTCCGAAAACCGCACCGTCGTTTTCGGTCCGACGCTCTAAAGCAAGAAGGTGAGCGATGGGCATTCTCCAGAAATTCTCTCTCGAAAACCGCACGGCCATCATCACCGGCAGCGGCCGCGGCCTCGGTTTTGAAATCGCCAGCGCCTTTGCCGAAGCGGGCGCGCATGTGTGGCTGACCGGCCGCAATGCCGAAACGCTGGAACAGGCGGTCGACACGTTGCGCAAGGCTGGCGGCAAGGCCGATTACGCCGCCTTCGATATTGCCGATACCGCAGCCGGCAGCGCCCTTGTTCGCCATATCATGGACGAGTTCGGCCATCTCGATATCCTCGTCAACAATGTCGGCGCGCGCGACCGCCGCCCGCTTGCCGAATTCAGCGACGAGGACGTGTTGGAATTGATCCGCACCGACCTCACCTCCTCCATCTCGCTGTCACGGGATGCGGCGGAGGCCATGAACACCAATGGTTACGGCCGCATCATCACCATCACCTCCATTCTCGGCCATATCGTCCGGCCGGGGGATGCGATCTATCCCGTCGCCAAACAGGGGCTGACCGGCCTGATGCGGGCGATTGCCGTGGAATATGGCGCACGCGGCATCACCAGCAACGCCATCGCGCCCGGCATGTTCGCGACAGAAACCAATGCCGCCCTTGCCGAAAATCCTGAGATGGTGGCCTTCGCCAGGCTGCGGGTGCCGCTGGAGCGCTGGGGCCGGCCGGATGAAATCGCCGGCGCTGCCCTGTTTCTGGCCAGCGACGCGGCCTCCTTCGTCAACGGCCATGTGCTGACGGTGGATGGCGGCATGTCGGTGCGGCTGTGAGAGGCCCGTTGCGGAAAGGTGCTCGATAGGCATGGCCGCACGGCAACGCATCATCCCCGTCAGGCGCGAATATAACCGCTGGGTCGCCAACCAGACGCTGGAAGATTATGCGCTGCGCTTCACCGCCAAGAGCGCCCGGCAATTTTCCTCCAACCGCATTTCCCACACCGCCATCGGCGCGATTTCCTTTCTGGCGCTGGAAGCCATCGGCGGGGCGATCACGCTCTCCTATGGCACCACCAACGCCTTTTACGCCATCCTCGTCGCCGCCGTCGCCATGCTGGCCGTCGGCCTGCCGATCAGCCGTTATGCCATCCGTCACGGTGTCGATATCGATCTTTTGACGCGCGGCGCGAGCTTCGGTTATATCGGCTCCACCATCACCTCGCTGATCTATGCCGCCTTCACCTTCATGCTCTTCGCCATTGAAGCGTCGATCATGTCCGGCGCGCTGGAACTGGCGCTCGGCATACCCTTGTGGATCGGCTACATCATCTCGGCCGTCATGGTCATTCCGCTGGTCACCCATGGCGTGCGGCTCATCAGCCGTTTCCAGATCATCACCCAGCCCTTCTGGATCATCCTCAACGTCCTGCCTTTCGTGTTCATCGCTTTGTCGGACTGGGAGAAATACGATCTCTGGCGCGCCTTTGCCGGTATTCACCATGCTTCCGGCCCGCCGGGAACGGTCGCGGATTTCAACCTCGTGGAATTTGGCGCGGCCTCCGCCGTCATTCTGGCGCTAATGTCGCAGATCGGCGAACAGGTGGATTTCCTGCGCTTCCTGCCGGCCGAGGGGCAAAGCCGCCTGCGCCACCGCATTGCGGTGTTCCTGGCGGGCTCCGGCTGGGTCGTCGTCGGCGTGCCGAAGCTGCTCGCCGGCTCCTTCCTCGTGGTGCTCACCTTCAGCTCCGGCGTCTCGGTGGATCGCGCCGCCGATCCGGCGCAGATGTATCTCACCGCCTTCGGTTACATGATCCCCAACGAGACGGCGGCGATGCTGCTGATGGTCGCCTTCGTGGTCGTCTCGCAGCTGAAGATCAACGTCATGAATGCCTATGCGGGTTCGCTCGCCTGGTCGAATTTCTTCTCGCGGCTCACCCACAGTCATCCCGGCCGCGTCGTCTGGCTGGTCTTCAATGTCGCGATCGCGCTGCTTCTGATGGAACTCGGCATCTACCGGCTGCTGGAAGAAACACTCGGCATCTTCTCCATCATCGCCATGGCGTGGCTCTGCACCATTTCCGCCGATCTCTTCATCAACAAGCCGCTTGGCCTTGCCCCGCCCGGGATCGAATTCAAGCGCGCCCATCTTTACGATATCAATCCCGTCGGCGTCGGCTCCATGGCGCTTGCGGCCACCATTGCACTGATGGCGCATTTCGGGGCCTTCGGACCGCTCGCCGCATCGCTCGCACCCTATCTGACGCTGATCGTCGCCTTCATCGCCTCGCCGCTGATTGCCTGGGGCACGAAGGGCAAATTCTATCTTGCCCGCAAACCGCGCCAGAAATGGCGTGAAGAGAGCAGCATCACCTGCTCCATCTGCGAACACCCTTTCGAGCCGGAGGACATGGCCTGGTGCCCGGCCTATGCCGCGCCGATCTGTTCGCTCTGCTGCTCGCTGGACAGCCGCTGTCACGACATGTGCAAGCCGAAGGCCAAGCTGAACTATCAGGTCGCCACCGTCGCGAAATCTTTCCTGCCGGATCAGCTGGTGGCGAAGCTTGCCACCCGGCTCGGCCGCTACGGCATGGCGGCGGCGATTGCCGCCACCGCCATCGGCGGCATTCTCGCGATGATCGCCCATCAGGTCGGCACCGCCTCGCCGGAAACGGCCGATGTGGTGAACCGCACCATCCTCATCGTGTTTTTCGTCTTCGCCGTCATTGCCGGCATCGTCTGCTGGTTCCTCGTGCTTGCCCATGACAGCCGGGTGGTGGCGGAAGAGGAATCCTCCCGCCAGAACACATTGCTGCTGAAGGAAATCGCCGCTCACAAGAAGACCGACGCCGCCCTTCAGGACGCCAAGGAAACGGCCGAGGCCGCTAACCGCGCCAAGAGCCGTTATGTCGTCGGCCTCAGCCATGAATTGCGCACGCCGCTCAATGCGGTTCTTGGTTATGCCCAGATTCTCGAGCGCGACGACACCATTCCCCCGCCCCGGCAATCGGCAATCAAGGTCATCCGCCGTTCAGCCGATCACCTGTCTGGCCTGATCGACGGGCTTCTGGATATTTCCAAGATCGAGGCGGGCCGTCTGCAGGTCTATTCCAACGAGATCAATATTCAGGATTTCCTCGACCAGATCGTCGACATGTTCCGCCCGCAGGCGCAGGCCAAGGGGCTGGAGTTCCGCCATGACCGGTCGCGGGCCCTGCCGCAATATGTCCGCACCGATGAAAAGCGGCTGCGCCAGATCCTCGTCAACCTCATCTCCAACGCCATCAAATTCACCGATGAGGGCGCCGTCACCTTCGATGTCGGTTATCGCAGCCAGGTGGCCAGTTTCACCGTCTCCGATACCGGCCGCGGCATTGCCGAAAAAGACCTCGCCCGCATCTACGAACCCTTCCAGCGCGGCGAGGCAGACAGCGTGCGCCCCATGCCCGGCCTCGGCCTTGGCCTCACCATCACAAGGCTCCTCACCAATACGCTCGGTGGCGAAATTTCCGTTTCCAGCGCAAAGGATGAGGGTTCCACCTTCCGCGTGCGCCTCATGCTGTCAGCCGTGCACCGACCAAGCACGGCGCCGGCGGCGGAAAAGACCATCCGTTCCTATTCCGGCCCGCGCCGCACCATCGTCGTGGTCGATGACAATGAGGATCACCGCGAGCTGATGCGGCAGGTGCTGGTGCCGCTCGATTTCGTGGTGCTGACCGCCCAGAGCGGGCCGGAATGCCTGACGCTCATAGAAGGCGTGAAGCCCGACCTCTTTCTCATCGATATTTCCATGCCCGGCATGACCGGCTGGCAGCTTGTGACGAAACTGCGTGAAGCCGGCCAGACTGCACCGCTCATCATGCTCTCGGCCAATATCGGCGACGGGACCGTGGCGGGTGCTGGAGAAGACAACCACAATGACGCCATCGCCAAGCCCGTCGATATCCGCCAGCTTTGCGACAGGCTTGCCGTCCATCTCGGCCTGAAATGGATCTACGAGGCGGATATGCCGCCCGCGCCATCGCCGCCGCCGGTGGCGCAGATCGTCCATCCCGGTGCAATTCACATTCAGGATTTGCAGCGGCTCGGCGAAATAGGCTACATACGCGGCATCGAGGCGAAACTCGCCGATCTTGCCCGCAACACGGAAAACCTGCCCTTCACGCAGGAGCTCGGCACCTATGTGCAGGCCTTCGATCTGGCCGGTTACGCGCATTTTCTCAAACGGTTTGCGGATAACGACACGGGAGACGGCAAGGCATGAGCGGTCAGGCGGCGGCCCCGAGAGACATCGTATTGCTGGTGGATGACAGCCCGGAAGCTCTCGGGTTTCTTACCGATGCGCTGGAACAGTCAGGCTTTTCCGCCCTCATCGCCACCTCCGGCCAGGCCGCGCTCAACATTGCCGAACGCATCACGCCCGATATCATCCTGCTCGACGCCGTCATGCCGGCCATGGACGGTTTCGAGACCTGCCGCCGCCTGAAGGCCAATGCGGCGGTGGCGCAGGTGCCCGTCATCTTCATGACCGGGCTGACCGAGACCGAACATGTGGTGCGGGCGCTCGAATCCGGCGGCGTCGATTATCTGACCAAGCCGATCAACATCGACGAGCTGCGCGCCCGCATCCGCGTCCATCTCTCCAATGCCCGCTCGGCACAAAGCGCCCGCGTCGCGCTCGACGCCGCCGGCCGCCACCTGCTTGCCGTGCGCGCCAATGGCGCCATCCACTGGTCGACGCCACAGGCGACGCGCCTCGTCAACGCCGCCACCGGCCGCGACGACGGCATGGAAATCGTCACCAGCCATATCGGCCGCTGGCTCGCAGAACGGGCGGCGGCGGAAACCGGCCGCGACCTGCCGCTGACCATCACCGAGGCCGGGCGGCCCGCCCTGCAGCTGTCCTTCCTCGGCGCCATGGGGCCGGATGAATTCCTCTTCCGCCTCACCGCCGCCAATGAGAAATCCGGCGATCACCTGCTGCGCGAGCATTTTTCCCTCACCGCGCGGGAATCGGAAGTGCTGCTGTGGATCGCCAAGGGCAAATCCAACCGCGATATCGGCGATATTCTCGGCCTTTCCGCGCGAACGGTGAACAAGCATCTGGAGCAGATTTATGTGAAGCTCGGGGTGGAAAACCGGGCATCGGCGGCTGTGAAGGCAGCGCATATTCTGCATCAGGGGTGACGACAGCCGTTAATGTGGTAAGGTTCGGCCAACATATATTTTCTCCTTGAGCGCAGCGTCCGCTTATTGGTCGAGCGGCGGCCCCTTGTTTCTTCTCCCCGAGGGGGAGAAGTCCGCGGCAGCGGGATGAGGGGGCTAGCTCCCCGAAATCCGGCAACGTTTCCCCCCTCATCCGACCCTTCGGGCCACCTTCTCCCCCTCGGGGAGAAGAAACAAGCGGCAACGCCTCAACCCATTCCCACATACATGCCTCGCATCCCCCAACAAGGAGGACGTTCCCATGAACCGTTTCATCATCCTTTCCGGCTGCTCCGGCGGCGGAAAATCCACGCTTCTCGCCGAGCTTGCCCGACGCGGTTTCGCCACCGTGGAAGAGCCCGGCCGCCGCATCGTCATCGAAGAAACCCGCAATGGCGGCACGGCCCTGCCATGGATCGACATCGAAGCCTTCGCCCGCCGCGCCATCGCCATCGCACTCGAAGACCGGCAAAAAGCCCCGCCGCATGGCCTCGTCTTTTTCGACCGAGGCCTGATCGACGCCGCCTCGGCACTTCGCCATGTCAGCGGTGACAGCTTTATCGATACGCTGCAAAACACGCACCGCTATAACCGACTGGTTTTCCTCACCCCACCCTGGCCGGAAATTTACCGGGGAGACAGCGAGCGCAAACACGGTTTGGATGCGGCGGTGGAGGAGTATGAACGCCTGCTGCGTGATTACGCCCGGCTGGATTATGAGACTGTGGTGCTGCCGAAAGCTCCGGTTTCGGAGCGCGCCGATATCGTGCTGGAGAGGGTGGCTGAGAAAGCGGGCTGAAGGCGTATCCCGAGTGTATTTTGCCTGCCAACACAACCCGCACTCGACGTCATCCTCGGGCTCGACCCGAGGATCCATTCCTCGCGCGGCGGTGGATCCTCGGGTGAAGCCCGAGGATAACAAGACCATAAAGGTCTCAGCGGACCACTTGGCCTAAAACAAAAAGCCCGGCATCGCTGCCGGGCTTCGATAGGCAATTATCCAGTAAGACTCACGTCCCCTGCTGGAAGTAGCTGAACTTGCCGTCCGGGCCCTTCTTCCACTCGTACATGACGTAGCCGGGAAGCTTCGGGTCGCCCTTCTCGTCGAAGGAGATGTCGCCGAGCGCGGTCGGGAAGGTGCCCTTCTTCAGAGCTTCGGCAACCTTTTCCGGCTCAACCGAACCGGCAGCCTTGGCAGCGCCGGCAATCGCCTGCAGGGCGGCGTAGGAGTAGAGGGTGTAGGCTTCCGGGTTGAAGCCGGCGGCCTTGAACTTCTCTACCAGTTCCTTGTTTTCAGGACGCAGCGTCGGATCGGGACCGAAGGTGTTGAGCGTGCCTTCGACAGCGTCGCCGGCGATGGAGGCGAGTTCGTTCGAGACGATGCCGTCACCCGAGATGAGCTTCGCCTTCAGGCCCTGATCGGCCGCCTGGCGGATGATCAGACCGGCTTCCGTGTGCAGGCCACCCCAATAGATAACCGTGACGCCGGCTTCCTTCATCTTGGAGATCAGCGCGGAGAAGTCCTTGTCGCCGACATTGACGCCTTCATACATGGCTTCCGTCAGGCCGGCCGCATTGGCTGCCTTCTTGGTTTCGTCGGCAAGGCCCTGACCATAGGGGGTCTTGTCGTGAATGATGGCGATCTTGGCGTCCTTGTAGTGGTCGGCCAGATACTTGCCGGCGATGCCGCCCTGCTGGTCGTCACGACCGCAGGTGCGGAAGGTGTTCCACAGGCCGCGCTCGGTGAAAACAGGGTTGGTCGCGGCAGGCGTTACTTCGAGAATGCCGTTTTCGGCATAAACTTCGGAGGCAGGAATGGAAACGCCGGAGTTGAAGTGACCGACGACGAATTTCACGCCATCAGCAACGAATTTGTTGGCAACCGAGATACCCTGCTTGGGGTCGGAAACGTCATCGCCCAGCACGATCTTGATCTGTTCGCCGTTGATACCGCCGGCAGCGTTGATGTCTTTCGCAGCCTGCTCGGCACCCTTCTGAAGCTGAGCACCGAAAGCAGCGTTCGGGCCGGTCAGCGGGCCGCCGACAGCGATCAGGACATCGGCCCAGGCCGAACCGCTGAAGGCGACCATGGCGGTCAGCGCAACGGCGGAAAGAAGAGACTTCTTCATTACTTTACTCCCAGTTCCTTTGGATGGGTTGGTTACTAGGGCCTGTTCAGTACCCACCTTCACTGAACAGGAAACTGTTCCACTCTGACGAGCATTGTGCAGCCGGACGAATCCGACTGTCAATCCTTCTTCTTATAGGAGAATGCCGACGTGCGATCGTAAAGCCAATAGTAGTTATTGACCATCTGGTTCGTCCGGCGCATGCGGAAACCGATGCTGGAAAAGACCAGAAGAAGAACGACGTCAAACACATAGTAAAAACCGTTTATGAACGGTCCGTTGAAGAGCGCATGATGCAGAAACCGCATGACGAGCCCCAATGCCAGCGTGTAGATGACCACACGCGGGTAACCACCCCAGCCATCGGCGACGGATTTTCCCGCGCGCCAGGCGGTCCAGAAACCCAGAAGAACAACCAATGCGCGCAGAATATAACGCACGCCGCTATCGGTCTCGAAAAAAAGGCCCTGCATCTCTTTCCCCATCAGTGCCGGGCGCGATGCGCCAGCCCTGCCTTGTCTGTCGTCCCGCCGTTTTCCCGGAGGGCATTTTATTGTTTACATCCCGCCGTTTGCCCGAAGGCCCGGCGGGATGCTGTTTGCAATCTTGCGCCGCAAAATTTTCGGCGCAAGTAAAATCTTTCAGTGCCGGCCGCCTTCCAGATAGGCGGCGCGTACCTGCGGATCGGCCAGCAGCTCCCTGCCCGAACCGCTCATCGTCACCTTGCCGTTGACCATCACATAGGCGCGGTCGGAAAGCTTGAGCGCGGCAAAGGCGTTCTGCTCCACGAGGAAGACCGTCAGCCCCTCCTCCTGGTTGAGTTTTTTGATCGCTTCGAAGATGCCCTTGACGATCAGCGGTGCGAGACCCAGCGACGGTTCGTCGAGAAGCAGAAGCTTCGGCCTTGCCATCAGCGCGCGGCCGATGGAGAGCATCTGCTGCTCGCCGCCGGAAAGCGTGCCGCCGCGCTGGCTCTGGCGCTCTTTCAGCCGCGGGAACATGACGAAGATTTTTTCGACGTCCTCTTTGAAATATTTGAGATTGTCGAGATTGGCGCCCATCTGCAGGTTTTCCAGCACCGTCATGCGCGGGAAAATCCGGCGGCCTTCAGGTGACTGGGCAATGCGTTTGCGGGCGATCAGATGGGTGGGCAGACGGGTAATATCCTCACCGTCGAAAGTCACCTGGCCGACACGCGCCTGCGGGCTGCCGCAGATGGTCATCATCAGCGTCGACTTGCCGGCGCCATTGGCGCCGATCAGGCTGACGATCTCACCCTTGTTGACTTCGACATCGACACCCGCCAGAGCGCGGATATTGCCATAATAGGTTTCGACACCCTGAACTTTAAGAAGCGGTTCACCAGACATCAGGCCGCTCCTCCGTCGAGTTCTTCCGCAATCACGTCTTCCACTTCATCATCCTCGACACCCAGATAGGCGGCGATGACCTTGGGGTCGTTCTTCACATGGTCAGGCGAACCGTCGGAAATCTTCTGGCCATATTCGAGAACCACGACATGGTCCGAAATCTGCATCACCACCGACATGTCGTGCTCGATCAGAAGCAGAGACGTCCCCTCGTCGCGGATACCGCGCAGCAGCGCGTTGAGGGCCAGCGATTCCTTCGGGTTGAGACCCGCAGCCGGTTCATCGAGGCAGAGGAGTTCCGGCCCCGTGCACATGGCGCGGGCGATTTCCAGACGGCGCTGCGCGCCATAAGGCAGGTCGCCGGCCGGATCATCGGCGCGGTCGGTCAGGTCGGCCTTGTCCAGCCAGTATTTGGCTTTCTCGATCGAGTTGTTGACCGCCTTTTTGTAGGCCGGCAGGCCAAGAAGGCCGAGAATGGTGTAACCCGAGGCCTTCATCAGCGCATTGTGCTGCGCCACCAGCAGGTTTTCCAGAACTGTCAGACCCGAGAACAGGCGGATGTTCTGGAAGGTGCGCGCCACCTTCGCCTTCTTGGTGATTTCGAAATCAGGCAGCCGCTCCAGAAGATGCGCCTCGCCATTTTGCTGGCGCATGGTGATCATGCCCATCGTCGGCTTGTAGAAGCCGGTGATGCAGTTGAAAACCGTGGTCTTCCCGGCACCGTTGGGACCGATAAGCGCCGTGATCTCTCCGCGCTTCGCCTCGAAGGAGAAGTCGTTGATGGCCATCAGGCCGCCGAAGCGCATCGAGAGATGTTCGACCTTGAGGATCGTATCATTTGCCATTGTTGTCGTTCCGGAAGCCATCAACCGTGACCTTCCTTGGTAAAGCTGCCGGAGACGGCCTTGCGTTCTTTGAGGAAGGCCGTGGGTTCACGCGAGCCGACGAAACCGCGCGGCTTGAACAGCATGACGATGACCATGGCGAGACCGAACAGCAGCATGCGGTAAAGTTCCGGCGTGAAATCGGGCCCGAAGACATGCTTCAGGAATTCCATTTCACGCAGCGCCTCGGTGCCGCCGACCATGACCAGCGCCGCAATGGCGATGCCCGTGAGCGACCCCATGCCGCCGAGAACGACGATGGCGAGGATGACGGCCGATTCCAGGAAGACGAAGCTTTCCGGTGACACGAAACCCTGACGCGCGGCGAAGAACGAGCCGGCGAAACCGCCGAACATGGCACCCGTCGCAAAGGCGGTGAGCTTGGTGATGACGGTATCGATACCGAGCGAACGGCAGGCGATTTCGTCCTCACGCAGCGCCTCCCAGGCGCGGCCGATCGGCATGCGGCGCAGCTTGATGGTGACATAAGCCGTCAGCATGCACAGAAGCAGGATCACGTAGAACAGGAAGATCTTGTAATAGGCCGACGACATCGACAGGCCGAAGGCCTTGGCGAAATTGTTCGACGCGCCGACATCGAAGGACCAGATGCCGAAGACGGACGCCTTGGCGATGCCGGAAATGCCGAAGGTGCCCTTGGTCACTTCCGTCCAGTTGAGCAAGACAAGGCGGATGATCTCACCGAAGGCGAGCGTGACGATCGCAAGATAGTCGCCGCGAAGCCGCAGGACCGGGAAACCGAGAATGATGCCCCAGAAACCCGCAAGAATGCCGGCAACCGGCAAAAGCACCCAGAAGGACAGGCCGAAATGGCTTGAGAGCAGCGCATAGGAATAGGCGCCGACGGCATAGAAGGCCACGTAACCGAGATCGAGCAGGCCGGCGAGGCCGACGACGATATTGAGGCCCCAGGCCAGCATCACGTAGATCAGGATCTGAATGCCGAAATTGTCGACAAATTTCAGCGAACCCTGAAAGCCGAACAATTGCACGGCGATCACGGGATAAAGCAGCAGCAGAACCAGCGCCAGTTTCAGGAAGTGCTTGTGGAAAAAGCCTTTTTCCTCGGAAATTTCCAGAATGCCGCTTTTGGCCTTGGCAAGCTTGCGGCGGTCCAGCGACGGCTTGATGAAGCCCACCATCAGGAAACGGCCGACGGCGGCAACACCCACGAAGACCGCCAGCAGGCCCCAGCGGGTGCCCCAGATGAGCTGGTTGTTGATGTCCTGATAGGTGACGATGCCGACGTAGAGAATGAACATGCCGAGCGAGACGATGCCCGCAAAGATGCCTTCCTTCACCGCCGTTGCCATCAGGCTCGGGTTGGAAGTGTCGTGTTCGGAAGCGATATTGGTCATGGTTTCACACCTTCTCGACTTCCGGACGACCGAGAATGCCGGTCGGCTTGAAGATCAGCACGAAAGCCAGGATGCCGAATGCCGCGACGTCCTTGTAGGCGATGGAGAAATAGGCCGACCAGAGCGACTCGATGAGGCCGATCAGCAGACCGCCGAGAACAGCGCCCGGAAGCGAGCCGATACCACCGAGAACGGCCGCCGTGAACGCCTTGACGCCCGGAATGAAGCCGTCATTGAACGAGGCGACGCCGTAATACATCAGATACATCGTGCCTGCGACCGAAGCGAGCGCCGCACCCATGATGAAGGTGATGGAGATCGTCTTGTCGACATCAACGCCCAGAAGCGCCGCCATCTTGCGGTCCTGTTCGGTGGCGCGCTGCGCCCGCCCGAGCGGTGTCTTGTTGACGATGTACCAGAAGGCGAAGAGCAGCACGGATGTCACCACCATGATGATGAGCTGCTTCAGCGAAACGGTGATCGCACCGAGATGGTAGCTTTCCGTCACCAGCG
Source organism: Agrobacterium sp. GW821-FHT14E08 (assembly GCF_058803865.1). Lineage (NCBI taxonomy): Bacteria > Pseudomonadati > Pseudomonadota > Alphaproteobacteria > Hyphomicrobiales > Rhizobiaceae > Agrobacterium > Agrobacterium sp. GW821-FHT14E08. The sequence continues at coordinate 144,678 of NZ_JBXAPJ010000001.1, read as the reverse complement.
ACGGGATCGGCTTGTTGCGCGGACCCTGCGTGACCTGGATGAAGTTGGACAGCGCGATCGACATGCCGATGGCGGTGATCAGCGGCGCCAGGCGGAACGAGCCGCGCAGAGGCCGGTAGGCGACGCGCTCGATGACCCAGTTCCACAATCCGGTCATCAGCATGGCGATGACCATCATCAAAAGCAGAAGAAGCGCCACCGGAATGCCGGCGACAAAAGATGTCACGACCAGAAAAACAATCAGCGCGGCGAAACCGCCAAGCATGAAAATATCGCCATGGGCGAAGTTGATCATGCCGATGATGCCGTAGACCATCGTATAGCCAATTGCGATGAGGCCGTAGATCGATCCAAGAGTCAGCCCGTTGATGAGCTGCTGGATAAAATACTCCATGTCTTTCCCCTGGGCATGACCTCTGATGAGCCACGCCTCGTTATGTTAATTATAGGGGAGCCCTCGCAAGCTTACCCCCAACACCAAAATGCATATCGTGTTCGTTAAAAATGTGAAGTCAAAAACGGGCGATCCTGCACAAAATTTGGAATTTCCACACCAGTTGCCCGTTTCCCGATCAAAAGAGCCATGATTTCGGCAGGAAGTGCTAAAAAAATAGCGACTGAATGCCTATTTTAGCCCTGTCGGCCGCCATTGTTTGACGGATGACGGCCAAAGGAGTAGCCAGGTTGTATAGCAAGGTCCCGCCACGGGGTGGCGATGGGATGGCAACGGCAAAGAGATGATCGACATATTGACGAAAGCGGCGCTGGACGCCGGGCAGGCGATCATGGCGGTCCATCGCGCCGGCCCGAATGTGTCCTATAAGGATGACTGCTCGCCGGTAACCGAGGCCGACCAGCGCGCCGAGACGATCATTCTTGAGGCGCTGGCCGCCAATTTTCCCGAAATTCCCGTTGTCGCCGAAGAGGCGGTCTCGAACGGCATCCTGCCGGAGACGGGCAAGGAATTTTTTCTGGTCGACCCGCTGGATGGAACCAAGGAATTCATTTCCGGCAAAGACGATTTCACCGTCAATATCGCCCTGATCAGAAACGGCGTTCCGGTGGCAGGCGTGGTTTACGCCCCCTGCCGCGGCCAGGCATGGACCGGCAAGGACGGCAGCGCCGAAAAACTCGCAATATCAGGCGAAGGTACGATCCTGGCGCGCCATCCCATCCGGGCCCGCCAGCGCGGCGCTTCGCCCGTGGCGCTGATCAGCCGCTCGCACTGTACGGCAAAAACGGAAGCCTTCGTCGCCGAACACGGGCTGAAAGACTGCATTTCCGTCGGCTCCTCGCTGAAATTCTGCATGCTGGCGGAAGGCGCGGCCGATATCTACCCCCGCTTCAGCCGCACCATGATGTGGGATACGGCCGCCGGCGATGCCGTGCTGCGCGCCGCCGGCGGCAGAACGCTGGATTGCGACGGCCAACCGCTTGCCTATGAGGTGAGAGGCGACGGCGAGGATGCGCTGGCCAATCCGGATTTCATCGCCGAAGGGGCGATGGCGGGGTAACCCCGAGAATACTTCATCTCTGGGAACTACCGCGACGCGCGGTATCAGATTTCTGTTTTGGTAAGCTTCGCGTATGCGGCTTCACCCCCCTCTGCCCTGCCGGGCATCTCCCCCTCAAGGGGGGAGATCGGCAAGGAGCTTTACCACCATTTTAGCCTCAAACGTCGAGATGGGCGAAACGTCGCCGCGAGTCGATCCCCCCCCCTTGAGGGGGAGATGCCCGGCAGGGCAGAGGGGGGTAAGCCCCATACGCCGAAGCCAGAACACCGCCTCTCCGTCCGATGCCGTTCCCGCAAACACAGAAACCACCCCAACCCCCATCAAACCGAAATAATCTCATCCCCGCTCATCCCCGCCCTGCCCCGCCGCATCAAAATCACGGCAGACGACACGAGCGCGGAAAAAACACCATGACGGAACAGACGGCGAGACTTCGGCTTCCCTACATCCTGCCCTCCCAGGCGCAGAAACACGTGACCCATAATGAGGCGCTGCAACGGCTGGACGCGATCGTCCAGCTGGTCGTCAGGGGTGTGGTCGCCGCACCGCCCGAAACCGCGCCGGAGGGAAGCTGCTTCCTGTTGTCCCCTGATGCCACGGGAGACTGGGTGGGCAACGGCGGAAGGCTCGCCTTCCGGCAGGATGGCGCCTGGCTCTCGATAATGCCGCAGCCCGGCTGGACGGCATGGTTTATCGACGAGGGGAAATATCGTGTGTTGCGGGAGGGCACATGGCAGGACATGCCGCTGCCCGCAACCGGCACGTTCCAAAGGCTGGGCATAGGCACCGAGGCCGATGCCAGCAACCGCCTGGCGCTCGCCGCCCCTGCCAGCCTTTTTACCCACGGCCAGGCGAATGGCAGCCATCGCATGGCGATCAACAAGGCAGCGAAAGCCGATACCGCATCGCTGCTGTTCCAGTCCGGCTGGAGCGGCCGGGCGGAAATGGGCCTTGCCGGCAGTGACGGCTTTGCAATCAAGACCAGCGCTGATGGCGCCACTTGGCATATAGCGCTTTCATGCAGCGCCGACGGCCGCGTCTCGCTGCCCAACCGGGCCATAGTGCTGGCAGGACTGCCGGCGGGCACGACAAAACCGGCCAACGGTTCGGCAGCGGGTTTTTCCCTGCTCTTCATCGATGAGGGCGGTTTTGCGCTCGGCGACCCGGTTGGCACGGGCGAAGGAAGGGAACTGATCGTTCCTGCAAAGGGTCTTTATCTCGCCATTCTGTCGCTTGCCGTAGCCTCCTCCTCCGGCCACCGGGTCTCGCTGTCGGTCAACGGCACGGCGGGCAATTGCAACATTGCCGGAAACGCCTCCAGCGCCGGCGCTTCACAATCGGCCACCTTCATTCTTCCGCTCAATGCCGGCGACCGCCTGCGGCTGCAGCATGAGGGATCGGCGGAATTTACCCATGGCAGCGGAAAAACGTGCCTTTCGCTTGCGGCGCTGTGAGGGAAACAACCGATGGACGATAAAAAATGCGATTTCTGGAAAAATTTTTCCCCCGCAAAATAAGGCGACTCGAACAAATCAGGCGAAACCGTTCAAATTCTTAATAAATTGTCTAGAGCTGCTTAGGCAATTTTTAAAGGTACGGGGCTAAAGTTCCCGTCATATGGTCTTGAGTTTGTATAGAGTGTCCAATGACCGAAATGATACGCCCACGAGTTAAATATGTCATCGGCCCCGATGGCAGCCCTCTGACGATTGCGGATCTTCCGCCTGCCAATACCCGTCGCTGGGTCATTCGCAGAAAGGCGGAGGTGGTTGCAGCGGTTCGCGGAGGACTTTTGAGCCTCGAGGAAGCCTGCGAGCGTTATACGCTTACCGTTGAAGAATTCCTGTCCTGGCAGTCCTCGATTGCCGATCATGGCCTTGCAGGCCTGCGCACCACGCGCATCCAGCAATATCGCCACTAATATTGCGCCCGCGCGGCAACGCGCCAAAGCCGAATTCTCAAAAACGCCCCGCCGGATTATCGACGGGGTTTTCGGTTTGATTTCGGATTTCTCCCCGCAAGGCCTGTCCTGCTTCGGTGAACCCTTCCTTCGGTAAAACCATTGTCGCCGGTTTGTGTCCGCTGCGTTCTCTTTCCCGCTGTTTCAATTCGGGCGCGAGCCGTTACAGTGGAAACAACGAACGCAACAAGGAGGCGAAAACCATGGACATTCTCAGCACCGAAACCGGATCGCACGGCGAATATTCGGCAACCGTCGAAGGCCACAAGGCCGAGATGACCTATTCCCGCACCTCCCCTTCGCTGATCATTATCGACCATACCGGCGTGCCCGATGCCCTGCGCGGCAAGGGCGTCGGCCAGGCGCTCGCGGCCCACGCCATCGACGAGGCCCGCAAGGGCGGCTGGAAAATCATTCCGCTCTGCCCGTTCTTCAAGGCCCAGACGCTGCGCCATCCTGAATGGGCGGATGTTATAAACGGGTAAGGGCGCTTAATTCTGTAAAAGGGCAGAATATTCACAAACGTCGCGGCATATTTCTTCTCCCCGAGGGGGAGAAGGTGGCCCGAAGGGTCGGATGAGGGGGCAACGTTGCCGGATATCTCTACCCTTGCCCCCTCATCCCGCTGCCGCGGACTTCTCCCCGGCGGGGAGAAGAAGCAAGCGGCATACGCCCCGGTCTCTCGCAACCCCTTCCCATCTTGCGTCATTCATAAGTACGCGTCGGTCCTCCCGTCACGCCACCTTCAGCGGCGGCATTCCGGCATGCATGCTCCTGCGGATTTCCTCGCGGAATTCAGCCGTGTCCTCGGCACCGTGCACTGCCACGGCATGCTGAACGGCCGCGTCCATCAGCTCCTCCGGCGTATCTGCGGAGATGGCGATGGTGCATTTGCTGTCACTGGGGAATTCGCGGCAATCGATATATTGGCGAGCCATTTCTTCCTCCCTGCTGTTACCGCCCGTGCCCACCCGCGCGGGGATATTCGGGACGCGCGCGTAAAACCTCCGGTTCTTGATCGGAACCCCGTTAAATTACGCCTTTCCCCCGTCCCGGACAATTGAAAACACCGAAATGCCCGCCCAGGGCCCCCGGCGGAAACCTGACCGGAAAAACCAGGTGCAGGAAAAACAAAAGGCCGCCTCAAAGGGCGGCCTTTTGTTAAAAAAATGCACGGCGTCCCGTCATTGAAAGCCGCCTCCTGATCCACCGGCAGCCGTCAATGAGGACGATCGTTCATCGAATTTGCGCCGGTCGTCAGGCGCGGGCGCGGATCGCTCCGTCGCGGTTTTCCAGTGCCGCGGCCTTTTCATATTCGGCCTGCACCTCTTCCAGCGAAGCTTCGGCGGCTTCCTGCTGGGCCTTCAGCTCGCGGATCGAGACCTGAAGATTATCGGCCCGCTGGCGCGCGGCCTTGGCGAAGGTCGGATAGGCGAAATGCGTCGGATCGGTAATGCCCGACTTGCTCTCTTCCAGAGATATCTGATGCACCAGTTCCTTTGCCATCCGCTCGAACTCGGACATCATCTGCTGCAGCTGGTTAAGCTGCCGGCGTTTTTCATTAACCTGAAATTCCTTCAGGCGAACCAGGCTGTCACGCGACTTCATACGCAATACTCCATGGATAGCGAGACCCGGATCAAAAAGGCACTATGCCCCCCTGATCGGCCCGTTTAACCCGCCCGTTCAACCGGCCGGGTTAACCCGTTGTGCCGGAATGATTCCTAAAAGTTACCCGGCGTTAATAAAAAACCGCCGCCGTTAACCTTTCGTTTACGGGCATCGTTAATGATAAACACGATCATTTAAGGGTCGGTAAATGCCAGGTCCAAAAAAACGGGCCAGACGATGTAAGAGTCGATTGAATCACTTAGCGGGAAATCCTCACGTTAAGCTTCAATTTTGGCGATGGTGGATTCACGTGCAAAAACAGCGAAATGCCTACTTTGCTTAATAAATTCGATACACCTTGCCAAAGGCAATTAGAATTTGTTAACCATTTGGTGGCAGCCTGCAAATCAGGCAACGTCTGGATCCGCATCGCGCGAGGCAATGTTTTACCGGTTCGCGGGCGGCAAAGGGGATAATTATGCGGGTTCTACTTATTGAAGACGACAGCGCGACAGCGCAGAGCATTGAACTGATGCTCAAGTCGGAGAGCTTTAACGTCTATACGACCGACCTCGGTGAGGAAGGCGTGGACCTCGGCAAGCTCTATGATTACGACATTATTCTTCTCGATCTCAACCTGCCCGACATGTCGGGTTACGAGGTCCTGAGAACCTTGCGCCTTTCCAAGGTCAAGACGCCGATCCTCATTCTCTCCGGCATGGCCGGCATCGAGGACAAGGTTCGCGGTCTCGGCTTCGGCGCTGACGATTACATGACAAAGCCCTTCCACAAGGATGAGCTTGTTGCCCGCATTCACGCAATCGTCCGCCGTTCCAAGGGCCACGCGCAATCGGTCATCGCCACCGGCGAGCTGATCGTCAATCTCGATGCCAAGACGGTTGAAGTGGGCGGCCAGCGCGTTCACCTGACCGGCAAGGAATATCAGATGCTCGAGCTGCTTTCGCTGCGCAAGGGCACGACGCTGACCAAGGAAATGTTCCTGAACCACCTTTATGGCGGCATGGACGAACCGGAACTGAAGATCATCGACGTCTTCATCTGCAAGCTGCGCAAGAAGCTCGCAAATGCCGCAGGCGGCGCAAACTACATCGAAACCGTCTGGGGCCGCGGCTATGTTCTGCGCGAGCCGGATGGCGCCACGGAATTCCTGGAAACCGCCTGACCCCTCAAGGACAGGACAGTTTTTAAAAGACCCGCTGGCGACAGCGGGTTTTTTGTTGTGATTTCAAGGGAGAAGCGACAACGTCATCGGCATGTAATGACAAGGGCCTAGCTACGCTCCCAAAAAGGACGAAGGCACATGAACCACCCTATCCCCACGCTTAAGACTGAACGCCTGACGCTGCGCCCATTGGTCATGGAAGACTTTCCTGCCTATCAGGACTTCATGGCGTCGCCGCGCTCCATGGGCGTCGGCGGGCCATATGACCTCTGGAAGACATGGGGCGTGTTCTGCCACGATCTGGCCAACTGGTACTTTTTCGGCCACGGCGCGCTGATGATCGATCGTGGTGACACGGGTGAATGCATCGGCCAGATCGGCATCAATCACGGCCCGCTCTTTCCCGAAAAGGAGCTGGGCTGGCTGCTTTACGATGGCCACGAAGGGCGCGGTTATGCTGCGGAAGCCGCTGTGGCAATGCGCGACTGGGCCTTCAAGACCCTGAACCTGCCAACCCTCGTCAGCTACGTCTCGCCGCAAAACCGCAAATCAGCGGCTGTCGCCGAGCGCATCGGTGGCGCCCTCGATCCATCGGCACCACGTTCCGACCCCGAAGACCTCGTTTATCGCTATCACCCGGCCAATGGCGCTTGAAAGATCGGGACGTCTCACGACCATCACGCCGCGTGGAGACGTCCCGGACACCGGTGTTAACGCATTTCGACTTTCAGGAAGCCGATAATTGCTTCCGCGATTTGCACATGGATGGCTGTGCGGTCCCGGCCTCCCCCGTCGCGGCAGACGAAACCTTCACCCGGCGAAAGCTCCTCCACGATTTTTTCGCCATTCGGTTTGCAAATCTGCATGAAGCTGAAATGGCTGGCGTCCGATATTTCCCGATAGAGGGTCGTCGCCTTCGGCAAATGGCGGGCGATATAGTCAGAATCGGCCTTGATGGCGGCAATCTCGGGTGTCTCGACACCCGCAGCCAGAACCAGAACCGGAACGTCCACACCTTGCAGCGTCTCCGGCAGAAAACCGGAAGCCGGCCCGAGATCGAGCGCGATGGCCGCCCGGATGCGAACATCGCTCAAATCCATCGAAAGGCGTGGATCTGCCTTGCCGTCACCGACGATCCCCACCTTGGCCAAAAGCCGGGGCGCCTTGCATTGCGGCGGCGCTTTCTCTCCATGGCAGTCCCTTAAGGCAAGTTCGGCGCTATAGCGGGCCCCGACCAGCTCCATCGCGGTCCAGCCCCCGAGAGAATGACCGATCACGGCAATACGCTTGCTGTCGATCTTGCCCGCAAGCCGATCACTGTCGAGCAGCGCCGTCAGCGTCCTGCTGATGTCGCGCGGCCGCTCCCAGAGGGGAACGATCTCCGTCGCATTCTCTTCGGTAAATGATTCGCCGTTATGATCCGGCGCAGCCACGACATAACCCTGCTGAACAAGTTCGCCGGCAATCCAGTTCAGATTGCGCCAGCTACCGCCAAACCCGTGCGACAGCAGCACGAGAGGACGCGCGCCGGCCAGGAGAGGGGCGGACGGCTGAACATCGAGACCGTAAAAGGCCGCGTTCTCGCCCACGACCTCGCTTTTGTCCGAGGGCGCCGCCGGATACCAAAATGAGACGGCAAGCGCTCTCGCGCCGGCCCCGTCAGGCAATTCTATCTGCCTGAAACCGATGGCGCTTTGCGCCATTGCCGCGTGAGCGGCGAAGAAAATGACGATTGCTGCCAGAAGAGAATGACGCATGGGATGCTCCAGAAGTTGATCTGGGCCAACCCCTGCCGCAAAACGCCTCCGCCTGAGACCTCAAACAGGTTTCAGGACGCCCTCAAACGCGATCGAGACAGCATCTTCACCGGACCGCCCCATGAATAAGGGCGCTAGGCCGCAGACAACCGCTCGAAAAGCCGCACGGGACTGTTCCGAAACATCGTATCGCGAAACGGCTGAAAGCCGAATCGGGCGGCAATGGCCAGGGAGGGGCTGTTCAGCGGATCGATCATGCAGACAGTCCGCTGCGAAATCCCGCGACTGTCGAACCATCCGGTTGCGGCCGCCACCGCTTCGGTCGCGGCACCCTTTCCGGCCAGTTCTCTGTCGATTTTCCACATCGCCTCCGGCACGCCGTCAAAATCCGCCCCGTTTCCGCGGCGCATATGGGCAAAACCCACCTCGCCCACGATGCGCCCCGTTTTTGCCTCCTCCACGACAAAGGGACCGAAGCCGAAGGCGGACCAGTGGCCGATGAAGCGCAGGAGGCGGGCAAAAGCGAGTTCCGCATCCAGCGGAGCAATCGATTTGACACCATCGATAGGCAGGACATCCGCGCCCCAGAAGGCGCAATAAAGCGCTTCATCCCCGATAGCATGCGGCCGCAGGATGAGGCGGGCGGTTGTCAGGCGTGTCATGAACGTGCTCCCCAAAACGGAAAAAAGGCCGGTGCGTCGGCAGACGCAGCCCGGCCCTTTCCTGAAAAATCATGCCCGCAATTGAACGGTCACTCGGCAATCGTTTTCGCGGTGAAGACGATGCGATCCTCATGCACCTTGTATTCCACCGCCATATTGGCCTCTTCGGCCAGAAGCAGCGTGTAATAGGGCTGCACGGAATGGGCATCGACGGCCTCTTCCAGCCTGCCTTCGTAAATCTCGGCGAATTTGGCCGGAACGCGCATCATCCGGCCCTTGACGGTGATTTCGAACTTGGCTTCACCGTCGGGGCTTTCCAGCAGCACATCCACATTGCCGCCGCGCGGGATTGCGCCATAAGCGACGAGGAAGAGGTTGAGCAAGAGTTTGACACGATTCTTCGCAACGATGGCGCGCGGACCGTTCCAGCTGACTTCCGCTTTCTTTTCGGCGGCGGCGAAATCCTTGGCGGCTTTTTCGGCCTCGCCCGTATCGATCGAAGCGCCGGCGGAACCCGACGCACCGAAAGCAAGGCGGGCGAACTTCAGCCGCACGGATGCGTTAAGGGCTGACGTGCGGATGAGATCGAGCGCATCGTCATCCGTGCCGCCCTCGTCCAGCAGTTCGAGGCCGTTATTGATGGCGCCAACAGGAGAAATCACATCATGGCACACACGGCTGCACAGAAGAGCCGCCAGATCGGGACCGGACAGCGTGATATTGAGTTTGCTCGTCATAAAATTCTCTCCTGCGCAAGGGAGGCGCGGACGGTGTGGAAATTGTTAAGCCATAATGACACCATATTTGGTAAACCGATTGTTAATAGGATGGTTTCAAAATGCCAAATGCCTTAACAGGCCACATTGGAGCCCCGTGTATCCGCTAGGACGCACGACAGATGCTGTAGAACTTTGACTCTACGCGCCGGCCCCTGCGAAAACCGATTCGGTTTTTCGGGCTGATGCGTTAACAAAACAGACGGACGGACATGACGATGCGCCTTACGAAAACCCGCACCATTGCACGCCTCGGACTGGGAAAGATTGTCGCGCTCCTTGCGAGCCTCCTGATGTGGGTCGCACCGGCAGCGGCCCAGAACAGCGATCAATATTCCATGCAGGAAGTCGTGGATGCAGGCCACGGATTCTTCGGTGAAACCACCGGCGGCCTTGCCAAGGTGGTGGAGCGCGCCTTCCAGCAATACGGTCTTCCGAACGGTTACATTCTCGGCCAGGAAGGCTCCGGCGCCTTCGTTGCCGGCCTCACCTATGGCGAAGGCACGCTTTACACCAAGAATGCCGGCCAGCACCCTGTCTTCTGGCAGGGTCCTTCGCTCGGGCTTGATTATGGCGGCCAGGGCACCCGCGCCATGATGCTGGTCTACAACCTGCCCTCGGTCGACGCGCTTTACCGCCGTTTCGGCGGCGTCAGCGGCTCGGCCTTCATCGTCGCCGGCGTCGGCATGACTTATCTGAAGAGCAGCGATGTCACGCTGGCACCCATCCGCACCGGCATCGGCGCGCGCCTCGGCATCAATGTCGGTTACCTGAAGCTCACCCAGCAGCCGACCTGGAACCCCTTCTGATAAGACGGGACGGTGCGGCATCTTTCTTCTCCCCGCCGGGGAGAAGGTGGCCCGAAGGGTCGGATGAGGGGGCAACCTTGCCGTATCCCTCTATCCTTGCCCCCTCATCCCGCTGCCGCGGACTTCTCCCCTAGGGGAGAAGAAACAAGCGGTGCCGACACCGCCTGTGCAATTGCCGGGAGCCCCCTCCCCACGGTTGCAATAATAGCGTAACGTGCTTTCGCGCCCCTCTTTCCGAATGCGCGCGTATCTGAGTTTCGGAGACTGTCCCGCGTGATCGAATATGCCATTCTTTTCGGATTGGGTTTTCTCACCGCAACCCTGCTGGCTCTGATGATCGCGCCCGCGATCCATCGCCGCATCGTCGCCTATACGGAAAACCGCCTGCGCGCGACCATGCCCATCAGCCCGCAGGAAGTCCGCGCCCAGAAAGACATGGCGCGCGCGCTGTATGCGGCCGAAAACGCCAAGGTCCGCCAGGAACTGGACACCGAACGGGAGAAGAACACCTCGCTGCGCCTCGCCAACGAGGCTGCCTCCAGCGACGCCTACCGCCTTGGCGAGCAGAATCGCGGCTTTTCCCTGAAAATCGAGGAACTGACGCTGGAGATCGGCGAATTGCGCGCCGCCCTCGATGCCAGCGAAGAACGCGCCGGCACCATACAATCGAACCTTCTGCAGCAGGAACAGGCCGCAAACGAGCGCGCCACGCAGATGTCGGACCTCACCGCCCGCCTGACCAACCTGACGCGCGAACTGGATGATTCGAAAATCACCGCCGCGACCCGCGACCTTGAGGCGGAGCAGGCCAAGCAGAGCGCCACGCGTTTCCGCAAGGAAGGCGAGACCGCGACCCGCGAATTGCAGGATGTGGCGGCCCGCAACAAGGAGGCGATGACGGCGGTTGCCCGCGAAAGCCGCAAGGTCACCCGGCTGGAAGAACAGGTCGCGACCGTCATGGCGAAAAACGCCGATCTCGACACGATGCTGACGCTGCGCAACCAGGAGGTCGCCCGCCTCAAGGAACAGCTGGCCGCAACCGGTGGCCGCAGCAACGACATGATCATTCGCCTGCCGAACCCGGCCGTGCCGGTCGAGAAAACGGTTAACCCGCCGCAACCGGCGGCCCCTGCCCCAGTCGCCGCGCTTGAAACCGCACCCGCCGACGAAGAAGAGGCGGCACCGGCAATGGCCGCAGAGGAACCAGCCCCCCCCGTCGTGACGGAATCAGCGGCGTCGCAAGGTCTGGAGCAGGAAATCGAGGATATCCGCAATCAGGGAACGGCGCTCACCGAACGGCTGCTGAACGTACGCGGCACGGGCAATGACGAACCGATCCGCCGCGAAATCGCAAGGATTGCCGCCGAGATGATCGCGCTCACCGCCGCGCAGGAGGGCGAAAAATCGCCCATTCCGGCGCTGCTGGCCAAGGCCTCTGGCTCATCGGGGCGGGAGAGCCTTGCGAAGCGGGCGAAGGTAGTGATGGAGAAGCGGAAACACTAGGCCCTCGGCGGGTGTGGTTTACCCCCCTCTGCCCTGCCGGGCATCTCCCCCTCAAGGGGGGAGATCAGCTGGGAGCTAACCCTCGCGCATTCGCAACGTTAGAGATGGTCTGAAGAGTGCCGCATATCGATCTCCCCCCTTGAGGGGGAGATGCCCGGCAGGGCAGAGGGGGGTAAGCCGCATACGCCTCGGCATCACACCCGCCCTATCGCCCCCGCCATCTGATAAAGCGCCAGCCCCGAAGCCGTCCCCGCATTCAGGCTGTCCAGCTGCGGCGACTGCGCAATCCGCGCCGTGTGAAAACGCGAGAGCACCGATTGCGGCAACCCCTCGCCTTCGGTGCCGATCACCAGCGCCATGCGCTCGGATCGAGGAATGTCGCGTATTTCGGTCTTGCCATTGGGCGAAAGGCTCCAGATCGCAAACCCGGCCTCCGAGAGCCGCTCCAGCATCTCCACCGCGCCGCCGCCGCGATGATAAGGAACCGACAGGACCGAACCAACGGACACCCTGAGTGCCTTGCGATAAAGCGGATCGCAGCAGGTCTCGTCCAGAAATACCGCATCGGCATAAAACGCCGCCGCGTTACGGAACATCGCACCGAGATTGTCGTGGTTGGAAATGCCGCAGCCCACGAGCACCAGCGACGAGGCGGGAAGCGCCGCCGTCATCTCCTCCAGCCCGCGATCCTGAACCCGCCGTCCGAGCGCCAGAATGCCGCGATGCAGGTGGAACCCAACAATGCCATCCAGCACCGGCGCTTCGGCCACATAAACAGGAACATCATCAGGGAAATCGGCAAGGATATCGGCGACACCGGCAAGCCGGTTGCGAAGGATGAGGATGCTTTCCGCCGCAAAGGCACCGCCCGCTTTATGGGCGGCGGCCAGCATGCGCAACACCACCGTGCCTTCGGCAATGAAGCGGCCCTGACGCCCGGTCAGGTCGCGCTCGCGAATATCGCGAAAGGCGGCGATGCGCGGATCGGCCGGATCGTCGACCGGGATCAACGCCCGGCCGTCCAGCAGATTATTGGCTTCACTGGCCATCGACCGTTACATCGGCAAGGAACCGGCCGGCCGCGACGTTGAAGACCAGCGCCTTGCGGGTGCCATTGGCCAGCCTGCCATAAAACAGCATGTCGCCGCCGGAATAGCTGACATTGTCGATCACAAAGCCCTGCGGCAGGCTGGCGGTGACGGCCAGCGGCCCATTGCCGGTGGGAACCGCGAGGTTCGGCGCTTCGCTCTGCGTCTGGACGGCCTTCGACGGCCCCATCGCCTTGTAGACAACCGCACCGAAGACGGCCATAAGGCTGATAAACATCACGGAGCCCGACACGATCTGCAAACGGATCATCTTGCGGCGAACTTTTTCCATGGCCGGATCAAGCGGCTTGTCTTCCTGTTCGTCTTGCTCGATCTGCGTCATCGGGTTCCCTGAAATGCTGATGGATCGGAAAAATAAGAATGAACGACCCCTTTAAACAAGGCGGAGACGCAAGGAAAGTCCTGATTGCCGGGGAAGACGCCGAAGGCCGCCTGGATTCCTGGCTGGCGGGCGAAGTCGGCGGCGATCTGTCACGCAGCCGTATCAAGGCGCTGATCGAGCAGGGCGCGGTTCTCGTCAACGACAAGCCGGTGACGGAGCCGAAAAAGAAGGTGCATCCGAAAGACCGCATCGCGATCGTCATGCCGGAGCCGGAAGACCCCGAGCCGCAGGGCGAGGATATTCCGCTCGACGTTGAATATGAAGACGAAGACCTGATCGTGCTCGTCAAGCCGGCCGGTCTCGTCGTGCATCCGGGCGCCGGCAACTGGACCGGAACGCTGGTCAATGCCCTCATCCACCATTGCGGCGACAGCCTTTCCGGCATTGGCGGCGTCAAGCGGCCGGGCATCGTGCACCGGCTGGACAAGGAAACCTCCGGTGTCATGGTCGTGGCGAAAAACGACAATGCCCATCGCCATCTCGCCGCGCAATTTGCCGATCACGGCCGCACCGGACCGCTCGAGAGGGCCTATAAGGCCGTCGTCTGGGGTCGCCCGCGCACCCTGCGCGGTACCATCGACGCCGCACTTGGCCGCGGCGCAGACCGCACCAAACGCGCCGTCAAGCGTGAGGATGCCGATGATGCCCGCGAGGCGATCACCCATTACGAGGTGATGGAACGTTTTCACGAACGGTCCGACGCTTCCTGCCTCGCCTCCATGGTGGAATGCCGGCTGGAGACGGGCCGCACGCACCAGATCCGGGTGCATATGGCCCATATCGGCCACCCGCTGATCGGCGATCCCGAATATGGCGCGGCCTTTCGCACCAAGGCGAACCTGCTTGAAGAGCCGGCCAGAAGCACCGTCAACCGCTTCCCGCGACAGGCGCTGCATGCCTATCTTCTGGCCTTCGAACACCCCCGCACCGGCGAAGTGATGGAGTTCGAAACCGACATGCCGGATGACATGCAGGAGCTGCTTACCGCCCTGCGCAGCTGAAAACCTGCATGGCGCGGTCAAAAAAACCGCGCCTCCCATCTCGCCGGAAGCCCCGGATAATAAAAAAAGATTAGCGGATAGCGATATTCCGCAGTCGGTCCTTTTTATAGACCGCCCCAATTTCGCTTCAATCATCGCACCTCCTCGGCCCCCGCAAGGCTTGAAACCTGCCGAGCAACAGACGCCGCAGGGGGACGCCTTTCGTTCGATCCGCCTCCCCTCGAACGGAACCGGCATGATGACGGGAATCTATCGCGCATGAACATCGATGAACGCCGGTTTATATTTCAGGATTTGCGCAGCGTCGAAGGCTATATCGATCCGCCCGATGCGCTTGTTTTCAAGGCGCTGCTGCAGGCGCAGACCAGAAACCAGTTTGAAGGCGGCATGGCGGAAATCGGCGTTTATTATGGCCGCTCCTATTTCCTGCTGCGCAAATTCGCGCAGGGGCAGGAAAAGGTTCTGGGTGTCGACCTGTTCGAAATGGACCCGCCGGAGGATGGCAGCCTCGACCAATATGACCGCCTGATGGAAAACGGCCGGCGGCTGGGCTTTGCGATGGATGAGGACCTGATCATCAAGGGTGACAGCACCCGGCTCGCACCCGCCGACATCACCTCGCGGATCGGCCCCGTGCGCTTCTTCAGCATTGATGGCGGGCACCACCTGCACCATGTTCTGGCGGATGCGAAGCTGGCGATGGAGGTGATCGCCCCGCATGGCGTCATCGTCTTCGACGACACTTTCAATCCCGCCTGGCCGGAAGTGACGGTGGGGGTTGCCGATTTCCTGCGCACCCATGGCCACAGCCTCGCCTGCTTCGCCATGACCAAATATAAAACCTATGTCTGCCGCCGCGAGTTTCACGCGGTTTACGCCGGTGCAATTGCCGAGGAACCCGACTTGCGGGCGCTTGGCCATGCCGAAACGCAGTTTCTCGGCTCTGCCGTCGTGCGTCTGCATAACCCCATGCGCAGGCGGGTAATGTATGAGCTGATGATACGTTCAGGACTGGGTGGATTTTCGGAACGAATCTACCGCTCGAAAGTTAAACAGGTCAGAGACAGTTTCGCCGGAACATAACGTATGTGTGAACGCAGCGTTCGCTTGAAACGCGGCGGGTGCATACATATCTGTCACATGGGTTCGTGCGGGGTCGGTAACGACCCGCAGCTTACGGTGTGCCTCGGGCGGGCGATTTGCCAGGCCAAAGAGGGTACCGTTCCAGACCATAGATAAGGGGGTGCTTTATGGCCCGCAATAGTTTGCCTACGATTACCGCCGGCGAAGCCGGTCTCAATAGATATCTCGACGAAATCCGTAAATTTCCGATGCTGGAGCCGCAGGAAGAATACATGCTTGGCAAGCGTTACGCCGAGCATGGTGACCGCGACGCCGCCCACAGGCTTGTCACCAGCCATCTTCGTCTCGTCGCCAAGATCGCCATGGGTTACCGCGGTTACGGCCTGCCGATCGGCGAAGTCGTGTCCGAAGGCAATGTCGGCCTGATGCAGGCGGTGAAGAAGTTCGATCCGGAACGCGGTTTCCGTCTGGCCACCTATGCCATGTGGTGGATCAAGGCCTCGATCCAGGAATATATCCTGCGCTCATGGTCGCTGGTGAAGATGGGTACCACCGCCAACCAGAAACGCCTGTTCTTCAACCTGCGCCGGCTCAAAGGCCGTATCCAGGCGATTGACGATGGCGATCTGAAGCCGGAACACGTCAAGGAAATCGCCACCAAGCTGCAGGTGTCGGAAGAAGAAGTCATCTCGATGAACCGCCGCCTGCATGGCGACGCCTCGCTGAATGCGCCGATCAAGGCCTCCGAAGGCGAATCCGGCCAGTGGCAGGATTGGCTGGTGGACGACCACGACAGCCAGGAAGCCGTGCTGATCGAGCAGGACGAGCTGGAAACCCGCCGCCGCATGCTGGCGAAAGCCATGGGCGTGCTGAACGACCGTGAACGCCGCATCTTCGAGGCCCGCCGCCTCGCGGAAGACCCGGTAACGCTGGAAGAACTCTCGTCCGAGTTCGACATCAGCCGCGAACGCGTGCGCCAGATCGAGGTTCGCGCCTTCGAAAAGGTTCAGGAAGCGGTGCAGAAGGAAGCGTTGGAAGCTGCGCGCGCATTGCGCGTGGTGGATGCGTAAAGCATATCCAGCAAAAGTGCGGAGCGGTTTGCGTCCGTGCCATGGATCATCCTCGGCCCTCGGCCGGGGATTTTTTGTTGGTAAAAGGCTGACGACTGGAAATGGCCTGCCATCCGAGACCGGCGATTGCGCTGGAGGAAAACCGGCAGGAAAAATATCCATGCTTCGGGGGATGCCGCTTACCCCCCTCTGCCCTGCCGGGCATCTCCCCCACAAGGAGGGAGATCGGCAAGACGCTCTACCGCCGCTTCATCCTCGTCCGTTGAGTTGGTCGAGACCTCGCGGCATATAGATCTCCCCCCTTGTGGGGGAGATGCCCGGCAGGGCAGAGGGGGTGAGCCACACCCACCGGCACCAACTAACCCACCCATCACCCGACAAACGCAAAGACACCGTCGTAGCCATATAACGAAAAAGGGCGACCCGAGCCGCCCTTTCAATCCTCACTGTCCGCCGGCAGCCGGCGTTGCAGCGGCCCATTCGCTGAGCGCCTTGTCGAAGGCGGCGATGCCGTCATTGCCCTTTTGCAGGGTCAGCAGTGCGCGCCGGCCGTTGCGATAGGAAACCGGAATATCGATCCAGTTGCGGCTCTTCAAAAGCTCCAGATTCGTCTTCATCGCATCCGGGAAGTCGTTGAGCGCGATCATGTGGAAATCATCGGTGATCTTGGCCGGAACCGCAATCAGGGCGTTGCCACGATCCTGCTCCGTGCTCTTCATCGCGATGCGCTGGACGCTGTCGATCGCACCACCCTCGAAGCCGGGCGAAACCGAGAAGACGATCTCGATCAGATGGCTTGCGGGCAGAGACGGGTCGGTGTTACGCTTGAAGGTGATCAGCGCGCTGAGGCCACGGCCGGGAACGGTGATCTGGCCCTGCACGGTCGGCGAGGGTTTGCCGTCCGCGTCGTTTTCCTGCTGCAACGACCAGGAAACGCTGCCCTGAATGGCGGTCGGAACCGTCTGGCCCAGCACTTCCTCGTAAAGGAACATGCGGTCCCCGGTGGCGGCAGCGGCGGGCTGCTGCGCCGGCGGCGTGCCGGCAGGCGTTCCCGCGGGCGCGCCCGCAGTATTGGCCGGAGCCTCACCCGCAGGCGGCGGCGCGACGTTCTGTTCGTAGACCGACTGGCCTTCCGCCGTCACCGGCTGGCCATTGGCACCCGGAGCAGGCCCTTCGTCACGCTCTGTCCCGTCGGCCAGAAGCCGCTGGGTGAATTTCGTGCCGGTGACGGAACCGTCGTCACCATGCGGCTGCGCCTGGTGGTTGGTCGGATTTGTCGCGGGTTGCTGCCCGGTCGCCGGTGGCTGCTGGCCGGCCGGCGGCGTGGATGTCTGCGTCTGCGCCGTATCGGGCGAAGGTGTCTGGGTTTCCCCGCCCTTCTGTGCCGATTGCACCAGGCCGCCAACCATGTCGTTCAGCGCGTCACGGTTTTGCCAGAGCGCATAACCGCCGCCGGCAAGAAGCCCGACACCGACAAGGGCAAGCACCAGCGACGCATAGTTGCGGCGCGGCTTCTTCTTGACCATGTAGGCCGGTGTTGTGGCCCCCGCGCCCAAAGCGGGCGTTTCATCCGCAGTCGCCCGATTGGAGGAGGACGCGCCGTCGTAACCGATCAGCTCGTCCAGATCGTCCCAGGGGGTGCGCTCCTTGTTTTCCTTGGCCGCGGCCCGGTCATCAAAGGGATCATTATCGGCGCGCGGCAGCGCCGGCGCGTCCTTCGCGGGAATGGCAATATCCGTGTCCTGGAAATAGGACGAGAAATCCTCGACGACGGCCGCTTTTTTCGGAGCCGTGTCTTCCGCCTGACGGGGTTCGGAAAAATCGCCCTGTCCGCCGAAAATCGGATCGTGATCAACACCGGCACGATGGCCGGCATGCTCTTCCTCATTGCGCCTTTCAGGCTCGAAGCTCACATCCGGGGCCTGATAATGCTGCGCGGCATAACCGGCGACAACAGGACGTTCATCCCGCTCGTTGCGGACTTCGGCATAGTCCTCAGCGGCCGGGCGGACTTCCTCATCCTCGGCTTGATCAAGCTTGCGCCAATCATCCTCGTCAACCGGCTGCGCCCAATGGGGCGGCACGGAATCGTCGGCATGGACAGGCGTTGTTTCAGGCGCGATATCGCGCTCGGCTTCCGGCTGATAAGCCGGTTCCTCTTCCGCTCGGGTAAAATAGGTGCCGACCTCTTCATGGGAAACGGCAGCATGAGCCGGCGCCACATGAACGGGTTCCGGCGCGTCGTAAAGCTCTTCCGGCTCGCGCTCCGCGTAACGTTCCTCGTCATGCGAAGCAGCGGTGGAAACGGGCGTCTCGTGGAGAGGCTCTTCCTCACGGGCGGGTTCTTCATAAACCGGCTCGGGCTGCGCGGCCACAACCGGGGCAGGCTCTTCCTCAACCGGCTCGTACCGTTCCTCCTGCCGCTCGGCGGCATGGTCCGGCTCGGCGGCATGGGCTTCGGGTTCGTCGGCAACATCCTGTTGATAATAGGATGTTGCCGTCTCTTCGGCCGCCGGCTGGAGGGTATCATCGTCCTCCAGCGCCGGAAGCGCCTCGGCATATTCGCTGTCCACCTCGGCAATGGCGGCGTCCAGCTTGGCGATCTGCCGGCGCAACAATTCTTCCGGCGGACGTGGCTTCATATTCTCGAGTTGGCGCACAACCGCACTGCGCGCCTTGTCGTAAACCTTCGCCCGGTTTTCGGGAGTATTGTTCGCCAAGCCATCCACGGCCTTGCGAATGACTGCTACAAAATCCGCCATAAGCACTTTCTCGTCGTGACCGGCGACGTACCGGCCCGATATGGTTTATGAATCTAGATCGCCGAGGACATTAATCCTCAAACGGATCAGTCACAAGTATGGTGTCGTCACGCTCCGGACTTGTCGACAGAAGCGCGACAGGCGCCCCGATCAATTCCTCGACCTGACGGACATATTTGATTGCCTGAGCAGGCAAATCCGCCCATTTTCGGGCACCGACGGTGGATTCTTTCCAGCCTTCCAGTGTGACATAGATCGGCTCGACCCGCGCCTGCGCGCCCTGGCTCGCCGGAAGATGGTCGATTTCCTGCCCGTCAAGCTTGTAGCCGACGCAGATTTTCAGCTCGTCGAGACCGTCAAGAACGTCGAGCTTGGTGAGCGCAATGCCGGTAATACCATTGGTGGCGACCGACTGGCGCACCAGTGCGGCATCGAACCAGCCGCAGCGGCGCTTGCGGCCGGTGACGGTGCCGAATTCATGGCCCTTTTCGCCCAGGAACTGGCCGATCTCGTCGTTCAGCTCGGTCGGGAACGGACCTTCGCCGACGCGGGTGGTGTAAGCCTTGGTGATGCCGAGAATATAACCCAGCGAACCCGGACCCATGCCCGAACCGGCAGCGGCCTGGCCAGCGACTGTATTGGACGAGGTCACATAGGGATAGGTGCCGTGGTCGATATCGAGCAGCGAGCCCTGCGCACCTTCGAACAGGATGCGCGCACCGGCGCGGCGCTTCTTGTCGAGCAGCAGCCAGACGGTTTCGCTGAAGGGCAGAATGCGCTCGGCAATCGAGCCCAGCTCTTCCATGATCGTCTCATGCGAGACTTCGGCAGCGCCGAAACCGCGGCGAAGCGCATTGTGATGCGTCAGGATGCGATCAACCTTGACCGAAAGCGCTTCCATGTCGGCGAGATCCATCACACGGATGGCGCGACGGCCGACCTTGTCTTCGTAAGCCGGGCCGATGCCGCGACGCGTTGTGCCGATCTTGGTGCCGCTGTTGGAGGCAGCGTCTTCGCGCATGCCGTCCAGCTCGCGGTGGAGCGAAAGAATGAGCGTGGCATTGTCGGCAATGCGCAGGTTTTCCGGCGTGACCTTGACGCCCTGAACTTCCAGACGGCCGATTTCGGCGATCAGCGCATGCGGATCGACCACGACGCCATTGCCGATGACGGCGAGCTTGCCGGGACGCACAACGCCGGACGGCAGAAGCGAAAGCTTGTAGCTGACACCGTCGATGACAAGCGTATGGCCGGCATTATGGCCGCCCTGATACCGCACGACGACATCTGCCCGCTCGGACAGCCAGTCGACAATCTTGCCTTTGCCTTCGTCGCCCCACTGCGAGCCGACCACCACAACATTCGTCATTTCTTGCTTTCCTGCTCATGGCGCTCGCGCGCCCGATAACCCGATGGGAAACCCAAACCCGCGAATGTATACTGTGTTGTTTTACGGAAAGCGACCCTGTTTCTTATGGTGAATTTTGCTTTTTCCGTGACAAAACGCCGAATTCCGCATTATCTCGCCCCGTGGGGGGACAAGCGCAAGCGCAAGGCCCCGTTCACCCGCCTTCATTTTCCCGCCCCTTGAAGAAGCGAAACATCAGCGTGCCTTCGAAAGCCTACATCGCCCTCATCATCGCCACGCTCTGCTGGGGCGGCAACACCGTTGCCGGAAAGCTGGCCGTCGGCCACATCAGCCCCATGGCCTTTACCTTCCTGCGCTGGGTTTTGGCCGTCGCCATCATCTTCGCCATTTCCGTGCCGCAGCTGATCAGGGACTGGCCGGTGGTGAAAAAGCGCCTGCCCTATTTCTTCGTGCTCGGCAGCGTTGGTTACACCGCCTTCAACGTCTTTCTCTACACGGCCCTGCAGCACACCTCAGCCATCAATGCCGCCGTCATCCAGGCCGGCATTCCCATGGTCATCTTCGTGCTGAACTTCATCCTGTTCCGCACCCGCGTGCTGTTCGGCCAGATCGCCGGTTTCTGCCTCACCATAGCAGGCGTGGCGCTGCTCGCCTCCCATGGCGATCCGGTTTCGCTGCTGCAGCTGGAAATGAATGCGGGCGACGCCATCATGCTCCTGGCCGTGCTGGTCTATGCCATCTACACCGTCATCCTGCGCTGGAAACCCGCCGTCGACTGGCGCACGCTGATGGCGATACCTGCCTTTTTCGCCCTCCTCACCTCGGTGCCGCTGGTCTTCTGGGAAATGTCGCGAAACAGCGTTGTCTGGCCGGATCAGAAGGGCTGGGTGCTGGTGGTCTATGCCGCGATTTTTGCGTCGCTCATCGCGCAGATCCTGTACATCAAGGGCGTGGAACAGATCGGCGCCAACCGCGCCGGCCTCTTCATCAACCTCGTGCCCGTTTTCGGCACGCTTTTGTCCGTTGTGGTGCTCAGCGAAACCCTGCACACCTACCAGATCGCAGCACTGGTCATGGCGCTGGCGGGCATTGCCGTTGCCGAACGAAAAAAATCGCCGGCTCCCTGATCCCACAAGGATCAGGAGAAACCGGCGCAGTCTGGCAGGCATGAAAAGATGGGCTTAAAGCGCGGTTTCGCGCTCGGCCGGAGAAAAGACGGCGTTGCCGAGCACGATATCGCCCTTGTCGGTGGTAACGATCAGCACTTTTTCGAGCGATCCGTCATCATTCAGGGCGAAGGCAAGGCGCAGCGCAGCGGAAGACCAGCCGGCACCGGCAAGGGCAGTGCGCTTGATCGCGGCGCAATCGCCACAATCCTCAGCGCTCAGCGACGGCGTTGCCGGGACACCGGCTCCGAAACCGGAGAAATAATCATCAAGCGCGCCCATGGTGGCGTTCACATCACGGTTGACGCGCAGCAGTTCTTCACGGCGCTCGCCGGTCAGCGGCGCGGCGATCGTCGAAACACATTGGCCGGCGGAAAGAACGCAGCCATCAAACCCGCCCGGAGCCGAAACACCGATCTGCGTCACCGCGCTCTTCTCGACAGCGGCAAAACCACGGGCAAAACCGGCGGCACCGGCCGCATCGGCATGGGTGGACATGGAAGCGATGGCAATTCCGCAGATGGCGGCAGCAATAATCTTCTTCAGCATTTCATACCCCGTTTGGCGATCCGCCGGCTTGGGCCGGTCTCGATTTCTGTTTTGTGGAGCCCCTGTCTGCGCAGGATGTCCGCTCCTTGTCTGTGATCCCACAATGGCACAGCACTGTTTTCAGCCGCTTTAAGCCGATTGCTACAATTTTATCGGTTTTCATTTTTGTACAGCGGACGCTTTTTTTCGAATATGCGCCGATATCACCGCGCCGAATTCCGGCGCAGCGTTGAGACGCGATAAATGGGCCGCATCGCTGCGGGGGTATCAAAGGGTAGTGCAGGGTCTTGCAGACGATGCGGCCCCGGTTTCAACATATGATCCGCCCGCCAAACCGGTTCCTGTTTGGAGGATGGACATATGCCGGCCGCCTTGACCGTGACATTGGGAAACTTCCCGGTTTCGGCTGCCTGCCCCACCCACCTTGCGCCGCGCGCACGCTCGATGACCGGGATGGAGCGAGTGTAGCGGACCCGGCTGGGCCGGGGACGCGCGGGGATAAATGCATTTCAAAAAAGGCGCGCAGGAGAGGCGCGGCACACGCTTTCGCCCCATCCCGGACACAGGAATTTTCAGCGGGTTAACAAGCCCTTGATCGGCGGCATTTGAATTAACCTTGTCTTAAAACCCGACGTTAATGGTTAGCAATTTAAGAATAGCGGAACGAAAGGGTTCCGTTATGCGTGGCGTATTTGCCGTAGTTTTTCTGATGCTCGTTCTGGCTGGTTGTGCCACCGCACCGTCACAGGTCACCAATGCCTGTGCGATTTTCGAGCAGCGGAACGGTATCTTCAACAACTGGCGACGCGACGCCAAGGCGGCCGAGCGCGAGTTCGGCGTACCCGTGCCTGTCATGATGGCGACGATCTACACCGAATCCGCCTTCCGCCCCTATGCGCGGCCGCCGCGCACCAAACTTCTCGGCTTCATTCCGTGGAAACGCCAGTCCACCGCTTACGGTTATGCTCAGGCGCTGGACGGCACATGGGGTGTCTACCAGCGCGAAACCGGCCGCTGGTCGGCAAGCCGCACCGATTTCACCGATGCGATCCATTTCGTCGGCTGGTACCACGCCAAGAGCCGCCGCGAAAACGGCATTTCGCTGAACGACCCCTATAATCTCTACCTCGCTTATTATTCCGGCCATGCCGGTTATGCGAAGGGCAGCTGGCGCAACAATTCCGCGGTCCAGAAGGCCGCCCGCCGCTCCGCCAACATGGCGCTGCGTTACGAGGCGCAGTTGCAGCAATGCGGATATCGCTGAAGTTGGAGTAGCAGGACCATTTGTCTGCATGCGACGTGGAAAGGCAGATCACCTACCCTCTCCGTCACCCCGGACTTGATCCGGGGTCCAGCGCGATCAAGTCCTTGATCGCAAGAGACTCTTTTCACGGCGCAGACGCGCCTTGGCTGGATGCCGGATCAAGTCCGGCATGACGGTGAAGAATGAGGTCGGGCAGAAAGCTACCCTCCATAAGCCGCCAGAAACCCCCTGACTGCATCGATCTCGCCCGAGCGGATTTCATGCCCGCCCGGATGCCACACGGTTTCCACCGTGCCGCCCTGCGCCTGAAGGCTCGTTTCCAGCGCCTTCGTCAGCGGCACCGGGCAGATCGGATCGCGCTCACCCGCCGTGATAAGCACCCGGCGCGTTGATTTGGCGGGGGAAATCTTCGGCTCGAACGGGATGAGCGGATGCATCAGCACCGCAGCATCGAAAAGCTCGGGCTGTTCGATCAGCACATTGGCGAGAATATTCGCACCATTGGAAAAGCCGAGACCGATGACCGGGCCGGCCTGATAATGCTCCCGGTTCGCCTTAATGAAATCCGCCATCTTGGCGGTTGCCCGTTCAAGGTCGGCCATGTCGTAGACGCCCTCGCCCGTACGCCGGAAAAACCGCGCCGCGCCATGTTCGGAAACATCGCCGACCGGCGAGAGAATGGTGGCCTCAGGCAGCAGGCGGGAGCCGAAATCGAAAAACTGGTTCTCATCGCCGCCGGTGCCGTGCAGCAAAACGAAAAGCGGAGCACCGGCAGAACCGGCGCGGGATTTGTGGAAATAGCTGTCCTTGGTCATGAAAGAATCCTTTCTGGAAGGAAGATGGTCAAAGGCTTCCGCAAGGTCTCTTCGGCCAAGCGGAGCAATCATATGGAGTGAGGGGCTTCCGCTGGTTTCTTCTCCCCGAACGGGGAGAAGAAACGTGTGGCAACGTCCTGCCAAACTCAATGGCCAAGCCCGGATGATCAAACCGCCTTCTCATCCCCCAGCGGCTCCAGCTGCTTTTCCAGCACGGAGCGCAGATGCGCATGCTGGGTCGGCAGCTTCAGCGCTTCGCCGAGATGGGCGGTGTCCTCGTCCCGGTCGAAACCGGGCTCGTTGGTCGCCACCTCGAACAGCACGCCGCCCGGCGTGCGGAAATAGATCGCCCAGAAATAATCGCGGTCGATCACCGGCGTCACCTGATAGCCCGTATCCATCAGCGCCTTGCGCACCTCAAGCTGCTTTTCGCGGTTTTCGACCGCAAAGGCGATGTGGTGCACGGACCCCGCACCCAGGCGTGCGCCGGAAATATTCGGCATGGTTTCGATGTCGATAAAGTCAGCACCGTTACCGCCGGGAATACCGAGGCGCAGAACGCCGTCCTGACGATCCACTTCCTGATAACCCATGAATTTCAAAAGCTCGGCCGTCGCCCCTTCATCGCGAAGACGCAGCGAGGCACCCTGAAAGCCGTGGATCGCCTGATCCGCACCGACGCCATTGCCGATCCACTGCGCGCGGCTGTCGTCCCTGACCTCCACCAGCGCGAAACCGTCGCCATCCGGGCCGGCAAAATGCAGGCGCTTGTCGCCGAAGGCCTCGTCGGCCTTCAGGCCATCCACGCCGGCCTTCGAAAGGCGCTCCTGCCAGTAGCCGAGCGATCCTGCCGGGACGGAAAACAGCGTGGTGCCCACTTCACCGGTGCCGGGACGGCCACGGGCGATATGCGGGAACGGGAAATAGGTCATGACGGAGCCGGGTGTGCCGAGCTCATCGCCATAATAAAGATGATAGACGTCAGGCGCGTCGAAATTGACGGTCTTCTTCACCCGGCGCAGCCCGAGCGTATCGGTGAAGAAGCCATTGTTCTGCCGTGCGCTCGCCGCCATGGAGGTGACGTGGTGCAGGCCCTTGATCTGGTTCAGCATGGTAAACCCCTTTCGCACTGGCAGGCCTCGCAATCGGGCCCGCCCTGTTCATGGCGTAAAGATGGGGTAAGAGGCGCGGCAGGCATAGACCGGCAACAGGAACGGATTGTTCCCGATTGGTGAACGATCAAACCTACTGTTCAACCAAGCCTAAAGGCACAGATCAATGATCGTCTGCAAGGCCCATGGTCCAGTAGCCGACGGCGCGCAGCGACGCCTTGGGAAAGGTGATCTCGTCGGTGAGGAAGGATTTCGCCGCCCTCGCCTCGGATTTCTCGCAGGCGACGAAGACATGCAGGCCTTCGTGGTCACCCGTCCATGCATGGCTGCGCAGCGCCTGTTCGATCAGGCCAGCCGTACCGGCGGGCTTGCCGCGACGGTAAAGCCATGTCCATTCGACATCGGCGGCGCAGACGATCTCCTGCCGTTCCGCCTCATCGTCGATTTCAGCGTAAACGCTGAGCTTTTTGCCGGTCGGCATTTCCGCCGCCATGCGCAGCATCACCGGCAGCGCTGTCTCGTCACCGGCAAAGACATAACGGTCCGCCTCCGGGCAAGTGCCGCTCGGGCCGATGATGCCGAGAACGTCGCCCGGCTTTGCCGTGGCGCCGAAATTCGCGCCCGGCATGTCATCGCCCTCATGCATGACGAAATCGATATCCACCTCGCCGCGACCGACATCGCCGGAGCGGATGGTATAGACGCGCCGTGTCAGAAGATCGTCATCCGCTGGCCAGACGATGGCGCCAGTGGGGGCGAGATAAGGCCAGACCGGTGCACGGGCCTGATCCGGCACCAGCAGCAGGCGGACATGCATGCCGCCGGTGACGAGCCTTTCGATGCCGCTTTCAACGGAAACCACGAGCCGGCGCATATGCGGCGTCAGATTATAGGCGCGGGCAACCTTGCCGACGAAAAGATTGGGCAGCTCGCGCTGATAGGCGCCGTGGCCGCTCCAGCGGAAATCGAGCCCCGTCTTGCCGGAAAACTCGACAATATGCTCGGCCACCATGGCCTTCACCGACATCAATATATGTTCGGACACGCAGCTGACCCGGGCGGCGAACCGGCCGCCTTCGGCGCTGAAGCTGCCATGGCCGTATTCCGCCTTGAAACGCACCGTCGTCCCTTCCCGCTCCATCTCCATATGTTCGGAGAAATGATCCTCGAAAGCATCGACAATCGACGCGGGATCGGGCAGCGAGACAGAAGTTTCGGCAGACAGAAGAGACACGGGCATAAATCCTTCACTTTGTAGTCGAGTATTCTTAAACCGGACGCGACTACGCTGTAAAGATGTTTGCTGCACTCCCCGTCATTCCGGCCTTGAGCCGGAATCCAGCCAGCCCAAGTCCTTCGGCTGAAAGGACTTTTCCCGGCGCGCGGACGCGCGCAACCTAGATTCCGGCTCAAGGCCGGAATGACGGAGGGACTGGTAAAATCGCTTAAGCCGTTTCCGGCAATTGCCAGTCGATCGGCTGACGGCCGTTGGAGACGAGAAAGGCGTTTGCCTTGGAAAAATGGCCGTTGCCGAAAAAGCCGTTATGGGCCGAAAGCGGTGACGGGTGCGGCGAGCGCAGCACGAGATGCTTGCGCTGATCCACGAAGGCCGCCTTCTTCTGGGCATAGGAACCCCACAGCAGGAAAACCACATGGTCGCATTCGTCGTTGACGGCGCGGATGACGGCATCGGTGAATTTTTCCCAGCCCTGCCCCTGATGCGAGGCCGCGCGTGATTCTTCCACCGTCAGCACGCTGTTGAGCAGCAGCACGCCCTGTTTCGCCCAGCTTTCCAGAAAGCCGTGATTGACCGGCCGGATGCCAAGGTCGGCCTGCAATTCCTTGTAGATATTGACGAGCGAGGGCGGAATGCGCACGCCGGGCTGGACGGAAAAACATAAGCCATGCGCCTGCCCGTGCCCGTGATAGGGGTCCTGCCCCAGAATGACGACCTTGACCTGGTCCAGCGGCGTCAGATCCAGCGCCCGGAAATATTCCGCGCCCTTGGGAAAGATGCGCTTGCCGGCGGTTTTTTCGGCAAGCAGGAAATCTTTCAGCTTGAGCATGTAGGGGCTGGCGAATTCGGTGGAAAGAACGCGTTTCCAGCTATCTTCAAGTTTGACGCCTGCCTCTGCCATGATGTGCCTCTTTTTATTTGAACCGGTTGCCGCGCTGCAGCACTTCGATCTTGTAGCCGTCGGGATCGCAAATGAAGAAATATTTCGCGAAAGGCTGGCCCTTATAGTCGGCTTCGATGATCTTGCCGGGAGACAGGCCTAGCTCGATGAAACGCTGATGCTCGCCATCCACATCGGCAACGCTGACAGCGAGATGGCCATAGCCGTCGCCCAGCGCATAGGGCACTTCGCGACCACGGTTGACGGTCAGTTCCAGCTCGAAATCGCCTTCGGCATTGCTGAGATAGATCAGCGTGAAGTTTTCGAACTCGGCGCGTTCCGCAACCTCCAGCCCAAAAGCCTGCGTGTAAAATTCCACCGAACGCTTTTCGTCCAGCACCCGGACCATCGAGTGGATCAACTTGGCCATGGTGTTTCCTTCTGCTTCGTACCTCGTCGTGGCCCGGTTATCTTCCGGGCATGCGGACCAAGGGGATAAAGACAGAGCGCCGCGCTTTCAACCCTAAAGGCGCCTTGCCACGGCGGGCAACGGTTCGATCACGGCAAATGTGATGGTGAAAGCCGCCGGTTTTCCCTTGCGGTCAAGGGCCTGCGGCAACACGGCACAGAGTTTTCGCCACGCCGCTCTATCATGAGTAGAGAACTCATGATACCGGCATATCCATGCGCCTTCTTTACCTCTGTCTTGGCTGGCTTATGGTCGCGACCGGCATCGTCGGCGCGTTTCTTCCCGTTTTGCCAACCACGCCGTTCCTGCTTCTGGCGCTGTGGTGCTTTTCCCGCTCTTCGCCGAAACTGGAGGCATGGCTTCTGGCCCATCCCAGATTTGGCCCCTCGCTTCGCCGCTGGCGCGAGAGCGGCGCAATCGCCCGCAAGGCGAAGATCGCCGCACTCTCGGCAATGTCGGTAAGTTACGCCGCTTTCTGGTTTCTGAGCGACCCGCCGCTTCTGCGCGCAGCCATCGTCGCCGCCGTCATGCTGGGTTCCGCACTCTTCATCGTCACCCGACCGGAAAGCTGACGACGACCCCGCCTCAGCGGTGCCGCGATTGCGGCAGCACGTAAGGAATATGCCGTGCCGGCAGCCGGCCGACGACGCCGCCAATGCCATAGACCCTTGCGATCGTCTCGTCGCTGATCGTTTCCAGCGACGGCCCGCTCGCCGTCACCCTGCCGCCATGCATGACGATAAGTTGATCGGCAAATTCCGCCGCAAGGTTGAGGTCGTGCAGGATGGCAAGCACCAGACCGCCGCCAGCGGCGAAATCGCGCGCCGTTTCCAGCACCGCTATCTGGTGGCCAATATCGAGACTGGCCGTCGGCTCATCCAGAAACAGCGCCCTTACCTCGCCATTTTCCACGGGATGCGGCACCTGAGCCAACGCCCGAGCAAATTGCACCCGCTGCTGCTCGCCGCCCGACAGCATGTTGTAGGAACGCTGCTCGAACCCGCGAAGCCCGGCCTTGGTGAGCGCCCGGCGGGCCTGCTCTTCCGGCGCACGCGACCCTTGTGCAACAGCGCCCATGCGCACGATTTCGAGCGCGGTGAAGGGAAAGGCAAGCTGGGTATTCTGCGGCAGCACGGCCCTGAGGCGCGCAAGCTGAACCGGTGTGAATAACGGCAGGGCGATGTCATTATAGGTCACAGACCCGGCCTCGGCGCGCATCTCGCCTGAGAGAACCTTCATCAGCGTCGATTTTCCGGCACCGTTCGGACCGATGATGACATTGACCTTACCCGGCTTCAGATCGACGTTGACCGCGTCGAGCAGGCGGCGGCCGGAACGGATAAGGGTGAGGTTTTCGGCCCGGATCATGGCATGTTCCGCATGGAAAAGCTGCCGCGGCCAAGCAGCAGGAACAGGAAGACCGGAGCGCCGATGAGCGCCGTGACGACACCGATGGGCAATTCCGCCGGTGACGCGACGGTGCGGGCGAAACTATCGGCCAGAAGCAGAAGTGCCGCGCCGCCAAGCGCCGAGGCGGGCAACAGGAAGCGGTGCGACGGGCCAATGGCAAGCCGTAAAAGATGCGGCACGACGATGCCGACAAAACCGATGGAGCCGGCAGCCGCCACGCTTGCCCCGCAGGCAGCGGCAACGGCCAGAATGACGACCCGTTTCAGCCGCTGCACGGGAATGCCCATGTGAAAAGCGGCGGCATCGCCAAGGATCAGCGCATCCAGCCCCCTGGCGACGAAGGGAATGATGGCAAGCACGACGACGATGAACGGCAGGGTGGCAAGCACCTTGGCGGGTGTGGCCCCGCCGAGCGAACCGAGCGACCAGAAGGTGATATCGCGCAGCGCCCGGTCGTCGGCCACGAAGATCATCAGGCCCGTCAGCGCACCGCTGATTGCCGCCACCGCGATACCGGCCAGAATGAGCGTGGTGGTGGAGGTTGCCCCGTCCTTCGTGGCGATGAGATAAAGCACCCAGGTGTTCAAAAGCCCGCCGAAAAACGCCATCAGCGGCAGGAAATGCGGTCCGAAAAACACGGCGACCGTGGCAAGCGCGCCTTCCCCGAGAGAAATGGCCGCAACCGCAAACAGCGCGGCACCCGAAGTGACACCGACAATGCCGGGATCGGCAAGCGGATTGCGGAACAGCCCCTGCATCATCGCGCCCGAGACGCCAAGCCCCGCGCCGATCAACATGCCGAGCGCCGTGCGCGGCAGGCGCACCGCCTCGAGAATGACCCTGTCACGCGCATCGAGTTCCGCAGCACCGCCGGTAAGATAAGCCCAGAGTTCGGAAATGCCGACACCCGTGGGACCGCTGACAAGCGACACACCACAGGCAAACAGCAGGATGCCGACAAGCACCGCGAGGGTGATGACACCCTGACGGGACCTGTCACCCGGTGCGGCGCCTTCGGTGGAACTCAAGACGGCGAGGCTCACGGCTTCACCGCCTCCGGGTAGAGCTTGTTTGCCAGTTCACGGCCGGCGGCCGGGGTGCGTGGGCCGAAACCGATGAGATAAAGCCCGTCCATGCTGATGAGTGCCTTGCTTGCAGCAGCCGGCGTGGACTGGAAGGCGGGAAGCGCGAAAATCTCGGCCGCCTTGGCGGCATGGTCGCCACGCGCCATGGTCAACACCACGTCCGGTGCTGAGGCAATGACTGCCTCATCCGTGAGCGGCTTGTAACCGCTGATTTCCTGCGCGGCATTGATGCCACCGGCCATCTCGATAATTGCGGCTGCTTCGGTGTCCTTGCCCGCTGCCATGATGCGGCCGCCGGCGCTGGAGAGCACGAAGAGCACACGCTTCCTGTTCTTTTCAGGCACGGCCGACACATCCTTGGCCAGCGCGTCCAGCCCGGCTTTGGTCTCGGCGGCCAGCGCCTTCGCCTTGTCGGAAAGACCGACCGCCGCACCGACATCCTCGATCTTCTTCGCAATAGCATCGCCGCTCGGCGGGGTATCGACGGTGACGAAAGGCACCGCGCTGGCCTTGAGGATGGCGATGACATCCGCCGGGCCGGAACCGTCTTCCGACAGGATGAGATCGGGCTTCTGCGACAGAATGCCCTCCGACGACAGCGCCCGCATATAGCCGATATCCGGCTTCGAAAGCGCATCCGCCGGATAGCTGCTGGTGCTGTCGCGCGCAACGATGCGGTCTTCAGCGCCGAGAGCATAGAGAATTTCCGTCACCGTGCCACCGACGGCAACGATGCGTTTCGCCTCCGGATTGCCCTTGTCGGAGGCCTGCGCACCGGGCGCGGCAACCGCAATCACAGCAGGCACGAGGGCGGCGAAAACGAACGGACGAAGGCGAAAGTTCAACATGGCGCTATCCTGAAACACAAGCTGGCACGGGCAGATATGGGCCTGCCCATCTTATTTAACTTGAGTTATTTGCACATGTTTATAGAAGGCGCAATCGATAAGTGGAGTAATTTTGTTCGCTTTGCCGTGAGCCTCTTTCCAACTTGGCCACGGCTGGATATCCTGACTGAAACTGGAAACTTAAAGGGAGGATTTCATGTTTATCGCAATGAACCGTTTTCGTGTCGTGCCGGGTTACGAGGAAACCTTCGAATCCATCTGGCGCGAGCGCAAATCGCACCTCAGCGAATTGCAGGGCTATATTGAATTCCACATGCTGAAAGGCCCGAAGGCGGATGACCACACGCTTTATGCCTCGCACACAGTCTGGGCCACCAAGGACGATTTCCTCGCCTGGACGAAATCCGAACAGTTCCGCGCCGCCCACGCCAAGGCCGGCGAAAACCGCGGCAAGGTGGAATATCTCTCCGGTCCGCATTTTGAAGGCTTTGACGTCATCATCCACGAAGACAAGAATGGCGAACGCCGTTCGATTGCCGCCTGAGGCCGCCCGATGAGCATCGCAGCCCAAAAGAACGATGACGACAGGCAGGCCCGCGCCGCCGCGGCGCTCGCCGAAAAGCCTGATGGTATCGTGGAAGCCATCGCCGCCAAGGCCGAGGTGACGCCTGCCGAGATTCTGGCGATCCTGCCCGAGGGTGCGGCCGTTTCCGCGCCCGCCGACCGCTTCGACGCGATCTGGAACGAGATGCGCGGCTGGGGCGAAGTCCTGATGATCGTCCAGACCGGCGATATCGTGCTGGAAGTGCCAGGCGAGTTGCCGGAAGGCAGCGAAAGCCACGGCTGGTTCAACATCCATGGCGACAGCCCCATCGGCGGTCACATCAAGAAGGACAATTGCGCCGGCATCACTTTCGTCGATCGCGGTTTCCACGGCCGGCGCTCCTGTTCCGTCTGGTTCATGAATGCCGCGGGCGGCGCCATGTTCAAGATTTTCGTCCGCCGTGACGAGAACAAGGAACTGCGAGCCGAACAGCTCGCAAAGTTCGAAGCGCTGCGGGACGGTTTGCGCGGCTGAGTGAATGGGGGCCGCCGCTGCCGGGATATTGCTTCCGCCGGCGGTTTCCCTCCCTCCTCATTCCTGTGCTTGTCACAGGAATCTAGCCAGCCCAAGTCATTGGGCTGAGAAGACCCTTTCCGCCGCACAGACGTGCGTCGGCTGGATTCCTGTGACAAGCACAGGAATGAGGGTGGTGGGGATGCACTGGCATCGGCTCTCGCGATCACACCCGTCATCATCCACCCGGGATGTCTCCGTCTGACTCGTAAGGAAATTTCCACCGGTTCATCGCCCGTTCAGTGCCTTTTTCTATCATCCGCTGAAATTCGACCCGCATCAGCACGGAGCAAGCACCATGAACGACCGCCAGCCACTTCTTTCGCGCCGCAGTTTCGCCGGGCTTGTCGCGCTTGCACCGCTTTTTGCGGCGGGCCGCGCGGCAGCCGCACCGGCAAGCCTGCGCGGCAGCGTATCCTATCGCGAGCGGATCGCCCTGCCCCCGGGCGTGACCGTCACCGTGCGCCTTATCGATGTGTCGCTCGCGGATGCGCCTTCGCAGACGATCGCCGAAACGACCATCCGTCCGCGCGGGCAGGTGCCCGTGCCCTTCGTGCTGCGTTATGACGACCGCGATATCCGCGCCCGCCGCTCCTATGCGCTGAGCGCCGAAATCCGCGACCGCGACCGGCTGCTTTTCACCACCACCCGCCGTTATTCGGTGCTGACCGGCGGTCGCGACGATACCGACCTCGTGCTTGAGCGCGTTGGGGCAGGCCCGGGCAGGCCGGAGCCGGAAGCCGGTATCGACGGACGCTGGCTGGTGCAGGACATTCGCGGCGAACGGGTTCGCGGCCGCCGTGAGGCGACGCTGGAAATTTCCCGCGAAGGCCGCGTTTCCGGCAATGCCGGCTGCAATGGCATCGGCGGTGAAGTGAAGATCAGCCGCAACCGCGTCAATTTCGGCCGGATGATTTCCACACAGATGGCCTGCGCACCCGATATCATGCGCCAGGAACGGCAATTCATCGAAGCACTGGAAGGCGC
This sequence comes from Agrobacterium sp. GW821-FHT14E08, assembly GCF_058803865.1. Lineage (NCBI taxonomy): Bacteria > Pseudomonadati > Pseudomonadota > Alphaproteobacteria > Hyphomicrobiales > Rhizobiaceae > Agrobacterium > Agrobacterium sp. GW821-FHT14E08. The sequence continues at coordinate 111,188 of NZ_JBXAPJ010000001.1, read as the reverse complement.
CCGTTCCTTCCGGCTGGAGCCGCGACGGGGCACGCTGGAACTGATCGACGGCCGCGGCCGTGCGGTCATGCGGCTGCGCCGCGCCTGAGGCGGCCGCGGCTCGCCGCAACACCGCACACCCCCGTGCTGGCAGTGGAACATTCCATGTCGCTTCCGGCACGGCGCGCACCCATTTCCCGTCCTATGACTTTGGCTGCATTCTTCTTGGCGCTTTGCTCCGCCGCAGAGCTGCGCTATGGAACGCGCCAATTACGCCGGCTCATCCGGTGCAAAGTCTTTGAGGGAAAACGATGACATCCTATGTTCTGACAGTAGCCTGCAAATCGACCCGCGGCATCGTCGCCGCGATTTCCGGTTATCTGGCGGAAAAGGGCTGCAATATCATCGACAGTTCGCAGTTCGACGACCTCGAGACCGGCAAGTTCTTCATGCGCGTCTCCTTTATTTCCGAGGAAGGCGCCACGCTGCAGGCAATCACCGAGGGCTTTCAGCCGGTAGCCGAAAAATTCGGCATGGAGGCCCGCATTTACGGCGACGGCCAGCGCATGAAGACAATGTTGATGGTGTCGCGCTTCGGCCATTGCCTCAACGACCTGCTCTACCGCTGGAAGATCGGCGCGCTGCCCATCGATATCGTCGGCGTCGTCTCCAACCATTTCGAATATCAGAAAGTGGTGGTCAATCACGACATTCCCTTCCACCACATCAAGGTGACGAAGGAGAACAAGCCCAGGGCCGAAGCGCAGCTGATGGACCTGATCGAGACGAGCGGCACCGAACTGGTGGTGCTCGCCCGTTACATGCAGGTGCTCTCCGACGACTTGTGCCGCAAGATGTCGGGCCAGATCATCAACATCCACCACTCCTTCCTCCCCTCCTTCAAGGGCGCCAACCCTTACAAGCAGGCCTATGAGCGCGGTGTGAAGCTGATTGGCGCGACGGCCCATTACGTCACCGCCGATCTCGACGAAGGCCCGATCATCGAGCAGGACACGGTGCGCATCACCCACGCTCAATCGGCCGACGATTATGTCTCGCTCGGTCGCGATGTGGAAAGCCAGGTGCTGGCCCGCGCCATCCACGCCCATATCCACCACCGCACCTTCATCAACGGCAACCGCACCGTCGTCTTCCCGCCAAGCCCGGGAAGTTATGCTTCCGAGCGGATGGGATGAAACCTTCGTCATTGACGAAATGACAACCACAGTTTACATTGCGCCATGCTCACAATCCGGGAAACAAGCGAGTTTGCCGACTGGCTGGCGGGTCTGCGCGACGTGCAGGCGCGCGCGCATCGCACGCCGCATTTACCGGCTGGCGGATGGCAATCCCGGAGACGTGAAACCGGTTGGCGAAGGCGTCAGCGAACTCAGGATCGACCTTGGACCCGGATATCGGGTCTATTTTGTCCGGCACGGTGATGTCGTCATTATATTGCTGTGTGGCGGCGACAAGGCATCGCAGTCCCGCGACATCGCCAGAGCCAAGAAACTGGCCAGAGCGCTCAAGGAGTGAGACCATGCCACTTGTGACACGCGATTACGATGCTGCCCGCTACCTTGATAGTGACGAAGCGCTTGCCGCTTACATCGCCGACGCCACAGAGAGCGGCGACGCACAGGAGCTTGCGCATGCGCTGGGCGTCGTGGCGCGGGCCAAGGGTATGACTGACCTTTCGAGACAAACCGGCCTTCCCCGCCAGACCTTGTACAAGGCACTGAGCGGTGAGGGAAATCCGGAACTGGCGACGATTGCCAAGGTCGCGGACGCGCTGGGCTACAGGCTCTCGCTAGTGGCGAAATCGCCTGCGGACACGGCCGCCTGATAAACCGACGGGTTATGGCGCCTTTTCCACGCCACCGAACACCACCCGCGCCCTCAGCCCACGCCCCTCCGCGCCATCCTCCAGTGTCAGCCGCCCGCCGAACAGCCCGGCGATCTCTTCGATGATGGCAAGGCCGAGGCCGGCGCCGGGGGCGGCGTTGGCTTCGCCTCGGGCGAAGCGCTGGCGCACCATGGCGCGTTTTTCCGGTGGAATGCCGGGGCCGTTATCCTCCACTTCCAGCCAGACGGCGCTCGTCTCCCTGCCGACACGCACGGTGACTTCCGCACCGCGACCGGCATAGTTGATGGCATTGGAAACGAGATTGCCGATCAGCTCCCCGATGAGGAGCGGTTCGGCGAGAATGGTCGCTTCGCCCTCACCTTCAAAACCGAGATCGATGCCGGCCTCCGACGCGCGCGGCACGAAATCGGCTGTCACATTCTGCGCAACGGCCACGAGATCGATCGCGGAAAAATCATGTTTTTCGCTCGAGCCGGCGGCATCGATATTGGCCATGCGCAGCAGCTGGGCGAGGATATGTTCGGCATGGGCCACGGACGCCCCGCCCTTCAGCGCCGCCGCCTGCGCTTCCTCTAAACTTCCCGCACGGGCTGAAAGCGCAAGCTGGGTGCTGATGATGGCGAGCGGCGTGCGCAGCTGGTGGCTGGCATTGCCGGTGAAATGCCGGAGGGCATCGAGCGCCGATTGCAGCCGCACCATGAAGGAATTGACCGTTTCCACCAGATTTTCCACCTCCACCGGCACGGATTGGCGGATGGGGTGCAGATCGTTCGGGCTGCGTTCGGCAATGGCTTCGCTGAGCCGGTAAAGCGGACGCAGCGAAATCGTCACCGCGATCCAGACGATGATCGCCGCCCCGACGATCATCAACAGCAGGCGCAGCGCAGAGCGCAGGATGATCGCCTGCGCCAGCTGGCTGCGGGCAATGGTGGTTTCGGCAACCGTTACGGAAAAGGGCACGGAATTGATGCCGGTGGAAGCGAAACGCCTGATCGCAGCGATGCGGATCGGTTCATCGCGGAACACGGCATCGCGATAGGCGGGGGTATCACCCGCCGGGTTCTCCACCGTCGGCAGGTTCTGGTAACCGGTGAGGAATTGCCCGTTCGGCCCGTCGACACGGTAAAACACCCGGTCCTGCGCGGCCGATGTCAGCATTTCCAGCGCGACATAGGGAATATCGACTTCCAGCGAGCCGTCTTCTGCCACCACCACCCGCTCGGCGATGGCAAGTGCGGAACCGGAAAGCACCCGGTCCGAAACGACATTGGCGGTATTGACCGCCTCGCGCCATGTATCGGTCAGCGCAACACAGCCGATGATGGCGGTGGAAATGAGAAGCCAGCCTAAAAGTCGCCGCCTGAGCGAATAGGCGGCCTGTCTCATTCAGCCATCTCCGGCAGCTTTTCGAGATAATAACCGATGCCGCGCGCCGTCTTCACCGTCAGCCCGTGGGGCGCGAGCCGCTTGCGCAGGCGGCTGACATATTGCTCGATGGCATTGGCGGAAATATCGTCGTCGAAGCCGGTCAGCGACTGCACGATCGCTTCCTTGGCGACGACCTTGCCGGCCCGCATGAACAGCACTTCGAGCAGCGCCACCTCGCGCGCCGGAATATCGAGCGGACGTCCATCCGCCGAAAAGGTGCGGGAATTGAGATCGAAAAGCACCTTGCCGAAACTCAGCGCCGAGGAGCGCAGACCGGCATTGCGGCGCAGCAGCACCCGCACCCTCGCCTCGAATTCGGTGATGTCGAAAGGCTTGATCATGTAGTCGTCAGCGCCAAGATCGAGCCCCTTGACCTTTTCCTCCGGCGTGCCGCGCGCCGTCAGGATCAGCACCGCCGCCTTGTCCTGGCGCGAGCGCATGGAGCGCAGCACCTCGATACCGTCCATCTCCGGCAGGTTGAGATCGAGAATGACCAGATCGAAACTTTCAGCCGCAATCGCCGCATCGGCGGAAGCGCCATCGGACACCACATCCACCGCATAACCGCTGCCGCGCAGAAGCGCCGACAGCCCCTCCGACAGCACCTGATTGTCCTCGACCAGCAAAATACGCAAATCTTCCCTCCCACAGCATTGCCGAGTTTAACCAGACCCTTACCGCTTGTGAATGGCCAGCGCCTGCTGCATGATCTTTTCCATGCGTATCTGCCTTCTCCTCTGTCTCTGTCTTTGCATGGCCTCGCCGGCGCTTGCGCAAGTCGCCATCTTTCCGGCACCCTCCGGCAAGGCGGATGCCGAGACGCTGGTGGTCTATTCCTCGCTGGATGAGCCGCTGGCGACGCCGATGATCGAGGGTTTCCAGAGGGCCAATCCCGATATCGCCGTCCATTATGAGGATATGCTGACGGGCGAGATTTACGACCGCATCGTCAAAGAAACCGATGCCGGCAAAAAGACCGCCGATTTCGCCTTTTCATCCGCCATGGATCTGCAGGTGAAGCTGAGCAATGACGGTTATGCCCAGCGTTCTGACCTCGCCATGAGCGCCCGCTGGCCCGCCTGGGCCAACTGGCGCAACACCGCCTATGCGCTGACCTTCGAACCCGCGGTCTTTGTTTATCACAAGCCGAGCTTCACCACCGAAAAACCGCCGGCCACCCGTGCCGAATTCGTTGATTATCTCGAACGTCATGCAAAGGAAATCCACGGCCGCATCGCCACTTACGACATCGAACGCTCCGGTGTCGGCTTCCTGTTCATGTCACGGGATCAGGAACAGTTCGGCGATATATGGAGCGTCATCAAGGCCATGGGCGCGGCAGGCGTGAAGGTCTATTCCACCTCCTCGGCCATTCTGGAACGCGTTTCCGACGGCCGTTTCGTGCTGGGCTACAATATTCTCGGTTCCTATGCGGCGGACTGGGCCTCGCGCCACCCCGATGTCGGCATCGTGCTGCCGAAAGACTATACCGTCGTCATGTCGCGCATTGGTCTGGTGCCGGAAGCCGCCGCCAACCCGGCGCTCGGCCGCCGTTATCTGGAATTCTTCATGTCGAAGGAGGGCCAGACGATCATGGCCCGGCAGCTGCAGATCCCCGCCGTCAGCCCGGAAGTGGCGGGCGAAAACACCGCCAACACCATGCAGGCCATCCACGGCGCGCAACTGCGCCCGGTCCCGGTCAGCCCCGGCCTGATGGTCTATCTGGATCAGGTCAAGCGCAGCCGCCTGATCGAGCGCTGGAACGAGGCGTTGCGGTCGCAATAGGCTCCCCCTCATTCCTGTGCTCGTCACAGGAATCTAGCAAGCCCAAGTCCTTGGCCTGAAAGGACTCTTCTCGCCGCGTAGACACATGTCGGCTGGATTCCTGTGACAAGCACAGGAATGAGGGTGTGGACCAAGCTTCAATGGCGCAAAACAAGGCCACCCACACACGCCACAGTAGACGTCCGATACAAATTAATAGAGAGTAAATGCGCAAGGACTTGCGTAGCGTCAGTTAGATGACAGCTTTTTGTGATGCTCTGCAATTCTTCTTCATTCCGTGGAGGCGGAAGAAGATGCGGGAGGAAATCCAGGACGGTTGCAAGGCCCCACGCTGAGCATTCAGCGCCGGTACAGACGCGTCCGAAAAGCCCCCCGCATAAACGAAAAACGACGCCCAAAAGGGCATCCTGAGGAGGGTTTTCCAAGTGAAGCATTTTCTTATCGGCACATTTCTGGCGGGCGTGATCGCTCTTCCGGCGGTTGCAGCGGATTACACCATCATCGCGCCGGCCAATCCCGGCGGCGGCTGGGACCAGACCGCGCGCTCCCTGCAGAGCGTGCTGCAGGAAGAAGGCATTTCCAAGAGCGTTCAGGTGCAGAACGTACCAGGCGCCGGCGGCACCATCGGTCTTGCGCAGTTCGCCAGCCAGCAGAAGGGCAACCCGAACGCCCTCATCGTCGGCGGTTACGTCATGGTCGGCGCGATCCTTACCAACAACGCGCCCGTCACCCTCAAGGAAGTTACGCCGATCGCCCGTCTGACCGGCGAATATGAAGCCATCGTCGTTCCGGCATCCTCGCCGCTGAAGACCATCGGCGACCTCGTCGACCAGCTCAAGAAGGATCCGGGCAGCGTTTCCTGGGGCGGCGGCTCTGCTGGCGGCACCGACCACATCGCGGTTGGCCTGATCGCCAAGGCGGCCGGCGTCGATCCGACCAAGATCAACTACATCGCTTATTCCGGCGGCGGCGAAGCACTTGCCTCGATCCTCGGCTCGCAGGTGACTGCCGGTATTTCGAGCTACGGCGAATTCGAAAGCCAGGTAAAGGCTGGCACGCTGCGCCTGCTCGCGGTTTCCAGTGAAGAGAAGCTGGAAGGCGTTGATGCGCCGACGCTGAAGGAAAGCGGCCTTGATGTCGTCGTCCAGAACTGGCGCATGGTCGCTGCTCCTCCCGGCCTGACGCCGGAACAGGAAAAGGCCGTCAATGCCGACATCGAAAAGCTGGTGAAGTCCGCCAAGTGGCAGGAAACCCTGAAGACCAAGAGCTGGATGGACACCTATCTCGCCGGTGACGAATTCAAGGCGCAGCTCGCCAAGGATACCGACGCCACCGCCGCCATCCTCAAAGACATCGGACTGGTAAAATGAGCCAGGGTTCTAACCCTTCGCAGCATCAAAAGCGCCGCCCTGATTGGGCGGCGCTGGCGATCGCCATCTTCCTCGTCATCATCGCCTCGGTGATCTTCTGGGACAGCGCGCGTCTCGCAAGCGTCACCGGTTATTCGCCGGTCGGCCCGGCAACGGTGCCTTACGCTATCGGCTTCTGTCTTATCGGCCTGGCGCTGTGGACGGCCATCGAGGCCTGGCGCGGTGATTTTCCCGAACGCGACAAACAGGAAATCGCCCCGGTTATCTGGGTCGTCGCCGGCCTTGCCGCGCAGATGCTGCTGCTGAACATTGCCGGTTTCTCCATCGCCACCGGCCTGCTCTTCGCCTTCACGGCGCGCGCCTTCGGTAAACGCAAGCTCTGGTATTCGATCCCCATCGGCATCGCCCTGAGCTTCTTCATCTGGTTCATCTTCGCGCGGCTGCTGCAGCTTTCACTGCCCGCCGGGCCTCTGGAACGGCTGCTCTTCTAACAGCCATTCCGACCAAAATTCGAGATCACAGGAACAATTGGCGCGCGATGACGCAAAAGCCAGCCGTTCCGCCCGACAGGGGGACATCTGTCCATGAGTACCTTTGAATTCCTGCTGCACGGTCTTGAGGTTGCCGCCCAACCCATGAACCTGCTCTATGCGCTGATCGGCGTCACGCTCGGCACCGCCGTCGGCGTTCTGCCCGGTATCGGCCCTGCGCTGACCGTGGCGCTGCTTCTGCCCGTCACCTACCGGCTCGATCCCGCCGGTTCGCTCATCATGTTCGCCGGCATCTATTATGGCGGCATGTATGGCGGCTCGACCACCTCGATCCTGCTCAACACGCCGGGCGAAAGCGCCTCGATCGTCACAGCGCTCGAAGGCAACAAGATGGCCCGCAAGGGCAGAGGCGGCCCGGCGCTGGCCACCGCCGCCATCGGCTCCTTCGTCGCCGGCCTCATCGCCACCATCGCGCTGGCCTTCGTTGCACCCTTTATCGTCAAGCTGGCGCTGGTTTTCGGCCCGCGCGAATATTTCGCGCTGATGGTGCTGGCTTTTGTCACCGTTTCCTCCGCCTTCGGGGATTCGGCGCTGCGCGGCCTCACCTCGCTGTTCATCGGCTTTGCGCTTGCCATCGTCGGTATCGACCAGCTGACCGGCCAGACGCGCATGAGCTTCGGCATTCCCGACCTGCTCGACGGCGTCGAAGTGACGACGCTTGCGGTCGCCATGTTCGCCATCGGCGAAACGCTCTTCATTGTCGCGCAGGGCCAGACTGGCGACGACAAGGTCGAAGCCGTCAAGGGTTCGGTCTGGATGAGTGCGCAGGACTGGGCGCGTTCCTGGAAAGCCTGGCTGCGCGGCACCCTGATCGGCTTCCCCATCGGCGCCATGCCGGCGGGCGGCGCTGAAATCGGCACCTTCCTGTCCTATGCGACCGAAAAGAAGCTGACCAAATATCCGGAAGAATTCGGCCATGGCGCCATTGAAGGCGTTGCCGGTCCGGAAGCGGCCAACAATGCGTCCGCCGCCGGTACGCTCGTGCCGCTCCTGACACTCGGCTTGCCGACGACGGCGACCGCCGCCATCATGCTCGCCGGCTTCCAGCAGTTCGGCCTGCAGCCTGGCCCGCTGCTGTTCGCCACCAATCCGCAGCTCGTCTGGGGTCTGATCGCCAGCCTGTTCATCGCCAACCTCATGCTGCTGGTTCTGAACCTGCCGCTCGTCGGCCTGTGGGTGAAGCTGCTGACCATTCCGAAGCCCTGGCTTTATGCGGGTATTCTGCTGTTCGCGACGCTCGGCACCATTGGCGCCAACCCGTCGGTCTTCGAACTCGGCATGCTGCTCGCCTTCGGTATCCTCGGCTATGTCATGCGCATCTTCGGTTATCCGATTGCGCCTGCGGTCGTCGGCCTGATCCTCGGCCCGCTTGCGGAACAGCAGCTTCGCCGCGCACTGGCCATCGGTCAGGGCGATCCGACGGTGCTGTTCACCTCACCCATCGCCGTCGGCCTGTTCGCTGTCGCGGCAGCCGCCTTCATCATCCCGCTTATCATGCGTATCCGCGGCCGTGGCGAGGTGCTGACGCAGCTTGCCGCCAACGAGGACTGAGAAACCAAGAGCCTCCCAAGGCAACTGGCCCCGTATCTTCGGATGCGGGGCTTTTTTATTCACGCCAACGGGATGTGTGACGCAGGCGCGGCCATGATATGATCCGCCCCAAACGCAGGAGAAAAACATGCGCACGATCGCGATCATGATGGTTCTGGCGCTTACCGGCTGCACCACCGCCCCCGATGTTGAACCCATTCCCGGCAGCATCACCTATGGCGGGCAGCCGCGCACCAAACTGACCAAATCCCCCATCGGCAGCACGCTCAGCAATGAATTCGTCATGGGCGACGGGCGGCTGGCGATCGAAACCTACCGCGTGCAACCGGACCGCTCCCTGAAACTGGAGAGACGCGAAATCGTCGGTGACTGGCCACCGGAGTGAGGGGAACCTGCTTACCTGTTGCTGCTATTGAGACCCCGTCATGCCGGACTTGATCCGGCATCCAGCCAGCCCAAGTCCTTGGGCTGAAAGAACCCTCATCGCCGCGCAGACGCGCGTCGGCTGTATGCCGGATCAAGTCCGGCATGACGGATGTCGCGGCTAGGCTGCGTCTTACATCCGGCGATCACAACGAGTCTTGCTACGCGCGGCTCCCCCTTTCCCGCTCACGGCAATTCAGAACCGTTCTAAAACATAATTTTGATTTCCGCCGACCTTGCCAATAAAGCTGATCGTCAACATCAAGTTAACCCGGCGGGATCACGTTCGCCGGCTCGGAACCATATTGCAAGGGACATATCAGTGGCCATCAACTTCACCTTCCCCGTTCGGCTGCTGGCGGCAGCGGCCTTCAGCCTCGGCGCGATGACGGCAAGTGCCGAAGAAATGACGATCAAGCACGCGCAGGGCGAAACCGTGCTGAAGGCGGCGCCGAAGAAGGTTCTGGTTCTCGATATTCCCTCGCTCGACAATCTCGATGCGCTCGGTGTCGAGCCGACAGGTGTGGTCAGCTCCAACCTGCCGACCTATCTGCAGAAATATGCCGATGGCAAATATCTGAAGGTCGGCACGCTGTTTGAGCCCGATTATGAGGCGATCAATGCGGCCGAGGCCGATCTCGTCATCGTCGGCGGCCGTTCGCGCGCGAAATATCCAGACGTTGCGAAGATCACGCCCGCCATCGACATGTCGGTGGATTCCAAGGAATTCATCGGCAGCGTCAAAGCCAACATCACCAAGCTCGGCGATATCTTCGGCAAGCAGGAAGAAGCCAGGAAGCTCGATGCCGCCATCGATGAAAAAGTGGCCAAGCTGAAGGAAATCGCACCCAATTCCGGCACCGCGATGATCCTCCTCACCAATGCCGGCAAGGTCGGCGTTTATGGCCCGAGTTCGCGCACCGGCTGGCTGCACACCGAAATCGGCTTCAAGCCGGTCGCAGCCGACATCGACGACCGCTTCGACCGCGGCGATGTCGTCTCCTTCGAATATCTGGCCGAGGTTAACCCCGAATGGCTGTTCGTGATCGACCGCGATGCCGGCATCGGCCGCGCCACCGACCCCGGCAAGGCAGCAGCGCAGGTGCTGGACAACGAGCTGGTGCACCAGACCAATGCCTGGAAGAAAAAGCAGATCGTTTATCTCGATCCGCAGGCGGCCTATATCGTCAGCAGCGGTTATACGGCGCTCTCCACCCTGCTCGATCAGGTCTACAAGGCCGTCTCCGAGAAGAAGTCGTAAAGACTGCCGGGCATCCGATCCTGAAGGCTGCTCCACACCCGACGTCATCCTCGGGCTTGACCCGAGGATGACAAAGGAGAGGTCGAACAACTGTTTCGACAGCCTGCGAAGCCACCGGGAGCTTTCACCATTTTCGAAAAACCGCCGAAGTGAAATCCCTGTCTCTCATCCTTGCCCTTCTTCTGGCTCTGGTGCTCGCCATTACCAGCCTGTTCGTCGGCGTCAGCAATGTCTCGCTCGCCACGCTCTTTTCGCCTGATACCAGCGCGGACGCGCTGCGCGTGCTGCTCGTCAGCCGCATTCCGCGCACGCTGGCTCTGATACTGGCCGGAAGCTCGATGGCGATTGCCGGTCTCATCATGCAGATGCTGGTGCGTAACCGCTTCGTGGAGCCTTCGACGGCGGGCACCACCGAATCCGCCGGCCTCGGCCTGCTCACCGTCACCCTGCTGGCGCCGGACACGCCAATCTTCGGCAAAATGCTGGTGGCCGCCGTCTTCGCGCTCGCCGGCACCGCGCTTTTCCTGCGTATCCTGAGGCAGGTGCCGCTGCGCGACGTGCTGCTGGTGCCGCTGATCGGCATCATGCTCGGCGGCGTCATCTCCGCCGTCACCACCTTCTTCGCCTATCGTTTCGATCTCCTGCAATCGCTGGGCGCATGGATGACGGGGGATTTTTCCGGTGTGCTGCGCGGCCGTTATGAATTGCTGTGGATCGGCTTCCTTTTCGCCATCGCCGCTTATCTCGCCGCCGACCGCTTCACCGTGGCCGGCATGGGCCGCGATTTCACCACCAATCTCGGCCTCAACTATCGCCGGGTCATGGCGCTCGGCCTCACCATCGTCTCGCTGGTGAGCGCGGTCGTCGTCGTCACCGTCGGCATGATTCCCTTTCTCGGGCTGATCGTGCCGAATGTCGTCAGCCTGATGATCGGCGACAATATGCGCCGCTCGGTACCCTGGGTCGCGACGCTGGGCGCGGTCTTTGTGCTTTCCTGCGACATCATCGGCCGGACCGTGCGTGCGCCTTACGAAATACCCATCGGAACCGTGGTCGGCGTCATCGGCAGCGCGCTGTTCCTCTATCTCCTGCTGCGGAAACGCCACCATGCGTGAGAGCCATCCCGACCAGCGTGCGAAAGCCGTTCTGCTCGTGCTTGCGGCATTCGCACTCATCTCCATGGCCGCCTTCATGACGCTGGGCGCCAAGGGCAGCTGGAGCTTCGTGCTGCCGTTTCGCGGCATCAAGCTTCTGTCGCTCTTGCTGGTGGCCTATGCCATCGCGGTCTCCACCGTACTGTTCCAGACGGTCACCAACAACCGCATCCTCACCCCTTCGGTGATGGGTTTCGATTCGCTTTATGTGCTGATGCAGACCGGGCTGATCTTCGTCTTCGGCTCGGCAACCGTTGTCATGATCGATCCGCAGCTGAAATTTCTCGCTGAAACCAGCCTGCTCGTCGCCTTTTCCGCCCTGCTCTATCGCTGGCTTTTCGTCGGCGCGGAACGCAGCCTGCATCTTCTCGTGCTGGTCGGCATCGTCTTCGGCGTCTTCTTCCGCAGCCTCTCGGGCTTCATGCAGCGCGTGCTGGACCCCAATGAATATACGGTGCTGCAGGATGTGCTCTTCGCCAGCTTCAATTCCATCGATCCGACGCTTCTTGCCGTCTCCGCCGTCATCATAGGCGTGGTGACCATCATCGGGCTCAGGCTCATGCACACGCTCGACGTCCTCTCGCTCGGCCGCGCCACGGCCATCAGCCTCGGCGTCGAATACAAGCGCACCGTCACCATCATCCTCGTGCTGGTCTCCGTGCTCGTCGCCGTCTCTACCGCGCTCGTCGGCCCAGTCATGTTCTTTGGCCTGCTGGTCGCAGCCCTTGCCCATTATCTCACCGGCAACGGCAAACACGCCTATGTGCTGCCGGCGGCGATCCTCATCGCCGTGATCTGCCTCGTCGGCGGTCAGGTGGTGCTGGAGCGGGTCTTCGCCTTCGATACGGCGCTCTTGATCATCATCGAATTTCTCGGCGGCATCGTCTTTATCGGTCTTATTTTGAAGCGGGGTGCGCGATGATCATCGCCAGTCAGATCAGCAAATCCTATGGCGACAGCCTCGTCGTCGATGGCGTCTCCGTCTCCATTCCGGCAAGCGGCGTCACCTCCATCATCGGGCCGAATGGTGCGGGAAAATCGACGCTGCTCTCTATCATCGCAAGGCTGATGTCGATGGATGCCGGAACGGTGACGGTGGACGGTCTGGATGTCACGAAAACCCCTTCCGACACGCTGGCCAAGCGGCTCTCCATATTGCGGCAGGACAACCACATCTCCTCACGCCTGACGGTTCGCGACCTCGTCGGTTTCGGCCGTTACCCCTATTCTAAGGGCCGCCCCACCATCGAGGACAAGGTCCATATCGACCGGGCGCTGGAATATCTGCATCTCGAAGCCCTTGCCGGCCGGTTTCTGGACGAGCTTTCCGGCGGCCAGCGCCAACGCGCCTTCGTGGCTATGGTGCTGTGCCAGGATACCGATTGTGTGCTGCTCGACGAGCCGCTCAACAATCTCGACATGAAACACGCCTCCGGCATGATGAAGATCATGCGCAAGGCCGCTGACGAGCTGAAGAAGACCGTGGTTCTGGTGCTGCACGACATCAACTTCGCCTCCTGGTATTCAGACACCATCATCGCCATGCGCGAAGGCCGCATCTGCCATCAGGGGCCGGCGGAAGAGATCATTCGTCCGGACGTCCTCAAGGACATCTACGACATGCCGATCCGCGTCAATGAGATAGACGGCCGGCGCATCTGCCTGTTTTACGAATGACATGATGATTGTGCAGGATTTTTGTCGTCGCGTTCCCTAACATGGAACAGGGCCTCAGGCCCGGACGTTAAACGACGGACTTTTCCAAAGCGGCATTCCGTCCGCAACTTCAGGAGACATCGATGAAGACGCACAAGACGAAGAACGACCTGCCTTCCAACGCCAAGTCGACCGTGATCGGCATTCTCAACGAATCGCTGGCCTCGGTGATCGACCTTGCACTCATCACCAAGCAGGCGCACTGGAACCTCAAGGGCCCGCAATTCATCGCCGTGCATGAGCTTCTCGACACCTTCCGCACCCAGCTCGACAATCACGGCGACACCATCGCCGAACGTGTGGTCCAGCTTGGCGGCACGGCGCTCGGCAGCCTGCAATCGATTTCCTCGACGACGAAGCTCAAGGCCTATCCGACCGATATCTACAAGATCCACGACCATCTCGAAGAACTGATCGAACGTTATGGCGAGGTCGCGAACATGATCCGCAAGGCCATCGACGATTCCGACGAGGCCGGCGACCCGACGACGGCTGATATCTTCACCGCCGCCTCGCGCGATCTCGACAAGTCGCTGTGGTTCCTCGAAGCGCATGTTCAGGAGAAGAGCTGAGCCGGAAGCGGCCGCCACAACACACACGAAAGCGCCCGAGATGCTCGGGCGCTTTTTTATTGCGATATGGCGCAATCAGTGCCGACGTAAAACCGCAAGACCGATATCGCGCAACATCTCGTGGTCGAGAATGCCGCGCTGGGCGCTGCGGATCAAAACCGCCGCGCACTCATTGGCAACATGGCTGCTGCGGTCTTGAAAGCATTCGAAACATACGCCATCGAAAATAGTCTGCAGATCGGTGATCTGCTCTGGCGACAATTGTGCGCCAACCCGTTCAAAAGCTGCGTACGACAAGGCTCATCCTCCCGATGATGATATGCCAAGTATCGTTCCCAATATCGTTTCGATTTTTCTTGTGGACAGGGAATTTGTACACCCGAACGAATCACTTGTCGAATCAGATTTTAACCAAATGTAAATAGGTGATTTTTTCTGTTACACGACATGTGCCAGCCAAAGACAAAGCTGCAAAGATCAATTTTAACAATGGCTTCACCGGCAAGCCCGGTATTTTGGACGGCTTCGCTCACCATGCCCGGATAATGATGTGCGACAGAGGAATTTCCGCCAAAACCGCAAAGAAGCTATTGCATTCCAAAATCGATTGAGCGATATAGCACCCGTCGCCGCTTCGGCGGCCCGCAGTCCAGCGAACTACCCCGGACCAGCGGTTTTTGAGCGGGTGTAGCTCAGGGGTAGAGCACAACCTTGCCAAGGTTGGGGTCGAGGGTTCAAATCCCTTCGCCCGCTCCAGTTTTCCAGATCAGACGGACAATTTCTCTCCAAATGTCTCAGTGATGCGCAGCCGCGCAAGCACTCGCACGCCGTTTTCGCCGGCAATGAACACATGGCCGCGCATGTTCGCGTGCTGCCATTAGTTTTGTCGCCGCAAGGACCGGGCGGCAGCTGATCTCAAACCATGCCGTGAACCAGCTTTGCCAGCCAGTCGACAAAGACCCGGACTTTGTTGGTGACGTGCCGTGTCTGCGGATAGACCACATAAATCGGCATCGGTTCGCGCCGCCATTCCGGCAGAACCGGTACCAGTTCGCCGCGCGCCAAGGCATCCTTGACCATGAAAACCGGCAATTGCACGATGCCCATACCCGCCAGCGCCGCATTGAGATAGGTGCGACTGTCATTTACCGACACGACGTAATTGGGCGTAAGCTCAACACTTCGAACCCCATTGTCGAAGGAGATCGGCATGATCTGGCCCGTGGTGGCATTGAGGTAGCCCACGGAATAGTGGCCGTTCTCCAAATCCTCTGGTTTCTCGGGCATGCCGAAATTTTCGATGTAAAAAGGGGCTGCGAATGTCTCGAAGCTGAGCTCGCCGACTTTACGGGCAATCAGCGACTGATCGCGCAGCACGCCGACCCGGAGCGCGCAATCGACATTTTCCGCGATATAATCGACCAGACGATCTCCGACACCCAGGTCGAGACGGATTTGCGGATAACGCTGGTAAAATTCGCAGAGATGTGGGATAACCACCAAGTCCGCGAAGACACCGGCCATCTCCACCCGCAATCGGCCGGAGGGTTGAACCTGAGCGCTGGACATGCTGCCATCAAGTTCTTCGATTTCCGACAAAATCTGCGAGGCCCGCTCATAATAGAGAGCGCCGTCCGTCGTCAGCATCACCCGCCGCGTGGTGCGGTTGAGAAGCGTTGTTTGCAGATGCGCCTCCAGCGCCTGCACCATATTGGTGACGGTGGTTTTGGGCATGTTCAGCGCGGTGGCGGCACGGCTGAAATTGCCGGTTTCGACGACACGTGTGAAGACCCGCATGGCGGAAAGCTGATCCATGAAGCTATTGTCCGTTAATTTGGAATAGTGAATTCATTTTGACATACTTGATCGTTTTCGTCCGAACAATAATATGCATTTCAGATTTTGCAAATATGGTGAGCTGCCAACGGCGGCTGACGGGACCGGATCAGATGAAAGCGCATTGGGAAAATATCGAAAGCTGCGGAGGCTCCGCATCGGGGCTTTCGGTGCGCCGATATGAAAGCGCCGGCCTGTGCAGCCACCCGCCCGTCGTCCTTTATTTGCGGGGCGGTTCGTTTCTGGAGAAGGGCGGCAATTGCCCGGAGCTTCCCGTGGCCCGCGCCCTGGCGGAATGTGGTGCGATCGTTGTCGAGGCTGACTATAGCAAGCCTTCCGGCAACGAATTTCCGATGGTGATCGATTGCGCCTATGAGGCGCTCGATCATCTGAGCCGGGATCGCAAGCATTATGGCGGCGCGAAATCGCTGCTGTTCGTGGCCGGTGAAGAGGCAGGCGGCAATGTGGCGGCGGGACTTGCGCTCAAGGCCCGGGACCGCATGCCTGGCAAGCTTGCCGGTCAGATACTTCTGTCGCCCATGATCGACCCGATGATGACGACGGAATCCTTCCGCGACGCGGACAGGATCGGCATGCGCCAAAGGTGGGCCGATGGCTGGAGCCATTACCTTGCCAAGGCCTGCGGGTTTTTCCACCCCTATGCCGCGCCCTGCCAGTGTACGCGGCTGAACCGGGTGGCGCCGGCGCTGATCTTTACCGCCGAGGACGACCCTCTGCGCGACGAAACGGTCGGTTATGCCGACAGGCTCATCGCCTCCGGTGTCGGCGTCCGGCAGCATGTTTTCCCCGCCGGCATCGGCTGGACGGGGCTTTATCAAGGAGAGGGCGGCGGATGGGTCTCATCCGTCTGTTCGGAGTTCAAGACCTTCGTTGACCAGATAAGACACTGAATACCGTATTTTGAGCATGTCCCGTAAAAGTGCGTAGCGGTTTTACCTCCGGATCATGCGACAAAACAAAGAGATAGAGAAACTGATCGGCTCCTGATCGGAGCCAAGGAGAAACCCATGACGCTGACCACAAAGCGCCGGGCCCTGACGGGCGCCGGTATCGGGCTTGCTATGTCCGTTGCAGCCGCAGCACTCATTTTCGACCTCCCCGCCAGCCGCGATGCGACAGCTGCCTCCACGCCTGCCGAAACGCCCGCAATCCCCGTTACCGTCGCCAAGGTGGAAAGCCGTGACGTCATGCGCTGGGAAGAGTTTTCCGGCCGTCTGGAAGCCGTCGACCGGGTGCAGATCCGCTCCCGCGTCGCCGGCCAGATACAGGCCGTGCATTTCCGCGAAGGCGCGCTGGTGAAGGAAGGCGACGCCCTCTTCACCATCGATCCGGCCCCCTATCAGGCTGCCGTCGCCGGCGCCGAAGCGCAGGTCGCCTCGGCCGAAGCCAAGGTAAGCCTTGCAAAGACCGAACTCGACCGTGGCCGCAGGCTTTCCGACAATCGCACCATCTCCCAGAGCGATCTCGACCAGCGGCAAAGCTCGTTTGCGGATGCCGAAGCCCAGCTTCGCGCCGCCCGCGCCGCTTTGACGACGGCTGAGCTCGATCTCGGTTATACCGAAATCCGCGCCCCGGTTTCCGGCAAGGTCGGCCGCATCGAAATCACCGCCGGCAACCTCGTCGCCGCCGGCTCCACCTCGCCTGCCCTGACGACGCTGGTATCGGTCAACCCGATCTATGCCAGCTTCAACGCCAGCGAAGGCGTCGTGGCCAAGGCGCTTGCCGAACTGCCGCAGACGGACGGCGCGCTGCCCGCCCTCGAACAGATCCCGGTGGAAATCGGCACGCTTTCGGATGAAGGCACGCCGATCAAGGGCACGCTGCACCTGATCGACAACCAGGTGGATTCGGCAAGCGGCACCATCGGTGTCCGCGCGGTCTTCGAAAATCCTGACGGCAGGCTCATTCCGGGTCAGTTCGTGCGGGTACGCATGGGTGAACCCAAGCCGGAAAACCGCATCGTCATCAGTGATCGCGCCATCGGCACGGATCAGGACAAGCGCTTCGTCTTCGTGGTCGATGCCGAAAACAAGGTGAGCTACCGCCAGATCAAGCCCGGCGCACCGGCCGATGGCCAGCGTATCATCGACAGCGGTCTTGCCGCCGGCGATACGATCGTCGTCAACGGTCTGCAGCGCATTCGCCCCGGCGCCACCATCGCCCCGCAGGCGGAAGACAAGGTCGCCGCCTCGCAGTAATCCCGTCCCGCTCCCCCGCGAGACGCACTCTACACAGAACCGGCCAGAACCGGCGGCATAAAAGCCGCCGGAACGGCCTTTGCATTTCCAAAATATACCCGGAGAGGGACTGGATATGAATATTTCCAGATTTTTTGTCGACAGGCCGGTGTTCGCCGGCGTGCTGTCGATCCTGATCGTGGTGGCAGGCCTTCTTGGCATGCGCGCCCTGCCGATTTCCGAATATCCGGAAGTCGTTCCGCCATCCGTCGTCGTCCGCGCCACCTATCCCGGCGCGAACCCGGCCGTTATCGCTGAAACCGTCGCGACACCGCTTGAAGAACAGATCAACGGCGTCGAGGACATGCTCTATATGGGCAGCCAGGCAACCTCCGACGGCGTGCTGACGCTGACCGTTACCTTCAAGCTCGGCACCGACCCCGACAAGGCGCAGCAGCTGGTGCAGAACCGCGTGTCGCAGGCCGAACCGCGCCTGCCGGCGGAAGTCCGCGCACTTGGCATCACCACCGTCAAGAGCTCGCCCGACTTCATCATGGTCGTCAACCTCGTCTCGAAGACCGATGCCTATGACATCACCTATCTGCGCAACTATGCGACGCTGAACGTCAAGGACCGGCTTGCCCGTATCGAAGGCGTAGGTCAGGTTCAGGTCTTCGGCGCAGGCGACTATTCCATGCGCGTCTGGCTCGACCCGCAGAAGGTCGCCGAGCATGATCTGGCCGCCAGCGACGTTTCCGATGCCATCCGCCAGCAGAACGTGCAGGCCGCAGCCGGCGTTATCGGTGCCTCCCCAAGCCCGAACGGCGTCGATCTGCAGCTCAACGTCAATGCCCAGGGCCGTCTGACGACGCCGGAAGAATTCGGCAACATCATCGTCAAGAGCGGCGCCAACGGTGAAATCACCCGCCTGCGCGATGTCGCCCGCATCGAACTCGGCGCTGCCGACTATACGCTGCGCTCGCTGCTCGACGGCGAACCCGCCGTGGCTGTCGCCGTGTTGCAGGCTCCCGGCTCCAATGCCATCGAAATCGCCGACAATGTCCGCGCCACAATGGACAATCTGCAGCTCGCAATGCCTGACGGTGTGAAATACGAGATCGTCTACGATACGACGAAATTCGTACGCTCCTCCATCGAGAAGGTTGTCGATACACTCCTCGAGGCCGTTGGCCTCGTGGTGCTTGTCGTCATCCTCTTCCTGCAGACCTGGCGCGCCTCGATCATTCCGCTGATCGCCGTTCCGGTCTCGATCATCGGCACCTTCGCCGTCATGTATGCCTTCGGCTTCTCCATCAACGCGTTGACGCTGTTCGGGCTCGTGCTCGCCATCGGCATCGTGGTGGATGACGCCATCGTGGTCGTTGAAAACGTCGAGCGAAACATCGAAAACGGCCTCTCGCCACGTGACGCCACCTATAAGGCGATGCGCGAAGTGTCCGGGCCGATCATCGCCATTGCGCTGGTTCTGGTCGCCGTCTTCGTGCCGCTCGCCTTTATTTCAGGCCTTTCCGGCCAGTTCTACCGGCAGTTCGCGCTGACCATCGCCATCTCCACCGTCATTTCGGCGATCAACTCGCTGACGCTGTCGCCCGCTCTGGCAGCCCTGCTGCTGAAGGAACACGGCGCACCGAAAGACTGGCTGACCCGCGTCATGGACCGGCTTTTCGGCTGGTTCTTCCGTGGCTTCAACCGCGCCTTCGGGGCCGCCTCCAATGGCTACGGCAAAACCGTGGGCGGGCTGGTGACGCGCAAGAGCCTGGTGATGATCGTCTATATGGCGCTGGTCGCAGCCACCTACAGCATGTTCAGCACCGTTCCGAGCGGCTTCGTGCCGGCGCAGGACAAGCAGTACCTGATCGGCTTCGCACAGCTTCCGGACGGCGCAACGCTTGACCGCACGGAAAGTGTCATCAAGCGGATGAGCGACATCGCCATGGAACAGCCGGGCGTCAGCCACGCCATCGCCTTCCCCGGCCTGTCGATCAACGGTTTCACCATCGGCTCCAATTCCGGCATCGTCTTTGCTGTTCTCGATGACTTCGAAAACCGCAAGACGCCGGAACTCTCCGGTGGCGCCATCGCCATGCAGCTGAACCAGAAGTTCGCAGGCATTCAGGATGCCTTCATCGCCATGTTCCCGCCGCCGCCGGTCAACGGCCTCGGCCAGACAGGCGGCTTCAAGCTGCAGATCGAGGACCGCGCCGGCTACGGCTATCAGGCGCTCGATGAAGCGACCAAGGCGGTCATCGCCAAGGCCTATCAGACGCCGGAGCTGGCGGGCATCTTCTCCAGCTACCAGATCAACGTGCCGCAACTCTTCGCCGATCTCGACCGCGCCAAGGCCGAGCAGCTGGGCGTTTCGGTCAGCGACGTCTTCCAGACGCTGCAGATCTATCTGGGTTCGCTCTATGTCAACGACTTCAACGCCTTCGGACGGACATACAGCGTGCGTGTGCAGGCAGACGCGCAATTCCGCGCCCATGCGGAAGATATCGGCCGCCTGAAGGTGCGTTCGGCAACGGGTCAGATGATCCCGCTTTCCACGCTGCTGAAGGTGGATGCAACGACGGGACCGGAGCGCACCAACCGTTATAACGGCTTCCTTGCGGCCGATATCAACGGCGGTCCGGCACCGGGTTACTCCTCGGGACAGGCGCAGGCGGCGATTGAAAAAATCCTCGCTGAAACCCTGCCTGCCGGCATTGACTACGAGTGGACGGACCTGACCTACCAGCAGATTCTGGCCGGTAACTCCAGCATCGTGGTCTTCCCGCTGGCGTTGCTGTTGGTCTATCTGGTTCTGGCCGCGCAATATGAAAGCCTCACATTGCCGATCGCCATCATCCTGATCGTTCCGCTCGGCGTGCTCGCAGCTCTAACAGGCGTCTGGCTGACAGGAGGGGATAACAACATCTTTACGCAGATCGGCCTTGTCGTCCTTGTCGGCCTCTCGGCGAAAAACGCGATCCTGATCGTGGAATTCGCCCGCGAGCTGGAATTCGAGGGACGAACGCCGCTTCAGGCGGCCATCGAGGCAAGCCGGCTTCGCCTGCGCCCGATCCTGATGACCTCGCTCGCCTTCATCATGGGCGTGGTGCCGCTGGTCGTCTCCACCGGTGCGGGCGCGGAAATGCGCGCCGCCATGGGTGTCGCGGTATTCTCCGGCATGATCGGCGTGACGTTCTTCGGTATCTTCATGACACCGGTATTCTATGTGCTGGTTCGCAAGCTGGCGGGCAACCGTCCGCTCATCCAACACAAGCAGGAAGAACCGGCCAATTCGGACTACAAGCTCGAAAAGGCCGGCTGAAACCACACTCCCATCCACCGCCACCTTCGACGCAAGCCCGCCGCGCATCCCCCCGATGCGCGGCGTTTTTCATGACACAAAACGTTCATGCGATTTTTCTGAAATAGAATCTGTTTCAAATACTTAAGCGACAACAATCCGGACATTGCATCTCACTAGAAGCTCCGGAAACTTAATATATTCGGCCGCATTGACGAACATCAAAAGAAACAATGCTATTTTATGCTTTGTATTTTGTGGTAATTTCCAAGAACAGGGTGATTCGGACTAAATGATTTAGTTCAGGGGCTACATGATGGAGCAGGATTACGAATCCTGGGCAACAACCGTTGCCTATTCGATAGTGATGCATGAAGGTCTGGACCTGGCGCTTTCCGCGCAGAATCTGGACAGGGGCAAGACCAGAAACAACCGCGAGCGGCTGATGGAGGCCATCCGCACATCGTTGCTGGAAGCCCGTTCGCGGAGCCACCTTGCGGCAGCGCACAGGCTCTGAACGCTTTACCTGATATTGCGGGAACTTAGGTCGGAAGAAGGTCGGTCCGGATCGCCGCTTTCAGTGGCAGGTGGTCCGAAGCGACACGCGCCAGCGCGCTGTCATGCGCTTCCACCTGCTCGATCAGCCCCTCGCGATTGGCGATGATCCTGTCGAGCGCCAGCACCGGCAGGTTGGATGGAAAACTCGGCACCGCGGGCGGCAAGCCGCCGAAGGCGTCCCTGAAAGTATTGAGCGACGAGCCATTGCCGAGCCGCCATTCATTCAGGTCTCCCATCAGAATGGTCGCGCATTCGTTGCGCGCTTCCAGAAGGCCGATAAGCGCCTTGGCCTGCTGGGCGCGGGAATGTCTCAGAAGACCGAAATGCGCGGCGATGATGCGCAGCGTGCCGCCGCTCTTCAGGTCGAGTTCCACGACAAGCGCACCGCGCGGCTCCAGCCCCGGCAATTTCAATGTATGCACGTCCCGGACCGCGCCTTCCCGGAACAGCACGACATTGCCGTGCCATCCATGCGCCTTGACGCCTGCCTGTACCGGCACGGGAACGAGCCCGCTTTCCCGCTCCAGCCGGGCAAGATCGAGCAGGCCCGTTCGCTCGCCGAAACGGCTGTCGGCTTCCTGCAACGCGATGATGTCTGCACCGATTTCCTGAATGACGCGGCTGGTACGATCCGGATCGAACTTGCGGTCGCGGCCCACACATTTATGCACATTATAGGAAGCGATGACGGGGAAGGAATGATCTTTTCCCGCCTGCACCGCATTCTGCCGTTGGCGACGGTCGCGGAGCGACTGCATGACGAAGGCGGGCAAACTGCTGTTCGCCGCCAGAGCCGTTTTTTCGCTGTTCAGCAAACCGTTTTTCTTCACGCTGCAATGCCTCCGGTCAAAGATAGGGCGAAGCGAGCCAAAGGACACGCTCCACTAAACGGACAACGAATGGCCGCGCATTCAGTTCGCTCAGCCGGACAGGTAAAGCGGTTGCCCGCGCATCGCGGATGCGGTTTCCGATCGCCCCAGCGAATTCCTTATCCATGACTTCGAGATCGATCTCGAAGTTCAGCCGTAAGGAACGCGGATCGAGGTTGGAGGAACCGATATAGGTCCAGCACCCGTCAATCACCAGAAGCTTGGAATGGTTGAAAGCTCCCGTTGCCCGCCAGATGCGGCAGTAATTCTTCAGCATCTGGTCGAACTGCGCCGTCATCGCCCTGTCCACCAGCACCAGATTGTTGCTTTGCGGCACGATGATATCCACCACGACCCCCCGCCTCGCTGCGGTAATGAGTGCCGAAATAAGCTCCCGATCGGGGAGAAAATAGGGCGACATGATGAGAATGGAGGAGCGGGCGACGGAAAACGCACCCATCAGCATCTTGTGACTGGTCTCGATGCTCCTGTCCGGCCCGGAGGAGGATACCCGGGCGACGATCTGCGATCCTGGCACACCATCGGGAATGGCAATGTCCCAGACGGGCGTATCAAGAAGCTCCCCCGTCGTGAACCGCCAGTCCTCTGCCGCGATGGAGAAAAAATCCGATACCACCGGGCCGCTGATCCTGAAATGGGTGTCGTGCGACTGTTTTTCGCCGCCGAATTCCAGTGTGAAACCCTCGCGGATATTCATGCCGCCGCTAAAGGCAATGCGTCCGTCCACCACGAGAATCTTGCGGTGGGTCCGCAGATTGGCATAGGGCAGCCGAAGCCCCATGATGACATTGCCGTTGAAGACATCCGCGACGATGCCCTTTTCCCTGAGCGTCGGCAGAATGCTCGGTACGGAATAACGCGCACCCACGGCATCGATGAGCACCCTGACTTCAACCCCGCGAAACTTCGCCCTTTCCAGCGCCGCCACAAAGCGCGCGCCGATCCTGTCATTGTCGAAAATATATGTTTCGAGAATGATCGACCGCTTCGCCTCCCCGATCGCTTCCAGCATGGCGGCATAAGCGACATCGCCGGTCACAAGCGGCTCGATTGTGTTTCCCGTTGTCAGCGCATGGCGCGTCACCCGGTCACCCAGCGTCTTCATCGCCTCGAAACGGCGTCCGAACCGCGCGGCGATGAGTTCGCCGCTCGCGTCGAGACGCGCCACGCGATCCATGATCTCGTCCAGCATGAAGGATCGCTGCTGGGTGATGTTGGACCGGCGAATGCGGTTGATGCCGGCAATGGCATAGATGACGGCACCGACAATCGGCGACAGGACGATGACGCCGACCCAGCCAAGCGCCGAGCGGACCTCCTCCTTCGTCATGGTTGCATGCACGGCTGCCACTGTTCCCATCAAAATGGAGAGAACGGCAAGGATATGCGGCCAATAGGCGATGACGAGATCGAGCATGATGCAACTATAGGGCATCGGACCGAAAAGTGTATCGCGGTTTTCGGAAAACCCGATGCCTGAACAGAATGGTTGAGCGGTTTGCCCGTCCAGCGATCACAACCCGGCGATGCAGACGCGGTCGGTGAGCGGAACCCAAGCTTCCCGCCCATCCTTTTGCGGGACAGACCCTTGCGGGATTAACGGTGGAAACCGGCCTTGCGATATGTCATGAGAGCGCATCTTGATCTTTAGGCAGGGGTTCTTGCGGGCTTTCTGCGATGTTTGAAAGCAAGAAGGCCGTGATGCAGGAAAATACCCAAGGCGCCGTCATCGTCATTTCCAGCCACGTCATGCGTGGTTCCGTCGGCAATCGCGCAGCGGTCTTTGCGCTGGAGACGCTGGGTTATCCGGTCTGGGCGGTGCCCACCATCGTCATGCCCTGGCACCCCGGCCACGGCCCCTCCACACGGATGCGCTTTCAGGACGACGACTTCGACAAGGCCATGACCGATCTTGAAAACGCCAAATGGATTGGCGAGGTCAAAGCCGTTCTGACCGGTTATTTCGGAAGTGCAGCACAGGTGCGCGCCGTCGCAAGGCTGATCCGCAATCTGAAGGAAAAGAACCCGGCGCTGATTTATGCCTGCGACCCGGTTATGGGCGATCTGGGCGGGCTTTACATTCCCCTTGAGACCGCCGAAGCCATCCGCGATCACCTCATCCCGCTTGCGACCGTCGCGACCCCGAACCGCTACGAACTGGCTTGGATGAGCGGCGCCGAGCTTGAAACCAACAATGCCATCATGGATGCGGCGCTCGCACTCGGGCCGCCGAAAATGCTGGTCACCTCGGCCGTGCCGATGATGGCGGGCGGCACCGGCAATCTTTATCTCAGCGGCCGGCACGCCCTGCTTGCCGAACACCGCGCCATCGAGAATGCGCCGAACGGACTTGGTGACCTCATGTCCGCGCTGTTCCTCGCCCGCCTGCTCGAAGGCCTGGATGATGAAAAGGCGCTGCAGCTGGCCACCGCCAGCGTGTTCGAAATTCTGGCCCGCACGAAAAAACGCGAGATGAACGAACTGACGCTTGAGACCGATTCTTCAAGTCTTTCCACACCCATGGCCATGGTGCAGATGCGTCATCTCTTGCATCCTTCACGCAGCAAGCGCAAATAGCGCTTCAGGAATTGGTCTTCAACGCACCAGGTTCGCCCCGTGATCTTGGTCCAAGCATAACGGTACTGCGATAGATGAAAGATTTTCCGGAAACCCTTCTCAACGGCTACAAGAACTTCATGAGCGGTCGCTATGTCGATGAACGCGAAAGATACCGCGTTCTGGCCGACACCGGGCAGAAACCGCAGACCCTGTTCATTGCCTGTTGTGACTCCCGCTCGGCGCCGGAAACCATTTTCGACTGCGGGCCGGGAGAGCTTTTTGTCGTCCGCAACGTCGCCAACATGGTGCCGCCCTTCGAGCCGGACGGGCAGTACCACGCCACTTCGGCGGCCATCGAATATGCCGTTCAGGTTCTGAAGGTGAAGGATATCGTTGTCATGGGCCACGGCCGCTGCGGCGGCATTCAGGCCGCACTCGATCCCAATCTCGAACCCCTGTCGCCGGGCGACTTCATCGGCAAATGGATGAACATGGTCAAGTCGGCCGCCGAGCAGATCCAGAGCAACGATGTCATGACCGCGTCGGAGCGCCAGACGGCGCTGGAACGGGTTTCCATCCGCAACTCCATCGCCAATCTGCGCGGCTTCCCCTTCGTCAAGGCGCAGGAAACCGCCGGCAAGGTCAAGCTGCATGGCGCTTGGTTCGATATTTCGACCGGCGAATTGTGGGTGATGGACGGCAAAACGGGCGATTTTCGTCGCCCGGATCTGTGAAAATAGGTTTTTGGTTGAAAGAACGACAGGATCGTATCAGCCGCAAGTCCAACGGCTACCAACCTCTCCTTCGTCATCCTCGGGCTTGACCCGAGGATCCACAACCTGACGCGCGATGGATCCTCGGGTCAAGCCCGAGGATGACGTCGATTATGCGGGAGACTTTTGCCGGACGCGCCGTGGCTGCATGCCGGATCAAGCCCGGCATGACGAAAGTGGGCCTTAGTCCGTAGAAGCGGCCTTATTGGCCGTCAATCGCCTTGCCGATGAAGGCGATGGCCTGCTGATAGACGCTTGCAGCGTTCCAGCCCTGGATGGCCGCATAATTTGCCTGTCCCTGCTGATAGCCAGCGCCACGCTGCCAGCCGTGGCCGACAAGGAAATTGGCCGTGGAAGCCAGCGCATCGGCGCGCGAACCGACGAGATCGATCCGTCCGTCGCGGTCGAAATCGACGCCGTAACGGACGACGTTCAACGGCAGGAACTGCGTCTGGCCGATCTCACCATGGGCTGCACCCTTGGCATTGACGTTCAGCGAACCGCTGCCGACCAGCTTCAGGGCCGCATAGAGCTGCTCGGTGAAATAGTCCGAACGGCGGCAGTCGAAGGAAAGCGTCGCCACGGCGGAAAGCGTGTGCTGGTTACCCATGAAGCTGCCAAAACCGGTTTCCATGCCCCAGATGGCGAGCAGCGGACCGGCCGGCACGCCGTAAGTCCTTTCGATCGAGGCGAAGAGAGAGGCATTGTTCTTCTTCATGGTCTTGCCGCGCGAAATGATCGTCTGACCGCCGCGCTTCTGCATGAACTGTTCGAAGGACAGCTTGAAGCTGTGCTGACCGCGGTCGGCGCTGATGGTAGCCCGGTTGTAGGAAACGCCGGAGAAGGCGCGATCAAGCACCGAAGCGCTGACGCCGCGGCCCGCCGCTTCCTGTTTGAAAGCGCCGACCCAGGCCTCGAACCCTGCCGAAGTATTGCCGCATTGCGCAGCCAGAACCGGCGTCGCTGCCAAAACCGAGACCATGGCCACACCAGCCAGAATTGCCTTCATTGCCCGCATCAAAATCTGCCTTCGATATACTTTCGGGAACTCATCCCGAGAACAAAACGTCACCGCTGTATGAATTCAGGTGCCAAATTGCCTTTTGGCGGCCTAAATTGCCTTTCGGCAGCTAGGCCTGCAAATAAACTGGCCGTGATCATCGCCAATCAGGAAACCCGCCTGCCCCACACAGAACAGACGGGTTATACTTAACGAACCTTAAAAAATCGTATCAGGCTGCCGCCTTGCGGGGCTTGATGAGACCACGATTGACCAGGAGTTCGGCGATCTGGACGGCGTTGAGAGCCGCGCCCTTGCGCAGATTGTCGGAAACCACCCACAGGTTGAGGCCGTTTTCGACCGTCGCATCCTCACGGATACGCGAAATATAGGTCGCATCCTCACCGGCGGATTCGACCGGGGTGATGTAACCGCCATTTTCACGCTTGTCGATGACAAGGCAACCCGGCGCTTCGCGCAGGATGTCACGTGCCTGATCGGCGGTGATCTCGTTTTCGAACTCGATATTGACCGATTCCGAATGGCCGATGAAGACCGGAACGCGCACGGCCGTGCAGGTTACCTTGATCTTCGGATCGAGCATCTTCTTGGTTTCAGCCAGAACCTTCCACTCTTCCTTGGTGTAGCCGTCTTCCATGAAGACGTCGATGTGCGGAATGACGTTGAAGGCGATGCGCTTGGTGAACTTCTTGGTTTCGACCGGATCGGCAACAAAGACGGCGCGGGTCTGCTGGAACAGCTCGTCCATGCCTTCCTTGCCGGCGCCGGAAACCGACTGATAGGTTGAGACGACGACGCGCTTGATCTTGGCGAAGTCATGCAGCGGCTTCAGCGCGACGACCAGCTGGGCCGTGGAGCAATTCGGGTTGGCGATGATGTTCTTGCGGGTGAAGCCCTCGACCGCATCGGCATTGACTTCCGGAACGATCAGCGGAACGTCCTGATCGTAGCGCCATGCGGACGAGTTATCGATGACAACGCAGCCCTGCTGGCCGATCTTCGGCGACCACTTCTTGGAAACGTCGCCGCCGGCCGACATCAGGCAAATATCCGTGTCGGAAAAATCGTAGTTTTCGAGGTTGGAAACCTTCAGCGTGCGATCGCCATAGGAGACTTCCGTGCCCTGCGAACGGGCGGAAGCGAGCGGCACGATCTCATCTGCGGGAAAACCGCGTTCGGCCAGGATATTGAGCATTTCGCGACCGACGTTGCCGGTGGCGCCTGCAATTGCAACTTTGAAACCCATGATCAAGCTCTCTTTCTGTCTCTCCTCTTTTGGGTGAGGTGGGAACCCGCATCGCATTGCGGCTTCCTCGATCCCCAGCCAAACCGGGGAGAGAGCGGTGGCCAGAGACGTTAGACGGTTTTAATCGTCGTTTTGGCCGTAATTCGGATAGAATAAGAAAGACGCGGATCATCGCCGGCGGATTGTGCCGGTCCTTCCATGACAATCATGTCTGCAACATGCCTGCGCAATGTGATGCTCCTTCTTCGCGAGAAGCTATTAGAAGGTTTCTCTGTTGTGTCAAGAAAAAAGGCATGTCCCGGGCCACCCGGCGCGAAGATGCAAAAACCGCCCTGCGACATTTTTGCACGTTATACATTAGACTAAAGTCATAATCCGAAAGCATCGCTCTTATTGGGGTTAATTTTCTGTCACTCTGATGTCATGCGCATTGCACCCTCAAGGGGGAGTCCGGAGGAGAGACAGGGCTCCGCAATGCGCTCATTTGACATCTGTGGAGGACAGACAATGGCAAACGTTGCAGCCGTGAGCGGCGCCGCCCGTCCCATGACGGGTGAGGAGAAGAAGGTGATTTTCGCCTCTTCTCTCGGAACAGTCTTCGAATGGTACGATTTCTATCTGTACGGCTCACTCGCGATCTATATCGGCGCGAACTTCTTCAGCCAGTATCCGGAAACGACACGTAATATCTTCGCGCTTCTGGCCTTTGCCGCAGGCTTCCTCGTGCGCCCCTTCGGCGCGCTGGTGTTCGGCCGTCTGGGTGACATTGTCGGCCGCAAATATACCTTCCTGATCACCATTCTCATCATGGGCGTTTCGACCTTCCTCGTCGGTGTCCTGCCCGGCGCATCCCAGATCGGCATCGCAGCCCCGATCATCCTGATCGTCCTGCGCATGCTTCAGGGTCTGGCGCTCGGCGGCGAATATGGCGGTGCCGCCACTTACGTGGCCGAACACGCCCCGAATGGCCGCAGGGGTTATTACACCTCCTGGATCCAGACGACGGCGACGCTCGGCCTGTTCCTGTCGCTGGTGGTCATTCTCGGCGTGCAGTTCGCACTCGGCAAGGAAGCCTTCGCCGCCTGGGGCTGGCGCATTCCCTTCCTCGTCTCGGTTCTGCTGCTCGGCGTATCGGTCTGGATTCGTCTGAAAATGAACGAATCCCCCGCCTTCAAGAAGATGAAGGAAGAGGGCAAGACCTCAAAGGCACCGCTCAGCGAAGCCTTCGGCCAGTGGAAAAATGCCAAGATCGCCCTGCTTGCCCTCGTCGGCGCCGTCATCGGTCAGGCCGTCGTCTGGTACACAGGCCAGTTCTACGCGCTGTTCTTCCTGCAGAGCATTCTGAAAGTGGACGGCCAGTCCGCCAACATCATGGTCGCGGCAGCGCTCATCCTCGGCACGGGCTTCTTCGTGCTCTTCGGCTGGCTTTCCGACAAGATCGGCCGCAAGCCGATCATCATGGCCGGCCTCGTTCTCGCCATGCTGACCTACTTCCCGCTGTTCAAGGCGCTCACCTGGGCGGGCAACCCGGCACTTGCGCAAGCACAGGCCAGCGTTCGCGCCACCGTGACTGCCGCTCCGGGTGACTGCAAGTTCCAGTTCAACCCGACAGGCACGGCAAAATTCACCACATCCTGCGATATCGCCACCTCGTTCCTGACACGCAACTCCGTTCCCTATGACGTCGTTGCGGGAGCGGCCGGTGAGCCGGCGAGCGTCAAGATCGGCGACGCCACCATCGCCAGCTACGACGCCATCGCAGCCGGCGCGGATGCTTCCGCGAAGGACAAGGCCTTCCAGAAGCAGGTCAACATCGCATTGCACGACGGCGGCTATCCGCTGGTGCGCGGCGCAGCGCAGGTGCCGGATGCGAAACTGGATGCCTTCATCGCCGCCAACCCGGAACTCAACCTCAATGCGGTAGCCGTTCGTGCCGCCGACAAGAAGATGGTTGCGACCGACAAGCTGGTGGCGGACAAGCTGCTGACGCCGGCCGAGACCGCCGGAGCGGCGGAAATGGCCGTCTACACGATTGCCGGCGGTGGCACCTTCGCCATGGTCGCCGATCCGGCCGCCGTGAACTGGGTCGTCATCATCGCCGTTCTGACCGTCCTCGTCATCTATGTGACGATGGTCTACGGCCCGATCGCGGCGCTGCTGGTCGAGCTGTTCCCGACCCGCATCCGCTATTCCGGCATGTCGCTGCCCTATCACATCGGCAACGGCTGGTTCGGCGGCCTTCTGCCCGCCACCGCCTTTGCGATGAGCGCGGCGAAGGGCGATATCTACTATGGTCTCTGGTATCCGATCGTTTTTGCAGGCATCACGCTGGTCGTCGGTCTGCTGTTCCTGCCGGAAACCAAGGATCGCGACATCCACACCATGGATTGAACCACGTCCTGACGGACATTTTCGGAACCCGGCGCACAGGTGCCGGGTTCTTTTATTGCTCCACACGCAGCGATATCGAACGAACTGTCGCAGGGGGCTGTCATTGCGTCGCAGGCAAGACAAAATCAATATGGAGACAAAGCCCCCCTGAATAGGTTATGACCCCCCTGTATTTTCAGGCAGAGGGAGAGCCATTTTGAAGATCGGGACGCCTAAGGAATTATATGAGGGCGAAGCGCGCGTCGGTATGACGCCCGACAGCGCCCAGGCATTGCAGAAACTCGGATATGATTGCATCCTCGAAACCGGAGCAGGCAAGGCGGCGGGATTTTCCGACGACGCCTATCGCGCCGCCGGTGTAACAATCGTCGACAGCGCCGATGCGCTTTACGCCGGTTCCGACATCATCGCCAAGGTTCGTCCGCCGGAAACGTCGGAGATTGATCGCCTGTCTTCGGACAAGACGCTGATCTCGTTCTTCTACCCAGCCCAGAACAAGGACCTTCTGGAACAGGCGAAGGAAAAGGGCGCAAATGTCATCGCCATGGACATGGTGCCGCGCATTTCCCGCGCCCAGAAGATGGATGCGCTGTCCTCCATGGCCAATATCGCCGGTTATCGCGCGGTCATCGAGGCCGGCAATAATTTCGGCCGCTTCTTCACCGGTCAGGTCACCGCCGCCGGCAAGGTGCCGCCCGCCAAGGTGCTGGTCATCGGCGCAGGTGTTGCCGGTCTCGCCGCCATCGGCACGGCCACCTCGCTCGGCGCCATCACCTATGCCTTCGACGTTCGCCCTGAAGTGGCCGAACAGATCGAATCCATGGGCGCTGAATTCGTCTATCTCGATTTCGCCGACCAGCAGCAGGATGGCGCCGCCACCGGCGGTTATGCCGCTCCCTCCTCGCCGGAATTCCGCGAGAAGCAGCTCGAGAAATTCCGCGAGCTTGCACCGCAGATCGATATCGTCATTACCACGGCGCTGATCCCGGGCCGCGACGCCCCGAAACTGTGGCTCGCCGACATGGTGGCGATGATGAGGCCGGGTTCGGTCATCATCGACCTCGCCGCCGAGCGCGGCGGCAATTGCGATCTCACGGTTCCCGACCAGCGTGTCGTTTCCAACAATGGCGTCATCGTCATCGGCTACACGGATTTCCCGAGCCGCATGGCGACGCAGGCCTCGACGCTCTATTCCACCAACATCCGTCACATGATGACCGATCTGACGCCCGCCAAGGACGGCAAGCCGGTTCACAACATGGAAGACGATGTCATCCGTGGCGCGACGGTCACCTATCAGGGTGAAATTACCTTCCCGCCGCCGCCGCCGAAGATCCAGGCCATTGCCGCGCAGAAACCAAAGGAAAAAGCAAAGGAGCTGACGCCGGAGGAAAAGCACGCCAAGGAACGTGCCGAGTTCAAAGCGCAGACGAAAAGCCAGGTCGGTCTGCTCGTCGCCGGTACTGCTGTACTGCTTCTCGTCGGCCTTTATGCGCCGGCAAGCTTCATGAGCCATTTCATCGTCTTCGTGCTCGCCTGCTTTGTCGGCTTCCAGGTCATCTGGAATGTCAGCCACTCGCTGCACACGCCGCTGATGGCGGTGACGAACGCGATTTCCGGCATCGTCATCATCGGCGCGCTGCTGCAGATCGGTTCCGGCAACTGGCTGGTGGTGATCCTCGCCTCGCTTTCCGTCCTGATCGCGACGATCAACATCGTCGGCGGTTTCCTCGTGACACGGCGCATGCTCGCCATGTTCCAGAAGTCCTGAGCCGTGTAGGGGACAGTTTATGACCATTGGTATCGTTTCCGCGGCCTATGTTGCCGCAGCCGTTCTTTTCATCCTTTCTCTTGGCGGCCTTTCCGGACAGGAAAGCGCAAAACGCGCCGTCTGGTACGGCATAACAGGCATGGGCCTCGCCATTGTCGCCACCGTCTTCGGACCTGAGATCAGCAAGGGCGTCGGGCAGTGGCTCGTCGTGCTGCTGATGCTGGCGGGTGGCTCCGTTCTCGGTTATTTCGTCGCAAGCCGGGTGCAGATGACCGAGATGCCGCAGCTTGTTGCAGCCCTTCACTCCTTCGTCGGCCTCGCCGCCGTCTTCATCGGCTTCAACGCCCATATCGAGGAAGCGCATGTCGCCTCGCTCGATGAGACCGCGCGTTCGTTGCTGACCGGCTTTTCCGCCATCCTCGCCCATAAGACGCCAGTGGAACTGGCGATCATGAAGGTCGAGGTCTTCCTTGGCGTCTTCATCGGTGCGGTCACCTTCACCGGCTCCGTCGTCGCCTTCGGCAAACTTGCCGGCAAGGTGGACGGCAAGGCGAAGAAGCTGCCCGGCGGACATCTGCTCAATGCCGGCGCTGCGATCCTGTCGCTCGTGCTGCTCATCATGTATTGCAACGGCGCCGGCGCTTGGACGCTGGTGCTGATGACACTTGCGGCCTTCTTCATCGGTTATCACCTGATCATGGGTATCGGCGGCGCCGACATGCCTGTCGTCGTTTCGATGCTGAACAGCTATTCCGGCTGGGCGGCGGCCGCCATCGGCTTCACGCTCGGCAACGATCTGCTGATCGTGACAGGCGCGCTGGTCGGCTCCTCGGGTGCGATCCTCTCCTACATCATGTGCAAGGCCATGAACCGCTCCTTCATCTCGGTCATCCTCGGCGGCTTCGGCGGCACGACGGGTCCGGCGATGGAAATCGAGGGTGAGCAGGTGGCGATCGACGCCGAAGGCGTGGCGGCCGCGCTGAATGACGCCGACAGCGTCATCATCGTGCCCGGTTACGGCATGGCGGTGGCGCAGGCGCAGGCCGCGGTCTCCGAACTGACCCGCAAGCTGCGCGCCGACGGCAAGACCGTGCGCTTCGCCATCCATCCGGTGGCAGGCCGTCTTCCCGGCCACATGAACGTGCTGCTGGCCGAAGCCAAGGTGCCCTACGACATCGTGCTGGAAATGGACGAGATCAACGACGACTTCCCCAATACCGACGTCGTCATCGTCATCGGCTCCAACGACATCGTCAATCCGGCCGCCCAGGACGATCCGAACTCGCCGATTGCCGGCATGCCGGTTCTGGAAGTGTGGAAGTCCAAACTGGTCATCGTCTCCAAGCGTGGCCAGGGCACGGGTTATTCCGGCATCGAGAACCCATTGTTCTACAAGGACAATACCCGCATGTTCTATGGTGACGCCAAGAAGTCGATCAACGATCTTCTGCCGCTGATCAAGTAAATGAAAAGGGCGTTTCCGGGAGGCCGGAAACGCCCTTTTTTTGATTTCACTGAACGTCATCCTCGGGCTTGACCCGAGGATCCATCGCGCGTCGGATCGTAGATCCTCGGGTCAAGCCCGAGGATGACGACGGTGAGGTTCGAGCTGGTGCTCGGCCAAAACGGCCGCCTCAAAGCACCCGGTAACGCCGGTTGAAATACATCAGCGCCTCATCACCTTCATTGATCTTCATATCCACAACCTCGCAGATCAGGATATCATGCGTACCGCCGTCATGCGCCTCGCGGATGCGGCAATCGAAGGAAACGAGCGCGTCCTCCAGAACCGGGGCACCGGTTTCAAGCACACCCCAGCTCCCGGCGGCGAAACGCTCTTCCGCCGGCGTCTTGCCGCCGAAGAGGGTGCTCAGCACCTCGTGTTTTGAAGCAAGCGTATTGATGCAGATGACGCCGTTGGCCTTCACCACCTTATACGCGGAGGCATTGCGGTTGAGGCAGACGAGAAGCGTGGGCGGATTGTCGGAAACGCTGCAAACCGCCGTCGCCGCAAAACCCGCCCGGCCTGCCGCACCATCCGTGGTGACGATATTGACCGCCGCACCGAGCCGCGCCATGGCGTTTCTGTATTCGAGGCTGCGCTGCTGTGCAGTCTTCGTCTCCATATCCGCTTCCTTTTCAAGAGACATCATCTGCATCTAAACTACCCTTCCTTAACAGGCCCTCAAGCCAGGACACAGGCCTCTTCAAAGCCGAGGCGCGGCAGGCGACCGAAGAGTTTCGACGGATCGCCATAGCCGAGATTGATCAGGAAATTGGACTTCCACGTCGTGCCTGCGAAAAACGCCGTATCCACCTTGCCTTTGTCGAAACCGGACATTGCCCCGGTATCCAGTCCCAAGGAGCGGGCTGCAAGGATGAGATAACCCGCCTGCAGCGTGGCATTGCGGAAGGCCGTTTCCTCGGCCACATCCGGGCTGGACGTGAACCACGAACGGGCATCGGCATGCGGAAACAGCATCGGCAGTTTCTCGTAAAATTCACGGTCGATGGCGGCAATCACGGTGACGGGTGCTGCCATGGTCTTTTCGAGATTGCCCGACGAAAGCGCCGGCCGTAGTTTTTCTTTCGCTTCCTGGCTGCGGACGAATACGAAACGCCCCGGCGAGCAATTGGCCGAGGTCGGACCCATCTTCGTCAGATCGTAAAGCTCTCTCAGCGTCTCGTCGCCGACCGGCCTGTCAGCCCAGCCATTATGGGTGCGTGCCGCGGTGAAAAGTGCTGCAAGTGCCTTGTCGTCGAGTGCTGTCGTCATTGTCCTAAAAATCCCGTCAGAATGTTCATGTTGCCGGTAGCAGAAACTGCAAAAGCCGAGCGTTGAAAAGGTCAGCTTCGGTAATATTGACCGCATGCGCCCCGAAATCGAGAAGGCAGAGTTCACCCTTCGGCAGGCCATCCGCCAGCCGCAGCGAGCGGGTATAGGGCACCAGAAGATCGTCCTTCGTTCCAACCACCAGTACCGGGTTGCCGACATCGCCGAGGCGGCCATCGACATCAAAAGCCCTCAGCGCCGCGATGCGCCGAAGCACATTCGCCCTGCCCTGAAAATGCGCGACGCCATGGGCATCGTCCCGCGCCAGCCGCTCCTGATGTTCCGACATCCAGGCGGCCGGATAAAGAAACAGCGGCTGGGCTTTCACGAACGCCTCGACACCGGATTTCTCCAGAAGCTCGATCCGCACATCGAAGCAGCGCCCGGAATGCGGATCGGCCTTGCTCCAGGCATTGATCAGAACAAGCCTGTCGATGAGACCGGATTGGCGCAGCGCGATATCGAGGCCGATCAGACCGCCAAGCGCATGACCCATGAAGTGGAATTTCTCGAGGTTCAGCGCCGAAGCGATTTCCAGCACATCATCCGCCATCGCCGATATGCCGCCCTCCAGCGGCACCTCGCCACCGGTCCTGCCGGTTCCGCGATGATCGTAGGTGACGATCCGGAAATGATCGGAAAGGGCTTCGATCTGCGGCGCCCAATAAGAGCCCGATCCGCCCAGCCCGGATGACAGCAGGATTGTGGGCGCCTCAGGATCAGTCCGGCCATGAACCTCGAAATGCATCATCTGCCGTTTCGCCCTATTTGCCGATATGGGCGACGGTAGCGATTTCCACCAGCGCGTCGGGCTTCACGAGGCCGCACTGGATGCAATAACGCGCCGGCTTGTCGCCGGGGAAATATTCGGCATAGACCGTGTTGACGGCCTGGTAATTCGCCCAGTCGGTGATGAAGATATGGTTCATCGTCACGTCCTCCATCGTGCCGCCGGCGGTTTCGATGACGGACTTGATGGTCTCCAGAACATGACGGGTCTGCGCGCTGGCATCGCCCACATGCACGACATTATTGTCCTTGTCGAAAGGCAGCGTACCGGAAACGTAAACCACGCCATCGGCAAGGGTTCCCGGCGAAAAGGGAGCGATGGGTTTGCTGGTGCCGGCGGGCACAACGATCTTCTTCGGCATTTCGTTCTCCTCTTGTGGTTGGATATCAAGCGCTGACGGGTGCGGCCTGCGAGATGACGCCGCAGAAATCATTGACGGTGGCGACCCAGCCGAAAAATTTCTCGACATTGTAGACCGTCGCCTGCTGGATATAGTCCGGCCCGAGATGATGCGTGGCATCCTCCAGCATCACCCCGAAATATTCGAGATGGAAGGCGTCGCGCAGCGAGCTTTCCACGCAGACATTGGTGGCGATGCCGACGAAGACCAGATTGCGGATGCCGCGGGCGCGCAGAACGCTGTCCATATTGGTATTGAAGAAACCGCTGTAACGCGTCTTCGGCACCAGAATATCGCCGGGCTGCGGCTGCAGCTCGTCGACGATGGCATAGTCCCACGTCCCCTTGGCCAGCAGCTGGCCCTGCAACTCCGGCCTTTTGCGCATCGTTTTCAGGGCGTTGGACTTATGCCAGTTGGGCGAACCCGGGCCGCCCGCCTCGACATAGTCCTTGTCCCAGCCATTCTGGAAATAAATGACCTGAACACCCGCCGCCCGTGCCGCATCCAGCGTCTTCTTGATGTTGGCAATGGTGCCCTTGGCCCCGGAAATATCGAAACCGGCCAGATCGACATAACCGCCCTCGGTCGAATAGGCGTTCTGCATGTCGACCACGACAACGGCGGTCTCGCTGGGCTTGAGGGTGATCGGCTCCGGCCGGGCGGGAAGCGTCACGCTTTCCGAACGGCTTTCCGGCCCCTTGTAACCCGCCACGACGGCTTCACTCATTCCGCAGCCTCCAGTGCAGCCTGAACATGCGCGCGGCTCTTCATCAACGGCTGCACATATTTGCCGAATTTCTCGACGCCTTCGAGGAAGTCGTCGAAGGTCAGCATCACGCCGCCCGTTCCCGGCACTTCGCTCATCTCGTCCAGCATGGCCGCCACTTCCTCATAGGAGCCGATCAGCGTTCCCATGTTGATATTGACCGCCGAGACGGGGTTGGACATGTGCCGGACATTGGTGTCGGAGCCGGATTTGGTATCGACAGCGCTTTGCAGGCCGAGCCACTTGATCGCATCCTCATCCGCACCGGCCTTGTAATGCTCCCATTTCGCCCAGGCATCCTCGGATTTTTCCTCGGCAAGCACCATCGTCAGCACGACAGATTTAACCTCGCGGCCGGTCTTCTCCGTTGCCGCCAGCAGCCGCTCATTGGTGGGCGCGAAAGCTTTCGGCGTATTGACGCCGACACCGAAGCAGAAGCTGTAATCGGCGAACTTGGCTGAAAACGCCATGCCGGAGTTGGAGGAACCGGCGCAGATGAGTTTGACGTCGCCCTGAGGCACCGGCTTCATGCGGCAATCGTCCATCTGGAAGAACTTGCCCTTGTAGTCCGACTGGCCCTCCGTCAGCAGCTCTTTCAAGATGGAGGTATATTCGCCGAGATATTCGTAGCGGTCGCCGAAATAGTCGTCGCCCGGCCAAAGCCCCATCTGGCTATATTCCGGACGCTGCCAGCCGGTAATCAGGTTGATGCCGAAACGGCCGCCGGAAATGGAATCGATCGTCGTCGCCATGCGCGCAACGATGGCCGGTGGCATGACCAGCGTAGCGGCCGTGCCGAACAGCTTGATCTTGGAGGTGACGGCGGCAAGGCCCGCCATCAGCGTGAAGGATTCCAGATTATAGTCCCAGAATTCGGTCTTGCCGCCAAAACCGCGCAGCTTGATCATCGACAGCGCGAAGTCGAAACCATATTGCTCCGCCTTGAGCGTGATCGCCTTGTTCAGATCGAAGCTCGGTTTGTATTGCGGCGCGTTTTCGGAAAGAAGCCACCCATTGTTCCCGATCGGGATAAAAACACCAACTTCCATTTTGCTGTTCCCTTTTTAGCGTCAGGTGTCTCCTGACTTGACAAAAGAGTAGCAGGTTCTGTGCCAGACCAAATAAAATAATTTTATCAAATGGATAAAATTTTGAGGCGCATCAAGCCTTGACCAAAAGATAAAATTTTTATCATTTGGTAAAAATATTTGCCTGTTTATTCAGCAAATACCGAATACAATGTGCGGGAAATGGGAGACCCTCTAAACGGTAGCAGAGCGTGGCACGGCATCCGAAATGCTCACCTCCGTCATGCCGAACTTGATCCGGCATCCAGCCACGGCGCTCTGCGCCGTGAGAGGAGTCTTTCGCGATCAAGGACTTGATCGCACTGGACCCCGGATCAAGTCCGGGGTAACGCCGCAGGGATTTTACGACTCAATCGAACACACCCGCGCAATGGGGCACGTCTGCGCGATGAGGACAACAATCGCAAAGCTATGCCAAAACCTCAGACGAGGCGCTGCTGCGCATAAGCATGCACAGCCCGGAAGGCAGCCTCGGCGCCCGCGACAACCCGCTCTTCCTCTTCAACCGTCAGCGAAATTTCATCGAGCGCGGCGGTGAAGGTGCGCCAGTGCAGGCCGCGTCCTTCCGGAGCGCCGGCCAGATGACGCGCGCCGAATTCTTCGCCAAGCCCAAGCTTCGCTGCATCCTTCAGCAGGAAAGCAGCGCCCAGATTGGAGCCTTCAACCACATAAAGCCAACCCATGGCCTCGGGCAGATCGAACGGCGTTTCACCGGTAAAGCGTGGCTCCACCGTTTCGGGAATGGCAAGACCGAGATCGGCAAGGTCCTGCTCGATCATGGAGAGACGGCGGCGGCCCTTGAGATCGGGAAGCAGGCCGTCAAGCGTCGCATTGGAGAAGAAGACATCAAGGTCGCGATGGAAAAGATACTGCGTTTCCACGAATTTGCCGAAGTTCTCCCGGCTCTCGAACGGCTTGGACGCCATGATAAAGGCATCGAGACCGCCATGAGCGCCGCGCGTTGCCGCCTTGAGGCGCTTGACACGGCTCTGCTCGATCTCTGCTACAGGCGCTGACGGCTCCGCAATGGTCATGATGATAGTCCCTTTATCCCTATATTCAGACTGCCTGATAAAAATCTTTACTCCAACAGTCAAATTTTATTTTCGCATTTATCCGCTTGCCTCCGCAAAGAGGATAGACCAACCGGCCCGCTGATAGAACAGCACCCACTTCGACCGATGGCGCGGTTCCATCCCAGCCTCGCAGGCTTGCTCCTCAACCGGATTTCAGGGCGAGTTCCGTCATCGCCACCCCTCGATCAATCAAACTGCAATCACCTCTTTACAACTAACATGTCAGTGCGCTATCAATTCGCGGTCACCTTGGAGGAGCATCTTAATTGACCCAGAAATTCGGCCTTTCGGCAGCCCTGACGACCCCTTTCAAAGCGGATGGAACGGTCGATATCGACACCATGATCGCCCATGCCCGTCGCTGCCTTGAAAATGGCTGCGACAGCGTAACGCTCTTCGGTACCACGGGCGAAGGTTGTTCGGTCGGCAGCCGTGAACGGCAAGACATTCTCTCCCGCTTCATCGCGGCTGGTATTGCGCCCTCCCGTCTGGTCACCGGCGTTCTGGTGGATTCCATCGAGGACGCGGCCGAGCAATCGGCCGAAGCCCTGAAGGCCGGCGCCCGCAATATTCTTCTCGCCCCACCCTCCTATTTCAAGAATGTCAGCGATGACGGCCTGTTTGCATGGTTCTCGGCGGTCTTCGAAAAGATCGGCAAGGGCGCGCGCGATATTCTCGTCTACAACATCCCCTCCGTGACCATGGTGACACTGTCGGTCGAGCTGGTGGGACGGCTGAAAAAGGCATTCCCCGGCATCGTCACCGGCGTGAAGGACTCCTCCGGCAACTGGAGCCATACCGAGCGTCTGCTGAAGGACCATGGCGATCTCGCCATCCTGATTGGCGATGAACGCGATCTGGCAAGGGGCGTTCGCCTCGGCGGCCAGGGCGCCATCTCCGGCGTCGCCAATTTCCTGACACAGGAAGTCCGCGCCATGGCCGTCGATGGCAAGGACGATCAGCGCATCGTCGATCTTGTTGTGGAACTTCTGAAATTCCCGGTTACGCCCGCCGTCAAGGTGCTGGTATCACACACGACAGGCGAAAATATCTGGGCGGACGTGCGCGCGCCGCTCGTCGCCATTTCACCGGAGGACCGGCGGCAGATCGAAGGCGCTTTCGATGCGCTGTTTCGCAAACAGGCCGCCTGAACAGACCTTGAAAGGTTGAGCATGGAAGATACCGGCGAACAGACATTGCGGGAACGGGCGTATGAGAGTTTTACGCATCACCTTCTCTCGCGTGACGTTCGCCCGGGGCAATTCATCTCGCAACGCCGCCTCGTGGAATTGACGGGTCTGCCGCTGGGGGCGATCCGGGAGGCAATTCCGCGGCTGGAGGCGGAGGGCCTGATCAAGACCGTGCCGCAGCGGGGCTTGCAGGTCGCCCATATCGACCTCAACCTCATCCGCGAGGCGTTCCAGTTCCGTATCTTTCTCGAAAAGGAGGCCGTGGCGCTCTTTACCCGTTCGGCCTCCGACGAAACCATCGCGAAGCTCCTGAAACAGCATCGCGATATTGCCGAAGCGGCTGAAAACGGCGGGGAATCACCGGAACTGGACCAGCATGCACAGCAGGTGGACTGGGGCATGCACGATGCCTTCATCGATGCGCTCGGCAATTCGATCATCTCGAACGCCTATCGGGTCAATTCCATCAAGATGCGCCTCATCAATCAGGAGCGCTTTCGTATCGCCGGTCACGTCAAATCGGTGATGAAGGAACATCTCGCCATTCTAGAGGCCATCGAGCGGCGATCCGTCGAAGACGCCGTGGAGCGGCTGACCGCCCATATCCGCAACGCAAGGGACAGGGCGCTGGCGGTTTAGGGCAATTCCGGCAGGGACTGAAGAGGGTCCTGCGCCGGGATTGCAGGAAAATAAGCAACAAGCCGGGGTGAGGAGAATTTCCGGCTAATCTGGAGGAGAACTGACATGACGCATTCATTGCTCAACCCCACGCGTCGCGCCTTTCTGGCAGGCACGGCGGCGCTTGGCGGCGGCGCGATGCTCGGCATTCGCCCGGCATCGGCAGCGGTGAACTGGAAAAAACACGCCGGCACCACGCTTGAAGTCAACCTCGTCAAAAGCCCGCGCAGCGAAACGCTGATCAAATATCTCGGCGAATTCGAAGAACTGACCGGCATCAAGGTCAATGCCGAAGCAACCCCCGAACAGCAGCAGCGCCAGAAAGTCGTCATCGAGCTTTCCTCCGGCAAGCCGAGCTTCGACGTGGTGCATCTGAGCTATCACGTTCAGAAGCGCCAGTTCGAAAAGGGCAAGTGGCTGGCCGATATCAGCGGCTTCCTGAAGGATCCGTCGCTGACCGATCCGTCGCTCGTCGAAAAGGATTTCGCCGAAGCCGGCATGCTGTTTGCCAAGGATAGTGACGGCGTGCTGCGCTCGCTGCCCTTCTCTGTGGATTACTGGATCGTCTACTGGAACAAGGAACTCTTCGAAGCAAAGGGCCTGAAATACCCTGAGACCTTCGAGGAACTGGTGACCGCGGCGGAAAAGATCACCGATCCTTCCACCAACACCTATGGTTTCGTCGCCCGTGGCCTGAAGAACGCCAATACCCCCGTCTGGACCTCGCTGATGCTGGGTTACGGCGCAAAGCCGATCAGCGCAGATGGAAAGATCGATACCGAATCCAAGGAAGCGGTGGAAGCGGCAGCGCTTTACCAGCGCCTGATGACCAAGGCAGCCCCTCCCGGCGTCTCCGGCTT
Organism: Agrobacterium sp. GW821-FHT14E08; assembly: GCF_058803865.1. Classification (NCBI taxonomy): domain Bacteria; kingdom Pseudomonadati; phylum Pseudomonadota; class Alphaproteobacteria; order Hyphomicrobiales; family Rhizobiaceae; genus Agrobacterium; species Agrobacterium sp. GW821-FHT14E08. Next base: position 69,297 of record NZ_JBXAPJ010000001.1, on the reverse strand, counting down.
CAACTGGGCGGAAGCGCAGTCGGCCTTCCTGCAGGGCAAGATCGGCATGTGGTTCGATGGCGTCGGTTTTGCACCGCCAATCGAGAATCCGGAAAAATCCCGCGTCGTCGGCAAGGTCGGTTACGGCGTCATGCCGAAGGGCCCTGCAACCCAGGCCGCCGGCACCTTCGGCGATGGTCTCGGCGTTGTCGAAGCCAGCAGCAAGAAGGAAGCCGCTTACCTCTTCTGCCAATGGGCGATTTCGCATGAAATGGGCGCGCGTCTGTTGCAGGCCGGCGCCGGCGTTCCATTCCGCCAGTCCATCCTCGAAGACCAGAAGGTGCGCGAAGGCGTGAAGATGCCGGCTGCCTGGCTGGATGCGGTCGTCGGTTCCGGCAAGGTCTCGCAGCTTGCGCTGCCCGTCATCATTCCTGTGACGGAATTCCGCGACATCTACGGCGTCGGCCTCACCAACATGATCGGCGGTGCAGACCCGGCAGCCGAACTCAAGAAGGCGACGGAACAGTTCGCACCCGTTCTGGCGCGTAGCGAGGGATAATGGCCTCCGTGAGCATCGAAAACACCAAAACAGGCGTCAGTCGTAAAGAAGGGAGCAGGCCGGCAAGGCTTGCTCCCAACTACTGGCCCTTTGTCATACCGGCACTTGTCGTCATTTCGGCGGTAATCGTTTTTCCATGGGTGTTCACCCTCTGGATGAGCGCACATCGCTGGACGCTCGGACAGGAGCAGAGCTTTATCGGTTTCGAGAACTACATCCGGCTCGCCAGTGACGGACGGTTCTGGGAATCGCTCTGGCACACGCTCATCTATACCGTGCTGTCGGTCGTCGCTCCGCTGTTCCTCGGAACATTGGCGGCGCTGGTTTTCGATGCGCAGTTTCCGCTGCGCGGTTTCCTGCGCGGCGTCTTCGTGATGCCGATGATGGCGACCCCGGTCGCCATCGCGCTCGTCTGGACCATGATGTTCCACCCGCAGCTCGGCGTCCTGAACTATCTGCTCTCCTTCATCGGCATCGGCCCGCTGGAATGGATTTACAACCAGTCCACCGTCATCCCCTCGCTGGTGCTGGTGGAGACCTGGCAATGGACGCCGCTCGTCATGCTGATCGTGCTCGGTGGTCTCGCTGCCGTGCCGCGCGAGCCCTATGAGAGCGCCGAAATCGACGGCGCCAATGCCTGGCAGAAATTCCGTTATCTGACCATGCCGATGATCGCGCCGTTCCTGATGATCGCCGTCATCATCCGCTCCATCGATGCCGTCAAAAGCTTCGACATCATCTATGCGATGACTCAAGGCGGGCCCGGCACGGCGTCGGAAACCATCAATATCTATCTCTACAACACGGCATTCGCCTATTACGACATCGGTTACGGCTCGGCCATGGCCGTCGTCTTCTTCATCATCATCGTGGCGCTCTCCTTCGTGCTTCTGATGGTGCGCCAGCGCTCGCAATGGAACGAGATGGAGGATCGCTGATGTCTGCAAAAATCCTGAAACGCAAGACGCTTGATCGCATCGGCCTGTTCTTCGTGGCGCTGGTGATGATCTCGCCGGTCATCCTGTTCTTCATGTGGATGATCTCGCTGTCGCTGAAATATGAAATCGACAACGGCGCCTATCCGCCGATCCTCATTCCCGAACGTTTCGCCTGGTCGAACTATGTGAAGGTGTTCGAGGAGAATAATTTCTTCCTCTATTTCTGGAATTCGGTCCTCGTCACCGGTGCCGCCACCATTCTGGCGCTCGTCATCGGCGTGCCCGCCGGTTACGGCATCGCCCGGCTTAAGGCGGAAAAATCCGCCGTCGTCATCATGATCGCCCGCATGACGCCCGGCCTCTCCTTCCTCATTCCGCTGTTCCTGCTGTTCCAATGGCTGAACCTCTTGGGCACACTCTGGCCACAGATCATCATCCATCTGGTGGTGACGGTTCCGATCGTCGTCTGGATCATGATCGGTTATTTCGAGACCACGCCGAAGGAACTGGAAGAGGCCGCGAGCATCGATGGCGCATCCTCCTGGCAGGTGTTCCGGCTGGTGGCGCTGCCGATTGCCAAGCCCGGCATCGTCGTCTCCTTCATCCTCGCCGTCATCTTCTCGTGGAACAACTTCGTCTTCGGCATCGTGCTGGCCAGCCGTGAAACACGCACCCTGCCGGTCGCGGTCTACAACATGCTGTCCTTCGAACAGGTAAGCTGGGGTCCGCTGGCCGCAGCCGCGCTCATCGTCACGCTGCCGGTGCTGCTGCTCACCATGTTCGCACAGAAACAGATCGTGGCGGGCCTGACCGCCGGCGCCGTCAAGGGCGGTTGAACCAACAAATTATAACGGGAACCTTTACAATGGCACCGGTCAATATCCTGAACGTCCAGAAGCGCTTCGGCGCGGTCAACATCATCCACGGCATCGATATCGACATCAAGGATGGCGAATTCGTCGTGCTCGTCGGCCCTTCCGGCTGCGGCAAATCCACTCTGCTGCGCATGATCGCCGGGCTGGAAGAGCTGAGCGATGGCGAAATCCACATCGGCGCGCGCGAGGTAAGCCACCTGCCGGCCCGCGACCGCGATATCGCCATGGTCTTCCAGAACTACGCGCTTTATCCGCATATGACGGTGAAGGACAATATGGGCTTCGCGCTGAAGCTGAAGAAGGTGAGCGCCGAGGAAACCAGGGCCAAGGTCGACAGGGCCGCCGCCATTCTGGGGCTGGAAAAGCTGCTGGACCGTTATCCGCGCCAGCTTTCCGGCGGCCAGCGCCAGCGTGTCGCCATGGGCCGCGCACTGGTGCGCGATCCGCAGGTCTTCCTGTTCGACGAGCCGCTCTCCAACCTCGATGCCAAGCTGCGCGTGCAGATGCGCGGTGAGATCAAGGCCATGCACCAGCGCATCGGCACCACCACCATCTATGTCACCCACGATCAGGTGGAAGCCATGACCATGGCCGACAAGATCGTGGTGCTGCATGATGGCGTTATCGAGCAGATCGGCGCGCCGCTGGAGCTTTACGACAATCCCGCCAACCTCTTCGTCGCCGGCTTCATCGGTTCACCCGCCATGAATTTCATTCGCGGCCGCGTCGAAGAAGGTGTGTTCCGCACCGCAAAGGGCCTCAGCCTGCCGTTGCCCGCCAATGCCGATATCGGCAAACTAGGCGGCCGTGACCTCGTCTACGGCGTGCGGCCGGAACATATCCGCGCCGCCGAGACCGGTATCGAAGGACGGGTCGAACTGGTCGAAGGCACGGGCTCGGAAATCTACGCCAAGCTCAATTGCAAGGGCGACGAGATCGCCTGCCTGTTCCGCGAACGCCTCAATGTCCGCTTCGGCGATACGATCCACATTGCCATCGATCCTGCAACCGTGCATCTGTTCGACAAGGACAGCGGCAAGCGTATCTGACAGATCACGGGAGTGAACAGCATGGCAGACAAACAGGGCGGCAAGCATGTGCTGTGCGTCGGAGCCGCCGTGCTTGATACCCTGTTTCGCGTGCATGAGATGCCCAAGGGTGAGGGCAAGGTTTTGCCCTACGAGATGTTGCAGATCGCCGAAGGCATGGCGTCGAGCGCCGCCTATGCCGTGCATCTCATGGGTGGCCGCGCCAGCCTGTGGGGTGCGGTGGGCGATGACGAGACCGGTACCCGCATCCTGCGCGATCTCGCCGAAAGCGGCATCGATGTTGCCGGCATGACGATCGCTTCCGGCGCGCGCTCGGCACTCTCGACGATCATCATCGACGACCGGGGAGAACGGCTGATCGTGCCTTTCTATGATCATCGGCTGCATGAGAAAAAACGCTCCTGCACGCCGGAAGATATTGCCCCTTTCGACGCCGTTCTGGTGGATGTGCGTTGGCCGGAACTGGCGCTCGATGTTCTGACTGTGGCACGCACTCTGGGCAAACCAGCCATTCTGGATGGCGACGTTGCACCCATCGAAACCCTTGAGAAGCTGGCCCCTGCCGCAACCCATATCGTCTTTTCCGAACCCGCCGCCGCCGGGCTGACGGGCATCGAAACTGTAAAAGACATGCTACCGGTGCTACACGCCCGCTATCCGCAAACCTTTATCGCCGTCACCGCCGGACCGGCGGGTTGCTGGTGGACGGAGGCCGGCGATCCGACCGTGCATTTCCAGACGACGATGCAGGTTAAGGCAGTGGATACGCTGGCGGCGGGCGACATCTTCCACGGCACCTTTGCGCTGGCGATGGCTGAGGGCATGGAAAGCCGTGCGGCCATCCAGCTCTCCTCCGTTGCCGCCGCGCTGAAATGCACGATCTTCGGCGGCCGCATCGGCGCACCCACACGCGATGAGACCGAGGAAGCCATGCGCCAATGGCTGGAGCGTGAAGGCGAAGCCGCGCTACGCGCCTCCTGAGCGCATCCATTGCCCGCATAAAACTATTCCATTTTTGCGATGCCGTTTCGCGGAGAACTAGGCTAACGTTCGGACAGGCAAAGCTTTTCGCAAGCCGCGCCCGCTCCAATTTCAGCCTGCATTCCGCAAAAGTGATCGCCCGATGCATCAGACGACCCGCCCGAGACTGCGCGATATCGGTTTCCGGCCCGGCCATTTCGAGACCGGCCCGCTCAACGCCATCACCGATGTCGAAGGCGTGACCATCGGCCATTCGACCGTCATCGAAGGCGACACGATCCGCACCGGCGCAACGGCGATCCTGCCGCATGGCGGTAATCTCTTTCAGGACAAGGTGCCCGCCGCCTTCGCCGTCTATAACGGCTTCGGCAAATTTGCCGGCTCCACCCAGATCGAGGAACTCGGCGAACTCGAAACACCTGTTATTCTGACCAATACGCTGGCAACGGGCCGGGCTATCGAGGCGATCAACCGCCATACGCTGGCACAGCAGGGCAATGAGAAAGTCGTCTCGATCAATGCTGTCGTCGGAGAGACCAACGACTCCCGCCTGAACGACATCCGCGCTGGGCGCCCGACCGTCGAGGAAATCTCAACCGCGCTGCAAAACGCTGCCACAGGCCCCATGGCCGAGGGCGGCATTGGTGCCGGAACCGGCACGGTGGCCTTTGGCATGAAGGGCGGCATCGGCACCGCATCCCGCATCGTCACCATCGCCGGGGCGACCTATACGCTCGGCGTGCTGGTGCAGTCTAATTATGGCGGCCATCTGCTGGTCTGCGGCAAGCCCTATGTCAGCCCTGATCATAAGGACAAGGACGGCTCGATCGTCATCATTGTCGCCACCGACGCGCCGCTTTCCTCCCGCAATCTGAAACGCCTGGCGGCCAGAAGCTTTGGTGGACTGGCCCGCACGGGCGCCGCACTCAGCAATGGTTCAGGTGACTATGCACTGGCATTTTCCACCAATGAGCGCCTTCGCCGCACGCCCGCGCGCCGCAAGGCCGTCGCAGACTATCCAGAACTTTCCAACGACGCGATTTCGCCGCTCTTCGAGGCAGCTATAGAGGCAACCGAGGAGGCGATCCTCAATTCGCTCTGCGCGGCAACCACGACCACGGGCTTCAATGCCGGCACCGGCAAGGCCTCCACGGTCGAGGCCATTTCCATCGACGCCCTTAAAACCCTTCTTTCAGCCTGACTTTTCCAGACGGAGTTTTCATGACTAGCCCATCCGGTCGCATCGTTTACGTCAACGGCGAATTCCTGCCCGAAGCGGACGCCCGCCTTTCCATCTTCGACCGCGGTTTCCTGTTCGGCGACGGCATCTATGAAGTTACCTCCGTTCTGGAAGGCAAGCTGATCGACAGCGACCTGCACATGGCCCGGCTGGAACGCAGCGCCCGCGAAATCGACGTGCCGCTGCCGGTCACGACCAAGGAAATCGTCGAGGCCGAACGCCGCCTGATCACAGACAACAACCTCGTCGAAGGCATGATCTATCTGCAGCTGACGCGCGGCGCGGAAGACCGCAACTTCCTGTTCTCCGCCGATCTGAAGCCGACGCTGGTCATGTTCACCCAGGCCAAGAAGCTGATCGGCACCCCCGTCGAGGAAGCCGGCATCGCCGTCAAATCCGTTCCCGACCAGCGCTGGGAACGCCGCGACATCAAGACCGTCTGCCTGCTGCCGCAGGTCATGGCAAAACGCATCGCCAAGGCCGAGGGCTGCGACGAAGCCTGGATGATCGAGGATGGTTTCGTGACCGAAGGCGCTTCCTCCACTGCCTATATCATCACCGGCGACAAGAAGATCATCACCCGCGGCAACAGCAACAAGACCCTGCCCGGCTGCACCCGCCTCGCAGCCCTGCAACTGGCCAGGGAAGCCGGCTTCACTCTGGAAGAGCGGCCCTTCACGCTGGAAGAGGCGCTGAATGCCGATGAAGCCTGCCTGACCAGCGCCTCCAACTTCGTGGTCTCGGTGACGAAGATCGACGGCAAGCCGGTTGGCAATGGCAAGCCCGGCCCGCTCGTCAGCCGTCTGCGCGCGCTCTATCTGGAAAACGCCCGCCGAACCGCGATTTAAGCAAACATCAGCCTTCGAGAACCGCCCATATACGCTCGACAACGGGCCGGCGGTTCTCCTTGGAACGATAAAGCCGGATATCGACGGCAATATCGAAACTGTCATCGGCGGCGCGCACCAGCGCGCCGCTGTCCAGCTCCTGCCGCATCAGACTTTCCGGCACCCAGGCGACACCCCAGCCGGCCATCGCCATGGCTTTCAGCCCCACCGACATGCTGCCCTCATGCACCCGCTCGAATTGCGGCAGGCGCGCGCTCAGGAGATCGCGCAGCAACGGCCCGAAGAACGAGGCCTTTTCATAATCCAGATAGGCAAAGGGTTTCCGTGCATTTTCCACGAGTTCATGCAGCGGTGAACCATCTTTCGCCGGCGCGGAAACGGGAATGATGTTTTCCGCACCCAGCGCGCGGAACTCAAAGGTCTGCGCATCGAGCAGCATCGGCACTTCGGGATGGGCATAGGTCAGAAGGAAATCGCTCTGCCCATCCACCAGCGAATTGAGGTTTTCCTCCATGCTGCCGGAATCCGGCCGCAAAACCGAAAACAGCGGTCCCGCCTTTTCGTTCACCCGCTTCAGCCAGTCGGGAAAGAAGGTGAAGGACAGGGTATGCAGCGCCGTCAGCCGAACGGTTCTGGCATCCGCCCCCTCTTCCTGAAGCAGCGTGCGCCGGGCATGATAAAGCTGCTTCAGCGTTTCCTGCGCCACCGGCACGAATTTCACACCCGCTTCGGTCAGCCGGGAAGGATAGGAGGCGCGGTCAACCAGCGTGGCACCCACCCAGGCTTCCAGCTGCTTGATACGCCGGCTGAAGGCGGATTGCGTCACATGCCGCTCATCCGCCGCCTTCGAGAAATTGAGCGTTCCGGCCAGCGCCAGGAAATCCTCGAGCCATTTGACTTCCAAGGGCCTGTTCTCCCACAAAGATGTTGTCCCAGCCTTCAACCGGAACATGGGGTCTTTATTAGGAGCAATAAGGGCTGATTGAAACCCTTTAGAAAGCTTCGGGCCGTTTAGGAAACTGACGAAGGGCCGCTTGCGTCATCCTCGGGCTCGACCCGAGGATCCACAACCACGCGCGACAATGGATCCTCGGGTCGAGCCCGAGGATGACGTCGCGTTTGCGAGACGCGATGGGATTGGCCTCAAGCGTTAGCGGCTTCGCGAATATTCGATCATCCGCGCCCGGCTGGAAACCAGCTCGATCCGGTCAGCGCCAAGACGATTGAGGCAAACGCGCTTCGTCCACGGCCCGTCAATCAGCGTGAAGAGGAAACGGCCATTGCCGAGCGCCTTCAGAGGCATGCTGCGACGCGTCGGGCCGATGCCCATCGTCAGCAACGAGCCGCTGATCGAAAATTCCGCTCCCTCATCGGAGCGCCACGAGCCCGAAAGATCATCCGGCACGGCATGATCGCCGACCGGCAGGAAACGGCGGGCGGCGTGACCGGCCTCACCGACAATGGCATCACCGTCTAACCTGAGACGCATCGGAGAAGATGCGGAGCGGGAAGAGACCCAGCCATCGACATCTTCATAAAGCGTGTCGTCACCATCGATAAAGGTGGATGTGCTGCCCTTGATTTCCAGCCACCACGGCCCGCTTTCGGTCACGTAAAGGCCTTCCGGCAGGCTGGCGGCCGGCTTGGGCAAAGGCAGGCCGGTGAGGGCCGCCATGCTTTCAAGCGCGATCTTGAAGCCGTTGGTGTCCTCTCGGTTCGACACCACGACAAAACCCGTGCCATTTTCCGGATCGAGCAGGAAATAGGTCTTGTAGCCCGGATGCGAACCGCCATGGCCGACGAAGCGCCTGTCTCCCAGATGCGACCAGCGCAGGCCGAGACCATATTCGCTCATCCGCCCATCCGCGAGCGGCCGCTCGGCCGAAAGCGCGTCAAGAACACCCGCGAAGCTGCCCTCGCCGCGCATCAGACCCTGCAACCAACGGGTAAGTGCTTCGGCGCTGCCCGCAAGGCTACCCGAAGCGGAAATATGCAGGCCGGCGGCCGAAAGCTGCCAGTTGTCTTCGGCTTTCCAGTAACCCGGCACCAGCCCGTCGACTGGATCGTTCCAGACATCCGGCGCCTTCAGAAACACGCCAAAGGGATCGGCAATCTGTGTCTGCACAAAATCATCGAAACGGAAACCGCGACGCTCCAGCGCCGCCTCCACCAGCCGGTAACCGGTATTGGAATAGGACACCTCGCTGCCGGCCGGGAAATTCAGCCGGTTTAGCCGCGACAGATAGTCGAGAAGCGGTCCGGCCTTCGTTTCCGTATAGACGGAAAGGCCAAGCAGCGAGAGGCATTCACGCGTATCCGGCAGGCCGCCACTCATATCCAGCGCCTGCCCCACCGTCACCTCGCGAAGCGGTGATTGCAGCTCCGGCAGATGTTTGCCGAGTGGGTCGTCGAGGCCGATCAGATCGGAATGCGCAAGCACCATGGCGCAGAAGGCATGTTTGGTAACGGAGGCATAACGCACCACGCTCTGCGGCGTGAAAGGTGCGAATGTCGAAAGGCTCTCGACACCGCCCGCATGGGCGAAGCGAATGCCATCGAGATCGAAACCGATGACCGCCCCGCCCGGCTCGTTGCTCGCCCATTGCGAGACGAAGCTCTCTGAAAGGGTTGAAGCGGCGTTCCAGTCGAATTGCTGTGGCATGGTTCGGTCTCGTGTCTTCGTTTCGACGCGGCTGGCCTCGGCGTCACCGCTTGTTTCTTCTCCCCGCCGGGGAGAAGGTGGCCCGAAGGGTCGGATGAGGGGGCAACGCCAGCGATAGACCGCACCCTTGCCCCTCATCCCGCTGCCGCGGACTTCTCCCCCTCGGGGAGAAGAAGCGGGCGGCACCCGCTCGATCCATGTGTAACGGAGGCTAGGTGACCGGCCGTTAAGCCGGCTCTTCCAGCCGGATGCTCAGGCTGCGCAGCTCTTCCGTATGCGGGTGTTTGGTCCGCCCCTCACGCAGATCGCCCGCACTCAGCTGCTCCACCATTTCCCCGTTCAACATCACGCCAACCTGCGGGCACAGATGCGCGATAACAGCCAGATTGTGGCTGACGAGAATATAGGTGAGGTTGCGTGCCGCACGCAGGTCCTGCAACAGGTTCAGAATTTCCGCCTGCACCGAGACATCGAGCGCCGAAGTCGGCTCATCGAGCAGCAGCACCTGCGGGTCGGCAATCAACGCACGGGCAATCGCCACGCGCTGGCGCTGGCCGCCGGAGAGCTGATGCGGAAAACGGAACCGCACCGCCTGCGGCAGCGCCACGTCGGACAAGGCCTGCTGGATGCGCTTTTCAATATTGTCCATGCCGTGCACCAGCGGTAATTCGCTGAGAATGCGGTCTATGGTCTGGCGCGGATGCAGCGATCCATAGGGGTCCTGAAACACCATCTGCACCTGCCGGAAGAATTCCGGCGTGCGCTTCAGCGGTGCGTCCTTGCCGGCAAAGGCGATGCGGCCTTCCCAGCTTTCGTTGAGGCCGGCCATGGCGCGCAGGATGGTGGACTTGCCCGAGCCGCTTTCGCCGACGATGCCGAAGCTGCCGCCCTTTTCCACCGAAAAGGACACGCCCTTCACCACTTCGCGGTCGCCGAACTTGATACGGAGATTATCGACGTCGATCATTGGCTGGACCACGCTGCATCACGGTTGAGAACGGGAAGACGCTCGCGCGGATGCGTCAGCGAGGGAATGCAGTTCAGAAGTCCCTTTGTATAGGGATGTTCGGCTTTCAGGAGTTCGGAAGCCTTCAGCTCCTCCATCACCCGGCCGGAATACATGACGGCGACACGATCGCAGAAATGCGAAACGAGCGGCAGGTCGTGGCTGATGAGGATAAGGCCCATGCCGCGTTCCGATACCAGCTCCTCGATCAGCCGCAGGATTTCCGCCTGCACCGTCGCATCAAGCGCGCTGGTCGGCTCGTCGGCGATCAGCAATTCCGGATCGGGCGCGAGCATCATGGCGATCATCACGCGCTGGCCCATGCCGCCGGAAACCTCATGCGCATAGGACGAGGCGACCTGACGCGGATTGCGGATCTTCACCTGATCGAGCAGGGCGATTGCCGCTTCCATCGCGGCACGCTTGCTGCCGCCCTTATGGGCGCGCCAGGCTTCCGCGATCTGCGCACCCATGGTCTTGACCGGATTCAGCGAATATTTCGGGTCCTGAAGAATGAAACCCGCTCGTTTTCCCCGGATCTGGCGCATCTGCTTTTCACCGGCGGAAAGCACGTCGATGCCATCAAAGGAGAGCTTGTCGGCACGGATATCGGCATTGGAGGGCAGAAGCTTCATCAGCGCGCGCGCCGTGAGGCTCTTGCCGGAGCCGGATTCGCCAACAATGCCGAGCTTTTCTGTGCCAAGCTTCATGGAAACACCACGAACCGCCTCGAAACGGCTGGTACGGGTCTGGAAAGCAATCTTCAGATTTTCGATTTCGACCAGCATGGCTCAATGTCCCTTCGGGTCGAGAACGTCGCGCAGGCCATCGCCAAGGAAGTTGAAGGCGAGCGAAACGAGGAAGATGGCGATGCCGGGAATGGTGGCGACCCACCATTGTTCGAAGATGAAGCGCTTGGCGGTGGCGATCATCGCACCCCATTCCGGCGAAGGCGGCTGTGCGCCCATGCCGAGGAAGCCGAGGCTTGCAGCCGTGATGATGATCGAGCTCATGTCGAGCGTGATGCGCACGATAAGGCTCGGCACGCAAAGCGGCGCGATATGGCGGGCAATGATGCGCCAGGCGGAAGCGCCGGTCAGGCGATAGGCCGCGACGAAATCGCTGCCGCGCACCGTCATGGTTTCGGCGCGGGCAAGACGCGCATAGGGCGGCCATGCGGTGAGCGCGATGGCGAGAATGGCGCTTTCAACGCCGGGCTTCAGCGCCGCGACGAAGGCAAGCGCGAGGATGAGGCGCGGGAAGGCCAGGAATACGTCCGTCACCCGCATCAGCACCGTATCGACGATACCGCCGAAATAACCGGCGATGCAGCCGATGGCGAGGCCGATCGGCGCGACCAGAACGACGACGGCGATGACCATGCCGAGCGTGACTCGGCCGCCATAAAGGATGCGCGAAAGAATGTCGCGGCCAAGCTCATCCGTGCCGAACCAGTGCTCGGCACTCGGGAAGGCAAGGCGATTGCCGAGGTTCTGCGTCGCCGGATCATAGGGCGCGATGAACGGCGCCAGCAGCGACAGCGCGATGAAAACGACGATGATGGTCAGACCGATCACCGCCAGCGGGTTGGACTTGAGGTTCAGCCAGATACGATACCGGTTTCCCCAGGCAGCCTGTGTGCGGGAATGCGGCGTCTCATCCAGAGCCCAGTTTCTGAAATTAGCTAACATCATCGAACGCGGGGATCCATTACTCGGTAAAGCACGTCTGCGAGCAGGTTGAGGCCAACATAGATCAGGCCGATCAACAGGGTTGCTCCGACGACGGGGTTCATGTCCGCGTTCATGAGCGAGACGGTGAGGTATTGGCCAAGGCCCGGCCAGCTGAAGACGGTTTCCGTCACCACTGCGCCTTCGAGAAGGCCTGCATAGGTGAGCGCCAGAACCGTGACGAGCTGCACGGCGACCGTCGGGAAGGCGTGGCCCCAGATCACGGTCATGGCCGAAAGCCCCTTGGCGCGGGCGGTTATGACATATTCGCCCTTCAACGCGTCGATCATGAAGGCGCGCGTCATGCGGGTGATATAGGCCATGCTGAAATAGGCGAGAATGCAGACCGGCTGCACCATATGGGCGATGGCGTCGTAAAAGGCGTCCCAGTCACCGGCAAGCAGCGTGTCGACCGTCATCAGGCCGGTGACCTGCGTGATCATGCCGTCATAGATGATGTCCTGACGGCCCGGTCCGGGTGCGACGCCAAGCGTGGCATAAAACACCAGCAGCGAAATCAGCGCCAGCATGAAGACCGGCACGGAATGGCCGGCAAGGCAGACGACGCGGATGATCTGGTCCGTCAGCTTGCCCTGCTTCACCGCGGCCCAGACGCCGAGCGGAATGCCGATCAGGGCTGCAAGAATGAGCGCTGCCGTGGCAAGTTCGAACGTGGCGGGGAAGACACGGGTAATATCCACCCAGACCGGATTGCGGGTCAGGATGGAATTGCCGAAATCACCGTGCAGGACCTGCGAGACGTAATGGAAGAACTGCACGACCAGCGGCTGGTCGAGGCCCATTTCCGCACGCACGCGCACGATGACGTCTTCAGGCGCGTTGTCGCCGACCGCCGCGATGACGGGATCGACAGGCATGACGCGCCCGATCATGAAGGTGATGACCATCAAACCGAACAGCGTCAGAATGACGCTGCCCAGTATCGACGATATGCTTTTGACGCGCTTGTTCAATGTCACGCTTTCTTCGCATCGTGGTAGGAATTGCCTTCGGAGAGAACACCGAGTTCGAAACCGGATACGCCCTTGCGGAAGGCAGCCGTCTTCGTGGTCTGGAACATGAACACGAACGGGCTGTTCTGCATGTGCTCGCGCTGCAGGGCTTCATAAAGCTCCACGCGCTTTGCCGGGTCCTTCTCGTCACGGGCGGCTTCCGCCTTGGCGGCAAAGTCGTCGTTCTTGAAACGCGAACGCCACAGGAAGGGCTTCGACTTGGCGTCGTCGCCATTGTCCTTGTTGATGTTGAAGACATCGGCGTTGGAGTGCGGATCGAAATAATCCGTGCCCCATGCCGAAAGCGCCATCTGGTGTTCGCGGGCGCGCATCTTGGTCAGAACCTGACGGTTTTCAGCCGATTGCAGACGAACCTTGATGCCGATATCGGCAAGGTTCGCCTGGATGGCCTGCGCCAGATCCGGGTAAGGCTGGGCGGAATAGTGATCCATGCTGATTTCGAAACCGTCGGCAAGGCCGGCCTCGGCCATCAGTGCCTTGGCCTTTTCGACATCGCGCTGGAACGGGATATCGTTGACGGCGCCCGGGAAGCCTTCCGGCTCGAAGCTCTGGTGCACTTCATGCGTCAGCGGCACGATGTTTTCCTGCATGCCCTTATAGTCCAGCGCCCACTTGATCGCCTGCCAGACCTGCGGCTTGGCGAGGTTCTCATTGCCCTGGTTGAGCGAGATCAGAACCAGCGAAGCGATGCTCTTGCGCTCGAGTTCGATGTTCTCGTCGTTCTTGACGGTACGCAGCTGCTCCGAGGTGAGGTCGCGGGCAATGTCGATATCGCCCTTCTGCAGCATCAGGAGCTGGGAAGACGGATCGGTGACGTGACGCAGCACGATGCGCTTGATATTGCCCTTGTAAGGACCGTTCGGGTTGACGGTGAGTGCTACGCTTTCGCTCGGCTTCCAGGCCTGCAGGACGAAATCGCCGGAACCGGCGCTGTTCTTCTGCAGCCAGCCATTGCCGAGGTCTTCGCCGGAAGCATTGGCGAGAACCGCCTTCTTTTCGACGATCGCGCCGATATTGGCGGAGAGGCAATACAGCAGGAAGGAGATGGCGGTCGGCTTTGCCGTCGTCAGCTTCACCGTCTTGTCGTCGGCGGCAACGATGGTCGTTTCGGCATTGTCGGGCGTGAAGCCGAACTGGCTGATGATGAAGGCCGGGCTCTTGTTCATCTTGATGGCGCGCTGCAGCGAGAAGGCAACGTCTTCCGCAGTCACTTTCGCACCGCTGGAGAAGGTCGCTTCGTCACCGATCACAAAGGTGAAGACCTTGCTGTCCGCATCGGCTTCCCAGGATTTCGCGATGACCGGATCGACCTTGGTGGAATCTTCGCGATTGGCGCGTACCAGCTTCTGATACATGTTGGAGATGATTTCACCGCCGACGGCTTCGAAACCTTCATGCGGGTCAAGGCTCGTCATATTGTCCAGCTGCTGGGCCACCACCAGAATATCCTTGGGTGTCGCGGCAAATGCCGGAATGCGCGCATAGGACAGGAACGGTACGGCTGCGCCGGCAATCAGCAGGTTGCGTCTTGAAATCATCGAAAATCCCCTTTCGGACCTTATTTTTCGGAAAACGGTATGGGTCTGCCCCAATCCAGTCATTTTTTTTATGTTTCCCCGCGATTACCATGAGCAAACGAGGCGCGACCAATTCCAAATTTGGCAGAGCCTATGCACGGATTGCATTTGCTCCCGCCTTGACCTTTCCTCTACCAATTCCCACAAAGTCTGACGGACGCGCGCCCGCGCGGCTCCGCATATCCAAAGGTGAATGACCATGACCGATGAAAAAACCGTACCCGTCTTCGACGGCCACAACGACGTGCTTCTGCGGTTATGGCGATCGGGCAACGCTTCTCCCGAAACGCTTCTCATCGAAGGGGATACGGTCGGCCACATCGACCTGCCGCGCGCCAAGAAGGGCGGCCTGGCCGGCGGCCTCTGCGCCGCCTATGTGCCCTCGCCCAGCATGGACAAGGACGCCAATGGCGATTACTCGACACCCAATGAGGCGGATGCGCTGAAGGCGACGCTTGCCATGGCCGGCCTTTTGTTCCGGGCGGAGAAACAATCCGCAGGCGCGCTCAAGGTTTGCCGCACGGCCGCCGATATCCGCGACGCGATAGCCGAGGGCGCTTTCGCTTCCGTCTTCCATATCGAAGGTGCGGAAGCGATCGGCGCCGATCTGGATGCGCTCCACGTTCTCTACGAAGCGGGCCTTCGCACGCTCGGTCCGGTCTGGAGCCGCCCGAACATCTTCGCTTACGGTGTGCCTTTCCGTTTCCCCTCAACCCCGGATATCGGCCCTGGCCTCACGGACGCCGGCAAGCGGCTGGTGAAGACCTGCAACGAACTGAACATCATGGTCGACCTGTCGCACATGAACGAGCAGGGTTTCTGGGATATCGCCAATATTTCCGATGCGCCGTTGGTGGCATCGCATTCCAACGCCTATGCGCTGTGCAATCACAGCCGCAACCTGACGGACCGCCAGCTGGACGCCATCCGCGACACGGGCGGCCTTGCCGGCATCAATTTCGGCGTTCTGTTCCTGCGTCAGGATGGCGTGAAGAACCCGAATACGGACCTGAACGAACTGGTCCGCCACGTGGACTATATCGTCAACCGCATCGGCATCGATCACGTCGCCCTCGGTTCGGATTTCGACGGAACCACCATTCCCGCCGCCATGAAGGATGCGGCCGACCTGCAATTGCTGGTCGAGGCTCTGCGCAACGGCGGTTATGACGACGAGGCGCTTGCCAAAATCTGCCACGGCAACTGGATCCGTGTGCTGGAAAAGACCTGGGGCGCATGAGGCATAAATTGAGATTCATCTCCGGCGCAGAAACGCCGGAGACATGAAGCGGCAGGCCTTAAGCCTTCGCCGCTTTTTTCTTGCCCGTCGCCCGGAAGGCAAGAAGGCCTGCGACCAGAGCAAACATCGCCCATTTCATCGGCAGCACATCCGCCGTTTCACTGCGGATCGGGCGAACGGTCACGGTGCCCGGACGCGATTCATAACCGGCCTGTCCGCTGGCCCTGGCTTCATCGATCTGCTGCGGCGAAACGACCCATTCGGCACCCCGCATCTTATCATAGGTCATGAAGCCGCCACCAACTACGATGGCGGCGACGAGCGAAAGCACTATTCTTGTGGGCATGTTCATTTGCATTCTCCTTCAATTGAAAGGAGCGTGTAGTCGCATCAAACCTCACCACCAAGCAACCGTGACGGTCAATTGGCCGCCTTTCGGAACAATCCTGCAAATCATGCATTCCATAGTTGCATTTTTGCCTTTAGACTTGGCGCAATTCAGGGATAATCGGTCACAAACTTCACATCGACACTTCATGCTTTTCTGCTAATCACATTTCCTCAACCGAAACGAATTAGCGACACATTCCTGTGGTTCGCCAACCTTGGGAACGGGCGCTGGATAAAGCACATGGCAGACAAGAGCGAAATCACACAGACCGACCTCGCAGAATCCGCGGTTGAAAGCTTCTTTGCCAGAAACCGACCCTATCTGACCGCGATCGCCATCACGCTGGTCTTCGTGATGATGACCTTCGCCATTTATCACCTGACGTCGGAAGTCCGTTATGACGATGTCATCGACGCGCTGACGCAGACCTCGGCCTCCGCGGTCCTGCTCGCCATCGTCTTCACGGCGCTCAGCTTTTTCGCGCTGATACTCTACGACGCCAATGCCATCGAATATATCGGCCGCAAGCTGCCGTTTCCGCCCATGGCGGCAACCGCCTTTGCTGCCTACGCCATCGGCAATACCGCCGGTTTCGGACCCTTGAGCGGCGGCGCAATCCGCTTTCGCGCCTATTCGCGGCTTGGGCTTTCACCCGGCGAAATCGCCCGCGTCATCGCCTTCGTCACCCTGTCCTTCGGGCTTGGTCTGCTTTCGGTCAGCGCCATCTCCACCTTCATCGTCGCGCCGCGCATCGCCTCCATCATCGGCGTCGATGCTCTGATCCTCAGAGGGGCCGCGCTGGCCGTCATCGCCGCGCTTGTCATTGCGGCCTATATCGGACGCAACGGTCACACGATCAAGCTTGGCGCCTGGCGTCTGCGCCTCCCGGACAGCCGCACCTCTTCCCGCCAGTTCCTCGTCTCGGCCTTTGATATCGCCGCCTCCGCCTCCGTGCTTTATGTGCTGCTGCCCGACACCCATCTCGGCTGGCCGACATTTTTCGCGATCTACGCTACCGCCGTCGGTCTCGGCGTCCTCAGCCATGTGCCGGCCGGTCTCGGCGTCTTCGAAACCGTAATGGTCGCAGGGCTCGGCAACGCCATCAGCGTTGACCAGCTGCTCGGAAGCCTCGTGCTTTACCGCGTGATCTATCACGTCCTGCCGCTGGTGGTCGCCATTCTGGTGATGCTCGTCTCGGAGATGAAGCAGTTTGCGGCAAAGCCTGTTGTCTCCGACATCAGCCAGCTTGCCGTGCGCCTTGCCCCGCCGCTGCTGTCAACCTTCGCGATGATCCTCGGCACCATGCTGATCTTCTCGAGCGTGACGCCAACGCCGGACAGCAATCTGGATTTCCTGTCCAATTTCGTGCCGCTGCCGATCATTGAGGCGGCGCATTTTCTCACCAGCATTCTCGGCCTCGTGCTCGTCGTCGCCTCGCGCGGCCTCGGACAGCGGCTGGACGGCGCCTGGTGGATCGCGCTGGTCGCCGCGTCGCTGGCGCTGGTTCTCTCCCTCCTCAAGGCCATCGCCGTTTTCGAAGCGGCCATTCTCGGTGTCTTCATCGCCGCCCTTGCCGCCAATATGCGCAGCTTCAATCGCCATGCCTCGCTGGTGAAACAGGCGCTGGGGCCAAGCTGGCTTGCGGCCATGGCGGTCATCGTCGCGGGCGCGGCAACCATTCTGCTCTTCGTCTATCGCGATACGGATTACAGTCAGACATTGTGGTGGCAGTTCGAATTCTCCGAGGAAGCGCCGCGCGGATTACGCGCCCTTCTCGGCCTCGTGCTCGCCTCCTCCACAATCGCCATCTTCAGCCTCATGCGGCCGGTGGCCTACAGGCCGGACGCAATCGAGGCCGACGACGTGGCAAGCGCCACCGACATCGTGCTGAAACAGGACGCGGCCGACGCCAATCTGGTGCGTATGGGCGACAAGCACGTGATGTTCTCGGAAAGCGGCAATGCCTTCATCATGTACGGTATTCAGGGCCGCTCCTGGATCGCCTTCGCCGACCCGGTGGGCGACGAAGAGGATTTCCCCGATCTGGTCTGGCAATTCGTCGAAGCCGCACGTTCGGCGGGCGCACGCGCGGCCTTTTACCAGATTTCGCCTTTCCTGCTCTCCCATTGCGCCGATGCGGGCCTGCGCGCCTTCAAGCTTGGGGAACTGGCGCTGGTCGATCTCACCGCCTTTGAGCTGAAGGGTGGCAAGCTCGCGACCCTTCGCCAGTCGCTGAGCCGCGGTGCGCGGGACGGGCTGAGCTTCGAGGTCGTCGAAAAGGCGCATGTGGCGGATATTCTGGAAGAGCTGAAACAAGTCTCCGACAGCTGGCTTGCGCATCACAACACACGGGAAAAGCGCTTTTCGCTTGGCGCTTTCGAGCCGGATTACATCCTGTCGCAGCCCGTCGCCGTATTGCGCAAGGATGGAAAGATCACCGCTTTCGCCAATTTGATGGTAACGGACACGAAAAAGGAAGCCACCGTCGATCTCATGCGTTTTTCGCCGGATGCGCCGCGCGGCGCGATGGATTTTCTCTTCGTCAGCATCATGCAGCATCTGCGCGAGGCTGGATATGAAAGCTTCAACCTCGGCATGGCGCCCATGTCCGGCATGTCGAAGCGTGATGCGGCGCCGGTCTGGGACCGTATCGGCAGCACGCTGTTCGAACACGGCGACCGTTTTTACAACTTCAAGGGCCTTCGCGCCTTCAAGGCGAAGTTCCACCCGAAATGGGAACCCCGTTACCTCGCCGTGCAAAACGGTGCGGACGCCGCTCTGGCGTTGATGGATGCGACGGTTCTGATCAGCGGCGGCGTCAGAGGAGTGATCGGAAAATGAGGAAACCCACCATGTTGAAGGCCGCGCTTGCCGCTTCCACCCTGTTCGCTTCCTCGCTGTTTATGTCCAGCGCCGCCTTCGCGCAGGATAAGCCGGCCTATGAGACCGGCATGATCCCCTCCGAGCATATCATGGTGCCGGATGGCGAAATTCTCGCCAGCGTCTTCCTGATTTCCGATGCTGACGGATGGACGGCTGCCGATGAGACCCGCGCCAAAGCGCTGGTGGAAAAAGGTGCCGCCGTGGTCGGTATCGATTTCAAGGAGTATCTGAAGGCGCTCGAGGCCGATGAGGACGAGTGCATCTATATGATCTCAGACATCGAGTCGCTCTCGCAGCAGATCCAGCGCACCGCCGGCACCAGCAGCTACCGCCAACCCATCCTCACTGGCATCGGCAAGGGCGGAACGCTGGCGCTGGCAATGATTGCACAGAGCCCGGTCTCCACCGTGCGGGAAGCCATCGCCGTCGACCCCAAGGCGGGCCTGCCGCTTGAAAAGATACTTTGCACCCCCGCCACCAAGGACAAGGTGGATGGTGAAACGGTCTATGGCCTGACCGATGGCCCGTTGCCTGCGCCCGTCAGCGTGCTGTTCACGCCCGCTGCGGACCAGAAGGGCCGCGACCACGTCAATGCGCTTGTGAAGCTGCATCCCGATATCGACGTGACGGACGTGACCGACAAGGCGGACGAGGTCCTGACCCAGACCCTGTCCGATCAGGTCGATGCCGCCGGCGATACCGACAGCCCGCTCGGCCTGCCGATCAAGGTTCTGGAAACAAGCCCTGTGATGGACACCATGGCGGTGATCTATTCCGGTGACGGCGGCTGGCGCGATCTCGATGAAGAAGTGGGCGGCGCACTGCAAAAGCAGGGCATACCCGTGATCGGTGTCGATGCCCTGCGTTATTTCTGGAAAGAAAAACAGCCACAAGAAGTCGCAGGCGACCTTGCACGCATCATCGACACCTACCGCAAGGAATGGAAGGTTCGAAACGTTGTGCTGATCGGCTATTCCTTCGGTGCCGATATCATTCCGGCGACCTTCAACCTGCTGCCGGAACGCGCGAAATCGCATGTCGTGCAACTCACGCTCATGGGGCTGTCCACGGAGGTGGATTTCGAGATTTCCGTTCAGGGATGGCTCGGCGTTGCCGGCGAAGGCAAGGGCGGCAAGACGGTGGACGACATCGCCAAGATCGATCCGAAACTGGTGCAGTGCATTTACGGCACGGAGGAAGAGGATGAAGACCCCTGCCCCGGCCTGAAGGCGAAGGGCGTGGAAACGCTCGGCATTGAAGGCGGCCACCATTTCGACGAGGATTACGAAGCGCTTGCCAACAGGATCGTGACATCGCTGAAGACCAGGCTTCCCAAATAAACTGACCAGACTGACCGTCCCCGACTGGCGGCTTTCAGGCATCGCCGAATGGACGATGCGGTTCCAATACCTTGCCTGATGGTCCCCGCTTCGCGGCCCTGCTTGCGGAATCGCTTAAAGTATTATTCAAAAGAAACCGGCCGGCGCTGGATGTTCATGGTATTCCCACAACCATGCTTCTGTTGATTGCCAACCACAGATTTATATTTCCCGACCGGTTCAGGGAGCCGCCGCATGTCCACGTCAAAAAGAAAGACAAAAACACCAGTTCTCGTGGAACGGATCGATCAATTCGTCGGCCGGGTCAGGGAGGCGATGAAAAGCGACGACACCTTGCGAAACCGGAAAATCCGCGATCTGTGGGACGCCGAGGTTCGCTACCATTTCGACAATGGCCGCACGGAAAAGACGCTCGAACTTTACATCATGAAATATCGCTATGCGCTGAAGGCCGAGTTCGGCCCAAAGAGCACGCCGCTTGCCATCTGCAACATGAAAAAGCTGCGTGAGCGGCTGAACACCTATATCGAGCGGGCGGACTATCCGAAAACCGGCGTGGCGGCATCCATTGTCGAAAAAATCGAACGGGCGGAATTCAACACCGCCGGTCGCAAGCCGACCGTTCTTCTGCGCATCGCCGATTTCATTTCGGCAATGAACGGCATGGGTGCCAAAGAAGAGATGCAGGCTTTGTGGAACGCTGAAATCGACACCATGAAGGGCCGGGCGCAGACAACGATCATTTCCTACATCACGAAATATCGCAACGCCATCCGCGAAGCCTTCGGCGACGATCACCCGATGCTGAAGATCGCCACCGGCGATGCCGCCATGTATGAAGACGCCCGCCGGGTGAAGATGGAGAAGATCGCCAACAAGCATGGCGCGCTGATCACCTTCGACAATTACCAGCAGGTTCTGAAGATTTGCGCCGATAAACTCCTGTCCGCCGATCCCCTGATGATCGGCATCGGCCTGATCGGTATGACGGGGCGACGCCCCTATGAGATTTTTACCCAGGCCGAGTTTTCACCGGCGCCCTATGGCAAGGGCGTTTCCAAATGGAGCATCCTTTTCAACGGCCAGGCCAAGACGAAACAGGGCGAAGGAACGAAGTTCGGGATTACCTACGAAATTCCGGTTCTTGCCCGCTCCGCCACCATTCTGTCCGCCTATGAGCGCCTGCGCACGAGCGGGCAGGGAAAACTGTGGCACGGCATGTCGATCGACGATTTTTCGTCCGAAACCCGCCTGCTGCTGCGGGACACGGTCTTTAATCTGTTCGAGGATCTCTGGCCGCGGCAAGAACTTCCCAAGCCCTATGGCCTCAGACACTTATACGCCGAGGTGGCCTATCATAATTTCGCGCCGCCCCACGTCACCAAGAACAGCTATTTCGCCGCCATTCTCGGCCACAACAACAACGACCTCGAAACATCGCTATCCTATATGACCTACACGCTGCCGGAAGATCGCGACGATGCGCTGGCACGGGCAAAGCGCACGAATGAACGGACATTGCAACAAATGGCTGCCATCGCGCCCGTCTCCAGGTAAAATCCCGTAGCGCGGCAGCCGGTCATCGGCAATGCGCGCTTGAGGCACTGTTTTCGCCGCTGCTGGCCGCAGGTTTCATCCCGCGGCCAGCAGGGTCTCCGTCAAGCTCGTCCGTCGTTGGACGTCCGGTAAAGCAGGGTCAGGACGGTCAGCGCCAGCCCCAGCAGCGCTACCGAGCCGAAAATGTAGAAGTTCCACTCAGGCGCCAGCCCCCGTTGCAGGACGAGGCCACCGATCATGGGACCGGCAATGCCGCCCAGCCGTCCGACTGCCAGCGAAAAACCGAGACCCGTGCCACGAATATGGACGGGGTAAAGCCGTCCAACCAGAACATTGGCAAGAATCTGGGTTCCAATCGTTCCGGCACCGGCAAGGGCGACGAAGAAATAGAGAAGCGGCCCCTTGTTGACTGTCAGGGCCCAGATGGAGGCGGCACCGATGGCGAAGAGAACCGCCACGACCACCTTGACGTTCCCCTTGTCGGCAAAGCGTCCGCCCACGAGAATGCCGATCGCGGCCCCGACATTGAGCATGATCGAGAAGCTGAGTGCCGAGCTGATATCGTAGCCCATCTTGTTCATGATGGTGGGCAGCCAGTTGACCATGCCGAAGGTCAAGAGCAGCGAGCAAAAGTGAATGCCCCAGGCATTCAGTGTTGAAAGCAGCCGGCCTTCCGAGAACAGCGCGCCAACGCCGCCCTTTTGAATTTTGGCATGCGGCACGATGCGTTGCAGGCCGTAGGTGTCGCAAATTCCGTCAGCTTCCGCCTGCCGGCCCTTGCTCGCCAGCCATTCCGGCGATTCCGGCAGGAACCGCATGAACAGCGGCAGAAGAATGAGCGGCAGGCCGCCGATCAGCATCAGCGGACGCCAGCCATAGCTTTCCAGAAGAAGGATGCCCATGAGGCCGGAAATGATGCCGCCGATAAGGTAGCCGAGGAACGACAGGGAATTTGCCTGCGCTCTGCGTTTGGGCGGCGAGAATTCCAGCACCAGCGCCGTCACCGTCGGCAGGAGAGCGCCGAGCCCCAGACCGGCCAGGAAACGCGTGATTTCAAAAGCGAGGAAGTTCGGCGTCATGGCCGAGGCGATCATCATCGCTGAGAATCCGGCGAGGCTGATGATAACGACCTTCCGGCGGCCGATGCGGTCCGCCATGGTGCCGGCGAATAATGCGCCGAGCAGCATGCCGAACAGCGTCAGCGCCGCAGCCCGCCCAACCATGGCGGGATTGAGCGCCCATGCTCCTTCTTTCAGCAATGCCGGTGCAACCGCGCCGTAAACGACCAGATCGTACCCATCGAACATGATCATCAGACCGCATGTCGCGATGACGCCGGCCGGGTTCTTCGTCCGCACTGAAGCGGCGCTCATATAATTCGTGGACATATTCCTCCCTTTCACGCATGACCGCGCCATCCGGAATGGATCGGCGTCTTCCCGTTCTTGCGATTGCTCCGTGGGTACCCGGCTTGCTCCACCCTGATGTGTGTCCCGCTCCTGTCAAGACACCTATCGCCGATATCACCCGTCTTCGATTAAATGTTGCGTTTGCAAAAATTGCAATTGAAATATTAACGGCCATCAGCTGCCATGACTGACGTGGGTTTCAGTCGCGCCGCAGCCCTGAAATCCTCGATAATGTCGGCGTCCAGTTCAAAATACGAATGCGGTTATAGACGCCGTGGATGACAAAAGGATCGGCGTCGCTGAAAGCAATCACATCCTCGATGCAGAGAGCTTCGGCAATGATGAGGGCGGCTGCAGACCCGCCGCTCTCAGCCTGCATCGGCCCGGATGCAAGAATTCTGAACCCTTGCGGCAAACCGTCCTCGTTACGCAAATGAGCCTTGTGAGCATCCATCTGTGCCGCCCGCTGCTCCACGGCAGCGGGATCGCTCTCTGCAAAACGTACATAATAGCTGGGACGATCGCTCGCGCCTGTCATCGGGCGAGCACGAAATCGTGGTTCACCGACCAGAACCAGTCGCCGGTGAAACCCAGATCCCCAGCCTTTTCCGCATCTTCCACCCGCTGGAAATCGGCCAGCAGGCTTTCCTTCACGCCGAAAACCGCGTCCGAACGGATATAGGGATCATCGGGATCGAAAATATGGGTGACAAGCGTGGTGAAGCCCTGCGCCGAAACGATATAGTGCAGATGCGCCGGCCGGTAGGGATGACGCCCCATGGCCCGCAGCAACTGCCCGACAGGGCCGTCATCCGGTATCGGGTAATATTTCGGTTTGGTGGCGCGGAACCAGTAGCGCCCGTCCTCGCCGGTGATGAAGACGCCGCGCAGGTTGAAATCGGGCTGAATGCCCTTTTGCTGCACGTCGTAGAAACCTTCATCATTGGCCTGCCAGACATCGATGCGCGCACCTGCGACCGGCGCCCCGTCAGTATCCAGAATAAGGCCGGTCACCACCATATCCTCGCCCTTGCCATCAAGGCAGATATTGGCGCCCATCGGCATTTCCGGCGCATCGGCCACATGAAAAGGCCCAAGAACGGTGGATTCGGACGCGCCGCTGGGCTTGCGATGGTTGATGGCGTCGACCAGCATGGAAACGCCGAGAATATCGGAGAACAGGATCCACTCCTGCCGCCATTCATTGCAGATCTGGCCAACCTCGGTCAGAAAATGGATAGCCTTCATCCATTCTTCCTCGGTCGGCTCGATCTCTTTCACCGCCTCATGAAGCTTGCGGGTGACGACCGCCATGATCTCCTTGAGACGCGGATCATCACAGTCCCGCATACGGGCAATCACGGTCTCGGCCGACCGTTCCTCGACGAAATAACCGTCGTCACCGGTCGTTTTCATGTCCATAATCTTCTCCTCCCATCATTGCCGCGCCCTGTTTGCCGGATCACTCCGGCCGCGCACCATCGAAGGCGCGTTGCAACAGGGTGCGGATCGCGGTTTTTTCGATTGGCCGCGGGCACCAGTAAGGATTGGCCGTTGCAAGCTCGGCCATGGGGTCGAGATCGTCCGGCCGCACGCCAAGGGCTGCGAGGCTGGCGGGCGCACCGAGCCGGGCGGCGAAGTCGTAAAGCCCCGCTCCCGCCCTGCCACCAACCAGTGCCGCCAGCGGCGCCAGCAGATCCGGCACCGCCTCTTCCACATAGGCGATGGTGTGCGGCAGCAGCACCGCATGGGTTTCCGCATGCGGCAGATCGAGACTGCCGCCAAGCGTGTGGCAAAGCTTGTGATGCAGCGACATGCCGACGGCACCCAGCACCGTGCCGCATAGCCATGCCCCATAAAGCGCGCTTTCACGCGAACTGATATCCTGCGGCGCAGCCCTCACACCGGGAAGCGCCTCGAACATCGCCCGCAGCCCTTCCACCGCCATCAGGCTGGCGATGGGATTGCGATCCCGAGCATAAAGGGCCTCAGCCGCATGGGCCATGGCGTTCAATCCGCTCGTCATGCTGATGGCAACCGGAAGACCAAGTGTCAGTTCCGCATCGTAAATCACCACTTCCGGCAGGATTTCCGGCCCGCGCATGGTGGTCTTCACGCCATTTTCCGTCTGGCCGAGAATGGGCGTCACCTCCGAGCCGGCATAGGTCGTTGGGATGACGATCTGTGCCGCATCGGTGCGCAAGGCGATCGCCTTGCCAAGACCGGTGGTAGAGCCGCCGCCGAGCGACACGACACAATCCGCACCGGCGGCGCGATAAGCATCGACCGCCCTTTTCGTCACCTCGACCGGCGTGTGCATGGCCGCATCGGAGAAGACGCCGTCGGCAAGCCGGCCAAGCCGGGCCGCCAAAGCCTCCGCATCACCCTTCTGCTGCGGCGTGGAAAGCACCAGTGCCCGAGACAGGCCAAGACGGCGGATTTCCTCCGCCACGCCCACCGAACTACCCGCGCCGAAGACGATGCGGGCCGGGGCCGCCATATAGACGAAGGGCTGCATGGCTCAGGTCCCGTCGAGCTTGAACAGGCGGCGGGCATTGGTGCGGCCGATCTTCACCCGGTCGGCCTCGGCAATGCTCGTCGCGTTGAACCAGTCGGAGGCGTGGTCGATATTCTCGAAGGGCCAGTCGGTGGAAAACAGGATGCGGTCAGCACCGATTTCCAGAATGGCGTCGATCAGCGTCTGGGTGCGGAAATTGCCCGAGGTGGTGATGTGGAAATTCTCGTTGAAATAATCCACGAAACGGCGCTTGGCCGGATAGCGCGGCGGCAGTTTCACCCAGGCATTGCGGTGGTCGATGCGCCACATCATGTAGGGCAGGCCCTCACCCATATGGCCGAGAATGATGTTGAGACGCGGATGCTCGTCGAACAGGCCGGACGCCATGAGGCGCAGCGCATGGACCGCCGTTTCCTGCGCGAATGCCCAGGTGGGACCAAGCAGCCAGGGGTGGCCGTCATAGATGCGCGAATCCTGCGGCAGCGGGTTACGCGGGTGCAGGTAGAAAGGCACGTCGAGCTTTTCGACCTCGCCCCAGAACGGACGATATTGCGGCAAGTCGTAATAAAGCGGCGTCTGGCCGTCACCTTCCTGGCTGAAACCGTTGACGAGCGCACCGACGAAACCGAGATCGTTGATACAACGCTGCAATTCCTCGGTCGCCGCATCCGGGTCCTGCAAAGGCAGCGCTGCGAAAGCGAGGAAGCGATCCGGCCGCTTGGCGCATTCTTCGGCCAGAACGTCATTGGCACGCCGCGCGATCTCTATCGCCTTCTTCGTGTCGGGAATGGCCTGCACCGCCGGCGCATTCAGCGACAGGATCATGGTTTCGATGCCATGCGCATCCATCAGCCTCAGGCGCGTATCCTGAATGTCGAGCAGGCGGTGCTGCAATTCCTTCCAGTAATCGCCGGGCACGAACCCGGCCGAATCCTGAAGTGTTTCCGGGATTGCGAAATGCTCCTCGAGAGCGACCTTGCCTTGCATGTTGTTTCCTCCGAAATCGCTGTTCATGTGCCGCCAGATAAGCGGTCAATATTGACCCTTGGGTTCGAGACCCAGCATGCTCTGGCCGATCATGGTGCCCACGGCATCCCAGTTCATGCTGATGTGACGGCCGACCGCATTCGCATCCCGCCAGGCGCGCTGTACCGGATTGGAAAGATCGAGCCCGACGCCGCCGGTGGAATCGTTGAGCGCCTGCACGGCGCGCAGCGCCAGCGACACCGAAAAGGACTGGCCACGACGGCTGAGAAGGCGGTCATCCACCGTGAATTCCGCCCGGCCCTCGACCCTCGCCTGCGAAAGCGCCTGTGCCCGAGCAACATCGCGCAGCAGGATTTCGCAGGCCGCGTCCACACTCGCCGCTGCTTCCGCCACACGCAGCTGGATGGTGGGAAATTCAGCCATGCGGTTATTGCCGCCCGCCACTGCACCGCGCGTCACCCGGCCACCGACATGGTCAACATAGGCGGCGAGCGCGCCCTTGGCCGCGCCAACGCCGGCCGCCGCGAGACAGGAGGGAATGCCGGTCAGAAGCGGCATGTTGAAGAGACCTTCCTCGGCATAATAATGTCCGCCGGGCGTATGGCCGCTCGTCGCGTCGGGAAAGGTCAGAACCCGATGTCTGGGAACGAAGACATCATCAAGAACCAGCGTCTTGGAACCCGTGCCGGCCAGTCCCACCACATGCCAGGTATCTTCAATGACATATTGGCTGGCGGGAACCAGAAGAAAAGCGGGAACCGGCTTGCCCTCGCCCTGCGGCGGCAGGATGGCGGCGCAGAGAGACCATTGGGCATTCTCGCAGCCCGAGGCGAAGGCCCATTTGCCGCTCAGGCGATAACCGCCATCGGCTGCCTCCGCCATCTTCACCGGTGCATAGGAACCGCACAGAAGCGCGTCGGGATTTTCACTCCACACATCGGCCTGCGCCTCCGCAGGAAACATCGCCAGCAGCCATTGATGGGCGGAAAGCAGGCCGGCCACCCAGCCGGTCGACGCACAGGCAGCCGAGAGCTCTATATTGGCTTCCACAAGCTCGGCGAAGTCGCCGCCCTTGCCACCGAAAGCCCGGGGCTTGACGATATCGAAATAGCCGATGCCGCGCAGCGCCTCGATATGTGCGGCGGGAACGCGCCGCGCTTCCTCTGTCTGTCTGGCGCTGGACCGGAAAAGATCGGCTATGCCGGCAACGCGGCTGGCGAGGCGAACACGCGGGTTCGTTTGCGCCGGCTGCGGCGCATGGCTCATATCGTTCATGATTGTCTCCTTCCGGAAATGACTGGGCCGGGAATTATGCGGCCGAAAAATATCAGGCGGGCACGTGTGCCGGGCTTGCGGCGCAATATTGCGCGTTTTCGTAAAGCAGTGGCCGCGTCGTCTCGCTGACATCGGCCGAAACCACCTGCCCGATAAAGACCGTATGCGTTCCATATGGCATCGCCGCGACACGGCGGCAGGCAATGGCGGCATGGGCCTGGGGCAGATAGAGAACGCCGTTGTCATGGCGCTGCCAGTTGCCGTCGCGGAAACGCTCCTCCGGCGAAACCTTGCCGCTGAAAGCATCGGACAAGGCGATTTGATCCTGCGTCAGCACATTGACGATGAAATCCGGCCGGCAGAGCAGCAATTCGTGCAGCAGCGTGCGGTTGTTCAGGCAAACCAGAAGAGAGGGCGGCTCCATCGAGACGGAGGTGACGGCCGTGACCGTCATGCCGTGATCGCGCTGATCACCCGAGGCACAGGCAGTGATGACCGTCACGGTCGCCGGAAAACGGCGCATCGTCGTACGGAAATTCTGGCCGACACCTTCAGGCGCAAGATTGTTCAGGCCAAACAATGCTGATGTCATGAGATCCTCCCAAATCCTGCATTCTTAGTTATTTTCATTTGCAACATTTGTCAATGCAAATGTTTTTCCACTGTTAAATGCCGCGAATTTGCCTCGCATCCCCCTATCTTCTGGAGCGAAGCTATTGAAACTGATGGATTATGCCGGTACAGCCGATGGGTGCGCCGCATCATCTGCGCACGTGGTTCTCAATCGGGGTTTTGCTTGTGTCCTATCAGTTCACTGACTCGGTACCCTACCTGCTCAACTGGGTGGGCGTTCGGCTTGGAGAGCGCTTCTCCGTGAGGCTTGCCTCCTACGACATGACCCTGCCGATGTACCGTGTGCTGGCGGCGTTGAGACAGGATGAGAGCAAAACGCTGACCGAGCTTTCCGACATGGTGTCGGTGGAGATTTCCACGCTCTCACGGCTCGTTGGCCTGCTCGTCAGGCGCAACCTCGTCAGCCGCGTCAGGCCGGCCGATAATGCCCGCATCGTGCGCATCACGCTGACGCCAAAGGGCGAGGAACTTGCCGACGAACTCATGCCCATCGCCGCCATGTTCGAAAAAACCGCAATCGAGGGCCTCGATCCTGCGGAAGTGAAACTTTTCAAAAGCATCCTGCGCCATATCGGCCGCAACATCGCCAGTCTCTGATCACCCGGAGACTCACTGCCCGCATCGCGGTCTTCACGTGCAATGTACTTGTAATGGCTGGTTCCTATCCCTGTGGAAACTTACCGCAGCGGAGGAGAATTACCCATGTCCGACAGATCGTCACCCGCCTTCCCGGCGGCGATTGCCCTCGTCACCGCGTCGATCCTGCTTTCGGCCTGTGCCTCGACAGTCATGAAAAGCTACATCGGCGCTCCCATCAGCAGCGTGATGCTGGATTACGGGCCGCCGGACAATATTTACAGCCTCGGCTCAGGACAGCAGGCCTATCAGTGGCGAAAAAACAAGACGCAGGCGGTCGCGGGATCGTCGAGTGGTGAGGTACGGACAACACGGCGTGGCGAGCGTTACGAAGTGTCCGAGACGCCGGGTTATGTGGAGCGCATAGAGTGCTTCTACACGTTCTTCACACGCAATTCCGGTGGAGAATGGTATGTCACGAGTTTCCGGCAGCCTTCGCTAGAATGCGAATGACCGTTTCGGGATTTCAAACTCCAGCCTGTTTGACCGCCGCTTTGATGCTTAAAGCGGCGGCGTTCTTTTGAACATTCTCCTTGAAATCTGTCATCGGATGAACCGGTCAGAAGCGATAGTTCAGGCCGGCCTTGATGACATGATCACTCACATCGGTCTTCGACCTGCCGCTGGCAGTCGTTGTCGACACATTTCCGGTGCTGACATAATTATATTCAAACTTGGCCGACAGGCCGCCGCCGAAGCTCTGCTCAACACCCGCACCAACCAGATAGCCCTGCTTCCAGCCATCGGGGCCCGTGACGCCGTTTCCATCCTTGAACTTCGTGGTGGTCAGGCCGGCGGTGCCGTAAACAAGCGTGCGGTCAAGCGCCACGCCTGCCTTCATCTTGGCCGCACCACGGAAACGCTCCCTCAACCGGCCGTTCGGCACGCGCGCGTCGTTCCCGAGGTAAGAACCTTCGATTTCAGCGCCGACAACGCCGGAGCCGAACTGGAAATTATAACCGGCCTGTACGCCCCCTGTCAGTCCACGGCCGCTGGCCAATGGGTTCAACCTTGGGGAGGCGACGCCGCCATGCGCACCGACATAGGCGCCGCCCCATGAGAAGGCCGGCTGATTGCCGTAATCAAAAGATTGCTGCGTATTGTAATTCGTAAGATCGGCGGAATAGGCGCCTGTTGCAGCCGCAATGGCGATGGTCACGGCGACAAGCGATTTTTTGATGATCGACATGAATGACTCCAGGGGAAACCGATGCGCCATAGGCGCTTGCAGGGTTTCAGTTCGCGTTGAAGAACCGGAAACCGGCTCCCGTTAGCCTGCTTGCGCAAATCAGCACGAGATGCGGATGAGCTCAGCAGATAAGGGCATTTTCCCCGCGAGAGTTACGCCTGCATTGCACGCCGTAAATTTTCTTCAAAATAAGTGATTTATTTAATATACTTAGAAGAATTTCTTTAACTAAATCGTAAGGAATTTCATTGTCACGGACGCGATTCATCGCGCCGTGCGCAGCCTATTCGCTTCCAACTGCAACGTTTTTCGATGAGATGGATTGAATTTCCAGCCGCACACAAAAACCGGTATCGAGATCGACAAACAGCACACGTCCGCCATGAAGCTCGGCCGCCTTCTGGACCAGGTTCAAGCCGAGGCCGGCTCCCGGCGAATTCGTGTTGATGCGGTGAAACGGCTCGAACACCTGCTCGCGCTCGGAGACGGGAATGCCCGGGCCTTCATCGCAAACATCAATGAAGCCCGCAGCACCGACCCGGATCATGATAGCGCCCTTGCCGCCGCCATGATCGATGGCGTTGCGGACGAGGTTGACGACCGCCATCTCGACAATCGACGTCTGCATCGTCAACACGACATGGCTTTCGCTCGGTTCGAAATCGAACTCGTAACCGGCATCCATCGCGATCGGGGCAAGATCAGTCGCGATGCGCTCGACAAGTGTGTTCAGATCCTGCTGCACGGCAGGCAATTCCACCGCGCCGACCGCCTGCATCTCCAGCAGCTGATGGGCGACGCGTGTGAGACGATCAATATCGGCCCGGAGCTGCCGGCTCAGCGCGTCATCGGGCAAAAGGTCGGCCCGGACACGCGCAATTGCAATCGGCGTTCGCAACTCATGCGCGGCATCCGCAAGAAAGCGGTTACGACGATTATATCCCTCATCCAGCTTGGAGAGCGCGACATTGAAGGCGTCCACCAGCGGAATGATTTCACTGGGCACCTTGGAACGGTCGATACGGGCGGAACGGTTTTCGAAATTGATCGACTTCGCCTGTTTGACTGTTTCGATCAGACCACTCAATGAACGGCCGACCGCTCTCGGGGTTACGAGCAACGTCGCGATGCCGGTCAGGATCAGCATGGGCACGACGACGATAAGGATGATGAAGCCTACACCCGGCAGCACGGTAAGCCAGCGTATGTCGCCATTGGCATCCTTTTCCAGATCCAGCTGGATGTTGATCCAGAGACTGAGGCCGTCATTCGGGAAGCCTTTCTCCGTCCCGGCAATGAATTGCAGCCGCCCCGCAGGCGTATCGCGGTTCTCCATCGTGGCCCGGACTGTTTCCCCGGCTTCCACGCGCGCCCTTTCAATGCTCCGGGGGAATGCCGCCGCCAGGGCAGGTGCCGGGACTTCTCCATATTGCAGGACGATTCCATCGGCATCCCGCACCACGAACCACAGATTTGGATACCGCTGTTTCAGCTCCATCAATCCGGGCGTGGCCGACACCTGCGCCCGGCCCTGCGCATCCTTTGTCACACTTTCCGCGATAATGCGGGCAGCCTCCTCATTGGCGCCCTCCAGCCGTGGATCGATGATCCAGATCCAGCCGACGAGGAGAATGACAAAAAGAACGAGCAGGAACGCCTGCAAGGCGAAAAGGCGCTTCATAAGCGCCCATCGCAGGGATCGATTGCGTCTTTCCTTCATGCCGTCGACCGGATGAGATAGCCGATGTTGCGCACGGCCCTTATCTCGACCGTGGCTTCGGCCTGTGCAAGCTTCTTCCTGATCCGGGAAATATGGGCATCGAGAGCATTCGACTCGATCTCGTCGTCCAGGGTGTAAACCGCCTCGATCAGATTGGATCGCGTCACGATACGGTTCGGCCGTCGCATCAGGGCTTCAAGCACCAGATACTCCCGGCGCCGAAACTCGATGATGGAACCGGCAATACTGATTTCGTTGCTCTTCGGATCGATGCTCAGATTTCCAAAACTCACATATTTATCGGAAAGCGAAGGGCCGCGCCTGTGCAGCGCGCGAAGGCGAGCCAGCAATTCCTCGATTGCAAAGGGCTTGGCGAGATAATCATCCGCTCCGGCATCGAGCCCATCAACGCGATGATCGACACTTCCAAGCGCCGTCAACACAAGGATCGGCACGGAATGTTTGCGCCGACGAAGCGACGACACGAGGTTCAGCCCCTCACCATCAGGAAGGCGGCGATCCAGAACGAGCACATCATAGGCCCCGTCGCGGGCAAGGGCATCGGCATCGCTGATGGTGCTGACGTGATCCGCAAGCACATCGCGCCGGCGCAGGGCCTCGAGCAGCGCTCGCGCCATTTCGGGTTCATCCTCAAGAAGCAGGATTCGCAACGACTTTTCCTCAAAGGTGAGTTCTTGCAGCCCACCACTGGTCGGTGAATATTGCAGTTACATTGCAGGCGGGAGCCGGACTCTTCTTTAGCACCAGACACAAGCCGACCGCCATCGCGCGACTTCTCAGAAAGCGTCTTCCGAACACACGCTAGGTATTTGCCTCGGGCCTGTATCCATGCCTTGCATAGAATCGGTCAAGCTCGCGCTGTTGCGGCACCTCGCCGGTATAAATCGCAATATAGTCCGGGATCCTTTTCATCCGCACGGCCACATCCTCCTCCGATTGCATGGAGATATAGCCGATCTGGACGAGATAGGTGGTTCTGGCGCGCACATCCGCCATGGTTTCGGAATGGCCAAAACGCATGAACATGCGCGAAAGCGCATCCATTCTCGTCTGGTCGGCTTTGCGCACCTCGGCAAGAATATCATCCGACTGAAGCGCCCAGCTTCGAACCGCGAATTCGAACTTGCTGTCGAAAAGGCCGGGATCCAGCCAGCAATCGAAAACATTCAGCATCGCTTCCGCCAATGTTTCCGCATAGGCCTCCGACTGCCTGACGATGCTCCCGGTATTCTTCTCGCGCCAGCGGGAGACAAGTGCTGCCAGCAATTCCTCCCGATCCCGGAAGAACCAGTAGAAACTGGTACGCGACAGGCTCAGCTTTTTCGCCAGCGGCAGGATTTTGACGGAATCCACACCGGACTCGAGCAGAGCCTGATAGGCAGCCTCCAGCCACCCTTCCTGCGATCCGCGCCAACCGGTCTCGTTCAATGTCGCTTCCATGGTGATTTCCTATCAAATAGGCCTGGTTGCGACAAGCCGAATGTCCACCCCTGTCGAAAGCATAAACACATGTGTTTTATTAATTGACACTTATGTACATTTCCACCTAGCCTTCTCCCATCAGCACCATCCGGAGAACGGCAATGTCGAATGATCCCCTTCTTCAGCCTTACCGGCTAAAGCATCTCACCCTGCGCAACCGCATCATCGTCACCTCGCATGAACCCGCCTATCCGGAAGACGGCATGCCGAAGGAGCGTTACCGCGCCTATACGGTCGAGCGGGCGAAAGGCGGGGTGGCGATGACGATGACGGCCGGTTCCGCCGCCGTCTCGAAGGACAGCCCGCCCGTTTTCAACAACCTGCTGGCCTATAAGGATGAAATCGTTCCATGGATCAGGGAAATGACCGACGCCGTGCATGAAGAGGGCGCGGCCATCATGATCCAGCTGACCCATCTTGGCCGCCGCACCCGCTGGGACAAGGGTGACTGGCTGCCGATCCTCGCCCCCTCCCATCACCGCGAAGCTGCCCACCGCGCTTTCCCGAAAAAGATCGAGGACTGGGATATCGAGCGCATCATCAAGGATTTTGCCGATGCCGCAGAACGCATGAAAGCAGGTGGCATGGACGGCATCGAGCTGGAGGCCTACGGCCATCTCATCGACCAGTTCGTCTCACCGCTGACAAACGAGCTGGACGCCCCCTATGGCGGTTCGCTGGAAAACCGCATGCGCTTCTGTCTCGACGTCTTCAAGGCGATGCGCGAACGCGTCGGCGACGATTTCATCCTCGGCGTGCGCTATACAGCCGATGAATGTCTCGAGGGCGGCACCGGAAAGGCAGAGGGCCTAGAAATCTCCAGACGGCTGAAGGAGAGCGGCCTGATCGACTATCTGAACGTCATTCGCGGCCATATCGATACCGATCCCGGTCTGACCGACGTCATTCCCATTCAGGGCATGGCCAATGCCCCGCATCTGGACTTTGCCGGTGAAATCCGCGCCGCGACCAGCTTCCCCACCTTTCACGCCGCCAAGATCCAGGATGTGGCCACCGCCCGATATGCGATCGCCTCCGGCAAGGTCGATATGGTCGGAATGACGCGCGCCCACATGACCGACCCGCATATCGTGCGCAAGATCATGGAAAAGCGGGAAGACGACATTCGCCCCTGCGTTGGAGCCAATTACTGTCTCGACCGCATCTATCAGGGCGGCCTCGCTTTCTGCATTCACAATGCGGCAACGGGCCGCGAGGAAACCATGCCGCATGAGATAACCAAGGCAGCTGAACGGCGGAAGATCGTCATCGTCGGCGCCGGCCCGGCTGGCCTCGAGGCCGCGCGTGTCAGTGCCGAGCGTGGCCATGAGGTCATCGTCTTTGAGGCCGCAAACAATCCCGGCGGCCAGATCCGCCTGACCGTGCAAAGCGAACGCCGCCGCGAAATGATTGGCATCATCGACTGGCGCATGAGCCAGTGCGAAAGGCTCGGCGTCACCTTCCATTTCAACACATGGGCGGAAGCGGACACGGTTCTTTCGGAAAATCCCGACGTGGTGATCATCGCCACCGGCGGGCTGCCGCACACCGACGTGCTTTCAAAAGGCAACGATCTCATCGTCTCGGCATGGGATATCATTTCCGGCGACGTCAAGCCGGGCACCAATGTGCTGGTTTTCGACGATGCCGGCGACCATGCGGGCCTGCAGGCCGCCGAATGTCTCGCGAAGACAGGCGCGAAAGTCGAGATCATGACGCCGGGCCGTGCCTTTGCCCCTGAGGTCATGGCGATGAACCTCGTTCCCTACATGCGCTCGCTGCAAAAGCGCGACGTCACCTTCACCGTCACCTACCGCCTGGAGGCCGCGGAAAGAAGCGGCAACCAGCTCATCGCCCACATCGGCAGCGATTATGGCGGCGTGACGAAATCGAGAACCGTGGAACAGATCGTCGTCAATCACGGCACGATCCCGCTGGACGATCTCTATTTCGAACTCAAGCCCGGCTCGAAGAACCTCGGCGAAATATCCTATGACGCCCTGCTTGCGGGCACTGCCCAGACCGTCGAGCGCAATCCTGCCGGAACCTATCGGCTGTTCCGCATCGGCGACGCGGTTGCGGCGCGCAACACCCATGCGGCGATCTACGATGCGCTGCGTCTCGCAAAGGACATTTGAGACAAACGGGAGCCGCAGCATTGCGGCCCTCGTTTCAAACCTCCAGAGACACCGCAAACCGTTGATCGAATCTCAAGAACTGCAATCGCCCTCCCAGACGGTCGATAGCCATCTTGACGATCGCAAGCCCAAGGCCGCTTCCGCCCGGTTCCGATCGCGGCGAACGGTAGAAACGCTGCAGCACACGCTCCTGCTCCTCCACGGCAATCCCCGCCCCTTCATCGATGACAACGACGTTGACCTTGCCGCCGATCAACTCGGCGCGGCATTCGACTGTCGAGCCCTTCGGCGAGTGCTGCACGGCATTCTCCATGACATTCCTGATGGCAAGCCGAAGGAGCGAGCGGTCCGCTTCGACGAGAATCGTATCCGCCTCTTCCGGGAGCTGGCAGGCAATATCCACCTCCCGTAGTCGTCTCAGCGGCTCAAGTTCCTGAATGACATCCAGAATGAGCCGGGGAACATCCACGCCGGTTTTCGCCGTCCGCGTTTCGGTGGCATCGACGGCGGCCAGATCGATAAGC
Source organism: Agrobacterium sp. GW821-FHT14E08 (assembly GCF_058803865.1). Classification (NCBI taxonomy): domain Bacteria; kingdom Pseudomonadati; phylum Pseudomonadota; class Alphaproteobacteria; order Hyphomicrobiales; family Rhizobiaceae; genus Agrobacterium; species Agrobacterium sp. GW821-FHT14E08. Next base: position 32,876 of record NZ_JBXAPJ010000001.1, on the reverse strand, counting down.
TGCTTCGCCATCCGGCTTGTCCGGTCGACGCTCTGCTCGATACGCCTGAGCGCCTGTTGCTGAACCTCGGGATCGGTCGAACGCATCGCCACCTGCGCCTGCGTCTTCAGGCCGGCAAGCGGTGTCTTCAACTCATGGGCCGCATAGGTCGTGAATTCACGCTCCCTTTCCCGCGTCGCCTGAACGCGCGCAAGAAGGCTGTTCAAGGCGTGGATCATCGGCCGAAGCTCCGATGGCGTTCCCCTGTCGGCGAAGGCATGAAGCTCGGTTGCATCGCGTGCTTTCAGACCGTTCGCGAGCTTCTGCAGGGGAGCAAGACCCCGCGAAACACAGAACCAGATGAGGCCGGCCATCAACGGCATGATGAAAAGCGCCGGATAAAGAAGTCCCTTGATCACATCATCGACAAGACGGTCGCGGACCTGAATGCTGTCTCCCACCAGAACCCTGACGCCGAGATCGGGCTTGACCACGGCATAAACGCGCCATTCGACACCATTGATGACCGTGTTCTGAAAACCCGAGACATGTTCAGACAGGGAAGCGGTGGGCGCACTGTCCGATTTGCTCAGGAGACGACCGTTGACCGACCAGATCTGGCAGGCAAGCTGGCGTTCATAAGAAGGTATCGACGCGACCGCATCGTCATCCGCATGACCATCCGTGGCGGGCATGTGGCCGACAACGCCAATATCGACCGGACGGTGGCCGACGAGAGAAGCGACCATGCTTGCCGATTCCATCAGACGCGCATCCAGAACATGCTCCAGCCGCGCCTTCGTGCTGGTATAAATCCACACGCAGCCGGACAGCCAGACGACGCCCGTCATCAACAGCAGCACGGTGAACAATCTTGCCCGAATGGACATCACGCAGCCCTCCCGACACGGTAGCCCACGCCCCGCACCGTTTCGATGAAGCCGGCACCCAGCTTCGAGCGAAGCTTGTGGATGTGAACCTCGATGGTGTTGCTTTCCACATCCTCCTGCCAGCCATAAAGCTTCTCCTCGAGAACCGGTTTGGAGAAGATCATGCCGGGATTTTGCATGAGGGCATGGATGATCGCGAATTCACGACGCGACAGGGGAATGATGCTGTCGGCCCTCTTCGCCACCATCTTCGCCGGATCGAGCGTCACGCCCAATGCGGACAGCGTCCCCTCCGAACGGCCTTCGCCGCGGCGGATGATGGCCCGCAGGCGGGCGGCGACTTCGTCCAGATCGAAGGGCTTGCCCAGATAATCGTCGGCACCGGCATCGAGGCCGCAAATCTTGTCCGTGGTCGCGTCCTTCGCCGTCAGCAGCAGGATCGGCACCCGATTGCGCTCATTGCGGGTGTGACGCAAAAGATCGAGGCCGGAACCGTCGGGCAGCATCAGGTCGAGAACGACGGCGTCGAAACGGCAACTGTCGATGGCCGTTTTTGCATCTTCAAGGGTCGTGACGGCATCGACGGTGAAGCCGGCAAGCTGCAGCCCGACACGAAGACCATCCAGCAGGACATCATCGTCCTCGACCACTAACAGACGCATAAACTACTCCATCATTCCGGTGCACGGATGTTTTGACGTGCGGGAACCTGAAAAACGAACCTTAAGGCTGGCTTAAGCTTGCCACCGGAAGCCTGCGCCACTCATGGACTATCCCATAGGCCTCTCCTAAAAGGCCTATCCCATAAGGAAAAAGAATGCGTCTCAATTTTTCGTTCGTGCTCCTCGTCTTCTTCACCGTCTGCGGACCCGCCTTCGCGCTCAATCCCCCGATGGACATGGCAGACGCGTTCAAGCTCTCGATCGACCGCACGGGAACAGCCGCCACCTTCCGCTGGCAAATAGCAGAGGGATATTATCTCTATCGAGACGCCCTCAACGCCACTGACAGTGACGGAAAACAGCTCGATCTTCAGACATCGCCCGGCGAGATGAAGGACGATCCCGGCTTCGGTAATACGGAGGTCTATTTCGGGCAGGCGGCCGCCACGCTCGCCGATGCGCCCCAGACGATGAAAATGACATTTCAGGGATGCCAGGATGGCGGCATCTGCTATCCGGTGCGAACCGTCACCATCACCGGATCGCAGATCGAGGTGGATGCGCCGTTCGGGATGAACCCGTCACCGCCGCCGGCATTCCAGTCCTTCATCCCCATGTCCCCCGCCGCACAGTCGGAAAAAATAGACCGGCCTGCGCCCGCCGCCGAGCCGGGAATGGTGGAGGGGATGCTGGATCAGGGCGGCACAGCGCTTCTGCTCGTCTCCTTCATGGGCCTTGGCGTGCTGCTCGCCTTCACGCCCTGCGTCTTTCCCATGTACCCGATCCTTGCGGCCACGCTGGGTCGTCAGGGAGCCTCCCTGTCACCTGGACGCAGCTTCATGCTGTCCTCAACCTATGTCGTTGCCCTTGCCGGCGCCTTCAGCCTGTTCGGCATCCTTGCCGCATGGTTCGGCCAGAGCTTTCAGATTGCCCTTCAATCGCCGGTGGCCATCCTCATCACCGCCGCTGTCTTCATCCTTCTTGCCATCGCCAGTTTTGGCGTGGTCGAGGTACAGCTTCCATCGGGGCTGCGGGATCGGCTGGCGCGGTCGCAACGCTCGCTCGGCGGATCCTTCGGCTCGACCGCCATTCTCGGTTTCAGTTCGGCGCTGCTGATCGGCCCCTGCGTGACGGCGCCGCTTGCAGGCGCGTTGCTCTATATCGCCAAGACCGGAAACATGTTGCTCGGCGCGGCGGCGCTCTTTGCACTGGGTATCGGCAAAGGCATTCCGCTCATCCTCATCGGCACCTCCGGCGCAGCACTCCTGCCGCGCGCGGGTGCCTGGATGGCGCAGGTCCGCTGGCTGTTCGGCTTCATCTTCCTCGGCACCGCCATCTGGTATCTGGACCGGCTCATTCCCGCACCCGCAACACTCGCGCTTTCCGCAGCATTGCTCGTGACCCTTGGTGTCTTCTTCGGTGCTTTCGATACGCTGTCACCACAGGCGGGTGTCGGTCGCCGGCTCATGAAATCCGCAAGTCTTCTTTCCGTGCTTTATGGTGCGTTCCTCGCTTTCGGCGCGGCAAGCGGCGGCACGAACATGCTTCAGCCACTCCAGGGCTCCCAAAATTCTGTCATTGCCTCCTCCCCGACCGGCCTGACAAAGGCAAACTTCACCACCGTCGCTTCGGACAATGAACTGAGAGCAACGGTAAGTGAGGCGGGAAAACCAAGCCTCGTCTATTTCACCGCGGACTGGTGCGTTTCCTGCCGGGTCATAGAGCGCTCGGTCCTTGCCGATCCGCAGGTCGCTCAAAGCCTTGCGGATACGAACCTCGTCTCCGTCGATCTTTCAGACCTCACGCCCGAAAAACAGCAACTGATGAAAGACAACAACGTTATCGGCCCGCCGACCATGCTGTTCTTCGATAGAAGCGGGACGGAACTCTCCTCTGCCCGCATGGTGGGCGAGATTTCGGTGCGATCCGTCATCGACGCGGCCACGCAGACGCAGCAAGCCTCCGTGAAACCCGCAATTACCAACATCTCAGGAATTCGCCAATGACCCTCACACGCCGAAACCTCGTCGCAATGGCCGGCCTTGCGGCCATCGCGCCGTCATTCGCTGCCGCCAAAAGCGACCCGACCAGCCGGGAAATGGTGCTGCACGATCCGCAGGCGCCGGTGCTCGGCAATCCGAAGGGCGACGTGACGGTCGTGGAATATTTCGATTACCAGTGCCCCTACTGCAAAACGTCCTACGAGATGGTCCGCGACGTGGTGGAGAAAGACGGCAAGGTCAAGCTCGTGCTGAAAGACTGGCCGGTCTTCGGAGGTGCATCGGTCATGGCGGCGCAGGCGGTGCTTGCGAGCGCCAAGCTCGGCAAATACGAAAAAACACTTGATGCGATGTTTCATACGCCGAACAAATTGCAGCAGGACGATGTCGAAAAAGCCCTTGCAAAGGCAGGCCTCACCTTCGAAGACGTCGGCAAGGCCGTCGTCCAGCATCAGGCATGGATTTCCGGCCTGCTGGATCGGAACTGGATCCAGGCCGCCGCCTTTAAATTCGTCGGCACACCCTCATTTGTCGTGGGATCAACAAGCTTTGCCGGCGTCCTCGACCGCAAGGGCCTGACGGAGGCAATCGCAAAGGCGCGAGGCTAGCGAGAAACGCAGATGCCAGATTGGCAGAATGGTGGCTTCCTGTCCGACCGGACCTGAAACCACCATTATCCGGCAAAACTAAACCTGCTCGCGTGCCTTTTCGAAAAGGCTGGTGAATTCCTCCGCGCTCCGAATAGCGCCGGGAACGAGAAACTTGCCGATGATGAAGGCCGGTGTTCCGGTCAGCTGCAGCGACATTGCCTGTTCATGATTGCGCTCAATCAGCGCATTGATCTCCGTCGCCCTGGATTTGAGATCACTCTCAAGGCGCGCGAAATCAATGCCTGTCGCGCGCACGGCAGCGCGCATCTCGTCCGCTTCCGCCCTGCGGGCTTTGATCGCCATCAGCGCATGATGCACGATCTCGTAACCACCCTGGTAATTTGCCGCCAGCGCCAGACGGGCGCCCTCGACGGAATCTTTCGTAATGATCGGCCAGTCCTTGTAGACCACCCTGATATCCCCGTCCTTCAAGACCGCATCGCGCATGGGAACGGCCGTCTTCTTGCACCACGGGCAATTATAATCGAGGAAGGTGACCATGGTGAGTTTGCCGGCGGGATTGCCGGAAACAGGTGCGGCGGGATCACGCAGGATCATCTCAAGCCTGAGGCTGTTTGCGGATGCGGCAGCCGGAAAAGCAGCGGCGGAAACAGCCGAAAGCGAGCCAAGGAGAAAGGCGCGGCGTCTGAGGCCAGCAAAGCCTGCCTCATCCGCGCGGTTTCGAATGTCGTTCATGGTGATAGGTCTCTCGTTCATATGCCGGCAGTCAGACGCCGAGTTGCGAGCGCTTCGAGGGATCGGGGATAACCACGATGGGGCTGCCATCCCTGACATTGTTGAAGAGATCGATGACGTCCTGATTCAGCAGGCGAATACAGCCCGAGGATACCGCCTTGCCGATGGAGAAGGCCTCCGGCGTTCCATGCAGGCGATAAAGCGTGTCCCTGCCGCCCTGATGAATATAAAGCGCACGCGCCCCCAGAGGGTTTTTAAGACCGGGGGGCATGCCGCCATTCGCGATGCTATAGGGCTGGAGTGCGGGTTGCCGCGCCACCATCTCGTCCGGCGGCGTCCATTTCGGCCACGCACGCTTGTAGGCGACCGTCGCCCGGCCGGACCATGAAAAGCCGTCACGCCCGACGCCAATCCCGTAACGCCTCGCCTTCCCGCCGGGAAGCACGTGATAGAGAAATTTGTTCGGCGTATCGACGATCAGCGTGCCGGGCTTCTCTTCGGTCGGATAATCGACGACCTGCCGCCAGTATTTCGGGTCCACCTGCTTGATGTTTACCGCCGGGATCGGAAAGGTCTCGTCCGGCATCGCCGCATACATCGCCGGGGTCACCGGCGTTGCGGCCTCTGGCAAAGGTTCGTCGCTCTTTACCGGCGTTGCCGTCATCGGCGGCTGGCCGGATGTGGCGCAGCTTGCCAGAAGACTTGCGGCTCCCAGAGCGAGAAGATTTCTGCGGCTGATGAATATTGGTCTGTCGTACATTCTGCGGCATGTCTCCTGTTTGGCGACACACAGTCAGCCGGCACCTTAAGCCAGTCTTAAGGCGACCCGGTGAGACATTTATTTGACATGACCGGACAGAAAAATGCCGGGGGCAGAACCACGTCTGCCCCCTCCCTGGGTGAGATCGGTGAAAAACTCAGGCCTGAATCAATGCAATGCCACGGTTCCTGAAACCGAGCGTGACATCGCTTGCCGGCGGCAGACTGGTCTCAACCGCATGGTCGACGATGAAGAGCGTGCCGATATCGGTCTCGACTTCATATTCGACATGACCACCGAGATAGGCGCTGTGCAGCACCCGCCCCGCAAGCCCCTGCCCGCCCGGCTGGCCGATGGAAATCGAGCCGGGGCGAACCGCAAGCTTTGCCGGGCCGGGCCGGGCGTTGCGTGCCGCAACCCTGTGATCCACACCGCCGACGCGGATCAGCGCATCTGGCCCCTCAAGGCTCAACACTTCGCAGCCAACGACATTCGCCTCGCCCATGAAATCGGCGATGAAGGCGGAGGCTGGCGCTTCATAAAGGTCGCGTGGCGCACCCGACTGGGCGATCTCACCTTCCTTCATCACGATGATCCGGTCGGAAACCGCCAGCGCCTCATCCTGATCATGCGTCACGTAAACGGCGGTAAAACCCAGCCGCTGCTGCAATTCGCGGATTTCGGTGCGCACCCGGCGGCGAAGGCGGGCGTCGAGGTTGGAAAGCGGCTCATCGAGCAGCAATACCTGCGGTTCCAGCACCAGAGCGCGGGCAACCGCGACGCGCTGCTGCTGGCCGCCGGAAAGTTCTGCCGGCAGCCGATGGCCCATGCCGGCGAGGCCGACGAGCTTCAGCCCCTCTTCCGCCTTTTCCCGCGCTTCCGTCTTGCGCAATCCCGAGGATTGCAGGCCATAGGCAACATTGTCGAGCGCGGTCATGTGCGGGAAAAGCGCATAGGACTGGAAGACCATCGAGACATCGCGCTCATTGGCCGGCAGCATGGTGACATCCTTGTCACCGATGAGGATGCGGCCGGAGGTCGGGTGTTCGAGACCCGCCAGCATGCGCAGCGTCGTCGTCTTGCCGCAGCCGGAGGGACCAAGCAGGGTCACCAGCGTGCCAGGCTCGATGGTGAGCGACAGGTCGGGAATGGCGGTGAAGGCCCCGAAAGTCTTGCGGACATTCTGAAAGGTGACGGAACCGGGCTTTACGGAAATCATGCGGTTTTCTCCTGAGCGAGAGGAACGGAGGAAGCGGACGGCAGGCCGGCGACGCGGTTTTCGCGACGCAGACGGCGCTCACCCACAAGAAGCTGGAAGCCGGTAATGACCGTGATCATCACAACGATCAGCATGGAGGAATAGGCAATGGCCACACCGTATTCGCCGTTTTCGACGAGACCGACGATATAGGACGTCGCCATGTTGTACTGCGCGCTGACAAGGAAGATGACGGCGCTGATGGAGGTGATGGCGCGCACGAAGGAATAGACCAGTGCGGCCGTGATTGCGGGCCTCAAGAGCGGCAGGATGACCTTGCGGATGGTGCGGAAACTATTGGCCCGCAGCGTCAGCGAGGCTTCATCGAGGCTCTTGTCGAGCTGGCTCATCGCCGCAATGCCGCCGCGCACGCCGACCGGCATGTTACGGAACACGAAGCAGGCGATGAGGATCAGCGCCGAACCGGTCATTTCCACCGGTGGCAGGTTGAAGGCCATGATGTAGCTGACGCCGATGACCGTGCCGGGAATGGCAAAGCTCATCATCAGCGCAAATTCGAACAGGTTCCGACCGGCAAACTTCTGCCGCACGATGATATAGGCCGTGAGAAGACCGACGGCAGCGGTCAACGGTGCCGAAACCAGCGCGATCTCCATGGTCGTCCAGAACGAGTTCCAGGCAACGCCGGTCCAGGCAATCGAGCCATTGGAAAAGCCGACGGAAAAGGCGCGGATATAGTGGTCAAGCGTCAGTGAATTATCGAGACCCCAGGTCTTCACGAAACCGCCGACAAGGATCATGCCATAAACAACGATGGTGAAGATCATCCACGGCACGACGACCGCATGGACGCCGATGGACAGGCCGCGCGGCAGGGCAATATGCGCGCCGCTATCGCCCTTGCCCGTCACCGTGGCGAAATTCTTGCCCGCCAGCCAGAAGCGCTGGGCAAGGAAGGCCGAAAGCGTGAAGCACAGGAGGATGATTGCCAGAACCGCCGCACGCGAGGGATCGTTCTGCGAGCCGACGACAGCGAAGAAGATTTCCGTCGACAGCACGCCATGGGTGCCGCCAAGCACCAGCGGATTGCCGAAATCCGCCATGCTCTCGATAAAGCCGATAAGGAAGGCATTGGCGAGACCGGGTTTCATCAGCGGCAGCGACACCCGCCAGAAGGTGCGCCAGCGGTCGGCGCGCAGCGTCTGCGACGCCTCTTCCATCGACGGGCTAACGCCTTCGACCACGCCGATCAGCACCAGAAACGAAATGGGCGTGAAGGAAAGAACCTGCGCGATCCAGATGCCGGTCATGCCATAAAGCCAGCGACCCGGCTCAACGCCGAAGAGATAGGAAAGCCACTCGGTGACGACACCAGCGCGACCGAAAAGCAGCGTCAGGGCAAGGCCGATGACGAAAGGCGGCGTGATGATCGGCAGAACGGTGAGAAGCCGCAGGCCCTTCTTGAAGGGAAAGCGCGTGCGGGTGGCGATCAGCGCAAAGCCGAGACCGAGCACGGTCGAGCCGAAGGCGGTCATCAGGGCAAGGAACAACGTGCGCCAGGCAACGCCGCAGCGCTCTTCGCCTGTGACGCAGCCAAGGCTCCAGATGCCGGGATCCTGAATATTACGAATGAAGCCATCGGCGTTGAAGGAGCCATCGAAATCCTGAACGGAAGCGACCAGCATGCTGCCGATCGGATAGAAAACAAAAACCGTGACGAGGAAAACCAGAACGGAAATTGCGCCGACGACAAAGGCGTCTCCTTTCATGACGCCGCGTTCGGCAAGCCCGAAGGCGAAAAGCAGCACGAAGACGAACGACATGACGACAGCCCCTGCCCCCATGGAGGGCTGACCATCGGCAAGCATGCCGAAGAGGTTTTCACTCACCGTCCAGCTCCAGCCGGTAAAGCCGATGGCCAGCCCCTGCAAGGCGAGGAAAACGAGGCCGATAGCACCGATAATGGCAAGCAGTCTGCCGCGCCGCATCGGATCGCCGATAGGCCGGACAAGACACGCGGCAAGGAAAAAGGCAACGATTCCAACCAACCATGGTTTTCCATAGGACAGGATCTGCAGCACACCGGGCGCATTGCTGGCCGACGAGAAAAATCCGGAAAGCCAGCGGAAGCTGAAAAAGCCGCCTTCGATGCGATACCAGGGAAGAAGAATGAGGGCAAAAGCCCCGAACGCCAGGACGATGTCCAGCCTGCAATTGCCACGTGTCATGGCCGACCTCGCTTGTTTCATGCCGATGAAAGAGTGGCGGACACCCCGGCTTTAAAAGCCGGGATGCCTGTCGCCGGAGTTAAGATCAGCGGTTCAGATCAGTTTGCGACCGCACCGACCTCGCGGTCCCAGCGTTCCAGCAGCGCCTTGCGCTTGGCCGGATCGCCATAGGTCTTGAAGTCGTAGTCGATGAGCTTGATGTCCTCGAACTTCGGCGCTTCCTTCGGCACTTCCGCCGTCTTGTTGGAGGGAAGCTGGAAGGACTTGGCGTCCTTCATGCGCGACTGGACTTCCGGCGTGAGCGCCCAGTCGTACCAGGTCTTCGCATTGTCGAGGTTGCGGGCACCCTTGATGATCGACATGGAGCCGATTTCATAGCCAGTACCTTCGCAGGGCGCGATGGACTTGACCGGGAAACCTTCCGCCGTCTGCGCCACCGCATCATGCATGAAGACGATGCCGAGCGCCGTCTCGCCACGCGCCGCTGCCTTGACCGGCGCGGAACCCGACTTGGTATATTGCGAGATATTGACGTTGAGCTTCTTCAGATAGTCGATCGCCTGATCTTCACCCATGATCTGCGCGAGCGAGGCAAGCGCGGTATAGGCGGTGCCCGAAGAGTTAGGATTGGCGATCTGGATTTCGCCTTTCAGTTCCGACGCCAGCAGATCGGCCCAGCACTTCGGCTCCTTGTAACCCTTGGACTTGAAGATTTCGGTGTTGTAGCCCCAGCCCAGCGCACCGGCATAAACGCCGACAGTTCTGTAACCCGTGCTTTCCGCCTGTTTGACGGCCCAGTCCTGCAACTGGTCAAGCATCGGCGACTTGTATTCCAGCGTCAGGTTTTCCGAGGCCGCCTGCATATGCGGATCGCCGGTGCCGGCCCACCAGATATCGGTCTTCGGGTTACGGGCTTCCGCGCGCACCTTGGCATAGGTTTCGCCGGAAGACAGGCGCACCATATTGACCTTGATGTCATGCGACTTTTCGAAATCGCCCTTCATCTGTTCGCAGATGACGACATCGGCCGAGCAGATGAGGTTGAGTTCGCCCGCCGCCTGTGCGGAAACGGCGCTCAGTGCCGTGCCGGCAAAAAGCAGGGTAGAAAGTATCGTCAGTCGCATGGTTATCCTCCTGTAGCTTGCGTCTGAATTCTTGGGCCATGCGCGAACATGGCGCTGCCGGTCGCGGCGCCCTGCGGCGCGCGCGCTGTCTTTTTGAGGTGTTGGTTTCTGGCCCTACTGGGTCTGCCTCGGGTGGATTTCGCTATCGAAGCGGCTCAATAACCGACTTCGCTCTTCCGGCTGTCCGAAGGTGGCGAAGTCGTAATCCACCATCTTGATCATCGATATGTCAGGCGCCGTCAGCGGCAATGTCGCCCGGGCGTTTGATGGCACCTGATTTTGCCCGGCCTTGGCCCCGGTCGCCTGCCCCTCCGGGCTCAGCGCGAATTCAACGAAGGCCTGTGCCAGCGCATCATTGTGGTTGCCCTTGACGATGCTGACCGCCCCGATCTCATAGCCTGTCCCCTCGCAGGGCGCGACGATCACCAGCGGGAAACCTTCGATTTTCTGGGTCACGGCATCATGCATGAAAGAAATGCCGATCATGATCTCGCCCCGCGCCGCCGCCTTGACCGGCGCTGCACCAACCTTGGTATAGCTCACGACGTTCTGATTGAGCTTCGCCATGAAACCAAAAGCCTCCTCCTCGCCGAAGAGCTGAACGAGGGTGGCCAGCATGGTGAAGGCTGTGCCGGAATAGTTCGGATTGCCGGTCAGGATGTGGCCGCGATAGATATCCTTCGCCAGATCCTTCCAGCAGGTGGGTGCGGGCAGGTCGTTCTTCGCGAGCAGTTCCGAATTATAGGCAAAACCCAGTGCACCGGCATAGATGCCAGCCGATTTCGAGCCGGACATCGCATAGAAATTCTGCGCCCAGGGCAGCAGATCCCGCTGATTCACGGGCGTGTACTCTTCCAGCAGGCCTTCCGAGCCGGCCTGCAAATGGGTATCGCCAGTACCGCCCCACCAGACGTCGACAGTGGGATGGGATCGTTCGGCACGAATCTGGTCGAGAATTTCGCCGGTGCTCTTCCTCACCATCGAAATCTCGAGACCTGCCTTGGCTTCGAAAGCCCGCTGCATGGTCAAACACCAAGCCTCGTCGACGCCGCAAAGGACGTTCAACTTCGGCTCGGCCATGCCATGCCCTGCGCCGCACAGCCATAGGACCATGCTCGCCGCAAGTGCGGTCAATGCTTTCAATTAAGCCTCCCTGCCTGGAACCTCCCCGTTCCAGTCTCCACCAACAGCATGTCACATCCTGCCCGCGCCGCAATCGAAGAATGGTTACCAATCTTTCACCGCACCGCCGAACAAGATTACAGATATTACAATTATGACAGGAGAGATAACCAGCGAGCCTTTGAAGATAGTCGGCACCGTGCCTATGATGATGGTGGGAGGAATACAAAGTGCTTAATCAGAAGGTTCGCATTCTGATCGTCGAGGACGATCCGGATATGGCAGAGCTCATCTCGGACCTCGTGGAGGCCGAGGGCTGGCTGCCCACCTGCGCGCGCTCCGCCGAGGAAGCTGACGAGATATTGGCGAAGGACAGGATGCAGCTTGTACTCGTCGACCACAATCTGCCCGGCACATCAGGCCGGACCTTTGCCCAGCGGTTGCGCAGCCAGATCGACATCGGCATCGTCATGGTAACAGCTGCCGGCAGCGCCGCCGACCGGGTTCTGGGCCTCGAGACGGCCGCCGACGATTACGTGGTCAAACCCTTCGAACCCATCGAACTCACGGCCCGGATCAAGGCCGTTCTGCGCCGGACGATCCCCTCGCTGAAACAGGAAAAGGATAGCGAGCGCGATCATGGCCGCGCGACACTCAACCTCGGCGACTGGGCGATTGATCTTGATGCGCGCCGGGCGGTCTGCCTCAGCGATCGCAGCAAGACGCTGACGAGCGCCGAATTCGCGCTTCTGGAGATTCTGGCCGAAACGCCCAACCAGCCCGTCAGCCGCTCGCAGATACTCGACAGACTGGGTTCTGAAAGCGACCGCTACATCGACAGAAATGTCGATGTGCTGGTGCTGCGGCTGAGGCGCAAGATCGAACGTAATCCGGACCTGCCGCGTCACATCAAGACACGGCGCGGAAAGGGTTATGTGCTGCATACCGACGAGGGCGAGCTTTCCCCGTGATCAGCCGCTCCTTCCTCTCCTCCATCGCCTTTCGCCTGCCCTTTGCGATCGTCTTCATCTGCATCCTTGTCTTCAGCCTCTCGGCCATCGCCATTTACGGCCTGCAGCGCGCGCGTGATGAAATGGCGGCCTATGGGTTGCAGGCCTTTTCCAGCCTCGCCAAGGCGTCCCTGGTGTCGCGACAGGTCTCGGACCTCGTCTCCAGCGCCCCCTTCCTGATGAACGCCGCCTCTCCCTATCGCGTTTCCAGCGAGAGCCGGTCCGTCGTTCAGCAGGTTGATATTCTGCTGGAAATGACAGGGCCGGGCAGCGACGATCGGGTCACACGCGGCTTTTCCAACGACCGCATTGTCGAACTTCTCCAGCTTATCAGGGCGCAGACGCTGGATCTGGCAAAGGATGCCGATGCGGCGCAAGGCCACAAGGCGGACGCGGCAGCGGCGCTCGGCGAAATCGCCACTGGCCGGGGTATCGTCGATCCTGAATTGCGCCGGCGGATGAACGGCATCGTGCAGGCCGCATCCGCCTCCGACAGCCTGTTCCAGCTGGGCGAACTGCGCCGCCGCTACGTCGCCGAAACCACGGCACGTCAGGAAGGTTATCCCGGCGAGCGTCTTCCGGTGGCGGAAATGCAGCCCTATGAGCGGGTTTTCGAGGCCCAGAGCCGCTATCTTCTGGAAATGTTCGCAATCCGTGCGTCGGTATCGCGGCTTCACACCGTGTCGCGCGATCTCTCCCATGTCACGGAAACCCAGGGCGACGCGGTTGCCCGCAGCCTGAACGAGGACCTGATCTCGACCTCCGATGCGCTTAGCCGGCTGCTGGTCATCGTCGCCGTCGCTTCCCTTCTGGTTCTGGTGGTGGCGATTTTCTCGATCCGCTCGGTGATGCGCGTCTCGCGCGGCATCGCCTCTCTCTCCAACGGCATGAACGCGCTTGCCAAGGGAGAGAAGGATGTCGGCCCGCCTTCCTACACCGGGCCCGAGACGGAGTTGATCCGCCTGCTAGATGCCTTCCGTGCCTTCCATGACAGCGTCGACCGGGTCTCGCGCCTCAGACGCACGGCGGAAGCGGCGGCGCGCACCATCCGCTCGACCTTCCGCAACATGAATGAGGGAATAGCACTGTTTGATCCGGCTGGCCGGCCGATCACCATGAACCGCCGCATCATCGAGCTCGTCGGACGCTCCGGCTCATCGCGAAAGCTGCCGCTTCGCCGTTTTGTCGAACCCGTCCCGGAAATCGACCCCGCATTATTGCCCTTTGAAAGCGGGCATGGCGAGTTGATGGACCGCGCCGTCGTGCGCCATCGCACAGCAGATCAGCTGGTGATCGAAGTCTCGATGTCACGCCAGCCGGATGGCGGCATCGTCCTGCTCGCCCGTGATGTGACGGCTCTCGATCGCCAGGAAGCAGAAGCCGTAAAGGCCCAGCGACTGGACGGTATCATGCGCATGACCCACCAGGTCAGCCATGAGGTGGGCAACATGATCGGCATCATCACCGGCAGTCTCGGTCTCCTGGAGCGGGAAGCCGGTTTCAACGACCGCCAGAAACGGCACATCGCCCGTATCCGCAAGGCGGCGGATCGCGGCCGGTCTCTCGCCAGCAGCATGCTGACGATCGGCAGCCAGCAGCCGATCCATGCCAGCCACATCAACGTCGCAAACCTGCTGCGCGGCATGGCCGATATTCTCGAGATCGCAGTCGGCCCGAAATGCCGCATCGCGCTTGATATCGATGACGACCTTCCGTCGATCCAACTCGATCCTGCGCTCTTCGAACAGTCCATTCTCAATCTCTGCCTGAATGCCGCAGCCGCCATGCCGGACGGCGGCCTGATCTTGATCGAGGCCACGGCCGAGAAGGATGTGCTGGTCATTGCCGTTACCGACGAGGGCATCGGCATGACGCCCGAGGCCGTGGACAAGGCATTCGAACCCTATTTCACCACACGCGAAGAATATGGCGGCGCGGGTCTCGGCCTCGCCATGGTCTACGGCTTCGTCCGCCAGAGCGGCGGCGAGGCGCATATCCGCTCAAAACCCGGCGAAGGCGCAAGGGTGCAGCTGACTTTTCCGGCAGGCACCGACCACATGAAATAGGGTGCCGGCCCAGCTATTGCCTAGCTGGCTGCCGTGCTCTGGGGCACTGGCCGATCATCGACAGGATGACGCAGGAGATTGGCGTGCTTCGATGGCGGCATTCCGAAAACCCGAACATATTCGCGCGAAAACTGCGACGGGCTTGAATAGCCAACCTGAAACCCCGCGGTTGCTGCATCCAGCCCCTCGCTGAGCATCAGGCGTCTCGCCTCCTGCAATCGCAGTTCCGCCCGGAATTCCAACGGGCTCATCAAGGTGATCGCCTTGAAATGAGCGTGAAAGGTGGAGCGGCTCATTCCGGCTATTTCGGCCGCTGTCTCTATGGGGCAGGCTTCGCGAAAATGGCTTCTGATCCAGACGATTGACCGGGCAATCTGATGGAGATGGGTACCCGCCTGTGCCATGTGCCGGACAACGTCACCGCCCGGCCCGGTCAGCAGCCGATAGAGTATTTCCCGAAGCGCCAGCGGCGCAATCGCGTCAATATCGTCAGGCGTATCCAGAAGGCCCAACAGGCGTGCCGTCGCATTGAGCACCCCCGGATTGGTCTCATTCAGCAGCAGACCGGCCGGCGGCCGGGATTTTCCGGAAGATTTCGACGGATAGCGGATCGCCAGTTCCGCCAGCTCGACCGTATCGAGATCGAGCTGCATGCACAGATATGGCTCTTCCGCACTCGCCTCGATGACGGAGCCCATGACGGGAAGATCGACGGAAGCGATCAGATAACGCGATTTGTCATAGATGAAGGCCGATTGCCCCAGCACAGCCTGCTTGCGGCCCTGCGCCACAAGGCAAAGCGTCGGCTCATAGATCACCGGCATGGGGAGGGTCGGGTGGGAACAGCGGATGAGCTTCACCCCCGGCAACCGGCATTCAAAAGTGCCGTCTCGCGGCGCGTGTCGGGTGATGATATCGACGATGTGGCGGTCCGGGGTCATTCGCCATTTATCTCATATGCGTCCGCGTGACGAAAGTCTGAACCGCGCCTATCGGACAATCGTGCAAGAATCACGGACAATGTTTCGGTCGGGCAAGGCAGTCCTGGCCTGCCCACTTGAGACAATCGTGCAAGAATTCCGGAAATCCGATCTACCGCCCTCACAGGTTTTTCGCGGAAAAAGGTGTCACCCACCCGGCGCATCCCAGCGCTTCAACGAAGACCAATGGAGTATACCAACATGGCTGAAGTGAAATCACTCGATCAATACAGACTGCTCGGCCGATCCGGGCTGCGTGTCTCGCCGCTCTCGCTTGGCACGATGACCTTCGGGTCTGACTGGGGTTGGGGAGCCGACGCTGAAGAAGCCAGACGCATTTTCGATGCATATGTCGACAGAGGCGGCAACTTCATCGATACCGCCGTCAACTACACCAACGGAGCCTCGGAACGCCTTCTTGGCGGCTTCATCAAAGAAAAGCGCGATAATATCGTGCTTGCGACCAAATTTACGATGGCCCTTGATCCGGCGAATATCAATTCCGGCGGCAACCATCGTTTCAACCTCGTGCGGTCGGTGGAGACGAGCCTGCGCCAGCTGGACACGGACCGGATCGATCTCCTCTACCTGCATGCCTGGGATTTCACGACATCGCCCGAAGAAGCCATGCGCTCGCTCGATGATCTCGTGAGAGCCGGCAAGATCCTCTATGTCGGCATTTGTAACACGCCCGCATGGCGCGTAGCGCAGATGCAGACCCTTGCCGATCTCCGCGGCTGGTCACCCTTCGTGGCGCTTCAGATCGAATACAGCCTGGTCGAGCGGACCGTCGAGCATGAGCTTATGCCCATGGCCAGGGCGCTCGGCCTCGGTGTTCTTCCATGGTCCCCGCTCGGCGGCGGCATCCTCACTGGCAAATATGGCCGCGCGGATCTGAGCGACGAGAATGGGGCGAATGTCGCGGCAACCCGCAAGGGCGTGATCGCATCGACCGGCCACCTCAATGAACGCTCGCTCGCCGTCGCCGATGTCGTCGGCACAGTCGCGGAGGAACTCGGCGTTTCGCGATCGCAGGTCGCCCTTGCCTGGACGCTGATCAATCCCGCAGTCGTTTCCCCGGTCATGGGCGCACGCACCCTTGAGCAGGCCGAGGATAATTTCGGCGCCTTGAGCATTTCCTTCACCCAGGATCAGCTTGAGCGACTGAACAGGGCCAGCGCTCCACAGCCGATCTTCCCGGAGCGCTTCATCGGTCGGCCGATGGCGCAGCAGCTCATCTTCGGAACGAACACCGTCAGCAAACGGGCATAATCTACGTAACCCTGCCTCTCGCCGGCGTTTGCAGACACCGGCGAGAGGCAAATCACGACTGCGGCGAACCTAGCCGGCCTTCTGCGCCGCTTCGATCGACGACGCCAATATATCCAGTCCAAGATCGATCTCGGCATCCGAGACGGTCAAGGCCGGTGCAATACGGAAGACGCCGCCCATGCCGGGCAACTTGACGATATTCATGCTCATGCCCCGCAGCATCGCTTCCTGCATGATACGGGCGCCAAGCTCGAAACCGGGGGCTTTCGTGTGCCGGTCGGCGACAACTTCCAGTCCGAGCAGAAGCCCGCGCCCGCGCACATCGCCGACACATTCGAACCGCTGTTGCAGCGAGAGGAGACCTTCTTTCAGACGGTTTCCACGGGCGATCGCCTGCTCGACCAGGCCATCGCGCGCCACGACATCGAGAACCGTCACACCGACAGCCGCCGGCAGCGGATCGGAAACATGGGTGGTATAGAACAGAAAGCCCCTCTCGAATGCCTTCTGCTCGATCTCTGCGCTGGTCATGACGGCAGCAAGCGGCAAGCCGGCGCCGAGCGTCTTCGACAGCGTCATGATATCAGGCGTCACGCCGTCGCGCTGAAAGGCGAACATGTGCCCGGTACGGCCAACGCCGGTCTGGGCTTCATCGAGGATGAGCAGCATGCCGCGCTCCTCGCATTTCTTCTTCAGGGCGGCGAGATAACCGAGCGGGAGTTCGAGAATACCGCCGCTCGACAGGATGGGTTCGGCGATGAAGGCAGCCAGGTTCCCGGTCGACTGACGGTCGATCAGCTCGAAAGCATCGTCCAGCTCCGCCTGCCAGTCGTTTGATCCATCGGGGTTCTTGAAGCGCGGGCGATAGGCATTCGGGGCCGGTATGACCAGCGAGCCGGCCGTGGCCGGGCCATAACCTCGCCGGCCAGCGCTATAGGTGGCCGAAGCCGCAGCGCCCGTCATGCCATGCCAGCTCTGCGCGAAGGCGACGATCTCGTGACCGCCGGTGACGAGCTTTGCCATGCGGATTGCCGCTTCGTTGGATTCCGCCCCGGTCGTCAGCAATTGCACGCGGTCCAGCCCCGGCGCCAGAGCCGCCAGCCGCGTCGCAAGCTCGACCACCGGGCGCGACAGCATGCCGGAAAAGAGATGCGCAACCGAAGCCATCTGCCGGTTGACGGTGGTGACGATATCCGGGTGGGTATGGCCGAGCAAAGCGCTCATCTGGCCCGAGGTGAAATCGAGAATGGCGCGGTCATCCGCATCATAGACAAAACTGCCCTCGGCGCGCTCGACGATGATATCCTCGAAGGCGGGCCCGTAACGGGTCAGATGTGTGTTGGCAGCTGCCCAGAAGGCAGGCTCATCATTGAGCGAGGCAAAGCTTTTTGCGAGATTGTTCATGATGCATTCCCCAATTTTATCTTCGCGGAGAATAACAGGCGCTTGCCGCCCCAGTCTAATTGATAGTATTTTACTCAGATATTGATAATTTTGATATCGCCATGCTCGACCTGACGCTCCTGAAGAACTTTGTCATCGTTGCCCGTGCCGGCTCCATCAGCGTGGCTGCGATGCAGGTTGGGCGCACGCAATCGGCGCTGAGCACGCAGATGCAGCGGCTTGAAGAACTGGTCGGCCACACCCTGCTTCAGCGAACGGGCTCCGGCGTGCGGGTGACTGCTGCCGGCGAGAAACTTCTCGCCCATGCCAGCGCGCTCCTTGCCCGGCACGACGAAATCCTTGCCGACATGAACGGGGAGACATTGCAGGGCGCCGTCAGCCTGGGGTGCCCTGAGGATTATTCGATTGCCTTCCTGCCGGAACTGCTGCGCGGCTTCTGCGCCAGCCACCCCAAAGTCGAACTGCGCATGGTCTGCGCGCCGACAATAGAATTGCGCCCGCTCCTGCAGCGGCGGCAGATCGACATCGCGCTGGTCTCCCAATCCGATCCGGACCATGACGACGTCCTGCGCAGGGAGAGCTTCGTCTGGGTTGCGGATAAGCCGGAACCGGATCTGCTTGCCAAGGACATTCTGCCGCTTGCTCTTTCGGCACCGGCGACACTTGACCACCGTGCGGCCTGCGATGCCATGGAAGCTGCCAATCGCCGTTACCGTGTTGCCTTTGCCAGCAACAGCCTTGCCGGCCTCATCGCCATCGCCCGCTCCGGCCATGCGATCAGTGTCCTGACAAGGACAGCCGTTCCGCCTGATCTTCATATCGTGGAAAAGGGGCTGCCGCCCCTGCCGACCATCGGCATTGCGATGGAATTTGCCGATCCGCAGACATCCTCGACCGTCCGAGTTCTCGGCGACCATATCCGCGCCGTTCTTCCGGGCTTGAACACCATTACATCTTCCGAGCGATCCACAGCAGGATCATTGGCGAGTTCCTGATGTGAGTCAGCCCTCCATCGCCTTCACGTCCAGACCTGTCCAGCGCGCGGCAAAAGCCCAGAGATCGGCAGCTATGAACCAGCCCCCAGAAAAGCCAGACGGGTCAGGAGCGTGTAGTGCGATTCCGAGACCATCAAAGCTGTGAAAACCAGCACGAGGACGGGGGGAAGAAGGACGGCATAGATCAAGATCAGCCGTTCCCAGGCCATATGCATGAAAATCGCAATGATCAGCCCGGCCTTCAGCGCCATGAACAGGAGGATCAGCGACCATCTGGGATAGCTCTGGATGCCGAGATAGTCGACGAGATAGGAGCAGGCGCTGAGGACAAAAAGCAGTCCCCAGACCACCATATAAAGTTTTATCGGATGCTGCTGTCCCTGTTGTGACTGTTGCTGCGCCATGATGCCATCCTCTCACCACAGATAGAAGAATGCAAAGATGAAGACCCACACCAGATCCACGAAGTGCCAGTAAAGCCCGGTTATCTCGACGATCTCGTAATTGCCTTTCCGGCTGGTGAAAAATCCTCGTCTTTCCTGATCGAAATCTCCCCGCCAGACCTTTCGCGCCACGATCAGAAGGAACACCACCCCGATCGAAACATGGGTGCCGTGAAAACCCGTGATCATGAAGAAGGACGAACCGAATTGAGCGGCACCGAAGGGGTTTTCCCAGGGGCGAACACCCTCCGCGATCAGTTTCGTCCATTCAAATGCCTGCATTCCGACGAATGTCGCACCGAGGGCGGCAGTCACCAGCATCAGCGCGGCGGTTTTGCGCCGATCGCGGCGGTATCCGAAATTGACGGCCATGGCCATCGTGCCGCTGCTGCTGATGAGGACGAAGGTCATGATCGCAATCAGGATCAGCGGAATATCCTCGCCACCGATCGTCAGGGCGAAAACCTCGCTGGGATTGGGCCAGGTAGCGGTGGTCGACATGCGCGCGGACATATAGGCAAGGAGAAAGCAGCCGAAAATGAAGGTGTCGCTCAGGATGAAAATCCACATCATCGCCTTGCCCCAGGAGACGCTCTTGAACGCCCGCTGGTCCGATGACAGATCAGCGGCAACGCCGCGCCGTCCCGTGGGCCGCAGATGTGGATCGCTTAAGGGTCTTTCCGTGGATGCGGTCATGATCGACACTCCTCACGTGACCAATTGACGGCAGAGATCGACAAAACTATTCGCCCAGCCGGCGAAGATTGCAAAAAGGATCAGCCAGACGACGAACATGAAATGCCAGTAGATGGCGCAGAGATCCACGCTCAGGCGAACTCCCGCAGCAGGGCCGATCCGGGCGCGGATTGCCGTGCGCCCGAGCACGAAAAGCCCGCCCAATATGTGCAGGCCATGCAATCCGGTGATCATGTAGAAGAAGCTGTTCGATGGGTTATCCGCCAGCACATAACCCGCGGACACCAGTTGCCGCCACGCCAGACCCTGCCCGGCAACAAAGAGAACAGCCGTCACGAACGCCACGGCAAGCGCCACATCCAGCATTTCGCGCCGATCTACGCGGGCTTCGGTTTTAGCCCATTGCAGCGCGACGCTGCTGGCGGCAAGGGCCACCGTATTTACCCACAGCAACCGCGGGATCGGGATACCCCACCAGTCGGCACCGCCCATGCGGCCGAGATAGGCGCTGATGAACAGTGTGAACAGGGCGCCGACGACAGCAAGAAAAATGCCGAGCCCAAGTTTCGCGATTGTTTCCGATGAGCCCCGCATCCCCGGCGCATCGTCTGACACACCCGCTTCCAGCCAGGGCTTCGAGGTTAACCGCTGGCTGGCCATCCACCAGCCGATAATGCAGGCAATACCGGCCATGAAAATGAGAATGGCGCTCATGACAACGCCCTCTCGGACGGTCCCGCCGCAGCCGGCTGGTTTTGCGGCAGGAAGTCCTCAGCCGCGCCGGGAACGCTGTAGTCATAGGGCCAGCGATAGACGACCGGCAGTTCCTTGCCCCAGTTTCCGTGAACCGGCGGCGTTTGTGGCGTCTGCCATTCCAGTGTCGTTGCCCGCCACGGATTGCCGCCCGCCTCTTTGCCCCAGCGCAGGCTCCAGGCGAGATTGAACAGGAACAGCAATTGCGCCGCGCCGACGATCAGCGCGGCGACGGTGATGAACATGTTCAGCGTATGCGCCGAAGGCGGAATGAATGCAGTCTCGCCCAGTTCGTAATAGCGGCGCGGTACGCCCATCAGGCCAAGATAATGCATCGGGAAGAAGATGGCATAGGCGCCGAGAAAGGTGATCCAGAAATGGATATGCCCCATCGCCGCATTCAGCATGCGGCCGGTGACTTTCGGATACCAGTGATGGATTGCGCCGAAGACCACCATGATGGGCGCAACCCCCATCACCATGTGGAAATGGGCGACAACGAACATCGTATCCGAAAGCGGCACGTCGACGACGACATTGCCGAGGAAGAGACCGGTCAAGCCGCCATTGATGAAGGTGACGATGAAGGCGAGCGCAAACAGCATCGGCAAATTCAGATGGATATCGCCGCGCCAGAGCGTCAGCACCCAATTATAGACCTTGATCGCCGTCGGCACGGCGATGATCAGTGTCGTGGTGGCGAAAAAGAACCCGAAATTCGGATTCATGCCGCTGACATACATATGATGTGCCCAGACGACAAAGCTCAGCGCCGCGATGATGACGATCGCCCAGACCATCATCCGGTAACCGAAGATGTTCTTGCGCGCATGGGTGCTGATCAGATCCGAGACGATGCCAAAAGCAGGAAGCGCGACGATATAGACCTCCGGATGGCCGAAGAACCAGAAGAGGTGCTGGAACAGGATGGGACTGCCGCCGCCCTGCTTCAACTGTTCGCCCATCTCGACGATGGCGGGCATGAAGAAACTCGTGCCGAGCAACCGGTCGAACAACATCATCACGGCGGCGACGAAGAGCGCCGGGAAGGCAAGCAGCGCCATGACGGTCGCCGTGAATATGCCCCATATCGTCAGGGGCATGCGCATCAGTGTCATGCCGCGCGTTCGCCCCTGCAACACGGTGACGACGTAATTCAGCCCGCCCAAAGTGAAGCCGATGATGAACAGGATCAGCGATGAAAGCATCAGGATGATGCCCCAGTCGCGCCCGCCCGGTGTTCCCGAAAGCAGGGACTGCGGTGGATAAAGCGTCCATCCGGCGCCCGTTGGCCCGCCGGGCGCGAAGAAGCCGGCGACCAGCACGAGCACGGCGAGCAGATAAAGCCAGTAGCTCAGCATGTTCGCATAGGGAAACACCATGTCGCGGGCGCCGAGCATCAAGGGGATCAGATAATTGCCGAAACCGCCGAGAAACAATGCGGTCAGCAGATAGATCACCATGATCATGCCGTGCATGGTGATGAACTGATAATAGTGTTCGGCGTCGATGAAGGAGAAATAGCCGGGAAAGCCAAGTTGCAGGCGCATCAACCAGGAAAGCACCAGCGCCACCATGCCGATTGCCGTCGCGGTCAGAAAATACTGGATGGCGATGATCTTGGCATCCTGGCTGAAGACATATTTCGTCCACCAGCTTTTCGGGTGATAAAGCTCGACATCCTCGACCTCGGCTGGCTGGATGACCTGCCCCGCGCCGGACCCAATCTCGACCATCTCCTGTCCTCCCTGTTTCCTCCGACGCGGTTTTTCCGTCAACGATGCGTGGCGCTCATCTGGCCGCCGACTTTTCCGCCAGGGCCAGCGATTTCGAGAAAGTCGGCTGCTGCTGTAACCAGGCCTGATAGTCGGCCTCGGTATCGACAACGACGGTGCCGCGCATCTGCGGATGGCCGACGCCGCACAGTTCCGCGCAGAGAACCTCGAAGGTTCCGGTCCGTGTCGGCGTGAACCAGTAATAGGTGACCGAACCGGGGATCATGTCCATCTTGGCCCGGAATTCCGGCACGTAGAAATCATGCACCACGTCGACCGCGCGCAGCAGCATTTTCACCGGCGTGCCGACGGGCAAATGCAACTCGCCGCCCTCGACGATGACGTCGTCCATTCCGGCAGGATCGTTTCTGTTCACACCGAGCGGATTGTCAGGCGCAATGGCGCGCGTATCCGCACGTCCGAGCCGTCCGTCCGCTCCCGGCAACCGAAAACTCCATTGCCATTGCTGACCGACGACTTCCACCTCACCCGCACCATCCGGAACAGTGACGAATTGTTTCCACACAAAGAGGCCCGGCAACAGCATCGCGGCCACCCCGACCCCGGTTCCGCCCGCCAGCCACCATTCCAGACGCTTGTTCTCGGGCTGATATGCGGCCCGGTTTCCGGGGCGGTGCCTGAAGCGGAACACGCAATAGGCGACAAACAATACGACGGCCGAGAAAACGAAGCCGGTAATCCAGAAGGTGATGGTGATCGTATTGTCGATATAGCTCCAGTTCGACGCGATTGGCGTCCACCACCAAGGGCTGAGAAGATGGAATATGATCGATCCCACCACCAGTAGAACGAGAACCACAACGACAGCCATCGCCTCCTCCCCTGACACTTCCCTGACGCGGCCGCGAATATTTCCACAATCCTGTCGCGAAATGTATTAGCATTATCTCATGAACGCGTCGGGCGGGCAATCGCGACGGCAATGGCGGTTCGCCCCTCTTTCGGCCTTATCACGTCAGTCCGACCCGGCTCTTCCACGCGTCATCCCGCTACTTGGAATATTGCTTCAGATAGGCGATCAGATTGGTGATTTCGGTGTCGTCCTTCAGCCCGACAAAGGCCATTTTCGTGCCCTTAACCTTCGCCTTGGGGTCGTGCAGATAATCGCGAAGCGACGTCTCGTTCCACACCAGCCCGGCCTTGCCGGCATCCTGCATCGCCTGTGAATAGGCGAAATTCGGATGTGTGCCGGCGGTTCTGCCGAACAGGCCGTTCAGCGAGGGCCCTACCTTGTTCTGGTCCGTTTCGGCCACATGGCAAATGCCGCATTTCTTGAAAATGGTGGCGCCTGCGGCAGGGTCGCCCTCCTGCGCGCGCGCCTCAAGCGGAAGGGTAATGGGGAAAAGCAGACAGACGGCAAGAAATCGATACAACATGACATCCTCACGCGCTCCATCGCCATCCCGGCCGGCACGGCTCCCTTTGGGGGAAGCCGCAACGGCGGGAAGGGTGATCGACAACTAGGTTTCGTTATGAATTCAAGGCTTACGGTTTGGATAAACGGGAACGATCAATTTCCGATAGAGATGCCAGGTCGAATGTCCGAGGATGGGCATAACGACCGCGAGACCGATGAAAACCGGGATCGTGCCGACGACGAGCAGCGCTGCGACAATCAGCCCCCAGAGCGCAACCGGAACCGGATTGGCAAGCGTGGCGCGTATGCTCGCATCCACCGCCGCAACCGCGCCCACATCCCGGTCCAGCATCAGCGGGAAAGCCACCACCGTTGTCGCCAGCACAATGACCGCGAAAACGAAACCGGCAAGGTTACCCCAAATGATGAGGGACAGCCCTTGCGGGGTCGTCAGAACGTCTGACACAAATGTTGAGAACGAGACCGGGCCAACCGCCTCGAAACTCGTGGTGTAGATGTGCTGTGCGACAATCAGCCAGACGACGAAAAGCGCAAACAGCATGACACCGACGGCAATGATCGACGGCAACGCCGGAGAGTGCCGAACCTCCAGTGCGTGACGCCAGGAACTATCCAACCCCTGCTCACGGCGTCGACTGATTTCATAAAGACCGATGGCCGCGATCGGGCCAATCAAGGCAAAACCTGACATCAAAGGATAAATCAGCGGCAGCAGATTGGCGCCGGAACTCCACATGATGAGAAAAACACCCGCGATCGGATACATAAGACAGATAAAAACGTAATGGGAGGGTTTCTCTCGAAAGTCCTCAAGCCCCAACTTCAGGGCATCCACAAGATCCGCTACATTTATCTTCCGGACTTCGGGGCGTGCAAATTCGCCACTCGCGCCGGCCATGACATGGAATGCCGTCATAGCATCTCTCCTCCTGCGCCATGATCCGGCCGGCGGCATAGGGACGCCCGGTGATTTTTTATCCATGCGTCAAACCGCAACCGGTAACTTTGAATCTATCAAATATTCTCGTATTTGTCGCCTATTCTTTAAATTAGAAAAAATAGATGTTTGCCGTCGGCATGACCGGCGAGTCCCCAAACCGACCCTATGAAGACGATTCTCACCGTCACGCTCCCTGAGCTTGGCAGCATGACACGTCATGGGGAGTGAACCTGCCTGCGGGACCCAAGAGAAGCGCAGTCATACGGAGCCCTGCATCTTCTCGTCAAAATCCGCGCAATCTCTCTAGATTAAATTCAGAAAAATACTTCGTTGGCTAAGCACAAAAATCAATTGATAACGCATCTATTGGATAAAATCGAATTAAATATGCATATATATTAATTTATATAAAAATAAATATATGAAACTTAAGTATTTTATTTTTTATAAATATATATAACTAGAAATATAAAAGAATTAAATTTACAATCATCAAGTATTAACTCGACTTTAAATGTTTAAATGATATGAACCTCATATCGCAACAATTCTTAGGCGATAGAAATTATTGAGCGGCATTCGCACAAGCTAGCGTGGAAAATCCGGGCCAATTCTCCGGCTCGAATTGCATGATGCTTTTCCGGCGCAGGTTCACATGAGCCATGTTCTTCACAATTTCGCTTTATTTGCAGATGTCGGACCGTTGCCATCAAGAACGGTGTCTGGCGGCAGATAGGCGTGACCAGTCGCCATCCGGTTAAAGGGACACGTTCATGACTTCAATTCTCTCTTCACTATCTGCTGTGCAGATTTCCAGGCTTTCCACGTCCACAATCGCCGGCCTGACCTCGGCGGACGTCAATGCCCTGGATAACAACAGGATCAAGGCACTCACCTCGTCTCAGATCGCCTCTTTGAGCACAGATAACCTTGCTCTTTTCGGCTCCGAAGACCTTCGCGCCATCTCGGTAAGCGCCGTCAAGGGACTGACCCTGTCCCAGATCGCAAAACTGAGCTCCGCTCAGATCAACAGCCTGTCGGCATCTCAGGTCACGGCGCTGTACGTCAGCCAGATTGAAGCCCTGTCGACCGAACAGATCAAAGCGCTGAACTCTACTCAGATTGCCGGCCTCAGCTCCGCGCAGATCGGTACCCTCAGCAGCGCCGAACTCGCACTTTTCTCCACCGATGAGATCAAGGCCATCAGCGTCAACGCCATCGCCAGCCTTTCCGCGGCCGCCCTCTCCGGTCTCAGCACCGAAAACGCGGCGGCACTGACGAAGACACAGATCGCAGCCCTGTCCTCGACACAGCTTGGCGCATTGTCGACCGACAACCTCGCCACCTTCTCTACCGATGAGATCAAGGCCATCAGCACCAGGGCCTTTGCCGGCCTCGATGCCAGCAAACTGACCACCGGCACCATCGCCGCCCTGAGCCGAGCACAGGTCGCAGCACTCTCCTCGACACAACTCGAAGCCCTCTCGACCGATCGGATACAGGCGCTCACCTCGGATCAGATCGCCGGTCTCAGCTCCGCGCAGATCGGTACCCTCAGCAGCGCCGAACTCGCGCTTTTCTCCACCGATGAGATCAAGGCCATCAGCGTCAACGCCATCACCGGCCTTTCCGCGGCCGCTCTCTCCGGTCTCAGCGGCACCAACGCTGCGGCCCTGACAAAAGCGCAGATCGCAGCCCTGTCCTCCACACAGCTTGGCGCTCTGTCCTCCGAGAGCCTCGCCACCTTCTCCACCGACGCGATCAAGACAATCAACACCAGAGCTCTCGCCGGCCTCGATGCCAGCAAGCTGACCACCGGCGCCATCGCAGCCCTGAGCCGAGCACAGGTCGCAGCACTCTCTTCGGCACAACTCGAAGCCCTCTCGACCGATCGCGTCCAGGCGCTCACCTCGGATCAGATTGCCGGTCTCAGCTCCGCACAGATCGGTACCCTCAGCAGCGCCGAACTCGCGCTTTTCTCCACCGATGAGATCAAGGCCATCAGCGTCAACGCCATCACCGGCCTTTCCGCAGCCGCCCTCTCCGGCCTCAGCAGCACCAATGCCGCGGCACTGACGAAAGCGCAGATCGCGGCCCTGTCCTCGACTCAGCTTGGTGCATTGTCGACCGACAATCTGGCAACCTTCTCTACCGATGAGATCAAGGCCATCAGCACCAGAGCCTTTGCCGGCCTCGATGCCAGCAAACTGACCACCGGCACCATCGCCGCCCTGAGCCGAGCACAGGTCGCAGCACTCTCCTCGACACAACTCGAAGCCCTCTCGACCGACCGCATCCAGGCGCTCACTTCGGATCAGATTGCCGGTCTCAGC
>NZ_JBXAPJ010000001.1:0-5383 GCF_058803865.1 Agrobacterium sp. GW821-FHT14E08 | reverse complement strand
CTCCACCGATGAGATCAAGGCCATCAGCGTCAACGCCATCACCGGCCTTTCCGCAGCCGCCCTCTCCGGCCTCAGCAGCGCCAATGCCGCGGCACTGACGAAGACACAGATCGCGGCTCTGTCCTCGACACAGCTTGGCGCATTGTCGACCGACAATCTGGCAACCTTCTCCACCGATGAGATCAAGGCCATCAGCACCAAGGCCTTTGCCGGCCTCGATGCCAGCAAACTGACCACCGGCACCATCGCCGCCCTGAGCCGAGCGCAGGTCGCAGCACTCTCCTCGACGCAGTTCGAAGCCCTCTCGACCGAGCGGATACAGGCACTTACTTCGGATCAGATCGCAGGTCTCAGCTCCGCACAGATCGGCACCCTCAACAGCGACGAGCTCAAGCTCTTCTCTACCGATGAGATCAAGGCCATCAGCATCAATGCCATCGCCGGTCTCACCACAGCCACCCTCACCAGTCTCGGCAGCACCAATGCGGGAGCGTTCTCGTCCCAACAGCTCGGGGTGATGAACGATGGCCAGGTCGAGGCTATCATCAAGGCCTACAAGACGGTGTAAGGCCCGGAGAAACCAGACAATCTACGACGCGGCTCAAGGTCGCGTCGTAGCATGGATGCATTTTAATTCCAGAATGCGCCCAGAGGACATCGAGTTTCCATCATGACAAAGATATCCATCATCATTCCGGCCTTCAACATAGCCAGTCTCATCGGCGAGACGCTCGACAGCGTTCTGCGCAATGAAACCGATATGGATATCGTCATCATCGACGATGCCTCCACCGACAATACTTGCGGCATCGTTGAGCAATATATGGCGCAATACGCCAATATAAGGCTGATGCGCAATGAGATGAACACCGGGCCGGGCGTCGCCCGCAACAGGGCGCTGGCGACCATCGACAGCGAATATTGCCTGTTTCACGATGCCGACGACCTTCTGGCTGCAGGAGCCATCGATACCGTCCTGCCCCTGATGGATGAGACGAATGTCGATGTCGCGGCATTCAGATATAATGTGCTCAGAACGGCCGATGGCGCACCCGGGGAGATGCCGCCTATCGACAGGAATATCTGGGACGATGTCCTCGGTAACCGCGACAGCGCACTGATCGATCTCGATACTGCCGTACAGTTCCTGGTGACGATCAATTACCCATGGAACAAGATTTTGCGGACGTCATTCATCCGCCGGACAGGCTGGCGCTTCTCCACGGCACGGATCAACGAAGACATCCTGCCGCACTGGGCAGCCTATATGAATGCCGGGCAATTCCTGGCCATTAACAGCAGCCTGACGACACACCGCCTTGTTCCTGGTCGCGAGCAGCACACGAGTACCTTCGACGAGCGCCGCCTGGACATGTTCGCGGCCCTGAAGGACGCCGAGAAGCTTTTCAACGATAACCCTATCTTCAGAGCGAAATATTATCCGATCTTCATCATCTTCAAGGCGGGCTTGCTGGAATGGGCAAACAGGCAGATGCGGCATGATCTGCTCGGTCTTTTTCGGGAACATGCCGCGCATTCCTACCAATACTTCACTGACGAGGATTTCGACAGCGTCTATCAGATCAATCCATCAATTGCGCTGGCGAGCTACAGGATGAAACATTCCCATCGATAGAACATGTGAACAACCTGACCCGTAATAGCAGCGTCAGCGGTTCAAAACATGGGAGTCTGACTGTCAATAAACTTCAACGCGCAAGCTTGGCACGACATTGATTCTGACAATAACACCGCCGCAACACATCCAGCCCCGGGCAAGTTATCTACTATAACTAAAAATGACCCATCTGGGCCGTTTCTACTTTCGACCTTGTCGTTTTGCCGCAGGATGCCATGACCGCCAGCCACGCCTCTACTTCAAACGACGATGCTCCGAGCGCACTTGATCTGGCACGGAACCAGCAACTCAGTCTTCTGGATCTTTTGCGCCTGGCCGAGGCTCTTGGTGCCGCCGGTCAGCTAACCGCCGCCGGGGAACTCTACAAAACCTGGGTCGCATTCAACGACAATAATCCCGCAATCCACGTCGCCTACTTCAACTACGCTGTCGTGCTGAGCCAGCTTGGCGATCGCGCAGGCGCCGTCCAGGCGTTTCACGGCTGCTTAAAGGCCAATCCGCAATTCGCTCCCGGCCACATCAATCTCGGTCGCGTGCTTGAAGATGCCGGCCTGATCGGTCAGGCAGTGGAGCAGTGGTCGCAATATGCCGAGGCCACGAAAAATCTCGATGCCGAAGCGGTTGGGCATCGGCATATGGTCCTGCAGAACATTGGCCGGGTCCTCGAAAGTGCCGGAAAACTTGAGGAGGCTGAAGCCGCTTTGCTGCAGGCGTTCGAGCTGCGGCCGGAGGCGCCGGAATCAGGCCAGCACTGGGCAGCGTTGCGACAGCGCCAATGCAAATGGCCGGTGCTTGAACCCTCGAGCCACGTCCCTGCCCGCAAGATGCTTGACGCCATGTCTTCGCTGACGTTGAGTTGCTACGCTGACGATCCGATGTTCCAGCTTGCCAAAGCCTATCGCTTGAGCAAAACGCTGATTGGCGCACGTCCGGACCTCACCTGCTTTCCGCGCAGATTGCCGAAACACAAGTCCGGGACTGGTCAACGTCTGCGCGTCGGCTACCTCTCATCGGATCTTCGTGATCATGCCGTCGGCTTCGCTCTCTGCGAGGTGCTGGAGCTGCACGACAGAAACAGTCTTGAGGTCTTCGCCTATTATTCCGGCAATGTACGCAATACGGACAGCACCCAGCAGAGAATAAAAGCTGCGGTCCATTGCTGGCGAGATATTCACAGCCTGGATGATAGCTCTGCCGCATCGCAGATCATCTCCGATGAAATCGATATCCTGATCGACGTGAATGGCTACACCAAGGACGCCCGCGCAAGAATTTTCGCCTATAGGCCTGCGCCGGTCATCGTCAGCTTCTGCGGCTACCCTGGATCAATGGGAAGCCCGTTCCATCATTATCTGATCTCCGACGGGTATATGATCCCGGAGGAGAACGAAATCTATTACACCGAAAAGGTGCTGCGCATCGCGTGCGATCAGCCGCTCGACCGCAAGCGGCCCATCGCGGAGCGACCGAGCCGAGCAGACGTCGGACTGCCGGAGGACGCATTCGTTTATGCCAGCTTCAACGGCATGCAGAAGATCACGGAAAACTGCTTTGCACGATGGATGACGATCCTGTCGCAGACGCCAGGCAGCCTATTGTGGCTGCTGACGGGCGATGAAGATGTCAATCAGCGCCTGCGAGACGTCGCGCAACGGAACGGCGTCGCACCCGAACGGCTCGTATTCGCACCGAAAGTCCCGAACCCGATGCATATTGCCCGTATCGGTGTCGCCGATCTGTTTCTGGACACCTTCCCCTATGGCGCGCACTCCACCGCGGCTGATGCGATAACATCCGGCCTGCCCGTCCTCACCATGTCAGGCAAGACATTTGCCGCGCGTTTCTGCGGCAGCATCGTCACCGCAGCCGGTGTCCCGGAGATGCTCTGCTCGTCGCCCGAAGACTATGTCGCCCGCGCCGTGGGTTTTGCCCACGACAGGAAGAGCCTTCTTAAGGTGAGAGAGTCGATCGCCCGGCAACGCGAGACAAGTGTATTGCGCGATATTCCCGCCCTGGCACGGCGTCTGGATGAACTCTTCTGGCAGATGCAGGGCGAATGCGAACGCGGCGAGACGCCAGTGCCGGATCTCAGCAATCTCGATCTCTATTATGACGTGGGTGCGGAAGCCGTATTGGAAAATATCGAGTTTGAGGACGAACAAAGCTACCGCAGACGCTATCTCAAGAAACTCAATCAGTGGCACGACTATGCACCGATCCCATACGACCTTCGCCTGTGGCAGACACCAAAAGACTGAGCGAGAAACCGAACGGCGCGAGCCGGATATCACTATTTCCCGCTGACCGTCGATATTCTCGTTCGCCCGGGACTGCCCTCATCACCACCTCCTCGAAGCAAATCTTTACCGCCCCCGCCGGCGACGACATATGAACAGGACTAGTTCTCAATGAGCGCGGATGAAAGAATTGTCATTGTCGGCGCCGGGCTTTCCGGGGCGGTCATTGGACGGGAGCTCGCCCTGGCAGGCCATATGGTCGAGATCATCGATGCCCGCAATCACATTGCCGGTAATTGCCACACCGAGCGTGACGGCGAAACCGGCGTTATGGTGCATGTTTACGGCCCGCATATCTTCCATACGGACGACAAGGAGGTTTGGGACTATGTCAACAGCTTCCAGACGTTCATGCCTTACAAGAACCGGGTCAAAACGACGAGCGGCGAGCGTGTCTATTCCCTGCCCGTCAATCTGCACACGATCAACCAGTTCTTCGGCAAGAATTTCCGGCCCGATGAAGCGAGAACCTTCATAGAAGAGAGGGCCGACAAATCGATCATCAATCCGCAGACCTTCGAGGAGCAGGCGCTGCGCTTTGTCGGCCCGGAACTCTACGAAGCCTTCTTCAAGGGATATACGGAGAAGCAATGGGGCTGCCCACCGGCCGACCTGCCCGCGTCGATCCTGAAACGCCTGCCCATGCGCTTCAATTATGACGACAACTATTTCTTCCACAAATATCAGGGCATGCCGGAAACCGGATATACCGATATGATCGAGCGTATCCTCGATCATCCGAACATAACGGTGAGGCTCGGCACACAATTCCACCGTGCCGATGCAGGGGCTTGCAAACACGTCTTCTATTCAGGCCCGCTCGATGGCTATTTCGACTTCGAACTCGGCCGGCTTGCCTACCGAACACTCGACTTCGAACGTTTCACCTATGATGGCGACTATCAGGGCTGCGCGGTGATGAATTATGGCGACGTTTCCGTGCCCTTTACCCGCATCACCGAGCACAAGCATTTTTCCCCGTGGGAAGAGCCAGCAGGCTCCGTTTGTTATAGGGAATTTTCCCGCGCGTGCGGCCCGCAAGACATCCCTTATTATCCAGTTCGGTTGGTCAAGGATAAAGAGCAGCTTGCCGAATACGTGGCGCGCGCCGAGCGGGAAACATCCGTCACCTTTGTCGGCCGCCTCGGGACCTATCGCTATCTGGACATGGACGTGAGCATCCGGGAGGCACTCGACACCGCCCGCCTCTATCGCGCCAGGCGATCAGAGGGTGGTTCCATGCCTGCATTTCTGCATCCACCCGTGTAAGGGCGGCCGGCTAGGCCGCTTGAATGACAATTTCCGCACAACGCCAAAAAGGGCCCTGAGTTTCCTCGGGCCCTTTGATAAGTCTTGAACGTCTTATGAGTATTGGTTGCGGGGGCAGGATTTGAACCTGCGGCCTTCAGGTTATGAGCCTGACGAGCTACCGGGCTGCTCCACCCCG